>JBKJRC010000007.1:0-24337 GCA_046594915.1 Methylotenera sp. | reverse complement strand
TTCAAATGTTGGTGCTTTCTGGTGAATCGCACGACGCTCGTCACACTCAATCGGACCAGCCTCATCAATTGGGCGGCCTAAAACGTCCATAATACGGCCTAGTGTAGCAGTACCAACTGGCACAGTAATTTGGCTGCCTGTAGATTTGAACATTGCGCCACGTGAAAGTCCATCTGAAGAACCCATCGCAATAGTACGTACAATGCCGTCACCTAATTGTTGTTGCACTTCAAGTGTTAAACCTTCTTCTGCTTTACTTGTAGCATCATCAATAATTAACGCTTCAAACACTTTAGGCATTTGGTCACGTGGAAACTCAACGTCTACCACCGCACCAATAATTTGCACTACTCTACCAATTTTTACACTTACGTCTGCTGTACTCATTTTTATATCCTATTCAAACTAATCTGTTGAATTCAAATTTGATGTTCTATTAAAAGCTTTAAGTCTTAAGCTACCGCTGCCGCGCCGCCGACGATTTCTGAAATCTCTTTGGTAATGGCTGCTTGACGCGCTTTGTTGTAAACCAGTTTCAAATCACCAATCACTTCTTTCGCGTTATCAGACGCTGACTTCATAGCAACCATACGTGATGATTGTTCTGAAGCCATATTCTCTGCTACAGCGTTGTATACCAATGACTCGATATAACGCATCAACAACTGGTCAATCACAGGCTTGGCTTCTGGCTCATAGATATAATCCCAGTGGCCTTGGGCTGTACCAACCTTAACCGCACTCTTGATTACGCCGCTAGCCGAAAGAGGCTCAGCCTTCTCATGAACAGGATGTGTACCCAAGTGCTCACTTGTTAGCGGTAGCAATTGCTCCATAACCGGCTCTTGTTTCATGGTATTGATGAAGCGGGTATAACAAATATATAACTGATCGATTTCACCAGCTTTATAGGCGTCTAACATCACTTTGATAGTACCAATCAGTGTTTCTAAATGAGGTACGTCACCTAAACCTGTGATGTGTGACTTAACAGTTGCACCAACACGCATCATGAAGCTATAGCCCTTGTTGCCGATAGCACTGACAGATATCTTTTTACCTTCAGTTTCCCAAGTTTTCATTTGGTTAACTGTAAGTCGCAATACGTTGGTGTTCAAACCGCCACACAGACCTTTATCAGAGCTGACAACGATAATGCCAACATTCTGTACCTTATCCCGTTTTAACAGGAAAGGATGCTGATACTCTGAATGTGCTAACGAAAGGTGAGCCGCTACATTGCGAATTTTCTCAGCGTATGGACGTGATGCACGCATTCTATCCTGCGCTTTACGCATTTTAGAAGCAGCCACCATCTCCATCGCTTTAGTGATCTTGCGTGTATTTTCTACACTCTTGATCTTGGTTCTAATCTCTTTACTACCAGCCATTTTATTGTCCTAGATAGTGAGGTGCTAGTAAGCGTTAGTAGCTTTGAAGTCTTGGATTGCCGCTTCAACCGCTTTTTCGTTATCGCCAGCTAAGTCTTTACTAGACTCGATACCATCCATGAGTGCTTTGTATTTAGAGCCCATGAAGCCATGTAATGAAGTTTCAAACGCTAATACTTTATTAGTTGGCACATCATCAAAGTAGCCTTTATTCGCTGCTAATAAGGTAATCGCCATATTAGAGATGCTCAATGGTGCGTATTGTGCTTGTTTCATCAACTCAGTAAACATACGACCGCGGTCTAGTTGTTTACGTGTTGCTTCATCCAAGTCAGAAGCAAACTGCGCAAACGCAGCCAATTCACGGTATTGCGCTAATGCTAAACGTACACCGCCACCTAATTTCTTGATGACTTTAGTTTGTGCTGCACCACCCACGCGAGATACTGAAATACCCGCGTTGATCGCTGGACGAATACCGGCGTTGAACAAATCAGTTTCTAAGAATATTTGACCATCGGTAATTGAAATCACGTTAGTAGGAACGAATGCTGAAACGTCACCAGCGGCAGTTTCAATCACAGGTAATGCAGTGAGTGAACCAGTTTTTCCTTTAACGGCACCGTTAGTGAATTTCTCTACATAATCTTCATTCACGCGAGCTGCACGCTCTAATAAACGTGAGTGAATGTAGAACACGTCACCTGGGTAAGCTTCACGGCCTGGTGGACGGCGTAATAGCAATGAAATTTGACGGTAAGCAATCGCTTGTTTGGTCAAATCATCATATACGATCAATGCATCTTCACCACGATCACGGAAGTATTCGCCCATAGTACAACCAGCGTATGGCGCTAAAAACTGTAATGCAGCAGAATCTGAAGCTGTTGCGGCAACAACGATTGTGTAAGCCATCGCGCCGTTTTCTTCAAGTTTACGTACCACGTTAGCTACAGTAGAAGCCTTTTGGCCTATCGCTACGTAGATACAGGTCATGTTTTGACCTTTTTGATTGATGATGGCATCAATCGCAACTGCAGTTTTACCTGTTTGACGGTCACCAATAATCAATTCACGTTGACCACGGCCCACTGGCACCATGGAATCCACTGATTTCAAACCGGTTTGCACGGGTTGTGAAACGGATTTTCGCGCAATCACGCCAGGCGCTACTTTTTCAATTTTGTCCGTCATTTTTGCATTAACTGGGCCTTTGCCATCAATCGGCTGACCTAAGGCATTCACTACGCGACCAATTAATTCTGGGCCGACTGGCACTTCTAAAATACGGCCGGTACATTTAACCGTGTCGCCTTCAGTAATATGCTCGTAATCACCTAAAACTACCGCGCCCACTGAATCGCGCTCTAAGTTAAGCGCAAGGCCGAATGTGTTTCCTGGGAATTCGATCATCTCGCCGGCCATCACGTTTGAAAGACCGTGAATACGAACGATACCGTCTGTTACTGAAATGACTGTACCTTGAGTACGCGCTTCAGCTGAGGTAGAAAAATTCTCTAATCTGCTTTTAATCAGTTCACTGATTTCTGATGTAGATAACTGCATTGTAGCTCCTAATATTTTCTATAACTGCAACTTATGCCGCAAGCGTATAAGCTAAATTTTGCAACTGACCTTTGACGGACGCGTCAATTACGGTATCGCCAACAATAATTTTAAAGCCACCAATCAATTCTGCATCCACAGAAACATTGGCTTCAATCTTTTTACCAAACTTGGCCTCTAAACGCGCAACCAAATCCTTGATTTCTGCGGCACTTGGGTTTGCTGCAGCAATAATTTGTGCATCTAATGTGCCTTCATCCAATGCTTTAAGCTCTTCAAAAGCACTGGCAATCGCTGGCAAGATAGACATGCGATTATATTCAACCAACACTTTGATCAAGTTTTGACCTTGCTCATTGAGTTTATCGCCACACACTGTTAAAAAAGTCTTTTGCAAATCGCTCGCCACTACTTTTGGGTCTTGCACATAAGCTTGCATCTGCGCATCGCTAGAAACTGCAGCTGCAAAACCTAACATTTCAGACCACTTAGCAAGAGAATTTGTCTCTTTACCAAGCTTGTAAGCGGCAACTGCATAAGGCCTTGCGATGGTTGATATTTCAGCCATTGATTTTATCCTTAGTTAAAATCCTAATAATTAGAATCATAGCTCCGCCGCTAGTTTGGATAGCATTTCAGAATGTGCTTTGCCGTCAATTTCTTTACGCAAGATTTTTTCAGCACCAGCGATTGCCAATGCAGAAACTTGTGCACGTAAACCTTCTTTCGCACGGTTCACTTCTTGATCAATCTCCGCTTTTGCACCCGCAATAATGCGCTCGCCTTCAACTTTGGCAGTCGTTTTTGCTTCTTCAACGATTTGTGAGCCACGTTTTTCAGCTTGCCCAATGATTTCAGACGCTTTTTGCTTAGCTTCATTTAAAGTGACTTCTGACTTTTTTGCCGCAACTTCTAAGGCACTTCTGCCGTCTGCTGCTGCTGCCAAACCATCCGCGATTTCTTTTTGGCGTGTTTCAATCGCTTTTAATAGCGGCGGCCAAACAAATTTCACTGTGAACCAAATCAACACAGCAAATGCGATAGCTTGTGCGATCAGTGTAAAGTTAATATTCATGTTTAATCCAATTAAATTAAGTCAGTATAAAAATTTGAGTCATTGTGCATGACTCAAAAAATTAATTTGCTGCTGTAACAACGCTTAATAATGGATTAGCGAACGCGAACATCATGGCTAAACCAACACCAATAATGAAAGAAGCATCGATAAGACCCAATAGCAAGAACACTTTACCTTGCAATTGTGGAATCATTTCTGGCTGACGTGCAGCGCCTTCTAAGAAACTTGCACACATAATACCAATACCGATACAAGCACCCGCAGCGCCCAAACCAATAATTAAACCAATACCAACGCCTGTGTAGGCTTGAATCAATGCTAATGCTTCCATTTTATTACCCTCTCAAAAATTAAACTACAACTAATAATCAACTACTTAACTACAAAATTTTAATGACTTTCGTGTGCCATTGCTAAATACACAACCGTTAACATCATAAAGATGAAAGCCTGTAACGCCACGATTAAAATATGGAAAATCGACCAGCCAGCACCTAGAATCGAACCGAAAATAGTGCCTGTTAAACCTGTTGCCGCCCATAAACCGATCAGCAAAAAGATAACTTCACCCGCGTACATATTGCCAAATAATCGCAATGAGTGTGATAGGGGTTTTGAAATATACTCAATCATATTAAAAGCGAAATTAGCCACAAACAATAATGGGCTTAGTAATAAGCCTACAAAGCCTAGCGCGCTTTTTGGTTTAAAGAGTTTGGCGCCACCGAATGGGGCATAAAACAGCTCATGTATCCAGCCGCCTAAACCTTTTACTTTAATCGAGAAGAAAATCATTAAAATCCACACCGCCAAAGCCAGTGCGAATGTGGTATTAATATCAGAAGTTGGCACTGCGCGCCATTTATCAAAGCCAATGCTGTGCATCAATTTAGCGAAAATATCGACAGGCAGGAAATCCATGGCATTCATTGCGAACACCCATAAAAAAACCGTCAGTGCTGTTGGGGCAATAAAGCTGTGACGGTTACCGTGGAAAATATTTTTAACTTGGTCATCCACAAAACCAAAAACTAACTCAACAAAGGCTTGGCGCTTAGTTGGCACGCCAGATGTTGCACCGCGCGCTACTAACCAGATTACTCCCATCACCACCAAACCTAATAGCACTGACATAATTAAAGTATCAATATGCAATGTCCAAAAATTGCCATTGCCAACGGATTGCGCATTAAAACTTAAATGATGCGATATATATTCTGATGGGGTAAGTGCGTGCTCTGCGTGTTCTGTAGCCATATCAATCCAAATTGCCCATTAGGCGTTTAATGATTCAAAGTTTTTTATTCAATTTTAAGTGTTAAGTTTTGCTTAATTTTTATATTTCTAATTCTGTTTTATCTAATTTACTCATTGCTGCGCCGGAAAATAAAGCCGCAGCTGCCAAACCCACAATTAGTGCAAACGGCACTAATTGCTTATAAACCTTAAACGTAATAAATAGCAGCACAATAATAATAATAATTTTAACGGCCTCTGCTTTTAGCAGGTTAACCAATACTGTTGCCGCTTCTTTGCTACTACGCCGCGCAATTTTAGCAGCGAAAAACGCACCGATTATCACCGAAAAACCGCCAGCCAATGCTGAAATGCCCGCATGTAAACCTGAAACGATTAACGCAACTACCGTTACAACCAATGTCGCACTTAACTGCCATTGCAACATTTTGTTGAATACTTGATTTGAATCTAAGCCTGCTTCTAAGTTAGTCGTTGTTAAGCCTGAATTTGAGTTTTGCTCTTCTTTTGTCATCTCAGTCTTATTGCCATCTCAGTTTGATTGAAATGGGCTTATCAGCAAAGTCCGCGATTTTGAATTATTACGCGTTTTTAGTCAAGTAGTAAGTGCAAATATTGCAACAAGCCTTACATTAAGTTCCGCGTAAAATGAAACACTTAACGCATTATTTTGCGAATAATGTCATCCAACTGATTTAAATTACCGTAATTAATTTTAAGTATGCCAGAGCCGTTTTGTTTGGCCGAGATATTCACGCTGGCACCAATTTTTTCACTTAAGGTGTTTTGCAAGGCCAAAACGTCATGGTTCACCAACTTTTTCTGTGTTTTTGGCGCATTATTTTCAGTTAATTTTTTCACCAGTTTTTCAACATCGCGCACCGATAAATCTTGTTGCATGATTTTATTCGCCAGCATAATCTGCTGCGCGGCATCTAGCCCGATTAACGCTCTGGCATGACCCATATCCAATTTATTGTGCATTAATAAATCTTGCACGGGCGGTGACAATGATAACAGTCGCAGCAAATTGGATACCGCCGCGCGCGAGCGCCCAACTGCACTAGCGGCTTTTTCATGCGTCATGGCAAATTCATCAACCAAGCGTTTAATGCCTTGCGCTTCTTCTAAAGGGTTTAAGTTTTCGCGCTGAATATTCTCAATTAACGCCATCGCCAAGGCAGATTCATCGGCGATTTCGCGCACCAAAACCGGCACTTCGGTTAAACCCGCTAATTGCGAAGCGCGCCAACGACGCTCACCTGCAATGATTTCGTATCGACCATCGCCAACATTGCGCACCAAAATCGGTTGCATAATGCCTTGGTTGCGAATGGAATCGGCCAACGTTTGCAGTGCGGCTTCATCCATATAAGAACGCGGCTGATATTTACCAGCTTGCAACCGGTCAACATTCAACATCATCAGCGCATCGCCTTGTGCAATTTCTTCGTTATCATTTGCTAATAACGCATCTAAACCGCGCCCCAAACCCTTTGGTTTAACCATTTACTGTGCCCTTTATTTGCGTTTCCGACTGATTAAGCTTTTGATTTTTATAAATAATTTCTACTGCCAAGTCTAAATAAGCGATTGCACCTTTAGACGTTTTATCGTACATCAATACTGGCAAGCCATAACTGGGCGCTTCCGCCAACCGAATATTGCGTGGTATCACCGTTTTATAGACTTTGTCACCAAAATGGCTGACCAACTGCGCCGATACTTGTTGGGCGAGCATATTACGAGTATCAAACATGGTGCGCAGTAAGCCTTCGATTTCCAGCTTTGGGTTTAAATGCGCGCGCACTTTTTTAATGGTATTCACTAAATCCGACAAACCTTCTAGCGCATAATATTCGCACTGCATCGGAATCATCACCGTATCGGCCGCAGTTAACGCATTCACCGTGACTAAATTGAGGGCAGGGGGGCAATCCAACAGCACATAATCGTAATCTGTTACCTTTGCCAGCGCTTGTTTTAAACGCATTTCGCGCGCCAGCTCATTCACCAGTTCAACTTCTGCACCTGCAAGCTCACGATTAGAAGGCGCGATATCAAAACCGCCTTTTTCGCTTTTTACAATCACTTCTGCTAAGGTTTTTTCACCAATCAATACATGGTAAATGCTCATTTTAAGATGCGCTTTATCAATGCCGCTACCCGTGCTGGCATTGCCTTGCGGGTCTAAGTCCACCAGCAATACTTTTTGCTTATTAGCAGCCAAACTAGCCGCTAAATTCACGCAAGTGGTGGTTTTACCCACACCACCTTTTTGATTGGTAATCGCTAATATTTTCATGAATTATTCTTTAATTAACCGCACATTAATCAGACGTTTGTATGAACAAAGCTTTCACTAACAACACTTAAGCAACGTTTTTGAACACCACTAAATGCCGCTCAGCGTTTAATCCCGCCACTTTCAGTGCAATGATATTCGCTGGAACAATTGGCAAGCCTTCTATCTCACTTGTGGGTATTACGCCTTTCATGGCAAACCACTGACCATTTTCTGCAATCAAATGCTGAGTTAACGCTAAAAATAAGGCGATTTCTGAAAACGCCCTTGAGATAACCAACTCAAACCGCTCATCCGCTTGAAAATTTTCTACCCGCGCATGCACAGGCGTTAAGTTATCTAAACCCAACTCACCTTTTACCTGACGCATAAAAATCACTTTTTTTTGCACGGTATCAATGGTGGTCACTTGCAAATCGGGTTTGCATATCGCCAACACAATACCCGGCAAACCGCCGCCGCTACCTACATCTAATATATTTTTGCTATTCACATATGGCAACACGCTTAAGCTATCTAACAAATGCAAGGTCACCATTTCTAGTGGGTCGCGCACCGCGGTTAAGTTATAAACCTTGTTCCACTTTTGCAGTAGCGCCAAATAGATTAACAATTTTTGCTGCGCTTCGTCTGACACCGCCAATCCCATGCTGGCAATGCCTTGGGCTAAGAGTGCTGCCTGATTCATGCGGCTTGCGTGTCAGAATTTGTGTTTGGACTAATCGTGTTTTGGCTGACCTGTTTTTTATGTTTGCGCTTTAAATACACCAGCAATAAAGAAATCGTGGCTGGCGTGATGCCCGAAATTCTACCGGCTTGGCCAATGGTTTCTGGTTTGTGTTGCGTTAACTTTTGGCGCGCCTCAATACTTAAGCCATGCACATCGGCATAATCCAGTGCACTTAACTTTATATTTTCGCTACCTTTTTGCTTGGTAATTTCTTCTTGCTGACGCGTAATGTAGCCTTGATACTTGGCGGCAATTTCCACTTGTTCGCGCACGGCTGGGTCTACCTCGCCCAATTCAAGCCCATCTAAAGAGCCTTTGCCTAAACTGAGCATACCGTCATAACTCACCTCTGGGCGGCGTAGCAATTCAAATAAACTGTATTCATGCTCTAAAGGTTTGCCCAAAATAGTGGCTTGCGTTTCACGTGAAACGTCATCCATAGCCACTTGCACAAAGGTTTTTCTTAAGCGTTCTTGCTCTCGCGAAACCGCTTCCAGTTTTTTCTCAAACGCGGCCCAACGCGCATCGTCCACCAAACCTAGCTCACGACCTTTAGCCGTTAAGCGCATATCGGCATTATCTTCGCGCAACTGCAAACGGTATTCCGCGCGCGAAGTGAACATGCGATAAGGCTCTGTCACGCCAGTGGTAATTAAATCATCCACCAACACGCCTAAATACGCTTCGTCGCGGGCAGGGCACCAGCTGGACTTTCCTTGCACATACAAAGCTGCGTTTGCGCCAGCCAGCAAACCTTGTGCAGCCGCTTCTTCGTATCCTGTGGTGCCGTTAATTTGCCCTGCAAAAAATAAGCCTTGCACGCTTTTGGTTTCTAGGCTGGATTTCAAACTGCGCGGATCGTAATAATCATACTCAATCGCATAACCTGGGCGCAGAATATGTGCGTTTTCTAAACCTTTAATTGAACGCACCAGCGCCAATTGAATATCAAACGGCAAACTGGTCGAAATGCCGTTTGGATAAACTTCATTGGTGGTTAAGCCTTCTGGCTCTAAAAACAGTTGATGCGATTTTTTATCGGCAAAGCGATGGATTTTATCTTCCACACTTGGGCAATATCTTGGGCCAACGCCTTCAATCACGCCGGTATACATGGGCGAGCGGTCTAAACCACTGCGAATAATGTCATGCGTGCGTTCATTGGTGTGCGTTATCCAGCACGGTACTTGTTGCGGATGTTGCGCCACATTACCCATAAATGAGAAAACAGGCGCAGGATTATCGCCTGGTTGTTCCAGCATTACGCTGTAATCAATGGTACGGCCATCAATGCGTGGCGGGGTACCAGTTTTAAGCCTGCCTGCTGGCAAGCCAATTTCGCGCAAACGCGCCGCTAAACTAATCGCTGGTGGATCGCCGGCACGGCCTGCGCTGTAGTTTTGCAAACCCACATGAATCAAGCCGCCCAAAAACGTACCGGCGGTTAACACCACACTTTTGGATTTAAAACGCAAACCAATTTGCGTCACCACGCCTGCCGCGCGCTCATTATCCAAAATAATGTCATCCACCGCCTGTTGAAACAACCATAAATTGGGTTGGTTTTCTAATTTGTGGCGCACCGCCGCTTTGTACAAAATGCGGTCTGCCTGCGCACGCGTGGCGCGCACAGCAGGGCCTTTGGATGAATTTAAAATGCGAAATTGAATGCCGCCAATATCGGTTGCCTGCGCCATTACGCCGCCCAGCGCGTCAATCTCTTTAACTAAATGACCTTTGCCAATGCCGCCAATACTGGGGTTGCAAGACATTTGGCCTAAAGTTTCAATATTGTGCGAAAGCAAAAGCGTTTTTTGCCCCATGCGCGCAGCCGCCAACGCGGCCTCCGTGCCTGCATGGCCGCCGCCGACGACAATCACATCAAAAATATCCGGAAAATTCATTTAAATAAGGTTGTGAATAATATTGTGTTTCAAAAAGTTAACCATTTTTTAGTGTTAAGTTTTGCAGTCAAAGGTGCAAAGACTAAGATTTTACGCCAAACAAGGTGTTAAGTCATTTAAAAACAATCAGATAAAAGTACTTAACACTTATTTTAGACCGAATTTTAATCAGATTTTAATGTTGTTTCACGTGAAACAATTAAGTTAACTCTATTTTTAGCTCAATTTTTTTCAGGGCTTTTGGCAGGTTTTTTGGTTTTACTTTTTACGGCTGGCAAAAGCGAAGTGATTTGCTGATAACGCTCAAATAAAAACGCCACGCGTGCCGCATCGCTGTTTGTCTTAGTAGCCGCGCCCTTGTAACCATAAGCCTCACCTACCGCTTTATCTAAAGCCTGATGCGCTTTTAATAAATTGGCTGGCATAGTGAGCGGATCGTATAAATCGGCCAGCGAAGCATTGGTGTGCACAGCGCGCGCATCTAAAACCGCTTGTGCGGCAGATTCAATTTTTGAGGTATTTTGAGTGTTAACTTGTGGCCATGGGAAGTTGTTGTATGTAATTTGGTTGGTGTAACTGTAATCGCTTTTCATTCTGCCAGCTGTTGTTCGCATCCAAGCCATATGCATTGTTGACGTCATTATTCCAAAATCATAAGTGCTGGCGTTTTCTATTGTGTAAACTTTATCACCTGCAATGATATTGGGTAGCAAAAAAGCAATTGGAATAAAGCGTCTATTCTCTGACGAAACTCTTGGAAGAGCTAAATATTTAGACATTGGTTGTCTTGGTTCACCAAACATTGTTGGCTGCTTTGCTAGCTCTCTTGTAGATTCACGTGTACTTTTAAGTCGCAACTCTTTTACTTGCTCAACACGTTTTAATACTTGTGGCAAAGTGCGTAATTCTTCAGGAGTAATATCTGCAAGCCATAAACAATAACGATTAATATTGTTTATAAACTCATCTCCCATTACAAATTTCTTAATCCATTTTTCGGCGCTTGGCTCAGTTCGCAAAAATTCATTTTTTTTCGCTTCCGAAAACAGCAAAAAACCACCATCATTTGGCATGCTTCCATATTTCATTTCAAGCACAGCGCATATCGGACGGCGCGCCTTTTCAATAATTAAATCAGGTGCATCAACCAAATATGGATTGATATTATTCACTTTAACTGCATGCGGTTCGCCTTTAATATCGGCATATTCATAAATGGTTTTATCCACCACATCGTGCAAGCCAAACCCAATAATCACACAATGCACAGCGGCTTTACCGCGCGCTTCGTTATTCCAACTAAATGTGCGATGCGCGAAATGAATTTTTATACCTTGGGCTAACATCCAAGACCACAAAACGCCGACTTGCTCGCCTTGTGTAATGCTATTGGTAGAAACAAAAGCGCACTTAATGGTTTTGTTGTGTTGCGCATATCTGGTAGCTTTAATATACCAAGCCGCTACAAAATCCAGCAAACCTGCGTTTTTAATATCGCCGCACACCAATTGCATATCTATTTTTTGCGCGGCTGATTGATTGCTTTTGCCTAAAAACGGCGGGTTACCCAAAATATAACTGCATTGTTCTGGCGCTAAAACTTCATCCCAATTAAGTGTTAAGGCATTGCCGCACACTATATGCGGCGTGGCTTTTAGCGGTATGCGCGCAAAATAACTGCCAAACTCTTGCGATACTTTCATGTTCATTTGGTGATCGGTTAACCAAAGCGCTACTTGCGCGATTTGCGCGGGGAATTCTTCAATCTCGATGCCGTAAAACTGGTCGACATCCACACTAATTAAGCTTTGCACGTCTAACACTTGCTGGCCGCTAATATGTAATGCGCGCAATATTTGTAGCTCCAGCAAACGTAATTCGCGGTAGGTAATCACCAAAAAGTTGCCGCAACCGCAGGCTGGATCTAAAAACGTTAAGTTGCGTAGCTTTTTATGAAAATCTAAAAGGCGCGTTTTGTTGCTTTTAACTTTTTCAAATTCTGCCCATAATGCATCTAAAAATAGCGGCTTAATCAACTTTAAAATATTTTCTTCGGATGTGTAATGCGCACCCAAATTGCGCCGCGCATCCGCATCCATAATGCTTTGAAACAAACTGCCAAAGATGGCGGGGGAGATAATGCTCCAATCCAGCGCGCATAAATCCAGCAAAGCTTCGCGCATTTTGCTATCAAATTGGGCGGGGTTTAGCCGCTGCGCAAATAGGTTGCCGTTGATATATTCAAAGGCGGCTAGGCTTTCATCTAAATTGTTCAGGCGATTTTGTTTGGGCTGATTGAGCACATAAAACAGGCTATCTAAATGTTGGGCTAAATCACTGCCATCGGGGTTGGTTTTGGTTTCAATGTAATCTTGAAACAGGCGTTTTTCAAAAATGCTGGTGTCTTCTGCAAACAAGCAAAAAAGCAGGCGCACTAGGTAAATTTCTAAATTTTGGCCTGTGTAACCTACGGCTTTTAAGGCATCGTGCAGCTTGCCCATGCGCTCGGCGGCTTTAATATTGATTGGGTCTTGCGGTTTAATAATTTGGGTTTGATAACCTGCAATAAAGCCAAATAGCTTAACGTGTTGATACAGCACATCAATACCAAATTCAAATTGCTCGTTGGTATCCAGGTTATAAAGACGGAAATTGGCGAAATCGGATACCAAAATATACTTGGGCAAATCGCGCTCTTTTAAGCCGGGAAAGTATTCTTTGGCTTGGGTAAAGGCTTTATCTAAGCTTTTGCCGCGCGATTTATGTTCGACTAATAATTGGCCGCGCCACAGCAAATCAATATATCCGCCTTTGTCATCTGACTTTTTTACCGGCTCTTCAAAGCTGGCAATGCGGCGGCGGGTTATGCCAAATACATTGAAAAAGGCATCCCAAAACGATTTAGCTTCGGCATCTTCGCGGCGCTCGAGATGCCATTCTTTAGAAAAAGCAGTGGCGCGGGTTTTAATTTCGTTCCAAGAAAGCGGCATATTGATATTTTTTAGTCGTTATTATTGGTTAATTAGCGAAAGTATACACTGTGAACCGCTTTAAAAAAGCGCACATTGTTTCACGTGAAACACTTTGCAATCGTTTAAATGGCTAACCCTTGACCACACTTAACGACGCGCCTATAGTAACAGTGGCGAATTTGTTAATGCGCTAAATATCAACGTAGGGCGCAATAAACCGTTTGTGATGTGCCGACAAATGCATCGCTTAAGATGCGCGGTTAACCCTTATTTAATAATCCGTAAAATTTAATCTTTACAAGTTAGTTTAGGAGAAAATGATGGCCGATATTCAAGATCATAAAGATACACTTGCAAAATATACTTCCAAAATCAATGAGCCTGCCTTACAAGGCATGGCAAGAACATATGCATTGGTTTTATCTAAACAAGATTCGCGCAGTGTTTCTTGCGGTGATGCGGCCGAAAAACAAACGGTGCGTGAGAATTTTTTAAAGAAAAAATTAGGCCTTACCCAACCTGATGCAGCTTTGGATGCGGCAATTGATGAAGTGTGCACAAAAATGAAAGAAGACCGCATGAAATCGCGTTTGGTTTTCTATTATTTATTAGCTGAAAAATACAACTTATTAGGTAACTTTGTTAAATAAGTAAATTTAAATAAAAGTTAACCATTATTTTGGGTTAACTTTTGTATTAAAAAAGGCGCTTTAGCGCCTTTTTTGTTAGTACCTATTAAGGCGTTATTTGCCGATGCAGCTTATTTACCAATACAAAATTTGCTGAAAATTTCACCCAATAAATCATCTGGCGTAAATTCACCGGTAATACTGCTTAACGCTTCTTGCGCCAATTTTAACTCTTCTGCTAACAACTCTGCGGCACTAATTTGCGTTGCAGCAACGGCTAAGTGATTATCCACTTGCGCTAATGCGCTTAAATGTCTGGCACGCGCCATAAAAATACCTTCTGCATTTTGTTGATAGCCAGCAATTTGTAGCAAATGTTGTTTTAATAAACCAACACCTTCACCCGTTTTGGCAGAAAGATAAATATGCGTTTCGTCTGCAATTTGGACGATTTTTGCGGTTTCATTGGTCGCATCAATTTTATTATGTAGCCAAATTTTGCTGATTCCTTGCGGCAAGCGATTTAAAACGATTTTTTCAGTTTCCCCAATACCATGGGCTGTATCGACCAATAATAATGCAACCTGCGCGTTTTGCAGCGCTTGATAAGTTCGGGCGATGCCAATTTTTTCAACCTCGTCGTCAGTCTCTCGTAGCCCCGCGGTATCGGTAATATGTAATGGTAAGCCATTGATTTGTATGAAATTTTTGATAGAATCACGCGTGGTGCCTGCAATCGGCGTGACAATCGCCACTTCTTCACCGCTTAATTGATTCATTAAGCTGGATTTTCCGACATTGGGTTGGCCGACCAGCACAATCTGCATCCCTTCGCGCAAAAGGCTGCCTTGTTTTGCTTTTGCGAAAACAGATTTTAATTCTAATGCAAACGCGGCTAATTTTTCGGCCACATTACCCTGCGTTATAAAATCGATTTCTTCTTCCGGAAAATCCAAACAGGCTTCTACGTACATACGCAAATTAATCAGTTTGGCCAACACCTGATTAATGCTATTAGAAAACTCGCCCGATAGCGAACGCACCGCACTTTTTGCCGCTTCAATGGTGGTCGCATTAATCACATCAGCAACAGCTTCGGCTTGGGCTAAATCAATTTTGTCGTTTAAATAAGCGCGTTTGGTAAATTCACCTGGCTCGGCTTGGCGTGCGCCCAATTGAATGCAGCGCGCCAGCAATAATTGCATCAGCGCAGTGCCGCCGTGCGCTTGCAGCTCTAAAACATCTTCGCCGGTGTAAGAATGTGGATGTTGATAATAAATCGCGATACCGCGATCGATTAACTGGTGGTTATTATCGTAAAAGGCTAAATAAGCCGCGTAACGCGGCGCAGGGCATGCACCCAGAATTTGCGTTGCAATGGCTTCACTTAACGGCCCAGAAACACGCACAATACCAATGCCGCCTGCACCACTCGCGGTGGCGATGGCAGCAATGGTGTGTTTAGGGTTTAACATGCTTCGGCTTCAACGCGCGATTTTTATATCGCCTATTTTTTTGCAAGGCCTTTTTTGGCAAGCGCGGCGGCGTGAATGGTTTTGTTGACATACCATTGTTGAGCGATAGATAAAATATTATTCACCAACCAATACAGCACCAAACCCGCAGGGAAGAAGAAGAAGAACACACTGAATACTACTGGCATGATTTTCATGACTTTTGCTTGAATCGGATCCGTTGGCGCTGGGTTTAAATAGGTTTGAATAATCATGGTCGCGCCCATTAAAATCGGTAAGATAAACCATGGGTCAGTCGCTGATAAATCTTGAATCCAGCCAAAAAACGGGGCATGACGCAACTCAACAGAGCCTAATAAAACCCAATAAAGTGCAATGAAAACAGGTATTTGCACAATGATTGGCAAACAGCCACCCATTGGATTAATTTTTTCAGTACGATACATTTCCAGCATCGCTTGCTGCATTTTTTGTTTATCGTCGCCGAATTTTTCCTTCATGCTTTGCAAGCGCGGCGCTAATTCGCGCATTTGCGCCATCGATTTATAACTGGCTGCGGAGAGTGGGAAAAACGCGGCTTTAATTAGCACTGTTAATAAAATAATTGCCACGCCCCAGTTACCGACCACACCATGAATTTTTGATAGTACCCAAAATAATGGTTTGGCAATAATGGTTAACCAACCATAATCTACCGTGTATTCAAGCCCTGGCGCGGCTTTGACAAGTTCTTTTTCAGTTTGCGGCCCTGCGTAAAGCTGTGCGCCGACTTCGGCTGTTGCACCAGCCGCTATGGGTGCATTTGACGTAACCACGCCCACCGCATAAATATTATCCGATAATTTTTTGGTATAAAACTCGCGCGCTACGCCCGCTTTTGGAATCCACGCACTGGCAAAATAATGTTGAATCAACCCAATCCAGCCATCTTTACTGGTTTTAGATAAATTCTGATCCGCCATGTCTTTGAATTTAATCTTTTTAAATTTATCGGCCTCTGTAAAATATGCGCCGCCAGTAAACGTCGGCATCATGGCAGATCCTTGATTTGATTGGCTATCATGCACAATTTGATAATACGCAGAAGGGTTGATTGGCGCAGCACTGCCGTTGGTGATTTGATAACGCACATCAATCACATAACTATTGCGGTGGAAAGTGTAAATTTTATTTACGGTAACGCCATTGCCTTCCCAGGAAAGACGCACTTCTTGGCTCGCAGCGCCGTCTGGCAAATTGTAATTAGTGGTGGTAGCGGTAAATTGCGATTTGTGATTCGGCAAATCGGCCGCCATTAAACCCGATTGTGCAACATACAACATGGGTTTAAATGTTTCATCCATCAACACAAAATTGCCGTTTTTTATTTCTCCAGCACGATGTTTGTTTAAAACTAAACGACGTATATCGCCGCCAACCGTATCAATATCTGCTTCAAACAAATCAGTTTTTACTTTGATACGCTGACCGCTAGTCAGCCTAAAGCTACCGTCATTTACAACCGCCTGATTTGTGCCATTCGCATTATTAGGCGCAGCTACTGAACCATTTGCAACGGCAGGCACAGTTTGCATAGTCGTTTGGGGATCAAGCACGGGAGCATTTTTTTGCTGCCAGGCATCCCACAACATTAAAATGGAGAAAGAAAAAATAACAAATAAAATTAAACGGCGTGTATCCATGGGTTTTATAAACTTTTTCTATAATCGGTTGTTAGTAACGCACTGATAAAATGAGTGCGTCTTTAGTGTTAATGAACTGTTTTAAGGTATTGGATCGCTTCCGCCTGCATGCCAGGGATGGCAACGTAATAATCGCCTACCTGTTAAAATGGCGCCGCGCCAGGCACCATGTTTTTGTATACATTCAATGCCATATTGCGAACAGGTTGGGTTAAATCGGCATTGCTGTCCAAAAAATGGACTTAATGCAATTTGATATAACCTCAATAAGCCAATCAACAATCGTGTCATGATTAAATTCACTTAGTTAAATTCACTTGGTTAAATTCGCTTGGTCAAATTCGCTTAAGTAAATCTCAATAAAATCTAAGCGTCTTGTTTTGCAATTTCACTTGCTGTATTTTTTGCCGCAAGCTTTCGCGTTAATTGCTCAAACTCTTGTTTTATCAACATAAAATCTGTTTTATTAAAAGTTTTCTGTACTTGCACAACCAAATCTAGCGCAGGTAAAGTATGCTGATTTAACCTAAACAACTCGCGCAATACACGCCGCATATAATTGCGATTAACGGCTAATTTAGCGGTTTTTTTTGCCACAATCAAACCCAAACGCGGATGGTTGCAGTCATTTTGCTTAAAACGAATCACCAAATAAGTGCTTGCAATTCGCTTACGCAAATTAAAAACGGATGAATAATCATCCGTTTTTATTAATTTGGCTTGTTTAGGTAATCCAAACACGGCCAATTGGTCATCGACTTATTAACGCATTTACCTGCCAAATAAAAGCAGGCAAACGATTACAGACCTAGGCGCGAACGACCTTTAGCACGACGCGCTGCAATAACAGCACGGCCACCTTTGGTTTTCATGCGCACTAAAAAACCGTGGGTACGTGCACGACGTGTTTTTGAAGGTTGATAGGTACGTTTCATTTAATTCTCCACCGAGCGAATGCTACAAAGCCCATCATTAGACACGATATCGTACTATTTTGTCAATCACTCATTTAGTTTACCAGAGTAATCAATTGCCTGTGGATAAGTAAGGTTAAACCAGCTAAAATAACGCAGATAATAAATCGCTTTTGCAATAAATTAATCACTAAATAGGCTTTAAAATAATGGGCTACCAAACAACATTGCTCATCGCGTTTAATTCTACTTACTAATATAACATTAAAAAATTGAGGTTTTGGGCAGCAGATGAATAATTTTTGGCCTACCTGCCTGAGTCGTTTTGAGCAAGAGCTATCAACGCAACAATTTAATACTTGGATCAAGCCCCTGCAAACAGAGCTTGTTCAAACCGCACAAGGTAATCATGCGATTCGAGTTTTGGCACCCAATAAATTTGTTCAGCAATGGGTTAAAGAACGCTTTTTAAATAAAATTGAAAGCATTGCCGCTGAATTGCTGCCACACGACACCACGATTGAGTTATGTCTCAACCAAGTTAAAATTGATCGTCACGCACCCACAAATAAGGCAGGCTCCAATAAAACATTAACCGCCAATCTAACAGGCTCAGGTTTAAATAGTGCTGATGCAGCAAACACTCTTTTAACAAACACGTTACGCTCGCCCAATATAGAAAAAAGCAGTGTAGAAAAAACCAGCACTGAAAAAATTAACGCTACTAATAAAAATGCTGCTCAGCCGAGTGTTAACCGTCGCAGTAATGAGCGCACTTCTGGCTTAAATTCCAGTTTTAATTTTAGTAATTATGTCACTGGCCGCGCTAATCAGCTGGCACGTGCGGCGGCGATTCAAGTGGCTGATAACCCTGGGCAATCATACAATCCGTTATTTATCTATGGCGGTGTGGGTTTGGGTAAAACGCATTTGCTACAAGCCATTGGTAACCAATTAAAACAGCAAAAACCTGAGGCTAATATTCGCTATTTACATGCAGAACGCTATGTTTCTGACGTGGTAAAAGCCTATGAAAATAAAGCGTTTGATGATTTTAAGCGTCAATATCATTCGCTCGATTTATTATTGATTGATGATATTCAGTTTTTTGCCAAAAAAAATCGCACCCAAGAAGAATTTTTCTATGCGTTTAACACTTTAATTGAAGAAAAAAAACAGATTGTTATCACTTGCGACACTTACCCTAAAGAAATTGCCGATGTAGATGAACGATTACGCACGCGTTTTAGCTGGGGTTTAACCGTGGCGGTGGAGCCGCCAGAACTGGAAATGCGCGTGGCCATTTTGTTAAAAAAAGCAGAAGAATCTAAAATACATTTGTCAGAAGACGTGGCTTTTTTTGTCGCCAAACAAATTCGCTCTAGCGTGCGCGAGTTGGAAGGCGCGCTGAATCGCATTGTCGCAATGGCTAACTTTACCGGCCATGCCATTGATGTACATTTAGCTAAAGATGCATTGCGCGATTTGATTGCGGTACGCGGGCGACAAATCACCATTGAAAATATTCAAAAAACGGTGGCGGATTACTACAAAATAAAAGTGGGCGAAATGTATAGTAAAAAACGCTCGCGTAATTTTGCCAGGCCTAGGCAAGTTGCCATGAGCCTTGCACGCGAACTGACCAATCATAGCTTTCCTGAAATTGGTGAAGCTTTTGGTAGTCGGCATCACACGACTGTGATGCATGCTTGTTCTGAAATTGAACAATTGCGCTTAAATGATCAAACGATTGCGCGCGATTTAGGCTTTTTAATACAGGTGATTAGAGATTAATAGGATGGAAAGCTTTTTTACTTACTCCTGATAAACAGTTGTGCATAAACTGCTTTTTAGCTTGTGGGTAAAAACTGCGTACAGCAGTCATTTATTAGAACGACTATTTAATACACATTTGATACACAGCTAAAATTTGCTTTACAAACAGGGTTAAGTACCACTTAAATGAATGATTTTAAATGATTTTTAGAGTTATCCACAAAAAAAACCAACATTATTATTACTATTATTTTTTATATTACTTTTTAAATAAAAACTAATGTGATTGAATAAACAAAATTTAAGCGATAAATTAGGAAATTAAATGATGCAAATTAAAATAAACCGCGAAACTTTATTAAAACCGCTGACCAATGTGACGAGCATTATAGAACGCCGCCATACGCTGCCTATCTTATCTAATTTATTATTAGAAGCTAAAGATAATCATATTCAACTCACCGCGACCGATTTGGAAATGCAGATTTCATTAAAGGTAGAAAATAGTTTTAGCGGCGAATTATCCACGACTATTTCAGCTAAAAAATTCCTGGATATTTGCCGCTCATTACCAGAATCTGCGGATATCGATATGATAACCAATGATAGTCGTATGACGGTTAAAGCGGGAAAAAGTCGCTTTAATTTACAAACATTACCCGCTGCGGATTATCCAGTAATGACTAAAGCCGCAGGATCGGGAACCAGCATTACCCTTAGTCAACTTGCTTTGAAAAAACTATTCAAACAAGTTGAGTTTGCCATGGCGCAGCAAGATATTCGCTATTATTTGAATGGATTGTTGCTTGAAGTAGACGCCGATAGCTTAAATGTGGTCGGCACCGATGGTCATCGATTAAGTTTTACATCGATTAAATTAAAGCAGAGTTATGATAAAACCGATGTAATCGTGCCGCGAAAAACGGTGATAGAATTGATTAAATTGTTGAATGATAATGACGAACAAGTGACGATTGAAATAAATGCTGGCCAAGTTAATTTTACATTTAATGATATGCGTTTAATTTCAAAAGTCATCGATGGTAAATTTCCAGATTATCATCGCGTGATTCCAGTTGGCCACCAAAATACGTTTAGCGTCAATCGTTTGGCGGTTTTAACCGCCATGCAACGCGCTTCTATTTTATCCAATGAAAAATATCGCGGCATTCGCATGGTATTAAGTCATCATAATTTAAAGTTGATTAGCACCAATACCGAGCAGGAAGAAGCAGAAGAAGAATTGGAAATTGATTACGCTCAAGATAGCTTGGATATTGGCTTTAACGTGACTTATTTAATCGATGTTTTAAACAATGTAACCGAGGAAAAGATTAACTTTTCGTTTGCAGATGCTAACAGTAGCTGCTTGATTACTGTGCCAAATGATCAAAATTATAAATATGTGGTCATGCCGATGCGCATTTAACCGAGGCATATTAAAACCTGCGTTTCACGTGAAACACACAAAGTAGTAGTAATAAACCCATTTATTAAAAAGTAAAGAAAACCGTATGGCTAACACCCCAAGCACGCAACCAGAATACAATTCAGACAGTATTAAGATTTTAGAAGGCTTAGATGCGGTGCGTAAACGCCCGGGCATGTATATCGGCGATACGTCCGACGGGTCTGGTTTGCATCATATGGTGTTTGAGGTGCTAGATAACGCCATTGACGAGGCGTTAGCAGGCCATTGTGACGATATTAAAGTGATTATCCACCCCGACAATTCGATTAGCGTATCGGATAACGGCCGCGGCATTCCGACTGACATTAAAACAGATGATAAGCATGATCCACAGCGTTCAGCCGCAGAAATTGTGATGACGGAGTTGCATGCAGGCGGCAAGTTTGATCAAAACTCTTACAAAGTATCAGGCGGTTTACACGGCGTAGGTGTTTCGGTGGTCAATGCGCTTTCGGATTGGTTGCGCTTAAAAATCTATCGAAAAGGTCAAGTGCATCAAATGGAATTTCACCGCGGCGTGCCGGTAGCACCGCTGGCCTTAATAGGAAAAACCGATAAAAAAGGTACAGAAGTGCACTTTCTGGCGTCTGTTGAAACCTTTATATTAGTGGAGTATCACTTTGAGATTTTAGCTAAACGTATTCGCGAACTGTCGTTTTTAAATTACGGTGTCAAAATCGAGTTAATCGATCAACGCACAGGAAAATCAGAAAACTTTGCCCATGCGGGCGGTATTAAAGGCTTTGTGGAATATATTAATCGCAGTAAAACGGTATTGCATCCCAAAACATTTTACGCCAGCGGTGAAAAAGATGGTATGACGATTGAAGTCGCGATGCAATGGAACGATAGCTACAGTGAAACCGTGCAATGCTTTACCAACAACATTCCGCAACGCGATGGCGGCACGCATTTAACCGGTTTACGTACTGCCATGACGCGCACCTTGAATCAATATATTGAACAATCGGATATGGCTAAAAAAGCCAAAGTAGAAACCACAGGCGACGATATGCGCGAAGGCATTACCTGTGTATTGTCTGTTAAAGTGCCTGATCCTAAATTTTCATCCCAAACTAAAGATAAACTAGTTTCATCTGAAGTTCAACCAGTTGTTTCTGAAGTAGTATCAGCCAAGTTAATGGAGTTTTTAGCCGAAAATCCAGCGGACGCAAAAATCATCTGTGGCAAAATTGTAGATGCAGCGCGCGCGCGCGAAGCAGCGCGCAAAGCGCGTGAAATTACCCGCCGTAAAGGCGTGATGGATACAATGGGTTTACCAGGAAAGCTGGCAGATTGCCAAGAACGCGATCCAGCAAAATGTGAAATCTATTTAGTTGAAGGTGACTCTGCGGGCGGTTCGGCCAAACAAGGACGTGACCGTAAAAACCAGGCCATCTTGCCGCTAAAAGGTAAAATTTTAAACGTGGAAAAAGCCCGTTTTGATAAATTATTAGGCTCACAAGAGATCGCCACACTGATTACTGCACTTGGCACCAGCATTGGCAAGGCGGATTTTAATGCGGAAAAATTGCGTTATCACCGTATTATCATCATGACCGATGCAGATGTGGACGGCGCACATATTCGAACGCTATTACTCACGTTTTTCTATAGGCAAATGACAGAGCTGGTGGAACGCGGACATATTTATATTGCGCAACCGCCTTTATATAAAGTGAAACAAGGCAAAGACGAGCGTTACTTAAAAGACCAACAAGAATTGGATATTTATCTGTTAAATTCTGCCTTAAAAGGCGCAGAGCTGGATACGAAAACCAGCGCCGGCATACTCACCGGCGAACCGTTAACAGAAATTGCCAAGCAAATGGTGTTAACTGAAGCGGTGATTCGCCGTATCGCCGCGCTATATGACGAAAGCGTGTTGCGTGCGATTCAAGATGTGGGCGATATTAATTTAAGCGACGAAGCCAATGCCAATAAAGTGGCTGAGCAATTACGTCCTATTTTAGGCGCGATTGGCAGTGAAGTCATCGTTGCGTTTGATGCAGAATCGAATGCGTACCGTTTGGAAGTGAATAAATACGTGCATGGCAATTTGCAATGTTGCGTCATCGATGCGGAGTTTTTAAGTAGCGGCGATTACAGGCAAATTAATAAAGTATCCGCCTTATTGCAAGGCTTAATCGGCGCCGATGCAACCATCAAGCGTAACGATAAAGAACAACCGGTTAACACGTTTAAACAGGCGCTGGATTGGCTATTAAATGAGGCAAAAAATACACTGAATATCCAGCGCTATAAAGGCTTGGGTGAGATGAATCCAGAGCAGCTGTGGGAAACTACGATGGATCCAGCGGTGCGTCGTTTGCTAAAAGTACAAATTGATGATGCTATTGCCGCAGATGAGATTTTTACTACCTTAATGGGCGATAATGTTGAACCTAGACGTGCGTTTATTGAAAATAATGCGCTGCGAGCAGGCAATTTAGATATTTAATAATGTAGTTTCCCAGCCAACTCTAGATAATTCCCAAAACTCTAGATTTTGAGAGAATTGTGAGAAAAGCCCGAAAGGGCTTTTTTTATTAAAAGATAAAAGGATTAGAGCTTTCGGTCATAAAGTTGATATTAAGATCATTACTGTAGACATATAAAATAAATTGGTGATAATAGAATTCTTTTGCCATTTCAAAAACAACTAAATATGTCATTAGTAACTACGAAGAAGAACAAGAAAAAATAAAATGTCAGTCAAAGAAGCTACTGCCCGAATAAAAATAAACAAACTACTTGAATCAAGTGGTTGGCGTTTTTTTTCCGAGGGTAATTTATTAGCAAATATTCAACTAGAACCAAGCATTACTATCAAAACTCAAGATCTTGATAAGCTAGGTCAAGATTTCGAAAAATTATCCAAAGGTTTTATCGACTTTTTGCTTTTAAACGATAAAGGTTTTCCTTTCATTGTTTTAGAAGCAAAATCAGAAGATAAAAATCCACTCGTAGGTAAAGAACAAGCGCGTAAATATGCGCGTGCGCAAAATTGTCGTTTTATTATTCTTTCAAATGGAAATTTACATTACTTTTGGGATTTAGAGCGTGGCAATCTGGTAATCACCCGCTTCACTAGACACTCAAGTAGTTCCAGTTTGTAACGCTTCAAATGCCATCGGGCTCATCTGGTTAAGATAGCCATGACGACGTTTACGATTGTAAAACATTT
>JBKJRC010000010.1:0-43748 GCA_046594915.1 Methylotenera sp. | reverse complement strand
TGTTGAGTTTTCGAAACTAGTAATATTTTAAAAACCCAAACTTTTAGGGTGCCTCCCTTTTTTAAAGTATGAAAGTAAGATTATGGCAACAGGTATTGTAAAATGGTTTAATGACTCTAAAGGCTTCGGCTTTATTACTCCAGATGCAGGCGGTGACGATTTATTCGCTCACTTCTCAGCAATCGTAGATAGTGGTTACAAAAGCTTGAAAGAAAACGATCGCGTTAGTTTTGACGTGACGGATGGACCAAAAGGCAAACAAGCCTCTAATATCCAAAAAGCTTAAGTAAGCAAGCATTACAAAATTGTAGTTCTTAAAAATGGCCCTTAACCGGGCCATTTTTTTATGCTTTTTTTCGGGTTAAGTTGCCCAAATCACTCACAATCAAATAATATGCATGCCGATGATTTACCGCTTTTACTCACCACAACGATGCCTTATGGCAAATACAAAGGTCGTTTAATCGCCGATTTGCCGGGCCAGTATCTTAACTGGTTCGCGCGTAAAGGTTTTCCAGCCGGCGAAATAGGGCGTTTGTTAACATTGATGCAGGAAATAGATCATAATGGATTATCTCAATTGCTTGAACCATTAAGGCGATAATTAGGCTTCATTCATGCCTGCCATTTATGCATTAAATTTTGAATAAAAAAATAGCCCAATTAAGGGCTATTTTTACGTGATTAATACTATTTATTGGTGAAATTTATTGTGCAGAACTCGCTACTGGTGCTGGTTCAGCAACAAAAATCTCTACCCGACGATTTTTGGCTTTATTGACGGCCGTATCGTTTGCTACCAGTGGTTCACGTGAACCGCGGCCATCAATGCTAAAACGATTTGCAGACACGGTTTTATTTTTGGTTAAGTAATCTCTCACTGCAGCGGCACGATTTAGCGACAGCGGATTATTAACTGCGTCAGTGCCGGAGCTATCGGTATGGCCAATGATGGTGATGGTAGAAGCGGTATTATTAGCCAAGCTGGTTGCAAAAGTATCCAATACGTTTCTGAAGTTTGGCTGAATATCTGCGCGGCCAACAGCAAACGAAATATCACTTGGAATATCCAGTTTTAAACGATTATCCGGTGTTTGAGTTACCGCAACACCAGTGCCTGCGGTGGCTTGTTCCATTTGTCTTTTCTGTTCCTGCATGCGTTTAGACCACACATTGCCCGCAACACCACCCGCTGCGCCACCAACTGCTGCACCAATCACAGCGCCTTTTGTACCGCCTGCAACAGCGCCAACTACCGCACCAACGCCAGCACCGATACCTGCGCCTTTAGCTGTACCTTTTTGTGTTTCTGTCATGCTGGCACATCCACCAAGCGTGAAAATACTTAATACTGAAATGACGATGAGTTTTTTATGCATGATATTTCCTACTTTCTATAAAAAGACGACTACTGATATTATGCAAAGTAAGCCGATGCAATAATTGCTGATTTAACTATCTAGTAGATGGGGATAAACGTAAAATGTTCAAGTTAAAAGTTGACAATTAGTCATTCATTTATGCATTCATGTTTTTTCAAAATGTGAATTTAAACAAGCAGCACATATTTTTTGCCAATAAATCTAAAGTAGAACACATGCTTAAATCCATTTATAAAAAATTCCTCACAGGCCTCATCACTTTACTGCCAGTTATATTGACGTTTTATTTGCTGTACTGGTTCGTGCTGGCAACGGAAACACTTTTAGGCGGTTTAATTCGCACCGTTATTTCAGATGAATTTTACAAGCCAGGCATGGGCGTTGCGATTGGCTTGATAGTGACTTTACTTGTGGGCATTTTGATGCAAACGATTGTTGCACGTTTTTTGTTTGCGCGGCTCGAGAAAGTGCTTTCTCGATTGCCCGTTATCAAGTCGGTATATTTATCTATTCGTGATTTGCTGGATTATTTTTCATCTGCAAAAGATAAGGATTTTGAGCAGGTCGTTTCAGTGAGTTTAGGCGAAAATGGCTTGCAAGTGGTTGGGCTGGTGACGCAAGCGGATATGCGCAATTTACCTGGTGGATTCAATCAATCCGATAGCTTGCTGGTGTATATTCCAATGAGTTACGGCATTGGCGGATTTGCCGTGCTGGTGCCACGCTCTGCGACCAAACCGCTCAATATGACCATGGAAGAAGCCATGCGCTTTTCACTGACTGCTGGCGTGACAAATACGTCTAAGCTGAACAAACATACTTAACACTTATTTTGGGCCAAATTTAAGATTAAAACTCAGTTAACTAGATTTTAGTTAATCAGAATTTAATTAACCTAAATTTATTCAAGAGGATAAGCCTAAAGTGCGTAAATTGCTGATTTGTCGGTGGTAAAGCGCAGGCACTAATTCGGTTTGCGTGGCGATTCCCACCAGCCAACGATTCTCATTGATCACAGGAATGTGGTGGTGCACGCGATGTTGTATCATCAGCGGAATCTGCTCAATGATGTGCGTATTGCTTTTTGCCGTCACTGCGCGCGAGCTCATAATCTGGCCTGCCACTTCTGGTTTGGTTGAATAAGTTGCGCGGTGCGCTTAATAAAATGCATGAGTTTACTGTCGAAATCTTGATACACATCTAAATTAGCATTTTTCATAAAATCAATTTGCGTAATAATGCCGATGATGCGCCGCGCTTTATCAATCCCTGGCAAACTCGGCGCTGATGATATTGGCCGACATGATGTCAGCACCAGTAATCTCGCCAAAACGTCTGCAATACGCGTGCATTTCTGTTTGCTGTAACAGCGTTTGCAAGCCGTCACGGCTCACATCTAGCACTTGGTTATATTCTTTCAACACTTCATTTAAATCTTCAGCCGTAACGCCAAAGTGCATTTCAGCGGCAATCTCTTGCGCAAAAAAAGCTTTTACTATTTTTCACTGAAAGATGCGGTTAAGAGCGGCGCGTGAGACTATTAAAAATGATGGCGACAATCAACAGCAAAAAATAATTGATGCCGACCGGGAAAAACACAAACCATAACCTTGTGCGTGAATGGTGGCGCCACCCAGCAACGCAGTCAGGACGAATGCAGAAAACGGAAAAATTGTACGCTAATACTTTTCTGCATTGTGACGGTTAAATTTCCTATCTTCTACTTTGCAATTTTGCCGCCAAACATAATCATCCGTCAGGTTGGTATGCTCCCATCCCAATGATGACAGAGATTGTAAGAAGGCGTCATCGAATGCTTTAATACCCGTCTCGCGCATGGCTTGCGTTGCGCGATCTCGATACACAGTATTCCATAATACAATAGCGGTTGTCACCAAGTTCAGGCCACTGGCTTAGTCACGTTGTTGTTCAACGCTACTGTCGCGAATCTCAACCAGTCCAGAATAAATGTTCAGGGTGTCAGCGATCATAGTATGCAGTGCTGCATAATCCTGATTATTTTTCAAGATGCACAGTTTGGTGTCCTTCAGATCACGAATGCGCGGCGCAAACCTTAAGCCTAGCAGATGCATCCCATGTATCACCTGAATGAAGCGCATTTTTCAGCTCGGATAATACGCAAATTTCAGAGTAACGACGGTTAATACCATCATCCGTCAGCACAAGTGGTTTCCAGCGTACTTTGATAAAATCTATTGGTACATTTTCTGCTACTTTACATGCGTTGTCAGCAATCATGCCACGTGGCACCTTAATAGCACCCAACACAGTCGTTGCCGAATCAACGACAAATTAGGCTCATTAAAAGTGTAAAAGCGAATTAAATCATCCTTAAGGCTATAGTTTAAATTGAAGTGTCATTTAAAATTCTACTTTCACTCCCAGCTTAATGCACCACCTGTTTGATACTCAGTTACACGTGTTTCAAAGAAGTTTTTCTCTTTCTTTAAATCCATCATTTCGCTCATCCAAGGGAACGGGTTATTTGCACCTGGGTACAACACATCCAAACCAATTTGCTGGCAACGACGGTTGGCAATAAAGCGCAAATACTCCTTAAACATCGTTGCGTTTAGCCCTAACACACCGCGTGGCATGGTGGCTTCCGCGTACTGGTATTCCATCTCAACGCCTTGTTGCATGAGCGCTTTGATTTCATCTCTGAATTGGGCTGTCCATAAATGCGGGTTTTCGAATTTGATGGTGTTAATCACATCAATACCAAAATTGCAGTGCATGGATTCATCGCGCAGAATATATTGATATTGCTCAGCCGCACCTTGCATTTTATTTTGGCGACCAAGGGCTAGAATCTGCACAAAACCTACGTAGAAAAACAAACCTTCCATTATGCAAGCAAATACGATGAGTGAGCGCAGTAGTAGCTGATCGGCTTGTGGGGTGCCTGTTTTAAAAGTCGGATCGGTGAGCGTATTGATGAATGGAATTAAAAAATCATCTTTGGCTTTAATGCTAGGCACTTCTTGGTAAGCGTTAAATATTTCGCTTTCATCCAGCCCCAAACTTTCCACAATGTACTGGTAAGCATGGGTATGAATCGCCTCTTCAAATCCTTGGCGTAACAAGTATTGGCGGCATTCTGGCGCGGTAATGTGGCGATAAGTACCAAGTACAATGTTATTGGCTGCGAGTGAATCTGCCGTGGTAAAAAACCCTAAATTGCGTTTTACAATCAACCGCTCATCTTCGGTGAGTGCAGTGCTATCTTTCCACTGCGCAATATCGCGGCTCATGGAAACCTCTTGCGGCATCCAATGATTAGCACATCCTGCTAGGTATTTATCCCACGCCCAATGATACTTGAACGGCACCAGCTGATTTACATCGGTTTGACCGTTAATCATACGCTTGTCAGAGGCGTTCACGCGGCCTAAGTGCGATGGTTGATTGGCAGCGGTTAGTTTAAGAATTGAGGCTGCCGCAAGTGTTGGCAATGCCTTTAACGTTGGTTCGTCTTGCTGGGCGGGTGTTTCTGTGATTATTTCATCTTCAAATGACAACATAGTTATTTTTCCTTAATTTTTTAATCTTGTTTTTATTACTGGCAAGATTCGCACTCTGAATTATCAATCGAACACATTTTAGGTGCTGGCTCTAACACATGCACTGAAACCGCATTGAGTTCACCGCCTGAGCCTGTCGATTTCTCTGCCGCAGTTGCGCCTAGTGAGCGCAAGTAGTACGTGGTTTTTAAACCTCGCTGCCAAGCGAGCAGGTAAGTATCATTAAGTTTCTTGCCTGATGGCACAGCAAAATACAGGTTGAGTGATTGCGCTTGGTCTATCCATTTTTGACGACGCGCTGCTGCTTCTACCAACCAAGTGGGGTCAACATCAAAAGCGGTTGCGTATAACTGTTTTAAATCAGCAGGTACACGTTCAATTTTTTGAAGTGAGCCATCAAAATATTTTAAATCCGATACCATGACGGCATCCCATAAGCCACGAGCTTTGAGGTCATTGACTAGTTGCTCATTCACAATGGTAAATTCGCCAGATAAATTAGATTTCACATAAAGATTTTGGTATTCAGGCTCAATGCTAGCTGAAACGCCCACGATGTTAGAAATAGTCGCTGTTGGGGCAATCGCCACACAATTGGAATTGCGCATACCGACTTTTTGAATGCGCGCGCTCAGCGCATCCCAATCCAGTGTTTTGCTTCTATCCACTTCTACATTGCCGCCACGTTCAGCCAGCAATAAATCCAACGTATCTAACGGCAAAATACCTTGATCCCATAAACTACCTTTAAAGCTTGAATATGCGCCACGCTCTTCGGCTAACACAGTAGAAGCGTAGTAAGCGTTGTAACAAACCACTTCCATTGCACGGTCGGCAAACTCCACCGCATCCATACTTGCATAAGGAATACGCATTGCGTGCAGGCAATTTTGGAAGCCCATAATGCCCATACCCACTGGACGATGACGCGTATTCGCATTGCGCGCTTTGCCAACCGGGTAGAAGTTGATATCCACCACGTTATCTAACATGCGCATGCCGACTTTAATGGTGGCTTGTAACTTGTCATTATCTAGCACTAACTTGCCGTTAAATTCGGTTAAATGTTGCAATAAATTCACAGAACCTAGATTGCACACGGCAATTTCAGTCTCTGATGTATTCAGCGTGATTTCTGTGCAGAGATTTGAGCTATGCACCACGCCTACATGTTGTTGTGGCGAGCGAATATTGCATGGGTCTTTGAAAGTAATCCAAGGATGACCTGTTTCAAATAGCATTGAAAGCATCTTGCGCCACATTTGTAATGCTGGGATTGTCTTGAACAGCTTGATTTCACCATTTTCAGCAAGACGCTCATATTCGACATAAGCTAGTTCAAAAGCTTTGCCGTATTTATCGTGTAAATCAGGCACATCAGAAGGTGAAAATAATGTCCAATCAGCGCTTTCCGTCACGCGACGCATAAATAAATCAGGAATCCAATGTGCGGTATTCATGTCGTGCGTGCGGCGACGGTCGTCACCTGTATTTTTGCGTAAATCTAAAAACTCTTCAATATCTAAATGCCAAGTTTCTAAATAGCCGCACACTGCGCCTTTGCGTTTTCCGCCTTGGTTTACTGCAACTGCGGTGTCGTTCACCACTTTTAAGAATGGAATCACACCTTGGCTTTTACCATTGGTGCCTTTAATGCGCGCCCCCAATGAACGCACAGGCGTCCAATCGTTACCTAAGCCGCCTGCGTATTTTTGCAATAAGGCGTTTTCTTTAATGCCCTGGTAAATGCCTTCAAGGTCATCGCTCACGGTGGTTAAGTAGCAGCTAGATAATTGTGAATGCAAGGTGCCTGCATTGAATAAAGTAGGGGTTGAGCTCATAAAATCAAACGTACTTAATACGTTGTAGAACTCAATCGCTCGCGTTTCGCGGTCAATCTCATTAATCGCCAAGCCCATTGCAACACGCATAAAGAATATTTGCGGCAACTCAATGCGGCGTTCCTCAATGTGCAAAAAGTAACGGTCATATAGCGTTTGAATGCCTAAATAACCAAACTGAAAGTCGCGTTCTTTGTTAATGGCACTGGCTAATTGGGTTAAATCAAATTGGGCTAAACGCTTATCGAGTAACTCTGCAGCAATCCCAATTTTAATGTAACGCGGAAAATATTCTGTGTAATGTGTATCCATCTCTGCATGGCTCACACGCTCGCCTAACACTTCTGCACGTACTAAATCCAACTGCAAACGTGCGGTAACATAATTATAAGCAGGCTCAGTTTCAATCAAGCTACGAGCAGATAAAATCAGCGCTTTAACCACTTCTGTGAATGGAATGCCATCGTATAAATCACGTACGGCTTGCTCAACCACTACACTGGGGTTTACTGCGTCACCCAGACCATTTGTATTTAAACCCTGGCATGCCTCGGCAACCATTTTATTCAACTCTGTAATATCCAATGGTGTTAACTTACCATCAACATTCACGTTAATCGCATGTGTTGGCTCTGCGCTGACTGCCTTTTCAGCAGCACGCTCTGCGTTACGTTTTTCACGATAAAGCACATAGCTACGGGCCACATCATGGTTACCGTTACGCATTAAGGCAAGTTCTACTTGATCTTGAATATCTTCAATATGAATCGAACCACCAGCAGGCAAACGACGCATTAAAGCAGCACTCACCAATTGGCTTAATATAGCAACTTGGTCGCGTACACGTGCTGATGCCACACTTTGGTTGCCCTCAACGGCTAAAAAAGCCTTAGTAATGGCAATTGAAATTTTATCGAGATTGAATTGAACGGCTGCGCCATTTCGGCGTATGACTTGCAGCGTAGGCAGCAGTATTTCGTTAGTAGATGGTCGAATATCATCCATGTGATTTTCCCTTTAAATAAAGGGCAGGTACGCTTTGAATTGCTCTAAATTCTAAATAATTTTAGCGCTATTTAAAGACCAGCAAGAGAAGTAGCTTGTTTAATCAAGCGACACTTCCATCTGCCGAGGACACCCCGCCTCAAACGTTATAAAATAGTTTTGCGCTTACATTTTGTAAGCGCAAAAAATGCACACGGCAGGTCTCCTGGCTCTCAGGTCATCATTATTTTGTTAGCCTTCCCAAATTTCTTCAGTGGCAATGAACACAAAATAACTCGCTGATTACAGTTGCGGGGGCAGCTTTGGCATTGATGTGGCTTTGTATTAACAAAGCCACATCGCACCACATTCCCTTTTATCTAACATTTTGATTAAAATATAAGAACCGTGTTGCCATACTATAACGCAATATAACGGGTACATTCAACAACTAAAACACAATATATAGATAATTTTTAAAAATAGTATCTAGGATTAGGACTTTAAAGATTTTTTAATTTCATATTGATTAAGAAAATTTTTTCTACTTAATTGCCTTGCGAGACTTTTTTCAGCCAAATAATTAGCACAGTTATGGTTAAGCTTGAAATAATAGGCCCATCGTACTCAAAAAAATTTACATTGGCAGCTCTAAATACCGACGGTATGTAAAGTATTGCATGCCGATTAACACTGGCAAAGCAGCCCCAAACAATATTACTTAGGCATACGCAAAGAAGAGGATGGACAGCTTTCGAGTTGGGTGCATTAACACCTGCATGCAGGCGAAAAAATTAGTGTGCTACCACCTGCTGGACACTTTACTTTGCATCAGGCATTGATGGATGACAAAACAAGGAATGTAGGACTGATTGGCGCAAGCAATACGAACGATGATCAACAAAGCTATGCGGTGAGTATTGATGGTCACAGCGACTTTACGTTTAGTGGTGAGCCATCGTTACTTCAAGCGATGAGTCATGCAATATTCCAATTAAAGCGGGTTGCCGCGCGGGCGACTGCGGTGAGTGCCAAATCGAAATAATGGATGGAAAATATAAGGTCTGAGCTAGTACATATAAGGCTATTTAGCCAGCTAGCTGCTGGATTAGTTCTGAAAAAATATTAGCTTGCTGCATTTTCCCGTCTGAAAATATCAAAATCGCCATCTAACACTAATGACTGTGCAATTACTCGCGCTTAGTGTTGCTAGCGCGAGTAATTGCGTAAAATACGCTTAATTCAAGACGCATTTACGCGCATTCTAAACGTAACTTTCTAGCCAAATCTACCATATGCCTTAAAGCCAATCTAGTTTCCTCCCAGCCACGTGTCTTAAGGCCACAATCTGGGTTGATCCAAAGTCGCTCTGCTGGAATAACCTCAATGGCTCGCCTCATCAGTTTTTCCATTGCCTCAACGCTTGGTATGCGTGGCGAGTGAATATCGTAAACGCCAGGACCAATGTCATTCGGATATGAAAACTCTCCAAACGCATCCAATAACTCCATTGCAGAACGTGATGTTTCAATGGTGATCACGTCAGCATCCATTGCGGCAATCGCTGGCAAAATGTCGTTAAATTCGGCATAGCACATATGGGTGTGAATCTGTGTATTATCCGCCGCAACACTGGCCGACAGTTTAAATGCGCGCACTGCCCAAGCCAAATAATGCGACCAAGCGGCTTTTTGAAGCGGTAAGCCTTCGCGCAGAGCGGGTTCATCAATTTGAATAACAGCGATACCTGCTTGTTGCAAATCATTTACCTCATCGCGTATGGCCAGTGCTAGTTGCAAGGCGGTGGTTTCGCGTGGCTGGTCATCGCGCACAAAAGACCATTGCAACATGGTAATTGGGCCTGTGAGCATACCTTTTACTGGGCTTTTGCTTAAGCTTTGTGCAAAGCTTGCTGTTTGAACCGTCATTGGGCTTGGTCTGTGCACATCACCAAAAATGACTGGTGGTTTTACACAGCGCGAGCCATAGCTTTGCACCCAGCCATTTTTCGTAAAGGCATAACCTGCCAATTTCTCACCAAAAAACTCTACCATGTCGTTACGTTCCGCTTCACCATGCACTAAAACATCTAGGCCGATTTCTTCTTGTTGGGCTATTGCATAAGCAATGTGAGATTCCATATCAGCAGCATATTGAGTTGCGCTGATATCACCTTTTTTAAAGGCAGCACGACTGGCACGAATATCGGGTGTTTGTGGAAATGAGCCAATGGTTGTAGTGGGTAATAAGGGTAAATTAAGTCGTATTTTTTGTGTTTGCGCGCGCTTTTCAAATATGCTGATACGGTTTTCATCTACGCTATCTAGCAAGGATAATCGGGCTTTTACAGCAGCATTGTGCACACGGTTTGAGGTGTTGCGTGACGCAATTGCCGCACGTGAAAAAGCTAATTCAGTCGCTACAGTCTCAATGCCAAAATTTAAGGCTTTTGTAATAATGCGTAGCTCAGTGAGTTTTTCATCTGCAAAGGCTAACCATGATTTAATTTCAGTATCCAATTTTTCTTCATGCAATAAAGTGACTGGCGTATGTAAAAAAGAACAACTTGGCGCCAGCCACAAACGCTCACCCAATCTTTTAGTCCACGGGTCTAACAATACCAACGTTTTAACTAAATCATTACGCCAAATATTACGCCCATCAATCACACCACAAGACAACACCCAGTAGCTAGGAATCGCATTTACCCAAGGCCCCAATTGCTCCGGCGCGCGCACGCAATCAATATGAATGCCATCAATTGGCAATTGCGTAATAAAGGCTTGATAGCGCGACACGTTGGCAAAATAAGTCGTCAGCAATAATTTGGGGCGCTGTGTGCGGAAATGTGCATAGGCATGCTCAAACGCTTTTAGCCAAGTATCATCTAAATCTAATGCAAAAATAGGCTCATCAATTTGCAACCATTCAATTTTTTTAGCATGTAGTTCTTGCAGTAAATAAGCATATTGCTGGGCTAAGCTATCTAGTAAATCTAACTTATTAATACCACGCGCTTTACTTAAATACAGAAAACTGACTGGGCCTAATAACACAGGCTTTACATTTTTTGATAACTGTTGCGCTTCATCTACTTGGCTTAAAAAATCATGCGCATTGATTGAAAATGTCGTGTCATCGTTCAGCTCAGGCACAATATAGTGATAATTAGTATCTAACCATTTAGTCATCTCCATGGCAGGTTGCTCTAAATTGCCGCGCGCCAGTGCAAAATAAGCGTTTTCTGGCGAAATAGTTTTTTCGCCAAATGGCAATTTAGCAAAGCGTTTGGGTTCTGCACCCCATAAAACTGTGTGATCTAACACGTGATCATATAGTGAGAAATCATTGCTGGTAATAAAGTTAAAGCCAGCATCTAATTGTTTTTGCCAATGGCTAGCGCGCAGCGTTTTTGCGATTTTTTGCAAATCGTCAGAAGTTGAATCTTTACGCCAAAAAGATTCTAGTGCAAATTTTAATTCGCGCTTTGCGCCTACGCGCGGGTAGCCAAGTAAGTGAGCTTTTGCCATAAAAGTGCATCCAAAAATATAAAGCAGCTATTTTTAAACAGCTAAAAATTTTAATAAAGCGAAAGTTTTTGTGTTAAATTTGAATTTAATTCATACCTAAAAATATTATGCTAGAAATTCGCCACTTAAAATCACTCAAAGCCATTGCCGAAACAGGCAAGTTGGGCTTGGCTGCTACGCGTGTTTTTTTAACGCAATCTGCGCTTTCTCATCAAATACGCGCCTTAGAAACGCACTATGACATCACGCTTTTTCAGCGTAGTGCGCAAGGTTTGCGCTTTACGCCTGCTGGGCAACGCTTGCTGGATTTGGCCAATGAATTATTACCGCTGATTGAAAAGTCAGAGCGTGATTTGATTCGCCTAAAAAGTGACCAATTGGGAGAGCTGAGAATAGTGTTGGAATGCCATACTTGTTTTGATTGGCTCACGCCTGTGATGGATGCATTTAGGCGCGCTTGGCCAGAGGTAGAAATTGATTTGGTGGCGGGTTTTCATAGCGACCCTTGGCACCTATTACGTGAAGGTAGGGCCGATATAGTTATTGGCGGCTTACCTGAAAAGGTACGTGACTTGCAGCATCAACCATTGTTCAAATTTGAAATTATGGCCGTTTTACCACCTGATCACAGTAAGCGCAATAAAGCGCGATTTTTAGCGGAAGATTTTAGTAATGAAACGTTGATTACTTATCCCGTTCCAGAAGAGCGCATCGACATTATTCGTAACGTGCTTAAACCAGCCAACATTGTATTTGAAAGGCGCGCTGCAGAACTCACGGTTGCGATTATGCAACTCGTTGCCAGCCGACGTGGTGTCGCTGCGCTACCAAGCTGGGGTATTCAGAGCTATGTAGATCATGAATATGTGATTGCGAAACCAATTGGCACAAAGGGGTTATGGTCTGAACTGTACGCGACAGGTACGCAAGAGATGATGACAAAACCCTATGCGCAAGATTTACTACGAATTATTAAAGCAATCTGCGCGAATAGTTTGACTGGTATTAAATTGCTTTAACTTATTGGTTATGTGATTGATGAAGTTTGCGTAAGCGTTCATTTGCGCAATCAAAATGCGCTTCAAGTAAACGAAGGACTTTCGCAATGCATAAATGTATTGCAAAATACAATCAAATGGCAACATGAATTCGCAACGATGCGCATCGGTTATGCAGGTGTTTCAACTCAGCACAAGACAACAATTACAAATTACAAAACTCAAATTACCGTACTCAAAGATAACGGGTGCGAATGTGAAAATTCAAATAACTTGTTAAATTAAATCAGTCACATATAAATAATTACTTTTTATTATTTTGATTAAAGTTTTTTAATAATTGGCTTAATCGCTCTGGCCTTGCCAAATAAAAACCTTGGCCATAATCGCAACCAAATTTTATTAACATTTCTTGTTGGTTGATTGTTTGAATGCCTTCCGCAACGACTTTTATGCCCAGCTTGTGCGCCATATCAATAATCGCTTCGCACAGAATCGCATCGTAGGCATCGCCTTCCAGATTTTGAATAAATGATTTATCGATTTTCACATATTCAATATGGAATTTTTTTAAATAGGCCAGCGCAGAATAACCCGTGCCAAAGTCGTCAATCGATAGCTCGATTCCCGCCTCTCGCAGCGCCAAAATGGTATTTTTAACCGCGCTGGATGGCTCTAAAAGCAGGCCTTCGGTAATCTCAATGGCAATGCTAGAGCCTGGAATATCCAGCTCATGAATTTTGTTTAGCCAGTTTAATAGATATTCGGGTTTATTAAACTGATGCGGAGAAACATTAATGCTAATTTGAAAGTCGGCATCAATATTTCTAATAATCAGCAAATCTTGGATTGCTTGATCAAAAACCCACTCGCCTAATTCATTAATTAAGCCAGATTCCTCTGCCAGTGGAATAAAATCGGCTGGGCTGATAATGCCTTGCGTTGGGTGATTCCAGCGAATCAAGGCTTCTGCTTTCTGTGTTTTGCCATTTTTAAGGTTTGCAATCGGTTGATAAAACAGGATAAATTGCTTTTCTAATAACGCCTGTCGGATGGCGTTAGTGATGGACAGCTTTTTAACAGAATTCAGTTGCATGGAATCTGTAAAAAACTGAAAGCGGTTGCGACCCAGTTTTTTGGCCTCAAACATGGCTAAATCGGCGTAGCCTAATAATTCGGCAGGATTTCGACCATTTTGCGGGTACATCGCCAAGCCAATGCTGGCAGAAATGTGAAATGTATCGTTTTCGATAAAAAACGGTTCTTCTAACGATTGCAGAATTCTTTGGCAAGTGGTTTCCAAAGCTGATATTTCTTTTGTGTCAGTGATGACAATGATAAATTCATCACCACCAAAACGTGCAGTGGTATCGACCGAGCGTACGCAACTGTTAATGCGATTAGCTGCATCGACTAACAGTGTATCGCCAACAGAATGGCCTGCTTGATCGTTTACTTTTTTAAAGTGGTCTAAATCGATAAATAAAACGCCGACCAGCGAACGCGAGCGGTCGGCTCTTTTTAAGGCTTCATTTAAACGATTTTCCAGTAAATGGCGATTGGGTAATTTGGTCAGGTGGTCGAAATTGGCTTGATACCAAATCTGCTGCTGTGACTCGGCCTGCTGTTTTTGAATGGTTTGTCTTAAACGATATACTTTAAATAGCGCAACTGAGAATAAGATAAATAAAGCACCAAACACGATATTTAATGCATTGTCATAGCTGCTGTCGTTGATTTTCCAGCTACTTAATATTGTATCCTGATCAGATTCCAGCGCTAAAAAACCTTTATTGAAAATAGAGGCCAGCTCTGGCATATCCTTGCGCACCGCCATAGAAACCGTGCTGTTAAAGGGCGCAGGCGCGGCTTTTTTAATATCTTTCAGGCGATGCACGGCGATATGGTAATCCAGTATCAATTCATTGCCGATATAAGCGTCAACCGTGTCCGCTTGCAATGCTTCAAATGCTTCATCGGCAATATCCACATAAACCAACTTGAGTTTAGGGTATTTTTCACGCAGCTCTCGGCCGATTGGTCCGTGTTTAAAAACAGCAACCTTTAAACCGTTAAGGTTGTTGATAGCACTTATTTTTGCGCTTTTGGGAGAGTCGGAATGCGTGTAGATGGCAAATTGCGCATTTAAAAAAGGGGGATTAATCAGCTGAAAATTTTTATTTTTTACCGCACCATTACTCACGCCAGATATCATATCTATTTGATTGTAGTCAATATTTTCATCATCATTGACAATGATAAAATCGATATTAAACAAGTTGCTTAACTTGCTCAGGTAATCAATGGATATGCCTTTATGGTTGTGATTTTCCAGCTTGAATTCAATCGGCATCCAGCCACTTTTAACCGCCACTCTGACTGGATGATGTTGTTCTAACCAGGCTTTTTCATTGGAGGTAAGGGCGATATTGAGCAGGGTGAAGTTTTTTTTGTCGGCCAGAATAACTTCATCATCAACAGCCAGTAACTGGTTACACCAACATAATGCAGTGCATAAAAGTAATAATTGTACCAACCATTTAATACAAACTTGCCTGTAAGCTGGCACAAAACCTTGCATGGAGTCTCCGCTTCCTCTGTATCTTTTCTTAAAACTGAATCACATGTTGATTGTAGTAAGGCTTCAATCATGACGTATTCGCTACACGCTATTTGGCCATTATACGTAACGTTTTATTGTTGTGGCAGGGGTAAACTGAAAATAAAAATTGTATAGATTACCGAAGTTAACCCTTATTTTTACTTGAAAATTAATATCAGCAATGCACATTGATATTAACCAATAAAAGGCATTAAACAATTAAAAGGCAGCCAACAATCTTGATTTGGGCGTATATCGCTCAAACACATATTGGCTCATGCCTTTTGCCAGTTCTTCTTCGCCAAACAATACCTTACCGATATTATCTTGCTTTAAAATTTTTGATTTATCTTCATGATGCGTGCGCACCACAATCTGCACATCGGATTTAAGCAACTTTGCCGTATCCACCATTTTTCTGCCATCAATGGTATCGGGCGCTGCAATCAATAGCATAGACGTGTGCAATATGCCCCTGTATCAATACGCCAGGTTAAGAAGCATTGCCCGATACGGCGGGAATGCTTTTTTACGCAGTTCTTCAACCACTTCGCAGTTTTCTTCCGCCACCACAAAAGGAATATTATTTTTAGTTAATGCCAACGCAATCCTTGTACCGACTCTGCCGTAGCTCACCAGCAGCACTTGGCCAGCAAGGTATTGTTGATCGGTTGTCATGGGCAGTTCTGCCAATGGGTCGGTGCGTCTTTCTAAGTGACATGCCAGTTCTGAAAAAGCCCAGCCAAAATAAAGGAAAACTCACCGATTTACGCCAAACTTACTGCAACAGTTAATGCAGTATTTAGCGGACACAAAGCCCGAAACCTAGGCCAGCCCAAAGCCAGCAGCAATGGTTGTGATAAGCGTAATATTGTGATCCATCAGGTTGTGCTGTTTTTTAAATCTGAGAGGTCAATTGGCTAAGATGTCTTAATGATTGCCATTGTTATAAACGGTACGCTTAAATTGAGGCGTCATTGCACTGGGCGTTCATATTGTAATGACGCATTGCTATTCATCCGTCATTTTTTAATGACGCTTTGTTCGCTAACAAACGATGCGATATAATTGCTTGCAATATAATTCGTCATTTAATTGCTCAAGATTAAATTGCTTAAGAGTTTTAATGCATGAATATTCACGCCTTAGTAGCAAAAATCCTTTCAGAATGTCATTTAACCAGTGAGTTTACCGATAATGGGCATTAAAACTGTGTACATGCCTTTTTCTGAGTTGCATCAGCAACTACAATCCTGGCAAGACAATGTGTTGGGCGCTATCTGCTTTAGTGAGCCTTTGCTTGGTAATAACATGGCGCAAGTGACTAAAATTCCAACCATTCAGTTACATGCACCCATTTTAGCTGGCGCTAATGTTGCCAGTGAAATATGGTTAAGTCCTGCAGATTTTCCCGCAAATAAAGCGTTAAGTAACGGTTGCCAAGGTGCCATTCAATATCGGTTTAACGACGAATTACTGTTTGGCGTTATTTGCGTGCCAGAGCTAAATTCACTACAAAACGCCACAGAATCTGCTTACAGTCAGATAGTCGCGCTGATGCAAAAACTGAATTATCCGCATATTTACCGGTTCTGGAATTATATGGCGGATATTAATGACATTAACGATGGATTAGAACGTTATCGCCAGTTTAATGTGGGTCGCAAAGAGGCGTTTTTAGCCTGCGATGGTGAGATAGGCGATCAGTTACCAGCCGCTTGTGCATTAGGTTTAGTCGATGGGCCTTTAACCATCGCTTTTCTATTGGGAAGGCAAGCACCAGTTGCCATCGAAAACCCGCGTCAAATCAATGCTTATGAATATCCTGAAGAATATGGCCCGCGTACGCCCAGTTTTTCACGTGCGACTTTATTAAGTATTGCGCAAGATGCGCTGTTATTTATATCTGGCACGGCCAGCATAGTCGGGCATTTAACGTTGCACCCGCGAGATGTGGTGGCGCAAACCAGGGAAACATTGGTGAATCTGGATGCGGTGATTGCTGAGGCTAATCGCATGTTAGGTGAGCAGAAATTTGATCTGCACAATATATATTTCAGGGTGTATATTCGCCATGCAAAAGACTTAACTTTAGTGCAAGCAGAAATGCAAAAACAGATTGGCGGCGCAATTAAAGCGGTTTTTATACAGGCAGATATCTGCCGCCAAGAGTTATTGGTGGAAATTGAAGCAACCGCCGGCCAGATTTCATCCCTCCCCAATATAAAATGAAGTTAAACGCCACACAAGATAGGTTGCTGATGCTATATGACTATATTGTGTTGTATATCGGGTTGTTCTGGCTGGGTTTTCTCAGTCTGGTCTGGTCGCTGATAGCTACTGTGCTCTATCCATTTTTGCCAAAACGCTATGCAATGCGTTTAGGCCGTTATGCCATTATGATTGCTTTTCGGGCCTATCTTGCCAGCCTCAGTATTTCGAAGCGTTGTCATTTTGATTTAACCGAGTTGGATATGTTGCGCGGCGAATCGTCGCTGATTATTGCGCCAAACCATCCTAGTTTACTCGATGCGGTGATGATTATTTCGCGTTTACCCAACGTGGCCTGCGTGATGAAGGCAGAGCTGATGAACAATATTTTTTTGGGAGCAGGCGCACGCTTGGCGCGTTATATTCGCAACGAACCCATACGCCAAATGGTCATGCAAGCGAATGAAGATTTTAAAACGGGCAGCCATTTGCTGTTATTTCCTGAAGGTACTCGTACCGTTAATCAACCGATTAATGCGTTAAAAGGCAGCATCGCACTGATTGCCATGCAAGCGAAAGTGCCAGTGCAAACGGTGTTAATTGAAACAAATTCACATTATTTGAGTAAAGGCTGGTCTTTATTCCGTAAGCCAATCATGCCTGTGAGTTACAAAATAAGGCTTGGCAAGCGTTTTAATCCGCCACAAGATACACACCAGTTTATTGCGGAGCTTGAAGACTATTTTTCGCGGGCATTAACGCCTTCAGCGCAACAATCTTCTAGCCAAGGGTTTACTATCCCTGCAATCACTGCACAAAGTGATGGTTTTTCTGACCGCCCGTCGCACAGCCCTAAGTTAAAGGGGACAACTTTGTCATGATTGCTGCTTCTACCAGCCACATCGTCCTAATCCCCAGCTATAATCCAGGCAAAAAACTGGTTGCGACTGTGCGTTCAGCGCGACAATACTGGAACCCAGTTTGGGTGGTGATTGATGGCAGTAACGATGGCTCGGAAGTCACTTTACAAGGCATGGCTTTAGAAGATGCTGGTTTGCGTGTGATTCATTTGCTTAAGAACAAAGGCAAGGGCGCCGCGGTATTGCAAGGGTTGCATTTAGCCGCTGCCGAAGGATTTACTCATGCGCTGACAATGGATTCCGACGGTCAGCATCCGCCCGACTTGATTCCCACTTTTATGGCTGAATCCATCAAGCAGCCCAATGCGATGATTCTGGGCAAGCCGGTATTTGATGCCAGCGCGCCCAATATTAGGGTGCAAGGACGAAAACTATCTAACTGGTGGACTAATGTCGAAACGTTATGGGCGGGCATTGGCGATTCGCTGTTTGGTTTTCGGGTTTATCCGATTGACCCGCTTAGAAAAGTGATGCGCTTTCAGCCTTGGATGCGGCATTTTGATTTTGACCCAGAAGCCGCAATAAGGCTTAGCTGGCGTGGCGTAAAAGCGGTTAATTTGCCCGCGCCTGTGCGTTATTACAGCACCGATGAAGGCGGTGTTTCGCATTTTCGTTATTTGCGTGACAATATACTGTTAACTTGGATGTATACACGGTTGTTTATCGGTTTTATATTGCGTTTACCGATGTTATTGATGCGGCGTTTATTAATCAGTTAATGGCGTTTAAATCATGCCACCATTAATCGAAATAATCTGCCCGGTAATATACGTCGCTTGATCAGAAGCAAGAAAACTAATTAAATCAGCCACTTCCGTTGGCGTGCCAGCGCGTTTCATCGGCACCATATTGGCAATCGCTTTGGCATCAAATGCGTTTTCACTCATCGCAGTATCTATAATGCCTGGCGCTACGGCATTGACCGTAATGCCACGGCTTGCAAGCTCAAGTGACAGCGATTTGGTTGCCGCATTCAATGCGCCTTTTGCGGCAGAATAATTAGTTTGACCGCGATTGCCAGTGATTGCGGCAATAGACGATACGTTGATAATACGGCCCCAGCGACTGCGTATCATGGGCATCATTAACGGTTGCGTCACGTTAAAAAAACCATTAACGGATACATCAATCACGCGATGCCATTGGTCTGCGCGCATGCCTGGGAAGACGGCGTCATCATGAATACCGGCATTATTGACTATTATTTGAATAGGTTCGTTTTCGACTAATGGGCTTAATGCTGTCGCTACTGCGGCGCTATCCGTCACATCAAATTGCAAAGCATTAGCACTGCCACCAGCGGCACAGATTTCTGTTGCTAACTGCTGCGCAGTCGCAATACCTTGGTTGGCGTGAATATAAACATCGTAGCCATCTGCGGCAAGGCGGCGGCTAATGGCAGCCCCAATACCGCCACTGCCGCCTGTAACTAAAGCTCTTTTCATGCGCTACTTTCTGCTTAAATTTATGTGTTAACTCAGAGTTAATTGTCAGCATTAATCAGCAGTGAATCTGCATTTAATACCACTGCGGCGCGTCCTTCTAATAACATTTTATCGTTTGCACTCACCGTAAATTGATACAGCATATTGCTTTCACTTGCCATAATACAAACCGCGGTGATTAATAAATCAGGCTCGATATCGTCCAATCGTGTCACGGCCATCGTGACGCCACGCACACTGACCAAATAGCCTACTTTAGGTTTTTCGCTATTGGCAGGTGCCAACAAAGCGCCATGCACTGCCATCGCCTGCGCGGCATACTCTATCCCACAAGCGATACCTAATTGGCCATGCGCACGCAAAGGATTATCCAGTCTGCGATGGCTGTCGGCAAGGCATACAATTTTTTGTTCATCCCAAGCGTATACATTTCTTAATAAACACATGCTGCCTTGATGTGGGATATGCCTTGCAATCCAAGCATGGTTTAATTCTTGGTTTAATTCTTGGTTTAATTCTTGGTTTAATCCTGGATTTAACATGGACTAACCACTATTGCTAAACGCATGGTATCAAGGTAATCCAGCACCACGCGACGCTTTTTCTGTTGCGCGATTGCCTGCAATAACGGCAAGCCACGCGCGGCAGGAATCGCCAAACGCAAAGCTTCCAGTGCGATATCATCGAATTGGTCAGCTTTATCATGAGTAATGCTGACTTTTATTTGAGTGACGGTTTTTGCGCTAGCTTGTGGCGCGAGTATTAACGCGATACCGCAATTATCGGGTATTGGGCGATTAGTAAACATTGGTTCGGGATAGGGCGTATCACTACACATTAAAATACAACGCGTATCATCCACCACCACTTGCGTTAATGCGTCTAACAAACCAGCGCCAAAACTGGCATCAAATGCGCATAGCACCGATGATGTTGCCATGGTTGCAGTCGCAATGCTCCAATAACCAGCGGCGGCGTTGTGAACGGAATTATGAAAACGTGTGGGTGAAATTTGTCTGTCCTCTGATGCCAGCATTTCGCAAATCGTGTGGCAATTAACCCCATCACCATTGGAAAAAGAAAACACACTGGGTAAATTTTCTTGCTGTAAACCAGCGCCAGCAATGGCTTCTAGCGAAGTGGCCAAAGTCACTTTAACGATATCGCTGGCGCGTCTGCGCTCTGCAGCGGGTAATAATTCAGGCGCAGGAATCACCGTTTTAGATGACTGATAAGCTTGCAATCCAGCCAATACATCGCGTCCGCTAAACCAATCCGTGAAGCCTGGACCTAATAGGCCGATGCCTTCAATGTAGGCTGTTAATTCGGTAGCCATTAAACGCGCCTTTCCGCTTGCGCAAGCCCAAAAATCAGACTGCAATTAGTGCCACCAAAACCAAATGAATTGCTCATCGTCCGTGCTAAGGTTTGGTTGCTATTTTTTAGCTGATAATTCATGTTAAGTAATGGGTCAACTTCTGCAGTATTCAATCCGCCAGGAATAAATGCATGTTGTAACGCCAAGGCACAAATCACTGCTTCCACGGCGCCCGCCGCACCTAATGTGTGGCCAGTTGCACCTTTGCTTGAGCTGCAAGGCGTTGTAGCATCGCCAAATACCGCGGCAACAGCTTTCGCCTCTGCGGCATCATTACTTGGCGTAGCAGTGCCATGCAGATTAATGTAATCAATAGCCGTTGGCATTAAACCAGCACTTTGTAGCGCTTGTTGCATCGCCATGCGCGCACCCAAACCTTCTGGATGCGGTGACGACATATGATAGGCATCGCTGGATTCACCGATGCCTAATAGCAAGATTGCGTCTGGTTTTAAATTCGCATCAGATCTTTCCAATAAGACAAACGCGGCGGCTTCGCCAATCGAAATACCGTCACGCGCCATGTCGTAAGGGCGGCAGGCGTGTGGAGAAAGTAAACCTAAAGAATTAAAGCCATACAAAGTCGTCAGGCACAAAGTATCAACTCCGCCCACTACAGCGGCATCAATCAAGCCAGCTTCAATCATGCGGCGCGCCAAACTGAACACTTTGGCGCTGGATGAACAGGCGGAGGAGACGACGACAGCAGGGCCAGTTAGCTTAAAATATTGCCGTGTAAAATCGGCGACTGAAAACGTATTTTGCGTTTTACTGTAAATAAAATCGGCGGGCAGGGCGCCGGTCACAGAGTCGCGGTGACGAAAAGCTATTTCTGTTTCTAAAATGCCAGAGGTGCTAGTACCTATAAACACACCAATGCGCTCGCGTCCATATTTTTCTGCTGCAATAATCACCGCGTCATTAAACCCATCTTGTTCTAAACCTAATTGCGCCAGACGGTTGTTGCGGCAATTATAGTCAGCCATATCTGCTGACATTTTTACCGCATTTACAGCGTTAACTTCACCAATAAAAGTGCTTAAGTCTACCGTTTCAAAATCGCAAGGCTTTAGTCCTTGCTTGCCTTGGCGCAAGGCGTCTAATGTCTGTTGCAAACCTTGCCCAATACAGCTCGTGGCGGTGAAATGCGACATTAATAAAGGCTTTATCATCGCTTTCATTAAAAACCTCTACACATTCTCGGTGTGTTAATTTTAAGTGTGATTAATTGGTGCATTATTTGGATCGTTAATTTAGGCGATTAATATGAGTATGGTTATGCGCATGACGTTATTTTCAGTATTCATAATGCGGCATCTTGCAAGGTCACAAAATGCAAGTTTTGCTTTTTTGCTGCTTGCAATAAAGCAGGTAATACTGCCAAAATAATCGGAATATTCTCCTTGGTGCGTGCGGCATTTCCATCGTGTAGCAATAATATCGCGCCTGGGCGTAAGCCTGCACACAATTTTTTACTTACTTTTGCTGCATTGATTACTTGCGTATCAAAACCACGCACTGACCAGCTAACCAGCCGTAAACCTAAACGATTTAGCGCGGGTTCCAAAAAAGGGTTGCGCAAGCCAGCGGGTGCGCGAAAAAACTGTGGGCGCTCACCAGTAATGTTAAAAATTGTTTCCTGTGCAGACTTAATTTCGCGGGTGAATCCATTCAATCCTAACAGCGAAAAATAATGCCGGTGCTGCTGGCTATGATTTTCTAATTTATGTCCGCGTTTTACAATTTCGCGACATAGTTCCGGCTGTTGTATGGCTCTATTGCCAATGCAAAAAAAGGTCGCTTTAGCTTCATAGTGGTCTAGTATAGCTAACACCTGTGGTGTCACTAACGGGTCAGGACCATCATCGATTGTTAATGCGATTTCACTGCGATTAATTGCTGCAATCGGTAGTTGGGTCCAGTTTGGCCCAAGCCAATTGCTGCGTGGCCACAAGCCCACCGTTGCAATCACTAAATGATTAAGGATAAATAGCGCTAACAGCCATTGCCATAAGTTTGGCGAAATAAATAAGCCTATTAATACCAGTAGATGCAAGGCCATAGATAGCTTAATCAGTAGCGTGAGATGGCGCATTAAACCTTGTCCTTATGAAGGTGCGTGTTGCGTGCAAACACGGCTGAAAATATTAGTGCAACTATGACACCTGGCGCCACCGTAACGCCCATCGCTTGCAATACAGGCACGTTAGAAAACGCTAATAGCCCAAACCCTAGCACCGTTGCCACATTCGCAAACAGTAGTGAAGCATAAGTGCGTGGCGAAATTGCCTGTGCATCTTGGTTAAGTGGCGGGTTGAAGAATAATGCGTAATTGGAGCCGATCGCTATAATCAGCAACAAGCCAATCAAGTGCAATAAAATCAATTGCTGTCCAAATAAAGCCAAGCCTGCCGTCACTGTTAACACCGACGCTGCCAGTGGCGCGATAATTGCCAACACACGCTCAAGCGAGCGCAGGGCAAATAGCAGCAAAATAACAATCGCCAATAAACCAGCCAGCGATAACAGAATAGCCTCATGCATATAAGATGCATATAAACGGTTAGATTCAGTTTTCATATCGACAAATAATGCGTTTTTAACCTTTGCATTATCTAAGGCAGCGCGTATTTTATCAGCATCTATGTTGCCACTTTCAGGCGCAGTCAGCGGAATTAATGCATTCCAGCGATGGCCTTGTTGTAATAACATCGCATCCACCGCCATCGCCATTGAAGTACCGTCTAGATCGCTACGCTGCAACAAAGGAAGATTGCGCGTAGCTTCTACATCTTGCAAGAATGGCGCAAATACCTGGGCGCGAACGGGTAAATCTTTAATGGCGTTATCTAATCTAGGCTTTAATTCAGCGGCAACAGGCAAGCTGGATAATCGCGCCTGTTGAGTGGCTTGACTAGGCAGATAATGACTAGCGCTATCAATGGCTAAGAGTGTGCCAGTTTTGACTAATGGCTGCAGCGCTGTGGATACCTTTTCGGCGGCAACTAATGCCGCCTCTTGACTATCGCCAGAAACCACCACAACGTAACGTACATCAGGCGCGCCCATGCCAGCGCGCAGCCTTGTATCCAGCGCTTGATTCGCCGCGGATACTGGGCTTAAAGCTGCAAGCTCTGTACTCCACAAATGATGATGATGCTGATAAACCGCCACGCTGGATGCCACAATAAGCCCGATAGCAGGCCAGCGCAGCCGCCTAGCCAGTTGTGCATAGCGTGATAGTTTTAATCCAGCCTTACTCACGTCTTGAATTTTAAAGCTTGCAGGCAGCAAATGCGGCAGCACATAACGCGTCATAGCGGCAGCGGCAATTAAGCCAGCGGTTGAATACAAACCCAACTGTGCTAAACCAGGAAAGCCTGATAGTAATAATGCGGCAAAGCCAAATACTGAAGTGAGCACGCCCAGCCTGACGGTTGGCCAAACGTGCATTATCCAATTTTTGCGATTTTGTTCATTGTTGCCATCCGCGGCGTAATTCGATTGCATGAATAAATAGATGGAATAATCGACTGCTTCGCCAATTAAAGCCGTACCAAACCCCAGTGTAATGCCATGCACCACACCAAAACCTAAACTGACGGACGCAATGCCTGCCAATATGCCAGTCGCCACTGGCAGAAAACCAAGTAGTAGGGCAGAAAGCGAACGATAAACTGCCAGCAACAATGCGGCAATCAATAAGGTGCTGACGATAAAGATGATGCGTACTTGACTTTTAATGGTGTCGCGCGCCACCACAGAAAATACGCCTGGTCCAGTCATTAACAATGTTGCAGGGTTTGCATTCGCATATTTTACGTTGGCCAATGCTTTGCTAAATGCAGTTTCAATTGTCTGCATCGCCTGCTTTTGCGCATCGGTATCAGAACCCAGCGCACGCGTTTGTATCAATAACAAGGCCGTATTATCATCCTTTGAAGCCCAAGCGCCATCTGTTAGCTGTGGGCGGTTATCCGTATTCATTTGGTTTAATAATTGCAGCATCTCGCCTGTTGGATCGCGCGGCAGTAGTGACTTAAACAGTAAGCCAGCAGGCGAGGCAATTTGGTCAATACTGTCGCTAATCGCGGCTTGTAAGCCATCCACAGTGAAATGCGCGGGTGTGACAGCAGGACTTAACACATAGCGGTTGTTAAAAAGGTAACGCCTGTCATTTTCAGTGTTGATTGGCTCACCATTATTAACAGTGACTAACGCAGCATTTTTGCGCAATGTAAATGCAATTTCTTTGGAAAGTGTTGCGCGCGTATTTGCATCAGCGCCTTCTATGCCCACCAATATCAACCGCGAGGCCAATCCATCTTTAAGTTGATCCATCAGTAATTGCTGCTCAGCCGTAGGGTGGCTTGGCAAGAAAGCCGATAAATCTGCCGTAAAGTGGCTACGGCTAATAATTACCAGGCTGACGAATATCAATAGCAGCCAGATGGCGATTGCGCTCTTGGCTTTGTTAAAGCGTTGTAATGCAGTTAGATTCAAAAGAATGTAGGCTTTAAAAGTAGCAAAATAATTCGTTTATAACGCGGGCAAGGGCGTAATAGTCATTTGCGAACTGTCGCCATCCGCCTGCTCAATGTCAATTGTTTGTAATAGATTGCCAGAACCTGCAATCCTAATTTTTGCGACCACTTTTTTCATTTTAGCTTCGATTGGTAATAAAGTGAGATTCCAGCTTTGTTCATCACCTTGCACGCTCAATTGATAATTATGTTCCAGTGCTTTGCGGTCTCCTGCTAAGGTGCCGCGGATGCTATCGATAAATGCAGCTATTTCAGGATAGTTTTGCAGGCGCAGCACATGTTTTTTACCACGTTGCTCGACCGTTAATTTGCCTTTGTCCAGCAACATGCTTTCAGCTCTGGGTTTTAAGGTGCGCTTCTCCAGGCGGTCTGGTGCGCTGTAAAACAATTCGCCAGATGACTCCACAGGTTTATCTAAGATAGCGATGGATTTTATTTCAATGAAACTTGCATGACCAGAGCGGGTAGCAGCCAAAGACTGCATCAGTTGCTCGATATTCCAGTCGCCTTCTGCATGGCCGATGCTTGGCAACAAGAACACGCTTAATAAAAGCAAGTGCTTTATCATTACATAAAAAAAACTGCCATGATTTGCTTTTATCTTAATCATAAACCCTTATTTATTATTGTCATGCAAAGACGCAGGCACGGATTGCCAATAATCGAAAAAATTAAACCAGTTGTAAGGCGCTAAACGCGTGTAGCGATTCAGTAACTCGCTGTAACGCGCAATCGCCATTTCTACGGCTTGGTCACGCTGACCTCTAGGGATAGCCGAAAAATCAGCCAGCGTTTCAAAATGCACTTGGTAGCGATTATCGCCCATATACAATCCTGCCATAAACACCACTGGGCGGCGCAATAATGCCGCCATGCGAAATGGGCCTGTTGGCAGCGCAGCGCTAGCGCCCAGCAAATTTATTTGTGCCATTGGCTCATTACCTAGTGTGCGGTCTGACAGCATGCCAACCAGCATGCCGTCACTAAGCCTGTCCTGCACTTGCAGCATAGAATCAATGCGCCCCAAAGGAATAACGTCCATAGAGGCTTCCGGATTAATCGCTGCCAACATGCCATTTATTTTCTGCGCATTATCTTCATGCATCACCATCGCCACACGCAGGCCTGGCACTTGCCGCCCGATTGCGCGCATGACTTCAAAGCTACCGAGATGCGCGCCCATCAGAAATACGCCTTTGCCTGCATCAATCAACGGATGGATATTTTCCGCACCCTTTATTTCAATATCGAATAAATCGTAACGGCGATTAATCAGATAAATGCGGTCGTGAATGGTGGCGGCGAAATAGAAAAAATGCCGATACAAATCTACCCAAGTTGCTGGACGTCCCAGTGCGCGAGGCAAATAGCTAAGTGAGGCACGGCGACTATCTGGCGCAAATAATACAAAATAGACTGCAATCAAATGCAATGCGGAACGAGCAACTGTGCGTCCTAATCTTAGTGATATCCAGCTCATCACAAGTAGCATATGCATATTGCTGCGCTCTTGCCGCTTCATCCAGTGAGCAGATTTTAACGGCGCAGATTCTAAAGTTGCAGATTTTGCCTCGTCTTTTTTTATAGGCCCTATCATGTTAACTATCTAAAACTACCTGGCTTGCAACAAGGCTACCAATCACAATCTGGCGGCTTTCTACAAGCACATCATGTTTTATGACTACAAATTTTATCGTGCCATTGGCGAGTTGCTCGTGTTCAATCATGACCGTTTCATCAGGTTTTAATGGGCTTAAAAATTTGATAGAGCTAATTTGCCAAGCGGTTTCAGCCAAGCCAGTATCCATGAAAATTGCGTGCATCACTTCATCCAATAACACCACGCCAGGCACAATCGGTGTCCCAGGAAAGTGTCCCGCAAAAGCAGGATGATTAGCCGATATTTTTAAAGGGGTTTGCTTTTTCATAACATATTTTTCAACGCTACGTACAACTTAAATCTTTATGCAATGAAGATGCAAAAAGATTTTTTAATGCTTCGCGCGGCAATTTGCCTGTGGCGTTGCGAGGCAAAGTTTCGACAAATAACAATGGCCTAGGCAAAAAGACTGAGTCTATGCGTAAACGCAATGCTGCCAGCAGAGCAGAAGCCGATAAAGTCGGCGCTACAACACATGCACTTAAACGAGTGACGTGATCATGCGAGTGCTCATCTGGCATGTAAAAGGCACCGTCAATTACGCCTTTAATCGCATTCAAATGATGATTAAGATTGGCCAGCGAACTGCGTTTACCAGCAATATTAATCAAATCCTGGGTGCGGCCATGTAATAAAAAATGGTTAGAATCAGTCAGCGCTATGATGTCGTTAAGTGGTGTGGAGGCTTCTACGTGCCCACCTTCTGCCCACATTTGCTCACCTCGCTGTGTTAACTTTAGGTCTGGCAGTAACTGCCATGCAGTGCATTGGGTGGTGCGGCGTGTCGCAATCTGTCCTGTTTCTGTGCTGCCATAAATTTCCATTAATGGTGTTTTTAGAGATTTTTCAACTCTATGCGCTAACGGCACAGATAATGGTGCGGTCGCTGATAATGTTAACGCCAGTTCTGGCATTTGCAGCTCCGCATCAAGCAACAATCGCAGGTGTAGCGGGGTAGAAACTAAGATGCGCGGCGCAGGGGTTGCTTGCAACTCACTAGCAATATCTGCCGGATAAAATGGCTGCGTGCTACTTAAGGCATTGCCCGTTTGCATGGGCAACAATACTGTCGATTCTAAGCCATACATATGCTGTGGTGGGATTGTGCCGATCATGCTGTAATCGACTTCTGTTAGTAAGCCAAGCCGCTTTGCCTGCGCTTGCACATTGCGCACAAGGGAACCCCAGCTTTTTGAATGTGGGATAGGCGCGCCAGTTGAGCCTGAAGTAAATACAATGGCTACTAATTGCTGTGCATTAATCTGAGGCATAGCTACTTTTGTAGCGTAATTTTCAGGCATTGGTGGATAACGTAACTGCGGCAACGCAATATCACAATCGTTACTATCATGCAGACAAAATACATCCGCCGCAAAAATTTGCAGCTGACGCACCATTTCTGGGGTGTGGGTGGGTGGTAACACACTTATTTTGTTGCAAACAATCGCTGCAGCCAAACCCACAGTAAAATGGTAGCGATCGCGACACGAATTGAGCATGTGCTTGCCAGAAGGCAATAAAGCTGCCAAATGATTAACGTGAGCTAGAAATTTTTCGACAGAAATCGCCTTGCCTTTGCGCCATGCGATGGTTTTATTTAAAGATTGATGCGTGATTAACGGGTACTTTTGCATGAAAAATAGCGTTATAACTGATCGAACTTAAAAATCTGCTGCATTAAAATTTGCCGCCTAAAATTATCGCTCATGCGCAGATTTATCTAAATAGGCATGCACCGCATCCAGTACATGGCCAGTTGGCAAATCTGTTAACACACGTCGACGTAACAGGAACTCACCTGCAAACATCAGCCCTACTAGCGGCAAGGTTAAAAAATTCACAAAAAATGACCAAATTGCCAATGCTGCCAGAAAAAACAATAATGTTGAAATGACGATAATAAGCGCAAAAAACACCACCCAAGCCACTGTTACTTTGCGTGCATAATTTTCGTGTTCAGGTGACAACGCGCCGCCATTGATTATTTCGGCAAAATGCACGCATAAGGGTTTGCGGCCTGATACCAAAGATCGCGCAAAAGTCACCAACAAAGCCAGCATCAATCCAATATCTAGCAACCAGAATACCAACCCAGTGTGCTGTTTGACCAATGACCATAACAGCCAGCAAGCGACACAAAAAATCAGCAATGAGCTAATGCCGATTAAGCGTGATTTGGCTTTAAAGGCATACGTAACGACCACGATAAATATTGGTATTATTGCCAAAATTGCGCCAAATGCGCTGGATTGACCTGACGTATTAACGTGATGCACCAGCAACGCATAAATCACAATCGCGGCGGCGATGCTAACCCGCCGTGCGATGCGGATAAAACCAGATATTGGGAAACCAAAAATGGTGAACGCAGACATTGCTAACTTAGGCATTACGCTGATTAATCACTCAGATTGTTTTATGTGCGGCAACATAATCGGCAAGATTGCCCAATGAACTGAAAATTTGATGATTGTTTTCGCTGTCTGCTTTTAGCTGTAAGCCGTAGCGTTTAGAAACCACCAACGCTACCTCAAGAATATCAATCGAATCCAAGCCAAGCCCGTCGCCGTAAAGTGGTGCTTCTGGGTCAATTTCAACTGCTGTGGTGTCCAAATTTAATGCCTGAACCATCAGTTCGGCTATGTCGAGTTGCAAAGCTGTTTTATTTTCCATCATGATTATCTTTAAAGAATGAATTTGATCTACTGGAATGAGTAGTTAACGGATGAATGAGTAATATAGTTAACCACTTAAACAGGCCAAATTTTTTTGATTAAGTCGCTAATAACCGATTAACGTTAACAAGCATTAAAAGTTACATTAGCCTTTTATTATATCGGTTTGTTCGCGGCCGCAACAACAACTTAATGTCAGCCGTAGACTAATTTCTTAAATGGGCAAACCGGAAAATAAGAAAATAAGAAAATAAGAAAATAAGAAAATAAGAAAATAAGAAAATAAGAAAATAAGAAAATAAGAAAATAAGAAAATAAGAAAAGCCACACAATACTGTGAGGCTTTTTAGGGTTTGTTTTGTGAAATTAATTAAAACCAAGCCAGATAAAAACGTAAGCTGAATTATCGGCTCGAGTTAAAGTTAGCAAACCTAACTAGAAACAATACTATTGTAATTAAGCAAAAGCGTAACCTGATTTACCTTTTTTGGCCACATACATCGCGTCATCAGCACTTTTAATTAGGGCTTCTAGATTATCCGCATTTTTAGGGAATAATGAAACGCCAATACTTATTTTTACAACCAAATTTTGAGCGATATCGTCGCAGGGCACTGCGATGGCTTTAAGTAATTTTTTAATGATTTTAGTCACTTCACGTTTACTTTTTACTTCCATCAACAAATATAAAAACTCATCTCCGCCAAAGCGACAAATTGTATCGTCGCTCCGCGTGTTTTCTTTCAGTTTTTTGGCGACGGTTAATAGCACTTTATCGCCAATGTCATGCCCATATTGATCGTTAATTTGCTTAAAGTTATCTAAATCTAAAAACATCACCGCTAAATTCCACTGATGCCGCTTTGCCTGTTCCAATCCATGCTCAAGCCTGTCATAAAATAATGCTCTATTGGGAAGTCCTGTTAGTAAATCGTGCAAGGATGCTTTGGTAGCAACATCTCTTTCTACGATGACTTCTTCCAACTCTTTTTCAATTATTTCTCGCTCATTTACTTCGTCTTTTAATGCATTATTTACAACTTCTAGTTCATCAACCGCTGATTGCACTTTATTTTCTACGGTTGAATTTTTCTTGATGGCTTTTTTAATAGAAGGCTGTGGATTTTTAATCGAGAGTTCTTTTTTTAACACAGTATTTACCACAGATAAATCATCAGCACAAATTTGTACCAAGTCTTTAATGGATTCGCTATGCGCAATAACAGTAGATAATTTTTTATTATTTTTAACTGGACTGATGGGTTTTAGTTCGGTTATTTGCTTGGTCATTTAAAGTGAAGTGCTTGTCCTGTTTAATATAATAAGTTTTATCCCCTGCGTTCTGTAAACTGAGGAACTCTGAACATATTTAAATAACGATATGGAGTAAGCCTGATTGTAGTCTTTTTATTTAACAGGAGATGAAGCACTTAAGACATTGGCGCTATTAAAAAATAAAATAACCCGTTTTCATTCATTAATTAGGTTGTGATGAGAAATTCAGCGCTGGTTAAAGTTTTGGCGCCACACAATAACGCTAAAATCACATGCAAGCAATTTCATATATGATAGGTGCAAGGTTCATAATCGTGTAATGATTGCGTTTCTCTTAACACCCGTTAACTATCAAAAATTATTTTGACAGAAATTAAACAAATCAACCTATCTACAGTGCTTTTTAGGCAGTCACTAAACTCGGCTGCGAGCTAAAGCATGACAGAGCAACTGAATATCATTTCTATCTGCTGCAATGTTTCTTTACCTAGCATGAATGACGCGAGTAGAACCATAAGCGAGCAAATAATATTTAAAAATCATATTAGTCATGTATTCAATCTCGCATTTAAATACATTGGGCAGACTAATCGTATGATATTAATCACTGATAACGGTGCAGAAATTGCCTACACAGGCACGCCAGAAGATGCCATGTTAATAGCACGGGATATTCTTAACAGTATTTTAATGTCCAATAAACCAGTCGCAACACCTTTTTCAGTACGCATAGGCATTCACTTGCAGCCTGTGAGTGCGGTAGACGGCATTAATGCACAATCCAATATTATTGCTGATAGCATTAATGCAGCAAGGCGAGTGATGAGCCATGCAAAACCGAATGAAATTTTAGTGTCCCGCGCTTATTATGAAAATACGCCCTCATCAACCCAAGCAGTTTCAACATTGTTGGATGATTTAGGCAGCAAACACGACAATCACGTAATTGATTATCAAGCTTATTTAACCGGTTTGATGCAAGAACAAGCTTCTGAAAATCAGTTACCCATTTTAAAGCGGGCATTGAATTTGGATGATCTCAAATTACATGAAAGCTCTGATAATTTAAATGCAGGTAGTTGGAGGTACGCATTGGCGAGTTTGTTTATTCTGATTGCGTTATTTGCGACAATCAAATTAATCATTACTCCTTCAGAAACGTCTAATAAAATAGCTAAAAAACTACCGATTAAAGACTCTCAATCAACGAATCTAAATACGTTATCTGTAAAACCGGATACAGCGATTAGAAAAGCTGATGTTGATGGCGAAGGTGATGCGTTCATGCAAGAAAAATTAGAACCATCGGACTCGTTGAACGCCAAGCCTGCTAAAAAGGAAGTTAAACAGAAAACTAAAAGTAGAGTTGATCCCACCGAAAAAAAGAGTAAAAGTAATGAAATCATTAGTTGGGAGATTTTGAAGAATAGCATCAAACAAGGCCAAAAACACGAATGTACTCAAGCAGAAATCGCAATGAATCAGTGTCGCTAAATGCTTGGTTTGCTAAGTTTGCATAACCAAAAGGTAAAAGAGTGCGGTTACTTGAGGCTAGACAGTAAAAAAGCCTCACATTTGCGCAGGACTTTTTAATCTAGATGACTCAGCAACACTAACGAAACTGGCAGCTGGATTTTGACTGTGGTTATAGGCTGATTAACGACCACCACCTAAAGCAGAAATTAACTAGACATAATAGGTACGTTAAATGCGAACTAATAATATAGTTTGTATCGTATGGTTTAAACATGCTAAGATTTAAGCCCTTTATAGACATTAATGACAGAATTATGCCCTGGGAAAAAACGTTCAACGAAGATGAAGCTATCACCAAAGCGATGAAAGTATTTTGGAGAAAAGGCTTTGAGCCAGCTTCCATTGCCGACCTAATTTCTGCCACAGGCATTACTCGCGGAAGTCTGTACAATGCTTTTGGCGGTAAAGAGCAACTATTCATCAAATCCTTAATGAAATACGATCAAGAAAATCGCCGAGCGTTTTTAGCTGAATTAGAGGCGATGGATGATCCCAAACGTGCTATTTATGTATTTTTTGAGCGCATTGTTGATGAAACGCTATGTGATACAGACAAAAAGGGCTGTTTTATTGTTAACACTGCCTCTGAACTTGCCATTCATGGAAACCAAGTGAACAGTATTGTTCATAATGGAATTAGAGAGATTGAGGCCTTTTTTAGACGTAGCATCGAAGTGGCACAGATGCGCGGCAATATATCGAAAGGCGTTAATTCAATAGATACTGCCAAAGCGTTACTTGCCATGCTAGTTGCCATTAGAATCCTTGGTCGCGGTGTTTTCGACAAGATTGCACTGACTACCATCTCTGCCCAAGCGCTGCGTTTGGTCGAATAAGCATCTTAATCCCCTTCTCCTAATTCATCAAATTATTGACCAATCGGTTTAGATGGCGTATATTTAAACCAGTTGGTTTAAACTAGACTTTTTTAAATTATAAAATGGAGATTTCAAATGTACTCAATAAAAGATCGTACTATTCTTGTCACTGGTGCTAACCGAGGAATTGGAAAAAGCATCGTAGGGGAGTTTCTCCGTGCAGGTGCGCGCAGAGTCTACGCAGCAGCACGCAAACTAGAGTCACTTGATGAATTAATCGCAATTTACGGAAACCGTATTGTTCCCTTGCATATTGATTTGAATAATCCAGACAGCATCACTTTAGCAGCACAAAAGGCCACAGATGTTGAGGTTGTAATTAATAATGCAGGCATAGCAAATGTCGCTAACCCGTTAGCAAGCAATGCGATCGCTTCCTTGCAAGAAGAAATGGAAGTCAATGTTTATGGATTGATTCGCATGGCGCAGGCTTTTGCCCCAGTATTAAAAAAGAATGGTGGTGGCGCTTTCGCACAACTGAACTCAGTTGCTTCAATTAAAACCTTTGCTGACTTTACAACATACTGTGCATCCAAAGCCGCATCTTATTCAATCACTCAAGGCCTGCGTGATACCTTAAAAGAACAAGGTACCCGAGTCATCAGTGTTCATCCGGGGCCAATTTCTACTGATATGGCCCATGGTCTAGGCATTGGTGAAATCGCAGAGCCTGCTGCGCTAGTTCCACAGGCAATTATTGCGGCACTTGAGGCAGGTGAATTTCATGCCTTTCCTGACACGATGGCTAAACAAGTTGGCGCTGTTTATAAGGATTTCGCTACCAATATTGTGGAAGTTAATCTCATGGAAGGTTAATTACAATTTGGAATAATAGCGCTGCGCCTTGTCGTGCAGCTCATTTTTTTGTTCATACTTAGCACTTCAAATTTGATGAACTTGTAATGACTAAATTGAAAAAATATTCTCATTCTTTCAAAGTTTATTTTGCAACATTAGAAGATAATGTATTTTGCAATATTGACGAAATAGGCTCAACTCAAAAAATCCTGAGTGCGATAGGATAAGAAATGTATCAGAAAAAAGTACCAAGGATTATTGTTTTCGATGTTAATGAGACATTGCTTGACATTACATCACTTGAACCATTTTTTGATCGAGTTTTTTGTGAAAGATCTATATTGAGGGAGTGGTTCGCACAACTTATCCTCTACTCTCAGACCATGACATTATCTGGGCTATACATACCGTTTGGTGAGCTGGCAGTAGGTACTCTTAGAATGGTTGCTGCTATACATGGGGCGATAATCACGGATGTAGATATTAACGAATTAACTACACGCATGAGTAAAATGCCTGCGCATCATGATGTTGTTCCTGCACTAAAACGTTTGCAAGATGCAGAGTTCAGAATGGTGACATTAACAAATTCGGTCAATTCATCCTCTCTTGTAGCACTAAAAAATGCTGGATTGAGCGGTTTTTTCGAACACTCATTTAGTGTCGAGACCGTACGAAAATTCAAACCCGCCCCTGAAGCCTATCATTTAGTAGCTAAGAAAATGCATGTCGACACATCGGACATGTGTCTCGTAGCATGCCATTTTTGGGATACGATGGGCGCTCAGGCCGCAGGTTGTAAAGGTGCACTCATTGCCAGGCCGCACAATGCTTTTTTACCAGCCATCGGTGTGCCAATGCCAGATATTACAGCGTCAAATCTTATGGAGTTTGCTGACCAAATAATGAGACTTTAAAGAGCATCATAAAATGGCATTATTACCAGAGGGGCTTTTGCGACAAATTTGTCTTTCATCTGACTTAGGCTGACATCACAATATTACCTCAATTGGACTTCCCAGAATTCAGTGGACATTCAATAATGTTGAAACTGAACTGCAGAGTAGCAAATGCAAGTAAGCAGATATAAAGCTGAATTTAAGGCATACTTTGGCATCTTGGCCTCGTCAAGCTGGAACCAGTTGTGATGAACTTAAAGATTTGGGCGGCTGGAAAACCAAATCAATGGTAGATCATTATGCAAAATTTGCAACTGAGAATTTGGCGTTCTCTGCTTCAAGAATCGAACTTGGTTGGAGTGTTGACAACGTACTGAGTTTGTCACGTAGTAGAAATGAAAAAGGCCAGCGCCTAAACGCTAGCCTTTAAATATTTGGCTCCTCGACCTGGGCTCGAACCAGGGACACACGGATTAACAGTCCGTTGCTCTACCGACTGAGCTATCGAGGAATCGGTTACACTTACGAAGGCGTGATAATACTGGCTAAGTGCTTATTGGTCAATCGTTACACGCAAAAATTGTTGGGTTAATTAATGAAAAAATCTAAAAAAATAGCATTTGCCGCGGGGCTTGTGATTGTTGCATTGTTTATCTTGCCTTTTTTGGTACCCACGCAGACTTATTTGCAGAAGGCTGAGCGCATTGCCAGCGAAAAATTAGGCGCGCCTGTCACGATTGCGAACGGTCATTTGCTTTTTTTGCCCAGTCCACGATTGGTGGCCAGCGATATTGTTGTTGGTAAGAATCAAGAAGTGACAATTGAAAAACTGGTGATTGTGCCGACATTAACTTCTTTGTTGTCGCAAACCAAACAATTTGATTTGAGGGTGACTAAACCGATGATCAAGCAAGCGGCTTTAAGCATTATTTCTGCGCTACCTGGCAGAAAGTTTGAGAATGCGGAAGCGGCAGCGGTTAATGTAAGACATATTAATGTAGATGAATTGCAGCTGATTTGGCCGGATAGAAAGCTGCCCATTTTGAATGCTGAAATTACATTAACTCAATTGAATCAATTAGATTCTGCGCTGATAAAAAGCCTGGATGGCAAGCTTAAAGCAGATATTACGCCCGATGGCGATACGCATTTAATTACGCTGAATATCGATAAATGGACACTGCCAGTTGGTTTGCCGCTGTTTATCGATCAAGCGACACTTAAAATGCAGCTTAAAGAGAATCGATTAACCATACCCAAAATGGATATTGCACTTTACGATGGAAAATTGACTGGAAATGCAGTGTTAACTTGGCAAGAAAGTAAGGGCGTAATTAATTGGAAAACCAATGGACAATTGAATGTTAAGAGTTTATCCATTAAGCACCCTAGCATGATGATGAGTAAAGCCATTTATTTGAGCGGAAGTTTATTTGGCGATGGCAGTTTTTCTGCAAGCGCGAAAGAAATCGGCCAACTGTCCGAGCGCTTGCAAGCCAATTTTAAATTTAAAATCAATCGTGGTGTATTGCATGGCGTGGATTTGGTTAAAGTGGCGAGTTTGCTGGTTAAGCGAAGCCAAAGCGGCGGGGAGACACAGTTTGATGCATTTTCTGGCTTGCTCAATGTGTCTGGCAAGCAATATCATTTGCGGGATATGAATATCAGCTCTGGTTTGCTGGCGGCAACTGGGCAAGTTAAGGTGAAACCGAATAAACAATTAGATGGTGTGGTAGAAGTAAAAGTAAATAACAGCGCAGGTTTGGCCGCCATTCCATTAAATGTTGCTGGCACAGTCAATAACCCAGTCATATTGCCTTCTAAAATGGCATTAATTGGCGCTGCAGCAGGCACGGCTATTTTAGGGCCAGGTGTTGGCACAAGCATTGGAATTAAAGCGGCAGGCGCATTGGATTCTGTTAGAGAGATATTTGGCGGCGATTAACACACCTAAGTTAAACAACACCTAGGCTAAATAATATTTAAAGGGTAATAGTATGTTTGAACTATCAATAGCTTGGTGGGAGTTAATATTAAGAGGTTTGATTGTTTACACATTTTTAATTGTGTTGCTGCGTTTAACTGGCAAACGACAAATTGGTCAGCTTTCACCCTTTGACTTAGTCTTGTTGCTTATTTTATCCAACGCTGTGCAAAATTCGATGACTGGAGGTGATAACTCACTGATTGGCGGCTTAATATCGGCAGCCACGTTGATCGGCATCAATTATTTAGTCGGCTTAATCGCATTTAAGAGCAAAAAAATGGAAGTAATTTTGGAAGGCAGGCCGCAGGTAATCATTCATCAAGGCAAGTTATTTAAAGACGTGATGAACGATGCAAAACTGACACAAGATGAAGTGGATGCAACCTTGCGCCAATCTGGTTTTTTTGAAATTAAAGATGTTAAGCTGGCGATTCTTGAAAACAATGGCAGCGTGACGGTGCAAGGTTACGACAAAAAGCCATAACCAAAATTTCAGCAATAAAAAAGACCTTGTTTCAGGTCTTTTTTTGATGATTTTAACTGGTTAACTATAGCGTATAGGATAATTACAGCGTTTAGGTTAATTACAGCGTTTAATTGAGCGCTTTTTCAATTCTATCCAAGGCAACGCGCAGATTATCCATTGAAGTGGCAAACGAGATGCGGAAATAGCCTTCTGCACCAAACGCAGAACCAGGCACCACCGCCACATCAAAGCTTTCTAATAAATATTCCGCCAAAGCCATATCGGTTGCGGCATTGATTTTGCCCGCTTGGTGTAAATGGACAATCGCTGTGCGCGCATCGGGAAAAGCGTAAAACGCGCCACCGGCCATTAAACAACTAAGCCCTGGCATTGCGTTAAAACGGTCTACCACATATTTGTGGCGTTCGATAAATGCCGTAACCATTGGTTTAATGCAATCTTGCGAACCGCTTAATGCCGCTACAGCCGCGTATTGTGAGATAGAAGTTGCATTACTGGTGGATTGCGATTGCAAAATTTCCATCGCTTTAATGATGTAAGCCGGGCCAGCCGCGTAACCAATGCGCCAACCTGTCATGGAATAGGCCTTGGAAACACCGTTAAGTACGATGCAGCGGTCTTTTAACGCTGGCGTAGCGTTAAGTATATTGTCGAATTTATCGCCCGTAAGATTCACATGTTCGTACATATCATCGGTGGCAACCAATACATGCGGGTGCTTTAGCAACACTTCGCCCAGCGCTTTTAACTCTGCTAAATTGTAAACCGCGCCAGTTGGATTCGATGGCGAATTAAACATCACCAATTTAGTTTTAGGCGTGATGGCCGCTTCTAATTGTGCTGGCAATAATTTAAAACCTTGCTCGATCCCGCATTCAATGATCACCGGTACGGCTTCAGCCACCAAGGCAATATCGGCGTAGCTGACCCAATAAGGCGCGGGTACAATCATTTCATCGCCCCTATTAAGCACCGCCAGGCATAAGTTAAAAATGGTTTGCTTGCCGCCAACGCCCACAATCACTTCATTCACCGTATAATCAAAACCGTTTTCAGTTTTAAATTTATTGACAATGGCTTTTTTAAGCGACGGAATGCCGCTGACAGGTGTGTATTTAGTATAACCCGCGTTAATCGCCGCAATCGCGGCATCTTTAATATGCTGTGGCGTATCAAAATCTGGCTCGCCGGCCGCTAAACCGATAATCGGACGGCCTTCTGCTTTGTATTTACCTGCTTTGGCAGTAATGGCTAGGGTAGGGGATTCTTTGATGCTTTGAACGCGCTGCGATAAGATTTGGGTGGGTAAAAGCGGTGAAGACGAATGGGCCAAAATGCACTTTCCTTAATACTTATGAACGATAGTCAATGAATATGCAGTATTTTACGCATAAAAGCAGGATTAAGGAATCATCACTTCAATGCGGATAACAAACTAAAGAGGCCTCAATATTGAGGCCTCTAATAGTGTTAAGTAAGATTATTTAGCGAATGTAACAGGCAGATTAATTATAGGAGAGAATTAACTATGCTTGTGGTTAACATGCAGTGGTTAACATCCGCCAGCGCAACCCATCATTTCAGAATACTCAACGCCCAAATCCTTATCTAAATCGTTCAAAGCGATTTGAATGCGGTGCATCGATGCAGTGTCGCCTTTACTTTTCGCGATGATGCCTAAATGCATTAAAGCATCGAAATTACTAGCATCCAGGTTTGCCGCCTGTTGATAGGCTTTTTCTGCAATATCAACCTTGGCCAAGTTTTCGTTGGCAAGCCCTAATGCGTACCAAGCTTCGGTATTTTTAGGTTCAGCTTGCGTCCACCTTTCGGATATTTCAGCCAGTTTTGGCCAGTCTTCGCGCGATTCTGGCACGGCAGTTTGCATGTAAAAGGGTTTTTTATCTTCGTCTTCTTCCCACAAGGCTTTGCCAGTGACTGGAAACACCGTTGTTTCTGGCTGTTTTTCCAAATCTTCCAGCCATTCGATCGGCAATGCATAGTGAATACTGCCGCCTTGTCCAGCTGTTTTAAAGGTATTGATGCCGATTAAGCGGCCCTGCATATCAAATAAGCCGCTGCCACTTGCACCCAGCATAAATCGGGCTGTGCTGCGGATGATTTTACCTTTGTCTGAATCAAACAGGGCTTTCACCGTGCCGCTGGAAGTCAGCGGGGCGGGCACACCATTAGAATGGCCAATCGCGGCCACTTCTTGACCGCGCTTAAGGTCGGTACTTTTGCCCATAACTACCGGTTTAAATGGCATGGAAAATGTCGAAACTAGACATAAATCGTGCCAGGCATCCACCTTAACGCCTGTGATTGAATAAGTATCTTCACCGCGCGAAACCCAGGGTTGTTTGGTGGCACGCAACACATGGCAATTGGTCAATACTTTGTTTTCGGCAACCACCACGCCAGAGCCATAGGACAAACCACCAGTGGTATTGTAGCCACGTACCATGACTACGCCCCAAAAAGCTTCCATCATTTTGCCTGTTTCAAAAGCGAAAGCAGATGAAATGGTGGTTAATAATGCTGTAGTTAACACTAAAAAACGCATGAAAATCCCCTAAGTTATGGTCCAGTTTAATATCTAAGTTAAGATTTAGTTGAATCGTTATATTGATGAACAAACGATTTATTCTGTTGATAAAGACTTGGTCTATTCGATATAAGTTCGTCACATGAACAAATTACGCAATTGCACGATAAATCCTATTAACTTGTAATCAAATAAAATGCATTTAGATGCAAAACTGCTAGAATTAAGCTCAATTTTTAGGTTTAAGTTTAGGTAAAATCGCGTGTTCGTCACATTCCCCAATAGTAAATATCAGCTATATCAGCCTTTTCCGCCTGCAGGCGACCAGCCGCAAGCCATTGATAAGCTTACACAAGGTATTCAAGACGGCTTAAAATTTCAAACGCTTCTCGGTGTAACAGGCTCTGGCAAAACCTACACCATGGCCAATGTGATTGCGCGTACAGGCAAGCCAGCGATTGTGATGGCGCCCAATAAAACGCTGGCGGCACAGTTGTACAGTGAGTTTCGCGAATTCTTCCCGAATAATTCGGTAGAATATTTCGTCAGTTATTACGATTATTATCAGCCAGAAGCCTACGTGCCTTCGCGCGACTTGTTTATCGAAAAAGATTCTTCAATCAATGAACATATCGAGCAGATGCGACTTTCTGCCACCAAAGCTTTACTAGAGCGCGAGGACAGCATTATTGTCGCAACCGTTTCGGCGATTTACGGCATCGGCGACCCGAGCGATTATCACGGCATGGTGCTGCACCTTAAACAGGGAGAAAAACTCAGTCAGCGCGATGCAATCGACCGCCTAATCGGCATGCAGTATGACCGCAACGATTTTGATTTTAGCCGCGGTTGCTTTAGGGTGCGTGGCGATGTGATTGATATCTTCCCTGCAGAGAATAACGAAACGGCAGTGCGCGTTAGTTTATTTGATGATGAGATTGAAACTATTACTTTATTTGACCCATTAACAGGACAAATATTTAATAAAATTCAACGATTTACCATCTATCCTTCAAGTCATTACGTCACTCCACGTGAGACGACAGTGAAGGCGATGGAAAAGATTAAAAAAGAGTTGGTCGACCGCGTGGCTTTTTATATCAAAGAAGGCAAGTTGGTTGAAGCGCAACGCATTGAGCAGCGCACGCGCTTTGATTTGGAAATGCTGAACGAAATTGGCTTTTGCAAAGGCATCGAAAACTACTCACGTCATTTATCTGGCCGCAACCCAGGCGACCCGCCGCCAACATTGATTGATTATTTGCCAGATGATGCGCTGATGATTATTGATGAAAGCCACGTGACTGTGCCGCAAGTGGGCGGCATGTTTTTGGGCGACCGCTCACGCAAAACCAACTTAGTAGACTACGGCTGGCGCTTGCCATCGGCCATGGATAATCGACCGCTTAAATTTGAAGAGTTTGAACGCATTATGCGTCAATGCGTATTTGTTTCCGCCACGCCTGCCGAGTACGAAAAAAACCATCAGCAGCAAGTGGTGGAAATGATTGCACGCCCAACTGGCTTGGTTGACCCGGAAATTATTGTGAAACCGGCCGACACGCAAGTGGATGATTTATTAGGCGAAATTAAACTACGTGTTGCCGTCGGCGAGCGTGTATTGGCAACCACACTAACCAAACGCATGGCAGAAGATTTAACCGATTATTTAAATGAGCATGGCGTCAAAGTGCGCTATTTGCACAGCGATATCGATACGGTCGAGCGCGTGGAAATTATCCGCGATTTGCGTCTGGGTGAATTTGATGTGTTGGTGGGCATTAACTTGTTGCGCGAAGGGCTGGATATTCCGGAAGTGTCATTAGTCGCGGTGCTGGATGCGGATAAAGAAGGGTTTTTACGCTCTGAACGCAGCTTGATTCAAACATCAGGCCGCGCTGCGCGTAATTTAAACGGTAAGGTGATTTTTTATGCCAATAAAATCACGCGCAGTATGAAAGCGGCAATGGATGAAACCGAACGCAGGCGCGGCGTGCAGATGGCTTTTAATGAAGCGAATGGCATTGTGCCAAAAGGCATCGTAAAAAGCATTAAAGATATGATTGATGGCGTTTACGATAAAGATGAAGTGCAACGTGAACGCAAATCCGCTCAAGATCAGGCCAATTATGAGAGTTTAAGCGAAAAACAATTGGCCAAAGAAATGAAGCGTCTGGAAAAATGCATGCACGATGCTGCTAAAAACCTGGAGTTTGAAAAAGCCGCTGATTTTAGAGATCAGCTTAAAAAGCTGAGAGTAAAAGTGTTTGGCGCAGAAATGCCCGATTTAAAATAGTATTAAATAAATTAATTAAAATCAATCTACTATATGAAATATTTAAAGTAATTTATTATGTTAATTTCTGATTTTACACCAATTATTGGCGCTTGCGCTGCGGTTTTAACCACCGTTGCTTTTGTGCCGCAAGCACTGCAGTCTTACAAAACGCGCGATTTATCGGGTATTTCCCTTCCCATGTATACCATTTTTACTTTGGGCGTTGCGTTGTGGCTGGTGTACGGTTTATTGCAATATGACTGGCCGATTATTATTGCCAACGCGATTACGCTATGTTTGTCGACCATGATTGTGGTGTTAAAAGCGGGGCAAAAAAATAAGCCCAAATAAATGCTAAGAATCCGCTAGTGCTGTAATGGCTAGTTAAATCATTAAAAAGTTAACCAATAATATAGTGTTAACTTAATTGATTGGCAAAATCATGATTTACATCACGATGCCCCGCTTCATCCGCGCGCACCACAATAATCACATCACGCAACTTAGCGTCAGGCTGTAAGTGCCAGTAATCAATGGCTAATTGCGGTGCGGCTACATTTTCATATTTACCACTATCCACGCCCGCTAAATATTCTGTGTAGCTAAAAACCGCTTCTTCTTCAAAATAACCCACAACGCGATGCGCGGTTTTAGATGAAATTAAATACAATAAAAAGAAGCAGTTATAAAAAATGCCTTGTGCGATAACGATTAAAATACGCTCAAAAGCGCTTGGTTTGGCGATTTCAATAAACGTCATCAAGTGCATGCGTTCATTTTCGGCTTCATCTAATAATGTGCGTATCCAGCCGTTATCCGATTGCATGCGGCGCAATGAATGTAAATGCTGCAAAGTGCCGCCCACCATGCCAGGCACGCCAGCAATCGTTTCTAGCACAACCGCGCGATGGCCATAGCGGCCACTAAAAAAAGTATCCGCAAAAAAACGCATGGCTTTAGTAAAGCTGTATGCTACTTTGTCTGAAAAACTAACGGGTGTTTGGTGCTGCTCTAAATTTATATGTATTGCATCGTGGGTTTTCATGATGTGTCCTTATTATTTGCATGCTATTAGGCATTAATTTGCTGCATTTGTTGCACTTATTAAATAAGTTGTATTTAAGATTAAGTTCGATGATTATGTTCGATAATGCAATTTAAGTTTGATTTATCTTGATAATTCGCTCAATCCGATTGATTTACAAAGCTTAATTGACTATAATCGCGTATTTTTCAACCCTTGCCACACCGACAGCATATCGGGTGGCTGCAAACCACAAGGAGATTTCATGCGACATTATGAAGTAGTTTTTATCGTCCATCCGGACCAAAGCGAGCAAGTGCCAG
>JBKJRC010000005.1:0-478795 GCA_046594915.1 Methylotenera sp. | reverse complement strand
CAGACGGGCGCGCCATCACCACTACAGGACAGCTTGCCAAGATCGTGGCAAGTGCAATCCCCAAGATCGAACCGGGGCAGAACCCTGCAACGCGCACCTTTCAAGCTTTACGGATTTACGTCAATTCGGAGCTTGAAGAGTTATCGCTAATTTTGCCTAGATGTTTAGATTTATTGGCGACAGGCGGGCGTTTAGTGGTGATTAGCTTTCATTCGCTGGAAGATAGAATTGTGAAACGCTTTATTCAAGGTGAACAAAATCGCGATGATTTGCCAGCACGCTTTCCGGTGAAAGCCATCGATTTGCCGCAGCCAAGATTGAAGGTAATTGGCAAGACGATTAAACCGAATGCAAGTGAGGTGAAACTAAACCCGCGTAGCAGAAGTGCGGTGATGCGTGTGGCTGAGAGAACGGCAATTAGTTAACACCATGACGCGCTTAAATTTTATACTTTTTTTTGTGTTAATAACCGTGAGCTTGGGCGTGATTACCGCGCAGCACAAAGCGCGCAAGCTGTATTTTGAGCTGGAGAAACAACAGAATCTGGCGCAAAAATATGAAACGGAATTTGGTCAATTGCAATTAGAACAAAGTACTTGGGCCATGCATTCGCGTATTGAGGATTTGGCAGCGAAAAAATTAAAAATGCAGGTGCCCGACGCAAAACGCATTCAGGTGATTGCGAAAGAAGAAGTCACTGTAGAGTTAATTCGGTAATTAATGATAAAGAAAATGGCTTATAACTCCGTACAACATCATATTGTCAAACTGCCCGCCTGGCGGCGCAGGCTATTGTTGATTGCTGTATTGCTCGGCTTTGCAGGCTTATTTGCACGCGGTATTTATTTGCAGAGTTTGCATAAAGAGTTTTTGCAGCAAAAAGGCGATGCGCGCTACAGCCGCACCTTAACTTTGCAAGCGCATCGCGGCAAAATTACTGATAGGAATGGCGAGTTATTGGCGATTAGCAGCCCGGTAGAGTCGGTGTGGGCAAGCCCGCCCGACGTGAAGGCGAGCAAGACGCAAAAAGAAAAACTGGCTAAATTATTAGGCCTTAAAAATAAAGATGTCGATAAAAAACTGGCCAACTTGCAGCGTGAATTTGTCTACCTAAAACGCCGCGTTTCGCCCAATTTGGCCGCAAAAGTCATGAGTTTGGAAATCCCCGGTGTTTTCTTGCAGCGCGAATACAAACGGTTTTATCCTGCTGGCGATGTGACCGCGCATATCGTAGGTTTTACCGATATTAACGACATTGGCCAAGAAGGTTTTGAACTGGCACAAAACAGTCATTTGTCTGGCAAAGCAGGTAGTCGCAAGGTGATTAAAGACAGGCAAGGTCGCATTGTTGAAGATTTGGAAGACGTTAAAGTGCCGCAAGATGGTCACGATTTAGTGTTAAGTATTGATAGGCGCATTCAGTATTTAGCGTTTAGAGAGCTGGCAAAAGCGGTAGAAAAACACAAAGCCAAAGCGGGCGCCGCTATTGTGTTAGATGCCAAAACAGGCGAGGTTTTAGCAATGGTTAATTTACCCACTTATAACCCGAATAATCCGGTTAATATCATGGGAAAAACACGCAACCGTGCAATTACCGATGTGTTTGAGCCAGGCTCTACTTTAAAACCGATGACAGTCGCGGCATCGATGGAATTTGGCGATTTTAAGCCAGATACCAAAATTCAAACTGCGCCTGGCTATATGACAATTGGAACAGCCACCATACACGATGCGCATCCGCACGGCGTATTAACGGTTTCAGAAGTCATCCAAAAATCCTCTAATGTCGGTTCGGCCAAAATGGCGTTAAGCTTAAAACGCGAGGCACTTTGGAGCACGTTTAATCAATTTGGCTTTGGATCACGTGCCAATATTGGTTTTCCAGGCGAGGCTTCGGGCCGCTTAAGGCCTTATAAAACTTGGCGCCCAATTGAGCAAGCAACTATGTCCTATGGTCATGGCATTAGTTTGACGTTGCTGCAACTGGCGCGCGCCTACACGGTTTTCGCTAATGAAGGTGAGCTTAAAACCATTTCATTGCTTAAATTAAATGAGCCAACTGTGGGACATCAAGTATTTTCTGCGCAAGTTGCTAACGACATGAAAGCGATGCTAGAACTGGCCGTTTTGCCAGGCGGCACAGCGTTAAGAGCGCAAGTGGCGGGGTATCGCGTTGGTGGAAAAACTGGGACAGCACATAAATTAGGCCCGGCAGGCTATGAAAAAGATAAATATGTCGGTTCATTTGTGGGTATGGCACCCGCATCCAATCCGCGATTAATTATGGCGGTGATGATTGATGAGCCGACTAACGGCGAATATTATGGCGGCACGGTTGCAGCGCCAGTGTTTAGCGCGGTGATGGCAGATGCCTTGCGCATGCTGGCTGTCCCGCAAGATTCACCGAATAATAATGTCGTGATATCACCTGATGTTGAGGATGAAAAAGAGGTGATATGACAAAAGCGATTCAAAGCTACCGCGTTAAAACGCCCATTAAAAGCATTACCGCGGATAGCCGTAAAGTGGTGCAAGGCAGCCTGTTTTTAGCCTATGCAGGCGAAAAAAGCGATGGGCGCCATTATATTGCCGATGCGATTAAAAATGGCGCCAGCGCTGTATTGTGGGATTCAATCGATTTTGACTGGAATCCAGACTGGGATATTGAAAATATTGGCATTAGAAATCTGCGTTTGCAGGCGGGTAATATTGCGGATCAATTTTACAAAAAACCGTCGACAAAAATGTGGACGATTGGCGTAACAGGCACTAACGGAAAAACTTCTATTACCCAGTGGCTGAGTCAGTGTTTTAATTATCTGGGCCGCAAAACTGCGGTGGTTGGCACGCTGGGTAATGGTTTTGCCAATCAGCTTACTGAAACCAGCAATACAACGCCAGATGCAATTTTACTGCAAGCCATGTTGGCTGATTATCTGAATCAAGCAGCAGAGGTGGTGGCAATTGAAGTTTCGTCGCACGGATTGCATCAAGGTCGCGTGAATGGTGTGCATTTTGATATAGCCATTTTTAGTAATTTATCGCGCGACCATCTAGATTATCACGGCACATTAGCAGAATACGCTGCTGCAAAACGCCGTTTATTTGATTCAGCTGCTTTAAAAATGTCGGTGCTAAATTGTGACGATATTTTTGGCCAAGAAATTGAAGAAGACTTAAAACTAGCAGGTGCGCCTGTGATGACTTATGGTATTGAGCATGGCGATGTGCGCGCAACGCAGCTGCATTTTGAAAACACCCATTTCAGTTTTGTAGCTAACACGCCGCAAGGTCAAGCCAAAGTGCGCGCAAACTTAATCGGCCGCTTCAATGTATATAACGTGTTGGCGGTGTTAAGCACTTTATTGGCATCCAATATTGCATTAAAAGATGCGGTGGAAGCCGTCGCACATATTCAATCGGCGGCTGGACGAATGCAGCAATTGGGTGGCAATAATTTGCCGTTGGTCGTGGTGGATTATGCGCATTCTCCCGATGCGCTGGAAAAAGTATTAACCACACTTAAACAGCAAAAAACACAAGGCGCAAAACTGATTTGCGTGTTTGGCTGCGGCGGAAATCGCGATGCAGGCAAGCGCGAGTTAATGGGTAAAATTGCCAGCGATTTAGCGGATGCAGTGGTGGTGACTTCTGATAACCCCAGACATGAAAACAAACGCAAAATTATCAATGAAATTTTACAAGGGATGCAGGGCAATTATTTGGTTGAGCAAGATCGCACCAAGGCGATTTCGGTTGGTATATTTGCCGCCAAAGCAGGCGATATCGTGTTAATCGCCGGAAAAGGTCATGAGCAATATCAGGAAATAAAAGATAAAAAACATTATTTTAATGACATAGAACAAGCGCAAAAAGCGCTGGATTCTTATGTGGAATCGTTAGCATGATGCAGTTATCGACAATCGCAAAAGCGGTAAATGGCCAGCTGTTGTATGCAGGCACTGATGCACAAAATCTTGAAATAGATAGCGTAGGCACAGATAGCCGTCATATCATTAAAAATCAACTTTTCGTGGCGATTAAGGGCGAAAATTTTGATGGCAATCAATTTGCTGAAGCAGCCATTAAGCAAGGTGCGGCAGCGGTATTGGTATCAGATGCACAAATAAAAGCATCGCCTGCGATTGTGGTAGATGACACGCGCTTGGCACTGGGGCAATTGGCCAGATTCTGGCGCAATCAATTTGAGATGCCTTTGATTGCAATTACTGGCAGCAATGGCAAAACCACCACCAAAGAAATGTTAACTGCAATTTTAGGCGTAACAACAAAAGAGCCTAAAAAAGTCCACGCCACGCTGGGCAATTTAAATAATGACATCGGTATGCCGCTAACTTTGCTGCAATTGCGCAAACAACATGAATATGCGGTGATTGAAATGGGCATGAATCACTTGGGCGAAATTGATTACTTAACCCGCATTGCGCAGCCAAATGTGGCATTGATTAATAACGCAGGTACCGCACATATTGGCGAATTGGGCTCGCGTGACAATATCGCCAAAGCTAAAGCTGAAATTTTTAACGGTTTACATGCAAATGGTGTTGCGGTGATTAACGCAGACGATGCATTTTTTGAGTTCTGGCAATCGTTAAATGCAGGCAAAAAAATCATTACATTTGGCTCTGATAAGCCAGCAGATGTCACCGCTACTTATGCAGAAATCGATGGCTTAAGTCATGTGCAACTCACCACGCCAACAGGCACAGTCAAATTTAAATTAAATCTATTGGGCAAACACAATATCAGCAATGCGCTGGCAGCTAGTGCAGCGGCAGTTGCATTGGGAATTGCTAACCAAGATATTGCAAATGGTTTGCAAAGCATGCAAGCCATCCATGGCCGTTTGGAGCGCCATTCAGGCTTTAACGGTGCACTGTTGATCGATGACACCTATAACGCCAACCCCGATTCAATGAGGGCGGCAATTGATGTGCTGGCGGCGATGAATACGCGCACGGTCTTTGTGATGGCCGATATGGGTGAGTTGGGCGCGGATGCAGCAAAGATGCACGCGGAAATTGGGCGATATGCCAAACAAAAAGGCATTGCAAATTTGCTGGCGTTTGGTGCGTTAAGTATTGAAGCCGCAAACAGTTTTGGCGCAGATGCGCAACATTTTTTAACACTAGAAGATGTAATTGTAAAAGCAAAAAATCTGATGCAAAAAAATGTAACGGTGCTGGTTAAAGGCTCGCGCTTTATGAGAATGGAGCGTGTAGTAGAAAAGTTAACACTAAAAAATCAACAAAAAAGCTTCATGGAGGACGCGCAATGTTATTAGAACTAACCCGCTGGCTGGCGCATGATATTCGCGGTTTTAATGTGTTTAACTACATTACATTACGCGCCGTATTAGCCACGCTCACTGCGTTGCTCATCTCATTTATGGTTGGTCCAACCATGATTCGTAAACTGACCCAGTACAAAGTGGGCCAAGCGGTGCGCGATGATGGCCCGCAAACGCATCTGGTGAAGGCTGGTACGCCAACTATGGGTGGCGCATTAATACTGGTGGCGATTGGAATTGCAACCATATTATGGGGCGATTTGCATAATAAATATATTTGGGTGGTGCTGGTGACAACGCTGGGTTTTGGCGCGATTGGCTGGGTAGATGATTATCGTAAAGTGGTGCACAAAAACCCAAAAGGCTTATCAGCCAAAGCTAAGTATTTTTGGCAAAGTGTGATTGGGCTTGGCGTAGCGATATTCTTATTTCAAACATCCAGCCATCCTGCTGAAACAACCTTAATTTTTCCATTTTTCAAAACGCTGGTACTGCCGCTGGGGGCGATTGGCTTTATTCTGCTCACCTATTTAGTGATTGTGGGCAGCAGCAATGCGGTTAACTTAACCGATGGTTTGGATGGTTTAGCGATTATGCCAACCGTGATGGTCGGCAGCGCGCTGGCGATATTCGCTTACATGGCAGGCCACTTATATTTTTCTAAATATTTGGGCATTCCATATGTAGCGGGCGCAGGCGAATTAATGGTGTTTTGCGCAGCCATGGCGGGCGCTGGTTTGGGGTTTTTATGGTTTAACGCGTATCCCGCCGAAGTATTTATGGGCGATGTCGGCGCGCTGGCCTTGGGCGCTGCGCTAGGCGTGGTGGCGGTGATCGTGCGTCAGGAAATCGTCTTGTTTATTATGGGTGGCGTGTTTGTGGTTGAAACTTTTTCAGTTGCGCTGCAAGTGCTGTATTTCAAATACACCAAATTCAAAACAGGCGTAGGCCAACGCATTTTTTTAATGGCGCCGCTGCATCACCATTACGAACAAAAAGGCTGGAAAGAAACGCAGGTAGTGGTGCGATTCTGGATTATTACCATGATGCTGGTGTTGGTTGGCTTATCAACTTTAAAACTCCGATGATAAAGACAGCATGAAAATTGCATTAAAAGACAAAAAAGTATTGGTACTGGGCTTGGGCGATACCGGCCTATCGGCTTTGCATTGGCTAGAGCGTCAAGGTGCTATCTTATCTGCCGCTGATTCTCGAGTGGATCCACCCAGTGCAGGTGATGTGCTTAAGCGCATGCCGCAGGTGCTTATCCATACTGGCCCTTTTGACTCGGCAATATTAATGCAAGCAGATTTAATTGTGATTAGCCCAGGCGTGGCAATTAACGAGCCAGCCGTGCAAACAGCGATTGCGCATGGCGTAACGGTAATTGGTGATGTGGAATTGTTTGCGCAATATCGTCCAAAACAATCAAAAGTGATTGCGATTACAGGCTCTAATGGCAAAACAACGGTGACCACTTTAGTGGGTGAAATTTGCAAAGAAGCGGGTTTAAAAACCATTGTGGCAGGCAATATCGGTTTGCCCGTGTTAGAAGCGTTAATGCTGCCAGCGCCAGATGTGTATGTGCTGGAGCTGTCTAGTTTCCAATTAGAAACCACGCAGCATTTAGCGTGCGACAGCGCGACTGTGCTCAATATTTGTGAAGACCATATGGACCGATATGCGGATATTAAAGCTTATATTGCCGCTAAAGCACGTATTTTGGCCCATGCAAAAGTGGCTGTTTTAAATCGGGATGACACAGTAAGTCACCGTTTGCAGACCAAGCTAATGCAATCTGCACAGGTGGTGACATTTGGTTTAAATGCAGCGCCCACTAAGCAGGATTTTGGTTTAATGCAGTGTGACGGTGCGCAACACTTAACCAGCGGACAGCGCAAACTAATGCAAGCCAATCAGCTTAACATTACCGGACTGCATAACGCGGCCAACGCGCTTGCGGCTGCGGCCTTATGCAGCGCCATCGACATTCCAAAAACTGCAATTGTGGCTGCACTGCGCAATTTCAATGGTTTACCACATCGTGTGGAATGGGTTGCAACCATTGACGATGTTGATTTTTATGATGATTCAAAAGGCACCAATGTAGGCGCGACTTGTGCTGCCATTGCAGGCATGGTTAATCATGGCAAGCCACAAAAAGTGATATTGATTGCAGGCGGCGATGGCAAAGGACAGGATTTTGCACCGCTACTGCCTGCGGTAATAGCCAATGCGCGTGCAGTTGTATTAATTGGTCGCGATGCCGCATTGATTGAGGCAGTTTTATTGCCTGCCAATATTCCATTGTATCAAGCGATTGATTTGACCGAAGCAGTGAATATTGCCAAAAAAATAGCATTAAGTGGCGATGCTGTATTGTTATCGCCCGCTTGCGCCAGTTTTGATATGTTTAAAAATTACATACATCGCGCACAAGTGTTTATAGAAGCAGTTAAGCGTTTACAACAAAACACAGTGCAAAAGGCGGCAGTATGCTAAGGCTATCAATATGTTAGCGCCAGTCATGAACAGTCGTGAGCGTATTAATGCTTCCAGCTACGATCAGATGCTGCTGTGGGTCACCTTGATATTGCTCGGCCTGGGCCTGGTGATGGTCTACTCAGCCTCAATTGCGATTGCCGAAGCTGATAAAGCAGTCGGTCATCAAAGCACTTATTACCTAATCCGTCAGGCGATTTTTATTGGGGTTGGCTTGTTCGCGGGTTTTCTATCGTTTCAAATTCCTGTGGCTTGGTGGCAAAAAATGGCGCCGTCCTTATTTTTGTTGGGATTATTTTTACTGGTGCTGGTATTAATCCCAGGCGTAGGCCGCAACGTAAACGGCAGTCAGCGCTGGTTATCTTTGTTTGTCATTAATTTACAGCCATCAGAACTGGTTAAGTTATTTGCCGCCATGTATGTAGCGGATTACGCTGTGCGTAAAGCGCCGCAGATGGACAGCATTGTAAAAGGATTTTTGCCCATGGTGGCGGTGATGGTTCTGGTTGGATTTTTACTGTTACGCGAACCGGATTTCGGCGCATTTGCGGTGATTGCCGCCATTTCAATTTCCATACTCTGGCTGGGCGGCATCAACGTCAAGATTTTTGTGGCGTTGCTAGCGTTGTTGCCAGTCGCCATTTATGCGTTGATTGTCAGCTCGCCTTATCGTATGCAACGGGTGATTGGATTTATGGATCCGTGGGCAGATCCTTACGGTAAAGGCTATCAGCTTTCACATGCACTTATTGCATTTGGTCGCGGTGAATGGTTTGGCGTTGGTTTAGGCGCAAGTGTTGAAAAACTATTGTATTTACCCGAAGCGCATACCGACTTTTTGCTGGCGGTGATTGCTGAAGAATTGGGCTTTATTGGCGTGTTAACTGTGCTGGGGCTTTTCTGTTGGATAGTGATTCGCGCATTTGGTATTGGCAAAGAAGCAGTGGCCAATGAGCGCTATTTTGCCGCATTACTGGCGCAAGGCTTGGGCGTATGGATTGGCGCACAGGCGATTATTAATATCGGCGTCAATATGGGCGTATTGCCCACAAAAGGTTTAACGCTACCGCTGTTGTCATTTGGTGGCAGTGGCATTTTAGCGAATTGTATCGGCATGGCGGTGTTACTGCGAATCGATTTTGAGAATCGCCGGTTACAGAAAGGGTTGCCAGCATGATGCTAAGTCACCCCGTTACCGAGTTTGGAAAATTCACCATCATGATTATGGCTGGAGGAACCGGCGGTCATGTTTACCCAGCGATGGCAGTGGCAGATTATCTAAAAGAGCATGGTTGGAATGTGGTTTGGCTATGCACCGAAAATGGGATGGAAAACAGGTTAATCGAAGGTAAAAATTACAGCAAAGCGATGATTACCATGCGCGGTGTGCGCGGCAAAGGTTTGTTGGGCTGGCTATTATTACCATTTAAATTGGTGATTGCGTTTAAGCAAAGTTTTGCGGCCATTCGCCAATATCAGCCTGACGTGGTGTTGGGTATGGGTGGTTTTGCGGCTTTTCCTGGTGGAATAATGGCAAAGTTATTGGGTAAACCGCTGGTGATTCATGAGCAAAATTCGATTGCGGGCTTAACCAATAAGATTTTGAGCCTGATTGCAGATAAAACATTGGCGGCTTTTCCTTCTGCGTTTGGCGATAAGGCGCTGCTAGTAGGTAACCCTGTGCGGCAAGATATCACGCAACTGGCACTTCCCACGGAGCGCTATGCCACACATCAGGGCAAATTGAAATTATTAGTAGTGGGCGGCAGTTTGGGTGCGGCGGCGCTAAATGAAGTGTTGCCAAAAGCCATCGCACTGCTGCTAGAAAATGCACGTCCAGAAGTGATCCATCAAGCAGGAGAGAAACACATCGCCGCTTTGCAGGCTAATTATAAATCTGCAGGTGTAACCGCAGATGCAAAAGCCTTTATACACAACATGGCCGAATTATACGCTTGGGCAGATATAGTTGTTTGTCGCTCAGGCGCACTCACTGTGGCTGAGTTAGCCTGCGTAGGCGTTGCCAGTATTCTGGTGCCATTTCCCCATGCAGTGGATGATCACCAAACCACCAATGCCCAGTATTTATCTAATGCAGGTGCAGCACAACTGATTCAGCAAACCGCATTTAATGTGCAAAAAGCCAGTGAAATGTTAACCAGTTTAACGCGTGAAATTTGTTTGAATATGGCAATTAATGCGAAAAAATTAGCCAAGCCAGAAGCGACTAAAGTTGTTGCAAGAATTTGTATGGAGTTGGCGCTATGAAGCATAAAGTTAAAAACATTCACTTTATCGGCATCGGCGGCGCAGGTATGAGCGGCATTGCCGAAGTATTGATTAATCTTAACTTTAATGTTTCAGGTTCTGATCTGGCTAGCAATGCCACTACGCAACGTTTGCATGGATTTGGCGCAACGGTATACCTTGGCCATGCTACGGAAAATTTAAAAAATGCGGATGTAGTGGTTGTTTCCTCAGCGGTAAATGAAACGAATCCTGAAGTGATCGCCGCGCGGGCCAAAAATATTCCAGTGGTGCCGCGCGCCTTAATGCTGGCAGAGTTAATGCGTTTTAGACAAGGAATTGCGGTTGCGGGTACGCATGGCAAAACAACGACTACTAGCTTGATTGCCAGCATTCTAAACGAAGCAGGTATGGATCCAACTTTTGTGATTGGCGGCAAGTTAGAAGCCGCCAGCGCTAATGCGCGACTAGGTACTGGTGAATACATTGTGGCTGAAGCAGATGAATCCGATGCATCATTTTTGCACCTAACGCCTGTGATGGCGGTGGTCACCAATATCGACCAAGATCATATGGATACCTACGAACATAACTTTGAAAAACTAAAAAGCGCGTTTGTGGAGTTTTTGCAGCAATTGCCGTTTTGGGGCATGGCGGTGGTGTGTATCGATGACGCGAATATCCGTGAAATCTTGCCGCGCGTGACCAAACCTGTAATGACCTATGGTTTTAGTGAAGATGCGCGAATCCGCGCCACCAATGTGCGTGCCGATAATGGCCAAATGCATTTTACGGTTGAACGTATTAATGGCATTACCACTACGTTTGATGTGACGCTTAACTTGCCAGGCAATCATTATGTGTTAAACGCGCTAGCAGCGATTGCGATTGCCAGTGAGTTAAATGTGAGGGATGCGGCAATGATTAAAGCCTTGGCGGAATTTAAAGGCGTGGGCAGGCGTTTTGAGCGTTATGGCGAAGTGGTGGTTAAGGCGACTGAGGATAAAGCAACAGGCACATTTACGTTGATTGATGATTACGGACATCATCCAGTTGAAATGCAGGCAGTAATTGCGGCAGCACGCGGTGCTTTCCCGCACAGGCGTTTGGTGATGGCTTTTCAACCACATCGTTATACAAGAACTAGAGACTGCTTTGAAGATTTTGTGCGCGTGCTTTCTAATGCCGATGCCGTATTGCTGACAGAAGTGTATTCGGCTGGCGAAGCGCCGATTGTGGCGGCAGATACCCGTAGTTTGATTCGCTCCATTCGTGTGGCAGGCAAAGTAGAGCCGCAGTTTGTAGAGACAACAGATGAATTGCCAGCCGCTATTTTAAACACAGCGCAAGCAGGTGATGTGGTGATTGTGATGGGCGCTGGATCAATTGGCCAAGTGGCGAGTAAAACCAGAGATTTAGCACTTAACAGGGTTGAAAGCTGAATAAGTTAATGGTGAAAACTGAGGCAAAAATGCAGTCGCAATTGCTTAAAAATGAGCTATTGGCACGCTATACCAGTTGGCGCGTAGGCGGCCGCGCCGACCATGTGTTTATCACTGAAAGTTTAGGCGAGTTGCAGGCATTTTTGCAAAGCCTTGACCACACCGAACCGATTGTTTTTATGGGGTTAGGCAGCAATTTACTGGTGCGCGACGGTGGCGTGCGTGGCACGGTTGTTGTGATGCATCAAGCGTTAAGTGAGTTGCGCATGGATGGGCAATATATTTATGCCGAAGCGGGTGTGACTTGTGGCAAATTGGCTCGATTTAGCGCTAATAATAGCAAAGAAGGTGCAGAATTTATGGCAGGTATTCCAGGCACTGTTGGCGGCGCATTGGCGATGAACGCTGGTTGTTATGGCAGTGAAACATGGGACATCGTGCATCAAGTTTTAACTATTGATCGAAACGGTACAACGCATGTGCGCAATGCTGCCGAATTTATTGCCAGTTATCGTCATGTAAAAATGCCAGCGGCGGATGAGTGGTTTTTAGGCGCGTGGTTTAACTTAGAAATGGGTGACGCAAATGAGTCACTTAAAAAAATTAAAAATTTATTGGCGATACGATTAGCCAGTCAGCCGCTGAATTTACCCAGTGCAGGCTCCACTTTTAGAAATCCGCCTGGCGATTTTGCAGCACGGTTAATTGAGGTCAGCGGTTTAAAAGGTTATCAAATCGGCGGTGCACAAGTGTCGCCTAAACATGCCAATTTTATTGTGAATGTTGGTGAATGTACGGCAATGGATATTGAGTTATTAATAAAGCACGTACAAGACACGGTGTTGGAAAAACAAGGCGTAATACTGCAACAGGAAGTAAGAGTGATTGGTGAGTATGGAAATGCATAAATTTGGAAAAGTAGCCGTGCTGTTTGGCGGTAAATCAGACGAGCGCGAAGTATCGATTAATAGCGGTTCTGCAGTGCTGGCCGCCTTAAAACGACAAGGTGTGGATGCGTTTGCGTTTGACCCTGCACATCAACCATTAAGCGAATTAAGCGCGTTTGACCGTGTGTTTATTTCGTTGCATGGCCGCTTTGGAGAAGATGGCACCATTCAAGGTGCGCTGGAATTAATGGATATTCCGTTTACAGGTAGTGGCGTGATGTCATCTAGCTTAGGCATGGATAAATGGCGCACCAAATTATTATGGCGCGCAGTGGGCATTGCAACGCCCGATTTTGAGCGGGTGAATGCAGAAAGCGATTTTGCAGCGATTGAACAGAAATTGGGTTTGCCACTTTTTGTAAAGCCCGCTAATGAAGGTTCAAGTATTGGAATTAGCAAAGTTAAAGCCGCTGGCGGCTTAAAGGCTGCGTACGAGTTGGCTGCCAAATCAGATCCGCTAGTGATTGCAGAGCAATTTTTAGGTGGTGGTGAATATACCGTGGGTATCTTAGGCGACAGTGTGTTGCCGATTGTAAAAATCGTACCCAAAAATGAATTTTATGATTTTGAAGCAAAATATCTGCGTGATGACACGGAATATCGATGCCCCTGCGGGTTAACTGCAGAAAAAGAAGCCTCTATTCAGCAAGAGGCTTTGCAAGCGTTTCGTGCCATTGGTTGTAGCGGCTGGGGACGAGTGGATTTTCTAATGGATGAAGCAGAAATAAATAAAGAGCAAAAGCATTACTTTTTGGAAGTGAACACCAGCCCGGGCATGACAGACCACAGTTTGGTGCCGATGGCGGCTAAGGCGGCGGGCATTAGTTTTGACGAATTGGTAGTGAAAATTTTAAGCATGACATTGGACACAAAAAATGTGGGATAAACCCCGCCTGTTAAATTGGCTAGCCAATTTACTATTCGCCATGGCAGTGGTGCTAATGCTGTACGCCCTGGTGTTTGTGGTAGTGCACTTGCCTATTTTTCCGCTACGTGAAGTGAAGATAAACGGGCAGCTAGCACACGTGAATCGTGAGCAGATTAAATTGATTGTGGCTAGACATTTAAAAGGTAATTTTTTTACATTGGATTTAGTTAAAGCGCGCGATGCATTTCAAAAGCTACCTTGGGCACGTGAAGTCAGTGTGCGCCGCCGCTGGCCAGATCAATTGGAAGTGTCAATTGAAGAACATCAAGCGCTGGCGCGTTGGGGCAATATTGCGCTGGTGAATACGCATGGCGAGTTGTTTCAGGCCGCGACTGATGCCGACTTGCCGGTGTTTTATGGGCCAGGCGATGGCGTGATGGAGGTGACGAAAAGCTACGGTAGTTATAGCCAGATTTTGAATAAAGCCGATATCAAAATCGCGCGCGTAACGTTATCGCCGCGTCGCGCGTGGGAGATTAAAACCGACAAAGGCTTAACAATTGCACTTGGCCGCATAGAAATGGATGCGCGCTTAAACAAGTTTGCAGGTGCTTATCAATCAACATTAAGTCGATTAAATGTGCAAGTGACCTATGCCGATTTGCGTTACCCGAATGGTTTTGCGGTGCGCAAACCCGTTGGGTTAGCCACTTTATTAAACAAAGAATTGCCAGCAAAAACAGGCTCTTCTGTGCCTGCAAAGGCAACATAAGATTAATAAATTGAGCTAAAGAATATTTAGGCCAGGAATATTGAGACAGGAACATTGAGACAGGAACATTGGGGTAAGAAACAAAATGAAAAAAGGGAGTAAATAATGAGCAAGGTTCGTGAAGATAAAAACCTAATTGTGGGGTTGGATATCGGCACATCTAAAATTGTGACTATTGTGGCCGAGTTGTTGCCAGAAGGCAGTTTGAAGGTGATTGGCCTTGGTCAGCATGTGTCGCGCGGCTTAAAAAAAGGCGTGGTGATTAATATCGATTCCACCATGCAAGCGATTCAGCGCTCGATTGAAGAGGCAGAATTAATGGCCGATTGCAAAATTAATGCCGTGTTTACAGGTATTGCTGGCAGCCATATTAAAAGCCTTAACTCACATGGCATGGTCAAAATTAAAGATGCCGAAGTCACGCAAATGGATATTGACCGTGTGGTGGAAACCGCGCGCGCGATTGCCTTGCCAGCCGATCAGCAGATTCTGCATATTCTGACGCAAGAATTTATTATCGATGGCCAAGACGACGTGCGCGACCCACTCGGCATGAGCGGCATGAAACTGGAAGCGAAAGTGCATATCGTGACAGGCGCTGTGGCAGCTGCGCAGAATATCGTCAAATGTATCAAGCGTTGCGGTTTAGAAGTCAGTGATTTGATTTTGCAGCCATTGGCATCCAGCGTGGCGGTATTGACCGATGACGAAAAAGATCTAGGCGTGTGCTTAGTGGATATTGGCGGCGGTACGACGGATATTGCCGTATTTAAAAACGGCTCAATACGCCACACCGCTGTGGTGCCGATTGCGGGCGACCAAATCACCAATGATGTAGCCGTCGCTTTCCGTACCCCAACCCAATCGGCAGAAGACATAAAAGTGAAGCACGGCTGTGCGTTGCGCCAGTTGGCCGATGCACGCGAAATCGTCGAAGTGCAAGGTGTAGACGGCCGCGAAGCACGTCAGTTATCGGTGCAAACGTTAGCAGAAGTGATTGAGCCGCGTGTGGTGGAACTGTATGAATTTGTGTTGCAGGAGCTACGCCGCAGCGGCATGGAAGAAATGATTGCTTCTGGCATCGTCATTACTGGCGGTTCAGCCATGATGCGCGGCATGATAGAACTGGGTGAAGAGATTTTTCATATGCCAGTGCGTTTAGGTATGCCGCGCTATGTGGGTGGGTTATCCGAAGTCATCAGCAATCCGCGCTACGCAACAGGTGTTGGTTTAATTTTGATGGGCAAGCAACAATTGGAGCGTCAGATTAGTGGGCAGATGGAATCGAATTCAGTAGCGCGATTGTTTGAAAAAATGAAGAGTTGGTTTCAAGGTAATTTTTAGGCGGCAATTATTAAAGAAACAGTTATTTAACTAGCGGTTTTTAATGTTTTTTAAATGTTAAGTAATGGTAATAGGGCAGCGTTTAACGCAAGTTAATCGCAAATATCAAGGCAAAAAGGAGAAATTAACATGTTTGAAATTATGGAAAAAGATTCACAAGAAGCAGTTATCAAGGTAATAGGCGTAGGCGGTTGCGGTGGCAATGCGATCAATCACATGATTAGCAAAAACGTGCTAGGCGTTGAATTTATCAGCGCCAATACCGATGCGCAGGCCTTAAAGAAAAGTACTGCAACCAAAACCCTGCAAATTGGCAGTGATATTACCAAAGGCCTTGGCGCTGGCGCAAAACCAGAAATTGGCCGTGAAGCTGCATTAGAAGATCGTGATCGTATTGCGGAAATGATTGATGGCGCCGATATGCTGTTTATTACCGCTGGCATGGGTGGCGGAACAGGCACAGGCGCTGCACCGATTATTGCCGAAGTGGCCAAAGAAATGGGCATTTTAACCGTGGCCGTAGTGACTAAGCCGTTTGCGTTTGAAGGTAAACGTACCAAAGTCGCTAAAGAAGGTTTAGAAGAATTATCACAATATGTGGATTCATTGATTGTGATTCCAAACGAAAAACTGATGGAAGTGTTGGGCGAAGATGTGCCATTTACCGAAGCATTTAGCGCAGCGAACGATGTTTTGCATAACGCAGTCTCAGGTATAGCCGAGATTATTAATTGCCCAGGTTTGGTCAACGTGGATTTTGCCGATGTGCGCACAGTAATGAGTGAAATGGGTATGGCGATGATGGGTTCAGCGGAAGCCAGTGGTCCTAATCGTGCCAATATCGCAGCAGAGCAAGCGGTTGCCAGCCCATTATTAGAAGACGTCAACTTAGCCAATGCGCGTGGCGTTTTAGTCAACATTACCGCTAGTGCCAGCTTTAAAATGAAAGAGTACTATGACGTAATGAATACCATTAAAGCATTTACGGCAGAAGATGCAACCGTGATTGTGGGTAACGTGGTGGATGAAAACATGGGTGATCGTTTGCGCGTCACAATGGTAGCAACTGGATTAAACGGTGCTGTTGCACGCCGTCAAGCCAAACCAGAATTGCGTGTGATGACAACGTTGATGACAGGCACAAATAATCAGCCAGTATTTATGGGCAACGAAGTGGAAGAAGAAGCACCAGCGGTGTTTAGTCAAAACAATCGTCGCGCACAAGTGGAGGCGATGAAAATGTCCGGTGTTGAAGAATATGACATCCCAGCATTTTTACGTAAACAAGCCGATTAATATTATAAATGCTCTTTACTGAGTAACATTTGCTAAAATGCAAAGTCAATAATGATGATGAATTGATAAAGGGAAGCAGCTAGGATTAACTAGCCTAATATTAAGTGCTGAAACAAAGAACATTAAAAAAACAGATTAGTGCGACTGGTGTTGGTTTGCACAATGGCGAAAAAGTCACGCTGACTTTGCACCCTGCCGCAATCGACACTGGCATTGTATTTAAGCGCGCCGATTTGCCCGGAGCGCCGACCATACAAGCGCGACCTGCCGCAGTGCGTGATACGCGCATGTGTTCTGCCCTAGAACACAATGGTGCGCGCGTCGCCACTGTAGAGCACTTAATGTCTGCGCTGGCGGGTTTGGGCGTGGATAATGTAGTGGTGGAAGTCACTGCCTCTGAGGTTCCTATTATGGATGGCAGTGCTGGACCGTTTATTTATTTGTTGCAATCGGCTGGCATTGTAGAGCAGCTTGCTCCTAAAAAATTTATTAAAATCAAAAAGTTAATTGAAGTAATTGATCATGATAAATGGGTGAAGTTTGAGCCTTATCATGGCTTTAAAATGGATTTCACCATTGATTTTGCACACCCTGTTTTTGAAAATTCTGGCAGCAATGTCAAAATCGATTTTAAAGATAATAGTTATATTAAAGAAATCAGCCGTGCCAGAACATTTGGCTTTATGCATGAAGTGGAATATCTGCGCGCCAATGGATTAGCGCGCGGTGGTAGTTTAGACAATGCCATTGTGTTAGACGAATACCGCATTTTAAATACTGACGGGCTGCGTTATGAAGATGAATTTGCTAAGCATAAAGTGTTAGATGCCATTGGCGATTTATATATGTTAGGTCATCCCTTATTGGGTGCTTTTACTGCGTTTAAATCGGGCCATGCGCTCAATAATGCCTTATTAATGGCCTTGCTGGCCGATGTCGATGCGTGGGAATTTGCAACTTTTGACAATATTGAAGAAGCGCCCAAAGGCTTTCAGGAACAAACCGCTTTTTTTACGCCCAAACTTATGCCGCATTTTAGCTAGATTATCCATTATAAATTCCATCAATTTAAGCCATGCCAGTTATCCGCTTAACGATTATTTTGGTTTTTATCGCAAGTCTGGTGTTATTGGTTTTCTACTTAACCACTCGTAATCGACAATATTTAATCGCTTTAAAACAGCTGCTTAAATACACGGGCGTTTTATTAGCGGTGGTTTTTCTGCTGTATTTAATTGCGCGCGTGATTCGTTTTTAGTTCTGCTTATCGTTCCATTTTAGTTAGGTCAATGTGCGTTATTTACTCTTATCAAAATGCATGATTATTTTATTCGCTACGTTAGCAAACGTCAGTTTTGCTGCCAATGGCGATGAGGATTTTTTGCGCGCACGCGTGGCTTACACGCAAAAAAATGCCATTGCTTTATCTGAATATACCCAGCAATTGCAAAATGAACACCATATTCTTGCACCGTATGCCGAATATTGGCTGATGCTATTGAGCTTAAATGAAGCAGATAATCAGACAATATTGGATTTTATTAACGCTTACAACGATTATCCTTTTGCAGATAGATTGCGTGGCGAGTATCTAAAAAAACTCGCCAAAGATAATGATTGGGTGAATTTTTCAGCAGAATATCCAAATTATAAACAACAAGATGCGGCCGTTGCGTGTTACGCGGCGGAGGCAAATGCAATACTGGGCGATGCCACTTTGCTGGAAGCGGCGAAACCGCTTTGGCTACAAGCTAGAGAGCAGCCTGGCAACTGCAACAATCTGTTTGATCGCATGCAAGCCGCCAACGTGTTGAATGAAGAAGATATTTGGGCGCGGTTGCGCTTAGCATTAACCGAAAACCGAATTGCGCTTGCTAAAGGTATTTTCAAACGCAGTAAAATGTTTGAGCCAAGCCAAACCAAGTTAATCGATAAAGTAACGGCAAATCCAAGTGCGGCATTAACTAAAAAAACTATTAGCTTAAAAAGCAGATTAGGCCGCGAGCTTAATTTGTATGCGCTTAGTCGCGTGGCAAAAACTAGCTCGCAACAGGCGTTAAGTCTATTTAACAACCTTGAAAATGCATTTCAAACGGATGATAGAAAATTCTTTTATGGCAGATTAGCCTTGTATGCCGCGCAACGCCACGAATCGCAAGCGATGGATTGGTTTAAATTAGCCGGTGACAGTTTAAATAAAGACCAGTTGGGCTGGTATGCGCGCGCGGCATTGCGCGATAAAAATTGGTCGGGCATTCTCGTTGCGATCGAAAAAATGGATGCAACCCAAGCGGAAGAAGCGGCATGGCGATATTGGAAAGCACGGGCGTTAAGGGTACAAAAGCAAACTTTAGAGGCCAACACTTTGTTTGCAAAACTCTCAACCGAGCGGCATTTTTATGGTTGGCTGGCGCAGGATGAGCTTGAAGGATTTGTCACCGCGCCGCTGGAAACGCGCAAAACCAGTGATGAGGAAGTGCAAGCTTTTGCACATTTGCCAGCCATACAACGCGCGGTAGCCTTGCAAAGTATGGATTTACTTTGGGAGTCTAAAGCAGAATGGGCGATGGCAACTCAAGCGTTTGATGATAACCAGTTATTGGCAGCAGCAGAGTTTGCATCACGCAAAAATTGGCATGATTTAGCCATTATCACAGCGGATAAAACCACAGAAATTCATGACTTTGCTTTGCGTTACCCTACGCCTTACCGCAATTTGATGAAATCTGCTGCAAATGAGCAAGCAATTGATGAAGCTTGGGTATATGGCATCACCCGCCAGGAAAGTCGGTTTATGGAAACTGCAAAATCGGGCGTCGGTGCGTCGGGTTTAATGCAATTGATGCCCACAACCGCTAAATGGATTGCCGGCAAAGCAGGTGTTGAAAATTATCACAATGGCATGATTCACGAATTGGATACTAATATTGCGCTGGGTACTTATTACCTGCGTTATACGCTCGATTTGATGAATGGTCAGCCAGTGATGGCGACCGCTGCGTATAATGCTGGGCCAAGCCGCGCAAAAAAATGGATGGCTGATGTACCGCTGGAAGGCGCAATTTACGCGGAGACAATACCGTTTACCGAAACGCGGCTTTATGTACAAAGAGTAATGGCGAACGCGCATTTATACACGCATCAGTTGGGTTTGAAAGCGATAAGTTTGAAGCAACGTTTAGGTGTGATACCAAGTAATACGGGGTTAACAACAGATGATGCAAGTTCAGACAAAACTAGCCAGAATATTGCTGACGATGATAATGCCAATCAGTCTGTGCAAAATGCTAACCAGTAATTATTTTTAGACATTATTTCTGCTCATTATTTTAGGGTAAAACAAAATGACGATTAAAACAGTGTGTGTATTAGGTGGTGCAGGTTTTGTTGGCAGCAGTATTGTCGGTAAGCTAGACGCTACAGGTTATCAGGTAAAAGTGTTATCCCGCCGCAGAGAATCCAGTAAGCATTTGATTTTGTTGCCAAATGTGCAAGTAGTGGAATGTGATGTGAGGAATAATCATGCCTTAAAAGAAGCCTTAATTGGGGCTGATGCAGTGATTAACTTAATCGGTATTTTGCATGAAAATCGGCACACCACTTTTGAGGAAATGCATCATCAGTTGCCGCGCCGCGTTGCACAATTTTGTGAAAATTTAGGCATTAACCGATTGCTGCATATGAGTGCGCTGCAAGCCAGCAGTCATGCGCCTAGCCAATATTTAATCAGCAAAGCCAAAGGCGAAGCAGCGATTAACGATTTTAATAAAAAACTGGATATCACCATTTTCAGGCCATCCGTTATTTTTGGGCGTGACGACAGTTTTTTAAATTTATTTGCCAATCTGGTTAAATATTTGCCAGTGATCGCACTGGCAAAACCCGATGCAAAATTCCAGCCAATTTGGGTAGAAGATGTCGCCAGCTGTTTTGTCAATGCGCTGCAAAATATTGATACATATGATAAAACCTATGAACTTGGCGGACCAACTGTTTATACACTGCGTGAGCTAGTGCAAAAAGTGATGGATATTTTGGGCAAGCAACGCCCAATTATTGGCTTAAACGATCGCTTATCGATGGCGCAAGCCTTTGCGATGGAGTTACTGCCAATCAAGTTAATGACGCGTGATAACGTAAAATCGATGGCATTAGATAGCGTCGCGCATCAGCCAATTGCGGCAGAGTTAAATGTGAACCCAACTTCGCTAGAGGTTGTGGTGCCAGAATATTTAATCAATGCCACGCCACGCAGTGCTTACGATGGCTTTCGCAGTGCGGCGGGCCGAGCGATTAATGCCCGAAGATAGGTGTAAAAAAAGCATGAAAATCTATTGTGTGGGCGGTGCAGTACGCGATGAATTATTAGGCTTAGCCGTAAAAGACCACGATTATGTGGTGGTAGGCGCCACACCACAAGTCATGCTGGATGAAGGTTATAAGCCAGTTGGCAAAGATTTCCCGGTTTTTTTGCATCCACAAACGCATGAAGAATATGCGTTAGCACGCACTGAGCGTAAAACGGCAGCTGGCTACAAAGGTTTTGCTGTTTATGCAGCACCCGAAGTCACATTAGAAGAAGATTTAGCCCGCCGCGACTTAACCATTAATGCGATTGCAAAAATTGTAAATTCCTCTGCAACAGATGGACAAGCGCAATTGATTGATCCATTTAACGGCTTGGCAGACATTAAATCCAAAACCCTGCGCCATGTAGGCGAAGCATTTGCGGAAGATCCTGTGCGGATTTTGCGCGCTGCGCGTTTTGCCGCAAGATTTACCGATTTTAGCGTAGCGCCAGAGACGCTGCAATTGATGCAACAAATGGTAGCCACAGGCGAAATAGATGCGCTGGTGCCAGAGCGCGTTTGGCAAGAGTTAGCCAAAGGCTTGATGGAACAAAAGCCCAGCCGCATGTTTGAGGTGTTGCGTGCTTGCGACGCGCTGCAAAAGATTCTGCCAGAGTTGGATAGATTATGGGGCGTACCGCAACCGCCGCAGCATCATCCCGAAATTGATACTGGTGTGCATGTAATGATGGTGATTGATTACGCTGCCAAACAAAATTTTAAATTACCCGTCCGTTTTGCCGCGCTGATGCATGACCTTGGCAAAGGTACTACGCCAAAAGATGTGCTGCCGCGTCATATTGGGCATGAGATTCGTAGCGTCGAGCTGCTTAAAGACGTGTGCAAACGATTAAGAGTGCCTAACCATTGCAGAGAGCTGGCACAAATTGTCGCCAAATTTCATGGCAAATTGCACCAAGTTAGCAAAATGCGTGCAGATACTTTGCTGGAATTTTTAATGGAATTAGATGCGATCCGCCAACCAGCACGATTTGCTGATTTTTTAAAAGCCTGCGAAGCCGATTCGCGCGGTAGAACGGGTTTGGAAAATTGTGATTTGCCCGAAAACGCATTAATGAAATTAGCGCTAAAAAAAGTGTTAAGTGTGGATTCTGGTGCAATTGCGCAAGGTTTTAGTGAGCCAGAAAAGATTAAGGCGGCGGTGTTTGAAGCTAGACTGGAAGCAGTTAAAGAAATTCTGTTTTAGTAATCTTAAGCCTCACCCGCGTAGTAAATTTATTTGCGACTTTTTATAGCATTGACGACTGCTTTAAAGCCACTTTCGATAGCATTAACTATGATTCTAGAGTCGTTTCTATCTAGAGCTGTACCAATATAATCATGAGTATCTAAAATAAATCTTTCTGATATTAATTGTTCAATTTCAACTAAACGATATTTAACTTCGACCTCTAAAATCTTAGATAAATTTGACTCCGAGTTAATGATTTGGTGGATACCACTGTATATGAATTTCATTTTTTTACCCGCAGGGAAATAACGAATTCCTTCTTTTAGTGCAGTGGGCATTTCACCTCGAGGCCAGATAAATCCGGGTAAAAATGAAAATGAAAGATCTTTAACGACTTCATTGCCTATGTTTGTGCATACTAGTTTAAAGTAATCATCAACTTCCAAATCTAACATAATAGATTGAGGTATACGTTGCCTTCTTGAAGTTATGTCTTGAATTTCATAATGATCCATCGGGCTAGACTTAAAATTATATCTTTTGTAGTATTTTTTGTCTGATGCCTGATGCGGCCCACGGTATGATTTAGGTATTTGAATTACAAAATAAGATTTATTTGTATCTAATGGGATTTGCACAATCTGAATGCCTACAATCGGTGGCGTAATATTTGATTGTAATATTTGCTCAATCCATTCACGGCTAATATCATGGTTAGATACGCCGTCATCTAAACTGTCAGGAAAATGATCCTTTTCTCTGATGCCAAATATAAGAACCCCGCCATCAGCGTTAGCGAATGCGCTTACATCCTTTACGAGTTCATCTCGTTTATCTTTGGCTAAAGCTCTGTTGTCTTTATAATCGAGATGCAAGTTTTCTTGAACCCCATTTGTAATCAGGCTATTCAAGTCACTTAAAGATATTAATGAAATCATATATAAATTTAGACGTTAACTAATTTTTGTAATTGCTGTTGCACAAATTCCGTCGGCTTACGCTTAAATCCACTTTTAGCAAACTGGTGCCAACGCCCAATCACATAACATACCATCAAATTGGCTTGCGCTTCGGCGTCACCTTTAACACCTGTGTTGGTTTCTGCGATACGTATGCTTTGTTTTAAGCTGGCTTCGATTCTGTCGTAAAGCTGGTTAATGCGCGTTTGTAGCCATTCTTCTTCGTTCACTAACGCATCGCCAATTAGTACGCGCGTCATGCCGGGATTTTTTTCGGCGAATTTTAATAGCATGGTGATAATTAACTGTACTTGCTTTGCGCCATCGGTTTCGTCGGTGGTAATTTTGTTAATCACGCCAAAAATAGACGCTTCAATAAATTCAATCAAGCCTTCGAACATTTGTGCTTTATTGGCAAAGTGGCGATAAAGTGCGGCCTCAGATACATCGAGTTTTGCCGCTAAACTAGCGGTGGTGATTTTTTCGCGCTTAGGGTTTTCCAGTATTTTGGCGAGCGTCTCTAAGATTTGTTGCTTACGGTCTGATGCCATTTTATCCCCTGAATTATTGCTTGATATAAGGTGTTAATTATAGCTGAATGTGAGTGAGCGCTAACACCGAATTAAGTCGATAGTCTACAAAATTCGGTTTTTTGAGTTTCTTTGTTATCCAGATTGTTTTCATACCTAACCGTTTAGCCGTCATTAAAGCAGGCAAATTATCTTCTAACATAATGCAGTTTTTGGGATGCGTTTTTAAAGTTTTTAATAGCAATTGAAAGCCGCGTATGGATGGCTTACCATGAAACTTTGTCGATTCCACACTAAAGACTAATTCGAAACAATCGGCAATACCCATCAACGTGAGCACTCGTATTGCGTATTCGCGCGGCGCATTCGTGAACACACATTTGCGCCCTTGTAAATGTTGCAATAAATGGCGCAGCTGTTTCACTTGAATCACCATATTCGGCAAATCCATCAATGCGTGCGTTTCCTTAAGAAAATGGAATGCATTAATTCCATGATGGCGCATTAAACCTTTAAGTGTTGCACCATAAATCTGCCAATAATGCTGGCGCAATTGATGCGCGGCGGTCTCATCCAAATCCAGTTTATCCATGATGTACTGCGTCATGGCGCGGTTCATCACAGGGAAAATGTGGACAGAGGCGTTGTGTAGAGTGTCGTCTAAATCAAAAATCCAGATTTTTTGCGGCATAATTAATCGTTTAAAAAGTCTGGATTATTAGCATTCGTCATTGCCACTTTTATAGGAGTGACGGGTAAGAAATTACTTGGCTTTAATCAGCGTACCTACGCCTTCATCCGTTAATACTTCCAGCAATAATGCATGTTCTACGCGGCCATCAATAATATGCACGGCTTTTACACCGCTTCTGGCGGCATCTAAAGCAGAACTGATTTTAGGTAGCATACCACCCGATAATGTGCCGTCTGCGACTAAATCATCAATCTGTCTTGGGGTTAAGCCAGTGAGTAATGTGCCAGATTTATCCAGTACGCCAGGTGTATTGGTAAGCAAAATTAATTTTTCTGCACCTAAAATTTCGGCCAGTTTACCTGCTACTACATCCGCATTAATGTTAAATGTATCGCCATTTTCCCCCACGCCAATTGGCGCGACTACCGGAATAAAATCGCCAGAATCCAAAAAGTTGATAATGCTAGGATCAATCGCGCTAATCTCGCCCACCTGACCAATATCAATCATTTTGCTGGCATCATCTTTATCCGCCATCATCAATTTATGCGCGTGAATAAAATTACCATCTTGCCCAGTCAGACCAACCGCTTTGCCGCCATGACGATTAATCAAATTGACGATTTCTTTATTCACTTGGCCGCCCAACACCATTTCCACCACATCCATGGTTTCCGCATCGGTAACACGCATGCCTTGAATAAATTCGCCCTTTTTGCCCAGTTTATCCAGCATTTCATTAATTTGCGGACCGCCGCCATGAACAACGACTGGATTCATACCAACTAATTTCAGCAGTACAACATCTTGCGCAAAACATTCTTTTAGATGCGCGTCCGTCATGGCGTTGCCTCCATATTTAATCACAATGGTTTTATCAAAAAAACGCTTAATGTAAGGCAATGCCTCAGCCAAAATTGTGGCTTTTAAAGCGGGCGCAGTGGTATTTGCGATGTTATCTAGCATCATATTTCTCAGTGATTAAATTTGCTTCATTGTATCTAAAAAATGCGTTTTGAATATAAAGATTAATTAAACAGATAATAAAACTTAACCAAAAAAATGGTTAAGTTTTATGTAGATAGCTTAATTAATTAGGCTTTGGCTGAATTAAAGCGATTTAACAAACACTTTAGATTTACGTTGAAAATTGTAGAGTTGCTGTTTTTGCTGCGGTAATTTTTCGATACTTTTCTCAATGAATCCGCGTTCTAAAAACCAATGCTCAGTGCGTGTAGTTAAGCAAAAAAGTTGTTTGAAACCATTTTCTTTTGCCTGCTCTTGGCAATAATTAAAAAGCCTATCACCACGACCATTGCCACGGTAAGCGTTGTCAATTGCCAAGCAGGCGAATTCTGCCATGCGTTCATCTGCAAATGGATAAAGCGCGGCGCAACCAATGGTGCGATTATCGTGTTCCATCACATAAAAATAATCAATTTCCATTTCGATGCGCTCACGTCCGCGACGCACTAAAATGCCGTCGTTTTCCAGCGGTTCAATCAACTTCAGAATGCCGCCAACGTCGTCAATGTTGGCTTGGCGCATGGTTTCCAAACCTTGCTCAGTCACCATTGTGCCAATGCCGTTATGCGTAAATAGTTCTTGAATAATGGCGCCGTCAATATGCCGCGAAATCAAATGCGTGCGTGCCACACCTTGCTCGCAAGCGCGCACTGCAGCGGGCAAATAATAGTCAACGTCTTCAGAAAAGTGAATGGGCGTTTCGTTTTTTTGCGCAGTATTTTGTACATTTTTTAGCAGATTTTTGGCTTTTTCAGCGGTCATTTCGCGCAGTAAATCGCCGCGCAAATTGCGAACGCCTTCACTATCCATTAAAAAAATCAGCTTATCGGCATCCAATGCGATCGCCGCGCTCACCGCCACATCTTCCAAGCTTAAGTTGAATACTTCGCCTGTGGGTGAATAACCAAGCGGCGATAGCAGCACCAACTCATTGTCATCCAAGCGTTTTTGAATGCCAATCGCATCTACTTTGCGTACCTCGCCTGTGTGTTGTAAATCAACGCCATCGCGCACGCCTAACGGTTTTGCGGTGACAAAATTACCACTTGCCACACGAATATCGGCACCCGCCATCGGCGAGTTGGCAATACCCATGGAAAGCAGCGCTTCAATTTCTACCCGCACTGCACCGTTGGCCTCTTTTACCGCTTGCATCGCAGCATCATCCGTAATGCGCAAGCCATTGTGCAGCGCAGGCGTGAGTTTGTCGCGTTTTAAGCGTTGTTCAATTTGTGGCCGCGCACCATGCACTAATACCAGCCTTACTTCTAAACTGGCTAGCAAATTTAAGTCGTGCGAAAGCGCAATAAATTGTGATTCGCTCACCACCTCGCCACCAAACGCGATGACAAAAGTGCGCCCGCCAAACGCATGAATATAAGGAGTGGCTGAGCGAAACCAGTGTACAAATTTTTGGTGCGCGAAATCCAAAGCAGGCGATTGAGCCGGCAGTTGGTTAAGATTGCCTGAATAAGGTAGACGTGGTTCTTGTGCCGTAAGCGCTGCTGTATTTGATTCGCTCAGCGCGTATATGTGCGCAGGCGTTGTATCTAGCGCGCTGGAAATTTTACGCAGCAGGGCCTCAGAAACGCCAAGTTCACCACGTTCTATGCGCGATAAATTGCCCGCATCTGCACTTACCTTAGCCGCCAATTGTTGCAACGTAAGATTAAGCGATTTGCGTTTTTGACGGATAGAATTGCCAAGTGACATGGTTTAAATCTTTTTAATATGTAATATTTACACTATATTAAACAATTATTGTAAATATTACAATCCATTTTGATTGAGGCGTTTGCTAATAATCGCCCCATAATGTTTGCATACATGCAATCGCCGTAAGTGCGGCTGTTTCGGTGCGCAAAATACGCGGCCCTAAAATAACCGATTGAAAGCCTTGCGAGGTGGCGCCATCTATTTCGTGCTGACTTAACCCGCCTTCTGCCCCAATTAACAGTTGAATATCACTAATCGGTTTGGATAATGCTGCCAAATTTGTTGCGCCAACAGGGTTAAGTAAAATGCGTGTAGAACTTTGTTGCGAGTTGTCTGCCAGCCAATTGGATAGACTTTTCGGGGGCAATATCTGCGGCACAATGGCCCGCCCACATTGTTCGCAGGCGGAAGTCACAATATTTTTCCAATGCTCAAGTCTTTTTTCGGCTCGTTCGGGCGACAGCTTAACCACGCTACGTTCTGTTGAAATCGGCTGAATATGGTTAACGCCTAATTCAACCGCTTTTTGAATTGTGTAATCCATGCGATCGCCGCTGGAAATGCCTTGCAGCAAGGTAATTTTAAGTGGCGATTCGTTTTTAATCATTTGGCCTGTTAATACTTTAGCCAACACTTCAGCTTTTGTGACGCTGATTAACTCACATTGATAGTCTAGCCCGTCGCCATTAAATAACTTAAGCCTATCGCCCACGCCAAGCCGCAATGCGCGTGTGGCATGTGTGGCGGCAGCAGTCGATAGCGCAATTAATGCGCCGATTACCAGATTTTCTGCACTATAAAAACGAGGATTAGACATGATTGCGCTAAATGAAAGTGTTAAGATTAAAAGACTAAGAATTAATTATAGTTTAATTAAGGAGTAAAGCATGGCGAGTTTAAATCCACCGGTATGCAACTTTGGCTGGCAAGCGCCCGATTTTAATCTGCAAAACGTGGATGGCAACATGGTAACGCGCGATATGATAATGGGCAAAAATGGTTTGCTGGTGATGTTTATCTGCAATCATTGCCCTTATGTTAAAGCCATCAAAACGAGATTGGTTGTCACTTGTCTTGAGTTGGAGCGCTACGGCATTAATAGCATTGCGATTCAAAGTAACGATGCGCTAAATTATCCAGAAGATAGTTTTGAACGCATGATAGAAGAAGCAACGCTGAATCGGTTTAGTTTTCCTTATGCATGGGATAGCACACAAGAAGTGGCAAAAGCCTACGGTGCAGTTTGCACGCCCGATTTTTTTGGTTTTAATGCGAAAGGAGAGTTGCAATATCGCGGCCGATTTGATGCGGCAGGCCGTAATGCAGAATCGCCAGAAAACAATACGCGCGATTTATTCGATGCCATGAAAATGATTGCAGAAACAGGTGAAGGCCCGCGTGAGCAAATTGCCAGTATCGGCTGCAGCATTAAGTGGAAACTTTAAGTCGATTATCATAAAAGGATAGTTATGGCGTACCGTCAAATATGGGAGATTGAGGTCAAGCATGAAGGCTTGAATAAGTACCGTCATGTTAGAGGAGCAGATAAGTATGTTGTAGAACAGAAAGCACTTGCTCAGCAGTTGGTATGGAACAATATGTGGCAAAAAAAGCTAGAGATAGATGAAAATATAAAAAGTAAAAGACAAGCTTGGAGACATAAAGAAAATAGCATTGAGGAGGCAGCCAGTAAAACGGCAGATGCACAAAAATGTTTTCAAAAACTTGAAAAAATCCTTGGACATGCATTAAAAGTGAATGATGTAATTGTTTGGGAAAGTTTAAGAGAAACTTCACCATTTAATTTAGATGTGCCGAAAAAACCTTCTGATATATCAATATCGCCACAGCCAAATCAACTCAGCTCTAAATACACGCCTCACTTATCTTTTTTAGATAAAATATTTCCTAAATTAAAGGCTGAAAAGAACCGCATTTCCCAAGATCTTTTTGTTAAAGATTACGAAAATTGGTTAGAAGTTAAGAATCAAAATGAAATAAACAAAAAGATCGCTGAAATTAAATGGATGGAATCAGTCAAAAATTGGAAAGTTGAAAAAGAAGAATTTGAAAACAAGCAAAAGCTGAATAATGAAAAAATTATTGAGAGAAAGAATTTGTATTTGGCTTCAGATGTTGATGCGATAGTCGATTATTGTGATACGGTTTTAACTAACTCCGAGTATCCAGAGTGCTTTTCACCTGATTGGAGCTTAACCTATCAGGCTGATAGTAAGATTCTAGTTGTAGATTATTCACTTCCTACACTAGGTAGTTTGCCAAAAACAAAATCGGTAAAATATGTAGTAGTGAGAGACGAGTTTGTTGAAACACTTATCTCTGCATCAGCAATAAATGAACAGTATGACAGTGTAATTTATCAGATATCACTTAGAACTATTCACGAGTTATTTGAAGCTGACATTGTTAGCTGTTTAAATTCAATCGTTTTTAATGGATGGGTAAACTTCGTAGAAAAATCAACAGGTAGAGATTCCAATGTCTGCATTATTTCTATTCAAGCTGAAAAAGATGAGTTTTTGGCTATCAATCTCGAACGAGTAGACCCAAAAGCATGTTTTAAACTTCTCAAGGGAGTTGGTAGTAGCAAACTACATGGGCTCACTCCGATTGCACCAATTTTAAATGTTAATAAGCAGGATAAGCGTTTTGTAGCTGCTTATAGTGTGACTAATAGCATTGATGATTCAGTGAATCTTGCGGCAATAGATTGGCAAGATTTTGAAAATTTAATTAGGGAAATTTTTGAAAAAGAGTTTTCTAGTACTGGTGGGGAAGTAAAAATAACTCAAGCCAGTAGAGATGGCGGTGTTGATGCTGTGGCTTTTGACCCAGACCCAATAAGAGGTGGAAAAATTGTTATACAGGCAAAAAGATATACAAATGTTGTTGGGGTTTCAGCGGTAAGAGATTTATATGGTACTACAATGAACGAGGGGGCTATTAAAGGCATACTTGTTACTACAGCAAACTTTGGCCCTGATGCATATGAGTTTGCGAAAGGAAAGCCACTTACACTTTTAAATGGTAGTAATTTACTGCACTTATTAGAGAGACATGGACATAGAGCTAAAATTGATTTACAAGGGGCGAAAGCTATTTTAAATGCTGAGAAAGTTCGATATTAATATCATGACAATAAAAAAATTAAAATGGGGCATATTAGGTGCCGCCCGCGTCAATGAACGTTTGCTGCCAGCGATTATCGAAGCCCCTAATTCACAGTTGGTTGCTATTGCCAGCCGTCGTGCTGGCGCTGCCAAAGCGGTTTTAGAAAAATATGCGCCACCAGGTTTTATTGAAACGCATCCAAATGTGCAATGTTATGACGACATGGATGCGATAATCAACGACCAGAATGTGGAAGCGATTTACTGCCCGATGGCGAATGAAGAACATGCAAAATGGGCGATTAAAGCGATTAACGCAGGCAAACATGTGTTAATTGAAAAGCCAATGGCATTAACTGTAAAAGACATTGAAGCAATTGAGGCGGCCGCGCACAACAATAACGTCAAAGTGATGGAAGGCTTTATGTATCGCTTTCATCCGCAGCACAAACGTGTGCAAGAGATTATTGATTCGGGTTTGATAGGCGATGTGCTTTCGGCCCGCGCCAGCTTCTCGTTTTTAATGAAGCCAGCGCGCATGTATCGCATTAATCGCAATATGCAAAATGGCGGCGGTGCGTTGTGGGATATTGGCCCGTACGCGATTCATAGTTTGCGTTGGTGCTTCCAGAAAAATGGCAAACCGTCAGAACCAGTTAAAATAGTCGCTCATGCCAAATTGAATGAACATGGCGCTGATATTGTCACCAGCGGCGTGCTGGATTTTGGACTAGACAATGCAGGCCGTGCGCGCTTTGGGCATTTCGACATCAGCTTTGAGCGTAGTCGAAAATCGGAATATGAAATTATTGGCACCAAAGGCTGGGTTAAATGCCACGCCGCTTGGGTGTTTCAGAATGATGTGCCAGTGATTAGCTGGGAGCTAGAAGATGGAAAATATGCAGAAGAACGTTTTGCGCCAAGCAATCATTTTAACTTGGAGATTGAGCATTTTAGTGATTGTGTGTTGAACGACAAAACGCCATTGTTGGCATTTGAAGATGCAAAAGGCAATTGCATTGCGATTGAAAAGGTTTTACAGGCGTGTAACTAAAAACTTAACCAGTTTTTTTAGGTAAAAAACTTTAAATAAAAAACGGGGCAAAAAGCCCCGTTGATAGTTGCTACCTAAACAATGCCCATACAATACCTTTGGTAAATTTTTTAGGTGAACTGAAGGTATTAAGTTAAGCGATACAATTAAGGTGTAACAACAATATCGTTTTTCACAGACGTCACGCCTTTAACATTTTTAGCGAGCTTAACTGCTGTATCCGCTTCGGCTTGCGTTTTTGCTGTGCCAGACAATTGCACTAAACCGCTACTATCCGTTTCAACTTTAATAGCAGTTGCGCTGACGTGTTTATCTTTAGCAAACTCTGCTTTTACTTTAGTGGTAATCACAGCATCACCTAGCTTAGTAGAAACAGGGTCGCCATCTGCTGCAAATGCGGCCATAGGCATCGTTAAAGCACCGATAATTAACAAACTTTTTAAATGGATTTTCATGATATTTCCTTTTGGATAAATTAAAAATTAAGTTGTGCAGAACACAGGCCCAATTTTAGGCAAACCGAAAAAATATCGAATAAGACGATGGCTGAAATTCATGTAAGATTTTTCTGATATACATTTACAAAAGGCTATTTAATTTCTGGCATTTGTAAAGATGGTGGCGTAATTTTGCTCTCGGCAAAGCGTTAATATTTTTTGACATGAATGTCAAAATCATGACGCTAAATATAACGAATAAAAATTAACTACAACATAACTAATTGATTAGTAAATTAATTATTTTAACTTCTGTTTGGCATTCAATTTGCAAAGACTTAAACACTTTAAGTTTATTGCCTCAATTGGATGGTTAACATGGTTAAAAAATGGCTGGTCTTTATGCTGATAAATGTAATGTTAACAATGCCGATGATGACATTTTCTGCTGACAAAGGCACAGTAAAAATGGGCGCAACAGTCAAAGTCGCTCATCAAGCGCAGGCAATCAGGCTTGCTTCTAACGATGTTGTGTCGATGCAAAATACGCGCTCGAGAAGCGTGGCGAATGCAAATTCTGCTACTGATACAATAGAATCATCTCAAATTCCTGCGCAAGTTTGGTTGCTATTAACCGCATTATTTTGTTTTGTGATGCGCTCAAGTCGCCGCGTGGTTTGACTAGTTGACCAACGCGTGCTAACTGTTTAATCAGTATTTTGCTCGGAATTAATATTTTTATATTAATCTAACTGCTATTTGCTGGTACCAACAGCAGTTTCGCTATAAAAGAATGCGTAAATATTCTGTAATAATCCCAAATAGCGTTTGCTGAAACTTGCCGAAAATGCCTAATTAGGCGATAATTATTCTTTTACAAAAAGTGTAATTAACAGTAAGTTAAATCTAAGTTAAATACAAAAGTTTTTGCAGTTTCTATTAGGTTTTTGGTTCATTTAAGCGTTAATCACAAAGCCTGTTCAGTTTAGCTAAAATTAGGGAGAAAATAATGGCAACGCGTAAAGATTTAGCCAACGCAATTCGTGCGTTATCAATGGATGCAGTGCAAAAAGCCAATTCAGGCCACCCGGGTGCGCCTATGGGCATGGCAGAGATTGCCGAAGAGCTTTGGAATAATCATTTAAGCCATAATCCTAAAAATCCAACATGGGCTAATCGCGATCGCTTTGTGCTTTCTAATGGTCACGGTTCAATGTTGATTTACTCTTTGCTGCACCTGACAGGTTATGCATTGCCAATTGATGAAATCAAGACGTTCCGTCAATTACATTCAAAATGTGCGGGTCATCCAGAATACGGCTATGCGCCAGGCGTTGAAACAACTACTGGTCCATTGGGTCAAGGTATTGCAAACGGCGTTGGTTTTGCAATGGCTGAAAAATTATTAGCCGACCAATTTAACAAACCAGGTCACGACATTGTTAACCACGACACTTATGTGTTTATGGGTGACGGATGCATGATGGAAGGCGTTTCTCATGAATCTTGTGCGCTTGCTGGCACTTGGGGTTTGGGCAAATTAACTGCATTTTGGGATGACAACGGTATTTCTATCGATGGTCATATCGAAGCATGGTATACAGATGATACGGCGAAACGCTTTGAATCATATGGCTGGCATGTGCAGGCGGTTGATGGCCACGATGTGGATGCAATTGGCAAAGCCATTGTGGCTGCTAAAAAAGTGACGGATAAACCGTCATTAATCTGCTGTAAAACAGTCATTGGTCAAGGATCGCCCAATAAATCAGGTTCGCATGATTGCCACGGTTCTGCATTGGGCGACGCTGAAGTTGCGGCAACACGTGCAAATATCGGTTGGAATCATGCGCCGTTTGAAATTCCAGCGGACGTTTATGCTGGTTGGGATGCGACTGCTAAAGGCGCGGCTGCTGAATCTTCATGGAATGTTAAATTCGATGCTTATGCTAAAGCTTTCCCAGCAGAAGCGGCTGAGTTCAAACGCCGTATGGCGGGCGATTTGCCAGCGAACTGGAAAACAGAAACAGATAAAATTATCGCTGCCACTAACGAAAAAGCTGAAGGCGTTGCAACACGTAAAGCATCACAAAACGCAATTGGCGCATTAGCACCGTTATTACCAGAGTTCTTAGGTGGTTCAGCCGACTTAACTGGTTCTAACTTAACTTCAACTGGCAGCTTCGTGCACGTGGATGCAAAAAAACCAGGTAACTATATCTCTTACGGTGTGCGTGAGTTCGGTATGGCAGCCATTATGAACGGTATGGCGTTGCATGGTGGCTTGATTCCATTCGGCGGCACGTTCCACATGTTCTCTGACTATATGCGTAATGGCATGCGTATGTCTGCATTAATGCACCAACGCGTAATTTATGTGTTGACGCATGACTCTATCGGCCAAGGCGAAGATGGTCCAACGCATCAACCAATCGAAACGACTTCTGGTTTACGTTATATTCCACGTATGGACGTATGGCGCCCAGGGACATCTACCGAAACAACTGTGGCTTGGGTTGCAGCCGTTGAGAAAAAAGATGGTCCAGCAAGCCTAGTGTTAAGCCGTCAAAACGTTGCAGGCATGAAACATGATGCTACGCAATTTGCAGGCATGCGTCGTGGCGGTTACGTGTTGTCTGAAGTTGCAGGCGCGCAAGTAACGCTAATTGGCACAGGCTCTGAACTTGAGTTGGTGGTAAAAGCGGCTGCAGAATTAAATGCCAATGGCGTTAAAACACGGGTGGTTTCTATGCCATCAACCAACGTATTTGATCGCCAAGATGCTGCTTACAAAGCCAGCGTATTGGGCACCGTAAAACGGGTTGCGGTTGAAGCCGGCGTAACAGACTTCTGGCGTAAATATGTTGGTTTAGAAGGTGCTGTCGTCGGTATTGACACATTTGGTGAATCAGCTCCAGGTGGCGCATTAATGAAACATTTCGGCTTTACAGTAGAAAATGTAGTAGCTGTTACTAAGTCGGTGCTGTAAGTTGAATTTAGGCATTATTGTGTAGCATGTTTTTAAAAGAGCCTCCCTTTGCGAGGCTCTTTTAATTACTAGACTTTAAAATATTGATAGACTTTAAAATAATGGCGTTTGAAAGGGTAATGTAATGGCAATTCGTGTCGCAATTAATGGTTATGGACGTATTGGTCGTAACGTACTGTGTGCTTTTTATGAGCAAAAACGTAAAGATATTCAAATTGTGGCGATTAACGGCACTGCCAGCCCAGAATGCAATGCCCATTTGACCAAGCACGATACCATTCATGGCAAATTGGCAGGCACAGTTAGCCACGAGCAAGATGTGGCAGGCCATCATTATTTAATTGTGAATGGCGATAAAATTCACATGTTTAATGAAAAAGACCCTTCAAAATTACCTTGGGATGCGCTCAGTATCGATGTAGTGCTGGAATGCACCGGCGTGTTCCGCACCAAAGAGAAATGTCAGCCCCATTTAGACGCAGGTGCAAAAAAAGTCATTATTTCAGCGCCAGCTGATAAAAATTCATGCGATGCAACCGTGGTAATGGGCGTAAACGACAAAATATTAACATCTGCAATGACGGTGATTTCTAATGCATCTTGCACCACTAATGGTCTTGCGCCAATGGTCAAAGCGCTGCATGAAAAGTTAGGTGTTGAAAATGGTTTAATGACCACGATCCACTCTTATACCAACGACCAATTATTGGTGGATGGACATCACAGCGATTTATATCGCGCACGCGCAGCCGCATTGAATATGATCCCAACCAAAACGGGTGCAGCACAAGCGGTCGGTATTGTGATGCCAGAACTGAAAGGTAAATTATCGGGCTTTGCGATTCGCGTACCTACAGCTAATGTGTCGGCAGTAGATTTAACCTTTATTGCCAGCCGTGAAACCACGCGCGAAGAAGTAAACGCCATTGTGAAAGAAGCCTCAGAAGGTGCGCTGAAAGGCATTTTGGCTTACAACACAGAGCCGCTGGTTTCCTCTGATTTTAATCACACAGAAACATCCAGCAACTTTGACTCAACGCAAACCGTGGTCATTGGTAATTTGGTTAAAGTGCTTGCTTGGTACGATAACGAGTGGGGTTTTAGTTGCCGTATGTTAGATACCGCTGTTGCGTTAATGAAAGCTAAATAATCGTTAATAATTAATTAGTTAAGGTAATATTTTTTAGGGGTTATATGCAATTTATTAAAATGACTGATGTAAATTTGCGTGGCAAACGTGTGTTAATTCGCGCCGATTTAAACGTACCCGTCAGCGATGGCAAAGTGACTTCTGACGCGCGCATTACTGCCAGTATGGCAACCATTGAATATGCTTTATCTAAAGGCGCAAAAGTAATGGTAACATCGCATTTAGGTCGTCCAGAAGAGGGCGTTTATTCGGAAGAAAATTCGCTTAAGCCAGTGGTAAACGTGATTTCTGCCACGCTCAAAAAGCCAGTACGTTTGATTAAAGATTGGGTAAATGGTGGTTTTGAAGTTGCCGCTGGTGAGCTGGTTGTTTTAGAAAATTGCCGTTTTAACGACGGTGAAAAAAAGAACAAAGATGAAACAGCAAAGGCATACGCGGCATTATGCGATGTGTTTGTAATGGACGCTTTTGGTACTGCACACCGTGCAGAAGCCAGTACGCACGGCGTGGCAAAATTTGCACCAATTGCCTGTGCAGGATTGTTATTAGCACAAGAGCTGGATGCATTAACCAAGGCTTTGTTGAACCCAGCACGCCCCATGGTGGCGATTGTTGGCGGTAGCAAAGTTTCAACCAAATTAACTGTTTTAGAAAGTTTGTCTGAAAAAGTAGACCAAATGGTGGTGGGCGGCGGCATTGCCAATACATTTTTAAAAGCGGCTGGCTTTGAAGTAGGCAAATCGCTGTGCGAAGAAGATTTAGTGCCAGTGGCGCGCACCTTAATGGACAAAATGAGCCAAAGAGGCGCAGCCGTGCCGATTGCAGTGGATGTGGTTTGTGGTAAGAAATTTGATGCAAATGAGCCTGCAGTGAAGAAAGACGCGGCTTCTGTACAAGTGGATGATATGATTTTTGATATTGGCGCGAAATCTGCTAATGAAATAGCAGAAATCATTAAAAATGCGGGTACAGTGGTTTGGAACGGCCCAGTTGGTGTGTTTGAATTTGATCAATTTGGTGAAGGCACCAAAAAGATTGCACACGCCATTGCCAACACTAAAGCATTTACACTGGCTGGCGGCGGTGACACCATTGCGGCGATTCAAAAATATGATATTTACGATAAGATCAGTTATATTTCAACCGCAGGTGGTGCATTTTTAGAGTTTTTAGAAGGCAAAAAATTGCCAGCGGTAGAAATTTTAGAAAGTCGTGCAAAAGATAATTAACTAGCGCTGGGAGTCAATACTAAATGGGGCTTTGCGCCCCATTTTTATTTTAATAGTTGCTTACGTCCCGTTTTATTTGGGCTAATTGAGCTTTTATTTAAATTAGTTTTTGATTTTTTTATGCAGATGACGAATGATTGGGATTTAATTTAAATAATGTTACGTAAAACAAAGATTGTTGCCACGCTCGGCCCAGCCTGCAGTAGCGAAGAGATGATAGCGCGCTTAATCACTGCTGGCGTCAACGTTGTACGGCTTAATTTTTCGCATGGCACGGCGCAAGAGCATATTAGCCGTGCTGAAATTGTGCGAAAAATTGCACTTCAGCTAGGACGGCCAGTCGGCGTACTATGTGATTTGCAAGGCCCAAAAATTAGAATCGGCAAATTTGAGCTGGATAAAGTGACGCTTAAAACGGGCGATTTATTTATATTGGATGCCGATTGCGAATTAGGCAACCAAGATAAAGTTGGCTTAGATTACAAAACTTTACCGCAAGAGGTGACGGAAGGTGTGGTGCTATTGCTAGACGATGGCCGCATTACCATGCAGGTGGATCGCATCAAAGGCAATCAAATTCACTGTGTAATTTTAAGCGGCGGTGTGTTGAGCAATAACAAAGGCATTAATCGTCAAGGCGGCGGTTTATCTGCTGATGCCTTAACACTAAAAGATAAGCAAGATCTGAAAACCGCGGTGGCATTAGAAGCGGATTATATTGCGATTTCATTTCCGAAATCTGCACGGGATATTGAATTGGCACGCGATTTGGTGGTGCAAGCAGGTGGCACAGCCAGCATAGTGGCAAAAATTGAACGTGCCGAGGCGATCGATCACTTAAAAGAGATTATTGCTGTGAGCGATGCGATTATGGTGGCGCGTGGCGATTTGGGCGTGGAAGTAGGCGATGCGGCGGTGCCAGGCTTGCAAAAGCGCATGATTCGCATGGCACGTGCGCAAAATAAATTAGTGATTACTGCGACACAAATGATGGAATCGATGATTAATAGCCCAATTCCAACCAGGGCAGAAGTATCGGATGTGGCCAATGCGGTGCTAGATGGCACCGATGCGGTGATGCTATCGGCCGAAACCGCCAGCGGACAATATCCACTTGAAACAGTAAAAGCGGTACACCGGATTTGCATAGAAGCAGAAAAAGAATATGAAATTGCCAATGTCAGCCAGAAGCGCGCAGAACCACATCAGCAAACCGATGAGGCGATAGCCGCCGCCACTATTTATGTATCCAAATATCTGAATGTAAAAGCGATTGCGGCGCTAACGCAATCGGGCAATGCTGCACAATGGTTATCGCGCGCCGATAGCGGCGCGCCAATTTATGCGCTGTCACCCAACAAAATTGCGCGCCGAAAACTCACCTTGCATCGCAACGTGTTTCCATACCCAATTGAGCAAGATGATAAAAATAGGGATGAAATTCTGCATGAGATGGAGCAGGTGTTGTTATCGAATAGCGCAGTGGCGCCAGGCGATACCGTGCTGTTTACTTTTGGTGAGCCGATTGGTAGCCCAGGTGGTACCAATACATTGAAAGTGGTTAAAGTGGGTGAGTTAACCTGATTTTCAATCCACATTTTTAAATCTAACTCTTAATCTTAAAAGTTAACGCAATTAAAGCCTGAATAATTGCTATGAATCGTTATGATTTACTAGTGCAAATTAGCCTACGCAATTTATAATCGTAATCTTTACGCATACTTTGACCATCATGAGCGCACCACTTTTAAAATCCAGTCTGCAAAGCTTAGCCTTAATTCACCAAGGAAAAGTACGCGATATTTATGCGATTGACGACAAAACCATGTTGCTGGTTAGCACCGACAGGCTATCTGCATTTGATGTGATTTTGCCGACAGGTATTGCCAATAAAGGCGCGATGTTGACGCAAATGGCGAATTTTTGGTTTGAAAAACTTAAGCACGTTGTACCGAATCATTTAACAGGTATTCAGCCTGAAACTGTCGTGGCTGAGGAAGATAAAGCGCAATTAGGCAAAGGCAACTTAAGCCGTGCGGTTGTGGTAAAAAAGCTAAAGCCTTTGCCAATTGAGGCGATTGTGCGCGGTTATTTAGTCGGTAGTGGTTGGAAAGAATATAAAGCCAACGGTACAGTTTGCGGCATCAGTTTGCCAGCAGGTTTGCAGGAGGCATCAAAATTACCAACACCCATTTTTACGCCATCGAGCAAGGCGGCGGTGGGCGAGCATGACGAAAATATCAGTTTGCCCCAATGCGCCGCATTAATTGGTGCAGAAATGGCAGAAAAAGTAGCAAAAGTAGCCATTCAACTTTACAGCGAAGCGGCCGAATATGCCCTAATGCGCGGCATTATTATTGCCGATACTAAGTTTGAATTCGGCCTGGATAGTAATGGTGTATTGCATGTGATGGATGAAGTGTTAACGCCTGATTCGTCGCGTTTTTGGCCTGCCGAAAGTTATAGGGTTGGCAGTAATCCGCCCAGTTACGACAAGCAATATGTACGCGATTGGCTGGAAAGTATTCACTGGAATAAAATGCCACCTGCGCCAGCTTTGCCAGATGAAATAGCAAAACGCACATCTGAAAAATATTTAGAAGCATATGAAAAGTTGACTGGTCAAAAGTTAACCACTTAAATTGATTAAAAATAAAACATGCTGGAAAAACTAAAACAGATTGCGGCACGATTAAAAGCAGAGTTTGTTTTTTATCAGCGCCTGCAACAGCATCCGCAAACTCCAAAACTAGCGAAAGCATTGTTGTGGCTAGCGATTGGATACGTTTTAATGCCGTTCGACTTAATCCCCGATTTCATCCCGATTATTGGTCAGTTGGATGAATTGGTAATTATTCCCATACTGCTATATTTTGCGCTAAAATTAGTACCCTCAGCCATTGTTGCTGAATGCAGGAGTGAACCAGCATGATGCAAATTTGGCAAATGATTTTAAATTTTGATGCGCATTTGCCAGAGCTCATCTCTATGCATGCCAATTTTGTTTATTTCATTTTGTTTGGCGTCATTTTTCTGGAAATCGGCGTGTTGCCGTTCTTTTTTCTACCGAGCAATCCATTCTTATTTGTTTGTGGTGCCGTGTGGGCGGCATCATTGCTCAATATTTGGCTGTTGATTACGGTGTTGATTATGGCGGCAGTTTTAGGTAATTTGGTCGGTTATTTTCTGGGGAAAACCGTGGGACAAGTATTTTTTGTGGATTATTTAAAATGGCCTAATCAAGCTTTGCTGGATAAAACCCGTATTTTTTACGATCAGCACGGCGAAAAAGGCTTTTTGTTCTCACTTTTTATTCCAGTTATTCGCACCATTGCGCCATTTCTGGCCGGTGTGACACAGATGGTGTTTTTTAAATTTGTGCGTTCTGCAACCATTGGTTCCATTATCTGGGTGTTAATTTGTGTGCTGGCAGGTTATTTTTTTGGCAATATTCCCCTGGTTAAAGCCCATCTTGGTGCTATTACCATCCTGGGTTTAGCGATTGTGATCGTGTTTTTTGTATTAACCAAAGTTTGGCATCAATTTTCAAAACGCTAATTAGCGGTCAACAATCCACCAATCAACCGTTAATCATCCAGCAAAAATTCATCGCTTAAAAATTCAGATTTTAGCAATCAAGCTGTTACATTTGTCACGTATAATGCGGTTTTTCAGTTCAAGGCTATTTTCAACATGTCGTTAAACCAAGTGCCATCTGGCTTAGATTTACCCAATGATTTCAATGTGATTATCGAAATTCCAATGCAGGGCGATCCTGTTAAATATGAAGTGGATAAAGATAGCGGCGCGATTTTCGTCGACCGTTTTATGGGTACCGCCATGCAATATCCAACTAATTATGGTTATATTCCGCATACACTAGCAGATGATGGCGACCCAGTTGATGTGTTGGTGATGACGCCAGTACCATTGATTCCAGGTGTGGTTGTACGTTGCCGCCCGTTGGGCGTGTTATTGATGGAAGATGAAGCAGGGTTAGATGCGAAAGTGTTCGCAGTGCCAGTGCCTAAAGTATGTGGTTTGTACGGCCACCTAAAAAGTCATACCGACGTTTCAACATGGCGCTTAGAAATGATTTCGCACTTTTTTGAGCACTATAAAGATTTAGACAAAGGTAAGTGGGTGAAAATCAATGGTTGGGGTGATATTGATGCGGCTAAAAAAGAAATTTTAGATGGCGTTGAAAATTATAATAATGCGGAAGTAAAACCTGCTTTTTAGTTTTTAAGCTAAAAAAGTGGTTAAGTATTAGTAGGTTAACACTTAAAATACAAATAAAAAGGCAGCTTTAAGCTGCCTTTTTATTTGATTAAAGCTTATTAAACGTGTAGCAATGGCACAATTAATAGTGCCACGATATTAATAATTTTAATCAAAGGGTTTACTGCTGGGCCAGCCGTATCTTTGTATGGGTCACCAACGGTGTCACCAGTGACAGCGGCTTTATGCGCGTCTGAACCTTTGCCGCCGTGATTGCCATCTTCGATATACTTTTTAGCATTATCCCAAGCGCCGCCGCCAGTACACATAGAGATTGCGACAAATAAACCGGTCACAATCGTGCCCATTAATAAGCCGCCCAATGCAACCGGGCCTAGCAATAAGCCGACTGCAATTGGCACTGCAACTGGTAGCAATGATGGAATCATCATTTCTTTAATGGCGGCTGTGGTAAGCATATCAACTGCTTTGCCGTATTCAGGCTTACCTGTGCCATCCATAATGCCTTTAATATCGCGGAACTGGCGACGCACTTCTTCTACTACCGCACCAGCAGCACGGCCAACTGCTTCCATCGCCATCGCTGCAAATAAAAATGGAATTAAGCCGCCAATAAATAAGCCGATAATTACCATTGGGTCACTTAAATCAAACTTCACAGCAATACCAGCGCCTTCTAGTTTGTGGGTGTAATCGGCAAATAATACCAATGCAGCCAAACCAGCAGAACCGATGGCGTAACCTTTGGTCACGGCTTTTGTGGTGTTGCCAACCGCGTCCAGCGGATCGGTGACATCACGCACTTCTTTTGGCAAACCAGCCATTTCCGCAATACCGCCAGCGTTATCAGTAATCGGGCCGTAGGCGTCCAGCGCGACCACGATACCTGCCATGCTTAACATCGATGTTGCCGCAATCGCAATGCCGTATAAACCACCTAAATGGTATGACGTCCAAATGGCTAAACACACTGATAAAACTGGCCAAGCGGTTGATTTCATTGAAATGCCAATGCCCGCAATAATATTGGTTGCGTGGCCAGTGGTAGAAGCTTGCGCCACATGCTGCACAGGTGCGTATTGTGTGCCTGTGTAATACTCAGTTATCCAGACTAAAGCCGCTGTTAAAATTAAACCTACTGCACAAGAACCAAACAATTGATTGGCCGAAACCGTTAAGTCACCTGCAGTTAAGCCTTGCGGGAATAAATGCATGGTCACAAAATAAAACGCAATCAATGATAAAACGCCTGCAACTGCCAAACCTTTGTACAGTGCCGGCATCACGTTTTTCATGCCGGGCGACGCTTTAACAAAGAAGCAACCTATAATAGACGCAACGATAGATACCGCACCCAACATTAATGGATAAATAATAGCGTTAGCGCCTCCATCGGTAATCAACAAGCCGCCTAACACCATGGTGGCAATTAAAGTCACTGCGTACGTTTCAAATAAGTCAGCTGCCATACCTGCGCAGTCGCCCACGTTATCACCGACGTTATCGGCAATCACAGCTGGGTTGCGCGGGTCATCTTCCGGAATACCAGCCTCTACTTTACCCACTAAATCTGCACCAACATCGGCACCTTTAGTAAAAATACCGCCACCTAAACGCGCAAAGATTGAAATCAGTGATGAGCCAAAAGCTAAGCCAATAAGCGGGTCTAAGTTGGTTGCATTTTCTGCACCCAAAAACCAATAAAAGCCAGCAACGCCTAACAGGCCCAAGCCTACGACCAGCATGCCAGTCACTGCGCCACCTTTAAATGCTACATCAAACGCCGGTGCGATGCCGTTAGTAGCAGCTTGTGCCGTACGCACATTGGCTTTTACCGACACGTTCATGCCAATAAAGCCGCATGCGCCAGATAATACTGCGCCCACTACAAAACCAATTGCCGTGGTGGTGCCTAAAAAGAAGGCGACTAATATCGCCAAAGCCACGCCCACAATCGCGATTGTCTTATATTGTCTGGCTAAATAGGCGGCTGCCCCCTGTTGAATCGCACCTGCAATTTCTTGCATACGCGCGTTGCCGGCTGGCAAATTGGTAATCCATTTACTCATTACAACACCATATAGTACGGCCAAAATGGCTGCTGCAATGGCAATTATTAGTGCGACTGACATGACTTCTCCCTATCTATTATGAATAAATCTGAAACGACATCAACGTGCAAATCAATAAAAAGCATGGAATAAACTTGCTTAAATAATGCTAATCAGTTGTAAAAAATGTAATTTTTTTGTAACAACCCGCTGCATTATGGCACTAAAAATGCGTGGCGACAACACACTTAATCAAGGCAAAAGTACTTTAAAAAAAGTGAAGCGAAACAACAATCTAAATTAATAATTAAGCGAGTTAGCATTTAATTTTTTTGCAATAGATTGCATGGCAAATCCGCGCCTAACCCCGCAGATATTGATAGTATTAAAGCGTATTAAGCTAAAAGCAGGACTTAAAGTTAACGCAAAATAATGGTTAAGTTTTGCTGGCAAGTGCATTCAGTTGAGTTGAAAGTGGCGATTCACCTAAATCGTGCGCGAGTTTTTTTAAGCTAATTGCTGCCTGCTTAGAGAGTTTTCGAGATTGCTGCACAATTGGTTTTGGCTGAGATTTAACTTGCACTTTGATACTAATTGCAGTAACTTTACAATCCCTAAATGCAGAATTAGCCTGTTGCAAATGGCGTAATTGAGTCAACAGGTAGGCCTGACTTAGTTTGATTTTATTAGCCACAATCGCGCTGTGCGCATAAATAGTTAACTGGCCGTTACTTAAGCTACCAACTGTGCTTAATTGGCCCAGTATTTCAGGGCTTGCCGCCAGCCACAATCGCTGTAATAACTGGTGCGATTGCAATTGTTGCGTTAAGGCATTGAGCTGAGTATTGTGAAGCTGACTACTGCGATTAAGTAAAGTATCAATTTTGCGCATGATTGAATTGTACCGCTAAATTTTACTGCAAAGTTGGATAAACTGACTAAGTTAATTAGTCTAATTAATTCAATACCATCACCCAATTAACCTGGATTGGTGACAAAAATTCGATGAATATAATTTTAATTTCTAACAATATGGCAAAAGCCAAAAGTCTGTCAGCGTTTCAGGCTGGCTCGCTGGTGCTTGGTTTGGTGTTTCTGCCAGTGATGTTGACTTTGCTATTTATTACGCCGCCCAGCAACATTAAAGAGCGTGGTATGAAAGCGTTGTTACCACCGCAAATCAGAAGCTCAATCATCTCGTCGCAAGTGCATCTCGATGCCTATGCCAAAGAGTTGGGCGAACTGCAAGGGCGTATGATGCGCTTGGATGCGCAAAGTCAGCGACTGGCCAAACTGGCGGGTGAAAATGAGCACAAAGTCATTACTAATCCTAATTTGAAAACGGATTTAAAACCAATGGGTGGTTTGCAACACGACGGCCGTGGCGGGCCGCTGGTGCATTCGCACACCATGACAGAATCCGAATTAAAAGCAGCGATACTAGAACTGACACAGGCGGTAGATGCACGCGATGAGTACATGAGCACCATCGAAGCTAAAATCTTACAGAAAAGTGTGCTTAAAGATATGCTACCTAACAGCAGTCCAGTTGACGCTGCATTTAATTCATCTAGCTACGGTTGGCGTATTGACCCGTTTAACGGCAGTAAAGCGTTTCATGAAGGCTTGGATTTTACCGCCAATTCTGGCACCGTCATTCGCGCCGCTGCGGACGGCATCGTGTCAAGCGCGGAACGAACACCCGATTATGGTAATATAGTCAAAATTGATCATGGTTCTGGTTTAGAAACGCGTTATGCGCATGCTTCCAAGTTGTTGGTTAAAGCGGGCGAACGAGTAGTTAAAGGTCAGATTGTGGCGCTAGTAGGCAGTACGGGACGCTCTACAGGCCCGCATTTGCATTACGAAATTAGGTTAAATGGTAATGCGTTAGATCCACGTAAATATTTAAAGAGTTAATTCTGTAAACTAATAGCGTTAAGTTAACACTATAAAAGTAGTAACATTTGCACGTATCCATATTGAAATAAACATTAACTACCCAATATCCATACAATATAATCAATCTTTTCGTTTAATCTAATTTATAGGTTTCCGAATTTTCGGAAAAGCGGTGTCCCTTCATGTTATCCACGGTGTTCAGAAAATTCTTCGGTAGTCGTAACGATAGGCTTGTCAAACAATACGCCCAAACAGTTAAAGAAATTAACGCATTAGAACCTGCCGTGCAGGCTTTGAGCGATGACGAGTTACGTGCAAAAACCGAAAGTTTTAAGAAGCGTTTTCAGCAAGGCGAAAGTCTGGAAAAACTGCTACCAGAAGCATTCGCAGTGGTGCGTGAAGGCGGCGTGCGCGCACTAGGCATGCGTCATTTTGACGTACAATTGATTGGCGGCATGGTGCTGAATGCTGGCAAGATTGCCGAAATGCGCACTGGCGAAGGTAAAACTTTGGTCGCCACATTGCCTGTGTATTTAAATGCGTTGACTGGACAAGGCGTTCACGTGGTGACAGTGAACGATTATCTGGCCAAACGCGACGCGGAATGGATGGGCAAGTTATATAACTTTTTGGGTTTAAGTGTTGGCATTAATTTATCGCAAATGCAGCATGATGCCAAACAATTGGCCTATGCCGCTGATATTACTTACGGTACCAATAACGAATTTGGTTTTGATTACCTGCGCGACAATATGGTGTTTACCAAAGATGAGCGCACACAACGCGCCTTAAGCTATGCGTTGGTGGATGAAGTGGATTCGATTTTAATCGATGAAGCACGCACGCCATTGATCATTTCAGGTCAAGCGGAAAATAGCATTGATTTATATAACCAGATTAATGCCGTAGCGAAACAATTGACCAAGCAACTAGTTGAAGACGGCGATGGCGATTTTTGGGTAGATGAAAAAGCGCAAACGGTAACCATGAGTGAAGCAGGGCATGAACGTGCCGAAGCGATTTTAGCCGACTCTGGTTTAATGGTGGAAGGTTCTAGCCTTTACGAGGCGGCGAATATTACCTTGGTGCATCATTTGTATGCCTCACTTCGTGCGCAAAATCTGTTTAATCTTGATCAGCACTATGTGGTGCGTGATGGCGAAATCGTGATTGTGGATGAATTTTCAGGTCGTATGATGCCAGGTCGTCGTTGGTCAGATGGCTTGCATCAAGCGGTTGAAGCCAAAGAAGGCGTTGCCATTCAAAAAGAAAACCAAACGCTGGCATCCATTACCTTTCAAAACTACTTTCGCATGTATGAGAAATTAAGCGGCATGACAGGTACGGCTGACACAGAAGCCTATGAATTTAACCAGATTTATGGCTTGGAAACAGTGGTGATTCCAACACATCGCAACATGTTGCGTAAAGATGCCATGGATAAAGTGTATCGCACCTCGGCTGAAAAATACAATGCGGTAATTGAAGATATTAAGCAGTGCCAAGCCATTGGCCAGCCAGTGTTGGTGGGTACGACTTCCATTGAAAACTCTGAAATTATTTCGCGCTTATTAACCAAAGCCAACTTAAAGCATGAAGTGTTAAACGCCAAACAACATGAGCGTGAAGCGCATATTGTGGCTGAAGCAGGTCAACCTGGGGCAATTACTATTGCTACCAATATGGCAGGCCGTGGTACCGATATTGTGTTGGGTGGCAATCCAGAAGCCAGTATGCATGCAATTAAATCAGATGCGAGTTTAAGTGATGCAGAAAAAGAAACTAAAGCCGCGCAATTAAAAACAGACTGGCAAAAACGCCATGATGCAGTATTGGCGGCAGGTGGTTTGCATATTATTGGTACAGAACGGCATGAATCGCGCCGGGTAGACAATCAATTGCGCGGCCGTTCTGGTCGTCAGGGCGATCCGGGTTCTAGCCGTTTTTACTTGGCATTAGATGATCAATTGTTGCGTATATTTTCTGGCGATCGGGTAGCTGCTATTATGGAGCGCTTGAAAATGCCAGAAGGCGAAGCGATTGAGCATGCAATGGTTTCACGCGCGATTGAAAATGCGCAACGCAAAGTAGAAGGCCGCAACTTTGATATTCGCAAACAATTATTAGAGTTCGATGATGTATCCAATGACCAGCGCAAAGTGATTTATGAGCAACGCAATGAACTGCTGGAAGCAACCGATATCGGTGAAACAATTGCAGCCATGCGCAACGATGTGATTGCCAGCATATTCAGCACGCATATTCCTGCTGGCAGTGTAGAAGAGCAATGGGATATTGCAGCGTTAGAAAAAAATCTACTGGCAGATACAGGGTTAAATTTGCCGCTGCAAAAAATGTTGGAAGAAAACCCTGATCTGCACGAAGAAACTTTACGTGAGCGGGTGTTTGAAGCGGCAGATGAATCTTACAAAGCCAAAGAAGCGCTGGCCAGCAACGACACCATGCGTCAATTTGAGCGTGCGGTAATGTTACAAAGCATTGATAGTCACTGGCGCGAACATTTAGCTGCTTTGGATCACCTACGCCAAGGCATTCATTTACGTTCTTATGCACAAAAAAATCCCAAGCAAGAATATAAACGTGAAGCATTTGCATTATTTGAAGGTTTGCTCAATACGGTGAAAAGTGAAGTTACAAAAATTACCATGTTGGTGCAAGTGAAAACGCAAGACGATGTTGAGGCGGTTGAAAAACCAGCGGATTTAGCGAATGTGCAATATCAACATGCAGATTTTGACCAAAATATGGCCGATGAGGCTTTAGCAAATCCAGCCGCTGATTTTAGCGAGGAAGAAAAAGTGCAAATGGCAAGCGGCACGCCATTAATACGCGAAGGCGTTAAAGTAGGCCGCAATGACCCTTGTCCATGCGGTTCGGGCAAAAAGTATAAACAATGTCATGGTAGCCTTACTTAATCTTAATTTAAGGTACTTAATGTTAATCGCAATGAAAGTACGTTTTGATGGCCGATGTTTTCGATGTCTAATATAGAGGTTTCGTCACCCTGCATTGGCGTGTGCAGTATGGATGATTTAACTGGGTTATGCCAAGGCTGTTATCGCACCTTGGATGAAATTCAACAATGGTGGGATTTAGACCAGCATCAACAAAAAGAAGTGATTCACAAAGCAACACAGCGCGAAGCGCAGCTATTTGACTAAACCAGTTTGATTAAAATTAGTTAATTAAAATCATACTAGTTTTTGGCTACCAATAATCGCTTTCTGGTGGGTCAAATCGGTCAAAATCTCCAGGCCAAACTGAGTAATTACTGCAACATCAGGATGATTTATTTCTTTAGCAAGTAGCGTTAATGCTTGCTGGCCAGTCAGATTATCTGCATCGATTAATTGTAATAAGCGATAAGTCACGGCATTTAATTCAATAAACTTGACTTGATTTTCTGCGTTTCTAAAAGCCAGCAATCTGGTGGTTTGGGTTTTTTTTGGTTTAAATTGTTTCGATATCTGATGCACAGGATAATCGTAAGCCAGCAACATTCTGGCAGCTGCGAGCACTGGTTTTTGGTTCAATAAATCGGTTAAGTCGCTAGTGGCTACACGCTCAGTTTGCTGCAGGTTAATCGCCAATTCAACCCATTCGTAATGTGCTAATTGCTTAAAATAGGCTGGCACAGTTTCTATCTGCTGTAAAAACAATAAAAACTGGTGTGGGATTTCTCTGAAAATTGGGCTTTCTGATGCGAAATTTGCCACAAAATCACGTATTAACTGTTGCCAGGAACGCTTGCTAATAACCGCTTGGCACACCGGAAAGCAAACCGAAACTGATTCTGCAATGTTATTAAAAACAGAATTTTTATAAACAGCCAAACGGCTGGCGTTTACTTTGGCTGGTTTTTTATTGCGCACTGGATTGCGAATATAGGCAGTAAACTCGGCTTGGTAGCGCTGAAAATCTAACATGCGTTTGCAGTTTTAAGTTTAGATTGAGTTGCGTAGTCAGTTTGATATGCCGCAATTTTATTGATTTCGCTCATCAATACAGGCAACGGCGGAATATTGTTGTCGCGTTCAAGCAAGGTGGGGAAAACCCCAAAAAGTTCATAAGCAAATGCCAATAAATCCCAAACGGGGTCGATGACATCTTTGCCATGTGTATCAATTAATAAGTTAGGCGATTGTTGGTAATGCCCTGCAATGTGGCTATATACAATGCGTTCTGGCGGAATCTGCTGTAAAAAATCGCCTGCATTTTTAATGGCATCTGAATGATTATTGCTAAAATTGACGCTATTAACGTAAATGTTATTAATGTCCAGATGTAGCCAACAATCGGCTTCTTTTAGCACCGCTTTTAAAAATTCAATCTCAGTTAAGCTGGAAATTGGCGCTGCTGCATAAAACGATGCATTTTCAATCGCTATTTTTTGACCCAAGATATCTTGCGTTTGGCGGATTCTGGCTGCTACATATTTAACCGCTTCATCTGTAAATGGAATAGGCAAAAGATCATATAAATAACCAGTTTTGCCATGATAAGAATCGCTGCAATAGCTGAGATGTTCCGTATATAACGGGATGGAATTTGTGCTTAAAAAAGACTTAACTTGCTTTAAAAAATCGGTATTTAGCGGATCTATGCCGCCTAAAGATAAGCATAATCCATGACAGACAATTGGATAGCGCTCTGTAAACCAGGCTAAATCCGCTTGCGCCTTACCTCCTGCGCCAATCCAGTTTTCTGGTGCGATTTCGACGAAATTAATATTCGCAATGGATGGATCTTGATACAGGCTTTGGATTTGCGGTATCAGCTCGCGCTTTAACCCCAAACCCACGCCTTTAATATCTGCTAAAGTTGACACAATATTTAAGCTGTAAACTTAAAGCGTGACTTTAGTGTTGAAAACAGCAATTACTTGGCTTTATTTGCGCTACATTTGCCTTCGCCACATTTACCATCTTTGGCTTTTGTATCGGTTGTATCAGCAGCAGCTTGATTTTTTTCAGCCATTTCTTTTTTCATTTCTGCGCTGCATTTGCCTTCGCCGCATTTGCCGTCTTTCGCTTTTGCATCCGCATCTGCCACTTGATAGCCGCTAGATAATGCTTTAATAGCAAATGGATTTTCTGCCGCGTTAACCGTGGTTGCTGCAATCGACAACGCGAACGCACCTGATAATGCTAATGCAATGGTTTTGTTTGTTGTTTTCATGATTTTGTTCCTTAATAAAAAATTAAATAAAAAAAGTAGTTAAGTGCATCGTTAATGATGGTGTACTTGATTGCTTGTACGCAATTTAGTCGGATGTAGATTCAATTGATTGCGCAATACGGCTTTTGCTTTCGTCCGACAAGCGAATGTCTGGATCGTTCTCAATGGTTTGTGACATGCGTTTTAACGCTTTACGCATGGTGATTAATTGCTGACTGAAACGTTTACAATATTTACACAGGAGCAAATGAAAACGTATAGCAAAGCGCTCACGCCAAGATAATTGGCGATCTAACGATTTTGATATAAGTTGACTTGCATGTTTACAATCCAGCATGATAAAGCCCTTAAACTCCTAACCAATTGATTTCTAGACACTTTCGAATACCCATTCGAGCTCTATACAACATCACCCAAGCATTGGTCGTGGTGATATTGAGTTCCTTACATATTTCTTCATTGTCGGTTTCCTGCACATCGCGCATCATAAACAAGGTAGCCAGCTTGGCAGGCAGCTTATCCATACATGTCTGTAAAACCCCTAAAAACTGCTTTTGTTCCAAAGCGTTTTCTGGCATATCCCAAGCCAGTGGCTTGTTTGACCAATGCCCAGCATCATTAAAAAATTCATCCATATTAGCGTCTGCATCCGTCATCAAATCAGACGCTACAATCTCACGTACATTTTTGCGCATCACATCAATAATTTTATGCTTCAAAATACCCGTTAACCAGGTGCGCGGTGCAGATTGTTCGGCAAAACTTGGATTTTTAATGGCCGCTAAAAAGGTTTCCTGTACTACATCTTCGGCCAGATGCGGATCACGCAAACGCGCGAGTGCAAATCGATATAAAAAATCGCCGTGTTGGTTAAGCCAGTCGTGCATATTGTTAGACATATTGTATTGTTACCTTGATCATCATTAATATTCAATCATGTAAGCCAGATTTAAGCAACAATGCCCGCTTTTTGTTGCAATAGCGTTATATAGTGATCGCTATCTAAGCTGGTTTTATTGCGCTGCGCTAGCCAGATTGTTTCACCCAAACATTCTAAAATATCGTGTAACGCATCGTGTTCGTTTTGGTGCTTAAATAATAATTTCTGATAAATATGGGCAATGCCAATTGGCTGATTAATGCTAATTTGCTCCAAAATTGATAAGTGCAAACTCATGTGCAAAAACGGATTGGTTTCGCCCATTTCTGGAAAATACGCTTGGTGTTTAAATTGTTCTGGCGCATTTAAAATCGGATGATATTCGGGATGCATCTGCATGACATGAACAGCCAGTTTTTCTAAATCGGTTAAGTTTAAATTTTGCTTAAATTTGGCGTGTTGTTTAAATTTACCCCATGCGTCAAAAAAGAATTCGCGCACTTCATCGCGTGATGGATTAAACAAACTCATGTTGGCTCACCAAATAAAGCCAAAACGGCTGAGTATTGTAACAATTCATTTTTGCCTTGAATGGGCGCGATTTCACCATTACCGTAAAAACCAATTAGCGGCAAGCCAGGGAATAACGTTTTGATTAAGGCTAAATCTTGATCAATACCATTATATAAATATGGGCCGCGTCCAAGGCACGAAAATAGCAGCGAAAATTGTATCTCGCTGTTACGGGTTTGCGCTTCTAGCTGTCGCTTTAATGCGCTGGCGGTTTTAACTAAATCAATCTGCGCCGCATCCACGTCCCGAATCGCCCAACTTATCCAATCACCTACCTGCAGTGGTTTCGCCAAGGTTACCGCGCCTGTGGTTTCATCTCCTGCAATAATTGAGGTAAGATGATATTCGCCACGCTCAATGTGCGAGGCGCGGCTTGCATACACCGCCATTAACTGATGATAGGCAATGGAGGACTGAGTTTTTGATTGCTTATGCCAGGCAGATTCTAGCGTAACCAGTGCGGATAAATTGGCGATTGTGAATATTTCATGCTGGCCGCATGCGGTAATTCTACGCGGCGTGGAGATCAGTTTTAAGCCATGTGTAGCACCCACTGCACATTGTCTGTTGTTCAATTGCATTTCGCAATAACCTTGCGTCACGCCTTTTGCATTTTCCCACACCGAAAATGCACCGTGACCTATCGCATCACCTGAAACACCACCTAATCGCATCCCGGTTGAATCCAGCCATACACTATTGATGGCGTTGGGCGCGGCAAGTGTGAGTAAAAAATTGCTAGTAGCGCTATTGTGCTTATTTGGCTTTAGCCAGATATTATCTGAAAACACCATTGCCGCTGCCGCGGGGCTATCAATTACCCAATCTTCTTCGGTAAAAATACCGATGGCCGAGCAACCAATTACTTGCGTGCAACTGGACGCTTTAGCCGCAGCTTTAATCGCAGCTTGTGGGTTAGACGCAAACTCTGAACTCAGAAAAAGCAGTACGCAAGCGGGCGAATCCAGCCCAGCCTTTTGCATGGCACAAATTACTGCTTGAGCTGCTAACTCTGGCCCTGCTTTGCTGCCGATTGCTAATCCTGTCGCTACTTTCAAGTGTTCGCTTTCAATGATTAAATGGCATTAAGTTAAATAGTAAGCAATTAAATTTTACTGAATTGAATTTGTTATTGATTTATTGGCCAGCCATCAAATGCGGTTTATGGATTATTTTATGTGGATATTCGCATAAATCAACGATGCAACATTCCCCGCATTTTGGGTTGCGTGCCGTACAAGTGTAACGGCCATGCAAAATCAGCAAATGATGCGCATCTTTTAAATAGTTCTTTGGAATGGTTTTCACATATTTTTGCTCAACCGCTAGCACGGTTTTGCCAGTGGCAAGCTTGATGCGATTGCCCAGCCTGAATAAGTGCGTATCCACCGCAATGGTGGGTTGGCCAAACGCAGTGTTTAAAATCACATTAGCGGTTTTTCGGCCTACGCCTGGCAAAGCTTCTAGCGCTGCCCGCGTGTCTGGCACTTGCGATTCATGTAGTTGAATTAACTGTTGGCAGCAGGCAATCACGTTTTTGGCTTTGGCGTGATACAGGCCAATGGTTTTAATGTAGGGTTCCAGCCCTTCAATGCTCAAATCAACAATAGCTTGTGGCGTATTTGCCACCGCAAACAGTTTGCGCGTGGCGATGTTAACGCCTTTATCGGTTGACTGCGCCGACAAAATAACGGCGATTAATAACTCAAATGTGCTGTTGTGCTCTAACTCGGTGGTCGGTTTAGGAATAGCAATACTTAAGCGCCTGAAAATTTCTGCACGTTTTTCGGCGTTCATAATAAGCAGTTGCTAGCCAATATACTTTTGCGATGGTTTAATTAGTAGCAGGCTTAATTTGCAGGTTTAAGCGCGCCAGCCGATACTTCGCTTGGTAAAGTAGGCGTAGACGTTTTGCGTTGTTCTGCCCAGTTGCGTGCCGCAATTAAACCAGCCAAACCCAAAAAAGCACCTGGCGGCAAAATCGCCAACAAAAAACCTTGATAGTCAGGAATAATTGTTAATACATACGGCTTAAAGCTGGCGCCAAATGCTAAATCCAAGCCAGAAAATAAAGTGCCTTTGCCAATTAATTCGCGCATACCACCCAATAAACCCAAGATTAAAGTCAAGCCAATTCCCATCATAAAACCATCCCAAATCGCAGGCGCTGGTGGGTTTTTAGCTGCAAACGATTCAACACGCGCCAGCACGATACAATTCACGACGATTAACGGAATAAAAATACCCAATACTTTATGCAATGGCTCTGCGAAGCCGTGAATGGTTAAATCGATGACAGTGACTAAAGCCGCAATCACTAAAATAAACACAGGCACGCGGATTTCAGACGGCACAAAACGCCGGACTGGTGAAACCGCGCCATTTGAAGCCGCCATCACCAGCGCAGTGGCAAAGCCCAGGCTTAAACCATTTACCGCAGTTGTGGTCACCGCTAATGTTGGGCACAAGCCAAGTAGCTGTACCACGCCAGAATTTTGCTTCCACAGCCCGTTATAGGCGATTTCTTTAAATTGATTCATTTTTTAACCTTTTAAACCAGTTAACTTATAACTTAATTAAGTTAACTGTTGATTACTTAACCAGTTATTTAGGCGAATAATGCCTGCTTGTTGGCTTCAAAATATTGCAGCGCTTTATGCACCGCTTTTACCACCGCGCGCGGCGTAATTGTTGCGCCCGCCATGTAGTCAAACTGGCCACCGTCTTTTTTAACTTTCCATTGTTTGCTTGGTGTTTTTAAGAGCGATTCATTGTCGAAAAGTTTAATCCAGTTATTTTTAGCAATATCAATATAATCGCCTAAGCCAGGCGTTTCTTTATGCGTCAGCACGCGCACACCGCTAACGCTGCCATCTGCCTTAATCGCAATCAGCAGCTTAATATCGCCACTATAACCATCGTGTGCAATCGCTTCAATAATCACCGCGGCAGGCTGATTATCAATGCGCGCGCGGTTAGCAATGGTGGCTTGTTTATTGCCAAGTAAATCGTTTGGTGCGATAGAAACCGTATCTTTTAGCAAATCGTTATTGTGTATATTTTGCGGCACAATCTGGCGAAATAAACTTAAGCGCGCCGTCGCCTCGCTTTTTTCAATCGGCAGTTTGGTAACTTTAAAAACAAATGCCAATAACGCGGTAAACACTACTGCAAAAGCAATCAATGTAATAGCAGTTTTACTGGTGTGTTTAAGTATGGTTTCAGGCATACAAAAATCTAAAAAGTGAAGCTAGTTTCATTTTTCGTGTCCAAATACACGCGGTTGTGTATGCGCATCAATCAACGGCACGCAAATATTCATAAAGATTACCGCAAATGCAATGCCATCTGGGTAGCCGCCATACACGCGAATCAAATAAGCAATCACTGCCACGCCAGCGGCAAAATATAATTTACCTTTAGGTGTGGTTGGTCCGCTAACTGGGTCGGTGATAATAAAAAAAGCACACAACATGCTGGCGCCGCTGAATAAATGAAATAGTGGTGAAGCAAAATGCGCTGGATTAACTAACCAAAATACGCCAGAAATAAAAGCCAGCGCGCCTAAAAAAGCCATAGGTAGATGCCAAGAAATAATTTTTTGCTGCCATAAATACAAGCCGCCCAGCAAATAAGCGCCAGTAATCCATTCATTCCCTTTTCCGCCCAGCACACCAAAAACCGGCGCTTGCGTGATGCTGCTCACTTCATGTTTCAGCATCAGTTGCGTTTTTAAGTAATCAAGCGGCGTAGCCGAAGTAACTGCATCGACTTGCACGCCTTGCGGCAATACGCCGCTAAAAATCAGATGCAATTGATCTCCAAAGTTTAATGGTGTTTGCGCTAATTGCAATGCTGCTGGCCATTTGGTCATGATTAATGGAAACGAAATCAATAATACGGCATAACCAATCATGGCGGGATTAAACGGGTTATAACCCAAACCGCCATACAATTGTTTAGCCACCACAATGGCGAATAAAGTACCCACCACAATTAACCACCAAGGGGCAATTGGCGGAATGGCTAATGCCAATAACCAAGCGGTTACTACTGCACTGTAATCCATTAAAAACGGCCGAATGGGGCGCTTTCGAATTTTTAACATCGCTGCTTCGGTAATCAATGCGGTGATGGTGGCTAATAGTAATGTGACTAATATGCCGCCACCATATACCCAAACATAGGCCGCGATGCCAGGCACTAATGCCAGCAACACTTTAAACATCATGTTACTAACAGTTGGTGCGTTAGAAATATAAGGTGAACGGTTCAAAATTAATCTTTCAGACTATCGGTTAATGCTTGTTTCGCAGCAGCAGCTGTGGCTTTCTGCGCTTTTGCGCGTGCAATGGCAGCAGCGATTAATGCTTGTTTGCGTGCATCAGCATCTGTATTGCTTGGTTCGGCAGTTTCTGCCAAACCGACGGACTGGCGTCGCGCTTCAATTTCAGCGATTTCTTTTTTTACTGGTTCTGCCGCATCGACAACATTTTTAGGGGCGTCACCAGCAGCCAGCGCAGCGGCTTTTTGTGCTTTCGCCCGCTCAATGGCGGCGGCGATTAACGCTTTTTTGGCCTCAACATCGCCTGCTGGCGCAGAATTTTCTGGTTTTGCATTTGCTGCTGTGTCACCTTTCGTTGCCGCTTTAAGTGCTTTTGCGCGCTCAATGGCAGCGGCAATCGCGGCTTTTTTAGCATCGTCTGCGCCAGTAGTTAAACCTTCAATTGCGCTAAGTTTTTCGGCTGTTTGGTTTGGCTCAATTTCATTTTTTGCGGCTTCTGCTTTAGCCGCTTGCGCGCGCTCAGCGTGTTTTTGTGCGCGTTCCTGCTTTTCGCGCTCAATTCTGGCCAGTCTAAAATCATTGCGTTCACGCGCTAAATCAGCCGCTTCTTTGGCTTTATCTTGCGCAATAATTTCGCTTTTGGCGTAACGATAATATTGCACCAGCGGAATATCGCTGGGGCACACATAGCTGCACGCGCCGCATTCGATGCAATCAAATAACTTATAGTCATTGGCCTTTTCAAAATTATCGGACTTGGCAAACCAATACAATTCTTGCGGCTGCAAATTCACTGGGCAAGCATCCGCGCAGCGTGCGCAACGTATGCATGGCATTGCCGGCGGTGGCGGCGCAAATAAAGTGGGCGATGCGGCAATAATGCAGTTAGCCGCTTTGGTAATGGGCACATCGACTGTCGGCAAATCAAAGCCCATCATCGGGCCGCCCATAATAAAATGCGTGGTATTGGCTTTTGCGCCGCCAGCAGCTTGTACTAAGTGCAACATCGGCGTGCCAAATAACACTTCAAAATTTTGTGGTTTCTGTACATTACCCGTCATCGAAACAATGCGGCTAATCGATGGCTCGCCCAATTCAAAATAGTGGTACAGCGCAACCACGGTAGCCACATTAAACACCTGTAAACCCACTTCAGTTGAGCGTTTGTCATACGGAATTTCAGTGCCAAGCACCAAATGCACCAAACGTCTTGCATCGCCACTTGGGTAAAGCGTGGGCACGATTTTTACTTGTATGGCGGTGTTAATTGCGCCAATTTGCAGGTTGACTTTGCTTGCGGCGGCTTGCATGGCTTGTGCCGCCTCTGGCTTATTATCTTCAATGCCAATCACTACGTTTTCGGCACCCAGCAAATATTGGGCAATTGCAATACCTTTAACTATTTCATCTGCGCGCTCACGCATTAACATGTCGTCGCAAGTAATATAAGGTTCGCACTCTGCCGCATTAATCACCAATGTATGCACGCCAGATTTGCCATCTGCGCGCAGTTTAATGTGGGTAGGAAAAGTGGCGCCGCCTAAACCAACAATGCCTGATAAACGCAGGCTGGTAACCAGTGTTTTACGCTCTACATTACGCCAATCCTGCGGTGTTTTTGCAATCCATTGGTCTAAACCATCCGGCTTAATGATGATGCAGCGGTCTGGTAAGCCAGATGGATGCGGAATAATAGCATCTTCAATCGCGGTAATAACACCAGACGTGGTGGCGTGAATCGCTGCCGAAACGGCACCTTCTGCCTCTGCAATTAATTGCCCTTTAAGCACATGTCCACCCACCTGCACTTTTACTTTAGGAATATTGCCGACGTGCTGACGTAATGGCAGAACGATTTTTTCTGGCAACGCTAATTGGCCAATAGGCAATTGTGTGGATTGCGCTTTATTTTCAGGCGGGTGTACACCACCGTGAAAAGGAAAAATTTCCTTGGCGGATTTAAATAAACTAGTTAATTTAACAATTGCGTTCATCACTTTTTGTTTTTAAATACTCGGTCTTTAATTTAGGTATTGTTTTGTTGAAATGCTATTTTTAAGCCAATTGCACAGGCTTAATCGGGATAATCGGATATTTCCATTTCCAATTATCAGGCGTTTCGCCAATCGGTTCCATGCTGATGCAATCGACTGGACATGGCGCCAGGCATAGCTCGCAGCCAGTACATTCGCTGGCGATAATAGTGTGCATATGTTTTGCAGCGCCTAAAATCGCATCGACAGGGCAAGCTTGGATGCATAACGTGCAGCCGATGCAAATTGCTTCATCGATAAACGCAACTGCTTTGGGCTTTTCTACCCCATTTGCGGCATTCAGTGGCTTATATTCCATGCCCATTAAATCGGCCAGTGCATGCACGCCAGCATCACCACCAGGCGGACATTGGTTAATGTCGGCACGCCCTTCAGCAATGGCCGTAGCATAAGGTTTGCAACCAGGGAAACCGCATTGACCACATTGTGTTTGCGGCAAAATCGCATCAATTCGCGCGATTAAAGGATCGCCCTCGACCTTAAATTTAAGTGCAGCAAAGCCCAGCAACGCTCCCAAAGCGAGTGCCAAGCCAATCATGATGTATAAAGCAGTTAACACTTATTGCAAAGCCTGGGAAAATACATTTTAATATTTAACTTATTAATATTTATCAAGGCCCGCAAAGCCCATAAACGCTAAGCTCATCAGCGCGGCGGTAACCATGGCAATGGCAGAGCCCTTAAATACTACGGGCACATCGGCGGCTTCCATCCGCTCGCGCATCGATGCGAATAAAATGAGCACCATTGAAAAACCAAGCGCACCGCCGAATCCATATAAACCAGATTCAATAAAACCTTTGCTGGCCTGCGCATTTAATAATGGAATGCCTAAAACCGCGCAGTTGGTGGTAATCAATGGTAAGAAAATGCCCAGCATTTGGTATAAAAGTGGAAAGCTTTTTTCCATCACCATTTCGGTGAATTGCACCACCCCTGCGATGACAACGATAAACGACAGTGTGCGTAAATACTGCAGGCTGTTGGGTTCTAGTAAATACTGGTTAATAGTCCAGCTAGTCATTGAGCCAATGGTTAAAACAAAAGCAGTTGCCGCAGCCATGCCAATTGAAGCTTCTAATTTTTTAGAAACCCCCATAAATGGACATAAGCCAAGAATTTTAACCAATACGATGTTATTGACTAAAACCGTGCTGATCAATATAAGAATATAGCTTTCTGACATAGACTACTTAACCCTAAATTTATACGCAATTATACCGCGTAATACAATCGTCTAGCATGTATATAGACAGCTAAAGTGCTGAATAAAATGCAGCGAAATTCAACCAAATAAGGGTTGAAACGTTGCGTATTTTATTGACGCTAGCGCAATATAAAACATTCTGTTTATACTTAAAAAGAATATTTTAATATATTGATATTTCAATTGCTTATATAAAGCGCTTAACGCGTTTCAATCAGACAGCTATTCGCATTAAGGGGTGAGTTTCGGTTAAAATAGTCACAATTTAAATTTAGCAAGGTTATCTATGTTGCAAGGGAGTTTGGTTGCAATCGTTACGCCCATGTTTGACGATGGCAGTTTAGATTTGGACGCATTGCGCAAGCTGATTGACTGGCACGTAGACGCGGGAACAGACGGTATTGTAATTGTGGGCACCACTGGCGAATCGCCTACGGTGGATTTAAACGAGCATCGCTTGTTGATTAAAACCACAGTTGAACATGTTGCAGGCCGTGTTGCGGTTATTGCAGGTACGGGCGCAAATTCAACGCGTGAAGCGATAGAACTGACGCAAAATGCCAAGGATTTAGGTGCGGATGCGTGTCTTTTGGTGGCGCCTTATTACAATAAACCAACGCAAGAAGGTTTATATCAACATTATGCCGCGGTGGCTGCCGCAGTTGATATTGCGCAGATTTTGTATAATGTGCCAGGCCGTACCGCTTGCGATATCAGTAACGACACCGTTATACGCTTGTCAGCGATTGAAAATATTGTGGGTATTAAGGATGCCACTGGCGGCATTGAGCGCGGAACGGATTTGCTATTGCGTGTGCCTGACAATTTCGCGGTTTACAGTGGCGATGATGCGACAGGCATGGCATTAATGTTACTAGGCGCGCATGGTGTGATATCGGTGACAGCAAACGTCGCACCCGCTTTGATGCAGCAAATGTGTGTCGCTGCGATGGCAGGCGATGTTAAAAAAGCATGCGAAATCAACGCAAAATTATTCGCGCTGCACCAAAAATTATTCGTCGAGGCAAACCCAATTCCTGCTAAATGGGTGTTGCAGCAAATGGGTTTAATAAAAACAGGTATTCGATTACCGATGATTAATCTGTCTTCGCAGTATCATGAAGTGCTTAGGCACGCAATGAAACGTGCGGAAATTTTTAGTTAAATCGATTACGCTAAATTAATTGTATTTGGCAATGTATAAATGGTGGTAATTAAAATGAAATTTGAAATGAAATTTGTTCCGAAATTAACAGCTTTAATTGTATTAACAACCTTAGTCGCAGCCTGCGATTCAATTCCGTTTATTGATACTAAATCGGATTATAAAGGTGCTGGCCGCGCCAAACCTTTAGAAGTGCCACCCGATTTAACTGGCGTGAAAACCAGCGATGCGTACAACGTACCTGGCGGCACTACAAGTTACAGCGCGTACAATCAGACGCAAGAAGGCCAAGAAGTTGGCGTTGAAGCGGTACTGCCCAATACCAAAGGTGTGCGGCTGGAAAAAGCTGGTGCGCAGCGCTGGCTGGTAGTCGATGCCCCCGCAGAAAAAATATGGCCTGTGGTGCGCGATTTTTGGATTGACCAGGGGTTTGCTGTACGTGTGGAAAATGCCGAAACCGGCGTGATGGAAACCGAGTGGATTGAAGCAGATGCCATTAAAGCCAAAGATCAAAAAAGAAATATCGGCGAAAAGTTTGATAAATGGTTGGATGGATTATCGGGCTTGGCCGATAGGCGTAAATTTCGCACGCGTTTAGAGCGTGGCGAACAAGAAGGCTCAACCGAGATTTACATGACGCATCGTACCGTTAGTAGTGCGCCAGATGATGGTAAAACCAGGATTCAAACCCAATTGGGTGAAATTGAAACCGGTTATCGCGCTGATCCCGCTAAAAAAACTGCAGAGGAAAATGATGGCGATATTGACGCAGAATTGCTGCGTCGTTTAATGGTAAAACTGGGCGTAGAAGAGAAGCGTGCACAGGAAATTATCGCAAACCCGGTAGCAGAAAAACGTGCCGATGTGGTAAAAGATGCAGATAGCAGTGTTACCTTGAAGTTAAATGATCCATTTGATCGCGGTTGGCGCCGTGTAGGCTTGGCATTAGATAGAATCGGTTTTGTGGTTGAAGACAAAGATCGATCCAACGGTACGTTTTTTGTGCGTTATTCCGATGTTGATATTGACGCTGGCCCTAAAAAGAAAAAAGGCTTGCTGGATACGCTGGCTTTTTGGAGAGATGACGAAGTAGAAAACAAATCAAAACCCAAAGACGAAAAAACCATTATTGATAAATTGCAATTTTGGAAAGGTGATGACGCCAAAACCGATCCTTCAAAACAATATCGTATTAAGGTCATAGAAACCGAAAGTGGCGGCACGCAGGTGAATGTAGTGGATAGTGAAAACAAGCGTAATCGCAGCACCACCGCGAATCGCATTATTTCTTTATTGTACGATCAGTTGAAATAATGTTTTTATGGCCCGCGCCTGATTGGACTTAACCCTAATTGATGCCCAATAAATGAGATTTGCATCCATCGGCAGCGGTAGCGCTGGCAACTGCATGGTTATTGAGCAAGCATCGACCAAATTATTGTTAGATTGCGGTTTTAGCTCACGTGAAGTGGTCACGCGCTTGCAGAAGCTCGATATCATAGCCGAGCAAATAACCGGCATTTTAATTACGCACGAACATGATGATCATGCCAAAGGCGCATTTAAATTGGCGGCAAAGTACAATATACCCGTTTGGTTGTCGCATGGTACGCTTAAAATGTGCGAGCGTTATTTGCCAGAGCACAGCAAAATCCAGTTGAGTATTATTGACAGTCACGTCAGTTTTGAAATAGAAAATTTGCAAGTCACGCCGTATCCCGTGCCGCATGATGCACGTGAGCCCACACAATTTAGTTTTTACGATGGTCAGCGAAAGTTAGGCGTGCTCACCGATGCAGGTTCATCTACACCGTATATAGAACAGATATTAAATAAATGCGATGCACTGGTTTTGGAGTGCAATCACGATTTAACCATGCTGGAAAATGGCCCTTATGCATGGGCACTCAAAAAACGTGTGGGCAGTCGGCTTGGGCATTTGGATAACAGCAGCGCAGCGCAACTGTTGGCCAAGTTAGATAATTCGCAATTAAAACACATTATCGCGGCACATTTGAGTGCGAAAAATAACACGCAGGATTTAGCTAAAATATCACTGAGTACCGCATTGAACTGTGAACCGAATTGGATAGGAATTGCCCAGCAAAACGCTGGATTTGGCTGGCGCAGTTTAAGTTAACGCTAATTTTTAAACTAATAAAATGGCCTTAAAATAATTTTTAAAAACCAGGTAAATGCATTAGGTAAATTAAATAGTTAACCAATATAAGTCACCAATAAAAAAAGCCGACACCAAGTCGGCTTTTTTTATTCAGTAAAAAAATTGCTGATTGAATTATGGAGTAGCAGGTGCAGGTTCAGCTGGCATTTCAGCAGGAGCAGCTTCCATTGGTGTTTCAGCAGCTGGTGTTTCAGGCATAGGCGCAGCTTCCATCGGTGCTTCCATTGGAGCAACTTGAGCAGCAGGCACTTCTTCAGCAGGTTTTTTACCACAAGCAGTTACCGCAAGCGCTAATAATGCAACTAATAGGGCAGAACGTATCATCTTTATCTTCCTTAGGAAAGTTTAACTAGTTAAACAACTTTTTCGATAACCGCCTAAAAGTTTTACCTCATTAGCTATACCGAGTAATGAAAATTCTACCAGTTATTTTTTAAAAAAGCCAAAAATAAAAAAAGCCGACATAAAGTCGGCTTTTTACATGCAATAGCTAAATCAATTTAAATTGATTTAATTGATTATTTTGCAGCTTCAGTAGCGGCAGCATCAGTTGCAGCGGCAGCAGCATCAGTTGCGGCAGCCGCAGCATCTGTTGCAGCATCAGCAGCGTCAGTTGCAGCAGCAGCTGCAGGGTTTGCTTCAGTTGCCATTGCAGCTTCGCCAGCAGCAGCAGCCGCTTCGCCAGCCGCTTCAGTTGCTGTTGCAGCAGCTTCAGCAGCTTCTTCAGCAGGTTTTTGACAAGCAGTTAATGCAAGTGCTAATAATGTAGCTAATAGAGCAGAACGTAACATTTTTTATATTCCTTAAACGAGAGAGTAGACTAAAAGTTTTTAACCAATTACGGTGGACCACCTTTAGCCCAACCGAACGGGTCGAATTTTACCAGTAATTATAGAAAATTCCAGTAAATTTTTGATTTTAAGGAACTTTTTTTAGCAAAAACTGATGGTTTGCAACAATTTTATAGTCTAGTTCACATAAATTGCTAAAAGCTTAATCCACTTTGATGCTTAAGCTGCTATTTTGCGTATTAGCAGACGATTGTAGGCGCAAAATTTTGCGACTGACTTCATCTTTATTTTTCATGGTACCGCCAATATCAACCCATTCGCCTAAGCCAATTCGAATAATCGTTTTGAGCTGCTCAAAATCAATAAAACCCTGATTATTAACACGAGCAATGCGCGGCGTAATTTCCAGCTCAACCTGGTTGCCAATCGTTCGTGGCCGCACTGCAAAGCCAGTCGTCACTTCGCGCCAATCTGTAAAGCGGTCAATTTGAACATAGCGCCTGCTTATGCTAATCCACTCCTGCGTAAACGGTACAATTTGCCCATTGCTAATAAAAGCGCGTTCGCCATCTAACACATTGATAAATTGATTAACGTTTTGGCGACTATTGCTGGTGCTGCGTTCAATATCTACTCGCGCGCTATTTGGTGAGCTACGCCTGTCGTTTGTAATGGTCACATCGCCAATGGTGACGGCGCCAGTGGCTTGCGCGCTATCTCGCTGGCTTTGTATTTGAGCGCTATTTTGGACGCTAATTCGACGGTTAACTCTAGCGGTATCTAGCTTTTCCACTAACGCTTCAATTTCGCGCATACGTTCTGGCGATGCACGTAAAATCAGCTCGTTATTAATACCTGTCGCGGTGCCATCCAATCCCACCATCGGTAAAATGGTCGGCAGTAAATCGCTGGCAAATCGATGCTGTAGAGTGATCATTTTAAATTCGGTTTCAGCCAAAACATTGCCACTAATGACTATTAAACCAGTCAACAACATACTTAACACTAAAAAAGACCGCATTATTTTTTGCATGCAAATATCCATTAATTGCCTTATAAACCCAATTTTGTCACTGAAACCGCTTCAGTCGTTTCTGCCAGCAATTCGTCATATCGTAACAGCAAGCTGGCGCAGGTTTCCGCATCATTTAAAGCATATTTAAAGCGCGCCTGGTCGATATGAAAGCGGCGACAATAATGGCGTTTATCGGCAATCACAAAACAATCTTTGGCGATTTTGGCAAAATCGTTGGCTTTATAAATAGTGATTTTATGGCCATAAATGCGCAGTAAATCGATCAAACGCGGACAATTAGCCGTAAAAAACTGCGTATGCTGCAAAATAATCGTCAGCTTATTTTGGTCATTTTTTTGCAGAAAATCATGCATTAAGTCGTAACGTTTTAAACTAGCGTAATCACCTTTGCTAAAATCTTGATCAAAAATGCACAAATCATTCACGGCCTCTGCAATCACCAAATTTAAGGCCAAGGCGTAATTGTGTTCACCTATTAATATGGTGTTTGGTATGATTGTATTTGGTGATATTGTGTTGCGCGATTGCTCGGTTTCGCTCATTTCATTTACCTTTCATTCAAAGGCACTATTATTAAACGCTTCATTTATTAAACGCTTCATTATTAAAAGGCTGTATTATTTAAAGCCTATAAAACCCGCCAAATAATGCTCAACCATCACATCGGCAAACCGGGTTTGAAAGTCGAATGTTTGATTGGTTAAATTTAAGCAACGTGTGTCAGCCAAATTTTGCATACACGCCATTAAATCTGGCGAAATATTTTGCGGTATGACCAGCTTTTCGCCGTTTAAATAAAATGCATCAGCAGTAAATAGCATCTGCGATTTTAAATCCAGCACCAACGTTTTTTTCTGTAAATTAGCTAACAATTTTTGTTGACTTAACTTGGGTTTATTTAAAGTAAGTACAGGCTCAAAAACCACATCTGGCTTAGGTTCTGTCAGATATTTTCCTAAAAAATCAGCAACACTATTGTTATCCCAAGTGATTTTTTGCAGTATAGCGCTTACTTTTTGCACCATTGCATCGCTGATTTGCGCGGGATGATTTTGCAGTTGTAAATCGGCATCGCTATACAATGGATTTTGTGTGTTTTCAATGGTTAAGTCGTCTTGCAAATAGCTTAAAAACTCATGCATCAACTCGTGTGTTTTCGGCGCGCGAAAGCCGATGGAATAAGTCATGCAATCGTCAGTCACCGCAACACCCAAATGCGCAATTTGGGGCGGTAAATACAGCATATCGCCCGCTTCTAAAATCCACTCTTGTTCTGAAACAAAGTTTTTCAGTATTTTTAACGGTGCATCTTCAATTAAGCTTAAATCGGTTTGACTGCTGATTTTCCAGTTTCTTTTACCGCTACCTTGCAGCAAAAATACATCATAACTATCCACATGCGCGCCAATGCCGCCGCCATTTGGCGCGTAACTCACCATCAAATCATCTAAGCGTGCATGTGGAATAAAGTTAAACTGGCTTAATAATTCCGCCGCTTCTGGCAAAAAATGGTTCACGCTTTGCACTAACAATGTCCAATCTTTATCGGGCAGCTTGCCAAAATCTGCATCATCAAAAGGCCCATTTTTAACCAGCCATTTCTTGCCTTTTTGTTGCACAATTCTGGCTTGCACATCTTCCTCACAAGCCAAGCCGGCTAACTCTTCTGCGCTTAATAAGCCTTTAAAATTGGGCATTGCATTTTTAATTAGCAACGGTTTTTTTTGCCAATATTCAGCCAAAAATTGGCTGGGCGTTAAGTGGTTTAATAATTGCAAAGGGGCATTTTTTGTCATGTTCATAAAGCTATTTTAATCGTGTTTTAAGGTAAATATAAAAAAATTGCGACACTATACAACTAGGTATATAGTTAGATTCATCAGAATAAAAATCAAAGCAGTTTTAAAAATATTTGAGGAGATTTTTTAAAATGAATATGCCAGTCGATAATACTATTAAAACCTTTCACGGCGGCTGTCCGCACGATTGCCCAGACACTTGCTCAATGGTTTACAGCGTTCAAGATAATAAACTGATTTCAGTCAAGGGCAACCCCGATCATCCCATGACGCGCGGTGGCCTGTGCGTCAAGCTCAAAGATTACGAAAAACGCCATTATCATCCAGACCGCTTGCTATACCCGATGAAACGCACTGGCCCAAAAGGCAGCAAGCAATTTGAAAGAATCACTTGGGATGAAGCGCTAGATACGATTGTCACTAAATGGCAAGCCATAATCACACAAAGCGGCCCGCGCGCGATTATGCCAGCCAGTTATTTAGGCAACCAAGGTTTGGTGCATGGTTTAAATGGCGGTGATGCTTTTTTTAATCGTTTAGGTGCCACGGTGACCGAGCGTACTTTCTGTGGTGAAGGCTCATGCACCGCATGGTTATTGACTGTTGGCCCAACGGCAGGCGTTTGCCCAGAGAGCTTTATCCATGCTAAATACATCATCATTTGGGCATGCAATTCGGTTTCAACCAATTTGCACCACTGGCATATCATTCACGAAGCGCAGAAAAAAGGCACAAAAGTCGTCGTAATTGACTCTTATGCATCGAAAACCGCCAAAGAAGCCGATTGGCATATTGCGCCCAAACCTGGCACCGATGGCGCGCTGGCAATGGCGATGATGAACGTGATTATTAGCGACGGCTTGGTTGACCAAGATTATGTCGATAACTACACGGTTGGTTATGCCGAATTAGCCGCACGCGCCAAAACCCGCACGCCTGAATGGGCAGAGCAAATTACTGGTATACCTGCCGAAGATATTCGTAAACTAGCTAGAGAATACGCGACAACACCACCAGCCGCAATTCGCTTAGGCGTTGCGTTAGAACGCAGTTATGGCGGCAGCCAAGCCATTCGTGCGGTTACTTGCTTGCCCGCCTTAATTGGCGCATGGCGGCATGTAGGCGGCGGTGCGCTGCAATTCCCCGTGTGGGAGCATCCGTATAAATTCGATGTGATTTCGCGCCCCGATTTAATTCCACAAGGCACGCCAGTCGTAAATATTTTGCAGCTTGGCCGCGTGTTAACGAATGAAATCAAGCTTGATGTGCCGATTCAATCCATTATGGTTTGGAACACCAATCCTGTCACGCAATCGCCTGAAACCGACAAGATAATTAAAGGTTTGCAGCGTGAAGATTTATTCACCATCGTGGCTGACCACTTTATTACTGACACCGCCGCCTATGCCGATATCGTGCTGCCAGCCACCATGGGCGCGGAAATGGAAGATATGATTCTTTCATGGGGACATTTATATCTCACCTACAACGCCAAATGCGTCGATGCGCCGGGTGAGGCGGTTTCCAATAACGAGATTTTCCGCCAATTGGCTAAGCGCTTGGGTTTTGAAGAAGAAAACTTTAAATGGAGCGATTCGGAATGTTTAGAGAATTATGTCGATTGGGACTCGCCAGCTTGTGATGGTATCGATTTAGCCTATTTGCGCGAGCATGGTTTTGCGCGTTTAAATGTAGGCACAAAAGATAACCGTGTGCCGCACAAGCACGGCAATTTCCCTACGCCAACCGGTAAATGCATGTTCTTGGTAGAAGGCGCCAAAAATTTTGTGGCAGGGCCGTTCCGTCAAATGTACGAAGGCTTTCAGCCGGGTGAAGATTTAGATGCACTGCCCGATTTTGTTGCTTCGCGTGAATCGGCAGATAGTAATCCAACATTAGCAGCAAAATATCCGTTAAGTATCATCTCGCCAAAAAGTCATGGCTTTTTAAATTCTTGCTACGCCAATGTGACTGAAAAAATCAAAGGCCAAGGTGAGCAATTTGTAATGATTAACGCCGCCGATGCGGAGTTGCGCGGTATTAAAGAGGGTGCAAAAGTGCGCGTGTTTAACGAACGCGGCGCGTTTGAAGGTGATGCGCGGATCACTAAAGATGTGAATCCCGGCATTGTGGTGGCGACGCTGGGTTATTGGCGCCAGTTAAATAAAGGCACGGTGAATTGTATTAGTTCAGCCGAGTTTGGGGATATGGGTCATTCGACTACGTTTTCGGATAATTTAGTGCAGGTGGAATTGGGATAGAATGAGTTTAATCAAATTTAGTTATATTTAGGAGCAGTTATTGCTACAACCAATTTTTGATTTTATTGAAAAACTAGCCTCTGATTTTAGTTGGCGAAAAATCGTGATTGTCCTCTGCTTGGCGTCAACAGGCATTTTTCTTTGGTTTGTTTATGAAAGTCAAACGGCGACATATCAACTAGATAAATATGAACGAACAGTTGTAATTTTAGAGAAATTAGAGTCTTTGGCGTTAAGTGATTCAAAGTCACAGAAAGTAGCTGAAAACCTATATCAAGGCTTAGATTCAATTACTAAAATTAATAAACGTAAACTATCTTATGTAAGTGAGCTTTCATTAGAGGCAAGTCAAGCAATTTTATCTGTGGTGCCTTGGTTTTTGTTCATACTTTTTTATCTCGCTGGTGCACTACGTGGAGATAACGATTCTAGAAACTCTATTTTTGCTCTAGTATTTATTGGTTTATTTATAGGCGGTATTGGATACTTTGTTCCACCAACTCTTGGGCTATGGATTTATCCTATAGGCGGTAACTTTTTGGCTTTAGTTATTATCGCATTCTTAGGTAGTCGGATGAAGTCTAAGAAATAGGTCGCTTTCGCGCGACTGGCGAGTTACTTTGCTTTTGCTTGCTCAAAAGAAAGTAACCAAAGAAAAGAGCACCCCCTACCGCTTATTTCCTGCGCTGCTTGAAAAAGATGGGCGCTGCGGAACTCGCCCTAACAAGCCACACAAAACGTGGCTTGTCGCGGTGCTCAAACAGGTCCTCGCTAAAATCCCCCAACTTTTTCAATCAGTGCAGGCGCGGTAGCAGGGGATTTAAAAGCAAATTCATCGGTTATTAAAAGTTACTTGTTTTGATGCAATATCTTTCAAACTTAACCATAAAAACTGGTCAACTATTCTGTAAACAAAGATTTATGATTTAGTCACTAAAATGTCATGTGCAATCATTAACATAGCGTTGTTTGCTATGAGTAATGGAGGAGTTAACAATGAATATTGCGATTAAAACGGCTTCGGCTTTGATGTGTGTTATGTTGGCGTCGATTGCGCTTAAGGCGGATGCGCATGAAGTTAGCCATGCGGTTGTGGTTAAGTCTGTTTCAGTGAACTTGTTGAAATAAAACAGTGTTTTTTAGCTGATTTTGAGGGTTAAGTTAATCCTCAAAATCAATTAATTATTGTCAGTTAACCCATTTATAACGGCAAAAAGTCGCGGTTGCGACGCCTTGTATAATTCCGCACATCAAGTCTTGCGATTTTTCGGTCCAGTTAACCGCATCTAATCGGCATCGCATTCAGCAACCAAGCTTATTTTTCTACTAGATATCCTGATGCTTTAACGGTGAAATCATCCAAATTTTTATCGGAATGTTCAGTCAAAAATTGGTCTTTTCCGATTTGGTAAGCCTCCTCAACATCAAATGCATCAATTGAGGTTTCCCAAATAGGGTTAGCATCTGATGCATTTTTATTGGCGATATTTTTTTCAAAAACGCTAACGTAAAACAATGACATATTCTTTCCTCAATAAATTTAAAAAACAGCTGTGCTGGTTAACTGGTATCTTTATTTTTAAGTCATATTATTTAAATAATATGACTTAAAACGGTAAAAATACCGCTGTTGCAATGCTTTGCATAATGCGCGAAATCATGCGTTGCGATTTTTCGGCCAGGCTAATGGCGTATAAATCGGTGCGGCCAATCATTTTGCCAAATTCGCGTTCAAAGCTTAAATTACGGTCTACGCTGTTTAATTCGTTGCTGAGTAAATATAAATGACCGTTTGCATCGCGACTGGTGGATAGTTTCCACGCGGCAATTTCGATATTGCGCGCCACGTTGTAAATACTTTGCGGGTTAATGCTGTCGGTTAAATAAAACTCTTTTTTGTTGCCATGCGCTTTTAGCAGCATGGTGTGCAAACCCACAATAAATGGCAGCACGCGATCACCTTGATAATTAGCGTCAAACGCTAAAAAAATGGCATCAGTGCTTTGTTTATTATCCATTTCTTTAAATTGAAAATGGTGTTGCAACTCGCCATCAAACACCCAATCCACCATTTTTTCAGCGGGGTCAGATGTGCTTTTGGCCAGTTCATGCGGATTGCGTTTATATAGTTTGGCCATTAAAACGCGCAAGCTTTGCGTGTTTTCAGCCAGCTCTACATCAGCCATGCGGTCAAAATCATTTTTTGCTAACTGGTTGGCAGAGCTTCTGTCAGTGCGTTCTGGAATGGGTTTTTGTTCAAAAGGCGAGTTGGTTGCGCAGGCGCTCAAGAAACCACAAGAAATGTACCCACATAAAATGAGCCAATAAATGATTCTCACACAAAAAGCTCAACTTGTTTTTGCACCACGCGCGCTTTGGGAAAGACGATGCTAAATGTGCTGCCAACGCCTAATTGACTTTCGATTTCTAGTCTGGCTTGATGGCGGCTTAAAATGTGTTTAACAATCGCCAAACCTAAACCTGTGCCGCCAGTTTCGCGACTGCGGCTGCGGTCTACCCGGTAAAAACGTTCGGTTAATCGATCAATATGCTGTTGTTCAATACCAATGCCGGTATCGCGCACGCTAAATACAGCTTGGTTGTCGCGCAAATACCAGCGCATAAAAATATTGTCGCCTTGTGGCGTGTAACGTACCGCGTTGCTGGTTAAGTTGCTCAATGCACTGTAAAGCTCTTCTTGGCCGCCTTTAATATTCAGGTTAATATCTAAATCTAGGTGAATATGATGCGGCGATTTATGCAGACTTTTGCTTAACCCGTTGGCATCATTATGAATCTGGTTCAGCAGTTTTGGCATATCGATTTCGTTATCATCTGGGCTTTGCGCATTGCTTTCGATGGTCGATAACGTGAGTAAATCTTCAATAATGCGGCGCATACGGCTGGTTTGGTCTAGCATCATGCCAAAATAGGTTTTAGAGCTTTCGGGCACTGCGCCATCCATATCGCCCAGCGTTTCTAAAAAGCCGCCCACCACAGTCAGTGGCGTGCGTAACTCATGCGATACATTGGCAATAAAATCGCGGCGCATGGTTTCGGTTTTTTCCAGTGCGGTTACATCGCGGCAAATCAATAATTTCTGTTTAGTACCAAAAGGAATTAGCTGAATTTCCAGCGTGATTTCTGCGTTGCGCCACGATTTTAATTTAATCGGATCGCTATATTCTTGCGCTTGCAGATAAGCGACAAAATCGCTGTGGCGCACCAGATAATTGATGGGCTGATTTAGATCTTGCGTTAAATTAAGCCCAAGCTGATTTTCGGCTGGCGGGTTGCACCACTCGATTTCGTTATCGCTATTAAGCACTACTACGCCATCGGGCAGCGCACTTGCCGCATGCCGAAACCGCTCTAAAGTCGAACTTAACTGGGTTTGACTGCGGGAGTTTTTACGGTGTTCCTGGTATAACGATGCGAAGATATCTTCCCAAATACCAGAACCGTTTGGCATGTAATTAAGCACGGGTTTTTTTAACCAATTATGCAGTTTATACAGCCAATATAAGTGGCCAATTAAATAGCAAAATAAACCAGCGCTAAAAAAAATCAGTGCGCTAACAGCGCCGGCAGATGCCCACATCACTAAGCAGAGCAGGCTTAAGGATAAAATTAACCAAAATGCATTCCAGCGAATATCTTGCACAGTTGCTCACTATCAATTAACTGTCGCTATTATAGCCAGCTTTTTTATGGCTTTTGCGCTTTAAGTCGCCAAATGATTAAACAATTTTATCGGATTTTTTGGTCTATTTAATGTGTTAACTTATCTGCGCAGAAAAGCGATAACCCGAGCCACGCACGGTTTGAATTAAATCTTGGTGACCAGAAACCGCTAGTGCGTTACGCAGCCTGCGAATATGCACATCCACTGTGCGGTCTTCAACGAAGACGCGGTCGCCCCACACTTTATCCAGTAATTGGCTGCGCGTATGCACGCGCTCGGCGTTGCTCATAAAATAATGCAGCAATCTAAATTCGGTTGGGCCTAAATCAATGTTGGCAGAATTGCCTGTCACGCGATGCGTAGCTGGGTCTAACAATAAGCCTTGAATTTCAATTGGGTCGTCAGTCATTTGTGGTGCGCGGCGGCGTAATACCGCTTTAATGCGCGCATTTAATTCGCGTGGGCTAAACGGTTTGGTCACATAATCGTCCGCGCCCACTTCTAAACCGCGCACTTTATCGTACTCATCGCCTCTGGCCGTTAACATGATAATGGGTATCGATTTAGTCAGGCTGTCGGCTTTTAAACGGCGCGCATATTCAATGCCGCTCATGCCTGGCAACATCCAGTCTAATAAAATTAAATCGGGCATGGTTTCGCGCAGCAATTCTTGCGCATGCTCAACCGTTAATGCGCGCAAGGCGTTGTGGCCTGCTTGCGTAATGTTTAGCGCAAGCAGTTCTTGTATCGCAGGTTCGTCTTCAATCACTAAAATATTTGCTGGCATTCTTTAAATTCCACCTATATTGATATTGGCATTGATGAGTTTTATCACGCTGCTATTTTGTGACTTTAATATGACATATTCATGACAAATTTTAAATGTTTTTTGTCAAAGTTAACACTTAAATTAAGCCTAAAATCATGCACAGTAATTGCCATTTTTACAATTTTGTAACATGATGGCAGTTAAGTGAATAATATGGCTAGCGATAAGCCAGCTATTTTTTTGTGCATCTTTTTTGGGGTCAGCATGGCAGATTTTTTATCAAAAGAACACATTACCGCAAACGCAAACTTTAACCGCTGGTTAGTGCCGCCAGCGGCACTTGCCGTGCATTTATCGATTGGCATGGCGTATGGGTTCAGCGTGTTTTGGAAGCCGCTTGGTAATGCTTTAATTGGTGGAGATGGCAAACCATTAGCCACTTGCGCTGCTGGCGCGGCCAATTTTAGTGAAAAATTGGCCGGCACCGCAAAAGCCTTATTTGCCACCGATTGTAACTGGACGCAATTTGATTTGGGCTGGATGTTTACCTTGTTTTTTGTGTTGTTAGGCTGCTCTGCTGCTTTATGGGGCGGCTGGTTAGAACGCGCTGGCCCGCGCAAAGCAGGTTTGGTTTCTATGCTGCTGTGGTGCGGCGGTTTGTTGATTTCAGCTTACGGCGTTTATGCACACCAATTATGGTTAATGTGGTTGGGCAGTGGCGTCATTGGCGGCATTGGTTTGGGTTTAGGCTATATTTCACCGGTTTCTACTTTAATTAAGTGGTTTCCCGATAGGCGCGGCATGGCGACTGGCATGGCCATTATGGGCTTTGGTGGCGGCGCGATGATTGGTTCGCCATTGGCAACGAAATTAATGGCCTATTTTGCAAGCTCTGGCTCGGCTGGTGTGTGGCAGACCTTTGTGGCATTGGCGGGTATTTATTTTATATTTATGCTGTGCGGCAGTTTAGGCTACCGCGTGCCGCCAACGGGCTGGAAACCTGCTAACTGGTCGCCACCCGCCACGCAAAGCAATAGCATGATTGCCACGCGCCATGTGCATTTAAATAAAGCGCATAAAACGCCACAATTTTGGTTGCTGTGGATTGTGTTGTGTATGAACGTTTCTGCGGGGATTGGCATTATTGGCGCCGCTGCACCGATGTTACAAGAAACCTTTGGCGGCGCGCTGATTGGCAATGCTGGTGTTGGTTTTGCAGAAATTAAAAAAGACGAAGCCATGACAGCGGCCGCGGCGGCAGTTGGTGCGGGTTTTGTTGGCTTAATTTCATTGTTTAATATTTTTGGCCGCATTGGCTGGGCAAGTTCCTCTGATAAATTGGGTCGTAAACGCACCTATTTTATATTTTTTATATTAGGCGCCATTTTGTATTGCAGCGCGACCTATCTGGCAGGTTTGAAATCATTGGCTTTATTTGTGGCAAGTTTTTGTGTGATTGCTTCCATGTATGGTGGCGGCTTTGCGACCATTCCTGCTTATTTGGCCGACATGTTTGGTACGCAGTTTGTCGGTGCGATTCATGGACGCTTGCTCACCGCTTGGTCTACGGCGGGTATTTTAGGGCCAGTAGTCGTGAATTATATGCACGATACGCGCTTAGAAGCAGGCGTGCCGTTTGACCAGATTTACGCCCCTATTTTTATGGTGCTGGCAGCTATGCTGGTGGTAGGTTTTATTGCGAATATGCTAGTAAAACCTGTGGCGGATCATTATTTTATGACCGATGCCCAATTAGAAGCAGAACGTAAAATAGCACACGAAAAATCATTGCAAAACGGTGTAGTTAAAAGTGCTGGTGCGAGCGATCAACAACATCCTTTGCTGGTTAAGCTGGCGTGGGCCGCGGTGCTGATTCCGATAAGCTACGGTATTTGGAGTACGGTGCAAAAAGCCTGGGCTTTGTTTTCTTAAAACTGTAATTATTTAGCTGTATTGGATAATGGCAAAGTGAGGTCATCAAAACGCTGGCGATTTGTGTCACTCAACTTAAGGTAAAATAGACGTTTTTGACATAATTTAAACATAATAGAGAATCAATTGGACAAAATTCAAATCAATTTAAATGGCGCAGGCAAAAAAGTGGGCATCGTATTGTCGCGTTTTAACAGCAATATTGGCGATGGTTTATTAACCGCTTGCCATTCCGAACTTTTAAAATTAGGGGTTGATCCGCAAGATATTCGCATCGCCACCGTGCCTGGCGCATTAGAAACACCACTGATATTGCAGCATATGGCGCTGAGCGAACGTTTTGATGCATTAATTGCATTAGGTGCAATTGTTCGCGGTGAAACCTATCACTTTGAAGTGGTTGCAAATGAATCAGCGCGCGGCATTTCAGAGGTTCAGCTTAATACGGGCGTGCCTGTTGCAAATGCGGTTTTAACCACCGAAGATGATGACCAAGCCTTGGCACGTATGCAAATTAAAGGTACCGAGGCCGCGCAAGTGGCGATTGAAATGGCCAATTTGGTCCGTGCGCTATGATTATTACAAAAGGGATTATCCCTAAAGCCGATGCAATTGAGACACAAAAAACTGAGGCAGCACTTAAGCCTGTCAAAAAAATCAAAACCAGCCAGAATCGCCGAAAATCGCGTGAGTTAGTATTAAAGGCTGTGTACCGTGGCATGATTAATGCTTCTGAGTTAAAACAAATCATCGCAGATGCCAAAGAAGACCCGGAATATGCAAAAGCGGATGAGGCTTATTTTAAGCATTTGCTAGAAGGGGTTACTGCCAAGATAAGTGAACTAGACGAACAAATAGCAATTTTTATTGATCGAAAAATACAAGAATTAAGCCCTGTGGAACATGCCATTTTGCGTATTTCTTCGTTTGAATTGATGTTTGATACGACGATTCCGTATCGCGTTGCGATTAATGAGGGCGTTGAGTTGGCCAAGCTTTATGGTGGTGCAGACGGACATAAGTATATTAATGGTGTGCTGGACAAAGTGGCAGCGGTAGCCAGGCCGCAAGAGTTTAGGCGTTAGTTAGCTTTTGTTTGGATTTGCATGCTTACGTTTTTTAATTGCAATAAAAGTAGGCACATTAGAAGTGTTGTTGGGTCATTTCAAGGTTGTTAAAGTATGAATGTTGAACAAGCGATTAGCGTAGCCCGATTAACCGATGTGGGCTTGCATCGTGAACATAATGAAGATGCAGTGGCGAGCGATTTATCCATTGGCTTGTTAGTACTTGCCGATGGCATGGGCGGTTACAATGCGGGTGAAGTGGCAAGCGAGATTGCGGTGCTTACTTTAACCGCAGAAATTAACGAAGCGATGCGGCATAAATCGCTGATACAACTAATACCAGGTTTATTGCCCGAAGCGCAAATGCTCATACGTGCGGTAGATAGGGCCAATGCGACGATTTATCAAATATCGCAAGAGCAGCCGCAGTGTGCTGGCATGGGTACAACCTTAGTGGTGGGGATTTTTACAGACAATAAATTAATAGTGGGGCATATTGGCGACTCTCGATTGTATCGATTGCGCCAACAGCAATTTGTACAAATAACCGAAGATCATTCATTATTGCAAGAGCAGTTAAATGCAGGCTTGATTACCGCGCAACAAGCAAAAGTATCGATCAATAAAAATTTAGTCACGCGGGCGTTAGGCACAGATACACAAGTGGAACTGGAAGTGCAAGAGTTTGATGTAGAAGTGGGCGATGTGTATTTGCTGTGTTCTGATGGGTTAACTGATTTGGTGGAAGACGAAGTGATTAGGCAAATATTGATAGATGCTGATGATATTGAAAATGCAGCAGCGCGTTTGGTGCAAACTGCAAATGAACACGGTGGCAAAGACAATATTTCAGTGGTCATTGCCATGGTCAATAAATCATTTGTGGCAGAAGGTAGCTGGGTAAAAAACCTGCTTAACCATGTAAAAAAACCATGTAAAAAAAGCAAAAAATCCATGGTATTAATAGAAAGTAAATGGATTCAATCACCATAAATGGTTAAATTAAGTAAAAATTTGGGTAAGTAAAAGTATTGGCTAATCAAATCTTAGCTAGTTAAAATTAAGGGTCATTATGGCAAAGTTACATTTTTTGTTAGACGGTAATTCGCTGGGCGAATTTGCGCTGGACACAGAGCGCATGACGATTGGCCGCCGCCCCACCAACCAGATTCATATTGATAATTTGGCCGTTAGTGGTGTGCACGCGGTCATTGTGACCATTGGCAATGACTCATTTTTAGAAGATTTGAATAGCACAAACGGCACGATGGTAAACGGTAAAAATATCAAAAAACACGTATTACAGCATAATGATGTGATTGAGTTTGGTAAATATCAACTGAAATATATCAATGAAAACCAAACGGGTAATGCTGATGATGCATTTGAAAAAACCATCATGATTCGCCCGCAACAAGAACCAGATTCAACTGCAAAATCTTCCGCAGGTGAAAAGCGCGCCGCCAGAAAAGTAGTCGTACCAGCAGTCGATGCAGGTACCGAAGCAGCAACGCAGGCAGATATGCTGCCAACAGCGCCGATTGACAATATTGCGCGTCTGCAAGTGTTAAATGGTGCTAGCACTGGGCGTGAATTGACGCTGAATAAAACCATGACCACTTTGGGCAAACCAGGTGCGCAAGTTGCCGTAATAACCAAAAGGCCGCACGGCTATTTTATTACGCATGTCGGTGGCAGCAATTTGCCAACCGTCAATGGGCAAATTATCGGCTTGCAGGCGCATGCTTTAAATGACCATGATGTAATTGAGTTGGCAGGTACAAAAATGGAATTTCACTTTGCTTAGTTTGGCAGTTAATTCAAGCCGAATCTTAGGCCGATACTTAGCTTAAATTTTAGTTTAAACCAACCACTATTAGCCTATAGTACAGCATGCATACATCTCATCCAGAGAATCAAAAAAATGGGTTAAATAAGCTTGAAAGGCTTAACTCTATCGGGGTTGCGTTATCTGCAGAACATGATCACAAACGTCTGCTAGAGATTATTTTATTGGGTGCTAAAGAACTCACCAATGCCGATGGCGGGACTTTGTATACGGTTACCGATGATGCGCATTTAAAGTTTGAGATTCTGCGTAATCTTAGTTTAAATATTGCAATGGGTGGCACAACAGGTAAGCCAGTGCCTTTTCCGCCACTACCTATTTATGCTGAGAATGGCCAGCCGAATTTGACCATGGTGGCGGTTTACAGCGTTGCCAACGCTAAAACGGTAAATATTCCCGATGCGTATGTAACCGAAGGATTTGATTTTTCTGGCACCGCCAAATTTGACGCAAAAATGGGCTATCGTTCGCAATCGTTTTTAACGGTGCCCATGATGAATCATGAAAATGAAGTGATCGGCGTGTTGCAGTTAATCAATGCAATTGACCCAGTTAATAAGCAGATTATTGCTTTTTCTGATTCACATCAGCGCTTGGTTGAGTCGCTGGCTTCGCAAGCCGCCGTTGCGCTGACCAATCAAAATTTAATCGCAGGGCTTAAAAGCTTATTTGAATCGTTTATTAAATTAATTGCGGATGCCATTGATGAAAAATCGCCTTATACGGGCGGACATTGCCAGCGCGTGCCAGAACTCACCATGATGCTGGCAGAAGCGGCAATTAAAACCGACGTTGGGCCATTGCGCGATTTTACCATGACCGAAAAAGAGGTGTATGAGCTAAAAATCGCTGCCTGGTTGCATGATTGCGGCAAAGTGACCACGCCAGAATCGGTGATGGATAAAGCCACTAAACTAGAAACCACTTTCGATCGCATTCATTTAATCGACCAACGTTTTGAATTATTGAAAACGCAGCGCGAGAACACACATTTGCGCAAGGCAATGCACGGCATGCAAAACGGCAAAGAAGTTAACGCTAAATATTTAGAACATGGCATTAATGTCATTAAAAAACAGTTAGATGATGACAAAAACTTTATCCGTAAAATTAATTTTGGCAGCGAATCGATGCAGCCAGAGGATCAACAGCGCGTGCGCGATATTGCGAATTATGAATATTTAAACGATTCTGGCCACTCACTTAAATTTTTAAGTGAAAACGAGGTGTATAACTTAACAATTGCGCGCGGTACCTTAACCCCTGAAGAGCGTACGATTATCAATAACCATATCGTTGTCACGCTGAATATGCTAGAAGCGCTGCCTTACCCAAAAGATTTACGCCGCGTGCCAGAATATGCGGGCGGACATCACGAGCGCATGGATGGCAAAGGTTACCCAAAAGGCTTGACGCGCGAACAAATGTCGATACCGGCACGCATGATGGGCGTTGCGGATATTTTTGAGGCGCTGACATCTAAAGACAGGCCATACAAACGCGCTAAAACCTTATCTGAAACCTTGGATATTTTAGGTAAGATGAAATTAGATAATCACATCGACCCCGATATTTTCGATTTATTTATTCGCGAAAAAATCTATTTGCAATATGCCGAAAAATTTTTAGAAGCGGAGCAGATTGATGAAGTGATTGAAGCTGAAATTCCTGGTTATTCAAATCAAGCCTAGCGTTTAATATTCAACACCTAACATTGTACTTAATATCATTTAGCAGTGAATTTTTTAGTGGCCAGAATAATTGGGCTTAATTGCGTTAATGATATTTGATGAAAAAATGGCCCGTTTGGCATCAAACGCGCATTTGGGCCAACTTGGCAAAAGCCTAAACAAGGACTTTCTTCTATTTGTACAGGCAGATTATTTTGCTGAAATTGCTGCGATAACGCAGTTAATATTGCTTCGCTGCCGCGTGCAGCGCAGGATGGGTTATTTGGATTGGCGCGATAATTGGTACAGATTAATAATTTTTTCATGACCAGTTTTTAAGCATTTTTTAGCGTTAAGTCGTCTTAAATATTGAAAAATAGTAAGCTAACGCGATAAAATTTGCGACTGACAGCCATTTGTATCCAGCTTTAAATAACTGCCCTGCTCGTACCAATCACCCAGCACCCAGCGTTTGCAAATATGGTTGTCCACCGACACTATGTGCTTGTTGGGCCGATGCGTGTGGCCGTGAATAAACACAGGCGGATAATCATATTCGCGCAACATAGCGATTACAGCCTGCTCGTTCACATCCATAATCTGCATGCTTTTACTGGATTTTTCGTGCTCACTTTGCAGGCGTAATTGTTGAATATAAGCAATACGATTGCTCAATGGCTGGCTTAAAAATTGGCTTTGCCAAGCAGGTGCGCGCACTTCGGCACGAAATTTTTGGTAGGCGATATCGTCGGTACAAAGCATATCACCGTGGCTTAATAAAACAGGCTTACCATACAGATTAAGTAAGCTTGGGTCTGGCAAAATGCTGCTGTGCGTGGCTTTTGCAAAACCATCACTGAGTAAAAAATCACGATTGCCGTGCATTAAAAAAATCGCCACGCCTTGTAAGCTGAGATTTTTTAATGCGCTGATGACGTCTTGTTGGTGACTGGCATCAATTGCATCATCGCCTGCCCAATATTCAAATAAATCACCTAAAATATAGAGCGCTTGCGCTTTTATTGCCGTTTCTTGTAAAAAAGCAATAAAAGCCTGGGTGATATTTGGCCGCGAATCACACAGATGCAAATCAGAAATAAATAAGCAATGTGGCGCGTGACTCATCGGGATGCTGTAAGCAGGATAAAATGCACCCTAATTGGTTTCTGTTTAATTAGCAAACAACCGCGCTTTTAATAATCACAGGCTCAACTGGCACATCTTGATGCCCCGCTTTGCTGGCTGTTTTAACCGCTTTAATTTTATCGACCACGTCCTTGCCTTCAACCACTTTGCCAAACACGCAATAGCCCCAGCCGCTAGATGTTGGCGCCGTATGATTTAAAAAGTCATTATCACCAACATTAATAAAAAACTGGCTGCTAGCAGAATCGGGAATAGAAGTGCGCGCCATGGCAACCGTGTATTGGTTATTCGTTAAACCATTATTGGCCTCATTTTTAATTTCGGTTAAGGTCTTTTTTTGCTTCATATCGGTATCAAAACCACCGCCTTGAATCATAAAGCCGTCAATTACGCGATGAAAAACCACGTCAGTGTAAAAACCGTTTTCTACATACTGTAAAAAGTTGGCAACAGTAATTGGTGCTTTTTCAGCGTTAAGTTCAAGCGTAATATCGCCAAAATTGGTGATGAGTTTAACCACGGGCAGATCCTTTTTAAAAAACAAATGATATTGAATAGATTGAAGCAAGCAGGTTGATTAAACAGGCCGCCTTATTTTACTTCTGGTTTTTTTCAGACTTTACCTCTAACTTAGATTCAGCTGAAAGCAGTTTTGCACTTTTGATCGTGATTGGCTTGATAGGCACATCAGAATGTCTGCCCATATTGCCAGTTGCACTTAAGCCAATTTTTTGCACAACTTCTAAACCACTGGTGACTTTGCCAAACACACAATAGCCAACAGATTCAGGTTGTGGGCTGGTGTAATTTAAAAATTGGTTATCACCCAAGTTAACAAAAAATTGTGCAGTGGCCGAGTCGGGGTCTGCTGTGCGTGCCATCGCGATGGTACCGAGTTCATTCAAAAGGCCGTTGTTCGATTCGTTAATTACTGGCGCGCGCGTGTTTTTTTCAGATAAATCACGCTCAAAGCCGCCGCCTTGAATCATAAAGCGGCCAATTACGCGGTGAAAAATCGTGTTGTCATAAAAGCCATCTTTCACATATTGCACAAAATTCGCCACCGTCTTAGGGGCTTTTTCAGGGTATAACTCTACGGTAAAATTGCCTTGGCTGGTTTGAAATTCGACTTTAGTGGTTTCTGCAGCTTGTAAATTGCCTGATAAGGCAGTTAACACACATAATGCGCCTAAAAAATTGAATATTGATTTCATTACGTTATGCTGCACCTTCATAAATTATTTTCCATTGATTATTTTCGTTTATCCAATATTGCCGTTTGAGCATTTTATTTTGCAAACCAGTGCTTTTAAAATCTTGCTCAAAATTAACCACGACGATATTTTCTTGAAAATTGGGATAGCTCAACATACTCACGTTGTCAATTTTAATCGATACTTTTGGCTTGGTGGATTGGATAACGCGTTTGTAATCCGCCCATTTTTGATAGTCGCCGCCGTCGTAAAAAAACTGCTTAGAATAATGACTTAAGTATTTATTCGCATCTTGAGAAACCCAGTCTTTACGCCAATGATCAATCGTTTCAGCCAGCGTTTTTTGTTCGTCAGACTGAAAATTAGATTTTTCTTTGTTTAGCCATTCAATACTGTCAGAGATAATTACTGGTATTTTACCTGTTTGAAGAATAGGCGCTAACGCTTTTAAATCGGGGTTGCTCAACACAACACAGCCATCGCTGGCGCGCGGCGGGCGGCTGTAAGTATTGGTTGGTGTGCCGTGCAGCCAAATGCCAAACCCATTTTTTTTCTGATGCTGGTCTAATTCGTTAGGGTAATTAAGCGGATAAGCGCCGTCACCGTACATGTCTGCCAACGGTTGCGTGAGTTTTTTGCCTGCGAAATACACGCCCAGCGGTGTACGTTTATCGCCTTGCACTTGTTTGCCAGCACCGTTTTTGCCAATTGTCACGTAATAATCGGCCGCATATTGCAAGCCGCCGTTCACATTTTTGTACAGATATAAGCGCGATTTTACGGTATCCACCACAATCACATGCGTCTGTTCATCCGTTAATTTAATCAGCAAATTTGGCAGTTGATTAACTTTATTATTGGATAAATAATAATCAACGCGGGTGCGTGCTTCTTCTCGCAGCCCTTCAATCACTTCATTGTTTAGTTTTGAGGATGCCGATGTAGATTGATTGCCCAATGCTTCAAGCGGCTGGCCTTGCGCAGTGAGTAAATCGCCGCGAATTAAATAGGCCAGTTTAAAATTAGGCGCAGCGCGAATAAGTTCATTCACTGTTGTAAACGCTTGCTTGGTATTGCCTTGTGTGATTTCTAGCAGGCTTTTTACCAATAAGCTTTCGACTAAAGTTTTGCCGAATTTCTTGTTCAATAGTAAATCAGTCATTGCGCCGTGATTGACCGCAGTGGCGTTCCATGGCAATAGCACGCAAATTAGAATTGCGATAATTTTTAATAATTTTAATTTTAATTTTAATGAAGTAACCATTAGCGTTTTATTTTGCGTTATCCACATAGTTAACGTGATTTTTAAACCAATTTATTTTAATTTGATGCAATTTCTTGCTCAATCAACCAATTGCCATTGTACTTTTTAAGCAGCAAGGTTTTGTCTGTACGAATCGCATTACCCGCGCCTTTGTAAGATTGTTTGAATGTTACTTTTGCGTTATTGCTATCCACCAATGTCACTTGTAGATTAGCCAATTCCAGACTAATGCTTTTTGGCGCGCTGATGCGTTCACGACGTTGCTGCTCCCAAGTTTTGCGGTTTTCACCTTTTGGCGTTTTAAAGCTGTCGGCATAGCTGGCCAAATATTTATCCACATCCTGGCTAGACCACGCTTTTGCCCAATTACCTACTGCGTCCGTTACATTTCTTTCTTCATTTGTGGTTGCGTCTAGTGTCGCTTTAGCCATTTCAACAGGTTTCGCAGGCTCTACTTTTTTATCTGCTAGGCGAATTGGCATGGTGCCTGTTTTATTCGCTTTTATAGGCTCGGTTTTTACTGAATCCGCTTTCATTGGTTCAGCTTTGGCAACCACTTTATTGCCCGTACCAAACAAATCTTTAATCATAGACAATTTGCTTTTGGCACGCGAATTGCCGTTATCCAACTGCAAGGCTTTATCATACGCTTCTGACGCCATACGCGCATAAATGTCGCCTAAATTTTCGTGCGCAGTGGCATAACTTGGATGCGTTTTAATCGCGGTTTCCAGTGCTTTTTTGGCCTTGTCATATTCGCCCGCATCCGCGTATAACACGGCTAAATTGTTGTAAGGCTCTGGCAAATTAGGATATTTGGCGGTTAAGTCGGTAAAGGCTTTAATCGCTTCATCACGTTTGCCACTTTCCACTAAAATAATGCCTTTCATAAACATCGCTTGTGGGTCTTTAGGGTTAGCTGCCAAATACGCATTCACACGCTCAAGCGCCGCGGCCTGCTGACCTTGGTCAGATAATTGTGAAATATCTTTAAGCTCGTCGGCAAACACATTAGATGTTGCAACACTCAACGCCAACAAAAATAGAATGAGTAATTTAGATAGCAGGCGGCTGCGAATATTCATTGTGATATACTCAAATGCGTTAATTAAAACGCCATTCTATCAATAGCGTAGCTAACATCCAATAGGCCATTGAATATACAAGGCTGATTCGTTAGTTTTTAGTGCAAAAATGTATCAATTTAACGTCATTACTCACTTTTTATTTTAATTCATGCTAAAAATCTACAACACGCTTAGCCGCGACAAACAAACCTTTACCCCGATTGAACCGAATAAAGTGCGCATGTATGTATGCGGCATGACCGTGTACGACTTTTGCCATTTGGGCCATGCACGTGTGATGGTGGTTTTTGATATGGTTTCGCGCTGGTTTCGTGCATCAAATTATGAGGTGACATATGTTAGAAATATCACCGATATTGATGACAAAATTATCAAGCGCGCCTTTGAAAATAATGAAACGATCGATGTGTTAACGCAACGTTTTATTGATGCAATGGATGAAGATTCTGCCAAATTAGGTGTTATTCGGCCGGATATTGAACCGCGCGCCACCCAATATATTGATGGCATGATTAACATGATTAGTGCTTTAATTGAAAAAGGCCATGCTTACCACGCCGCAAATGGTGATGTGTTTTACAGCGTACGCAGCTTTACCGATTACGGCAAATTATCGGGCAAAAGTTTAGACGATTTACGTGCAGGCGAACGTGTGGAAATTGACAGCTTTAAAAAAGACCCGATGGATTTTGTACTATGGAAATCGGTTAAGCCAAATGAGCCAAACTGGGATTCACCGTGGGGGAAAGGCCGTCCAGGCTGGCATATCGAATGTTCAGTGATGAGTGCAGCACATTTAGGCAAACACTTTGATATTCACGGTGGCGGGCAAGATTTACAGTTTCCGCATCATGAAAACGAAATTGCCCAATCAGAAGCCATGTATTGCGAATCTAAAAATGGCGAAGCCACACACAGCTGCCAAATGGCCAATTATTGGATGCATAATGGTTTTGTGCGCGTGGATGATGAAAAAATGTCTAAATCATTGGGCAACTTTTTTACGATTCGCGAAGTGTTAAAAAAATACGATGCCGAAGTGGTGCGTTTTTTTATTCTGCGTGCGCATTATCGTAGCCCGCTCAATTACTCAGACCAACATCTAGATGATGCAAAGTTAGCGCTTACTCGCTTATATACTGCTTTACGTAGCTATAAAATCGCGGAATCGCCAATTGATTGGCAACACCCTCAAGCCGCACGATTTAAAGCAGCAATGGATGACGATTTTAATACCCCAGAAGCAATGGCGGTATTGTTTGATTTAGCGAATGAAGTGAATAAAAGCAAAAATGTAGACACGGCCCTTTTGCTTAAAGGACTAAGCAGCATAATTGGCCTGTTGCAACGTGTGCCCGATGCGTTTTTGCAAGGTAATACGGCACAGGATTTAGATGTAGAGGGCTTAATTCAAACGCGTTTGCAAGCAAAAAAAAATAAAGATTTTGGTCATGCCGATGCAATTAGAAAACAATTGCAGGACGCAGGTATTGTATTAGAAGATAATGCGCAAGGCACAACGTGGAGGGAGCTGTAAATTTTTATTGCTTAAGCATTAAATCGTAGACCTAGGCTAAATCTTGGTTGCGGGGGGGGGGGGAGGCGCTTTCTAACGTTCCCAACTAGCAGGTAAGACTTGCTCTTCAAAAAGCGAATAATTAAAACAACCAGCAATATTGATATGCCTAACGTTAGCAATGAAGTGATGAAGTGAAAAAATAGATTACCTGAAATACGTGGCGTTGTTAAATTTAAACTTTGGCTGATAAAACCAGAGCAAAATTTCAAACAAGCTAATATATATGGATGCACAAAAAATACCCCAAAGCTGGTTTCAGCAACCAAGTCGATAAATGGCTGATTTAAATGATGGTTGAATTTAAATAAAACACCTACAAAAAGCAATACGATGCAAAGTTTTTGCAGATAGTTTACGTAATGTAATTGTGGCTTGGCCAGATATTCATAATTAATCAAGCCCAGAGATATCGTTAACAATATCCATAAAACGTTTTTGTGAGAAAGAATTGGGTTAATAACGGCTTTAAATTTGCTAGAGAACATGCCTAGCATATAAATCGAAAAAAAGTGGATAAAATTGTTTTGCAACAAGCCTCTTGGGAAGTAGTAAGAGGCAGTGATAAATACAGGTAGAAGATAATAAAAAACCTTTGTTTTATCTAGCTGTATTAGAGCGGGGCCAAGTATGTAGTACAGCGTTATCACTGGGATAAACCACATGGGTGATAAGTGGTAGCCAAACGTATAAAAATGCAAAATCTGACTCGAAATCGGCATTTCGTAAAAAGTAGATGGCAGAAATGCTTTTTGTGAATATAGCGCAAAATAAAGCACTGCGGGTATTGATATAATGATGTAAGGTAAAATAACGTTTTTTAGCTTAGATGCATAATATTTTTTAGCATTAAATTGATGCGACAAATGCTGGAATAAATAACCCGAGATAAAAATAAAGAAGATAGTGCCATTGTTAAATAGCACGTCGAGCAGGTGTTTATGATCGCTATTTTCTGACCAAGAAAATACATGAATTGTATGTACAGCAACAATAAAGAAAATAGCGATTACGCGAAAAGCATTTATGTAGTGTAAAAACATATTTATACATATTTCTTAATTTTTTAATAAATAAATGTTTATATCAATATAAACGCAAAGTGTATAAATTATAAACATGGCATTTATTTTAGTAAACTACACATTAGGGCTAATGGCGAGAGTTGGCTGTTGTGCTAAATGGCAGTAAGTAAAAAAAATTAGTGTGCTAAAACAACGCAGTAATCTCAATGGAAACAATCATGCCAGTTAAGTTAACCGCGCCACAAGCCTCATTCTTACTGCCAGTCAAAGGTGTTAAGTTGGGTTTTGCCAAAGCGCATGTGCGCAAGCCAGACCGCAAAGATGTATTGGTGATTACATTGCCTGAGAATAGCCGCGTGGCGGGCGTTTTTACGCAAAATCGCTTTTGTGCCGCACCCGTTATTTTATGTAAAACACATCTAAATGAAAACGCTGGTATTCGCGCTTTGCTGGTCAATACAGGTTGCGCCAATGCGGGCACTGGGGAAGATGGTTTAAAACGTGCTAGGCAAAGTTGCGAGGCGTTAAGTGCGCAACTGAATATTGCGCCTAATCAAGTATTGCCGTTTTCCACCGGTGTTATTTTAGAGCCGTTGCCATTAGATAAAGTGATTGCAGGTATGCCAGCCGCGATTGAAAACTTAACCGAAGATAACTGGTTAAATGCGGCCGAAGCGATTATGACGACCGATATTGTCGCCAAAGGTACGTCGCGGCAGATTCAACTGAATTGTCAAAAAGTCACCATTACTGGTATCAGTAAAGGTAGCGGCATGATTCACCCGAATATGGCGACCATGCTGGGTTATATCGCCACGGATGCGGCTGTTAGTCAATCTGCGCTTGAAAATATTATTCAATATGCGGTGAATAAATCGTTTAACTGTATTACCGTTGATGGCGATACGTCAACCAACGATAGTTTGATGGTGATGGCGACCAATTTGGCTGGCAATACCGAAGTTGAAATTGGCAGTACAGATTTTATTGTCTTGCGCGATTCGTTAACCGAAGTGGCGATTGAACTGGCACAAGCTATTGTGCGCGATGGCGAAGGCGCGACTAAGTTTATGACAGTGACAGTTGAAGCAGGTAAAGATGAGGCGGAATGCCGCAAAGTGGCGTATGCCATCGCCCATTCACCGTTGATAAAAACTGCATTTTTTGCCAGCGACCCTAACTTAGGCCGTATTTTGGCGGCCATTGGTTATGCGGGCATTGATGATTTGGATGTAGATAAGCTGGATTTATATTTAGGTGACGTATTGGTCGCCGAAAAAGGTGGTCGCGCAGCCAGTTACCGCGAAGAGCAAGGTGCAGCGATTATGCAAGAATCGGATATTCTAGTGCGTGTGGTGTTAAATCGTGGCAGTGACAATATCACGATTTGGACCTGTGACTTTAGTTATGAGTACGTCAAAATTAATGCAGATTACAGAAGTTAGTTTTCAGAAGTTAACCTGTGAATCAACTCGAAAATCTAATTACCCGCGCAGAAGGCTTAATAAATCAGCTGGAAAACTTACTGCCGACAACCAATCCGCCAGTAGATTGGAATGCTTTTGCATGGCGCTGGGTTGTACAAAATGGCAAAGGTCATTTGCAGGCGATTGCGCATCCGCATCAAATACAGTTAGCCAATATCCATTTTGTCGATGCGCAAAAAGCGGAAATTGTACGCAACACGCGGCAGTTTTTGGCGGGTTTTACTGCTAATAATGTGTTGTTAACTGGTGCGCGCGGCACGGGTAAATCATCGCTTATTAAGGCGTTATTAACCGAATATTCAGCACAAAATTTGCGTTTAATTGAGGTGGAAAAGCACGATTTGATTCATTTAGCAGCGATTGTGCGGCTGATTTGCACCCGAACTGAAAAATTTATTATCTTTTGTGATGATTTAACTTTTGAAGCGGATGATGTCGGTTATAAAGCTTTAAAAGTGGTGCTGGATGGCTCGATTTCGCACACTTCAGAAAATGTATTGGTTTACGCGACTTCGAATCGTAAACATCTGATGCCAGAATTTATGGTGGACAATTTGGCGACTAAACACTTAGATGGTGAAATTAGACCAAGCGACACCATTGAAGAAAAAACAGCTTTATCTGAACGGTTTGGTTTGTGGTTATCGTTTTACGCGTTTGATCAAGATGAATATTTGGCCATCGCCAAAAATTGGTTAGAAACATTTGGTTTGGCATTTGACGATAAAGCGCAAATGGCCGCTTTACAATTTACCCACACTCGCGGGGCGCGCAGTGGCCGCGTGGCGTATCAATTTGCCAGAGATTATGCAGGGAAAATAGGCCTAACAACGCAATTATCAAATGACTAATAGCATGCAGGTTAAAGTGGTTCAAGTTGGCGTTGCGATTATTCAAAAGCCTGATGGTCAGTTTCTAATGGCTAGTCGGCCAGCTGGCAAAGGTTGGGCTGGCTGGTGGGAGTTTCCAGGTGGAAAAATTGAGGCAGATGAAACGCCAGAACAAGGCCTAAGTCGTGAGTTGCAAGAAGAATTGGGCATTGCACCCACTAAAATGCAAGTTTGGTTAATACGCCGTTATGATTATCCTGCCACACCTGATTCAATGGCCAAAACCGTTCAGCTGCATTTTTATTTCGTCACCGAATGGCAAGGCGAGTTAACGCCGCTAGAAGGTCAACAATTAAGCTGGCAAACCCCAGCGAATATCACGGTTTCACCTGTGTTGCCAGCCAATGCGCCCATTATGCAGGCACTGGCTTTGCCGACTATTTATGCGATTAGCAATCTGCAGGAAATGGGTGAGCAGGCGTTTTTAATTGCATTTGAAAAGCAATTAAAACAAGGTGTAAAGCTGATTCAGATTCGCGAAAAGCAACTATCACGCGCAGACTTAACCCATTTTTTGAGCCGAATTATTACGCTGGCAAAAGTATATAAAGCCAAAGTATTTATTAATGGCGATATTGCGTTAGCGCGTCAGCTGGGTGCGCATGGCGTACATTTGCCTAGTGTTATTCTGATGGACTTGCAGGAAAAGCCGAATGATTTAATGGTGGCGGCTTCTTGTCACAACGCTTTAGAAATTGCGCATGCCGAGAAATTGGGGCTGGATTTTGTGGTGCTGTCACCCGTTAAGCCAACCATAAGCCATGCGAATGCCGAGCCTTTGGGATGGGAAAATTTTGAACAGATGATTGCGCAAACTAACATTCCTGTTTATGCACTTGGCGGTATGACGCAGTTGGATTTGCCGCAAGCTTTAACCTGTGGTGCACGCGGCGTTGCCATGCAACGCGCGATTTGGCAAAACTAAGTGATTAAAAAGCACAATGTAATGAGAAGGTTAAGTTGTAAAATTTAACCAGCAAAATAGCCTAAAATCAGTTGGCTTCTTTAATCGGCAACACAACTTCTTGTTGCGTCATCTTGTTATCTTTGTCTTTAAAACTCAATTTGAATTTGACTTGCTCGCCCGCTTTTAACGGTTTTTTTAAATCAAATAACATTAAATGGAAGCCGCCAGGCGCTAATTTCTCTATTTTGCCCGCGGGCAAGGGTAAGTTTTCCAGCATACGCATTTTCATCACGCCGTTAGTCATGCTCATGCTGTGAATTTCCACCGAGCCAGCGGAGGGCGATTCAACCGCAACCAAATTGCTATCTTGTGCGCTTTTAAGCGCCATATAAGCCGCGCCGACTTTTTGCCCAGGCGCATTCGCGCGCACCCACGCATCACTGATGTTGACTTCTGCTTGCGCGTTCGCTGCAAAAAATAGAAATAAAATGCTGATTTTAAGTAGTCTGGTCATGGTGTTTAAGTTAATTTGTAGAGATGAATGTGACACACTTTTACGCGAAAAATTGCATGTAAATGCATGTAAATGCATGTAAAAAAGTGTTAATTCAATTCGTCATCTGCTTTTGGCAGCGAATTATCAGCAATTTTATAATTTTCATTTGCCCAATCGCCTAAATCGATTAACTGGCAGCGTTCACTGCAAAATGGGCGATATTTATTATTACTGTTATATTCAATGAGTTTTTTGCAATTTGGGCAGGACACTAAGCGGGGTTTTACTTCGGTCATTTTTTTGAGTCAATTTAAGTGTTAACTTGGCTATTATAAATGAGCTGAATGATGGATTGCCTAGATTATAAATTGCTTGGGTTATAAATGACCTGAATCAAAGATTACACAGTGTTATCGTAAACTCGATTGCATGGTCGCATTGTTTGGGTTTTTGCACAAAATCTAAGCCATTAAAACGCACGTTAATGGCATATTTATTGGCGCTCACTTCGGGAAAACACGGGCAATTGTCGTCAATCTGAATAATCAGCATTTGCGCTGGCTTAGCGCCTGCCAGCATTTGTTGAAAAAAGCCATTTTCCACGCGGTGTTTGGTGGCAACGCCACTGCCGCGCAAAATATGCAAAATGGTTTTTATCGCTTCAAACATTGGCATTAATCGGGCTAACCAACCATCAAAATCTTGCTTACGTTTGTTGCTATCTAGATTTAACCAGTGGTGATAAGAAGGTAAATCGAACTGGCAAACGCCGCCGGGTATGCTGGCGCGCTGCTTAATGCTCATTAACCATTCGTTTTCGCGCAAATGTTGGCCAAGTTTGCCACTATCGCTTCTTAAAGTGGTGGAACAAGCACCAATTTGCTTGAGTATTTTATCTAAAACCGCTTCCGCAATCACAGGATTGCCGCGTAAATTTTGCATCGAAAGTCGCTGTCGATCTAATTCTTGCACCAAATCTAATTTAAGATCGGCGCGGTCGACAATATCCAGCATTTGTAGCAGTGAAATAAGTGCGCTGTGATGCTGATGCTGATGCTGGCTATCAACGTTGAGCAACACTTTTGAAAAGAGGTCTTCTAATCGTAAAAGTGTGCGGATGCGTTCGTTAAATGGAAATTCGTAGCTAGACATCGTGAGAAATAAGTCTGCTTACTTATACTATTAAATTGAAGCAGATTATGAGATTGTTTTGCTAAGTATGCAAGTATTAATGTAATTTTTGTGAATCAGTACTATTTTTTTGCGCAAATCTTCCACATTTCCATTGTTTTCAATCACATCATTTGCCAACATTAATCGTTGTTTACGTGACGTTTGTGACTGAATAATGGCAATAATTTGTGCTTCGGGCAGTTGGCTGCGCTGTTTAACGCGCGCCATTTGCGTTTTTTCATCACAATCGATGACCAGAATGCGGTTAATATGCGGCGAATAACGCGGGCTTTCAAACAGTAGTGGTACGACTAAGAGTTGATAGGGCGCGGCGGCATGCCGCTGCAATTGTTGGATAGCTTCTGTGTAAATGGCAGGATGCAAAATCGCATTCAATTTAGCCAGCGCGTTTTTATCGTTAAACACCAAATCGCGCATGGCAGGACGGTTTAATGCGCCATCAGCGGTAATATATTGGCTGCCAAAATTCACTTCAATCTCTTTGACCAAAGGCTGGTTGGCGCTAGTTAGCTGATGTGAAATCGCATCGACATCGGTAACGGGAACGCCAAGCGTAATAAAAAGTTTGGCGGCTTCTGATTTGCCGCAACCAATGCCGCCTGTTAAACCGACTACAAACATAAACGCGCTACACCAGTCATATTCTTGCCAATTTATACCAAATAAAATTGTGCTAGCCGTTGCCCAAAAAATAATGCGGCGATGCCGCCTAAGGCTAAAAATGGCCCAAACGGAATCGCCGTGCTACGACCTTTGCCTTTAAATAAAATTAAGCCAATGCCAATTAACGCGCCAGCAACCGAGCTGAGTAAAATAACCGCGGGTAATAATTGCCAGCCAAACCAAGCCCCAATTGCGCCCAGCAATTTAAAATCGCCATAACCCATGCCTTCTTTACCCGTCACCAGTTTAAATAACCAGTACACGCTCCACAACACTAAATAGCCAAGCATGGCCCCAATCACGGCGGATTCTAAATCGGTAAAGCCGCCAATTAAATTGAATAAAAGCCCAAACCAAAGCAGGGGCAATGTAATATCGTCAGGTAATAGTTGCGTATCAAAATCAATAAAAGTAAGTGCAATTAATGCGAATATAAAGATGAATGTAAACAAAACAGCGTAGTTATAGCCATATTGATACGCTGCTACGCCAATCAATGCGCCACTTAAGGCTTCTATTAACGGATAACGCAGACTAATTTTGGTTTTGCAACCTTTGCATTTGCCGCGCAAAAATAGGTAGCTAATGATGGGAATGTTTTCCATCGCGCTAATTTGATGCCCACATTTTGGGCAGGCAGAACGCGGCGTAACGATGTTATATTTTGTTTGTTCTGCTACTTCTTTGCCTTGCAATTCTAGGCAGTTGGCATGCCATTCGCGTTCCATCATTTTGGGTAAACGGTGAATCACCACATTTAAAAAACTGCCGATTAACAGCCCAAATATGACACAAGCTGTCACAAAAACAGTTGGTTCGCTGCGTAGTAAATCCGCAATTGGCATGAATAAATTAGAAAGTGGCATTAAAAAATCAAACATAGCTTTCCTTAAATTAGCCCCAGATAAGGCTAAAAGTTGTTGTAAACTAACACCATCATCGCATCGTTAAACCAAGTGTGCAACTTGCATGCATGGTAAAAATGTAGGTAACTGCAAATTTGGCGTTAAAATTGCTTGAAATAAAGCGTTAAGTCGCCATGTAGTAGGTGAAAGTTGATGCAAGCATTTAGGAAACGATATGACCAATCAAAAAGAATCACTATTAAATACCAGAGAATTAATTGAGTTGAATAATATTGACCATCCCGCCTGGGACGAGCCGATTGTCTGCCGCGTAGAAGTGGATTTGCCTGGCTGGTTAAAACAGTTAACTGGCGGCAAACAATGGGAAGTGTATGGCGAAGACGAAGCAGAAACCTGCATTAGTTTCGCGCTGCGTGAGTTGCATCCGACTGTGCGCGGAAAAGATGCGCATGAAAAAGGTAAAGTGATGGCGACCAAATTAGCGACCAAGTTAGCGACCAAGTTAGCGGAAGTGACGCTCTATCACAATGGTTATGCGGTGGTTGATGTCGATGGAAAAGCGTTGTTTGATGGCACATTAACCAACGGCACCAGTGATTGCGCGCATTTAAGTTATTTTCATGCAGACAGCGGCGAGCCGATTACCTTGAATTGATTTTGAAATTAATCTTAAGTCTACGCTTAAAAAGTTAACCATTTTTTAGTGTTAACTTTCAGTATATTAATTTTTAATAAGGTCGATTAAATTTTAACTTTTAATAAGATCGATTAACCGCAAACGCCGCTAAATCAATTAGGGCTTTTTTGTGTGGCGAATCTGCTAAGTGTGCAATCGCCGCACACCCTTGTTCTGCTTCTGATTTGGCTAAATTTAATACATATTGACTGGCATTAGTGTTTTTAACGGCTGCAAGCACCGCGTCTAAACTATCTAAACCGCCCAATTGTATGGCTTTACGCACAACAGCTGCATCTGCGGGCGCGCTTTGATGCATGGCATACAGCAAGGGTAGCGTTGGTTTTCCTTCAGCTAAATCATCACCTAGGTTTTTACCAATTTCTGCTACATCGCCGCTTAAATCCAGCACGTCATCCACCAGTTGAAACGCCGTGCCCAGCTTCATGCCGTATAAGGCAAGTGCATCTTCATCTTGTTTGCTTGCGTTGCTAATTACTGCGCCTAAGCGCATTGCGGCCTCAAATAATTTAGCTGTTTTATAATGAATGACTTTTAAATATTGCTGTTCGGTGACATCGGCATTGTGAATATTGAGCAGTTGCAACACTTCGCCTTCGGCAATTACGTTAGTGGCTTCAGATAATATTTCCATCACGCGCATATTTTTTAATTTCACCATCATTTGAAACGCGCGCGAATACAAAAAATCGCCCACTAATACGCTGGCGGCATTACCAAATAAATGGTTTGCGGTACTTTTGCCGCGGCGCATCGCCGATTCATCCACTACGTCATCATGCAACAAAGTGGCGGTATGAATAAACTCTACAATTGCCGCTAATTGATGCTGCTGCGATTGGATTGCGCCAAATAGGCCGCTAGAGAGCAACACTAAAGCAGGGCGCAGGCGTTTGCCGCCACTACTAATAATGTGTTCGCCAATGGTGTTAATTAAGCTCACTTCAGAATAAAGTGATTGCCGAATGACGGTGTCGACCGCTTGCATATCAAGCGCGATTGAAGATTGGATAGATTTTAAAGCCACGCGTGCGCCAATAGATGAAAAGCTGATTTAAGTTGCACTTATTTTAGCACAGGCAATCGCAGTCTATAATGATGACTTCGATTGAATTAATCAGCACGATTAATTGCGATTTAAGGTTTGCAATGTCTACTAATTTAAGTATAATGCGCGATTCATTTGAACGTGTAAAAGCAAGGTCGAAACCATGTACGCAGTAATTAAAACAGGTGGCAAACAATACAAAGTAGTTGCCGGCGAGAGACTTAAAGTAGAAAAAATTGTGGGTGATGTTGGCGCTACAGTGGTTATCGACAAAGTGTTGATGATTTCTGACACAGCAAACACAACCATTGGCGCGCCGTTGATTGCAGGTGCTACAGTGAGTGCCACCGTGCTTTCACATGGACGTGCAGACAAAGTGATGATTTTTAAATTTCGTCGCCGTAAACACTACCGTAAAACACAAGGCCATCGCCAAAGCTTTACTGAGATTCAAATTGGTGAAATTTTAGCTGCAGGCAATGTTGCTACTAAAGAGACTGCTGCAAAAGCTGCGCCTAAGGCAACTAAAGCCAAAGCAGCAAAAACTGCAGAATAATTTAGCTTTAAATATTTGAAGAATTAAAGGATTAAATCATGGCACACAAAAAAGCAGGCGGTAGTTCACGTAACGGTCGCGATTCACACTCACAACGCTTAGGTGTTAAAGCATTCGGCGAAACAGTCGTTAGCGCAGGCAGTATTATCGTACGTCAACGTGGTACAAAAATGCATGCTGGCGATAATGTTGGCATGGGTAAAGATCACACCTTATTTGCAAAAATCGAAGGTAAAGTAACTTTTGCCATTAAAGGCGCGTTACGTCGTCATACGGTAAGCATTGTTGCAGTTTAAGTTTTAGTAATATAATCAAAAGCCTCATCTGCTGATGGGGCTTTTTTATTTAGGCCAACCCTTATGAAGTTCATAGACGAAGCAACCATTAAAGTTTACGCAGGTGATGGCGGTAACGGCGTTGCCACTTTCAGGCGCGAAAAGTATGAGCCAATGGGCGGGCCAAACGGTGGTGATGGTGGTAAAGGCGGTTCAATTTACGCTATTGCAGACCGCAACATCAATACGCTAGTCGATTATCGCTACACGCGTACTTTTAGAGGCCAACGTGGCGAAAATGGACGTGGTGCAGAGTGTTATGGTGCAAAAGGCGAAGACACGATTTTGCGTGTGCCTGTTGGTACGGTGATTTCAGACAAAGCTACCGAGCGCATGATTGTGGATTTGGACACTCATGGCCGCAAAGTATTGCTGGCAAAAGGCGGTAATAACGGTTTAGGTAATGTGCATTTCAAATCCTCTATCAATCGCTCACCGCGCCAATGTACCAAAGGTGAGCCAGGCGAAGAATTCGAGCTATACATGGAGCTTAAAGTACTGGCCGATGTTGGTTTGCTGGGCATGCCAAATGCGGGTAAATCCACTTTTATTCGCTCGGTTTCTGCTGCAAAACCCAAAGTCGCTGATTATCCTTTTACCACTTTGCACCCTAATTTAGGTGTGGTGCGTGTAGATGCGGAACGCAGTTTTGTGATTGCTGACGTGCCTGGTTTGATTGAAGGCGCAGCCGAAGGTGCTGGTTTAGGACATCAGTTTTTACGTCACTTAGCGCGTACTTCGCTACTTTTGCATCTGGTAGATATTGCACCGTTTGATGAGTTAACTGACCCAGTGGCGGAAGCCAAAGCGATTGTGAACGAACTTAAAAAATACGATGAAGAACTGTATAACAAGCCGCGTTGGCTGGTGTTAAACAAAACCGATATGCTGGAAAACAGCAAAGAGGTAGTAAAAAAATTCGTTAAAGATTACGGCTGGAAAGGTCCAGTATTTGCGATTTCTGCCATTAGCGGTGTTGGCTGTAAAGAGTTAACGTACGCCATGATGGATCATTTGGATGAAGTCAAAAAAGCCACACTTGAGCTAGAGGCAACAGAACAAGCTAAAAATGAGCCAATCGTTACTGATTAACAGCAAGACTTTAATTGTTAAAGTCGGCTCTAGCCTTGTCACCAATAATGGTGAGGGTTTAGATAGAGCGGCGATTGCCGCTTGGGCTACGCAAATCAGCGCGTTGGTTAAACAAGGCAAGCAAGTGGTGCTGGTTTCAAGTGGTGCGGTGGCAGAAGGCATGCAGCGACTTGGCTGGAAGAAGCGTCCAGTAGAAGTGAACGAGTTACAAGCGGCCGCGGCTGTCGGTCAAATGGGTTTGGTACAAATGTACGAAAGCTGTTTTGCACAACATGGTTTGCACACGGCACAAATTTTACTGACTCATGACGATTTGCGTGATAGAAAACGTTATTTAAACGCGCGTAGCACATTAAAAACCTTGCTCGATTTAAACGTGATTCCAATTATCAACGAGAATGATACAGTAGTAACGGAAGAGATTCGTTTTGGTGACAACGATACGTTGGCCGCATTGGTTGCCAATCTAATTGAGGCAGATACCTTAGTGATATTAACCGATCAGCAAGGCTTGTATTCTGCAGACCCGCGTAAAGATCAAACAGCGCAATTTATCAATTTTGAAACCGCTGGCAATTTAGAGTTAGAAAAAATGGCTGGTGGCGCAGGCAGTCATGTGGGCACTGGCGGTATGTTAACCAAAATATTGGCGGCAAAACGCGCGGCTAAAAGTGGCGCACATACGATTATTGCCTCCGGCCGTGAGCCGGATGTATTGCTGCGCTTAAGTGCAGGTGAGGCAATTGGCACGCATTTAAAGGCCACGCAAATGAAAACCTTAGCAAAAAAACAATGGTTGGCTGACCATTTACGTTTGGGCGGTAAGCTCGTGTTGGATGCAGGCGCGGTAAAAGTGTTAAAAACCGATGGCAAAAGTTTGCTGCCAATTGGTGTGGTTGAAGTGCAAGGACATTTTGAGCGTGGCGATGTAGTGGCATGCTTGAATGAAGAGGGTATTGAGATTGCGCGCGGTATTGTGAACTATAATTCGAGCGATGCTAGTCGCATAAAACGCAAGGCAAGCAATGAAATTGAGCACATTTTGGGTTATATCGAAGAGTCAGAGTTAATCCACCGCGATAACTTAATTATTATTTAAATACAGAATATTTTGAGCGAGAATACTGCAATGAATAAACCGATAGTAGCCATTGTCATGGGCTCAGATAGCGATTGGCCTGTGATGAAAAATGCTGCGCAAATGCTGGCGGATTTTGGTGTGCCCTATGAGGCGAAAGTGGTATCTGCGCATCGCACACCTGACTTAATGTTCGAATTTGCCGAAAATGCGCATAAACAAGGCTATCAAATTATTATTGCTGGCGCAGGTGGCGCAGCACATTTGCCTGGCATGGTGGCGGCAAAAACCACATTACCTGTGCTTGGCGTACCAGTGCCTTCTAAGCATTTACAAGGCCAAGATTCTTTATTGTCAATCGTACAGATGCCAAAAGGTATTCCAGTAGCAACATTTGCGATTGGCGAAGCAGGGGCGGCTAATGCAGGCTTATTTGCAGTATCAATTTTGGCGAATCATGATGCGGATTTAGCCAAAAAGCTAGTAGAATTTAGAGTAAAGCAAAGTAATAAAGTCTATGCAATGGAATTAATTGAAAAACCATGAGCAAAAGCCAAGTCAACATTAGTCAGATCGTCAACCCAAGTCAGATTATCAATCCACCAGCGATGTTGGGCATGCTAGGCGGCGGCCAACTGGGTCGTTTTTTTGTAATTGCTGCGCATGAGCTGGGGTATAAAGTCACTGTGTTAGATCCAGATACCAGTAGTCCCGCAGGCAAAATTGCGGATATCCATTTGTGCGCGCATTTTGATGATGTGCATGCGTTAAAACAAATGGCTGAAACGTGCCAGGCCGTGACAACTGAATTTGAAAACGTGCCTGCAGGCGCTTTGGAAAAGCTGGCTGAAACGGTGGATGTGCATCCTAACGCCGCTTGCGTCGCCATTGCGCAAAACCGCGTACTAGAAAAAAACTTTATTAAACAAGCGGGTTTGCCAGTTGCGCCTTTTGCTGTGATAAAACATGTCGATGATATTCCAAAAGATAGCAGTGAGCTTTATCCAGCGATTCTTAAAGTTGCGCGGTTTGGTTACGATGGCAAAGGGCAAGCGCGTGTTAAAAACCAATCTGAGGCACAGCAAGCTTTTACCGCATTTAAACAAGAAATTTGCGTATTAGAACAGCTGTTGCCGCTAGATTTAGAAGTATCAGTTGTGCTGGCGCGTGATAAAAATGGCCAAATTGCCAGCTATCCAACCGCAGAAAATAGCCATTTAAACGGCATTTTAGACATGACCATCGTTCCCGCTAGATGCTCTGAAGTGATTAAGGCAAACGCCCAAGAGTTGGCAAAAAAATTGGCACATGAGTTAGGCTACGTTGGCGTGTTGGGGGTGGAGTTTTTTGTAGTAGGCAAGCAGTTACTGGTGAATGAAATTGCGCCGCGCCCGCATAATTCTGGTCATTACACGATTGATGCCTGTGTGACGAATCAATTTGAGCAGCAAGTGCGTGTGATGACAGGTTTAGCTTTAGGTGATGCAAGTTTGCATAGTAACGCGGTGATGGTGAATATTTTGGGCGATAGCTGGTTTAGCGGTAGTCACACAGAAGTAGAAAATGCTATTGCACAAGAGCCAGCGTGGCATAAAGCACTGGCACACGACAATTTAAAGTTGCATTTATACAGCAAACACGAGCCACGCAAAGCGCGAAAAATGGGGCATTTTACGGTGATTGGTCGCTTAAATGGGCAAGATAAACAAGCGGTACTCAATACCGCTTTAGTGGCACGTAGCCAATTAAATATAGGGTAAATTAACTGTTAATTTACTGTTAATTTAGCCAAATAAAAAGCCTCGCATGCGAGGCTTTTTAAATTATTAAATCTAAACCTTAATCAGGTATTAAATTTAACACACTTATTTTTAATAACTACTTTTCAGCGGTAGCTTTTGGCGCTACTTTTTTAGCGGCTTTAGGTTTAGTTGCCGCTGCAACTTTAGCCTTTGGTGCTGCTTTGGCTTTAACAGGCGCTGCTTTTTTGGTTAACATCACAGGACCATCCGTTGTTAATGCTTTAATAGCAGCAGTTAAACGGCTTTTATGACGGGCTGCTTTATTTTTGTGAATAATTTTTTTATCAGCAATGCGATCAATCACACTGACATTTTCTTGATAGCTAGCCATTGCAGCGGCTTTATCGCCAGCTTCAACTGCTTTTAATACTTTTTTAATTGCAGTGCGTAAGGTTGAACGCAATGCAGAATTGTGTGCATTTACTTTTACAGATTGACGTGCGCGTTTGCGAGCTTGTGCGGTATTTGCCATATGATTTTAAACCTAATCCTTGTCCTAGTGCTTTAACTTAAGTAAGTTGGTGTTAATGCGAAACCGTGCATAATAGTGTTTTTTGCGTTCCTTGGCAAGAGCTAATCACTAAAAAGCATGTAATTAAGCATGTAATTATAGCTATACTGCCATGTTAAAATGCAGGCTATTAATAATAAGCAATCAAGCCTAAATAATTAAATGAATTTACTCAAAGCTTTAGCCAAAGTTGGCAGCATGACGTTTGTGTCGCGCATATTAGGTTTTGTGCGCGATACGCTGATTGCGCGCGTATTTGGCGCAGGCATGTTAACCGATGCGTTTATTGTCGCGTTTAAAATTCCCAATCTATTGCGCCGCGTATCGGCGGAGGGCGCATTTAGTCAGGCTTTCGTGCCTATTTTAGCTGAGTATAAAAGCCAGCGCACGTTAGATGAAACCCATAGCTTAATTAATCGCGTGGCGACTTGGCTGGGCATTATTTTAGTCGGCGTCACTTTGCTTGGCATGCTGGCCGCGCCGTGGATTGTGGCGTTAATCGCACCTGGTTTTCAGACTGAACCGAACAAAATGCAGCTCACCATTGAGTTGTTGCGCATCACTTTCCCGTATATTTTCTTTATCTCGCTGGTTTCCATGGCGGGCGGCGTACTCAATACCTACAATAAATTTGGCATACCCGCGTTTACGCCAGTGTGGCTCAACGTTTCCATGATTGCTGCGGTATTATTTTTTGCCGAGCATTTTGCCGAACCTATTAAAGTATTGGCTTGGGCGGTATTCATTGGTGGTTTTTTACAGTTAATGTTTCAAATTCCTTTTTTAAAGCAGATTGGCTTATTGCCTAAATTTGAAATGAAACGCGATGACGAAGGCGTTTGGCGGATTTTAAAACTGATGGGACCTGCCGTTTTAGGCGTGTCTGTTGCACAGATTTCGCTGATTATTAACACGATTTTCGCCTCATTTTTAGCCACAGGCAGTGTCAGTTGGCTGTATTACGCCGATCGTTTAATGGAGTTTCCAACAGGCGTGCTAGGTGTTGCGTTAGGTACAATATTGTTGCCAAGCTTATCTAAAGCTTATGCGGGCAGCAATGATAGTGAATACTCACAATTGCTAGACTGGGGCTTACGTTTAACCTTTATTTTAGCCGCTCCTGCTGCGGTGGCGCTGGCTGTATTGGCCACGCCGTTGGTGGCTACGCTATTTCATTATGGAAAGTTTACCGCGATGGATGTGTTAATGACCCAGCAGGCGTTGATTGCGTACAGCATTGGTTTGTTGGGCTTGATTCTGGTCAAGATTTTAGCGCCTGGTTTTTACGCACGACAAAATATTAAAACCCCAGTAAAAATCGCCATATTCACTTTAGTAGCAACGCAACTGATGAATCTCATTTTTATCTTTGGCCTGCACTTAAACCATGCCGCTTTGGCATTGGCAATCGGTCTGGGCGCTTGCATCAACGCTACTTTGCTGTTTTATCATTTGCGTAAAGCGCATATCTATCAACCGCAGGCGGGCTGGCTAGTTTTTCTAATGAAATTATCAGTTGCATTGGGCGTGATGACAATTGTGCTGTATTTTTCCACGGGCGACAGCAGTGCGTGGCTGAATTTTAGCCTGATGAAACGCTTGATTTATATTAGCGCTTTGGTCGCATTAGGTGGCTTAAGTTACTTTGCAACTCTGTTATTACTGGGCTTTCGGCCTAAAGATTATATGCGCAGGGTTAAGCATTAATGCCAAATGAAACTTTAATGAGAGTAAAGCATTGATGCAGGTTTTCAGGCATATTCCAGCCAAACTGCAATCGTCCACAGCATTGGCGATTGGCAATTTCGACGGCATGCATTTGGGGCATCAAGCTTTGTTAAAGCGTTTGGTTGAAGTGGCGCGTGCTAAAAATTTAATACCAGCCGTAATGACTTTTGAGCCGCATCCACGCGAGTTTTTTACGCCGTTAAATGCGCCCAGCCGCCTGTGTAACTTACGCGAAAAACTAGAATATTTTATTGCCGCAGGCGTGCAAAAAACTTTTGTGTGCGCATTTAATCAACGTTTTGCGGCCATCAGTGCGCAAGCATTTATGGATGAAATATTGCGCAAAAAACTGCAGGGTAATACGATTTTGGTGGGTGAAGACTTTAGATTTGGCGCCAAACGCACTGGCACAGTGGCCGATTTTAAAGCCAATGATTTTGATTTGATTGATTTCGCCCCCATTAATTTTGCGAATGAACGCGTATCCAGCACGCGCGTACGCGATGCTTTATCTTATGGCAATTTACAGCTGGCGTCCGAGCTACTTGGTCGTGCCTATAGTATCAGCGGCAAAGTGGTGCATGGTGCTAAACGCGGCCGCGAACTGGGTTTTCCTACTGCTAATATCCACATTAAGCATGAACGGCCTGCCTTAACCGGGGTATATGCCGTAAAATTGAGTGCAACTCAATTTCAAGGTCGGCAATTGTATGGTTTGCATGCGGTTGCGAATTTAGGCGTACGGCCTACAATTGCGGGCGTGCCAAAATTACTGTTAGAAGTGCATATCCTTGATTTTAATAAAGATTTATACGGCAGACATGTGCATGTGGAATTTTTGCACAAAATTCGCGATGAAATGAAATTTGATGGATTAGACGCGTTAAAAGCGCAGATTGCGCAAGATATTGTTATTGCGAGAAATTATTTTGATCAGCAAGACGTGAAAAATTAAACCGAGCATTAATTAAACCAAGAATTAAAGACTAAGAATTAAACAATGACCCAAGATATTAAAAATTTACAAACCCAAAATTCAGTAGTCAAAGATTTAAAATACAAAATCAATCAGCCCGAAACGCCTTTCCCTATGCGTGGCGATTTAGCTAAACGCGAACCCGCTTGGTTAAAACAATGGCAAGATAAAAAGTTGTATCAAAGAATCAGGGAAGCGCGCAAAGACGCACCAAAATTCATTCTGCACGATGGCCCGCCGTACGCCAATGGCGATATTCATATCGGCCACGCAGTAAATAAAATCTTAAAAGATATTATCGTTAAATCTAAAACCTTAAGTGGTTTTGATGCGACTTACGTGCCAGGTTGGGATTGTCACGGCCTGCCGATTGAGTTGGTGGTTGAAAAAACGCACGGCAAAAATATCGCCCCTGCAAAATTCCGCGAGCTTTGTCGCGCTTATGCGGCTGAGCAAGTAGAAAAACAAAAGAAAGACTTTATCCGTTTAGGCGTGTTGGGCGATTGGGATAATCCGTATTTGACGATGGATTTCAAAACCGAAGCCGATATTATGCGCGCTTTGGGCGAGATTCAACAAAATGGCTATCTGTATCAAGGTAGCAAACCCGTGCATTGGTGTGTGGATTGTGGTTCTGCGTTAGCCGAAGCAGAAGTGGAATATGAAGATGTCAATTCACCAGCGATTGATGTGGGTTTTAAAGTGGTGGATAACGCGGCATTGGGTAAAGCGCTGGGCGTGGAAATAACGGGCGATACCTATGCAGTAATCTGGACAACAACACCTTGGACATTGCCCGCAAACCAAGCAATTTCTGTCAACCCAAATCTTGACTATTTTTTGATTAAAACATCCAAGGGGAATTTAATACTTGCACATGATTTGTTTGTGAATGGATTAAATCGTTATGGTTTGTTAGAAAGTTACGAAAGAATTGCTGATTTTCAGGGAATGAAAATTTCAGGGCTACTTTTGCAACACCCTTTTGAAAATAGACAAGTGCCTATTATTTGTGGCGAGCATGTAACGATGGAAACCGGTACTGGCTTGGTGCATACCGCCGCTGCACATGGTAATGATGACTGGTTGGTGATGCGCGCTAATTTTCCTAACGAAAAACCGCGCATTTTAATGGGTGGCGATGGTAAGTTTTTTAATAGTGATTTGGTGGAGTTTGAATCGATTCGCGGTTTAAGTCGTCAAGATGCCAATAAAGTGATTTTGGCTAAAATGTTCGAAACGGGTAATTTGCTAGCAAGCGCACGCTTAAATCATAGTTTTCCGCATTGCTGGCGTCATAAAACGCCGCTGATGCAATTAGCGACGCATCAATGGTTTATTGGCATGAACGCACAAGATGCCACTGGCAAAAGCTTACGTGAGCATGCTAACAAAGCCGTTGAGGCAACCGAATTTTTCCCCAGCTGGGGTCGCGCACGTTTAGAGGCGATGATTAAAAATCGGCCGGATTGGTGCGTTTCGCGCCAGCGTAGCTGGGGCGTGCCGATGCCGTTTTTTGTGCATAAAGAAACCGGTGAACCGCATCCGCAAACACCGCTTTTATTAGAACAGGCTTGTTTGCTGGTTGAAAATGCAGGCGTAGAAGCTTGGTTTAGTTTAGATGCGGATGCCTTTTTAAACACACATGCGCCTGACAATATGGCGGATTATAAAAAAGTCACCTATACCTTAGACGTATGGTTTGATTCTGGCGTTACGCACAAAGCAGTGCTGCGCTCACCTAAACACCCGACACTTTCAGAAGAAGCCAATAAACGGGCGCTGGAAGGTAAACCAGTTGCTGATTTGTATTTAGAAGGCTCCGATCAGCATCGCGGTTGGTTTCAATCCAGCTTGCTCACAGGTTGCGCGATTGATGGCCGAGCGCCTTATGAAGCCTTGCTGACGCATGGTTTTGTGGTGGATGGCGCTGGTCACAAAATGAGTAAATCCAAAGGCAACGTGGTTGCGCCGCAAAAAGTGATGGACACTTACGGCGCAGATATTTTGCGTTTGTGGGCAGCTTCAACCGACTATTCTGGTGAGTTAACAATTTCGGATGAAATTTTAAAACGCGTGGCAGAAAGCTATCGCCGTATTCGCAATACCATGAAGTTCTTGTTGGCGAATTTGGCGGATTTTGATGCTAGCAAAAATTTATTGCCTGTGGACCAATGGTTAGAAATTGATAAATATGCACTATATTTAACAGCACAGTTGCAAGAAGAGATTGCTACTAAGGTAGACGAGCAAGGTAAAGATGTTTCTTTGTATGGGAAATATGAATTCCATTTGGCGGTGCAAAAAATCGTCAGTTTCTGTTCAGAAGATTTGGGCGGTTTTTACTTAGATATTTTAAAAGATAGGCTATATACCGCAGGTGAAAATTCGCCTGCACGCCGTGCTGCGCAAAGCGCGTTGTATCATATCACCCATGCCTTAATGCGCTTAGTTGCGCCAATTTTAAGTTTTACTGCAGATGAAATTTGGCAAATCTTAGCGGTTAACTCTGATAAAAGTGTGTTTGAAGATGTATGGTATGAATTACCTGACCCTGAATTAAATATTGATAGAACTGCAGCCTGGTTCGCTCTTGTGAACGCACGTAGTGAAGTCGCTAAAGAAATAGAGTTTTTGCGTAGCGCAGGTCAAATTGGCTCGTCTTTACAAGCAGAACTTGAATTTTATATGGCACACGATAGATTTAAAGTCATGGAAAGCTTGGGTGATGATTTGCGGTTTGTGATGATTACATCAAGTGCTAAACTATATAAAGTAAGTAGCGATTCAGAACGAAAAATTGTTGTTAAGCCAAGCGAGCACAAAAAATGCGACCGTTGCTGGCACTACCGTGCAGATGTTGGTTCTCATGCGGAACACCCAGCTATTTGTGGGCGTTGTGTGAGCAATCTATTTGGTGCAGGCGAAGTGAGAAAGTATGCTTAAAAATATTAGCGTTTTTAAATGGTTAAGTATCAGCGCCATTGTGGTTGTGCTGGATTTATATACTAAACATTTAGTACAAAACGCATTTCAATATGGTGAACATTTAACCATAACCCGTTTTTTTGACTTAGTGCGCTATCACAATGAAGGCGCGGCCTTTAGCTTTTTGGCGGATGCTGGCGGCTGGCAAAAGTGGTTTTTTAGCGGCATTTCAATTATTGCAATTTTCGTCATTACTTATTTGCTTAAAAAGCATCAAAACCAAAAACTTTTTTGCCTTGGTTTGGCTTTAGTATTAGGCGGCGCGATTGGTAATCTATACGACAGACTGACTTTGGGTTATGTGGTGGATTTTCTGTCTTTTCATGTGAATGGTTTATCTTGGCCCGCCTTTAATGTGGCCGATAGCGCAATTTGTGTGGGTGTTGCACTTTTGTTAATGGATAGTTTTAAAAAGCCAGCAACTTAAAAAAAGGCTAAAAATTGCGGCGCGTAAAAACGCGAGGAGAATGCTGTGCCAGATTGGAAAAAGCTGATTGCGGGCAAAATAGCGATTGCCAAAAAAGGTAATGTGCCCGGTAAAGTAAATCAAGATATTCGTGTGCCTGCTGGCCAGACTGAAGTGAAGAATTTTCCGATTTTGGATTTAGGCATTCTGCCAGACATCAGTCAAGAAAACTGGCAATTGCGTGTGTATGGTTTGGTGGAAAATGAGCTGAATCTGGATTGGGCAGCTTTTCAGGCCTTGCCCCAAACAACGGATATTTCCGATTTTCACTGTGTGACGCGCTGGACACGTTTAGATATGGATTGGGTGGGTGTTAAAGCGCGGGATTTATTAATGTTGGCTGATCCGCTGGAAAATGCGCGTTTTGTAACGCTGCATGGGTACGATGGCTACACCACCAATTTGCCGCTAGAGGCTTTGCTGGATGATGATGTGATGATAGCGCATTCGGTGCTAGGTTACCCGTTAACCACGGCGCATGGCGGCCCAGTGCGGATGATTGTGCCAAAACGTTATGCCTGGAAAGGCGCAAAATGGTTAAAAGCGATTGAATTGCAGGGGCACGACAGGCGCGGATTTTGGGAAATACGCGGTTACCATAATGAAGCCGACCCGTTTAAAGAAGAACGTTTTTCAGATGACGAATAAGTTTAACTAACCGATTTTGCACCCAGAATAATCACCGCCGCACCCACTAGACAAATGCCTGCCCCTAGCCAATCGGTCATGCTTGGTTTAATCGAATCGATTAGCCAAAGCCAGATAATTGCGACCCCAATATAGATGCCGCCATACGCGGCGTATACGCGCCCGGCAGCGGTGGGATGTAATGTGAGTAACCATGCAAATAGGCCCAAAAAAAATGCGGCGGGCAGCAATAACCAAGCTGAGCCGTTTTGTTTAAGCACTAAATAAGGCAGGTAGCAACCGACAATTTCGGCGATGGCTGTAACTACAAACAATATTAATAATCTACCTGTTTCCATGTTAATTTTTACGCTGTTTCCATTTAAACTTAACGCTTTTTTGGCAGCAAATTTTTAACCAACTCAAACACCGCAACGCAGATTGCGCCAACAATTAAGCCCACTGCTGCATCCATTAAAATCGGCGAAATTACGCCTAAAGTGCTGCCAATGGTGGATAATTTCTGTAAATATGCTGCAATATTTTCTGAAAAATGATGTAGCACAGGAATGCCATGCCCAATAATACTGCCACCTACTAAAAACATGGCTGCGGTGCCAACCACTGACAATGTGCGCATTAAGATTGGTGCAAAAGCCAGTAACTTTTCGCCAATTTTGCGTTGCAATTGACGATAAAAATTTGTGCCTTTTTTAGTCATTAAGTGCAGGCCAGCATCATCTAGCTTAACAATACCTGCCACTAAACCATAAACACCAATAGTAATTACAAAAGCAATGAAGGCAACCACAGCAGATTGTTGCGCAAAACTGGCTCCAGACGCTTTTGCGCTACCTAATGCAATGACAATAATCTCTGCTGACAAGATAAAATCTGTTCTGACAGCGCCTTTTATTTTATCTTTTTCTAGCGCAACTAAATCTATATTGGGGTCTGAAAGCGCCTGCTTAATGGCAGTTTTGTGCGTTTCATCATCTTGTTTATGCAAAAATTTGTGTGCGATTTTTTCAAACCCTTCAAAACATAAGTACGCGCCGCCCATCATTAATAAGGGCGTGATTAACCAGGGTATAAAATAGCTAATCGCCAGTGCGGCGGGCACCAGAATTAATTTATTGATAAATGAGCCTTTGGCCACGGCCCAAACCACAGGCAACTCTCGCTTGGCTGATACGCCTGAAACCTGCTGCGCGTTGAGCGCTAAATCATCGCCCAATACGCCCGCGGTTTTTTTGGCGGCGACTTTAGTCATCACAGAAACGTCGTCTAAAATGGTCGCAATATCGTCTAAAAGTGCGAATAAACTGCCAACAGCCATGTTGTAAATCCTAGAGTAAATAATGCAAGAAAGGTAATGGTTAACGCTGAATTTTAACTCAATTTGCAGGTTAACTTGTTGGTATTCGTTTGCTTACCTGCGTTAAGTTGCATTCTGTTTAGCGCAAAAGTACAATGCGCAAATGTTGTCGAAAAGACCATTTCGTTTTACTCACTGTATTGCGTTATTCGCAATCATTTTTGCGTCGCTTGCGCCCAGTATTTCGCATGCTCTAGCCGCGCAAAATAATACCAATAGTTTCGCGCAAGCAGTGTGCACCAGCAAGGGCGAAAAAGTGGTGATTCAAGTGGTGACGACAAAAGGCAAACAGTTAGCCACTGAATTTGTTATGAGTAAATCGTCATCTAAAACCATGCCCATGCATTTAGAGCATTGCCCGTTTTGCTCAAGTGCGGCAACCATCGCTAATTTGCCAGCTACAAATGTTCTGATTATTGCCTTACTAGAAGTAACTGCACAACAACTTGCGCAATACACAACACCCGCTGTTATATCGCCTCAGCACAAAGCGCCACCCGCGCAAGCCCCACCTAACGCACTTTAAAAAATACAGTTTTTTTGCCGCAATTATTTTGTGGCATACCCCTATTTTTTGGAGTTTCACATGATTAGAACGACTCATTTATGCCTATCAATATATACTTTGCTGGGCGCATTAACTGTCAGTTTTTCACACACCGCATTCGCGCAGCACAACGAAACCGTTCATCTGGATGAAATTGGAGTTACTGCAAGTAAAATCACATCGACCACGCAACCCGATATTGAAACCGCAAAAGAAGCCATCAACAAAACTGCGGGCGGGGTTGACGTTGTGGATATGCAGCATGTGCGCGAAGGTCGCGTATCAAACTTGAACGATGGTTTAGGGTTGGCCGCAGGCGTTTTTGTGCAATCGCGTTTTGGCGCTGAAGAATCCAGGTTGTCGATTCGTGGTTCTGGGCTGCAACGTAATTTCCACGGGCTGGGCATCAAAATTATGCAAGATGGTATTTCATTGAATTTAGCCGATGGCAGCAGTGATTTTCCGGGTATCGATCCGCTGGCAACGCGCTATATTGAAGTGTATCGCGGCGCAAATGCCTTGCAGTTTGGCGCAAGCAATTTAGGCGGTGCGATTAACTTTATCTCGCCCACCGGTTATACCGCGCCAACATTTGAAGTGCGCGCCGAGTTGGGTAGCTTTGGCTATAACCGGCTTGGCATTGCCACCGGCGGCGTGGCGGATAATGTGGATTATTTTTTTAGCGCGTCGACTTATAGGCAAAATGGCTTTAGGCACGATGCAGATCAATCTGCCCAGCGCATTAACACGAATATTGGTCTTAAAATTAATGACGCTATTGAAACGCGTTTTTATCTGGGTTACGTCAATAGTGATTCTGATTTGCCGGGCAATTTAAGCAAACAGCAGCTGAAAGATAACCCGAAACAATCACAATATGAAGCCAATCCATTTAACCTAGCTTTGATAGGAACTGGCCAATGGGAGCGCAATATAGAGCAATTTAGAGTAGCCAATAAAAGCACATTTAATTTTGATGATAACACGCTAGAGTTGGGTGTTTTTTACGCCAAAAAGAAATTATTTCATCCCATTATTGATTTGTTTTATTTCAGCCCTTTTATCCCGACGACTATCGGCGTCATCGACCAAGACACCGATGATTATGGCATTACGGCCAGATTAAAGCATCAGGGCGAATTATTTGGCCTTAAAAATGCGTTAACTATTGGCGCGACACCCACTTATGGTAGCAACGATGACAAGCGTTTTAGAAACATCAACGGTAATCGTGGTGTGATGACGAATCGGTTTGACTTAACGGCGACCAATATCGAGATATTTGCAGAAGATACTTTGCATCTAACGCCAGAAATAGCGCTGATTGCTGGCTTGCAGTACGCACATTCAAAACGCGAATTAAACGACAGGTTTATTAATCCAGCAACGGGTGATGAGAGTTTTGGTGAAAGCTATTCGCAAACCAATCCAAAATTGGGTGTGCTGTATCAGCCACAAAAAAACATGCAATTATTTGCCAATGTATCGCGCAGTTTTGCACCGCCCGATTTTGGCGATTTGCCAGACCCAACAACAGCAAGTGCGTTAAAAGCACAAGCAGCTACTACATTCGAAGTGGGTTCACGTGGCAATAGCGCTTATGTCGATTGGGATGTTGCGTATTATTACGCAAGATTGAAAGATGAATTTTTGGCCGTATCGCCTATTCCTGGGTTTAGTAATACCAGCAATGCCGATAAAAGCATCCACCAAGGTTTGGAGTTGGCGTTTACCGCGTATTTGCCACTTAATTTAGCCTGGCAAAACAATCTGCTGATTAACCATTTTAGATTAGATAACGATGCAACATTTGGCGATACGCACATTCCAGGCATTCAAAAATCGCTATTGCGTGGTGAATTGCTGTATCGTAAAAATGGCTTTTATATCGGCCCAACTTACGAAGTGTCGCCACAACGTTTTGCGGTTGATTTTGCTGAAACTTTTTACGCCGATAGTTACGCGATTTTCGGCTTAAAAGTCGGCCAAACAGTGAATGAGCATTGGTCTTGGTTTTTAGAAGGTCGTAATTTGAGCGATAAAAAATATGCCGCAACGACCGATGTGCTAAAAACAGTTAACCCACATGCAGACCGTCCATTTTCGCCAGGTGATGGCCGCGCTGCTTATGCTGGCTTAACTTGGAATTACTAAATAACACTTTATTATTAACACTATGCAAACCATTAAATTTATCTTCATTTTATTACTCGTGTGTTTTCAAGCTAAGGCGCATGCACACAAAGCGCATACGATAGAAGGGCCGGATGCGGTATTTATATCGGTCGCGTTTGACGCGCAAGGTGCGTTGTGGCGCGCGACTACCAAGGCTGGTTTTGTGTGGGTAGATAAAAGTGTGGATTTAGGTAAAACGTTTACCCAGCCAGTAAAAGTGAATACACGGCCGCAAAATATTGCTAATAATAATGAGGCGCGCCCAAAAATTGCCACCGATGCGCAAGGTAATGTTTACCTCACCTGGACGCAAAATTTAAACACTTTATATGCCTCTTATGTGTGGTTTGCGCGGTCGTTAGATGGCGGTAAACATTTTGAAGCGCCAACTATCGTGCATCAAAATCGCGCCGATGTGACGCATGCATTTAACACACTTAACGTTGCGCCAGACGGCAAAATTACTGTGTTGTGGATAGATGGCCGCGATGCGGCGGCGGCAAAGTTGGCGGGTAAGCCGTTTTCAGGCCTGGCCATTTATTATGCCGTTTCATCCAATGCGGGTAAAACTTTTAATACAGAGCAAAAGTTAGCCGACTCAACCTGTGAATGTTGCAGGATTGCGACTGCCAGCAAGCCAGATGGTAATGTTGTAGCCATGTGGCGCCACGTGTTTGAGGGCAGTGAGCGCGATCATAATATTGCCGAAATTCCTCAAGCGGGAACCAAGCCAGAATTACATCGTGCGACGTTTGGCCATTGGAAAATCGACGGCTGTCCACATCAAGGTGCAGCACTTGCCAGTGGCGGCGAGGGCAAGGATTGGTGGGGTTATCATATGGCGTATTTTGATGGTAATGATACAAACCCCGGGCTGTATTACAGTCGCATGGATGGCGTGGCGTGGGCATCATCGGTGCCTAAAAAATTTGGTGATAACAACAATCAGGCAGCTCGCCCGGCACTATTAAGTATTAGCAATAAAGTTGCTGGTGAATTTGTCTGGCTGGCTTGGCGAGAAATAAAAAACGGCCAATCCAGCATTTTAGGCATAGTGTCTACTGATGGCGGCAAAAACTGGAATGCGCCAAAAATATGGGCACAAACCAAGCAAAAAGCCGATTACCCCATTTTAATTAACCATACAAATCAGGCATATTTGGTGTGGAACACGCAACAAGAAGGCTTACGTGTCCTTCACTTAACACCTTAATTGTATTGAAAACCGCAAAATTCGCCCCACCTTGGTTTTAATATAACTGAAGAGTTGTAACCTAATCAGGAGATGAATATGCGTTTCGATAAACTCACCACTAAATTTCAGCAGGCGTTAAGTGATGCGCAAAGCATTGCCGTGGGCGCGGATAATACCGCGATCGAGCCGCAGCATTTGTTGCTGGCTTTGCTGCAAGAAGATAACGGCGGCGCATCGTCATTATTGGCGCGCGCGGGCGTTAACCTTGCGCCGCTTAAAACGCAACTAAATAGCGCAATTGCCAATTTGCCAAAATCGGCGGCATCCAATGGTGAAATTTCCATTTCACGCGACTTGAATAATCTACTGAATGTCACCGATAAACTCGCGCAAAAACGCGGCGATGCTTATATTGCCAGTGAGATGTTTTTATTAGCCTTGGCAGAAGACAAAAATGAGACGGGCAAATTACTCAAACAAAATGGGTTAACTAAAACTGCATTGGAAGCCGCGGTGATGGCGGTGCGCGGCAGCGAGCATGTGAACGATCAAGAAGGTGAAAGTAATCGCGAATCGCTCAAAAAATATACGGTCGATTTAACTGAACGCGCAAGCTTAGGCAAATTGGATCCGGTGATTGGGCGAGATGATGAAATACGCCGCGTGATTCAAGTATTGATGCGCCGTACCAAAAACAATCCAGTGTTAATTGGTGAGCCTGGCGTGGGTAAAACGGCGATTGTAGAAGGTTTAGCACAGCGTATTGTCAATGGTGAAGTGCCAGAATCGCTGAAAGGCAAAAAAGTATTGTCGCTGGATATGGCAGCTTTGCTGGCAGGCGCTAAATACCGTGGCGAGTTTGAAGAGCGCTTAAAATCGGTGCTGAAAGAATTGTCGCAAGATGAAGGTCAGACTATCGTATTTATTGATGAACTGCACACCATGGTGGGCGCCGGTAAGGCCGAAGGCGCGATGGATGCGGGCAATATGCTCAAACCTGCGCTGGCGCGTGGCGAGTTGCATTGCGTGGGCGCGACCACACTGGATGAATACCGTAAATACATTGAAAAAGATGCCGCTTTAGAGCGCCGTTTTCAAAAGGTGCTGGTGGATGAGCCGAGCGTTGAAGCGACCATTGCGATTTTGCGTGGACTGCAAGAAAAATATGAACTACATCACGGCGTTGAAATTACCGATCCTGCCATTGTGGCCGCTGCCGAGTTAAGCCATCGTTATATTACGGACCGATTTTTACCTGATAAAGCAATTGATTTGATTGATGAAGCCGCTTCGCGCATCAAAATGGAAATTGATTCAAAACCAGAAGTACTGGATAAACTGGAGCGTAGAACGATTCAGCTGAAAATCGAACGAGAAGCCGTGCGTCGCGAAAAAGACGAAGGTAGTCGCAAACGTTTTGGTCTGATTGAAGAAGAAATCGAAAAGCTTGAGAAAGAATATGCCGATTTAGAAGAAATTTGGACCTCTGAAAAAGCGCAGGTGCAAGGCACTAGCCATATTAAAGAAGCCATCGAGAAAATTAAATTTGAGATGGAAGAAGCGACGCGTAAAGGTGAATGGCAAAAAGTCTCAGAGTTGCAATATGGCAAATTACCCGCCTTGGAGGCGCAATTAAAAGAGGCTTCACACTCTGAAGCAAGTACCACGCCTACTAAAAACAGGATGTTACGTACCGAAGTGGGCGCCGATGAAATCGCAGAAGTCGTCAGTCGCGCCACGGGAATTCCTGTGAGCAAAATGTTAACTGGCGAGCGTGAAAAATTGCTGACCATGGAAACCAAATTGCACGAGCGTGTGGTTGGTCAAGATGAAGCGGTACGTTTGGTTTCAGATGCCATTCGCCGTTCACGCAGTGGTTTAAGCGACCCAAATCGCCCATATGGTAGCTTTTTGTTTTTAGGGCCAACTGGTGTTGGTAAAACCGAACTTTGCAAAGCATTAGCAGGATTTTTGTTTGATTCCGAAGACCATCTAATTCGCATTGATATGAGTGAATTTATGGAGAAGCACAGTGTCGCACGCATGATTGGCGCGCCACCAGGCTATGTGGGCTACGAAGAAGGTGGCACGTTAACCGAAGCGGTGCGTCGAAAACCATATTCTGTGATTTTGCTGGATGAAGTGGAAAAAGCGCACCCTGATGTGTTTAATGTGTTGCTGCAAGTGTTAGATGACGGCAGACTAACAGACGGTCAAGGCCGTACTGTGGATTTCAAAAATACAGTGATTATCATGACATCAAACCTTGGTAGCCAGATGATTCAAAGCATGGCCGACCAAGATTACCAAGTGGTGAAACTGGCCGTGATGGGAGAAGTGAAAACGCATTTCAGGCCAGAGTTCGTCAACCGTATCGATGAAGTAGTCGTTTTCCATAGCTTGGGTGAGGCGCAAGTGAAATCCATCGCACAGATTCAAATTCAGTTGCTGGCTAAACGTTTAGCGGCAATGGATATGACCCTTAATATTAGCGAAGCTGCTATTGCAGAAATCGCCAATGCGGGTTTTGACCCAGTGTATGGTGCAAGACCACTAAAACGCGCGATTCAAAGTGAGATTGAAAACCCGTTGGCGCGCGAGATTTTGGCGGGTAGTTTTATGGCAAAAGACACGATATTGGTGGATAGCAAAGGTGGAAAGATGACGTTTACAAAAGCTTAATTCGCGCGCAAGCTAATACGCATGCAAACATTGACGGCTATTTTTTTGGTGACAAATCTAACCTTAATAGGAAGTGTTGGCATTACTGCGGCTTATAGTGCAAATAAACTAAATGCAACCGAACTAAAAGTGAGTGAACTAAAAGCAAGCGAACCACAAACCAGCGAGCAAGAAACCTTTGATAATGAGCCGCCGCTTATTAAGAATATGCTGGAGCAGGCGAGCTTGTTATTGGAGGATGAAAATAATGCGGATGCCGCTTGGAAAGCGGCCACCTTATATTGTGAAGCCGCACGTTTTGGCAGCGCAGAAAGTATTTATCGGTTAGGCATGTTGTACGCGGTTGGGCGCGGTGTGCCAGCAAATCGTGATTATGCTGCCAATTTATTTGGTATTGCCTCTACACACGGGCATTTTGAAGCACAAAAAATGCTGGAAACGATTGAGATTAAAACCACCAATACGCCGCCCTGTGTGATGCAAGCGGTAGCACCAGAAAAGCCAGCAGAGCATGAATATGCAACGGTGCAATCACCTAAAATTGATGCCTATATTGCCAGTTTGCCTAAAAGTAAACGCTGGCTGGTGGATTTAGTCGGTACGATTGCCAATTGGTACAAAGTGGATGAAAAGTTGGTCTTATCTATTATTACGGCTGAATCCAACTTTAAAGTCTCTGCGAAGTCCAATAAACAAGCGCAGGGTTTAATGCAATTAATACCAGCAACAGCTAGCCGATTTAATGTTGCAAATGCTTACAGTGCCAGTCAAAACATCAAAGGCGGCGTGCAATATTTGCGTTGGCTATTGTCTTATTTTAGAGGCGATGTGACATTGGCGGTGGCCGCTTACAATGCAGGCGAAGGCTCGGTTGATAAATACAAAGGCGTGCCGCCTTACAGAGAAACGCGCGCCTATGTCAAAAAAGTGTTGGGTTTGTATCAAGCCAAACGCCACGATTTTGATGCCAGCATTGCGCAGGCGTCACCTGCTTTAACGAAAGTGAGTACACAATGAAAAATATTTTAATATTAATTATGGGCTTACTGTTGGTAACAGGTTGCGCCAGCACAGGCACGCAGCAGGCTAAGATTGAAAGAATCACGCCAGAAGAGTTAGCTAAACTATTGCCGCCGCCAGTGGCAACCGTGAGTTTGGATGAGATTGTAAATGACTCTAAACAAGCTAGATCCGCAGACGAAATCATTGATAAAATCAAGGCGAGTAACTCGCGTTATGAGCTAACCACTGCGCAGACCTTGGATTTAAGTAAGCAGGGCGTCGATGTAAAAGTGTTGGATTATATCCATCAAAGTAACGAGTTAGCCAAGCAAAACGCCATTGCTGATGAAATCAACAAACGCGAAAAAGAGCGTGCCGCGGCCGAAAAACTACTCAAGCGTGAGCGCGATTTAGCCCGAAGTCGCTATTACGATCCATTTTGGGGCTCAAGATTCGGCGGTTTTTATGGCTATCCTTATTATGGATATAACAGAGGATTCGGCAGCCGATTTGGCTGGGGCTTGGGTTACGGGCGTCCATTTTATTGGTAGTTAATGGTGGTTAAGTAGCTGATAATTAGCTTGTTTTAATCATCGTAACCAGTTCATCCAGGCAAATTCCTCAGCTTTGTTTAAAGCCCATTTGCTCATGTTTGATGCGTGTTTCTTGGTGCGATTACATCACGGTACAATAAATAACGTCCGCACGTAAATCGATTGCAAAGTCGACGGTTTTCTGCGGCAATGGGCAAAACCATGATTTAAGCTATTCTGTCTTGGCCCATGCCGCCCAAATCTGCTCTGATGGCACATCGACAACGCGCTGAAATATTTAAGTCGAATTGAGGGTTAAGTTGTTTAATTGCAAGCTGAGTGTGTATAAAAACTCCTTGCAATAATCGAGATTCGTTTCAATAAGCATTTATTTTATACCGAGTTGCAACTTGTGGGTACGCTAAAAAATCACGATAATGCCATCAATGTTCAGTATTTTTTAGGTGAAACCAATGCGGCAATTTACACAGCAAATCAGCATTAAGGCGCATGGCCGCAAGCTATACGATATTACGCCGCAGGTACTACAATGGTTGAATGCGCTCGGGCTGCAGACGGGGTTATTGACGCTGTATATTCAGCATACTTCGGCCAGTTTGTTGATTAACGAAAATTATGATGCCGATGTGTTGGCGGATATGGAAGCGTTTTTTAACCGTTTGGTGCCAGATGGCGATGATTTATTTATTCACACCGTAGAAGGCCCAGACGACATGCCAGCGCACGTGCGCACCGCGCTCACCCAAACCAGTTTGTCTATCCCCATATTAGAAGGCAAGCTTGCGCTGGGACAGTGGCAAGGTATATTTTTGTTTGAGCATCGGCATATTTCTGCAACAAGACGTATTATTTTGCATGCGCTTGGCGATTAAAATTAGTCAATTAAAACTATGCGATTAGATGCAGGCGATTAACAAGGTAAATCCGTGCAAAAAGGCCGTCCATTAAGCTTGCAAGAGCGTCGATTATGTAGCCCTTATTTTGCGCAGATTGTGATGCATGAGGCGCGTATTGTTGATGGCAGTTTTGGTGGAAAAGTACCATTTTGGTTGCGTAAAGAGATGTGCGCCGTTGTGCTGGGGCGCACCATCTATTTTCGTGCAGGCGTTTATCAGCCAAATACGAGGCGTGGCGCAGAGCTATTAGGCCACGAATTAACGCATGTTTCGCAGTTTTTGCATGGTATGACGCTGTTAAAATATAGTTGGTCTTGCCGATACGGCTACTTTAAAAGCGCCTATGAGATTGAGGCTTATGCCAAAGGCCGACAAATCGCTGCCGATTTTGCAACAAACACTTGAGATTCAATGCATTAAAACAACACAATTGTGCTTAGGGTATGACATTAGCACGAGTTTTGTTATGATTGCGCTTGTAGGTGATGAAAGAACGTTTTTTAGAACAATCGGAGAGTATAAAATGAACATTAACGCAGTTTTAGTTATTCCAGCATTATTAGGCGCCTTATTATTAACAGCTTGTGGCGAAAAAGCTGCAGAAACCACTGAAGCGGCTCCTGCAGCAACGGAAGAAATGGCGCCTGCAGCAGAAGCGGCAGCTCCAGCTGCTGCTGCACCAGCAGAAGCAGCGGCAACAACAGGCGGCGGCTATGAGCCAACTGCAGAAGAGCGCGTACCAGGCATTACAATGGATGCGCCAGCAGCTCCAGCGGCAGAAGCAACACCAGCACCAGCGGCTGAATAATGCGCTAATTTAACGCATTAATTAGCAATAAAAAAGCGTGCTGATGCACGTTTTTTTATTGCCTGTCGCGTATTAACTATTAGCGAATCACGCTCCAGCTTAACGGATCAAACGGTTTGCTTTGGCTGCGCAACTCATAATACAAGCCGTTACTTTCATTGCCACCACTGTTACCGACTGCAGCAATATGGTCGCCAGCGCTCACTTCATCGCCCACTTGCCTTAATATGGCTTGGTTATTGCCGTACAAGCTCATATAGCCGCTACCATGATCCACAATAATTAAGTTGCCAAAACCACGCAGCCAATCGGCAAAAACGACGCGGCCGCTGGCGACTGATTTAACTTCTGCGCCTTCAGTTGCGCGTATAAACAAGCCTTTCCACGAAACGCCGGTATCGCTACGGCTGCTGCCAAACCGATTGGTGACATCGCCGCGCACTGGTAAATTAAGTTTACCTTTTAGTGCGGCAAAGCTGCTACCAGTATAAGCGTCAGTTGGTGTTTGCTCATTCTTTGCAATGATTTGCTTGTCTAGTTTTATATCAGGCTTAGCGTTTTTTATTGTTTTAGACTTAACCACTTTTTTGGGTGGGTTTTTAGCTGCAATTTTAGCCAGGCGTTCCACTAGATTAGATAAATTCTGCTCATCCCGCTTCAGTTTTTTAATTTCATTACGCTGCGCAGCTATTTGCCCAGATAAGTTTTTAACAACTTTAGATTTCTCTCGTTTTTGTTGTTGCAGCGCTTGTCGTTCGGCCAGTTGTTTCGCTTTTAAATCCGCGACTGCCTGCAATGTGGTAGCGGTCTTATTATTCAGTGTCTTTACTTTAGCAAGGCTCACCTGCATTGCATCGATTAATTGCGCGTGCGCTTTTGCAATATAAGAATAATATTGAATATCGCGCGAAATTTGGCTGGGATTTTTGTTTTGCAACAGCAATTTAGTGTAGCTTTGGTTGCCATGCACATATTGTTGCCGGATCAAAATGCTTAACTGTTTTTGTTGTGCGGTCAGTTTTTCATTTAAGCTTAGCGATTCTTTTCTTAAGCTAACCAGCGTATTTTTATTTTGTTTTTGTTTCTGGTTAATCTCAAATAGCTTTTTATTGGCTTGGCTGATGGCGGTTTCAGAGTCTTTAAGCGCATCTGCGGCATCTTTATGTGCGGCTTGCTTGTTATCCAGCTCTTTTTTTAACGCTTGGATTTTCTGCTTTAAATCACCCAAATCTTCTTTGGCGGCATCCATTTTTTTTGCCGCAAAACTGGGATTAACAAAAGCACAATTGAGCAGCGTTATGGCGATAACGGCAAAAAGTGAGGTGCGTAAAGACTTAAGCATTAAATCGAATTAAGATTAAAATTTGACCAAACTGAAACTGAATTAGACTTGAAATTAAACTGGGCTTAAAAATTAAGTAGAGCTTGAAATTAAGTTGAGCTTGTAATTAAATTAGCCTTGAAAACTCACTAAACTTTTCCCAGTCATTTCAGTCGGTTGCGGCAATCCCATCATGGTTAGTAAAGTAGGAGCCAAATCAGACAATGCGCCCAATTCAGCTAATTTCGCTTTACGACCGACATAAATCATCGGCACTAAATTGGTTGTATGCTGCGTATGCGCCTGATTATTGATGCTATCAAACATCACTTCTGCGTTGCCGTGATCCGCGGTAATAATCACTTCGGCGCCATTTTTTCTGGCGGCTTGCACCACGCGGCCTACGCAGTCATCCAGCGTTTCAATTGCCTTAATCGCCGCCGCCAAATTACCAGTATGGCCGACCATATCGCCATTGGCGTAATTGCAAATAATGGCGCCGTATTGTTGACTGTTCACAGCTGCAACCAGTTTATCGGTGAGTTCTGGCGCACTCATTTCTGGCTGCAAATCGTAAGTAGCCACTTTAGGCGAAGGCACCATAATGCGATCTTCGCCTGCAAAAACCGCCTCATCGCCGCCATTAAAAAAGAAGGTTACATGCGGATATTTTTCGGTTTCGGCGATGCGCAGTTGCTTTAAACCCAAACTGGACACATATTCGCCAAACGTGTTGGGCACATTGGTGGCGGCGAAAATCGGCGTGGCTTTTCGTTGGTTTTGATCGTATTGCGTTAAGGTGAAATAGCCAGCCAGTTTTGGCACGCGGCTACGTTCGAATCCTGCAAAATCCTCATTTAATAACGCATCGGTCAATTGGCGCGCGCGATCGCTTCTAAAATTCATATACACCACGCAATCGCCATCTTCCAGGTGAATAGCTGGTTGGTCGGCTTGTCGAATCACCGTGCATTTAACGAATTCATCCTGCTCGCCTCTGGCGTAGGCGTTGTGCAAAGCGTCGCTGGCGGTGGCTGCCGTAAATTCGCCAATGCCGTTTACCATCATTTCGTAAGCAGGTGCCACGCGCTCCCAGCGCTTATCTCTATCCATGCTGTAAAAGCGGCCAGAAATTGACGCGATTTTACCCACGCCCAGCATTTGTATTTTATCTTCAAGCAAGGCGATATAGGGCACTGCACTAATCGGCGGTGTGTCACGGCCATCTAAAAACGCATGCACATAAATGCGCTGTAAGCCTTGCTGCGCGGCCATTTCCAGCATGGTTAAAATATGATTGATATGGCTGTGCACGCCGCCATCGGATAATAAACCAAATATATGCAAGGCTTTGTTGCTGGTTTTTAAGCTTTTTAAAGTGTTAACTAAGGCGGCATGTTTAAAAAAATCGCCGCTGCTAATGCTATTGTTAATACGTTCAAAGTCTTGAAAAACAATGCGCCCCGCACCGATATTAAGATGACCGACTTCTGAGTTGCCCATTTGGCCATCTGGCAAACCGACATAATGTTCGGATGCGTTAATCAGCATATGCGGTTCAGATTGCTTAAGCGCGTCTAAATTAGGCGTATTTGCCTGCGCAATCGCATTATTGGTGGCATCTTCACGATGGCCAAAGCCATCTAAAATCAACAAAATAACGGGCGTAATAACGGGCGTGCTTGGCATGTCAACATCTTCCTAATCGGCGCTAAGTAACTATTATAGTAGTTATCCATTATAATAGTTGGTTGCTAAATACGCACCTAAATGCGCATATAAATAATTGCTCGCATGGATTCATTAGTACTAATCATTTTTTGGAAACAATATGACTGAACCAACCTTGTTTGAATTCGTAAAACATAACGCATTGTTAATTGGCTTGGCTGTTGGCTCAGGCGTGGCTTTGCTTTGGCCAATGTTTAATCGTGGCGCAGGCGGCGCGATTAATCTTAATGCCGCAGAAGCAGTATTAATGCTCAATCGTGGCAAGCCGTTAGTTTTAGATGTGCGCGATGCAGCCGAATTTGCCAGCGGGCATATTCAAGGCGCTAAACATATTCCGGTCGCAGAGTTAGCAAATCGATTAAAGGAAATTGAAAAATTTAAAGACAAGCCCGTGCTGGTGCATTGCCAGCGTGGCATGCGCGCCAAAACTGCAATTAAGATTTTAAAAGCGCAGCAATTTAGCCAGCTAAATAATCTACAAGGCGGCTTAGATACTTGGGTAGAAGCCAAATTGCCGTTGGTTAAAAGCTAGATGTTGAACAGTAAAATGGAAACGACCAATACGCCAGAAGTATTGATGTACGCCACTGCGACTTGCCCTTACTGCATCAACGCAGAGCGGCTTTTAAGCGCAAAAGGCGTTAAAATCAATCAAATCCGCGTCGATTTGCAGCCGCAGTTAAGGCAGGAAATGATGCAAAAAACAGGTCGGCGTACCGTGCCGCAAATTTATATCAATCATCAGCACATTGGTGGCTATGATGAACTACGAGCGCTGGATGTGGCGGGAAAACTGGATTCACTATTAAATATTTAGCTTAAATATTTGAGCTTTAATGCTTAACTTAAATATTTGAGTTAAAAATTGGGTTAAGTATTTAAGCCAAAAGCTTTGACACAATAATCTAATGAACAAAAAGCAATTAAAAGCTAAAATACTTTTTCAGATAAATACCAAAAAATATTAGACACGTAGTTTAAACACAGGTCAGATTGAACGATCTTTTCAACTTAAGCAAGCAAACCGTTTTAGGAAAATAATATGGCAATAGCAGACAACGCAATAAATCAAGCAGCAGAACAAGACGCACAACCTGGTTTTGCAATTGAAAAGTTATACGTAAAAGATGCTTCATTAGAAATCCCCAACGCACCACAGATTTTTACCGATCGTAATGCGCCACAAGTCAATGTGGAACTGGGTAATGCGGCACAAAAACTAGATGATGGTATTTTTGAAACAGCGATTAAAGTCACTGTTACCGCAAAAATCGGCGATAAAGTCGCTTTTTTGGTTGAAGTGACGCAAGCGGGCATTTTTGCCGTGCGCAATATTCCAGAAGAAAATTTGGACATGATTTTGGGCGTCACTTGCCCTAATATTTTGTTCCCTTACGCGCGCGAAGCGGTGTCTGATTTGGTGACGCGCGCCGGTTTTGCGCCAGTTTTATTAAACCCAATTAACTTTGAAGCTTTGTTTATGCAACAGAAGCAACAAGCTGAAAATGCAGCAAAAGCCAACTAATTTTAAACAGGGAATGATGTTTGGCTTAGCCATGGCTGGCCTAACATTCTCTTTTTGTGCGTCTGCCTTAGAGTTTCGCTCCATCGCACCTGTAAAAGCTATTTTATACGATGCACCTTCTGTTGAGGCAAGCAAACTGTATATATTGAATCAAGGTTATCCTGTTGAAGTGATTGTCAATCTGGGTGCGTGGATTAAGATTCGCGACGCTTTGGGCGCATTAAGTTGGGTAGAAGGCAAACAATTAAGCAGTAAGCGCATGGTGTTAGTGACTGCAAAAACCGATATTAAATCGGCAGAAGATACGGCATCAGGTTTGGTCGCTACGGTTGAAAAAGATGTGGTGCTGGAATTGTTACCGTCAGCCACTAAAGCGGGCTGGATTAAAGTCAAACATCGCGATGGCCTCACTGGTTTTGTGTCAAGTAACGTGTTGTGGGGCGTAAATTGATGATTGGTTTATATTAAAAATGGCTAAGATTGCCGTATTGGGCGCAGGCGCTTGGGGCACAGCGCTTGCCATGCAAATTAGCCATTTACATCAAGTGTCACTTTGGGCGCGCAATAGTGGGCACGTATCGGGCATGCGTAAAGCGCGTGCTAACCCATTGTATTTAGGCGACTTTAGATTTAACGATAATTTGCAGGTTGAAGATGATTTAGCGGCCACGATTGATGGCGCAGATATGATTTTGTCAGTGGTGCCAACCGCTGGATTCAGGTCTATTTTAAAAGATATCAAAGCATTAAAATCCAATCAACCACTGGTTTGGGCGCATAAAGGTTTAGAGCCAGAATCGGCCAAATTGCCGCATGAAGTGGCGATAGAAGAGTTGGGTAATAACCAGCATTGGGGCGCATTATCAGGCCCGAGTTTTGCGGCAGAGCTGGTACGTGGTTTGCCCACTGCGGTGACTTTGGCCGCCAATAATGCGGATTTTGCACTGGCTGCGGCTAACTTGATTCATGGTAATAATTGTCGCGTGTATACCAGCAAAGATGTTGTTGGCGTGTCGGTGGGTGGCGCGGTTAAAAATGTGATGGCAATTGCCGCAGGTATTAGTGATGGCATGGGTTTTGGCAATAATGCACGTGCCGCCATGATTACGCGCGGCCTTGCTGAAATCACCCGTTTTGGCGTGGCGTTAGGCGCAAAAACCGACACGTTTATGGGTTTGGCAGGCGCAGGCGATTTGATTTTAACTTGCACAGGACAGTATTCCAGAAATCGCGAAGTAGGCTTGCAACTGGCCAGCGGCAAAAGCCTGGAAGCTATTTTGCAAGGTTTGGGCCATGTGGCGGAAGGCGTGAACACCGCACGCGAAGTCATGCGTCGCGCAAACAGCATGGGCATTGACATGCCGATCACTTTTGAAGTGAATCAAGCGTTAACTCATGGAAAATCGGCGCGTGATGCGGTAATGGATTTGCTGGGGCGTGGGCAAAAAGCCGAAGGTTTTTAGCGCGATTATTCTGTTAATGCGGCATTAGATACCGTTTTCAAAATCAATCTGCCGCCAGGCTTCATAAAGCAAAACGGCAACGCTGTTGGATAAATTTAAACTTCTACTATCTGGCAACATTGGCAAGCGCAATCGACGTTCTGGCGCAAATTCGGTGCGAATTTCTTCTGGCAAGCCACGTGTTTCGGGACCAAATACAAATACGTCGCCCGCTTCAAACGCAACTTTTGCATAGTTTTGACTGCCTTTGGTAGTAATTGCAAATAGGCGTCTTCCCAGCATTGCCTGTTTAAAATCAACCCAATTTTTGTGGACTTTTAAATGGGCATGCTCGTGATAATCCAAACCCGCGCGCTTCAATTGTTTGTCTTCTAATTTAAAACCTAATGGCTCAATTAAGTGTAAATCCGCGCCGGTATTGGCACATAAGCGGATTATATTGCCAGTATTGGGCGGAATTTCCGGTTCAAATAATGCGATGGTAAACATGGTTAAGTTTTCGAGTATTTAATTAATGCGGCAGTGTGCGTGCAATGACCCAGCATTCTACATGCGTTGCGCCTGCTTGCTTTAGGGTTTTAGCCAGTTCATTCAAACTGGCGCCGGTGGTCATCACATCATCCACAATCGCAATGCGTTTACCGTGAAATTGACTAAGGCTTTTTTTGTTCACTTTAAACGCACCTTTAATATTGTTAACCCGTTCTTTTAACGGCAAACTCGCTTGCGGCGGCGTTAATGTTTGGCGTATCACGCTTTTATAATCCAACTTTTTTAGCTCATTTTTGTATAAAAGCTTATTTAAAACTTTGGCTATTTCAAGGGCTTGATTAAAGCCGCGCTGTTTTAAACGTGTTGGGTGCATCGGCATGGCAATGATTAAATCGATGGCGTGCAAGTGGTTCGATAAAGAGATTTTTTCGCCGATTAATTGCCCAAAATGATGGCTTAAACTCAGCGTCTCGCCATATTTGTAACGTTGTATCATGGCGTCGATTGGGTAGGCGTATAAAAACACGGTATGCGTGGCATCAAAATCAGGTGGCGAGCTGATGCAGCTGCCACAAATTTGCCCGTTTGCACTTAAACCACACTGTGGGCAGCTATTGGCTGGAAACCAAGGCAAATCATTTAAACAAGCTTGGCATAACCCGTGTTTTTTTGTTTGATTTGAAGTGCATAAAAAACAATTTTCGCGTAAAAGCGATGCAAAAAAAACAGAAGAAAAAATGGAGGAAATAAGCCTGAATTTTGACAAATGACTATTTTTTAACCAATTGTTTATTATTTGCCTCATATTGCCTTTACAGCTTATAATTTGGTTTCAATTTAGGGTTAAGTATTCTAATAAAAAAGCCAGTAAAAAAGCCAGTTTAAACAGCGCATTCGTTTAAATATACGCTTTAAACATAAGCTTCAAATCTAAGCAATATCAAAGGGATGCATCATGCTTGAAACAGCTAAAAGTCAAAGCCAAGAATCGGTTAAGGAATCCATTATACGCAATGAATCTGTTATCAATACAGATTCACTTAAGCGCAACTCATGCGAGGCCGCCACGGTTAATCGCTGGCGTGTGGATGAGATTGTGGCCTTATTTGAGCTGCCGTTTAGCGATTTAATCAATCGCGCACAAACGGTCCATCGCGAAAATTTTGACCCGAATGCGGTGCAAGTCAGCACACTTTTATCGATTAAAACAGGCGGCTGCAGTGAAGATTGCGGTTACTGCCCGCAAGCAGCGCGCTATCACACCGAAGTGGAAGCCGAACCGCTGATGAAATTGGACGATGTTTTAGCCGCCGCGCAAGAAGCGAAAAATAATGGCGCAAGTCGCTTTTGCATGGGTGCAGCTTGGCGCGGCCCAAAACAGCGTGACCTTGAGCCAGTATTAAAAATGATTGCAGAAGTGAAAGCCATGGGCTTAGAAACCTGCGCCACGTTGGGCATGTTAAAAGAGGGCCAAGCCGAGCAATTAAAAGAGGCCGGTTTGGATTATTACAATCACAATTTAGACACCGCGCCAGAATTTTATGGCGACGTGATTACCACGCGTACTTATCAGGATAGGTTAGATACATTAGGCCGCGTTAGAAATGCCGATATTAATGTGTGTAGTGGCGGCATTATTGGCATGGGCGAATCGCGCAATCAGCGTGCGGGCTTGTTGGCGCAATTAGCGAATATGGACCGCCCACCAGAAAGCGTGCCGATTAATTTGCTCACGCAAGTAGAAGGCACGCCATTGCATGGCACGGATGCGTTGGATCCAATCGAATTTGTGCGCACGATTGCGGCTGCGCGCATTACCATGCCAAATAGCTTTGTGCGTTTATCTGCAGGTCGCCAAAGTATGCAAGAAGGGATTCAGGCGCTATGCTTTTTAGCGGGTGCGAATAGTATTTTTTACGGCGAAAAGTTATTAACCACGGGTAACCCAGAGGCGGCGACAGACAAAAAACTATTCGCCAAACTGGGCATTAATAAGATTTAAGCCGCGCAATTAAGCATAAAAACAAACCCAAAATTTAACCCGAAAATTTGATTAAATATAAATGTTAGCCGCAATAAAAGACGAATTAAGCCTGTTTTCAGGCCTGCAACAAGAGCTGACACAGCGTAAAACGGATGGCTTATTGCGTCAGCGCAGGCTTTTAGATTCGCCACAGGCGGAACATATTATCGCCAACGATAAACACTTTTTATCGTTTTGCAGTAACGATTATTTAGGTTTGGCGAATCATCCCAAACTAATTGCTGCTATGCAAAAGGCAGCAGGCGATTCTGGCGTGGGCAGCGGTGCTTCTAATTTGATTACCGGCCATCATCGCTATCACGATGCGTTGGAAAAGCAATTAGCACAATTTGTAGAAATGCCTGCCGCATTGTTATTTTCGACAGGTTACATGGCGAATATCGGCGTGATTGGTACATTAATGGGTCGGCATGACGCGATTTTTGCCGATAAATTAAATCACGCCTGTTTAAATGAAGGCGCCTATTTATCGCGCGCCGCATTTCATCGCTTTCCACATAATGATGTGGTTGCTCTTGAAAAGCTGCTGCAAGAAAGTACTGCAAATCATAAATTAATCGCCGCGGACGCAGTATTTAGTATGGATGGCGATATTGCACCTTTGGCTGAGTATTTGGCTTTGTGTGAAAAATACGATGCGTATCTGTATATTGATGACGCGCATGGTTTTGGCGTGTTGGGTGAGCATGGCAATGGCAGTTTAAGTCACTTAAACTTGAAATCGCCACGTATTATCATGATGGCAACTTTAGGTAAAGCGGCAGGGGTTGCAGGTGCATTTGTGGCTGGCGAGCAGGTGGTAATTGATTATTTGATTCAAAAAGCCAATAGCTATGTGTACTCAACGCCCGCGCCGCCAGCGCTTTCAGCGACACTTTCTGCATCGGTTAAGTTAATTGAAAGCGGTGATGATTTACGTGCGCATTTAAATACGTTAATGGCTGCGCTTAAAGCCAACTTAACCCTAAAAAACTGGCAACTTTTGCCGTCCGATACAGCGATTCAGCCTTTGGTGGTTGGCAGCAATCATGCCGCGCTGGCATTAAGTGAGCACTTGCAGGTGCTGGGTATTTTAGTGCCAGCAATTCGCCCGCCAACTGTGCCAGTCAATACTGCACGGCTACGTATTTCATTGTCCGCAGCGCATTCGGTTGACGATGTTTTACGCTTGGCCAATGCGATTAACCATGCGGAAAAAGTAATGAGTAAAGCATGAGAATAATATGAGCGCGCATGTTGAAATAATTGGGCAAGGTCAGCCATTGGTGATGCTGCATGGCTGGGGCATGCACAGCGGGGTTTGGCAACCATTGATTAAAAAACTGTCTGCGCAATATATGCTGTATCTGGTGGATTTGCCGGGTATGGGTAATAGTCGCCCGATTGAGCCATATCATTTGCATGCGCTGGCAGACGAAGTGGCACAAGTCATTCCAGGCGTTTCAGATGTGCTGGGTTGGTCGCTGGGTGGTTTGGTGGCGCAACGCATTGCCTTAAATCAGCCTGATCGTATTCGACGGTTGATTTTGGTCGGCTCAACCCCTTGTTTCGTTAACAAACAAGACTGGGATGCTGGCATTGATCCTGCCAATTTTGAATCGTTTGCACAAGCAGTAAATAGCGATTATAAAGCGACTATTTTGCAGTTTTTAACGTTGCAATGCATGCAAGCCGATGACGCGCGCAGTACTCTAAAACAATTGCGCGCCAGCTTTGAAACGCGGCCAACGCCGACGCAAACCACACTGCAACGCGCGTTACAAATTCTGTTGGAATCCGATTTGCGCGATGAACTTGCCAATATTCGTAAACCTACATTATTGATTCATGGCGATCGCGATACATTGGCGCCAGTGCAAGCGGCGCACTGGATGATGCAACAGCTTCCACATGGATTTTTACGGGTGATATCGGGCAGTGCGCATGCGCCTTTTCTATCGCATTCAGCGCAATTTATCGCCGCACTTAACCAGTTTCTAGAGCCTTAATGTCAGATTTAAATTCGCAAGATGCTAGCTTAAAACAAGCGAGCTCACAAGATAAGTATTGGATAGATAAAGTGCGCGTGCGCGCATCGTTTGAGCGTGCAGCGCAAACTTATGACGCGGCGGCAATATTACAAAAACTGGTGCGCACAGAAATGCTCAGCCGTTTAGATTTGGTTAAAATCAAGCCAAAAGTGATACTGGACGCGGGTTGTGGCACAGGACATGCTAGTTTTGCACTGCAAAAAAAGTTTAGCCGCGCACAAGTTTTATCGCTGGATATTGCGCTTGGTATGTTGCGAAAAACACATCAACAACAACCGCTACTTAACAAGTTATTCAGACAAAAAAACTTAATTTGCGCCGATATTGAGCAGCTACCAATCGCAAGCAATTGTCTAGATATGCTGTGGTCGAACCTTGCTTTGCAATGGTGCAACGATTTGGATGCTGCATTTAGTGAGATTTCCCGTGTATTGCAACCCAATGGCTTATTGATGTTTAGCACTTTTGGGCCCGATACTTTAAAAGAACTGCGTGCGGCTAGTCATAATGACAATACGCATGTTAGCCGCTTTATTGATATGCATGATATTGGCGATGCCTTAACCCGAGCTGGATTTAGCGCGCCAGTGCTGGATGTTGAGCGATATACGCTGACTTATGATGATGTGAAAAGTGTGATGAAAGATTTAAAAGCTATTGGCGCGCATAACGCAACGGCAGGTCGCGCGCGCGGCCTGCAAGGGCGCGGCTTCTTACAGCAGTTAACACAACAATATGAGCAATTTAGGCTAGAAGGAAAACTGCCAGCCACTTTTGAAGTAATTTATGGACACGCCTGGAAAGCTGAAACCAAGCTGGATTTAGGCATTGGCGTCTCGCCGATTACTTTTAAAACTTATAAATAATTTTTATTAATGAAACAAGCTTTTTTTATCACAGGCACCGATACAGGCGTAGGAAAAACCTATATTGCCTGCAAGTTGATCCAGCAATACGTACAACAAGGCTATAAAGTCGTTGGCATGAAACCTGTTGCGGCAGGCTGCGATTGGGTTGATGGCGAATGGGTGAATGATGATGTATTAAAGCTTGAAGCGGCGAGCAACGTAAAAGCGGCGCGTGTGCTGACCAATCCTTATAGTTTTAAAGAGCCTGTTGCACCGCATATTGCTGCAGAATTAGCTGGTGAAGCTATTGAAATTGCAGTGATTAAAAAAGCGTTTAATGCGTTAACTACGTTGGCAGATATAGTGATAGTTGAAGGTGCAGGTGGTTTTTTAGTGCCGTTAAACGATTCACAAAGCATGGCTGATTTGGTTATTGCTTTAGATATTGCTATAATATTGGTCGTAGGCATTAAGTTAGGTTGCATTAATCACACATTACTCACTGTTGAGTCCATCAGAAGCCGTAATTGCCATATAGAAGCTTGGGTTGCTAATCCAATTGAGGCTAAAATGCCGCAATATAACAACAACATTGTAACCATTGCAAAAAAACTACCCTTCATTAAACAGCTAAGCATATAAATATTATTATTTAATTCAGTTAGTTAAAAATTAAAATACGTATTGATAATAGTTATGTGTGCCAGCGTACAAACGAATTTTAGCCCTATAGGGCATAATCGCACCAGAATTAGGTTCAAACAGGTTTAGATTTATTTTTTAGTTTTAATTTTATAAAGGAAATCCCATGAAGAAAATCTTAGTAGCGCTAGGCTTTACATTAGCGGCAGCATCGGCACAGGCAATCACTGTTACTGCAGGCAATCTGCAATTGAACACTTACGGCACTACAATGTTTAACGGTACAAACAACGTTATTAATGCTACCAGCGGTACGTTCGGCCAACTTTCAGCCTTACAAAATACATCAGTTAAATTCACATTCTTAGGTAAAGAAGCTGGTAATACCAATTTTTTAACTTTAAATAATGTACCGGTAGCTGGTTCAAACACAAACACAGCAACTGTTGGAAATAGCTTTTTATTAGACGCAAACGCAGGTGTTGTAAACTTTGGTTTTACAGGCAACGGTGGTTTAACAGCTTCTAACACCAATGAAACTGAAATCAATATTGCATTTATCGAAAATGATGGTACTAAATTTGATGAATCAGGTAACCCATTTGCCTTTTTAGTTGGTTTTAATGATGGTGGCTCAGAAGACGCTGACTTTGATGACACCGTATTTGGTGTTAGTGAAGTAAGTGCTGTTCCAGTTCCAGCAGCATTGCCATTAATGGCTTCTGCATTAGGTGCTTTTGGTATTGCACGTCGCCGCAACAAAGCAAAAGCGGTTTAATATTAATTGAGTTAGTTAATGTTTTAGCAAATAAAAAGCCTCCATTGGAGGCTTTTTATTTTAATATTGAATTAGCTACCCAAATAAATTGATTTTTATAAATTAATCCTCGACATATTTCAATTGTGTTAGCCCTTATGGGCTATTGCTGTATGTTATAAGTACCTCTATCCTTAGAACTGTTCAAGTTTAAGTAGTTATTTTTAATAGGTTAGTTTACTTTTATAGAGGAAATACCATGAAAAAGATTTTAATAGCATTAGGTTTTACATTAATGGCAGCATCAGCACAAGCGGCGCATATTTCTACAGTAGGTAATTTACAATTAGTCACCTCAGGCGCTATCGCATTTACTGGTGACAGCCATGACGTGATTGACGTGGGTGGTAGTGATGCTTTGGGTGGTCAATTTGGTCAACTTTCTGCTTTGCAAGCAACTACATTTGCAGTCACTTTCTTAGGAAAAGAAGCTGCTAATGTTAATTTTTTCGTATCTAATGGAGCATCAGTAGCTGGTTCGGCTAACAACGTAGCAACAGTTGGACAAAGCTTTTACTTTGATGTCGCTGCAGGCGTGATTGACTTTGGCTTTAGAGGTGAAGTTTTAACAGCTCTTAATTCAGATATAAACAATCAAAGAATTGCTTATATTACAAATGATGGTTCTTACATTGATGCAAACACAGGTAACCCGTTTGCATTTTTAATTGGTTTTAACGATGGCGGTTCACCTGATGGCGATTATGACGACTACGTGGTTGGTGTAAGTTCTGTGCCAGTTCCAGCTGCATTGCCATTAATGGCTTCTGCATTAGGTGCTTTCGGTATTGCACGTCGCCGCAACAAAGCAAAAGCGGTTTAATATTAATTGAATTAGTTAATATTTTAGCAAATAAAAAAGCCTCCATCGGAGGCTTTTTTATTGAAAAATTATTAATTTACAATAAATTAGTTTTTAATCATGAAAATTTAATCGTAAAGCTGATTCGTCAAAATATATTCAATCACGTTCTGCGGCATTAAGTAGTTCGGCATTTGCTTTTCTGCAAAAGCCGCTCTAATCGCAGTTGAAGATATATCTAATGCTGTAATGGTTTGCATGTGAATATGTCCAGACACTTGGCTGAATAAATCATCCATAAGCTCTGTATATTGATTTTTAAGAAGCAACTCTAATTCTTTACTTAATGCTGATTGATTCAATGTGTTTGTCGGCCTTTGCACCAAAATAATATGGCAATAATCCAATATTTCTTGCCAGCGATGCCAAGTGTCAAACTTGCTGAAAGCATCTGTCCCCATGATTAAACACAACGAATTTTTAGTACCAATTTCTTGGTGAATTGAACTCAGCGTATCAATTGTATAAGAAGCGCCCGCCCGATTGAGCTCACGCGTATCTAGTTTAAATAAAGGATTATGTTCAATCGCCAGTTGCACCATTTGCGCACGGTGCTGTGCTGAAACTGTTGGTGCTGTTTTGTGCGGCGGATTGGCGGAAGGAATAAAACGCACTTCATTCAGAGCAAGTGCTGCCGCTATTTCTTGTGCCAACCGTAAATGGCCAAAATGAATGGGGTTAAACGTACCACCCAAAAGCCCTATGCGCTGCATCATGCCGACGACTTAAGCGCGAACCTGGCCATCACCTAACACAATATATTTAAGTGAAGTTAATCCTTCCAAGCCAACAGGGCCACGCGCATGTAGCTTGTCGGTTGAAATGCCAATTTCTGCACCCAAGCCATATTCAAAGCCGTCTGCAAAACGTGTTGAGGCATTCACCATCACACTGCTAGAATCCACTTCGCGCAAAAATCGTCTGGCTTTGGTGTAATTTTCAGTCACAATCGCTTCTGTATGCTGGCTGGAATGCTGATTAATATGCATAATCGCTTCATCAATCCCATTGACCACTTTGCAAGAAATAATCGCGTCTAAAAATTCAGTGTAAAAATCTTCTTCTGTGGCAGACTTTGCCTGTGGTATTAATGCGCACGTTTCTGCACAACCACGAATTTCGATGCCGCGTGTAATTAACATGGTTGCCAATTTTGGCAGCATGGTTTTGGCGACAGAACGCGCAATCAGTAATGATTCCGCCGTATTACAAGTGCCTAAGCGCTGCGTTTTACTGTTTTCCAAAATAGGCAGCGCTTTAGCAAAATCAGCCTCATCGTCAATATACACGTGGCAATTGCCGTCTAAATGCTTAATCACGGGGATGCGTGCGTCATTTGAAATGCGCTCGATTAAACCTTTGCCGCCGCGTGGCACAATCACATCCACATATTGTTTCATGGTGATCAATTCGCCCACAGCTGCACGATCGGTGGTTTCTATCACTTGCACGGCGGATATTGGCAAACCTGCTTTTTGCAAGCCTTCATGTACCAGTTTTGCCAATGCTTGGTTGCAATGAATCGCTTCACTTCCACCACGCAAAATACAGGCGTTGCCCGATTTAATACAAAGCCCAGCCGCGTCTATTGTTACATTTGGCCGTGCTTCATAAATAATACCAATCACGCCTAATGGCACGCGCATTTGACCTACTTGAATGCCGCTTGGACGATATTTAAAATTGCTCATTTCACCAATAGGATCGGCTAAATTGGCAATTTGCTGTAAACCTTCTACCATCGATAAAATAGATTTTTCAGATAAGGTCAGCCTGTCTAACATCGCATCATCTAAACCATTGGCACGCGCTACAGTTAAATCTTGCTGATTGGCAGCAATTAACGCATTTTTTTCGCGCAAAATAGCGCTGGCAATGTGTACAAGTGCCTGGTTTTTAGTATTGGTATCGGCGGCAGCCATCAGGCTTGAGGCGGCTCGCGCGTGGATGCCAACCGTTTGCATATAATTTTTAATGTCCATAATGGTCATTATACGTTTTTGCCAGATTCTGCACTAGTGATCTGGCTGATAGCGCAATTAATCGAGCCTACTGGATTAACGACCACGCACTTTGGCAAGGCCAAAACTTAATCTAGATAATTCCAGCCAAGCATCACCTTGCATCATGCCTTTAGCGGTTTTATCAATATCGCACAGTTTTTGCAATGCGGCTTCAAGCTGTCGCAAACTGAATCGACTCAATGCGCGTTTCACTAGATTTTGCCTGTCACCATAAATCCGTGCATTGGTCATGGCTGTCGTGATGCTTTCCTTACGCGATTCTGCTTGCTTGATGCGCAGTAATGGTCGCAATACCCACATCAGCGGATTCATCACCGCAACTGCATTTTCACCTTCATCCTGTAAGCCCTGCAAAATAGCGCTGACACGTGCAGTATCGCCCGCTAATACTGCATCTCCCAGCTGAAAAGCATCAAAGCGCGACACATTAAGCACGGCTTCGCGCACCGCTTCATGACTGATTTCACCCGTTGGATACAGCAAGGCCAGCTTTTGAATTTCTTGATGAGCCGCCAGTAAATTGCCTTCAACCTGATGTGCAATAAAGCTTAACGAAGTTTCGTCTGTACTTTGATTTTGCAATGCTAATCTGGCTGCAAGCCATTGTGGTAAGTGACTGGGCAAAATTTCTTTTAAATCAATCACCACAGCAGCTTTTTGCAGTGCAGCAAACCAGGCACTATTTTTAGCATCACGCTCAAGCGCTGGCAACACAATAATGGTTGTGGTATCGGGTATTAAGTTAGCACACAATTCAATTAATGCCTTGCCGCCATCTAAGCCTGGCTTGCCATTTGGAATATGTATTTCTAAAATGCGCGCGCTGGAAAATAGCGATAATGCCTGTGCAAATTGCTGGATTTGTTGCCAGTTAAAATTGCGTTCTACCATATAACTGTTACGCTCATCGGCACCAGCTTTACGCGCCGCAAAACGAATGGCATCCAAACATTCACTTAACGCCAGCGGCTCATCGCCCACCAACACATATAATGGAGCCAGGGTTTTAGCCAGATGTGGTTTCAGTTGATTTGAATCTAACTGCATGTTTTGTTAGGGTTATTTTTTAAGCTTAGATAAGCGGCGTATTAAATTGCTTAATACATCCGCCTGCATATTCTCATTTAACTGTTTCTCTTCACCTTGTTTAGCCAACAAGTTTGCATCGCTATACGAAAAATCGCGCCGAGATTCAATGGTTTGCACCGGGCTCCAAAGCGCTGCACCAGCTTCTCTGGTGCGATAATGCACACGATAATACAATTCAAACTCGTTGACCAAACCTCGGCCACTTAAAGAAAGAATGCGTTTTTCGCTTTCTTCGCCCAATAACTCCAGCAAAACATCGGCATTTTCGTCAGTATTTAATACTTCAATGCCATTGGTTTTAAGTGATTTAACTAGATTTTTTGAGATGGTTAACGTGCTGCCTTGAATAAATATACTATTGAAAGCAAGGCTGGCAGCGCCACGTAATTGAAATCCGCAACTGGTCAGGCCAGCAAGTAAACATACGTAAAATAGCGTACGCAGCGTTGAGTTAACGTTTAATAGATTCAAGGTTTATCCAATCACCACATTCACCAGTTTATTCGGCACAACGATGATTTTACGCACAGTTTGACCATCCACCAAAAACTTTGTAATACAAGCTTGCATAATGGCTAATTGTTCAATTGCATTTTGAGTCATTTGACGAGACACAATCATACTGCCGCGCAACTTTCCGTTTACTTGCAACACCAGCTCCACTTCATCTTGTACCAGGGCGGCTTTGTCAGCAGTCGGCCAGCCAGCTTGCAGGATATGGCTGTCAGGCTTTAGTTCTGCCCATAAAGCTTGGCAAATATGCGGCACGATTGGCGATAATAATAACGCCACATTCTGTAAAACCTCCTGCCGTACGCTTCTAGTTAACGCATCAGTCGCTTCAATTTTTGCCAGCGCATTCATCAATTCCATCACCGATGAAATCGCAGTATTAAAACTATGGCGGCGGCCATAATCATCGGTTACTTTTTCAATCGTTAAATGCAATTGCAAGCGAATGGCTTTAAGCTCTGCGCTTAAATCGCGCGATATGTAAGCGGCAATCTCACCTAATTCAACATGCGCATAAACCGCTTTCCATAGTCTGCGTAAAAAGCGATTTGCACCTTCAACACCACTATCCGCCCATTCCAGACTTTGCTCAGGCGGCGCGGCAAACATCATAAATAAACGCGCTGTATCGGCGCCATATTGGTTAATTAACGCTTGCGGATCAACCGTATTGCCTTTGGATTTACTCATTTTAGTGCCATCTTTTAACACCATGCCTTGCGTTAATAAGTTGGTAAATGGCTCATCGTTGTTAATCAAGCCAACATCGCGCATTAATTTATTAAAGAATCGTGCATACAGCAAATGCAAAATCGCATGCTCAATCCCGCCCACATATTGGTCTACTGGTAACCAATAATTCGCGCGCTCGTCACACATTTTGTCCGCATCAAAGCTGGCGTAACGCGCAAAATACCACGATGATTCAAAAAATGTATCTAGCGTATCGGTTTCGCGCGTGGCATTGCCGCCGCAAGTCGGGCAAGTCGTCTCGTAAAATTTTGGGTCTTTTTTAATCGGTGAGCCAACGCCATCCATCACCACATCTTCTGGCAACACCACAGGTAATAGCTCAACTGGAACTGGTACTTCGCCACATTTTTCGCAATGAATAATGGGAATTGGGCAGCCCCAATAACGTTGGCGAGAAATTCCCCAGTCGCGAAGGCGGAAGTGGGTGCGTTTTTTGCCTAGATTTTTAGCGTTAAGTGCTGATGAAATGGCATCTGTAGATTGCTCGAAACTTAACCCGTTAAATTCACTAGAATTAAATAAAACACCATGCTCTGTCATTGGCAAAACATCATTATCAGATTGTTTAATAACGGCTTTAATCGGCAAACCGTATTTATTCGCAAACTCAAAATCGCGCTCATCATGCGCTGGCACCGCCATTACAGCGCCTTCGCCATAGCTAGCCAATACATAATTCGCTACCCAAACTGGCAGTTGCTCGCCATTTAACGGATGCGACACAAGCAAGCCGGTATCCATGCCTTTTTTCTCAGCCGTGGCGACATCGGCTTCTGCCACGCTACCGCGTTTGCATTCAGCGATAAATTCAGCCAATGCAGGATTAGTTTGTGCGGCTAAAATCGCCAATGCATGTTCTGCTGCAACAGCCACGTAAGTCGCACCCATCAAGGTATCTGGGCGAGTGGTATATACTTTTAATGTACCGCTTTCGTTGACAATCGTAAACTCCACTTCGCAACCGTAGCTTTTGCCAATCCAATTACGCTGCATGGTTTTAACCTGTTCTGGCCAGCCATCCAATTTATCTAAATCGTTTAACAACTCTTCGGCATAGGCGGTGATTTTCATAAAGTATTGCGGAATATCGCGCTTTTCGACTAGTGCGCCGCTACGCCAGCCGCGGCCGTCGATTACTTGCTCATTGGCTAAAACCGTTCCATCAACTGGATCCCAATTGACCGTAGAAGTCTTTTTGTAAATTAAACCTTTTTTAAATAATTCGGTAAAAAGCCATTGTTCCCATTGGTAGTATTCTGGCTTGCAGGTCGCAATCTCGCGGTTCCAATCCACACCTAAACCCAATTGTTTCAACTGGGTTTTCATATGCTCTATATTTTCATAGGTCCATTTGGCAGGCGCCGTATTGTTTTTAATCGCGGCATTTTCTGCAGGTAAACCAAACGCATCCCAACCCATGGGCTGCATCACGTTAAAGCCTTTCATTTTATGAAAACGGCTTAATACGTCGCCAATGGTGTAGTTGCGCACATGCCCCATATGCAAACGACCAGACGGATAGGGAAACATGGAGAGACAATAATATTTGGGCTTATCGGATGTTTCAGATGCGGCAAACGTTTGATTGGCTTCCCAATAGGCTTGCGCGGCTTGTTCGATTTCTTTGAAAGGGTACTGCTGTTGCATGATCTGTTTATCTTGAATGGGAATAATGAATTCCGAAATTATACTTGAAGGCATGCGCTTTGGCATTGTCAGCATGCGCTTGATGCGTGCGGTAAATGTAAGACTTAACCCTCAAATTCGCATAAATTTTGCCTAGTTAAATGTATGCTTAAATTGAGCGATTAAAATGTTAAGAAAATTGGCCGATTAACAGAGTTAATTGGCCAATTCATTGAACATGAAGATTATTTTTGAGTGGGAAACTTAGTTTCAAGCCTGTCTTCCAATTCGCCAATATACGCTGAAAGTGAATTGCCCGAAATATCAATCGCGCGGTGAATATCCGCATTTAACACATCTAATTTGGTTAGTAATGCAGATTTAGATTCTGCTTGAAGGGTTGCCTGTTTTTGAATTTCAGCATCCATAAATTGGCGCAATTCGGTAAAGCGTGATGCTTCGGCTTTATCGGCTAATTCGCGATTCGTTTGTAATTCTTTGGCATGGCGACGCGCTTCAAATAAAACCGATGTTTGCAGATAAACGATAAAAATAAGAAATAATGCCGTCAATAGCGCAATCATTGCCAGCATCACTAAACCAAGCGGCGCATTCACTTCCGTGATGCCTAAATTAAGCGTGGTTGGCGCCAAAATAGTGGTCCAATTGAGCAGCATAAATACTAAAAATAACCCCAAAACTCCCAATAAAACTAATGCGCGAACTTTCATATTATTTGTCCTTATTGATATGAATGATTAAAAAATTCTTTGCTCAATCTTTTTCGTTTAAAAAGCTGTTAGCTAAATTTTAGTCCTAAATCCATCAAAATTGTTGCCCGATTCACATCAAAGGTAAAAATAGTTAACCATTATTTTCACCCGAAAAATAGGGTTAACTATTTCTGCCGATTCATTTAATGCGATGGCAGAGCGGATTCTGGCAAGCCGAATATTTTGTCGAACGCCCAAGTAAATGCGATGGCATAAAAAAAACATCAGCAATAAACCAATTTCTGCAATAAAAGCGTCAATAAATGAAATGTCTAACCAAAATGCCATCAGCGGCACCAACATCAACACCAGCCCACCTTCAAAAACAATGCCATGCGCCAAACGCCGCCAAATGGAAAGACCTTTAATGATTTGACGCGATTCCCAACGCTCAAAAATCGCATTGAAAACATAATTCCATGCCAATGCAATGGTTGATATAATGGTCGCTAAAGTCAGTGCGGATGAAGCAGGTGCATCAAAAGCAAAGCCAATAATCGGGCTGGTGAGTGCGATTGTGCCGATTTCATAAAACAGAGCTTGAACAACTCTGCGGGTGATGGGCTTCATTAAAAACAATTATAAAATTGAAATAAAAAGAATTTAATTTTTTAAAGAAGTTATGCGGATGAACTGGAAATTATTATTCTCTTGTTATCTTGAAGTGCCTTGCTGTCGAACTGATTTTAAACGCACACCATAGAAGTAATACATTTAACACAGACTTAGGTCTTTTAGGCATATCTAAATCCTCGCCACAGGACTTTTTTAAATATTGTGTCAAAGGTAATAAGTCTTGGTCTGGTATATTGAATTCAATATTATGGCTAAGTTTACTTCTTATACTTTTAACTGGCTGAAAATATTTTCCTTAATCGTTTCCATCTCACCAATACCATTCACAAACACATGCTTTGGCGCGCCTTGTAAGCCGCTGTTTGCCCAATCGACATAATATTTAACAAGTGGCTTAGTTTGGTTGTGATACACATTTAAGCGATTTTTGACGACTTCTTCTTTGTCATCTTCGCGCTGTACTAAATCTTCACCCGTTACATCATCTTTGCCAGCCACTTTTGGTGGGTTGAATGTAACATGATACGTGCGGCCAGAAGCAGGATGGCTACGACGGCCGCTCATGCGTTCTACGATGGCTTGGTCTGGCACATCAATTTCAACGACGTAATCGATGCCAACACCGGCTTGTTTCATGGCTTCGGCTTGCGGAATGGTGCGTGGAAAGCCGTCGAATAAAAAGCCGTTTTTGCAATCAGCTTCTTTGATGCGCTCGCTGACTAGGCCGATAATCACCGCATCTGGCACCAAACCGCCGCTATCCATAAACGCTTTGGCTTCTAACCCTAATGGTGTGCCCGCTTTTACCGCGGCGCGCAGCATGTCGCCAGTGGAAATTTGCGGAATATTGAATTTTTCGCGTAAGTGGGTGGCTTGGGTGCCTTTGCCTGCGCCTGGTGCGCCTAATAAGATGATTCGCATGGGTTTTCTCTAGCTTTGAGTTAAGGGGTTTTGGGGATAAAAGATTATATCAAACAAGCGAATTGCCAACAAAATTGCTGATGCTAACAAATTCGGCAACCCTTAGATTTTCGGCGCGCAATTGTGGGTTAATGCCCAATGCATTAAAGCCAGCATCATTTAGTAAGCCTTTCAGCGTGTTGCGCAAGGTTTTACGCCGCTGACCAAATGCCGCCAGCACCACTTTTGCAAACAAGGCGGTATCGTTGGCAACAAACGGCAATTTTGCATGCGGCACGCAACGCACAAAAGCAGACTCCACTTTTGGTGCGGGCTCAAATGCTTGTGGCGGCACCGTGATTAAATATTCCATCGCCAGATAATATTGCAACATCACCGAAAGTCGCCCATATGCTGGTGTAGAAGGCTGCGCTACCATGCGCTCAACCACTTCTTTTTGCAGCATAAAATGCATGTCAGCGATATGCGGCAGATTACTCAGCAAATGAAATAAAATAGGTGTAGAGATGTTGTACGGTAAATTGCCTGTTACTCTTAAATTGCTGGCTAAACTGGAGAAGTCGAATTTAAGCGCATCCACATTATGGATAGTTAGAGTATTTTTTGCATAAGTGGGTTTTGCATATTCGGTTTGCATCCAAGCCACAATATCACGGTCAATTTCTATCACGTTTAAATGGTCAATTTTTGCTAAAAGTGGTTTGGTTAAAGCGCCAAGCCCAGGCCCAATTTCTACGATGATTTGATTGTCTTGTGGATTAATGGCTTCAATCAAACTGTTAATAACCGCTTGGTCAGTTAAGAAATTTTGACCGAATCTTTTTTTTGCAACATGTTTCATGGATGTGACTTACCTTTTAGAGCTACGGCCTGCTAATTCAATGGCTAATTGAATTGCACTTAACATGCTGCCGATATCAATAATCCCCGTGCCAGCCAAATCCAGTGCCGTGCCATGGTCGACTGAAGTGCGGATAATGGGTAAACCTAGCGTGACATTAACGCCCTCACCAAAGCTGGCATGTTTCAGCACAGGTAAGCCTTGGTCGTGGTACATAGCAAGCACTGCATCTGCTTTACTTAAGTGGTGTTTTGCAAATAAAGTGTCTGCTGGAAGCGCGCCAATAAGTTGCATACCTTCAGTTCGTAATTTATTCAACACGGGATTAATCGTTTCAATTTCTTCGCGGCCTAAATAGCCATCTTCACCCGCATGTGGGTTAAGTCCAGCAACCAGAATGCGCGGATTGGTCAAGCCAAATTTGGTAATTAAATCGTGATGCAAAATACGGATTGTCGCTTCAAGACTGATTTGGGTAATGGCTAGCGGTACATCTTTTAAGGCTAAATGGATGGTGGCAAGTGCAACCTTTAAGCCACCGCCAACTAGCATCATCACGACTTTTGGTGTGTTGGTGTAATCGGCTAAAAATTCGGTGTGCCCTGTAAACGCAATTCCTGCATCGTTAATAACGCCTTTATGCACGGGCGCAGTGACAATCGCATCAAACGCATTGCTAAGCGTGCCATCTAGTGCGCAAGTTAAAGTATTGATGACATATTGGCTATTGGCAGGGTTTAACGTGCCAGCTTTAACCGCAGCAGCAGTGGGAATATGCAGTACTTTTAATTGGTTTTTAGTATGCGGCTGTGATGTTTGGCTGATTTGATATGGCTTAATATCTAGGGTTATATTAAGCTGTTGTGCGCGCTTAGTTAACACTTCAATATCACCAATAATAGTGATATCCGCAGCAAAGTCTAATTGCGATAGCAATACGCAAATATCGGGGCCAATGCCAGCGGGTTCGCCAGAGGTGATTGCAATTCGAGGTATTAAATTATTCAAAGCAATTGTGCAATTAAATCATTGAAAATTGGGCGATTAAACTGGTGTTAACTCAAGTTTATTTTTTAGTTTTTTTCTAGAATTTTTTCTAGAATTTATCTTCAAGGCGCATTTCCACGAATGCGCGGTCACGCAATTCGCGTATCCAATCCTGGTATGCTTCCTCTGATTTGCGCGCGCGGATTTCCTGGCGCGCTTTCAATCTGGCAGCTTCTTTGCTCATATCTTGCTTGCGGCGCTCTAATACTTGAATGATATGCCAGCCAAAAGGCGATTGCACAGGCGCGCTGATTTCGCCAGGCCCGAGTTCGTTCATGGCTTTTTCAAACTGTGGAACGGTGTCGCCAGGATTAACCCAGCCCAAATCGCCACCGCTGCTGGCGCTGCCATCTTCTGAATACTGGCGTGCCAATTCTTCAAATTTAACGCCGTTGTCCAAGCGCTCTTTAATCGTATCCATTTTTTGTTTGCCATCTTTTTCTGATACGACTTCGGTCAGCTTAATCAGGATATGTCTGGCGTGAGTTTGCTCAATTATCAACGCAGAACTACCGCCACGGCGGTTGGTAAGTTTGAGAATATGAAAGCCGTTAGGACTGCGTAGCGGTTTTGAAATTTCGCCCACCTGCATGCTTTTTAACGCCTCTAAAAATAAAGCGGGCATTTGTGTACTATTTTTCCAGCCCAGTTGACCGCCCTCTAATGCGTTTGGTGTATCAGAAAAATTGGCAGAAACTTGTGCAAAATCTTGACCATTGGCCAGTTCTTTTAAAACATTCTCTATTTTAGCGCGTGCTTTTTGTAAATCTTCAGGTGAGCTGTCTTCTGGTGTGCGAATCAAGATATGAGAAATCTCAAATTCATCTTGCTCCTCACCGCGATTGGCTTGCGTGGTTAAAAAGTTATCAATTTCGCCATCAGATACGGTTATTTTATTATCTACTTCGCGTTCGCGCAGGCGCGCAATGGTGATTTCATTGCGAATATCTTCCCGAAATTTGCGCATACTTAAACCATCGCTTTCCAGTGCCGTTTTAAACTGCGCTACATCCATTTTGTTTTGGCTGGCAATACGCTCAATGGTTTTATCCAATTGCGAATCATCCACTTTTATACCGGTTTGCGCAGCCAATTGCAGTTGTAGGCTGTCTACAATCAATCGCTCTAAAATCTGTTTTTCCAATACTTGTTTGGCGGGTAACGTGGTGCCTTGTTTTTCCAGCTGCGAGGAAACGGTATTGATTCTATCTGCCAGTTCTTGCTCAGTAATCACACTTTGATCCACGATTGCGATAATGCGATCCATTTTGACCACGCCGATGGCATTGGCTGCGGCTAGTGACAGGTTTGAAACGCATAACAGGTTTAACAAGAATAATTTAAAAAATTGCATGATAAAGTGGGTTAATTTCATTGGTTGTAATTTTGTTGCCTATAAATATTGGGAATCTCGCTAGAGCTTAAGTAGCCTGGAATATCGCGACGCAGTAAATTGAGCGGGTTTGAGCCGATTGATGCCAAACCGCCTAGCTCAAGTTGTAAGAAAAAACCGTAGTTGGCATTCGCAGTGGCGGTTTCTACGCGTTGAAATACGGTGCGAATTTGCCAGCAGCCTGCATCGTATTCTAAGCCAGCCAAGCTTTCAATTAAACTTTTTTCGCGTATGGAATAATTAAAACGCCCAACCCCATACCAGCCGCGGCTAAGTGGCCATTGGCCAGAAACGTTAATTTGTTCTAAAAATTGCTGCGTGTAGCGATAGCCAATATTGAGCAGTTTGCCTGGTTCGGGATTGTATCTGGCCAGTAAGTTGGCGCGTACGATGGATGAGTTATCAGTATTGTATTGACCGAAAGCGTCTAAATTCCATTTGTTGGATAATCGGCCAGTTAACGCCGCGATGACATCGGTCGTGTTGCTTTGCGACCGTATGCTGCCTGGCAAAGTCACGTTTTGATCGGCAAAATAATAACGCTGGCCGATAGTTGCGGTCATGCGCTCAATGCCGGTGTCTTTATCGATCATGCGCGTGGTAACAGCTAAGCTGAGTTGATTGGCATTATTCACTCTATCGTTGCCAGTAAACTGATTTTCGGTGAATAGGGTGGTGAGATTCAAATCGGCTAAACCAGTATCAAAAACTGGTAATAAATCTTGGTTTTTATCGGGAATATATACATAAAACATGCGCGGCTCGATGGTTTGCGTGTAGCTGTTTTTGACGATTTTTACATCACGTTCGAAATACAAGCCGCTGTCTAAACTAAAAATAGGCAAGGTGCGCGTGGCAGAATTATTGCTGATATTGTTGCCATTAACATTGTAGTTATTATCGTTAAGGTTATACAGGCTTGTATGCAGGCCTATTTTAGGTGTGATAAATCCATACGGCCGCGTTAATGGCATACTGATGGTAGGATACAGCGTAAAGCGACTGCCTGTTGCCGCAATCGGCGCATCTTTGTTGCGGTCAAAATAAGTCCATTGGCTATAAAGCTCGGTATTAAAGGAATCCCATTCTTTATCGGCAGTTAAGGTGAGTTGTGGCAAGCGTTGATAGGGGAAATTTAATTCGTCCAATGTCTGGTATTTTTGTACCAGTCCGTTAAAACGCCACACATCGCCAACATAGTCAACGCGCCCTTCTTGCGGCAGATTGACGCGACTGGTGCTGACAATGCGAGTTGAAGTTTCGGAAAAATATTGGTCATCAGATACTTTTTCGATGTTGTAGCCAGCCGACCAGCCTTCACTTAACTGTTGATTGTGCGCAAGTTTTGCATAGTAGCGCTGCATGCCGCTTAAACTGTCGTTATTGAGGTACTCCACATTGTTTAAGCCAGAGTAGGTTTCGCCTAAATATCTGAATTCGCCCTGTAACTGCAAACCGCGTTTGCTTAAATAGCGTGTACCGACTGTGGCGTCCATATTGGGCGCAATATTGATGTAATAGGGAATCAGCGTTTCAAAACCACTTCGGCTGGTGGTGCCAATGGTTGGTGCCAATAATCCCGATTTACGTTCGTTATTAAACGAAAAAGTCATCCATGGCGTATACAGCAGCGGAACACCTTTAAATTCGACATGCGCATTGGTGGCCGTGCCAGATTGCGTATAGTCATCTAATACGATTTCCCTGGCTTTAATATACCAATCATCTACCCCAGCCTCGCATGTGGTATAGCGCGCACCTTTTAAGCGTTTTTTATCCTGGCCCTCAAATAGCACCACTTCGGCATCGCCGCGCGCGGAGTTGAATCGCGGGTCTATAGACGCTTGGCCGATTGGAGTGGCTGGTTCCCGGTAATTATCCTGATACAGTCTTGGGTCATCGGTTAAGCTGGTTTGTGAATTGAGCAGTTTGGATTGCGTGTAAACGCTGGGACCGCTGCGTGATGCATAGGGCGCTGCATTATTGCTGATACTTCTATTTAGTGTAATAGAAGCATCGCGCATTTCACCAATGCTTTCAGATAAACGCATTTTAAGTGCTGGCCCGGTTATTTGGCCATCGCCTAATTCTATGCGCACATTGCCATTTACCTGCAATTCATCATTTTGCACATCATATTCAATGGTGTCGCCCGTTATTTTTTGGTCATCTTTACGCACCACCGCATTGCCGCTGGCACGCATTTTACGGTCTAGGTACAAATCCAGCTTGTCGCCTTCTATTTCAATTGCACCTGGCAACGCAGTTGGTTGCTCGGTCTCAGGCACTTGAAAAAGCTCGGTGGTTAACGTTTCTGCGGGCGCCATTATACTAAAGCTTGTCACTGACAGTGTGAGCAGTAGCGCACATAAATGTTTGCTAGAACCAATAATTGAGCGGATATATTGCAATGGTGTTTTCTTCGAACGCTACCTAATTAATGGGCGAAAGTTGTTTAAATCAAACCTAGAGTCACTATTTTACAGATGAATGATAAAATCGTATATAACTGTATTTAAGCGTGTAAGTTAACACTAAAAAAAGCTTAAAAATTTAATATTTAAAAAACAATCAAAGGTCAGCAGTGGATAGACAATTACAACTAACAACCTGGCTTGAAGCCACACTGAATCAAATGTTTACTTTAACAATAGCATCAGCAGACGCTAGTTTCAGGCGTTATTTCAGGGTGCACTTAACACATCCGCATTTAGGCGACTCTAGTTTAATTGCCATGGATGCGCCGCCGTTGCAAGAGGATTGCACGCCGTTTGTAAAAATTGCGCAGTTATTGTTAGATGCGGGTTTGAATGTGCCTAAAATTATCGCGCAAGATTTAACGCAAGGCTTTTTGCTCATGACTGATTTGGGCGATGATACCTATTTAAGCGCGTTAAATAATGATAACGCACAAAAACTTTATACCGATGCCACCAATACGTTGATTAAAATGCAGCTAGCCAGCCAAGCTGACGTTTTGCCGAATTACGATACTGCCTTGTTAATGCGTGAAATGCAGTTGTTTCCAGATTGGTATATCAGCAAACATTTGGGCATAACTTTAAGCGCTGAACAAGAGGCAGTGCTGCAAAACACATTTGCGGTGCTTACTCAAAATATTCTGGCGCAAGCGCAAGTCACTGTGCATCGCGATTATCATTCGCGCAACTTAATGCTCACCCAAATACAAAATCCCGGTATTTTAGATTTTCAAGACGCGGTACACGGTGCGATTACTTACGATTTGGTTTCCTTGTTAAAAGACGCTTATATTGAGTGGGATGAAGAGCAGATTATCGATTGGGCAGTGCGTTATTGGCAACCCGCCAAAAAAGCGGGCTTGCCCGTGCCGCAGGATTTTAGCGAGTTTTATCGCGATTTCGAATGGATGGGCGTACAGCGACATATTAAAGTGTTGGGGATTTTTGCGCGGCTTTGTCATCGCGACGGCAAACAGGCTTATTTAAAAAATATGCCATTGGTGATGCATTATTTGCGCAAAGCCTGTGAGCGTTATGTGGAATTGCGCCCCATGTTGCGCTTGCTGAATCAGCTGGACAATGTAAAACCGCAAGAAGGCTATACTTTCTAATGCAGTTTGTTTTAGTGCCAGTTGTTTTAATGGAATCAGCAAAATGAAAGCAATGATATTAGCCGCAGGCCGTGGCGAGCGTATGCGACCGCTAACCGACCACACGCCAAAACCTTTGTTAAAAGTAGGCGGCAAGCCATTAATCGTCTGGCATTTAGAGAATCTAGCCAAAGCAGGGTTTTCAGAAGTAGTGATTAATCATGCGCATTTAGGCAGCCAAATTGAAGCGGCGCTAGGCGATGGTAGTCAGTGGGATTTGCAAATTATATACAGCCCAGAAGCCGTTGCGCTTGAAACCGCAGGCGGCATTGCCAATGCGTTACCTTTGCTTACTAAAAATGGTAGTCTAATTGAGCCATTTTTAGTAATAAATGGTGATATTTTCACCGAAATTGATTTTGCCAAAATCAAGCTAGCGCCAAATATGTTGGCGCATTTGGTGTTAATCGATAATCCGCCGCAGCACAGCCAAGGCGATTTCGCTATTCAAAATGGTTTGCTCATTAATAAAGGCGCGCCAATGCGTACTTTTTCTGGCGTTGGCGTATATTCTCCTGGTTTATTTGCGCAAATCAAGCGCGGTCAGCCTGCAAAATTAGCCTCATTATTACGCCAGGCGATTGCCGAAAATAAAGCTTCAGCGCAATATTATCAAGGCATATGGCACGATATTGGAACGCATGAGCGTTTACAAGCTCTGAATAAGTTCATGCTTAAAACATCCTCATTTTTAGAATAGATTGATAGAATAGAAAGTGCCATGTTTAATGTAAACGAATTTCAGCAACGCCGCAGCCAGCTTTTAAAAAAGATGGGCAATGGCATTGCCATTATCCACACTGCGCCCGAAGTGATTCGTAATCGCGATAGTCATTATCCTTACCGATTTGATAGCTATTTTTATTATTTAACCGGTTTTACCGAGCCGGAAAGCGTGCTGGTTTTAATCGCGGGCAATACGGCAAAAAATGAACCGCCCAAAAGTATTCTGTTTTGTCGCGATAAAGATACTGAGCGCGAAATTTGGGACGGCTTTCGCTTTGGCCCGCAAGCAGCAAAACAACAATTTGGTTTTGATGATGCGTACAGTATTAACCAATTGGATGCATTGTTGCCGCAGTTAATGGCTAACCAAGCGCAGTTATTTTATAGCCTGGGTTTTGATGCAGTTTGGGATACGCGTTTAACCAATTGGCTCAATAAAGTGAAAGAACTGGCGCGGGCGGGTGTTTCTGCGCCTGAGGCGATTGTCGATGTGCGTCAATTAATCGACAAACAGCGTTTAATTAAAACCCCATTTGAAATCGACCTAATGCGCCGCAGCGCCAATATTGCAGCTGAGGCACATAATCGCGCGATGCAAATGACGCAGCCCAACAAAAAAGAATATGAAATCGAAGCCGAATTTCTGCACGAATTTTACCAAAATGGCGCACAAGCCCCTGCGTATACCAGCATTGTGGCAGGCGGCGCCAATGCCTGTACGTTACATTACAACGCCAATAATTGTGCGTTAAATGATGGCGATTTATTGTTAATCGATGCGGGTTGTGAGTTGCATGGTTACGCCAGCGATATCACGCGCACGTTTCCTGTGAATGGCAAATTCAGTGCGCCACAACGCGATTTATACGCGTTAGTTTTAAACGCGCAATTGGCCGCGATTGATGCCGCTAAGCCCGGCAATCACTGGAACGCGCCGCATGAGGCGGCTCTAGATGTATTGGTGCAAGGCTTTATTGATTTTAAATTGTGCAAAGGCAGTAAAGCAGAAGTACTGGAAAACGGCAGTTATCGTCAATTTTATATGCATCGCACCGGCCATTGGCTGGGTTTGGATGTGCATGATGCAGGCGACTATAAAGATAAAGCGGGTAATTGGGCGCTGCTTGCAGCAGGCAACACTTTAACGGTTGAGCCCGGTTGTTATGTGCGCCCAGCCGATAATGTGCCTGAACATTTCTGGAATATCGGCATCCGTATTGAAGACGATGTGCTAATTACCACGACTGGTAATGAAGTGCTGACAAAAAATGCGATTAAACAAATCACTGACATAGAACAGTTAATGCAGAGTTAACCATCAATTTAATGCCAAAAATTGAATAAAAAGCTAATGACGCAAACGGATTCTATTTTAATTGTAGGCGGCGGGCCAGTGGGCGCTGTACTGGCCTTAAGTTTGCAGCAAAAAGGCATGCCATTTACCATGCTAGAAGCGCGCGAAAAAGGCGCTTCGCATAGTGATACGCGTGCGCTGGCTTTATCGCACGGCAGCCGATTAATATTAGAAAAACTCGATATTTGGGCGACAATAGAAGCGCAAGCCACAGCGATTAAAACTATTCATGTTTCGCAACGCGGCGGCTTAGGTCGCACCAAATTAAATGCGGCCGATCATCAATTGCCCGCGCTTGGCTATGTGCTGCCGTATGGCGCGTTAACAAAAGCGCTGGATGCAGCGCTAGATTTAAATCACGTGCTATTTGAAGCCGTTGCAACACAGGTTAGTTACGATAATATAAGAGCAGAAATTTATTTTAGACAAGCAGGCAGCGAAGTCAATATCATCAGCCTGTTAGCGGTAATCGCCGATGGCGGTCGCAGTTTAGATAATATTCCCAATATCGGACGCGACACCAAAGATTATGGCCACGATGCTTTGGTGAGTAAAGTAAAAACTGAGCTACCGCATCAAAACATTGCGTATGAACGCTTTACGCCAACAGGCCCAATGGCGCTGCTGCCCAATGGACAAGGTAAAGATTCACGCGAATTTTCGCTCGTGTGGACAGGTGAAAAAGCCAAAATAGATGCCTTAATGGCGTTGGATGATGCGGCGTTTTTAAGCCAATTACATGCAGCATTTGGCGACCGTGTCGGTCAATTTTTATCGATTGAAAAACGCAACCGTTTTCCGCTTAAACTCAGCACTTTAAAGCCTTCCACAACGCCGCATTTGGCGATTATCGGCAATGCGGCACAAACCATGCACCCAGTAGCGGGGCAAGGGTTTAACGTTGGTTTGCGCGATGCAGAAACACTGGCAAAGCTGCTGATTCATGCACCAAAAACGCAGTGGGGCAGTGAAGATATGTTGCAAAGTTATCATCAAATGCGTGCGCGCGATGCGCGTGGCAGTATTCAGTTTACCGATAGTTTAGTGGAATTATTTTCTAACGATTTGATTGGGCTCTCAGGCATGCGCAGTGCTGGCCTTGGCGCATTGGCGTTATTGCAGCCCGTGCAAAAATTTTTGGTTGGCAAAATGAGTTATGGCAAATAAAAAACCATTGTTAAGTGTGCAAAATGCTTAAAAAAATGCATGCTGATGTGGTGGTAGTGGGTGCTGGCTTAGTTGGGCTTTCGGCTGCCATCGCGTTAAGCTTGCAGCAAAAAAATGTGTTGCTGGTGTCAGATAAGCCCGCTGCGATTGAGGCAAAGCTTAACGAGAAAAAACTTCAACCCGCCGCGTGGGACGAGCGCGTGTATGCATTAACGCCAGCGACAGAAACATGGCTAAAAACCATTGGCGTATGGGATTTTATAGACGAAAAACGGGTTAACCCGATTGATTCGATGCATATTTGGGGCGCCGATAGCGATTTATTGCTAAGCGCAGCCGATGCGAATTTGGCAAAACTGGGGCTGATTATTGAAAATCAGCACTTAATGGCTGCGTTATGGCAAAAAATTCATGCGTTGGGTGTGACAGTCATCACAGACGCGCGCTGCGCCAAGATAGAAACTACGCAATCAGAGGCCACAATGATTTTAGAAAACGCCACGCAAATTAACGCTAAGTTAATTGTGGCAGCGGATGGGCTGCATTCATGGGTTAGACAGCAAGCCAAAATTGCCGTTAAGATTAAAAATTATCATCAAGTGGCGATTGTGGCTAATTTCTTAGCAGAAAAATCGCACAATGATGTAGCGAATCAATGGTTTAACCAGCATGATACCTTGGCTTTGTTGCCATTGCCTGAGCAACATATTTCCATGGTATGGTCGGTATCAACCGAAAAATCTGCTCAATTATTAGCGTTAACTAGTGAGGCGCTTTGTGTGCACGTGCAGGCGCAATCACAAGATTTGTTGGGCAACTTAACCCAAATTGGACAGGTAAAAAGTGCCGCATTAAATCAACAAACCGCGTTGCAGTTAATTGCCGAGCGCATTGTATTAATTGGCGATGCAGCGCATCAAATTCATCCAATGGCTGGGCAAGGCGTGAATTTAGGTTTTAGGGATGTAATGAAACTAGCCGAACTGACGACTAAGTTGCACAGCATGCAAGATATGGGCGAGCATGCGTTTTTGCGCCAATACGAGCGCGCCAGAAAAACGGATATTGCAGCGATGAATAGCTTGACCAGTGGCTTGGATTATTTGTTTGCGACAGAGCAAACCTTCTTAAAAAAGTTAACACATTGGGGTTTAAATAAAATCGCGCAGCAACCCAGCATGAAGAAAGTATTGATTCAGCAAGCTGTACGTTAATAATATTACCAAAGCACCATTACCAACACTTTAGTTATTTTGAAAGTACACATGAAGCAAAAAAAAATGCAATTTAAACAACTTATTACGTTGTCAATGCTGGCGTTAAGTACGCTTGCAATTGCCGATGAAGTCAGCCTAAAAAAAGCGGTTGAGGCGGCTTACCCTAAATTTAAAGTCGAAAGTGTGGTTAAAACGCCTTACGCGGGTTTATACGAAGTTTTTATGGGCGGGCAGATTATTTATACCGATGAGAAGTTAACTTTTTTGATTGCAGAAGGTCGGTTAGTTGACCCGAAATCTAAAAAGGACGTCACAGGCGAGCGTTTGGAAGAACTGACCAAGATTGATTTTTCTAGTTTACCTTTAGAACAGGCAATCAAGGTAGTGAAAGGTAATGGCAGTCGTAAACTGGTGGTTTTTTCGGATGTGGATTGCCCTTACTGCAAGCAATTAGAACGTAAGGAGCTAAGCAATATTACTGATGTTACTGTCTACACTTTTCTATATCCAATTGACCAATTACATCCAGACGCAGCGAAGAAATCCAAAACGATTTGGTGCGCCAGCAACCGTGCCAAAGCCTGGAATGACTGGATATTAAATAATCAGTTGCCTGCAAGTGCGGGTAATTGTGAAGTGCCGTTAGAACGTGTGGGTGAATTGGCCAGAAAACTTGGTGTGACCAGTACGCCAACGCTTATTTTTGCAGATGGCAAGCGCATGATGGGTGCGCAACCTTATAAAGAGATTGAGAAATATTTGCAAGCTGCGGCCAAAAAATAATAGGGTATTGAATAAAAAAGCCGCATGTAAGCGGCTTTTTTATTGCGTTTAACTCATTAAGCCTATTTAAACAACTTGTCCCATTTTGAAAATTGGCATATACATTGCAATCACCAAGCCGCCAATTAAAGTGCCTAACACCACCATAATCACCGGTTCCATTAAACTAGAAATGGAAGCGACTGCATCATCCACTTCCGCTTCGAAAAAGTCGGCGACTTTGCTCAACATCGAATCCAATGCGCCAGACTCCTCACCAATTGCGGTCATTTGCAGCACCATATTAGGGAAAACCTGCGCATTTTGCATCGCAACAGTTAAGCTGGTTCCTGTGCTAATTTCACTTTGAATTCTTTTAGTGGCGTCGTAATAAACGCGGTTTCCCGCCGCGCCTGCAACCGAATCCAGCGCTTCTACCAATGGCACACCTGCCGCAAACATGGTAGATAATGTTCTAGCGAAGCGCGCAATGGTTGCCTTGCGGATTAACTCACCAAATATCGGCATTTTTAATAGTAAGCGATCCATCGTAGATTGCATTTTTTCTGAGCGCTTCCAGGTGTAGAAGAAAAACCACAAGCCAAATCCGATAGAGCCAAATATCGCCCACCACCATTCGACAAAAACATCAGAAATAGCCATGACAACAAGCGTTGGGCCTGGTAAATCTGCACCAAAGCTGCTAAATAATTCTTTAAATGCAGGAATCACAAAAATCATGATGATTGCCGTGATGCCGAAAGCCACGACCAGAATCGCAATTGGATAGGTTAAAGCGGATTTAATTTTGCCTTTAATCGCCTGAATTTTTTCTTTGTAAGTGGCCAAACGGTCTAGCAAGGTATCTAAAATACCCGCTTGCTCACCAGCACCCACCAAGTTGCAAAATAGATTGTCAAAATACAGTGGATATTTGCGGAAAGAAGCGCTTAAGCTACTGCCGGTTTCTACATCGGCTTTAATGTCAGCAAGCAATTTTGCCACTGCAGGGTTGTTGTGACCTTTGCCAACGATATCAAATGCTTGTAACAGCGGCACGCCAGCTTTCATCATGGTGGCCAATTGACGGGTGAATAAAGTGATGTCTTTATCGGTAATTTTGCCTTTGCTGGCAAAAGCACTTTGTTTTTTGACTTTAGTGACAGTAATGCCCTGGCGGCGCAAGGTCGCGTTCACCACCGCTTCGCCCGCAGCGCGTATTTCGCCTTTAAGGACTTTGCCTTTTTTATCTTTACCTTCCCACAGATAGGTAATTTGCTTGTTAGCGCTTACAGCCATATCGCATCCTTATTCAATTTAGCCTGTTTAATCATTATTATTGTTAAACGATGTCGCTATTTACTTCACTTACTTCATTTATTTTAATTACCTTTATATTTACTCATTCGTACACGCTTCTACTTCGGCAATCGATGTTAAACCTTGCATCACTTTTATTATGCCAGAGCGGCGCAAGTCGTTAACACCTTCCAATCGCGCTTGATCGGCAATATCAATGGCATTGCCTTGCGCCATAATAATACGGCTGATGGCATCGGTGATCGGCATGACCTGGTAAATGCCAACACGGCCTTTATAGCCAGAATTACACATTTCACAGCCATCTTCTTTTGGGCCGTACAGCTGCCATTTTTCGTTGAAGTCTTCTTCTATAAACCCAACCCCAAGCAAAGCTTCTTTGGGCACATCAACAGGTACTTTGCAATTTTTACACAGCCTACGCGCTAACCGCTGCGCGGTAATTAACGATACGGCAGAGGCAATATTAAATGGCGCAACGCCCATATTGAGTAAGCGCGTCAGTGTAGATGGCGCATCATTTGTATGTAAAGTAGATAGCACCATGTGGCCAGTAGACGCTGCTTTAATCGCCATATCAGCGGTTTCCAGATCGCGAATTTCACCAATCATAATAATATCTGGATCTTGTCGCAAGAATGATTTTAAGGCTGCTGCAAACGTTAAGCCTTGCTTTTCATTCACATTCACCTGATTAATGCCTGCCAGTGGAATCTCGCATGGATCTTCTGCTGTGGCGATATTGACACTTGGATTATTTAAAATATTCAGGCAAGTGTAAAGCGACACGGTTTTGCCGGAGCCGGTGGGGCCGGTGACTAAAACCAAACCATAAGGCCGACTTACCGCTTTTAATAGCGCATCCTTTTGCTCAGGCTCGTAACCCAAGGCTTCGATTCCAAGCGTTGCACTGGTCGGATCTAAAATCCGCATCACGATTTTTTCGCCATGAATCAACGGCAAAGTACTAACGCGAAAATCAATGGTTCGCGTTTTGGATAGCACCAGTTTCATACGACCATCTTGCGGAATACGTTTTTCCGAAATATCCATGCTGGAAATGACTTTAATGCGCGAAGCCAGTTTGTCTTTAATGGCCAGAGGTGGCTGGGTAATATCTTTTAAAATACCATCGACACGATAGCGTACGCGGTAAAATTTTTCGTAAGGCTCAAAATGCAAGTCGGATGCGCCCATGTTAATCGCATCGATGAGCATTTTATTTAAAAACTTAACCACAGGTGCATCATCCACTTCTTGCGTGTTTTCAGCTTCCTGCTGTAAATCTTCGCCCATGTCCAAATCAAAATCACCGTCCATATCCAGTGATTTCATGCTGGTGTCTTTGGATTCAACCACTTTGTCTATCCAGCGGCCTAACTTATCGTCTTCCACTACCACGGGCGACAACGTCATGCCCATTTGAAACTGTACGCTGTCTAGAGAATGCAAATTGGTTGGGTCAGAAATACCAACAAAAAGTACGTTATTGCGATTTTGCAAAGCAATCACGCGGTTGGTTTGCATCAGTTTTATATCAATCGATTTAGCCGGTAAATAATCCGCATTAAATGAATCTAAATTAAAATAAGGAAAGCCAAACGCACGCGATGAAACTTCTGCTATTTTTTCTGCGGTAATTCTTTTGCCCGCAATAATCTGCGTGATCAATGGTACACGCGATGTATTCGCCTGCGCTTGCGCTAGATTGGCTTCTGTTTCAGAAAGCAAATTCTCTTGCACCAGCATGCGCGCCAGGCCACTTAATTTAATTGTTGCTGCATTTGCTGCCATTTTAATTGCTCGCTGCTATTTAATTGATTGCTTAATGCTTGATTTGGCTTTTAACCTAGTTTTTAATTAATCCTATTTAAACTATTGTAGTTAAACAATATTTTAATGTCTACAATAATGCACTTTTACTTTTTTTTTGTAAAGTTAATGCCTAATTCAGGCGTTAATTTATTGTAAATTCAATCTATATACAACATTAAACTTTGCTGATTAGCGTCACATTAAACATCACGCTTGACTTTTTACAATTTGTAACATATAAAATATATAGGCGTTTGTATTTAAGTTTTTATGGCTAATTAACAGTTAACGCATTGAAATAAAAGCTTTAATTGTTGTTGCAATTTGATTGCTTAAAACAAACTTTTTTGGGGTGCATTAATAGGATGCGCTTAGTATTTTGTAAGGAATGGTGAAATGGCATTAGGTACCGTAAAATGGTTTAACGATTCTAAGGGCTTCGGCTTTATTACGCCAGATGATGGTGGCGACGATTTATTCGCACACTTCTCTGCAATTGTTGAAGCGGGATATAAAAGTCTTAAAGAGGGTCAGCGCGTGAGTTTTGAAGTGACTGAAGGCCCAAAAGGTAAACAAGCTTCTAATATTCAAAAGGCATAATTTTTTTAATTACAGTTTTTTAAATATTAAGCTTTGAACACATAAAATTAAAATGGCTCGCATCACGAGCCATTTTTTTGAGATTAACGCCAAAAAGTTAACCCATTTTTTGCATCAAATTTTGCCTACATATGCGCAATAATCTCATCGCCAAATTCTGCTGTACCCACTTGCGTTGCGTCAGTCATTTGGCTCGAAAAATCACCTGTCACGCGCTTGGCCTGAATCGCTTTACTCACACCTTGCAGTATTAAATCGGCCGCCTCGACCCAGCCCATATGGCGCAACATCATTTCGGCCGATAAAATAATCGAGCTAGGATTTGCTAGATTTTGACCCGCAATTTTAGGTGCTGTGCCGTGCGTCGCTTCAAACATCGCAACGGTATCGCTTAAGTTTGCGCCTGGCGCAATCCCAATGCCGCCCACTTGCGCGGCCAACGCATCGCTCATGTAATCACCATTCAAATTGGTGGCTGTGACCACGTCGTATTCGTTTGGATGCAACAAAATTTCTTGTAAGAATGCGTCTGCGATACAGTCTTTAATGACAATGCCATTTGGAAGTTTACACCATGGGCCGCCATCAATTTCAACCGCGCCAAATTCTTGTTTAGCTAATTCGTAGCCCCAATCTCTAAAACCACCTTCGGTAAATTTCATGATATTACCTTTGTGGGTAATGGTTACCGATTTACGATTGTTATCAATCGCGTATTGAATCGCTTTGCGAATCAAGCGTTTACTACCATCAATTGAAACAGGCTTGATGCCAATAGCTGAGTTCTCTGGGAAGCGAATTTTTTTACGCATGCCCATATCGCTTAAAAATTGAATCACTTTGGCCACTTCGTCCGAGCCAGCCGCCCATTCAATTCCCGCGTAAATGTCTTCTGTATTTTCACGGAAAATCACCATATCGGTTTTTTCAGGATGTTTAACTGGGCTAGGCACACCAGTAAAATATTGCACTGGGCGCAAGCAAACGTATAAATCCAGCTCTTGGCGCAGAGAAACATTCAATGAGCGAATACCGCCGCCAACCGGTGTAGTTAACGGGCCTTTAATCGAAATGACATACTCGCGTACCGCCTGCATGGTCTCAAGAGGCAACCAGCTATCTTTGCCTTCTTTGTCTTTGCCGTAGGTTTTAACGGCTTTTTCGCCGGCAAAAACTTCCATCCAAGCGATTTTGCGTGCGCCGTTGTAAGCTTTATTAACCGCTGCATCCACCACTTTTTGCATCGGTGGCGTAATATCTACGCCTATGCCATCGCCTTCAATAAATGGGATAATGGGATTGTTCGGTACGTTAAGTGAATTGTCTGCGTTTACCGTGATTTTATCGCCCGCAGGAATGGCTATCTTTGAGGCTACTATTTTTGAAACCATTGAAACTTCCTAACCTAAAATTTTGCTTAAATATTGATGCTGATACTGTTTAATAAACCCTTTAACGTGGTGTGCCAATTTAGTCCACACCAATTGCCCGATGGAAAAGCTGGACACGTCACGTTAAAAGACTTTATCGATATTGCCAATGTTTATCCTGCTGGGCGATTAGATACCGATTCTGAAGGTTTGCTTATTTTAACCGATGATGGCGCGTTACAACATCAATTAAGCCATCCAACACACAAACAAATCAAAACTTACTGGGCGCAGGTAGAAGGCGCTCCAAAAATTGACGATTTAAAAGTGTTCAGTAAAGGGGTTGATTTAGGTGATTTTGTAACAAAACCCGCTGAAATACGCCTGATTGAAGAGCCTGTGAATTTATGGCCGCGTAATCCACCGATTCGCGAACGCAAAGCCATCCCAACCAGCTGGCTAGAAATTAAAATTGCGGAAGGTAAAAATCGTCAAGTACGGCGTATGACAGCTAAAATCGGGTTTCCAACCTTGCGGTTGATTCGCTATGCGATTGGGCAATATACGATTGAAGGTTTAGAAAATGGACAATTTCAGGTAGTTAATTAAATGTGGTTAGTCAATGCAATTAAGTAGATGAAAGCCAGTAAATGAAACCGGTCATTATTTTTCGATTTATTGCGCATGAAGGCCCTGGCTATCTGGGCGACTTTTTAGAGGCACAGAATATCCCGTGGCAGCTTGTCAAAGTGGATGAAAATGAGCCGCTGCCCGTATCCATATTAGCTTACAGTGGCATGGTGTTGATGGGCGGCCCAATGAGCGTAAAGGATAATTTGCCATGGATTGCGCCATTATTAGAATTAATCCGCGAAGCAGATAAAAGTGCGATTCCATTACTTGGACATTGTTTGGGCGGGCAATTAATCAGCAAAGCATTCGGCGCAGTAGTCAGCAAAAATACGGTGAAAGAAATTGGCTGGGGCAAAGTACATATTAGTAAAAATGAGATTGCAAAACAATGGTTTGGCGAAATTGAAAGTTTTAACAGCTTTCACTGGCATGGCGAAACGTTTAACCTGCCGCAAGGCGCAACACATTTGCTCGCCAGCCCAAATTGCGCAAATCAGGCGTATGCCATTGGCAAGCATTTGGCGTTGCAGTGCCACATAGAAATGACGGCTGAGATGGTGCAGAAATGGTGTGATGAGGGAATGGATGAATTGGCTGAAGCGCAATCTAATGCATCCGTGCAACAGGCACACACGATGCAGCAAAATTTACAGTTACATTGTTTTTTTCTAAATAAAGTGGCGAAGCAAGTGTATAAGCAATGGATTAAAGGCTTGAAATGTTAAGCTTGAATTTGCCTATGTTAAAATAACGCAACATTTAAAAAAGTTAATATTATGTCTGGCAACACATTTGGCACTCTTTTTACCTTAACCAGCTTTGGCGAATCGCATGGTGCGGCGATTGGCGGCGTGGTGGATGGCTGTCCGCCCGGTTTAAGTTTATGTGCAGAAGATTTGCAGATTGATTTAGACAGGCGCAAACCCGGCACGTCACGCCATGTTACCCAACGGCAAGAGGCCGATGCGGTAGAAATTTTATCTGGCGTGTTTGAAGGAAAAACCACTGGCGCGCCGATTGGTTTGCTCATCAGAAATACTGATCAACGCAGTCAGGATTACAGCAAAATTATGGATACTTTCCGTCCGGGCCATGCTGATTACACGTACAGTCAAAAATACGGCGTGCGCGATTATCGTGGCGGTGGGCGCAGTAGCGCGCGCGAAACAGCAGTGCGTGTGGCGGCGGGCGCGATTGCCAAAAAATGGTTATTGGAACGTTTTGGCGTAAGCGTACGCGGCTATATGAGCCAACTGGGCGAGATTGCCATTCCATTTCAAGCGTGGGATTGTGTGAACGACAATCCGTTTTTCTCACCGAATACTGAAATATTGCCGCAATTAGAAGCGTATTTAGATAAAATCCGTGCCGAACGCGATTCAGTCGGCGCGCGTATTACCTTAGTGGCGCAAGGTGTGCCAGTTGGTTGGGGCGAGCCTGTGTTTGACCGATTAGACGCGGACATCGCGCATGCCATGATGAGTATTAACGCGGTAAAAGGGGTGGAAATTGGTGCGGGTTTTGCATCCATCAGCCAACGTGGCAGTGTGCATTCCGATGAAATGACACCACAAGGTTTTGTCACCAATCATGCAGGCGGCATTTTAGGTGGCATTTCTACTGGCCAGGAAATTCGGGTTAATCTCGCGTTAAAACCGACATCCAGCATTCCGCAAGAACGTCGTTCGATTGATAAAAACGGTAACGCAGTCACCATGCAAACCACAGGTCGCCACGACCCATGCGTGGGCGTGCGCGCGACGCCGATTGCGGAAGCGATGCTGGCGTTAACTTTAATGGATCATGCCTTGCGTCATCGGGCGCAAAATGCGGATGTGGTTTCAAGCGTTCCTAAAATTTAATTGAAATATTGAAATATTGAAATTTAATAGCAATTTTGCTAAAGCTATTATATTTCGTCATTTCCAAACAGTGGTTTAAGCAGTCATTTTGCAATGCAAAAACGCGCAAAACTGGAATGACGGATTAAATGGCTTAATTGATTGCAATTGTTAATAAAATTAAATTTTGAGCCACTCCTTACATACTAATCTTTCGCGTTTCTACTTTATTTACTACTTCTTTGTAGGCGCGTTTGTGCCTTATTGGGGTTTGTATTTACAGTCGGAGCAATTTTCAGCAGCGGATATTGGTATTTTGATGTCGCTGTTTCAAATCAGCCGTATTTTTGCGCCTAACTTTTGGGGTTGGCTGGCAGACCACACTGGCAAACGCGTGACATGGATTAAGCTCACCGCCTTTTTGGGTTTATGTGGGTTTGTGGCGGTATTCTGGGCGCATAGTTTCTTCTGGCTGTTTTTTGTCATGCTGTCTTTAAGTCTATTTACCAGCTCCACTTTGCCGCTTTCGGAGTCCTTAACTTTGGCACATTTAGCTACTACTAACGGGCATTACAGCCGCATACGCATGTGGGGTTCACTAGGGTTTATTGTGGCGGCAGTGATGTTAGGTTTTTTAATCGATGCGTATGGCATTAAAAGTTTACTGTGGTTTTTGTTAGGCGTGCAAATAATGTTGTTTGCACTCAGTTTTAAATTGCCAGAGGCGATTATCGCGCCGCATGCGCACGATACTTTTTCCATTTGGCAGATTATTAAGCAGCCAGCAGTCATCGCTTTGCTAATCGGCTGCTCGTTAATGGTCACTGCGCATGGCGTTTTGTATAACTTTTATTCTATCTATTTGGCAGAACATGGCTATAGTAAAGGCATGATTGGCTTATTGTGGGCGGTTGGCGTGGTTTTTGAGATTATTATTTTTATGCTGATGCCTAAGTTAATGCAACGTTTTAGCTTAAAAAATATTCTGCTTAGCAGCCTTGTATTGGCGGTAATCCGATTCAGTATGATAGGCGTTGCTGTAGATAACCTTGTATTATTAATCATCGCGCAAAGTTTGCATGCGGCTACTTTCGGCAGTTTTCATGCTGCCTCAGTTGAGGTGATTACCCAATTTTTTAATGGTCGACACCAAGCCAAAGGCCAAGCGATTTACAACAGTGTTGCCTATGGCGTAGGCGGCACAATTGGCGGCCTTGCAGGTGGTTATGCACTGCAATTTTTAGGCGGCGAAAAGACGTTTTTACTGGCAGCCATGTTTCCGCTGGCAGGCTTTATCGTGATAGGATTCGGATTGAAATTGGCACAAACCCATGCGCGTGCTGGCATGTTTGGATAAAGATGACTGAAGGAACACCATGTTTAAATGCAAGACATTAAGTTTTTTGTTGATGAGTGTGTCAACCAGCTTTGCTTTTGCCAGCACGCAAATTAACGTTGTCGGCTTATTTAGCAACAAGGCGCTTATCAGCATTAATGGTGGCAATCCACAAAGTATTAGTGCAGGACAAACTAAAAACGGCGTGAAACTCATTTCCGCAGATAGTGAATCGGCCACCTTTATGGTGGAAGGTAAACGCCAGGTGCTAAAAATGGGCCAAGCAGCATCAGTGGCGGCTAGCCCAGGCCCTGCAAATAACGATCCTGTCAGCTTATATGCAGATAGCCGCGGTCATTTTTATGGTAATTTAAACATTAATGGTGCATCACTAAAATATGTGGTCGACACAGGCGCAACCTCAGTTGCCATGAGTAGTGGCGATGCAAAGTTCGCCAAAATCGATTATGAAAAAGGTGAAAGAGTGACCATATCGACCGCCAACGGCGAAGTGAGTGCGTATTTGGTTAAATTAAATACATTAAAAATAGGCACTATTACACTCAATAATATTGATGCCGTTGTGCATGATGGTGGCTCGCCACCTTATGTGTTACTGGGAATGTCGGCTTTAAACCGGGTAGAAATGAAACGGGATAACTCGATTATGACGCTGACTAAAAAGTATTAATAAGTGTTTAGTTAATGTTTTCGCCCTGATTTACCAAATGCACTAAATTTTTTGTACATCAAATACTAAACTTTCGGCATGTGTTATCTCATGCTTAAACATCTTTCTTTATTCCTTAAAACGGATAGGTTCTATGGGACAGTCGCTAATATGGTCGACTGTGTAGAACCTTATCTTTGAAAAGCCTATTCAGCTTTCTAAAACTTTTAAAAATGCCTACTCCTAACAGACCCTCAATCAAGCACCCTGCGCTTTATTTAAAGCGTATTGGCTCAACCGGCCGCTCTCAAACATTAATTAATTTAATCAAATCCATTAATTAAGTAGCCGTCATAAAATGACGGCCAAGGAGCTGTCATGCCACAAATAACTACACATCTCATTGCAGATGAAATCAGCATTAAAAAACGCGTCGAAGAATTAAAGAATCGTTCCGATGATATTAAAAGTCGAATTGCTTTTACCCTCAAAAATCTTTGGAATCCTGAACGCACTGTCATAACGGTTCCAGGAACTGTTGATTTAACTTTACTAAGGCAAAATTTTCCGCATTTTTGTGAAGTCATCGATTTTTACGAAAACTCAATCATTACACTTGATAGATTGGGGTTACCTTTTGAGGTTCCACCTACTTTATTACTTGGGGATCCAGGACTGGGTAAAACGTATTTTACTAGCGAATTTGCCAAATGCATCAATATCCCTTTTTACGAAATATCCTTGGCTACTACCAGCTCTTCATTTGGACTGAGTGGTGGGAATTTGCAATGGTCCGAGGGCTCAACCGGTTTCATCGCTAATACGCTAGCAAACAGTAAAGCTGCTAACCCAATCATTCTTCTTGAATCGCCCCGTCTCCACTAGACACTTTCTTGCCTGCTGAAGTATTGCCTTTCAAATTCTACTGGAGAAAGCCGATTTGCGTAACTATGTCGGCGTCTCGGGTTGTAAAACATCTCGATATAATCAAATATGTCTTGTCTTGCATCCTCCCGTGTTAAATACGTTTTACGACGTATACGTTCACGTTTTAGTAACTGGAAAAAGCTTTCAGCGACTGCGTTGTCATGGCAATTGCCGCGACGACTTTGACTGGCGCATAGATTGTGTGCTTTTAAAAAATCCTGCCATTCATAACTGTTGAATTGACTCCCTTGATCAGAATGAATAATCACTTGTTCATCAGGCTTTCTTCGCCAAACGGCCATGAGTAAAGCACTAATCGCAAGCTCACTTTCCATGCGTGGCTGCATTGACCAGCCAATCACTTGCCGTGAGAATAAATCCAGTACAACCGCTAGATATAGCCAACCCTCATGCGTGCGAATATAAGTAATATCCGTGACCCATATCTTATTTGGCTCCTTGACATTAAATTGCTGCGCAACATGATTAGGTACGGCGATTGATGGACGACTGTAATGCGAACTAGGACGGCGGCGATAGCCTGTCTGTGACCGTAAACCTTCTTGTATCATTAATCGATAAACGCGGTGCTTACCACAACGCTCACCCATATCACGCATGTCATCAGTGATCTTACGGTATCCATAAACACCACCACTTTCCAACCAAAACTGCTTAATTAAACCCAACAACCGAACATCTTCATGCTGGCGTGCTGATGTCGGTGATGTGCGCCATGCATAGTAACCGCTGTGATGCACATTCATCACGCGGCACATGCGACGCACTGAATGCTCCGACTCATGTTGGCGGATGAATGCGTACCTTACTGGGACTCTTTGGCAAAGTACGCGGCGGCCTTTTTTAGGATGTCGCGCTCTTCGGTGACTCGTTTGAGCTCGGATTGCAGACGTTTGATTGTAGCCTGCTGATGATCAGCAGCTAATCTTAGTGGTTCGGGTTGGCTGTATTTCTTCACCCAAGCATAAAGACTGTGAGTTGAGACACCAAGCCTTGCTGACACTTCTGCAACAGGAAAATGCCGCTCAGTAATTTGTTTGATAGCTTCTAGTTTGAATTCTTCTGTAAATCTTTTGCTAACCATTTAATGCTCCTTTTAAGCGTAATTATGAGGCTTAAAAGTGTCTACGGCATCAGGGGCGATTCACGGGTGATTACCAATTAACCAAGCTAAGGAAGATGGAATTCTATTTGCCATAGATAGAATTACACCATTTTGAATAAAATTAATTTAGTGCATTTGGTAAATCAGGGCGAATGTTTTAAAAAAAAACGGGCTTGATAGCCCGTTTTTTTTGTTGATTAAACTTCTAAAAACTATTTAACTCGCTTGTCATTTTCAATTAACGCATAAGCGCTGTGGTTGTGAATGCTCTCAAAATTCTCTGACTCTACTGTAAATTTATCGATGCGTTTTTCGTTGTTTAATTGCGTGGCAACGTCGCGCACCATATCTTCCACAAATTTTGGGTTGTCATACGCGCGCTCAGTCACAAATTTTTCATCTGGGCGTTTAAGCAAGCCATATAATTCGCATGAAGCTTGTTTTTCCACTAGGCTAATAATATCTTCGATCCAGATAAAATCGTTAATCAGTGCGGTTACCGTGACATGGCTGCGCTGATTATGCGCGCCGTAATCGGATATTTTTTTACTGCATGGGCAAAGGCTGGTGACTGGCACCAACACTTTAACCGTGATGTCGAATTTGCCATTTTTGATTTCGCCAATAAAAGTTACATCATAATCCAGCAAGCTTTTTACGCCAGAAATCGGTGCCGATTTATTCACAAAATACGGAAAACGCATTTCCACATAGCCAGAATTCGCCTCAAGCCGTTTAACCATTTCGCGTAAAATACCTTCGAATGACTCAATAGAAATAGCATGCTCGTTGGTGTTAAGTATCTCCACAAAGCGCGACATGTGCGTGCCTTTGAAGTTGTGTGGCAGATGCACATACATATCAAACACCGCGACAGTATTTTGTTCGCCGCCGCTTTTATCTTTAACAACAACGGGGTGGCGAATGGATTTAATGCCTACTTTGTTGATGTCTAGATGACGCACATCTCGCAGGTTTTGCGTATCTTCAATGCTAGTATTTGCAACGTCGGGTAAAGGTAAATTCATTGTTTAGTTACACTCCAAATAGGCGCAACGTTAAAAATTGAAGATTATTTAACGCTAAGTTTACTCGCTTGCGCAAATGAGTAAACTATTTTAATTTTATATTTAATGTTGAGGTGAAAAGATTTAAATCAATAGCGATAACTATAGATAAGGCTTAATTTTTAATATTTAGTTTCAATTGAATGCTACTAATTATACCTGCAGCGTCTAGGCCGCATTCTGCCAGCATGGTTTCATGCACGCCGTGCTCGATAAACCTATCAGGCAAACCCAAACATAAAGTGGGGTTAACCAAGTTGAGCGTTTGTAGCGCTTCCAGCACTGCAGAGCCCGCGCCGCCCATCAATGCATTTTCTTCTACAGTAACAATTAAGTCATGTGTGCTGGCTAACTGTTGAATCAACGCGGTATCCAACGGTTTAACAAAACGCATATTGGCAACGGTTGCATCTAGTGTTTGCGCCGCCTGTAAGCTGGGAGTTAGCATGCTGCCAAAGCTCAAAATGGCGACTTTTTGATTTGACTTAACACCAGAATCAACCGCGTTATTTTTAATGCCAGATTCGCGCACAATTTCGCCTTTGCCAATCGGCAAAGGTGTTAATGCGACATTAATGTTGGTGTTTGGGCCTGCGCCACGCGGGTAGCGCACAGCAGCCACGCCATTATATCGATAGCCAGTGGTGAGCATCTGGCGACATTCGTTTTCATCACTTGGCGCCATAATCACGATATTGGGAATACAGCGCAAAAAGCTTAAATCAAACGTACCAGCATGCGTTGGGCCATCTGCACCCACCAAGCCAGCGCGGTCAATGGCAAACAATATGTTTAAATTCTGCAACGCAATATCGTGAATCAGTTGGTCATAAGCGCGCTGCAAAAACGTGCTGTAAATCGCCACCACTGGTTTCAATCCATCGCAAGCCAAACCTGCCGCAAAGGTTAACGCGTGCTGTTCGGCAATGCCCACATCAAAATAGCGTTTCGGATATTTTTCGGCAAAAGCGTTTAACCCACTGCCATCGCACATGGCGGGTGTAATGGCCACCAATTGGCTGTCGGTGTCTGCCATATCCACCAACCATTCGCCAAAAACTTGCGTATAAGTCTTTGCATGAGACGTGCTGGCAGAAACGCCATTGCAAGGGTCAAATTTACTCACGCCATGGTATTTATTCGGGTCATCTTCCGCCGGCTCAAAACCTTTGCCTTTTTGCGTGACGATATGCAGAAACTGCATGCCTTTTAACTCGCGAATATTGGTTAAGGTATCTAGCAACACAGGCAAATCATGACCGTCAATTGGCCCAATGTAGTTAAAACCAAACTCTTCAAACAGCGTGCCTGGCGTCACCATGCCTTTGGCGTGTTCCTCCGCGCGCTTGGCAAATTCTTTTACTGGCGGAATTACGCCCAATACTTTTTTACCGCCTTGACGCACGCTATCGTAAAAGCGGCCAGATAATAATCGCGCCAGGTAATTGTTTAATGCGCCAACGTTATTAGAAATGCTCATGTCGTTGTCGTTAAGTATCACCAGCAAATTTGCATCCATATCACCTGCATTATTCAGCGCTTCAAACGCCATGCCCGCTGTCATTGCGCCATCACCGATAATCGCGACACAGCGGCGATTTAGCCCTGCTTGTCTGGCGGCAATCGCCATGCCTAAAGCGGCGGAAATGGAAGTGCTGGAGTGGCCTGTGCCAAAAGTGTCATATTCACTTTCACCGCGGCGCGGAAAGCCTGCAATGCCGTTAGGTTTGCGTAAATTCGCCATCGCCTCGCGCCGGCCGGTGAGTATTTTATGCGGATAAGTTTGATGACCAACATCCCAAACTAAACGGTCATCTGGCGTATTAAAAACATAATGCAAAGCAATCGTGAGTTCTACCACGCCGAGGTTAGAGGCAAGATGGCCACCTGTTTTTGCCACACTTTCTACTAAAAAAGTGCGCAACTGCACAGCTAAAGTCACTAGTTCATCGCGATTTAACTGGCGCAAATCTACTGGCGATTGAATCGAATTGAGTAAACTTAACATGCGAAAGTGGACATGCGAAAAGGGTGATAAATCAGCGATTAAAAACTGCGATGCGTAATGAAATCGGCAAGCTGGCGCAGGCAATCTGCCTCGCGGCCATAATAAGATAAAGCGGCCATGGCGTTGGCGTGCAGCTCACTCGCCAATTGTTTGGCAGCGGGTAAACCTAAAATAGTCACATAAGTCGATTTATTGTGCCGCGCATCTTTACCGGCTGTTTTGCCTAAAGTTTGCGTGTCGGCTTCGGCATCTAAAATATCATCCACCACCTGAAAAGCCAGGCCGATTGATTTAGCGAAGTGGTCAATCGCTTTTAATTTGTCTTCTGCGGGCGCTTCTGCGCTATAAGCACCCAATAAAGCAGCCGCGCGAATTAGCGCACCTGTTTTATGAATATGCATATGTTCTAATTCCTCGCGCGTAAGCGGAATGCCGATGCTTTCTAAATCTATGGCCTGGCCGCCAGCCATGCCGCGTGAGCCGCTCGCCAACGCTAAAATATGTAACATTTGCAGTTTCTGCGTGGCGTTTTTAAGCAATTTATCTTGTGAAATCAGTTGAAAAGCCAGGCTTTGCAAGGCATCGCCCACCAGCATCGCCATTGCCTCACCATATTTTTTATGCGTAGAAGGTTTGCCGCGCCGCAAATCATCGTCATCCATGCACGGCATATCATCATGCACCAAAGAAAACGCATGGATTAACTCAACCGACGCAGCAGGCAAATCGATAAAATCTAAATTTGCGCCGCAAAACTCACCTGCGGCGTAAGCCAAAAGCGCACGTACGCGCTTGCCACCGCCTAAAACAGAGTAGCGCATCGCTTCGTGTAATCTTGTGGGTGCGGTTTCAACGTTTGGAATATGTTTATCCAGCACATTTTCCATGCGTACTTGCAGGCTGGTGGCCCACATATGAAAAGATTCTTTTTGGTCAGGATTAAGTTCGGTCATTGAGCTATACGTTGTGTTATGCGTTGAGTTATTTATGGGCATGGATTTTATGCTTCATCTGGGTTAAATGCGGCTAATTTATTGGCGGCGGTTAAAATCTGCACTTGCTGATCTACGTGATTTAAAGCGGTTTGGCATATTTGCACTAATTCGGCGCCGCGTTTGTAGGCGTTAAATGAATCCTCTAGCGGCAAATCACCCAATTCCATCTGGTTAATAATTATTTCCAGCTCGGCCACTGCTTGTTCGTAGCGAATTTCAGGGTTAACTGAAGCCTTTTTGCCCAAATTATCGCTATTTATATCGACAGGAGAGGGAAGCTTTTTAGATGAAGTCATGGTCATTATATTCGTTTAATCAATTTCAGCGTTTTTGACGATGATTGCATTGTCTGATTTTAGCAAAACTAATCATTGTTGCGGGCTTAAATATGGATTTATTGGTTATATATTCGCTAAATAAGCCTTAAGCAGATAAACAATAAGCGAGTTAACCACTTAAAACACTGAATAAAAACTGTTTAATATCTGCGATTTCTGCCGTGCAAACTGAGTGCGCCATTGGATATTCATGCCAATCAACCACATAAGATTGCGCCTGCAAAACCGCCAAAGACGCTTTGCAAGTGTCTAGAGTAATTATTTCATCCTCAATGCCATGCGCCATAAAAATGGGCGTTTGTTGGTTAGCGTTAGTTTTTTCAGCGGCTAAATCAGCCCTTAAAGGCAAATATGTCGATAGCGCCAACACGCCAGCCAGCGGTTGCGGATAACGCAGCGCAGTATGTAATGCGATTGCCCCGCCCTGCGAAAATCCCGCCAGCACAATGCGCGCTGCTGGCACGCGACGCTCAATTTCTTGCGCAATCAGCGCTTCAATCTGCAATTGGCTTTCTGCAATGCCAAATGCATCTTCGCGGCTAATCGGCGTCAAGCCATAAATATCGTACCAGGCGCGCATTTCATAGCCATTGTTGCGCGTCACTTTTCGGTAAGGCGCATGCGGTAAAATAAAACGCACATGGGGTAAATTCAGCATTTGTATAACAGGCACAAAATCATTGCCATCCGCGCCTAATCCATGCAGCCAAATTACACTGGCGTTAATCGGCTCGGTCATGCTTATTTCGATTGGGTAATCAGTCATTTTTAATCATTTGCACTTTAATTAATCCTCTGCATTTCTAAGATGTTCAGCATGGTAACCGCCTATTCAGCGCACATTTTATCCGCTATGCTAGCGTTTATAAAGGCTGAAAAATAATATTAAAATCAATCCATTAAACACGATGTTTTTATCCACACTTTTAAAACAACATGGCGTGCGATTTGCACTCAGTTTAGCCATTATTGTCATCATTTTGTTACATATCAGTGGTGGGTTAACACTCAATTTTGTTCAAAAACTAGAAAATTTTAGCTATGATTTTCGGCTTAACTTGTTAATGCCGCGTACGCTGGATAAGCGAATCGTCATAGTCGATATCGATGAAAAAAGCTTAAAAGAACAAGGTCGCTGGCCGTGGGCGCGCGATAAATCGGCGCAATTGGTGAATCAGCTTTTTGCACATTATCATATTAATACCTTGGGTTTTGACGTGGTATTCGCCGAAAAAGATGAAAGCTCTGGGCTAAAGAATTTAGAGCGCATGCAACAGCAATATTTTAAAGATGACGCCAATTTTGCCAATGCTTTGCGGGCCATTAAACCGCAATTAGATTACGACCAAACCTTTGCCAATAGTTTAAAAAATCGCACTGTGGTGCTGGGTTATTTTTTCAATAATACCGATATCAACCGCGTGGGCGAATTACCCCGCGCAACTTTTAAAGCCGGTAGTTTTGAAAATAAGCCAATTGATTTTGTAGAGGCCGCCGGTTATGGTGCCAATTTAGCCATTTTGCAAGATGCAGCCTTAACCGCCGGGCATTTTAACCCAGAGCCAGATGCAGACGGCATCAGCCGCAAAGTATCGGTTTTAATTGAATATAACGGCCAATATTACGATGCGCTGGCGATTGCAGTGGCGCGCGCCTATTTTAAAAACGCACGATTAACGGCCGAATTTCCGAATCTTGGCGTCAGCCAAGATTATGCCGGTTTGGAATCGTTTAGTCTGGCTGGCAGGCAAATCCCGGTTGATGATGAAGTGGCGATGCTGATTCCCTATCGCGGCATGCAAGGCAGTTTTCAATATGTGTCGGCAACCGATGTGATGAACAACAGAGTGCCGCTGGAAATTTTGCACAATAAAATTGTGCTGGTGGGAACAACTGCGCAAGGTTTAATGGATTTGCGCGCCACGCCCGTACAAAATGTGTTTCCTGGGGTAGAAGTTCACGCCAATATTATCGCGGGCATATTAGATAATAATATCAAAGCACGCCCTAGCTATGTGCGCGGCACGGAATTTCTGCTGGTATTGTTGGCAGGCTTATTGCTAGCATTTAGTTTACCGACGTTAAACCCACTCAAAGCAACCTTGATGTCGCTGGGTGTGTTAATCGCGGTGATAGGTGTTAATTTAATGAGCTGGCAATATGCCAATTTGGTGTTGCCAATTGCGGCTTCGTTGTTGATGATAGGGCTGATTTATCTCGTGAATATGAGTTACGGATTTTTTGTGGAATCGCGCGGAAAGCGCCAGTTGACAGGGCTTTTTGGTCAATATGTTCCACCAGAGCTAGTGAATGAAATGGCGCAAAATCCCGAGTCCATCAACATGGCGGGCGAGAATCGCGAAATGACGGTTTTGTTTACCGATATTCGTGGATTTACCAACATTGCAGAAGGTTTAAACCCGACGCAGTTAACGCAGATGATGAACGAATTTTTGACACCTTTGACGCAAATCATACACAACAATCGCGGCACGATTGATAAATATATGGGCGATGCGATTATGGCATTTTGGGGCGCGCCGCTTAAAGATGAAAATCATGCGCAAAATGCATTGAATGCAGCAATCGAAATGAAAGCTGCGCTTAACAGCATTAACCAGAAATTTGTTAAAAAAGGCTGGCCAGCCATCAAAATCGGCATTGGCATTAATACGGGCAATATGGTGGTTGGCAATATGGGTTCCAGTTTTCGCATGGCATATACCGTGATGGGCGATTCGGTTAATTTGGGTGCGCGTTTAGAAAGCTTAACCAAATATTATGGCGTGGATATTGTGGTGAGCGAGTTTGTAAGGGCAAAAACGCCGCAGTTCGTGTATCGCGAGTTAGATGCAGTGCGGGTAAAAGGTAAAGATATTCCAGTGACGGTTTATGAGCCATTGGATACAAAAAGCGTGTTGTCGATTGCAATGATTGATGAACTGAAACTGTATCGCGAAGCGTTGAAATCGTATCGCGATCAGCGCTGGGATTTAAGCGAAACACAGTTTATCAATCTACAAAAAATGCACCCACAACAATTGTTGTATGCGCGTTATATCGAACGAATTACGCAATTCAGGCGCGCGCCGCCCAAAGCGGATTGGGATGGAGTTTTTAATATTGAAGTCGGTAATAGTTAAATTTAAAAAAGTTAAGCTGAAATAATGGTTAAGTCGAGATGTTTGGTTGAAACGTTAGATCTAAATCTTAAGTCGAGATGTGGCTTAAAAAATTGCGTACAGTGAGCGTAGAGAAAATAAATGCAAATAAAAATTCTTGGTTGTAGTGGAGGCATTGGTGGCGGCATGCGCACCACATCGCTGCTGGTTGATGACGATGTCTTAATTGACGCAGGCACGGGCGTAGGCGATTTATCGTTAGATGCGTTGTTAAAAATCGACCATATTTTCGTCACGCACACGCATTTGGATCACATCGCGTCGATTCCTTTATTATTAGATACTGTGATGGGCTTGCGCAACGCGCCGATAACCGTGCATGCCACGCTTGAAGTGATTAACATTTTAAAACAGCACGTTTTTAACTGGCTTATCTGGCCTAATTTTAATGCGATCCCTAATGCAGACGCGCCATTTTTGCGCTACAACGAAATCTGTGTGGGTGAAGGCGTAGCAATTAACGCTAAAATTATTACAGCAGTGCCCGCTAATCATGTGGTTCCCGCTGTCGGCTATCAAATCGATAGTGGTTTAAATAGCCTGGTATTTACCGGTGACACTGCAGGCAGTGCTGCTTTTTGGCATCATGTCAATCAAGTTAACAACTTAAAAGTGCTGATTATTGAAACGGCATTTAGTAATGCAGAAGCTGAATTAGCAAGCGTTTCTAAACACTTGTGCCCAGACACCTTGGCAGATGAATTAACGTGCATGCAAAGCCGGGCAGCGGTGTATATTACGCATCTTAAGCCAGGCGAAGACGCAACGATTATGCAGGAAATTGCGGCCAACCCTAAAACGCAGCATTGCATAGCGCTGGCGCATCAACAAATATTTAACTTATAAACAATATAATCAAAACAATACGATTAAAAACACAATGCAACCAGAAAACCCATCCACCAGCCCTGCAATCGATAGAAACGCATTGTTGCGTTTTGAGCCAATTGCCAGATTGTCGCCCAATCGTTTAGACGAACTGGCGCCGCTTTGCATCGTGGAATATATCAGCAAAGACTTAGACCCAACCCGCATGAATGCTGAAACGCAGGCTTTGTATCTGGTAAAAGGCGATTTAGGCATTCGTTACGAAAATGGCAATAAACTAATTTTGCGTGCAGGCACAGATGCGGCTAAACATCCCTTGGACACTCAACGATTAAAAATTAAAGACACCATTGCATTAACCCCGATTGAGATTGTGCGCATTGATTTGGATTTGCTGGATATTATGATGACATGGGATCAACTATCGGGTTATCCGCCTGCGCAGGTTAAATCAAAGCCCAATACGACACAAATTAACGGCCCGTTAGATGCCGCTAGTTTTCATGCTTTTCAGGTGCACAATGGTATTTTTGGCAGATTGCCGCCTGCTAATATTGAAGCCATGTTTGAGCGCATGACCGCACTGAATGTATCAGCCGAACAAACCATTATCACGCAAGGGCAAGAAGGCGATTATTACTATCTGATTCAGCAGGGCACAGCAATTGTTAGCCGCATCACCGATATTAGCCAACCGCCAGTGATGCTGGCAGAAATTTCAACAGGCGCAGGCTTTGGCGAAGAGGCATTGGCATCGGACAATAAACGCAATGCAACCGTGACCATGAAAACCAGCGGAAAATTGTTGCGCTTACAGAAACAAGATTTCATCGAGTTATTAAAAGCGCCCATCGTAAACAGCATTAATAAACAAGCCGCCGATGAAAAAGTAGCCAGAGGCAATGCCGTGTGGATAGACGTGCGCTTTGCATCTGAATATAAACATGAACATATTGACGGCGCCATTAATGCGCCTTTGCATGAGTTACGCAGCTTTGCAGAAAGTTTAGATCTAGCCAAAGATTACATCGTGTATTGCCAAACAGGCCGCCGCAGCAGCGCAGCAGCGTTTATTTTGGCGCAATGCGGGTTAAAAGCGGAAGTGCTGGAAGGTGGCACGCGAAGCAGCAACGCTTAACTATTGTATTAAAAGCATACCAGCCGCATTCGCAGCATTTTTGTCAAAAGTCATCACGTTAGTGCATTTTGCATTTTTGGCACAGCTAACAATTAAGCAATCAGCAAAATCGGCATTTTCTAGCAGTATTTCGCTGGTGCGTAAAAGTGTTTGTAATATGGCAACGCATTCTGTCTTTGTGGCTTTATAGCAACCAAGCATCAACCAAACAAGCTCAACAACAGATACCAGCCTTACAAATCCAGGGGCTTCTGCCGATAGCCATTCAATTAATTGGGTGGCTTTAAGAGATTGTTCGGCATCATCTTGTGCAATATAGCGCACTAAAATATTCGTATCCAAACCAATCACCGCTTAATACCGCCTAATGCAATTGCTTGATTCATCTGTTCAATCGTAATCGGCATATCAGGTTTACGTAGCAAACCTTTTAGCGCTTGCACAGGCTTATTGGCCGCAATCATCAAATACTGCCCATCTTGTGTCGCCACAAATTCTATTCTACTGTCGATTTTTAGCCCCAAAGATGCCCTTACTGGCGCAGGAATGGTGATTTGCCCTTTAGAGGTGAGCGTCGCGGTAGACATAATTGCCTTTTATTATTTAAATAATCTTGCTTTATAGTAAGCGTAAAAACAGTCAAATTTAATTCGTACAGCATCATTAAATAGAGGTGATACCAACAGCATAATAGCCACGATGGTAATCAAGGTTATCCATGACCCATAAAACAAAACCCCGCAAAGTGCAGGGGTTGTTGTTTTATTGAACCTCGATTTATTTCATTGCATCGAGGCTACGCTTGCTTTTTTATTTAATATTACAAAGATTAATCTTTACAAGCTTTATTTGTCAAGCAAGTACCAGATTGGGTCCAAACTAATTGTGTCGCGCCACTAGCTAGAGAAGGCGTGTTGATATAAGTATAACCACCTGCTGCTGTATTTGCAGTTGCGGTAACTGCTGCGGTTGTAGCCGTTATAGCTAAGGCAGTTGCTGCCTCTTTAGAGTTTGAGATTGTAGTAATACCCACTTTTGAAGCTGTATCACAAGCAGTAGCATCGCCACCATTTTCGTCCATACATATCGATATAGCAGTTTCAACTGCAGCAGCGGAAGTAACGATGTCCTGAAACTTAGCTCTTTTAGTATAATTTTGATAAGAAGGTATCGCAATCGCAGCTAAAATACCAATAATGGCCACCACAATCATTAACTCAATTAAGGTAAAACCTTTTTGTACCATTTGTTTGTTCATATTAAATTCCTTTAGTCCGTTGATAAATTAAGTTGCTTACACCAATAACCAAACACCGTATCCGCTTTTGTTGTCAGTGCTTGAAAGTTTATTAGCAACAGCCGTGCCAACTTTATTTTTGTAACGTAAAGTTTAAATTAAGACTTGTAAAATAAAACTAAAGCTAAATTAAATCCACCAGATTTGAATACTCACACAATATTTTATCGTTAGTAATCAATCGCATCGGTTCAATTGTCGCTTGTGCAATTAATAGCCGATCAAATGGATCTTTATGCAAATGGGGCAGGCTTAGTAAAGTTTGGGTATGCAAGCCTAACACGGGTAAATCGATAAAACCGCTATCTGCCGCCGCTTGTCTTAAAAGCGGCAAATCGATGTTTATTTTGCCAATTCCAATTTTAATCGCCAGCTCCCACCAAGACGCAGTGCTAACGTAAACCTCTGTTTAATATGGTAAAATTAGGCTTTTAATCGGCTGTATTTGTGGTGAATCTGCCAACAGCCACAGCAAAATATGCGTATCCATCAGAATGCGTATCATGCTTAAGCGCCTTCAAAATTGGCGATAACGTCTGCGGGTAATGCGTCATTAAAGTTGTCGGGAATGTCTATTTTTCCAGCAAGCAAGCCCACTTTTTTTGCCGGTTTTAGTTGACTATTTACTGCCACCAACATTGCTTCAGCATGCCCATAAGCGCCTATTAACAAGGTTTCCCCGCTAGCGGCGCGTTTAACTAGGCTAGATAAATTGCTTTTTGCTTGGTGCATAGGAATAACTTGCATAAAAATATCCTTTTATTAACAAACAGTAAAAAGTTAAACTTAGCTAAGTCTTAGCCCGACTGCAAGTTTAATTTTATTTCTTTGACAAAATTTGTCACAGCTTACAAACTTTGTCACAATTACTTGGCTATTTATTTGAATAAGATTTCAAATAAAAAAAGGGGATTGCCTATGCAATCCCCTTTTAAATGGTAGGTAAATTAAATCACCAAAATTTCCACCACGGTTTTTTTGTCGAACTATTGGCCGAGTTTCCAGATGTTGCGCCAGCTTCCTGGCTTGTTACTTTGAGCTTTCTAGCACCTTTTTCATGTTAGCCAAGCCGCCGTCATAAACGTCTGTCACAAATTTTAAGGCGGTTTCGTCATCTTGGCCTGCTGGAATGGGTGGATTTAATTTGTAGGTACGGTAAAAACGACCAACCCAAGTAACAGTTGATTCGCCAGCGCCTGGGCCTGCAGTGACTGTCATTACCGAGTTGTAATCCGCTACTGGGGCTACGCCGCCAACAATTTCATATTTCAATTTCATGTCTTTGTCGTCAATGCTACGCAGTTTTTCGTTAATTTCACCGCCGCCTTTTAGGTTAAGTGTTCTAAATGTTTCGTCGCCTTTTTTCTCTAATTTTGTAGAGGCAACGGCTGGATGCCATGTGTGGATATTGCCAAAGTCTTTTACCAATGCCCATGTTTTTGCTGGAGCTGCTTTAATCACGATGGATTTTTCTACTTTTTGTGGTGTTGGGCCGTGCGCGGCAGCATTAAACGACAATGTTGCAAGGGCTAATAATGTTAAAAACTTTTTCATGCATACTCTCCATTAAATGACAAAAATAAACTTAAACGATATAACCAATCAAATCGGATAGCCAACTATTATAAATCAGTTAATTGAATAAGCCTATGTTTAGCCTTAACGTGCGATTTTGTGTGGCGTTGACTTTGATTGGGCGAAGAAGTTAACACTTATTTTTGGTTAAATATTTCTTTTGTATTGAGATTTGTAGCCATGATGCAACCAAAGGCGTAATCAAGGATTGCGATTGTTCTCGATTCTATTTCATTACATCGAGGCTACGCGTGAATGAACGCATTTAAAGGCTTGTTTTTTTTGGCTATTGCAATATAAATTGGCCAAATGCGCGACTTTTATCGCCAGTTTTAACGCTTGTTTTTAACGTGTTGGTGGCCGCATCAATCACGTTCACAACGTTATCGCCCCAACTGGCGACTAATACTTGGTTATTCGCCGCATCAAAGCTAATGCCTTCTGGCGTCATGCCGACGTTAATGGTTGCCAGCGTTTTTTGGCTCGCTAAATCAATCACCGAAACTGTATCATCTTGCGTATTCGTCACATAAATACGTTGTTTTTGAGGGTTAAGTGCCACGCAATAAGGATGTTCACCGACTTTTAAAACAGTTTGTTTAAAGGTATTGGTATCTAAAATAGAAACGGAATTATCGTAAACATTCACGCTAAAAAGTGCTTTGTCATCAGCGCTTAATGCTAATCCAAAAGGATGCTTGCCCACTGGAATGCGTTTAATTATTGCTAATTGTGTTGTGTCAATTACCGCAATGTCGTTGGTATCGCGCGCCGCAACATACAGCGTTTTGCTATCAGAACTCACGATTAATCCCGCTGGCGCGGTGGCAACAATCACTTCGCTTTGCGCATTGTAGTCGCTGGTATTAATGGCTAAAATGCGGTCACTATACCAATCGGCAACGTATAAAGTTTTGTTATTGGGCGCGATTGCAATGCCAACCGGCGAACCTTTGATTTCAATCGTTGCAATCACGGTGTTGGTGTTGGTATCAATCACCGAAATATTTTGGCTTTCTACATTAGTGATAAAAACACGATTTAACGCGCTTGAAACGGCTACGCCCACAGGCGCTTTGCCAACCGCAATGGTTTTAATGACTTTAGATTGCGCAATATCGATGACCGAAACCGTGTTGTCACCTTGGTTGGTAATATAGGCATAGCTAGTGTCACTTTTGGCAGGCGAGCAGGCATTGAGTGTAAAAACACAGCAAAAAGTGATGATTAAAATTAAATTATTCATAAATAAGGCTTTTTGAGCTTTTATTACGCTGCGTATGCAAATGCGGGCTTTCAATAGTGGCAAAAATATGAAAAAATTGCACTAAATATTTTAGGTAGTTGCAATATGTTAGATCGTGACGGATTTCGTCCGAATGTGGGAATTATTCTGTGCAATACTCAAAATCAGGTTTTTTGGGGCAAGCGTATTCGTGAGCATGCTTGGCAGTTTCCACAAGGCGGCATTAAATATGGCGAAAGCCCAGAACAAGCCATGTATCGCGAGCTGATGGAAGAAGTTGGCTTGGCACCTAAACACGTGGAAATTTTGGGTCGCACGCGTGATTGGTTGCGTTACGAAGTGCCAAGCAGCTGGATTAAGCGCGAATGGCGCGGCAGTTACAAAGGTCAAAAGCAAATTTGGTATTTGTTGCGCATGGTGGGGCGCGATACCGATGTATCGTTACGCGCGTCGGAACATCCGGAATTTGATGCCTGGCGCTGGAGCGATTATTGGGTGCCGCTAGAAGACGTGATTGAGTTTAAGCGCGATGTGTACAAAGCAGCGTTAAACGAGCTGGCGACACATTTGCACCATAAAATTAAAATGCATCCAGCCAAACATGTGTGAGTTTGCGTGTGAAATAAAAAAGCCTGCTTACTAAGCAGGCTTTTTGTTTAAAGGCTTAAATGGTTGATTTTAATGCGTTAAGTTGCGTTTAAATACAAATTAGTTAACCCATTTTTTCACCCAATTTAATGACGCCAGCTGGTTGCCAATCGGCATTAAATTGAAAAGCGTCTTTTTCAAAAAGCATCACCACCGTTGAGCCTAACAAAAAGCGGCCCATTTCATCGTTTTGTTTAAGCGTAATTTTTTTATCTGCATAAGACCAATTGGCAATATTTTTACTGCGCGGCGGGTTAATCACTTTATTGGGCGCACCAGTATTATCTTGGTGCCAAACCGTTGCCATGCTGCCCACAATTGTGGCACCGACTAACACCATCACAAACGCGCCGTGTTGTTCCGATTCAAATTCACACACCACCCGCTCATTGCGCGCAAATAAATTCGGCACATTGGCGGCGGTATTGGGGTTAACCGAAAATAAATCGCCCGGCACATAGGCCATGCTTTTTAATGTGCCATCGCACGGCATATGAATGCGATGATAATCTTTGGGGCTTAAATACAGGCAGGCAAATAAGCCATTTTCAAATTGATTCGCCAATGCCTGGTTGCCTGCAAGCAAAGTTAAAGTGGAGTAATGGTGATTTTTTGCCTGAAAAATCTGGTCTTGTTTAATATCACCAAATTGGCTAATCGCGCCATCAACTGGACAAATAAAAGCGGTTTCGGCAATTGGGCGAGCGCCTGTTTTAAGCGGACGTGTAAAAAAATCATTGAAAGTCGCATAACTGCTGATGTCTGGATTGGCCGCTTCTGCCATGTTGACTTTATAACGATTGATAAACCAAGCAATTACCGCTGTGGTTGCGCTGCCGCCTTTTAGATTGGCCAACTTGCCTGCCAACATAGTAATGGCTTGTTTGGGTAATAAATACTGCAAAATAATAGAAAATGGCACACAAATCCTTTAAATAAAAAGGGCAAAACGGTTTGCGTCTTGCCCTTTTTACAACATTAAGCTAATTACTTAACCTTTAAATTTAGGTTAATTTTTGCTTTGAACTAAAAAAAATTAATTCTTTGATTGATCGACTAATTTATTTTTTGCAATCCAAGGCATCATCGCGCGCAATTGACCGCCCACTTGCTCAATCGGGTGTGCTGCATTTAAGCGGCGACGCGCGACCATTTCTGGGTAATTAGTACGGCCTTCTAAAATAAACTGTTTGGCATAGTTGCCGTTTTGAATATTTTTCAAACATTCTTTCATCGCCGCACGCGCTTCATCACCAATCACGCGCGGACCAGTCACATATTCGCCATATTCTGCGTTGTTGGAGATAGAATAATTCATGTTGGCAATGCCGCCTTCATACATCAAATCCACAATCAATTTAAGCTCGTGCAAGCATTCAAAGTACGCCATTTCTGGCGCGTAACCGGCTTCGGTTAATGTCTCAAAGCCCGCTTTAACTAACTCAACCGCGCCACCACATAAAACCGCTTGCTCACCAAATAAATCGGTCTCGGTTTCTTCACGGAAGTCCGTTTCAATCACGCCGCCTTTGGTGCCACCGTTGGCTGCTGCATAAGAAAGTGAAATTTCTTTCGCTTTGCCCGATTTATCTTGATAAACCGCGATCAATGATGGAACGCCGCCGCCTTTTAAATATTCCGAACGCACCGTATGGCCTGGGCCTTTGGGGGCAATCATAATTACATCTAAATCGGCGCGTGGCACAATTTGGTTGTAGTGAATGTTAAAACCGTGTGCAAAAGCCAATGCAGCGCCTTTTTTAAGGTTTGGCGCCACTTCAGCGTGAAAAATGCCTGCCATGGTTTCATCGGGTAATAAAACCATCACAACGTCAGCGTCTTTAACGGCCTCGGCAATTTCAAATACGTTGTGACCTGAATTGACCGCTTTTGCCCAAGAACTGCCTTCTTTACGCAGGCCAATTGTGACGGTAACGCCAGTGTCTTTTAGGTTTGCTGCGTGGGCGTGACCTTGTGAACCGTAACCAACAATGGTTACTTTTTTGCCTTTGATAATGCTTAAATCGGCGTCTTTGTCGTAATAAACTTTCATTGCTTTTCCCTTTAAATACAATTATTTACTAATGAATTACTTAACTTTTTCAATACTTAACCCTATTAAATCTTCAAAATTCTATCGCCACGCCCAATGCCAGATGCGCCTGTGCGCACCGTTTCTAAAATAGCGGTTTTATCAATGGCTTCTAAAAATGCATCTAATTTGCTGCTAGAGCCGGTGAGTTCCATTGTGTAACTGTTGTCTGCCACATCAATAATACGCCCACGAAAAATATCACACATGCGTTTCATTTCGTCTTTAAAGTTAGCACTTGCTTTCACTTTAACTAGCATCAATTCACGCTCTATGTATTTCCCATCGTTTAAATCCAGCACTTTCACCACGTCAATTAATTTGTTTAATTGCTTGATAATTTGCTCAATCACTTCGTCGGAACCAGTCGTCACAATGGTCATTCGCGATAAAGTCAGGTCTTCAGTCACGGCAACGGTGAGCGATTCGATATTGTAGCCGCGCGCTGAAAATAGGCCCGCCACGCGTGATAAAGCACCAGCTTCGTTTTCCATTAATAGAGCGATAATATGTTTCATGTTAATTAACTTCTAGTCCTCATGCCGGGGTTTATTGTCTTTTTTAAGCACCATTTCTGACAAGCCTTTGCCAGCCGCAATCATCGGAAACACGTTTTCGTCTTGGTCGGTAATAAAATCCATAAACACAAATTTATCTTTTTTGGCGAATGCTTCTTTTAATGCGCCTTCAACATCAGCAGGATTAGTGATTTTCATGCCTACATGACCATAAGATTCTGCCAGTTTCACAAAGTCCGGCAAGCTATCCATATACGATTCGGAATAACGATTTTCGTAGAAAAACTCTTGCCACTGGCGAACCATACCTAAGTAACGATTATTGAGCATAATGACTTTAATCGGCAAGCCATATTGCGCGCAGGTAGAAAGCTCTTGGATATTCATTTGAATACTGCCTTCACCGGTTACGCACGCTACTTGCGCGTTTTTATCGGCAAATTGGCAGCCCATCGCATAGGGCAAACCAACGCCCATGGTGCCTAAGCCGCCAGAATTGATCCAACGACGGGGTTTGTCGAATTTATAATATTGCGCCGCCCACATTTGATGCTGACCTACGTCAGAGGTCACGTAAGCGTCACCTTTGGTCACTTCCCACAGTTTTTCAATCACATATTGTGGCTTAATCACCGTGTCTGAGTTTTGGTACACCATGGACTTAACGCCACGCCATTCGTCAATCTGCTTCCACCATGCGCTGATGTCATTGCTGGTTTTTTCTAAGGCAAGCGCTTCATTCATTTCAGCCAGCACAGATTGCACATGGCCAACAATCGGCACATCTACTTTAACGCGTTTAGAGATGCTAGATGGATCAACATCGATATGAATAATGGTGCGTTTTATGCTTAAAAAGTTTTTTGGGTCGCCAATTACGCGGTCATCAAAACGCGCGCCAACGGCAATTAATACATCGCAGTTTTGCATGGCCATATTGGCCTCATAACTGCCGTGCATGCCCAACATACCAACAAATTGTTTGTCACTTGCCGGGTAGCCGCCCAAGCCCATTAAGGTATTCGTTACGGGGTAATTGAGTGCGCGCGCAAGCCTTACAAGCTCTGCTGACCCATCACCTAACACTAAGCCGCCGCCGGTATAAATCATCGGTCGTTTGGCTTCTAACAGCAACTTGATGGCTTTTTTAATCTGCCCGCTATGACCTTTAAGCACAGGATTATATGAGCGCATTTCTGTTGTTTTTGGGTAAATATATTCAGCTAGATGCGCGGTAATGTCTTTTGGAATATCCACTACCACTGGGCCAGGCCTGCCAGTTGCAGCGATGTAAAACGCTTTTTTCATGGTAGCGGCGATATCTTTGACGTCTTTTACCAAAAAATTATGCTTAACGCAGGGGCGGGTAATGCCAACCATGTCCACTTCTTGAAAGGCATCTAAACCAATGGCTGGTACAGGGACTTGGCCGCTGATTACTACCAGCGGAATCGAATCCATATACGCGGTTGCGATGCCTGTTACTGCGTTGGTGGCACCTGGGCCGCTAGTGACTAAAGCAACGCCAACTTCGCCAGTTGCCCGTGAAAATGCATCAGCAGCATGTACAGCCGCTTGCTCATGGCGCACCAAAATATGCTTAAAGCCATTTTGTTTGTAAATTTCATCGTAAATGTGCAGCACCGCGCCACCAGGATAGCCAAATACAAATTTGACTTTTTCCTCGTTTAAGCAGCGGATAACGATTTCTGCACCCGTAATTGGCTTGTTGCTTGGAGTTAATCTGTCAACTGCCTTATTGCCAACGGTGGATGCTGCATTATTAGTTTGTGAATCCATAAAACCTTGATTTTTTTGACATTAAATGTTGAACCCTAAACCATAACCGTTTAGGCGCATTTGGTCAAGTTGAGCGGCTTGTCATTTAAAGGCTTAATCTGGAAAATTGATGAAAGTTAACGCGTTTATAACGTTAATAATTTAGCATTATTTAAGAGTCTAGTGCTAAGAATCTAGCGGCGGCGCTACTTTTAATAGTTCTTCTACCGTGGTGATGCCAGCGGCGACTTTTTCGGCGCCGTTAAGCATTAATGGCTGCATGCCTTCTTGGTAAGCCATATTTCGGAGCATAGGCAAATCGGTGTCAGTGGTAATCAATTTACGTAGTTTTGGCGTGATAGTGAGCATTTCATAAATGCCGCTACGTCCGCGATAGCCGGTGTTTCGACAATCGATGCAACCAACCGCTTTCATACAGGTAGTCGGTTTTGCAGCCTTAAAAGGATAGGTGATGGATTTCCATTCTTCGTCCGTAATATCATGTGGCGCTTTGCAGGCTGCGCAAAGTGTACGTACCAAACGTTGTGCCATAATCCCTAACACGGTTGAGTGGATTAAATAAGACGCTACGCCTAAATCCAGCAAGCGGGTCACTGCAGATGGCGCGTCGTTCGTGTGTAGCGTAGATAATACTAAATGGCCGGTTAATGCGGCTTGTATCGCCATATCCGCCGTTTCAATATCGCGAATCTCACCCACCATAATAATGTCGGGATCTTGCCGCATCAATGTGCGAATGCCATCGGCAAAATTAAGCCCGATATTAGCGGTGACTTGCATTTGATTAAAAGCCGGTTCCACCATCTCAATCGGGTCTTCTACTGTGCTGACATTGACTTCTGGCGTGGCCAATTGTTTGAGTGTGGAATAGAGCGTAGTGGTTTTGCCAGAACCGGTTGGGCCTGTGACCAAAATAATGCCATTCGGGCTTTTCGTCCAATGCGCCCACAAATCGGCCTGCTTTTTTGAAAAACCTAATTGAATAAAATCCTGCACGATCACATCTGGCGTAAAAATCCGCATCACCAGTTTTTCGCCAAACGCAGTCGGCATGGTGGATAAGCGCAACTCGATTTCGCTGCCATCGTTACTCAACGTTTTAATGCGGCCATCTTGCGGGCGGCGTTTTTCCACCATGTCCATGCGGCCCAGTAATTTAATGCGGCTGGTAATCGCGTTCATAATATTAGAAGGCAATTGATACACTTGATGCAACACGCCATCGATGCGAAAGCGCATGGTGCCGATATTACGTCGCGGCTCTAAATGAATATCGCTGGCACGTTGCTCGAATGCATACTTAAATAGCCAATCCACTATATTCACCACATGCTGTTCATTAGCATCCAGATTTTTATCTTTGCCCAACTCGACCAATTGCTCAAAATTTTGCACGCCAACAATCTGGCCGGCTTTGGCCAAATTGGCTTGGCTAATGGATGTTGCAAGATTGTAAATTTCGGGCAGATAGCGGTTAATCTCGAGCGGATTGGCAAATACCAGCTTGATGCGCATGTTTAAAATACGCTCTAAATCGGGTATCCAATCCACTTGATACGGCTCGGCAGTCGCCACAGTGGCTTCATCGCCTTTTACCGAAATTGGCATAATTCTCAGTCGTTCGGCATACGCTTTTGACACAATCTGGGCGGCTGAAGTGAAATCGAGTTTTAAGGGGTCGATATGATAAAAATCCAGCCCAGTTTGCCCAGCCAGCCAGCGACTTAAATAATCCACGGTCATCGATTTATGAGGCGGACGCAAATCTTTCCATTTTTGTTCGCCAATCACCACAACTGGGTGCAAATTAGAGCTATCGAGTTTGCGATCTTTGTACAGTTTTTCGGCTTGGCTTTTATCCAGTCGGCCATCATTTACCAGCATGCGCAGCACATCGCCCAAACTTAATTTGGTTTTCACCCCAGATTTCGCCATGCCAGAAGCTTTACTCATCGGCTGGCTGGCTTGTCTGTTGGCGGGTTGATTGGTGTTGGTGCCAGTATTTGCGCCAACTATCGAATTGTCGCCTGAAATAGTGTTGGGTGATTTAATCATTCATAGCCTTGGTTAATATGGCTAGACACAGTTTGCACAACACAGTTGCGTTTTGTGCAAATTAACTGAATCAATTGTATGTTTATTTGTACCGCTATTTTATTCTTAAAGATAAATCAATGGCACGAATATTTTTAGTTAAGCCGCCGATTGAAATGCGATTGACGCCGGTTAAAGCGATGGCACGCACCGAATCTAAATCGATGCCGCCAGAAGCCTCTAAAACGGCGCGACCAGCGTTATCTGCTGCGTTGATACGCACCGCTTCTTTCATGTCTGTTAGGCTAAAGTTATCCAATAAAACATTGCCAGCACCGGCATTAAAAGCTTGTTTAAGCTGATCTAAATTTTCAACTTCTATTTGAATGCGTATATCAGGATGATTTTTGAAAGCAGCATCCAGCGCCGCCTGGATGCTGCCCGTAGCGGCAATATGATTTTCTTTGATTAAAATGCCATCATACAAAGCCAGCCGTTGATTAGCACCGCCACCGGCTGTCACCGCATATTTTTGCGCTAATCTCAAGCCCGGAATGGTTTTACGCGTATCTAAAATCTGCGCTTTGGTGCCAGAGATTGCCATCACATATTGCTGCGTTTGGGTTGCAACCGCCGACATTAACTGTAAAAAATTTAACGCACAACGTTCGGCAGTTAATATTGCCCGCGCGTTTCCAGTGATTTCGCACAATAGTTGATTCGCTGCGATTTTTTCGCCTTCGTTCACCAGCCATTTCAGCTTGATTGTGTCATCGATTTGATGAAAGCAGGCATCAACCCAATCGACACCACAAATAATGGCATCTTCGCGCGTAATAATATTAGCATACGCAATATTGACAGATGGAATCAGCGTAGCGGTTAAATCGCCGTTACCAATATCTTCCTGCAACGCGCGTTTAGCGTCTTGCGCAACTAAAGCTTTAAATGCAGCAGAGCCACGCGGATAATGTTGTGTAAATAGAGCTGTAGGCATAAATCTATTATAATGCAAATTAATTATTAATCGGTTTACTGTTAAACACCACAATTATGATGAAGCTTTTATACACGCCCAATAGCCCATATGCCCGCAAAGTGCGCATTGTCGCGCTGGAAAAGCATATTGAGATAGAGTTACAACAAGTAACGCTAAATGATCCCGATTGCCCAGTTAAAAACTACAATCCATTGGGCAAAGTGCCTGTGTTGATTCTAGATGATGGTGATAGTTTGTACGATTCTAAAGTGATTGTCGAATACTTAGATAACCGCACACCGCTGGCACATTTAATTCCGCAAGATCCTAGCAGCAAGATTTGGGTGCGACGCTGGGAGGCGCTTGCAGACGGCGTTTGCGATGCAGCTGTGGCCGCTCTGCTAGAAGAGCGCAGACCGATTGAGCAGCAATCGCAAGCCAATATTGATAAGCAATTGGGTAAAGTTTTACTCGGGTTGCAAGTGCTGAATCTGGATATTACTAAGAAAAAATGGTGCGTGAATGAGACATTTAGCTTAGCCGATATCGCGCTGGGCTGTATGCTGGGCTATGTGGATTTGCGCTTTAAACAGCTGAAATGGCAAGAACAATTTGCTAATTTAGCCAAGCATTACAGCGTGTTAATCAAACGCCCCAGCTTTAAACAAACCATGCCAGTTAACTAGTTTTTTGCCTAATTCATGCACTTTGTTAAAAGAGCATTGCTAGAAAAATTTATCAGTATTGTTATCCACCAGTTTAGACAATTGCGTTTTTTTGCGCATGCTTTGTCGATTATTTAAACGTTCTTGCGCAGCGGCAGGAAAATCGGTAAACCGAATGATATTGCCGTCAATCAATATCGAAATCAAATCCTCCAATACGCGCGCCAATTGAATATCGCTCTCGCGAAATGAGGAGTTTTTGGCTAATGAATGCTCTAAAAATTCAAGATAGTCTTTGTCGTCATCGGCAACAAACAGCCAGCCATCGCCAAAATTTTCAGATTCACTGACAGCAGTTATTAAACCAGTTGCACTTTTAAAAACATAAGCCATATTTGCTTGACCAATCTATAAAATTAACACAATTTAATGCTTAATTATAGAGTATAAGTTTAAGCCGAGTTAAAACGTGAATGGATTTGATCCATCCAATATTCAGATTAAGATGCACATTGCAGTAAACACAAATAGTCAGGCAGATAATGTATGAAAATAGTACGCAATCCCAATTCTATAACCACCGCTTTGCTGCTTTGCGGCTTGCTACTATTTATACTTAAATCCTAAGTCCCAAAATCCTAAGCCAGAGCCGCACCAAGAAATTGCTTTTATGCTGGAAGATGGTCAATTTGTTCGTTACGATATTGATGACCCAAAATGGGTAGCGCCAGGCAATATTGTGGTGGGCGATAACATGGCAAGCATGTTGCAAGCGCACGCTGGAGATGTCGACAATCAACCACATAAATATATTGAAGGTGCACACACCTTGGTTGTGACGCCAAATAAGCCAAGTAACGCGCGCTTGATTTTTGAAGCAGATACAAGCAATACTGTTATCAATTGGCACATTGGCATAGCGCCGCAAGTATATTATGTAGAAGGTTGTAGCTGGCGGTTAACTAAATTGTGGCATTAGAAATCTCACCGAACTGTTTGTTAAAATACGGTGGTGATAATGCCGCCGAACTTTTAATTTATATTGCAGTGGTAATAATGCCGCCGCCCAGGCAAACATTGCTTTCATACACCACAGCCGATTGCCCAGGCGTGATTGCCCATTGCTTCTGGCCAAACTTCACGGTCACTTCTTCACTGTTTAACGCATCAATCTCACACGGCGCATCAGGTTGGCGGTAACGGGTTTTGGCGGCGTAAACCCAATTGGTAATCGGATCTTCATTGTCAATCCAAGTCAGTTGGCTGGCTTTTAAGCCATCGCTAAGTAACAGCGAATGCTCATGACCTTGTACCGCGATTAACTCGTTTTTAAGCATATCTTTTGCTGCAACAAACCAAGGCTCGCCATTGCTGTCGCGGCTACCGCCGATTTTTAAACCCTGGCGTTGACCCAAAGTGTAATACATCAAACCTTCGTGCTGGCCGATTAATTTGCCATCCGGTGTTTTAATGTCGCCCGGTTTTTTGGGCAGATAACGCTGTAAAAACTCTTGAAATGGCCGCTCGCCAATAAAGCAAATGCCAGTGGAATCTTTTTTCTCTGCGTTGATTAAACCCGCTTGGCGCGCGATTTCGCGCACTTCGCGCTTTAGATATTGACCCAGCGGAAAAAGCGTTTTACTCAATTGCACTTGGTTAAGTCGATATAAGAAGTAGCTTTGGTCTTTGCTGCCATCATCGGCTTTTAATAATTGAAAAAGGCCAGGTTTTAATGGGTTTTCGCGCACTTGGGCATAATGACCCGTGGCAATTAAATCGGCACCTAAACTCATGGCGTGATCTAAAAACGCTTTAAATTTAATCTCGGCATTACATAAAATATCCGGGTTTGGTGTGCGGCCCGCTTCGTATTCACTCAAAAAATTGGCAAAAACGCGATCTTTATATTCGGCACTAAAATTCACCGCTTCGATATCGATACCGATTTTATCGGCGATTGAAACCGCATCAATTAAATCCTGCTTGGATGAACAATATTCGTCATCGTCGTCATCTTCCCAATTTTTCATAAAAAGGCCAACTACGTCATAACCCTGCTGTTTTAGTAACAGCGCAGTCACAGACGAATCGACACCGCCGGATAAGCCCACAACAACTCTTTTCTTACTCATAAAATTTAAACCTTGCCGTCATACATTGTTTGGATATTATCTTACTCACAAAAATTTAATCGCTTACATATTATTCATATGCTGCGCGATTCAATTTTTTCGCGCCTAGTCTGACTTAAAGCTTTAAATTTTCTGTTTTTTGAACTATAAGTTAGTAATCACTTCCAGCGGATAGCTTTTGCCGCTTAAATAATCTTCGATGCAAGTTAACACTTGCGGGCTGCGCATTAATGCGGCTTTTTCGCGAATTTCATCAATCGTCATCCATAGCGCACGAATAATACCGTCGTCTAATTCTTGGCTGGGATAATGGATGCCGACATTACCAATAAAGGCAAAGCGCAGATAAGTCGTATCGTTATGCGGATGTTTCCAGTGATAAACGCCAAGCAAGGCAGAAGGCGTAAAGTCGTAGGCCGATTCTTCTAATGTTTCGCGAATCACGGCTTGCAGTAAAGTTTCGTTGTCTTCCAAATGCCCAGCAGGCTGGTTAAAGCGGTTGCCTCTTTCGGTTGATTCTTCTACTAGCAAGAATTTTCCGTTTTGCTCGACAATGGCGGCGACTGTTGAATTGGGTTTAAATTGGGGTTTTTTCACAGAAATGCTTTTTTGAGATTGTTTTCACGAATAATTGATTAAAAAATAGGGTTAAGTTAACCCACTATTTTACCTAAAAAATAGCCATACAACTTAAAACGATCGTGCTTGAAAGCATCTAATTTGAAGGTGTGAAATTTAAAATCAGCGCATTGCTAATTGTGGAAACAAACCGACTAAACCGTGTGCGATAAACTCCACCGCCATCGCCGCCAGAATCAATCCCATTAAGCGTGTAATGATATTAATGCCGATGGTGCCAAGCCGCTGCGTAATGCCATCCGATAGTTTAAGTACCAGCCAAACTACGGTGCTAACGAGTAACACTGGGATAACCAAGGATAAATGGCCCAGCAAAGTGGGTTGCTGTTGCGCGCTTAAAATCATGCTCGAAATTGCGCCCGGCCCGGCCAGCAGCGGAATGCTCAACGGTACGATGGCAATCACTTCGCGTTCTGCCATGCTTTGCGCTTCTTCCGCGGTTTGGCGCGTGCCGCCTTGTTTGCCGTGCATCATTGAGATGGAAATTAGCATGATTAAAATACCGCCGCCGACTTGAAACGAGGGAATAGAAATACCAAAAAACTTTAAAATGCCATCACCTATAAACGCCGCCGCACACAATACAATAAATACCGTAATCGCCACTGTGTGTGCAGTTTTAGCGCGGTCGGGTTTATTCCAGCCATCGGTTGCGCTGATAAAAATCGGTAAGCTACCCACTGGATTTACAATCGCTAATAACGCGATGGTGATTTTGAGCAAGTAAGTAAAATCTTGGCTAAGTAAATTTTGAGTGGCAAAATCCATCGTTTTTATTCACTGTTACATCGATTATTGATTAATTTAACGTTTGCGCATGCCGCAGCCATTATTAGTATTAAACTGCTCTTATTAGCGAGCGGCTTCTTTAAGAAGTACTTTCGTTAATATTGACTATGTTAAATTAAATGGACGCGCAGATGCAGATTAATCTTTCAAAACAAGTCATACTCGCCTCGCAAAGTCCACGTCGTGTGGCAATATTAAAACAAATGGGCATCGATTGCATGGTGATGCCGGCGGATATTGACGAATCACTGATTGCGAATGAAACGCCTAAGGATTATGTATTGCGTTTGGCCAAACAAAAAGCGTTGGCCATAAAACAACAATTAGAAAGTGAGCATCAACTAAATGGGCAATATGCCAATATGCCGATTCTGGCGGCAGATACAACCGTTGTTTTGGGCGATACAATTTTTGGCAAGCCAGAAAATGACGCCGATGCGGTGAAGATGCTAAAAAAACTATCGGGCACGCAACATCAAGTTCATACTGCAGTGGCAGTGGTTTTAAATCAGCAAATTGAATTGGCGCTAAACACTACGTTGGTTGAGATGATGCCGCTTAGCGATGCTATGATAGCAGCGTACATTACGACGCAAGAACATGCCGACAAAGCAGGCAGTTACGCCATACAAGGCTTGGCGGGTAATTGGATTAAACGCATTGATGGCAGTTATACCGGTGTGATGGGTTTGCCTGTGTATGAAACGGCAATGCTATTAAAAAAATTAGCCTTTTAAATGGTTAACTTGATTGGTTTTGAGTGTTAACTTGACTGGTTTTTAAAGGTTAACTTAACCAGTTTTTAAGCACGAATAATTAAAGATAAATAAAGATAAGGCCTGCCAATTGGGACAAGAGATATTAATCAACGTAACGCCGCAAGAAACACGCGTGGCCGTGCTAGAGCAGGGCATTGCGCAGGAGCTGCATATTGAGCGCAGTTCATCGCTTGGTATCGTCGGCAATGTATATCGCGGCAAAGTGTGTCGCGTGTTACCCGGCATGCAATCGGCATTTGTCGAAATCGGCCTGCAGCGCGCGGCTTTTTTGCATGTGGCCGATATTATGGAATGCCATATTGACGGCGAACCGCCCACTGAGCGGCCGATTCAAGATGTATTGCGTGAAGGTCAGTCGATTATCGTGCAGGTAATTAAAGAGCCAATCGGCACCAAAGGCGCGCGTTTGACCACTGAAATCAGCATTGCTGGGCGCTTTTTAGTATTTTTACCGCATCAAGATCATATCGGCGTTTCACAACGGATTGAAGATGAAGCCGAGCGTGAAATGCTACGCAACCGATTATTGAGCTTGCTGCCAGAAAAACGCTCTGGCGGCTTTATTATCCGCACCATGTCAGAAGCCGCTTCAGATCAGGAATTGCTGGCGGATATCGAATATCTGCAAAAAGTGTGGGCAAAAATCCAGTTAGAAAGCCAATCCGCAGGCGAACGCTCGCTAGTTTTTTATGATTTAAGCCTGCCGCGGCGCATTTTACGTGATGTGGTGAATGATGAAACGGTGAGTATTCGCGTGGATTCAAAAGAAACGCACGCGCAACTGAAAGAATTCGCCGAGTTGTATGTAGCAAAAGCCGTAAAACCGCTGTATCACTACCAAGGCGAGCGGCCGATTTTTGATTTTTATAATATTGAAAAAGAAATCGAGCACGCGCTTTCACGCAAGGTGGATTTAAAATCGGGCGGCTATTTGATTTTTGATCAAACCGAAGCGTTAACGACGGTGGATGTGAATACCGGTAGTTTTGTCAGCGGCAAAAACCTGTCTGATACGATATTTAAAACCAACTTAGAAGCAGCACAGTCTATTGCGCGTCAGCTCAGATTGCGTAATTTAGGCGGCATTATTATCATCGATTTTATCGATATGGACGAAGACAGCCAGCGCGAAACGGTGTTAGAAGAGCTGAAAAAAGCGCTGAGTATTGACCGCGCACGCACGGCAGTTAATGGCTTTACCTCGCTTGGTCTGGTGGAAATGACGCGCAAACGCACACGCGAGAGTTTAGCGCATCTGTTGTGTGAGCCTTGTAATATCTGCCAGGGACGTGGCGAACATAAAACTGCGCAAACCATTTGTTATGAAATTATGCGCGAATTACTGCGTGAATCAAAACAATTTAATGCCAAGGAATTTAAAGTGATTGCCAGTCAGCAAGTCATCGATATGTTGCTGGATGAGGAATCGCAAAGTTTGGCTAACCTGTCGGATTTTATTAAAAAACGCGTGAGTTTGCAGCCAGATACGCAATACGCGCGCGAGGCGTTTGACATTATTTGGATATAGCATCTGGATATAGTTTTTGGCTGAATTGATCAAGTTAACGCAAAAAACGCGTAATTAAAGTGAAACGTTTTTAAAGCGGGACTTTTAAAGTGGGCCGTCTGTAGAAACATTTAAAAATGGCATAGGTGTTAAATCAGGCGTTTTTTTAAACGCAGCTGTGTCGTTTTCAGCAATGCTTGTTTTAGAACCTAATTTAACCATTTTTAATAAATCCAGCAGCATTAAATCCAGATCTTGCGCCTCTTTAAGCGTAGCTGCATGTTCTTTTTCCACTTGCGCTAATTGATTATCTAACGCCTGCGCGCTGTCCTTAGCTTGCATCAGATTTTTAGAACGTTGATCTAAACTGGCTTTATGTTCTGTCATTTGCTGATTCAGTATATTTAACACATCTTGCAGCCAGCGTTTACAATCTTTTTCTGCCTGAGTAAAAATTGTATGGGTTTGTGTGCCTAAACCTAAGAAAAATTTGCGGATTAAAAAATGCTTTTCGGTTAACATATTCACAGGATCGGCGCAAAAATTTTGGGTGATTTTTTCTAATGCCTGCATATTATTGCTGAAATTGGTCATATCAAGTGCGGGCGGATTAAATACCTCAAACCCGTGTTTGGATTGAAAAACCTGATAAATAGAATCGGCCAGTTTTTTAATGTCATTGCCTTCGGTTGCAACAAGGCTGGCCAAGTCATTGGCTTCTTTCATCAGCTTGCGCATGCCTCTATTCAAGCCCACCGTGGTCCAACTATCGCCTATCTCTTTTCTGCTTGCCGCTAGCGCATTGTCTAAATAATCACCACTTAAATGGCGCAATATTTTTTTGCTGATCTGGCTAATTTGATCGTTAGCACGGTTAAAAGTAGGTACTGACGCTTCGTAGCGTTTTCGGTCGTTAACAAGGTACGCCAGACTATTTTTAGTGGCAGCACTGCTTTGTCCTTTTAAGCCGCGCAACTCTAAAATTTGTGCATGCAAACTGCTTAGGCGTTGCTGAATGATCTTGCGCGAAGCTTTAATCATTTCACTGCATTCGCTGGCGAGGGTGCGGCCTAAAATTTCGTGTTTGGTCTGAATAAGTTGGCTGCCTAATCTGGTTTCCAGTGCCACAATGCCGCTTTGTTGCAACAAAGATTCATTCTTTTTAATTTTCGCCACTAAGGCTTTTTGCGCTGATATGGCAAATATACAATCAGCTGAAACACCAAGCTGATGCGCGGTAATATTGACCTGTTTCTCGATTTCGTTGGCCACATCTTGCTGCTGTTTTAGGTCGTCCCATAACATATCAATTTTATTGAGCAGCACCAATTTATATTGGGTGCGACCCTTAATAAAGGTGTTCCAGATTTGCATGTCCGATTGTGTAATGCCGCTATCGGTTGCGGTTAAAAATAACACCGCATGCGCGCTTGGAATAATGCTCAAAGTGAGTTCTGGTTCTGCACCCAAGCTATTTAAGCCTGGCGTATCAATCACCACAAGGCCACTTTTTAGTAGCGGATGTGGGTAATTAATCGTCGCATGTCGCCACGCAGGGATTTTAAGCAAGCCTTGCGCTTCCAGCTCCAGCATCATGCCGACATCTTGTGCGTTAAAAAGCCCAAGTGCTTGTGCGGCCTCTTTGGTGACAGACTTTTGCGCATTTAGATTGCACAAAACCGCCTGCATTTCGGCTGGCGATTCAGTATTCAACCTGAATTTTTGCCAGGCATTTGGCGTGGTTTTTAAATGGGCAAGTGAATCGTCCGTTGCGCGCGTCTCAATCGGCAACAGTTTAAGGTAAGGCTCTTCACGCGCATCCCAAAAAATTTCAGTCGGGCACATGGTCGTGCGGCCAGCTTCGCTGGGCAGTAAACGTTGATTATAATCTGCAAAAAATAAAGCATTAATCGTTTCGGTTTTACCGCGCGAAAATTCGGCTATGAACGCCATCACTAATTGATCGCGATCTAACATCTCCACTATGTCATACAGCCGTAATTCTTTAACCGCGTCGCTCAGTTGGCTTCTTGCAAGCCAATCACGATAACGCATGATGGTTTGCGTCAGGTTACTGCGCCATTGCTGGTACTCGTTCACTTTGGCTTCTAAAGTATGCATCATGATGCGGATATGATAGACACGGATAACTAATAAAAAGGACGGATAATACGGAGTATAAGTGAAGTACGATTTTATAGTGGATTGATTTGGCTAGTTACATTTAACTATCATAAAAAGCAAAATTGCATATTTTTAAATATGGATTAAATTATCTGGTTAACTTAAAACAGGCTGGCTAATTGGGCTTCCAGTGTTCTAAACACCGAAATATTCACCATTTGGATCAGAATTAACGCCACTAAAGGCGAAAAATCCAAGCCATTAGTGGCAGGAATAATACGGCGGATCGGGCTTAAAATGGGTTTTGTTAAATAGTCTAAAACAGCATTGATTGGCGTATGCGGGTTAACCCAGCTTAAAATGACCTGCATTAAAATAGCATAAAAGAATACGTCTAAAGTAGCACGAAAAACACCCAGTACACTTAAGCCAAAAAAGCCGAGCCAGGCAGAATCGCCCGCGACAAACAGCGGAAAATTGCGCAACATTAACAGGCTAATCTGCAGCAAAAGTTGCGTGATTAAAGCCAAGAAAAAGGTGGAGACATCTATTTTTTTGAAACTGGGAATGATTCTGCGCGCTGGCTTAACCGCAAAATCGGTGAGTGTAATGACCATTAATCCTAGCGGATTATTAAAAGGCGCTCTTAATAACTGCATAAAAAAACGCAATAAAAATACCAAAGTGAGCAGGTTTAAAATGGTGGTCAGCAAGAATTGCAGCGCGGTAGTTAACATGTAAATGGATGCCTTTTTTGTAATAAATAGTGAATGTTAACGGTTTAATCTTTGCCTAATTCATGGCCTAGAGTTTTTGCGCGTTCACAGGCTTTTTGCGCCGCTAATATAATGGCTTGTTTCACTTGTGAATGCTCTAAGCTTAATACGCCTTGTTCGGTGGTGCCGCCTTTTGAGGTGACTTGCATGCGCAAGGTTTCAATGGATGTTGTGCTGGCGTCTGCCAATAAACTCGCACCTTTAAACGTTGCGATGCTCAATTGTTTGGCTTGATGCGCGTCTAAACCCAAACTTAAAGCAGCGGCTTGCAAGGCTTCAATCAAGTAAAAAACATAAGCGGGTCCGCTGCCAGAGATGGCGGTCACCGCATCTAATTTTTCCTCACTATCTAGCCAAATGGTGCTACCAGCGGCTTTTAGTATCTGGTCTGCCAGCGCAATGTGTTTTTTAGATACGTTTGGCATCGCATACAGGCCCGTTACGCCTGCCTGTATTTGCGCTGGCGTGTTGGGCATAGCGCGCACAATGGTTGGATAACCGCCCAGCCAGCGGCTTAAATCGTTTAGCCTAATACCCGCCGCAATGGAAATAATAACTGGTTGCGAAGCTGTTTTTGCTGGCAGCAACGCTGATAATGTTTTGGCTAGAATAGGTAATTGTTGCGGTTTAATTGCCAATACAATTGCGCTGCAATCGGCAACGCTGGTTAAATCTGCGCTAACATGCACGCCTAATTGTTCTAATTGTGCCCATTTACTCACATCGTGTTCTACCACGACGATATTAGACATGGTTACTTTTTTATTTTTTAAGCCCACAATCAAGGCATATGCCATGTTGCCGCCACCAATAAAAGCTAATTTCATTGCGATTATTCTCTTATAAGTTGATTAAACTGGTCGCGCACCAAATAGCGCAGAACCAATACGCACTATGGTAGCACCTTGGTGAATCGCTGCAACATAGTCATCCGACATGCCAATCGATAGCGTATCCAAGTTAAAACCTTGCTGCTGCAAACTGTAAAAAACATCTGACACAATTTTAAATTGCGCGTATTGTGTGGCGTAATCGCTGGCAGGCGCGGGAATCGACATTAAGCCGCGTAATTTTAAGTTAGGTAATGTGTTAATGCTAGCGGCAAGCGCGCTGATTTCGGCTAAATCGGCACCGCTTTTGCTGGCTTCCGCACTGCTATTTATTTGAATACAAACATTAAGTGGCGTTAGTGTATTTAATCGTGAATCGGATAAACGTTGCGCGATTTTAAGGCGGTCAACTGAATGTACCCAATCAAAATGTTGGGCAATAAGCTGAGTTTTATTGCTTTGAATCGGGCCAATAAAATGCCATTCAATGTTTAAATCGCTTAATTGCTGTTGCTTAGTTATGGCTTCTTGCACGTAGTTCTCGCCAAACAAATGTTGTCCGCTTAAATAGGCTGTGCGTACTTTATCCGCAGTTTGCGCTTTGCTTACCGCCAGCAATTGCACCTGATCTTTTCGCTTAGCCGATAGTAACGCCGCTTGAATATTTGCTTGAATCGCTTGCAAGGAATCCGCAATTATGGTCATAATTCAAACACTTTAAGTAATTTGTTTAATGTAACTTATTAAAAGTAAACTTTTTTAAAAGCAAAATTTTATTAATAGTAAAGTTTTACAGATTAAACGCCATTGCAAACCGTTATTATAGCAGGAGCCGCACGTGGATATTTCAGATTTACTGGCCTTTTCGGTTAAGAATAAAGCATCCGATTTGCATTTATCAGCAGGCTTGCCGCCGATGATTCGCGTGCATGGTGATGTGCGCAAAATTAATGTGCCTGCCATGGATCACACCCAAGTGCACGGTATGGTCTACGACATCATGAATGATGGGCAACGCAAGGTGTATGAGGAAACGTTGGAATGCGATTTTTCGTTTGAAATTCCAAATCTAGCGCGTTTTCGTGTTAATGCGTTTAATCATAATCGCGGCTCTGGCGCGGTTTTTCGTACCATTCCTTCTAAAATTCTAACCTTAGAGCAACTAAATTGTCCGCCGATTTTTAAAGAAATCTGCAACACGCCGCGCGGTATTGTGCTGGTCACCGGGCCGACTGGCTCGGGTAAATCCACCACATTAGCCGCGATGGTGGATTATATTAACGAAAACGAAATGGGGCATATTTTAACGGTTGAAGACCCCATCGAATTTGTGCATACATCCAAAAAATGTCTGATTAATCAACGTGAAGTTGGGCCACATACGCTGTCTTTTCAAAACGCTTTACGTTCTGCATTGCGTGAAGACCCCGATGTGATTCTGGTGGGCGAAATGCGTGATCTAGAAACGATTCGTCTCGCATTAAGTGCCGCAGAAACCGGTCATTTGGTGTTCGGTACTTTGCATACCAGCTCCGCTGCCAAAACCGTAGACCGTATTGTCGATGTGTTCCCAGCGGCTGAAAAAGAAATGGTGCGCTCCATGCTGTCTGAATCATTGCGTTCTGTTATTTCGCAAACTTTGTGTAAAACCAAGGATGAGCAGGGCCGCGTGGCCGCGCATGAAATCATGATTGGTACGCCAGCAATTCGCAATTTGATTCGTGAAAATAAAGTGGCGCAAATGTATTCTGCGATTCAAACCGGTCAGAATATTGGCATGCAAACGCTGGATCAAAATCTGCAAGATTTGGTGCGCCGCAATATTATTTCCGCCAACGAGGCGCGCAGTAAAGCCGCTAATAAAGATTCGATTATTGGCTAAATATTAATAGTGACACTGAAAAATAACGCTAGGAATTGATGATGGAAAAAGGCCAAGCCGAAAAGTTTGTGTTTGATTTGCTGCGCTTGATGATGGGCAAAAAAGCCTCCGATATGTTTATTACGGCTGGTTTTCCGCCCGCCATGAAAATTGATGGCAAAATGACGCCGATTAGCCAACAAGTATTAAGCGCACAACAGGCGCGTGAAATCGCCCGTTCGATTATGAACGACAAACAGGCAGCAGAGTTTGACGCCAGCAGTGAGTGTAATTTTGCCATTGGCTTGCCAGGCGTTGCGCGATTCAGGGTGAATGCTTTTGTGCAACGTGGTTCTGTGGGGTTAGTATTTAGAACTATCGCTACCAAAATTCCTAAATTTGAAGATTTAGGCTTGCCAGAGGTATTAAAAGACATCGCCATGACCAAGCGCGGTTTGGTGATTTTTGTCGGCGGTACGGGTTCTGGCAAATCCACCTCTTTGGCCGCCATGGTTGGCTACCGCAATGAAAATAGCTACGGCCATATTATTACCATTGAAGACCCGGTTGAGTTTGTGCATGAGCACAAAAATTGCATCATCAGCCAGCGCGAAGTGGGCGTGGATACCGAAAATTGGCATATCGCACTTAAAAATACATTGCGCCAAGCGCCTGATGTGATTTTGATTGGTGAGATTCGTGACCGTGAAACCATGGATTATGCGATTGCTTTTGCCGAAACGGGTCATTTATGCATGGCCACCTTGCACGCCAATAGCACCAATCAAGCTTTGGATCGTATTATTAACTTTTTCCCAGAAGAGCGTCGCCATCAGTTACTAATGGATTTATCGCTCAATACGCGCGCATTTGTTTCGCAGCGGCTGATTCCTAAAATCGATGGTATAGGCCGCGCAGCGGCGATTGAAATTATGATTAATTCACCGCTAATTTCCGATTTAATCTTTAAAGGCGATGTGCACGAAATTAAAGAAATCATCGGCCGTTCGCGCGAATTGGGCATGCAAACTTTTGATCAAGCATTGTATGACTTACATGAATCTGGCGCAATTAGCTATGAAGACGCTTTAAAAAATGCGGATTCTGTTAATGATTTACGCCTAAAGGTGAAGTTGCATGGCAAAGGCGCGCATGATAAAGATTTATCCGCAGGCTTGGATCATTTGGGTATTGTTTAATTAGTCTGTAAGTATTGAGTAACAAAAAAAGCCGATGTAACATCGGCTTTTTTTGTTACTGCTGATTAATAGTTAACACTTTTAATCAGCTAATTTTTTATTAAATGCTTATTATCTGCTGGCTTTAATCACCAATTGATTGTTAACTATAATATCAGGGCCAAAAAAAGCCTGCGCGTGCGCACCTTTTTGTTGCTTAATTGCGTCGCTATCCACAATGCCAGAAAGCAGTACATTTTTATCATCACCCTGCATACGCAAGTCTTCGCCGCTGAGTATGGCGTTTAATGCCTGTGCCTGACTTAACCACGCGACATTCGCACCGTCACCCTTACTGGTAAAGTTGTTGCTGGTTGCAACAAAGCTAAACGCTTCATTTACGGTAACTGGCTTGGCTGGCATGGCTTCAATTGGCATTGTCTCAACTGGCATTGTTTCAACAGCAATCGCCGCTTCAGTCGTAATGTCGCAACAGGCGTTAGATTGTCCGCGCCCTGTGAGCAACATCCACAGCAAAATTAACGCGAGTAAAATGGCAACTAGCCAAGTCCAAAGGCGGTAACTGGATTGATGCTCAAATGAGTGATTCATCGCATATTCCCCGAGTTATTTTTTAACGCCGCCAGAAAGCGCATCTTGCAATTTTTTAAGTTCTGCCCATTTATTTTCAGCCGCCAATGCCGCTTGTTTTGCCCAAGTGCTAGGGTTGGCAATACGGAACCGCGAACCGCCCGTGTCTAAAATGGCGCGCATTTGTGGCACAGTAGCACTGGCTAATTGGGCCAAAGTTTTAATGCCATTATTGTGAAATAATTCGTTAATTTTTGGGCCAATGCCTTCAACTACGGTTAAATCGCTGGCATTTTTAAGTGCAAAACCAGCTGTTTTGGCTGCTGCCATATCAATGGTAATCATAGTGCTTGTGCTAGTTTTTGCTTTTTCTTTTGGCGTTTCCTTTACCGATTCTTTTGTCAAATCTTTCGGCAGTACCGCTTTTGCAGCTGGGCTTGTGGCTGTGGATTTACTTGGGGTAGTAACCGTCGTTTTAACTGGTGCAGGCATTTCAGCTACTTTAGCAGGTGGCGGAACCGGCTGGATGATGGATGGTTTTGGTTTGCAACAGCATTTACACAGACAGCGATTGAGCAGCCAACCCAGCAAAACGCCTAATAATAACCAAAACCACGATATCGTACTGAAAAAAGCACTCATTTTTACTCCCCAATTAAATGATGAATCGAAACAAAAAGCGCATTCAGACAAAACTTTATAACACGGTACTGACTATCTGCCCCTTTTACAAAAAGGTCAAGCACTTGAAAATGAGGTGCTTTTAGTTACCGCCGCTAGTGCAGCACAAAAGTTAACACACAAAATGGGTTAATTTATTGCTCACTTTGATACGTAATTTGCCCGTGCAATAGTGTGCATTGCACTTTTCCCAGCATTTCCAAGCCTAAAAATGGCGTATTTTTACCTTCACTTTTCAGCGCATTTGGCGACACTGTCCAAGTTTGTTCAGCAGCAAAAATAGCAATGTCGGCATCAGCACCAATGCTTAAATCGCCACCTGTAATACCCAATATTTTAGCTGGCTGACTAGTGATTTTAGCAATCGCATCGGCCAATGTTAACTTGCTGTTGGCGGCCCATTTTAGTGCCAGCGGCAACAGTAACTCCAAGCCAGTTGCGCCGGCCTCTGCTTCGGCAAAAGGCAGCAATTTTGCGTCATTATTCACGGGTGTGTGGTCAGAACAAATGGCATCAATCGTGCCGTCTTTTAAGCCTGCGCACAGTGCATCTTTATCGCGCATGCTGCGTAGCGGCGGTTTAAGGTTGGCGTGCGCATTAAAATAGCCAATGTCAAAATCGGTTAGGTGCAAATGCTGCACGCTGACATCGGCGCTAACGTGTACGCCTTGTTTTTTTGCCTGGCGCACCAGGTTAACCCCTTCAGCGGTGGATAATCTGCACAAATGTATTTTAGTGTTTGTTTCAAGCGCAATACGTAAAATGCTGGCGATTGCTAAGCCTTCTGCCGCGGCTGGAATGCCTTTTAAGCCTAATCGGCTGGCGACTTCACCATCGTGTGCAACGCCATCTCTAGCTAAGTAGTCATCTTCTGCGCGCAAAAATAGCGTGTAGCCAAAAGTGGCTGCGTACTCGCAAGCGCGCCACAATACTTGCGTATCGGTAATGGCGCTATTTGCCTGGCTAAAACCGACGCAACCCGCCTCGGTCAGTTTGCACATTTCTGTTAGCAATTTGCCTTGTAATTGCCGCGTGAGTGCGCCCAGTGGATATACATGCGCTAAATTAAGCTGTCTGGCACGATGCTTGAGCATTTCCACCAATCCTGGTTCATCCAGAATCGGTTGTGTATCTGGCGTGCAAGCTAGGCTGGTAACACCGCCTGCGGCTGCGGCATGCAATTCGCTGACTAAAGTTGCCTGATATTCTGAGCCAGGTTCGCGCAAACGTGCGCTTAAATCGACAAAGCCAGGGCTCACAACCAAGCCTGCGGCATCAATGGTTTGATTCGGTGTAAACTCCGCTGGTTTGTTGCCCACGCCAACGATTTTTCCCGCGGCAATATACACATCCTGTTTGGCGTTGATATTATTTTTTGGGTCAATCACATGCCCATTTTTAATGTGAATTTTCATGTGTTGCCTCCGCCAGCGGATTGTAGGCTTGACGGAGAGCCTCCACCGAGAATCGCCATCACTGCCATGCGCACTGCAATGCCATAAGTGACTTGCGGTAAAATCACCGACTGAACGCCATCCGCCACGCTGGAATCAATCTCTACGCCGCGATTCATCGGCCCTGGATGCATTACAATGGCATCTGGCTTGGCTAATTTGAGTTTTTCTTGGGTTAAGCCAAAGGTTTTAAAATACTCTTGCGAGCTGGGCAGCATAGCACCGTTCATACGCTCACTTTGCAGGCGCAGCATCATAATCACGTCCACATCTTTTAAACCGGCTTTTAAGTCGTGAAACACTTGCACGCCCATTTTTTCAATGCCCGCAGGCAATAAAGTTTTCGGCGCAATCACGCGCACTTCAGGTACGCCTAATGTGGTCAGCGCATGAATCTCACTTCTGGCTACGCGCGAATGCAGTACATCGCCCACCAAAGCCACACGCAGATTATGCATTTCTGGCTTATAACGACGCACTGTAAATACATCCAATAAACCTTGCGTCGGGTGTGCATGGCGACCATCGCCTGCATTAATCACGCTGATATTATCTGGCACATGTTGTGCAATAAAATGCGCCGCGCCACTTTGCGCATGGCGCACCACAAACATATCGGCATGCATGGCAATTAAGTTGTCCACCGTGTCTAAAATGGTTTCGCCTTTGGATTGACTGGACGTGCCTACGTTGAGATTAATTACATCGGCGGATAATCTTTTTGCCGCAATTTCAAACGTAGTGCGCGTGCGCGTGCTGTTTTCAAAAAAAATATTGCACACGGTTTTGCCGCGTAGTAACGGCACTTTTTTAATATCGCGTTCGGCAACACCGACGAATGTCTCAGCAGTATCTAAAATTTGATTCAAAATACGCTTGGGCAAGCCTTCAATGGTGAGCAAGTGCTTTAAGTTACCATCAGCATCCAATTGTGGGTTATACATGGCTTACCTTTACATCGTCTTTTGCTGAAATACCGTCTGTTTCTAAACTTAAATGTAATTTGCCTTTGGTGTCTAGCGATAACTGTAAGCTCTGATTCGGTTTAAGCAGAATTTCTGCACCCACAATTTGCGGCGTAATCGGCAATTCGGCGCCGCCGCGATTGATTAATACCGCTAGCGTAATGCTGGCGGGCCTGCCGTAATCAAACAACTCATTCATGGCGGCGCGCGTTGTGCGGCCAGTGTAAAAAATATCATCAATTAAAATAATGTGTTTATTTTGCACATTAAAGGCAATGTTAGAAGGCTGCAATTCTGCTTTTAAACCGCGCTGTGCATAATCGTCGCGGTATAAAGCCGCATCTAGCGTGCCGTATGGAATTGCTGTTTTAATCTGGGATAATATGCGTTGCATTAACCACACGCCGCCGCTGTGAATGCCGATTAAAGCGCTATTCTCAGCCAATAAAGGGTTGGCCAATTGCGCGAGAATTTTCGCGCTGATGTCGCTTAATAATGTTTCTGGGTTTGGTAGTTGCATGTTGATATTGTTTTAATTATTTAAAAAAGTTAACCCGTTAAAACTGCTAAAAATACGATTTCTAACAATACGATTCATAGTATGATTGTAGAATGCTTTGCGCGGCAACCGCATCTAGCAGGCTTTTTTGTTTGGCACTTTTAATGCCCATTGCATGTAAATTTTGCGCGGCTTCTGCCGAAGTTAATCGCTCATCTATCATGGTGACGGGCAAATTAAAACGGCCTTCTAGGCGCTGCGCAAATTTTTTAGCCAAATGCGTTAAGGTATGCTCAGTGCCATCCATATGCGTGGGCAAGCCCACCACTAATAAGCTAGGGCGCCACTCTTGAATGATAAGCGCAATTTGTGCAAACTTGGCATCATTGGTTTCGGCTTCAATTGTGGTCACTGGGTGCGCTAATTTAAGCAGCGTTTCACCAACCGCCACGCCAATGCGTTTTTCGCCAAAATCAAAAGCCAGCAATGTGCCAGTAATATCAGGATATTTGCGCTCTAAAATAGGTAAATGACTTTGGTTTTGATTTTGATGACTTTTTGCGCCATTTAGCTTATTTGCATCAGTATTATCTGCGGTCATTTAAGCATGCCCTGCATTATGCGATAAATTGGCTACATTCAAACCCATTAACTGCATGGCAACCTCAAATTTTGTCTCGTTTGGTGCGTCAAAAATCAAGGTGTGAATATCGTGAATATTGTTGCTATCTAAACTCAACCATGCATTGTTCATCATTTCATCTTCCAACTGGCCTGGCGTCCAGCCTGCGTATCCAAGCGCTATCAGCATTTTTTCAGGGCCATTGTTTTCTGCTGTGGCTTCTAAAATATCTTTAGAAGTGGTGAGTGCGATGGTGTTGTTGACCAGGATAGTCGAGTTGTATTCATCGTGCGGCGTGTGCAGAATAAAACCACGTTCAGTTTGCATGGGACCACCAAAGTGCACGGTTTTTTCCAGTAAAAACGGGGAATTTGCGTTGAGTTTGATCTGTTCAAACAAATCGGTAATGGTGATATCGGTGCTGCGATTAACGATGAGGCCCATTGCCCCATCTTGATTGTGCGTGCAAATATAGGTAACGGTTTTAGAAAAATAAGGGTCTGTCATGGCGGGCATCGCGATGAGAAATTGACCAGTTAAATTAAGGTTTTCCAATGGTTAAGACTTTAACATAAATTAACTAAAATAATCAATCACTTAACACTCATTTTTTATGGCTATTAATATACGTTTAATTTTTTTCGCATTCCAAATAGCCAGTAATTTCCAAACCAAAACCCATCATGCTGGGCATTTTGCGTGGCGTTGCCATTAAACGCATTTTGCGTACACCTAAATCCAGCAAAATTTGCGAACCGATGCCATAAGTGCGCAGTTCCTGATTGTAACGGATCGGTTGATCTGCATGTTCAATGCGGGCGATTAAATCGCCCGCGCTTTCGCTGTGATGTAATAACACAATCACGCCGCAATTCGATTCGGAAATCACGCGCATCGCTTGCAACATATTCCAGCTATGCGTACAACTGGTGCTATCTAACAAATCGAATACCGATAAAGGTTCATGCACACGCACCAGCGTTTCTTGCTGCACAGTTGGCGCCCCTTTTACCAAAGCTAAGTGCGTTTCGTTGGCAATTTTATCCACATAAGCAATCAAGCGCATTGGACCGTATGGCGTTATAACGGTGCGCTCTGTGGCACGTTCCACCAGTTTTTCGGTCTCGCTTCTGTAGTGGATTAAATCCGCAATGGTGCCGATTTTAATGCCATGTTGACGCGCAATTTCGACCAAATCTGGCAAGCGCGCCATTTCGCCATCGTCTTTTAATATTTCACAAATCACCGAGGCGGGCTCAACTCCTGCCAATGCGGCTAAATCGCAACCAGCTTCGGTGTGGCCCGCGCGCACCAGCACGCCGCCATTTAACGCGGTGAGCGGAAAAATATGGCCTGGGCTGATGATACTTTTTGGCGTAGCGTGTTTGCCAACCGCCGCTTTGATGGTGGCGGCTCGGTCTTTGGCGGAAATACCTGTGGTGACGCCAGTTGCCGCTTCAATAGAGACAGTAAAGTTGGTGCCTAAACGCGTGCCGTTTTTTTGCACCATGGGTGGCAAATTCAATTGCTTGCAGCGCGATTCACTTAACGTTAAGCAAATTAATCCGCGCCCGAATTTGGCCATAAAGTTAATATGTTCAGCGGTTGCAAATTCGGCTGCAATGACAAAATCACCCTCGTTTTCGCGGCTTTCGTCATCGGTTAAAATCACGATTTTGCCGGCTTTAATGTCAGCGATAATTTCAGTAATGGGGCTAATAGATTTTAGTGACATGGTTTAAATCTCGCTCGCCCATTCAGTCATACGCTCCACATAGCGCGCGATTTGATCAATTTCTAAATTCACTTGGCTACTCGCTTTAAGTTGATTGAAAGTGGTGTTTTGTAAAGTATGCGGAATGATATTCATACTAAAAGTATCTTTTTCAATCGAATTAACCGTTAAGCTGACGCCATTGACGCAAATAGAGCCTTTTTTTGCAATAAATTTAGATAAAGCATGCGGTGCTTTAATACTTAATGCCCAGCAATCACCTAAATCGGTAAAGCTAACAACACTGCCGATGCCATCGACATGACCGCTGACTAAATGACCGCCCAGCCTGTCGTTTAAGCGCAGTGCTTTTTCCAAGTTAACTCTTTGTGGATGCGATAAGCCAACCGTTACGCTTAATGTTTCTTTTGAAACATGCGCCGTAAAATATGTTTTTAGTGCATCGGTTTCGATCAGATGCGCGACGGTTAAACACACGCCATTCACCGCGATGCTATCGCCAATCGTTACATCATCTAAGCCTAAATTTTCCGCCCGGATGACCAACTGAATGTCTTCACCCACTTTGGTTGTCGTTTCAATTTGGCCGATTGCTTGAATAATTCCTGTAAACATGGCTTTATTTTAACAGTTCGGTTTAATAAGCGGCAACTAACAGTATTATTTCTAGAAGTATTATTGAATAATATTCAATTAACTAAAAATGTTGTATTGCATCTTTTTATTGATTGCTTTATTTAAATTGGTACGCATTTTGCAAATAGCACAATTAACAAAATTAACAATTGGTTAGGTTTGCAACATGTTATCAATGGTTGTACATAAATTTCAGTCAGTTTTTCTGCATCAGGACATGCAGAAATCGCTAGTCTGGATGCATACCTTGCCCGCAATGGCCGAGATAGACGTGTTGATTGAGACCAGACAGCAGCTGGCTAAAATTCAATTTGAATCGATGACTCAAGCCAAATTCGACATCGATTTAGTGCTGGAAATCGACCGAAATACCTACCGTTATGCTAAAAAAGAAACGCATAAGTACTTGACTATATTAAAGATTAATAAAAAATTAGAAGACAGCATCTATCATGCCGCATATTTGTATTATCGCCAACTGTATCTTTCTTACACACATTTTCTTAACTGTTACCAAGATCAAAATAAAATCATATTAGGTGAAGATAAAATCCAATTGATTGTATGTCGCTTGCTCAATGCGGCTTTTGCGATGGCAAAATGGCGTTATTTTGACGATCAACCTGCGCCTGCGGGCATGTGGGCAACTGTGCATAAAGTCATCAAACTTGCTGAAAATTTGGCAATTGTAAACAAGAATTTATTCTTATATAGCTTTCATCGCAAAGAAACCAGCATTGCCGCGCTGCTAAAACACGGCTTTATGATGGACACTTTGCACAAAGGTAATTACAGCCGTTTACAAATCCAGTTAACCGAGCAGGTATTGAAAATTTGGGCCACTAATCCGCTAATTTTAAATAAATATCGGCCAGATAAAGTCCAGTTTTTTATTAATCTAGAGGGCGATAAAGGCCCTGAAAGAATTCGCGCAGTGGAGAAATATGCCGAGTATCGATTTTGGAAAACCACTCGTTTGGTGGATAAAATTGAAGCTTATTTGTGCGCGGTTGCCACGCAAAAGCCATTAACAGAATTTGGTTTAGATCATGTTGCGCCGCCATCGGTAGTGCTTAAATTATTTAAAAAACTGCGTGCAGAATGGTGTGTAGAAGGTTTTGAGCGCCAGCGCAGAAGAGAAGATCGGCATTTAAATACACAGTTGCTTAACGTGAGTTTTGGCTTGGAAGATGTGACTAGCCGATTAGAAAACATTCGCGCGATTATGCTGCTACAAGGATTCCTCAGCACCAATACTGTGATGAATGAACATGAGAATGAACTCGATGTTAAATTAGCACTGCAGCGGCGCAATAAGTTAAACACTCAAACACCGCAATATCACTTGGGCAGCGAAAATTGGTGGATGGTGGATGAAAGCAAAAACGGTTTTGCCGTGGATTTAGGCAAAGAAATCAATCACTGGATTGAGCCTGGAAAATTGGTGGGTTACACCACGACTGAGAATAAAGCCGCTTTAATGGTTGCTGAAATTAAAAGTGTGCGCAAGCAGGCAAACGGTTCGTATCGCGCTGGCTTGGAAATGATTGGTGCGCAAGCCATGTCAGTCAAAGTAGCGCATTTAGATTCAAACAAAAGTACAGAAGTGCAATTTGGCTATTTTGTAGAGGACGATATATTCAGTTTTACTGAACTGAATTCGTTTGAAGGCATTTTACTAAAAAATAGCCATCGTTTTGCGGGTAAAAATGCATTAATCTTGCCCAGAAGTGAATATAAGCGCGGCAGTCAATATCGCATTCAAATCGATGGCAAAGAGCAGTTAGTGCAAGCGGACGTGTTGCAAATGAAGCAGCGCGAATGGGTAAGTATTGAGATTCCTGCTTAAATAAGTGTTTGTAGAAGTACTGTTTCATTAAACCTTTTTTATACATCAACAATTGTGCATTATTATTCTGCATTTTATAAAGTCCAATTAGAATCTTAAGCACATAAACTGCTAAGATTCGGTCTATGTCATTATTATCAAAACTGCCGTTTGAGCTCTTTGTCGGCCTGCGTTACACCAAAGCCAAACGTAAAAATCATTTTATTTCCTTTATTTCGTTTACCAGCATGATTGGCATTGCGCTGGGCGTAGCGGCGCTGATTATCGTGCTGTCTGTAATGAATGGTTTTCAGGACGAACTGCGCAACCGTATTTTGGGCGTGGCCTCGCACTTGGAAATTACAGGTGCCAATAATCAGTTAAGCGATTGGCCGAAACTTGCCAAGCAGGTGAAATCAAACAAAGAAGTCAAAGCCAGCGCGCCGTATGTCATGGCGCAAGGCATGCTCAGCAATGGTCAAGCGGTGCAAGGCGCAATCGTGCGCGGTGTGTTGCCTAAATTAGAAAATCAGGTCGTCGATTTAGGCAGCCATATGAAAGTGGGCAGCTTAGACGACTTGAAAGCAGGCGAGTTTAATATTGTGCTGGGCGCCGATTTAGCGCATTTATTAGGCATTGGTATTGGCGAAAAAGTCGTGTTGCTGGCACCGCAAGGTCAATTTACGCCAACAGGCGTGGTACCGCGCATCAAGCAATTTAAAGTGGTCGGTTTGTTTCAAATCGGCATGTACGAATACGATGCAGGTTTAGCACTGATTCATATTGACGATGCGGCCAAGTTATATCGCATGGGCAATAATGTGTCAGGTTTGCGCTTAAAACTGGATGATTTGTTCGATGCACCAGCCATGGCAGCCAAATTATCGCAAAGCTTAAGTCAGGCAGATAGCGCGTATTTTGTCACCGATTGGACGCAGCAACATGCTAACTTTTTTAAAGCGGTGCAACTGGAAAAACGCGTGATGTTTATTATTTTGACTTTAATTGTAGCGGTCGCCGCTTTTAATATCGTGTCCACATTGGTGATGGCGGTTACCGACAAGCGCGCGGATATTGCCATTATGCGTACTTTTGGCGCAAGTCCTGGCAGTATTATGCGCATTTTTATTGTGCAAGGCGCGTTAATCGGCATCATTGGTACATTGATGGGCGCCGTGATTGGCGTGCTAGTCGCGTTTAATATTGATACCATCGTGCCACTGCTGGAAAGCATTTTTCGGGTACAGTTTTTAGCCAAAGATGTGTATTACATCAGCGATTTGCCGTCTAAAGTCGAATGGCCAGATGTCATTACCATTGTAGTGATGTCTTTTGTGCTAAGTCTGTTCGCCACCCTTTATCCCAGCTATAAAGCCTCTAAAATTAACCCTGCCGAGGCGTTAAGATATGAATAATATTATCCAATGCAATGGTTTAAATAAAACCTACACGGGCTTAGATGTCGCCGTATTAAACGGCATCGACTTAACGGTCAATAAAGGTGAACAAATCGCCATTGTTGGCACGTCTGGATCTGGCAAAAGTACCTTGCTGCATTTATTGGGCGGGCTGGATGCGCCAACCAGTGGCACTGTAAGTTTGTTGAATAAAGAGTTAAGTCAGCTATCTGAAACGCAAAAAGGCCATTTACGCAACCAAAGCTTGGGTTTTGTGTATCAGTTTCACCATTTGTTGCCAGAGTTTACCGCCATTGAAAATGTGGCGATGCCATTGCTGATTCGTCGCATGCCGCGTGGCGAAGCGATTGGGATTGCGACAGAAACATTGACTAAAGTCGGCTTAAGTCATCGCTTAGAACACATGCCAGGCGAATTATCTGGCGGCGAACGTCAACGTGCCGCTTTGGCCAGGGCATTGGTAACAAAGCCCGCTTGTATATTGGCGGATGAGCCGACCGGTAATTTAGATCGCGTGACTGCAAACCTGGTATTTGATTTGCTGATTGAAATGAATAAAGCCGAAAATACTAGTTTAGTGGTGGTGACGCACGATTTGAGTTTAGCTGCCAAAATGCAGCGGCAATATCGCTTGGTGGATGGCAAATTACAGCCGCTGGTAGATTAAGCGTCATTATCAAGTTTTGATATGATTATCGCAGCAATTGGCTTTGTATTAGGGGCTTGGTTGCTACAACAGCAAGCGGCATTGCCCGGTTATTTTTGCTGGTTAGCGCCAGTTTTTTTAATGCTGGTTTTCCTCGCTGCAAAAACTAAGCCATTCAAATTACATTTATCCCATTTAAGTACTGGCACATCACTTTTTTTAAGCTACAGACTTTTTAAATATAGCTGGATTTTTTTAGCCGCTTGTTCAATCGGTTTTTGCTGGGCTGCCACATTTGCGCAGATCAGGTTAAGCGATGAGTTGCCCAAAAATTGGCAACAAAAAAGCGTTAACATCGTGGGCGTTATCGCCACGTTGCCAGAAAAAACCGAGCGTGGCGTGCGCTTTGAGTTTGATGTTGAGCGCGTATTAACAAAAAATACTGACTTAAAAGGTGTTAATTCAAAAGAGAGTGTTTTAAAAATCCCGCAGCATATTTCACTCACTTTTTATCCAAAAACCATTCAATCTTTAGCATTAAGCACTACAAAACCATCCAATGAAATCGACGATTTTCACGCAGGTCAACGTTGGCAATTGACGGTTAAATTAAAACGCCCGCACAGCACTTACAACCCGCATGGGTTTGATTTCGAAGCGTGGGCGTTGAGCGAAAATATCAGAGCGACGGGCACAATCGTGAATAAAAGTGTCTATAAAAAGCTGCATAATTTTGTATTTAAACCAACTTATATCGTTGAGTATTGGCGTGAAAAAATCGGTAACCGCATCACGCAATCATTAGTAGGAAAGCCTTATGCAGGTGTGATTCGCGCGCTGGTAATGGGCGATGACAGCCAGATTAGTGCAGATAATTGGGCTGTGTATTTGCGTACGGGCACTAATCATTTAATGAGTATTTCTGGCTTGCATATTACCATGTTGGCAGGCTTGGCTTTCGCTTTTACTGCTTTTATCTGGCGGCGAATTCCCGCGCTGGTGATGTGCATGCCAACTAAAAAAGCAGCCACAATTGCTGGCTGCATTGCTGCCATTTTATATGCCTGTCTTGCAGGGCTTTCTGTGCCAACGCAACGCACCTTGTTTATGTTAATGACTTTTGCTTTCGCGCTGTTGTTAGGGCGAAATTTAGCAATTTCGCGCGCCTTAGCCATTGCATTAATCGTAGTCGTGTTGATTGATCCGTGGGCAGTGATTGCGCCTGGTTTTTGGTTATCGTTTTCGGCGGTCGCTTTTATTGCTTATATTAGCGTTGGCAGGCTGCAACTGCAAAACTGGCTGGTAACTGCCATACACACACAATGGGCAGTTACCTTAGGTTTATTGCCGATTTTGATTGTAATTTTTGGGCAAACGTCGATTATTTCGCCGCTGGCCAATGCGCTGGCCATTCCTGTTATTAGCCTAATTGTGGTGCCGTTGAGTATATTAGGCAGTTTTTTGGACGTTCTTTTTTCTGTAGATTTTGTATTAGGTGGCGCACATTGGGTGCTGCAAATGTGCATGCTTGGCTTAAATTGGCTGGCCAATATGCCGATGGCTGTTTGGCAGCAAGCTGCGCCACCAGCATGGGCAATGCTGGTGGCGTTGCTGGGGGTAATATGGTTGCTGTTGCCGCGCGGATTTCCGCAGCGCTGGGTAGGTTTTGTATTATTGCTGCCTTTATTTTTTGTGCCTGCACAAAAACTGCAGTTGGGTGAGATGCAAGTGAGTATATTGGATGTGGGCCAAGGCTTAAGTGTGGTGCTTAAAACCGCCAATCACACGCTTTTGTATGACGCAGGCAGTCGCTATTCGGCGCAAAATGATGCGGGCGTTCGAATTGTGCTGCCTTATTTGCGTGGTGAAGGCATTAAGCATTTGGACGGGTTTGTTATAAGCCACGATGATATCGATCATAGTGGGGGTGCAGCTTCTGTGTTGGCGCAAGTGCCAGTAAGCTGGCTAGCAACTTCATTTGATGTGCCGCAAGATTGGCAAGCCAAAAAAGCGATGAAATGTTTTGCAGGGCAGTCGTGGCAGTGGGATAAAGTCACATTTGAAATATTGCATCCAGATAAAACTAGCTACAACGAGATGAATGTAAAAGACAATAATCGGAGTTGCGTACTAAAAGTAACTAGTCAATTCGGCAGTATTTTACTCACAGGCGATATTGAAAAAGAAGCGGAAGCCGCGTTGCTGGAAGCGAATAGTCATCGCTCAATTAATAAGCTTTCAAGTGATATATTGGTCGCGCCGCACCATGGCAGCAAAACTTCGTCAACTCACAGTTTTATACAAGCGGTAGGCGCAAAACAGGTTATTTTCACCGTGGGTTATTTAAATCGTTTTAAGCATCCCAAGCCAATGATTGAATCACATTATAAGAATAACGACGCGGCAATTTATCGTTCCGATTATCATGGTGAATTGAGGGTTAACTTTACCCGGCAGCAGTCATTAAAAGTTGAATCTTGGCGGCAAACTCAGCCTAAATATTGGCAAGATAAATATTGGTTTAAATAGTATAAGATCCATGGTAAAAGTGACAACCAGCGCAACTTGAACTTGCCGAAATGGCGGCTTCAAGCTAAAGTAACGGCAGTTTTTAAAATATAAGGAGTTTTGCTGTGTGGGAAATTATTCTGGCCGCTGGCTGGCCAATTTGGCCATTGATTATTGCTTCAATTATTGCATTAGCTATTATTGGAGAACGTTCTTGGGCCTTGCGTACAGAGGTGGTTGCACCCAACAATCTGTTGCCTGAAGTGCAGAAGTGGTTAAGCCAAGGTGGTGTCACCAAAGAAACCCTGACAAAACTTGAAAAACATTCCTTGTTGGGCGAAGTGTTTGCCAGCGCACTGGCTAACGCCAAAAACTCACGCGAAATCACTAAAGAAGCGATTGAAGAAACGGGTCGCGCTGTGGCGCATAAATTAGACCGTTATTTGCCCACCTTGGGCACGATTGCAACTGTCGCGCCCTTGCTAGGCTTGTTAGGTACGGTAATTGGTATGGTGGAATTGTTTGGATCGTTTACCAGCAGCGGCCACGATGTTGCTCAATTTGCACGCGGTATTTCAGTGGCCTTGTACAACACGGCGGCGGGTATTGTGGTTGCGGTGCCAGCCATGATTGCGTATCGTTATTTCCGTGCAAAGGTCGATGGACTATTGGTTGATATGGAACAGCAAGCGATTAAGCTTGTTGAAATATTACACGGTGAGCGTAAATAGTTTAAGCTCAAATAATTGCGTAGACTTCGTTTGTGCTCGTTTTAATTCTGGCGAATACGGCGCTATTTTTGTTGGCTGTACTTACATCGTGCTGTCTGCATAAAAATGCCTTGTCTTCACCCGATTTGAAACGAATTCTGAGAGAATTTAAAGTGAGTTCAAAGCAAAAAATTAAGCCTTTTAAATGGTTAAGTCGTGAGTAGCAAAGGAAAAATATGAATTTTCAACGTGGTAAACGGCATGAAGAGCTTGAAATGAATCTGGTGCCTTTGATTGATGTGCTTTTGGTCATCATCATCTTCTTGGTGGTGAGCGCAACTTTTTCGCGTACCAGCGAATTGCAAATTAATCTGCCCACTGCAGAAGCCAGCAGCCCGCAAGAAAAACCATTGATTGTGACAGTAGAAGTGGATGAAACTGGCCGTTATGTTGTCAATGGTAATGCATTACAAAATGGCTCGATTAACGATATTTCCAGTGCATTAACCAAAGCAGTTGGCAATGGCAAAGAGCCAACCATTGTAATTAATGCCGATGCAAAAGCCACGCACCAATCGGTTGTAAATGTGATGGAAGCCTCAAGATTGGCCAATTTCACGCATATTACCTTTGCAACCCAAGTGGGTTCTGGTTCATAAATGTGTGTTTTTGTACGGTAACATTAAGTTTTAGTAGCTTATTGTTATTAAACTTATTCGCATTAAACTTAACCTATTTTAAGCAGCCGTATCATTACTTACCCGCACCTATTCGACTGACCACCTAATGTCGAAATCCTCTCGCAAAAAAGACGCTATTCCGCATATCGCCAATGCAAAATTATTGTATTTGCGTTTGTTTCGCTACGCCTGGCACTACAAAACCTATTTTCTAATCAGCATTTTTGCCTTGGTTGTGTTGTCGGCTAGCAATACGGGCTTTCTGGCGCTGATTAAAAAAGTCACCGATGAAGGCTTTGTCAAACAATCGCCCGATCAAATCTATACATTGCCGCTGATGTTATTCGGCCTGATGGCAATCAGAGCATTTGCTGGCTTTGCTTCGCTATATTACATGCGTTGGATTGCGCGGCACGTGGTTGAATTAATCAGAAATGAAGCATTTTCTAAATTAATGCTATTGCCCGTCAGTTATTTTGACGCCGGTTCTTCCAGCGTGACCGTTTCTAAACTCACTTACGATACCGAGCGCTTGTCCATCGTCTCTACGCGCGTGGCTTTGTCCGTCATCCGCGATGCGCTGACCGCCATGGGTTTGCTCGGTTATATGCTGTATTTAGATTGGAAATTAACGCTTATTTTTGCGATTGTCACGCCGTTAATGGCGCTATATTTGCGCAGAATGACACCAAAACTGCGCGCCAGCGCCAAGCGCGTGCAAGAATCGATGGGCGATATGACCAAAGCGGCGGAAGAGGCGATTGCAGGCCAGCGCATCGTTAAGATTTTTGGCGCAGGCGACTATGAGCAAAACCGATTTGGCAAAATTGTCGGTAATAATCGCCATATCGAATTACGCCTGACGCGTATTTCTGGCTTAAATAGCCTGGTGATTGAATTGCTAGCGGCAATTGCGCTGGGTTTGGTGGTTTATTATGCGGTGGGCAAATTCAGTGCGGGCGAATTTGCCGCGTTTGTGGGTGCGTTGTTGATGTTAATCACTCCAATCAAGCACTTAACCGCCGCCAATGAGGAATTTCAAATCGGTTTAGCCGCAGCGCAAAGCGTATTTGAGGTGATTGATAGCCCAACCGAAATCAATGAGGGCGAAAAAACCATTGCGCGCGCCAACGGTGAAATTGAATTTAGAAACGTCAGTTTGCGCTACGACAACGCTAAAAAACTGGCATTGGATAATCTCAGTTTTATGATTCAGCCGGGCGAAAAACTGGCTTTAGTCGGGCGCTCTGGCGGTGGTAAAACCACCATGGTGAATTTACTGCCGCGTTTTTATGAGTTGCAGCAAGGCTTGATTTTACTGGATGGTATCGATATTCGCGCACTGGAATTAAAAAATCTGCGCAGCCAGTTTTCATTAGTCAGTCAAGATATCGTGTTGTTTAACGATACCGTTTTTAATAATATCGCCTATGGCGTATTACGCGATTCCACTGAAGAAGAAGTGATACAAGCGGCCAAAGCCGCGCATGCGTGGGAATTTATTCAGCAACTGCCAGATGGTTTGCAAAACGAGATTGGCGACAGAGGCGTGCGCTTGTCTGGCGGCCAGCGCCAACGCATCGCAATCGCGCGCGCAATACTCAAAAATGCGCCTATCTTATTGTTAGATGAAGCGACAAGCGCATTGGATACCGAATCAGAAAAATTTGTGCAGGCCGCGCTAGATACCTTAATGCAAGGCCGCACCACGATTGTAATTGCACATCGATTAAGTACGATTGAAAATGCCGATAGGATTCTGGTGTTAGATCATGGCAAAATTGTCGAAGCTGGCTCGCATGATGATTTGATTGTTACAAACGGTTATTACAGCAAGTTGTATCAAAAAGAGTTTGATTAACAGTTGATATGACGTTGACGCAGGAAACCATTCAGCGCGCATGGCGCAAAAGAAACGCACTTTTTTATGCGGTTTTGCTACCGCTTTCATGGATTTTTGCTGCGTTAACCTATTTTAGATGCTGGGCTTATCGTTTCGGCGCACTCAAATCGTATGCACTGCCAGTGCCCGTTATTATCGTTGGCAATATTCATGTAGGCGGCAGCGGCAAAACGCCAGTGGTTATTTGGTTGGTGCAGCAATTAAAGCAACTGGGTTATCGGCCCGCTGTGATCAGTCGTGGCTTTGGTGGCAGTGTAAAATTACCCACCGCGGTTAACGCTAATAGCAATCCTAAAATAGTCGGAGACGAGCCAGTATTGATTGCAAATCGGTGCAATTGCCCAGTGTGGGTTGGCGCAGACCGCGTGCATGTTGCGGTTGAGTTGCTCAAATCGCATCCAGAGTGTAATGTGATTATCAGCGATGACGGCCTGCAACATTATCGTTTGCAACGCGACATGGAAATTGCGGTTATTGATGCGGAAACCTATTTTAAAAATGCCCGTTTGTTGCCAGCAGGCTCATTAAGAGAATCTATCAATCGACTGAAAACAGTGGATGCGGTGATTAAAAACGGAATTGAGAATACAGAAAACCAACGCGCGGCAACAGTGATGAATGCTTACCAAATGCAATTAACTGGAGCAGAATTTTACAATTTAGCAGAACCTGTTTTAAAAGCCAGCGCGGCAGATTTTAAGCGCAAAAGTATTAAAGCCATGGCTGGCATTGGTAATCCGGCGCGTTTTTTTGAGCATTTACGCCAGCTAGGTTTAAATTTTGCCTCATTCAGTTTTGACGATCATCATCCATTTACAGCATTTGATTTAGCCAAAATGGAGTGTGATATTGTATTGATGACAGAAAAAGATGCAGTAAAGTGCAAGCCATTTGCGCAGGCGCATCATTGGGTGTTGCCAATAGAGGCCACAATTAACGGCAATTTGATACAATTGGTTGTGCAAAAATTGCAACAAAATAAGCGTTAAGTATTAACTCAATAATCATACTTAACACCAAATATGCGTGAAAAAAGGCATCGATATGGATTCTAAATTACTGAGTATCTTGGTTTGTCCCGTCACCAAAGGGCCGTTGATTTTTGACAAAAAAAACAATGAGCTTATTTCTAAATCTGCGCGACTAGCCTACCCGATTCGCGATGGTATCCCTGTGATGTTGCAGGAAGAAGCAAGAAAAATTGGCCCAGATGAAAAAATTGGCGCTGATGAAAAAACGGCTGAATAAAATGCGGTTAATTGAAAAACGAGCTGATTAAAAAGTTAACGGATAATTTAAGTGACTTTTAAAGTAGTGATTCCGGCCCGCTATGCCAGTACGCGCCTGCCTGGCAAGCCGCTACTGGATATTGCAGGCAAGCCGATGGTGATTCGCGTGGCTGAGCGAGCCGCAAAAAGTGGTGCCAGCGAAATTGTGATTGCCACCGATTTTGAAAAAATCTGCCAAGTAGCAGCGCAGCACAATATTAAAGCGGTGTTGACGCGCATCGATCATGCTTCTGGTACCGATAGGATTGCTGAAGTCGCCGATAAACTGAATTGGGCGGATGACGAAATTGTGGTGAATGTGCAGGGCGATGAACCGCTGATTGAACCTAAGTTAATCCAAGAAGTCGCGCAACATTTGGCTAATAGCAACGATGCGGTAATGGCAACCGCGTGTCATACGATTCACGATGAAGCTGCTTTACTAAACCCGAATATTGTAAAAGTGGTGATAGATGCCTGCGGCAACGCCTTATATTTTAGCCGCGCGCCCATTCCGTATCCGCGCGATGAGGCTTACAAAAACAATATTCAAGCCTATCGCCATATTGGCATTTACGCGTATCGTGTGGGTTTTTTAAAGCAATACGCACAGTTAACCAGCACAGAACTGGAAAAAACTGAGAGTTTAGAGCAGTTAAGAGTGTTGCATCACGGCTATAAAATCGGTGTGACGATTACTAAAAATGCGCCAGCGAGTGGCGTGGATACGCAGGAAGATTTGGATTATGTGCGCAGTTTATTTTTAGTTTAAAGGCTGAAATTTAGGTCAAATAAGTTTTTTAAATAAACCAATTTAAATGCACTGATTTAAATTTACCGATGTAATTACGCTAATTAAATATTAGTACGAAACATAAAATATACCGCGCCCATCAAACACAAACCCGCCCATAAAAAATCCCACTTAAGCGGCTGCTGCATATAAAAAACCGCAAATGGCACAAATACACTTAACGTAATGACTTCCTGCAGCATTTTGAGTTGCGCCAGCGACATCACCGCAAAGCCGATGCGGTTAGCCGGCACTTGAAATAAATACTCCACCAAGGCAATACCCCAGCTAATAAGGGCGGCGATAATCCAAGGCTTATTATTCAGTTCCTTAAGATGCGCGTACCAGGCAAACGACATAAACACGTTGGCGATGGAGAGCAGGATAATGGTTTTAATGATTTCGGACATAAGGTGGTAATCAATATTCGCTAAAAAAGCTAGTTAAGAAAATTAATTACGCGCAGATTTTAGCTAAATTTTAGCGTTAACATTCCGTCATTGCATTGGTATTGATGACGGAATCACGATGAATGACTCACTTAGTTAAACCGCAGATTCACCAGTTTCGCCTGTTCTAATGCGAATCACTTGTTCAACGCTACTAACGAAAATCTTGCCATCGCCAATTTTGCCTGTGCGCGCTGCTTTAATAATTGCATCCATTGCGGATTCCACCATTTCGTCGCTTACCACTAGCTCAATCTTAATCTTAGGCAAAAAATCCACCACATATTCCGCGCCGCGATATAGTTCGGTGTGGCCTTTTTGGCGGCCGAAGCCTTTTACTTCAGTTACCGTTAAGCCATTTACGCCAATTTCAGAGAGCGATTCGCGTACTTCATCTAACTTAAATGGTTTGATTATCGCTTCAATTTTTTTCATGCTCACACTCCCTAGGTTAATCTACTTTTTTAATGCAAATTTTTGTAATGCATATTTTTTATGTGCAAATCCATACTTAGAATATATCCGTAATAATTCAGTTAATTTTACGCATCAAACCAAAATTTGCAAATAAGCAAATTTTCAAATCCACAGACCTGCCAATAAGCAAATTTATGCGTAATCGAGCTTGCAGGTAATTGGGTAACGTCTATCTTTGCCAAATCCACGTTGTGTGATTCTAACGCCAACGGGCGCCTGGCGGCGTTTATATTCGTTGCGGTCGATTAAATTGGTCACACGATTCACCTCTTTTTCGCTAAAGCCCAACATTGCAATTGCAGCACGGCTTAAATCGTCTTCTACATAGGCTTGCATAATCGCATCTAAAATCTCATACGGCGGCAAGCTGTCTTGGTCTGTTTGGTTCGCACGTAGTTCTGCGCTTGGCGCACGGGTGATAATGCGTGTTGGAATCACACGCGACAAGCGATTGCGATACTCTGCCAGCTTGTATACCAGTGTTTTTGGTACATCTTTCAGCAGCGAAAATCCGCCCGCCATATCGCCGTACAAAGTACTGTAACCCACTGCCATTTCAGATTTATTGCCAGTAGTCAGCACAATGCTGCCAAATTTGTTCGAAAGCGCCATCAATAACATGCCCCGAATACGCGCTTGCAAGTTTTCTTCTGCGGTATCAAATGCTAAATCGCCAAATTCGGGTTTTAGTGTATCGCAAAACAAGTTAAATAAATCTTTAATGGGGATTTGGCTATACTTAACGCCAACCAAATTGGCCATTTCAATCGCGTCATCTACGCTCATACTGGCAGTAAACTCAGATGACATCATCACGACTTTTACCCGCTCAGCGCCAAGTGCGTCTACTGCGATTGCTAACGTTAAGGCCGAATCAATGCCGCCCGATAATCCTAAAACCACACTAGGAAAACCATTTTTATTGACGTAATCAGCCAATCCTAATTTGAGTGCGTGGTAAACAGCAGCTTCTAAATCTAGCTTTGGCAAAATGTTTGCGGGCGTTGGGTGATGATTAATAAACTCGACAAAGCTTAAATCTTCAACAAAATTCGGTAGTTGCTGTACTACCTCGCCAGCATTATTCATCACAAACGATCCACCATCAAACACCAGCTCATCTTGTCCGCCCACCAAGTTAAGGTACACCACGTTTAAGCCAGTTTCAATGGCGCGTTGTGCCAATACTTCGTAGCGTGTTTCAAGTTTATCCATATGGTATGGCGATGCGTTGAGCGACAATAAAACTTGCGCACCCGCCTGTTTAGCCTGCATCGCTGGGCCAGGTTCCCAGCCGTCTGCACAAATTAGCACGCCAAATTTTGTGCCTTCATGCTCAAAAACCAGCGAGGTTTGGCCTGCTATAAAATAGCGATCTTCATCAAATACGCTGTGATTAGGCAAAGCTTGCTTGTGATAAGTGGCGACGATTTGGCGGTTTTTAATGATTGATGCGGCATTAAATAAATGGCCTTGCTGCAAGTGCGGGTGACCAATTAACAAGCTGATATTGGGCAATGTTTGTGCGATACGTTTAATTGCCTGCTCGCAGGCAACGTTAAAATCCTCCCTGAATAATAAATCTTCTGGTGGATAACCGCATAAAGCCAACTCTGGCGTCATCATTAAGCGGGCGCCATTTTGATAAGCGCGATTCGCGTAATCGATGATTTTATCGGCATTGCCAGCAATATCGCCAACAATCGAGTTGATTTGTGCGAGCGCTATTTTCATTGCATTATTCTCATCGCGCACTGCGTAATACTAGATTAAAAGCGCGGTTAATACTTGCCACCCGCATCTTTAATCAATTGAATAATTTCCGCATCGCCTTTTTTAAGCGCATATACATAAGCCGTTAACCCGTATTTATCGCGTGCTTTTGTATTGGCTTTATTCGCCAATAAAAGTCTGACAGTTTCCGCCGAGCCATTATCAACCGCAAGCTGCAATAAGGGCGTGCCTTCAGAGTCTTCGTGATTTACATTCGCACCATTATTAATCAGCACTTTGGCGGTTTCTGTCTGCGATTTTTTAATCGCCCAAGTCAGCGCTGTCCAGCGCGATCTGTCCTGAAAATCTGCATTTGCACCTTTATTCAACATATAAGCTACTGCTGGCGCATGACCTTCACGCGCCGCGTACATAAGCGGCGTCACGCCCAAGCGGTCGCCCACATTCGGATTGGCGCCTTTTGTCATCAGCGATGTGATGGTGGCAACATCGCCACTTTTTGCGGCATACATCAGTGCAGTTTTACCGTCATCGGCTTTGGCATTGGCATCAATGCCGTGCTGAATCATTAAGTTAACCACTTCAGAATAGCCAGAAGTTGCCGCCATACCAAACGCGCTCCAGCCGCTTTCATCACGGATTTTGGGGTCGGCACCTTTTTCCAGCAACACTTTTACCGTATCGACATGATTTTTCTTAGCGGCAAACATCAGCGCAGTCCAGCCACCTTTGTCTTTGGCATTGATATCCGCGCCTTTATCCAACAGCGCCGACACTACAGCAGCATTGTTTTTGCGTGCGGCGTACATCAGCGCGGTAATGCCATTTTCATCTTTGGTATTAACGTTTGCGCCGCCATCTAATATGGCGTTAACGGTAGCTACATCGCCTTTGGATGCGGCTGTTAGCAAGTACGGAATATCTTCCGCATAACACAGTTGCGTGGCGATACTTAACCATAAAAAAACAATAAAATTTGCTAATTTCAAATTAACTATTTTCAAAAGTTGATGACCTTTTCTATTTTAAGTAACTTTTTAACTACAGGTTTTTAGCTGCATCGCTTTAAGCACTGCCTCGCCCAAGCCAGCAGGCGAGCTTGCTACCACACAACCTGCGTTTTCCAACGCTGCAATTTTATCTTCAGCACGGCCGCTGCCGCCCGAAATAATGGCACCAGCGTGTCCCATACGTTTACCTGCGGGTGCAGTTAAACCTGCAATATACGCCGCAACGGGTTTGGTCAAGTGGTGTTTAATAAAATCAGCCGCTGCTTCTTCATCTGAGCCGCCGATTTCGCCCACCATAATAATCGCTTCGGTTTCAGGGTCGGCTTCAAATAATGTTAAGCATTCAATAAAATTTAAGCCTTTAATCGGGTCGCCACCTATACCAATACAGGTGCTTTGACCCAAACCCAGCGCAGTAGTTTGATGCACGGCTTCATAAGTAAGTGTGCCAGAGCGCGACACCACGCCCACTTTGCCGCGCAGATGGATGCTGCCGGGCATAATGCCAATTTTGCATGCATTGGGCGTGATAATGCCAGGGCAATTAGGGCCAATTAATTTAGCGCCATTGGCCTTTAAGGCGGCCTTCACGTTGAGCATATCCAACACTGGTATGCCTTCGGTGATGCATACTATCAATTCAATACCCGCATCCGCCGCTTCTAAAATCGAATCTGCCGCATAAGGCGGCGGCACATAAATCACACTGGCGTTGGCTTGTGTTTCACGTACCGCTTCGCGCATGGTGTTAAATACTGGCAAACTAAGATGCAGCTGACCGCCTTTGCCCGGCGTTACGCCGCCAACCATTTTGGTGCCGTAGGCGATTGCCTGTTCGGAATGAAATGTGCCTTGTTTGCCCGTAAAGCCTTGACACAGCACTTTGGTATTTTTATTCACTAAAATACTCATGCTGCCACCACCGCGCTTTTAACTACTGGATTTTTAACAGACAGCACCGCTTGTTTGGCCGCGTCGGTTAAGTTTTCGGCTGAAATAATATTTAAACCACTCATCCGCAACATTTGCTTACCTAAGTCAACGTTCGTACCTTCCAAGCGGACGACAACTGGTATTGTCATGCCGACTTCTTTCACCGCGGCAATAATGCCAGTGGCAATAATATCGCAGCGCATAATGCCGCCAAATATATTCACTAAAATCGCCTTAACGTTATGATCAGCCAGAATAATCTTAAACGCTTTGGTCACGGTTTCAGCCGTTGCGCCGCCGCCCACATCTAAAAAGTTAGCTGGCATGCCGCCATGCAGTTTAATTAAATCCATGGTCGCCATCGCCAAGCCTGCGCCGTTAACCATACAGCCAATACTGCCCGCCAGCGCAATATAGTTAAGCCCAGCGTGGTGCGCCACCGCTTCTTTGGCATCGCTTTGCGACCAATCTTGCAGCTCGGCCAAACTTTTTTGACGATACAGCGCATTGTCATCCACTGTCATTTTGCAATCCAGCGCAACCAGCTTGCCATCGGTGGTCACCACTAATGGGTTAATTTCTAGCAGCGCTAAATCGTTTTCTTTAAATAATTTGTACAAGCCTTTTGTCAGCTTGGCAAAAGCGGCAATTTGGTCGCCACTCAAATCCAGTGCAAATGCCAAATTACGCGCTTGATAATCCACCAAGCCAATAAGCGGGTCGCATACTTCTTGCAGAATTTTTTCAGGTTGTGTAGCGGCAATTTCTTCAATATCCATGCCGCCTGCAATTGAAGCAATGATAACCACGCGCTCTAGAGTGCGATCAACTAGCATGGATAAATATAATTCGCGCGCAATAGGCAGCGTTTGCTCAACCAAAACTTGATGCACAGGTTGGCCATCTGGCGCATTTTGGTAAGTGATTAATGATTTGCCTAATAGCGCGCTGGCCACCGCTTGTGCCTCATGCGCCGATTTAACGATTTTAACGCCGCCTGCTTTGCCGCGGCCACCCGCATGCACTTGCGCTTTTACTACCCATGCGCTGCCCGCGATTTCTTTGGTGGCTGCCGCAGCGGCTTCTTCCGATTGCACAACGATGCTGATAGGCGTTGCAAGACCATAATGTTGCAACAAATGTTTAGCTTGATATTCGTGTAGATTCATTTTAAAGTAGTTTTATGCGGGTTTTAATTTTAGCTGATATTTTCGCGCAAAAGCGTGGCATAAGCTAGCAAAAAAGCCATATCAGCCAAACAGGCAACAATATCATCATGAGGAAATTGAAATGACACAAGCATCGCAAACTTTGCGTGAAATAACTGGCATGGGATTTAACCACGCCAGCCTGAAAGACTCTGCCTTGATTATGGTGGATTGCCAAAATACTTACCGTCGTGGCGTGATGCAGTTAACCCATGTGGAACCGGCAATTTTAGAGGCGCAAAAGTTGTTAACGATGGCACGCGATTTAAAAATACCCGTGATCCATATTCAGCATGATGCCGGCGTGGGAACGCCGTACGACGTGAGTGCAGACATTGGCGCAATTTCGCTAGAAGTGGCGCCTAAGAGCGGTGAAGCGGTGGTGGTTAAAAATTATCCCAACGCGTTTTGGCAGACCGATTTAGAGGCACAATTAAAAGCGTTGGGCATCGAAAACGTAGTGCTGGCAGGTTTTATGACGCACGTTTGTATTGATTCCACAGCACGCGGTGCTTTTAATTTGGGCTTTAAGCCAACCGTAGTTGCCAGCGCCTGCGCGACCCGCAGTTTGATTGGCCCACAAGGCAAAGTGATTGAAGCGCAAGCCATGCACGATAGCGCGTTAGCGGCGGTGAGAGATTTGTTTGCAGTGGTGGTGGATGATGTGGCGAGTTTAAAGGCTTAAGCTTAACTTTAAAACTTAACCGTATTTTAGCAATAAAAAAAGCCATGCTGGTAACAGTATGGCTTTTTTGCGTAAAGTAATGCATTAATTAACTATAAGTCTTGCTGCTATAAATCTTGCTCCCAGGCATTGCCATACACTTTACCGTTGCGCGATAAAACAAACATCTGGTACATGCTGGTAACCCACATAAACGTGGATGCAACACTGTAGCCAATGCCGCCAATAATGGTGAACCAAGCGAAGCTTGGATTTAATTTGGTTAGCCACCATGACAAAATATCGATGATTAAAAATGCAAATGGGAATGCAATCGCGATAATCTTTAATTTTTTTGGCACGCCAACAGCAAAGCTGAAGATAAAGCCGATAAAAAAGAAGATAAAGCTAATGCCAAATAAGTGAATATGTGACACGCGAGTTAGGCTTTGAAAGCTTGCGCCATCTGATGTGGCGGCTACTTTTTGTACTTCATCAAAATTATTAAAGTTAGGAATATTAGGCACTACGCTATGACACGCGACACAATGTTGTGCAAAAACGCCTTTAAAATGCGCATCCCAATCGTCTTTTGGCGCGCCTTTGTGTACCCATTGAATAATGTCTGCACGCACTGCATCGGGCGCATTGGCTTTCATGGCGCCATTAAGCATGCTTTCTAATTTACTATGTGTGCGGTCGCCATAGTAGCTATACACAATATCGTTTTTAGATAATCCCACTTTGCCATCGGCCATGCCATGGGTGAGCATAATCTGCAAACCTGCCATCAGCAAACCTACACCAATCACCAATAAATAGCCTGCAAACAAGGCTTTAATTGGTGCGGGCATATTGGGTAAGTTTAACCAAGCCAAGCCTGATGACGAATTTGTGGGTTCAGATTTCATTGCGTAAGCCTTAAGTAGGATTAAAGTGAGATTGAAAAGCAGGCATTTTCAACAATTATAAGTGAGAAGTCTCATGCAAACTAGCGCTATTGCGTTGCCTGTATGAATGCTTTAAATATTCAACTGATATAATGCGCTTTTAGCTTAATTGGATTTTGTTATGCGTTTAGTCATTCAAGGCCGCGCAATTACCGTTGCGCATCTGACTCATATTCACCGTTTAATCGGCGGCAATACGCAATTTATGCAAGTGGCTGAATTTAGTTACTATTTACCCACGCAATCTAGCGCCATTGAATCGGTTAAAGCGTTTTGTGCCGAACAAAAAATCGATTGCGCTTTGGTGCCAGATGCGCAACGCTTAAGTCATTTTGGTCTGTGCGTGATGGACATGGATTCGACCTTAATTAGTATAGAATGCATTGATGAAATTGCTGACTTAATGGGTTTAAAACCGCAAATTTCCGCAATCACCGAAGCTGCTATGCGCGGCGAAATTGATTTTTCCACCAGCTTAAAACAGCGTGTGGCTTTGCTAAAAGGCTTGCCAGAAAAGGCATTGCAACGTGTGATAGACGAGCGCTTACAATTCAATCCTGGCGTGCAGGAATTAATAGCCGCTTGTAAAGCGAACAATATTAAAACCATGGTGGTTTCTGGCGGATTTACGTTTTTTGCAAACCACGTAAAAGATGTATTGGGTTTAGATTACGCGGTATCGAATACGCTGGAAATACTCAATGGCGAACTGACGGGCAATATTTTGGGCGATATTGTAGATGCAGACCGCAAAGCGCAAGAATTGGTTAATCTTCGTGAAAATTTGGGCTTAAAAGTCGACCAAACCATTGCGATTGGCGATGGTGCAAATGATATTAAAATGATGGCGGTTGCCAGTGTTGGTGTGGCTTACCATGCTAAACCAATTGTACAAAGCCAAGCCAGTTATGCGCTTAATTTCAATGGCTTGGATGCAGTGGCGGGTTTGTTTACCGCTTAATTGAAAAGTTAAGCTAAAAATTTAGCCAAGTAAATTAGCTAAGTAAATTAGCCAAGTAACAAACTTGGCAAATAGCATTCCAGCAAATAAAAATCTAAACCAGTAAAGCTAATTCGGCTTCGCTAAATCCTGCTTGGCGCCTAGCTTCCATATTAAATGGCGGGCGTAATTTTGGTGCATCATATTGGTTTCTTAACGCTTCAAAAGTCGCAATCGGTTCTAAATCATTTTGCACGCAAAGCCAGTTAAACCAGTGATTGCCAATCGCCACATGGCCAATTTCATCGCGCAAAATAATCGTTAAGATTTCTGCCATCGCTAAATCGCCCACTTGCGCAAACTTATTGCGTAATGCTGGCGACGCATCCAAACCGCGCGCTTCCATCGTGCGCGGCACTAAAGCCATACGCGCTAACACGCTACCTTTGGTTCTATCGACCATTTCCCACAGGCTATTGTGGCCAGCAAAACTGCCGTACTCAAAGCCCAGAGTATGCAGATGCGCATTTAACAGTGAAAAATGATAGGCCTCTTCAGCGGCCACTTTCAGCCAATCGCGATAGTAATTTTCTGGCATATCGGCAAAACGCCAAACAGCATCTAACGCTAAATTAATTGCGTTAAACTCAATATGGGCGAGGGCGTGTATTAAGGCTGCGCGGCCTTCAATGGTGCGCATAGAACGCTTGCTGACATGCAGTGGCGAAACCAGCTCTGGTTTGGCAGGATGTCCAGGGATTTTGTGCTGCGATTTAAGCTGTACAGAAGTGTTAACGACCATGTCTGGCATTTTACTTAACGCTAAAATACCCGTGATTTTTGCGTTAACTTCAGTCTCGCAAAGCCACTTTAACGCGGCTTCGCGACACTCGGTTTGACTCATTACATTGGTCACACTTTAAACAAACAGTGTGACATTATACAAATGACATTGCTTTAAACAATTATTTAATTTCAACGAAATCCAATTCGCCTGCCTTCATGTCTGGCACCATCAATAGTTTGCCGTCTGTGCTTAAAGCGATATCTGCAGCAGCTTTATAGCCTTCTTTTATCACGCGCGCTTTGCCTGCAACGATTTCATAAATTTTGCCTGATTTCCAATCGCTGATAATAATTTTTCCCGCTTTAGTTTTAACCAAGCCATCGCCGCCGCCAAAACCTTCAGCCACTTTTGTGGTGGCGCCAGTGGTTAAATTCACGCGGTATAAAATACCTGATTCAAAATCCACAGATAATAAATTATTGCGGCCTTCAAATAGCAAGCCATTTGGCGCCAATATATCAGGATTTTTGCTATCAGTAATCACAGTAATCGGCGCGCCGCCTTTGGCGACTTTATAAATCGCGCCGCCCGATTTTAAATTGCCACTGTCAGATACATATAAATTACCCAGTTTATCGGCTTCTAAATCGTTTAAAAATACCGGCGTGCCAGGAAAAGCCATCTGCGCACCATACACTTGCCAAGTACCGTCTTTGTTCACTTCTAAAATGCGATTAACATCGGCGACATAGAGTTTATCGCCAATCATGGATAAGCCTTTTGGGTCGTCCATGCCCTTTGCAAAAACTGTCACATTGCCTTTTTTGTCAACTTTGCTAATTTGACCATCGCCTTTGGTGTCTGGCGCACCAATTTCAGAAATATAAATTGCACCGTCTTTGGCTTGCACTACAGATTCTGGTGTTTTAAGGCCTGTAATTTTTGTTGGTATCGGCTCTTTTGCGAACGCGGTCAGCGTTTGCAGTAAAGCCAATGCGAGTAATGTTTTTTTCATGTGAGTCAACCTTTTCGATATGCTATGTTAATAGGATTATTAATAATAAATTTTGGCGACAGGTAAATCGTCTAGCGCAGCGCACAACGATGCAACGTTGCCTTTTTGTGGCGCTTGAATGGCGGCTATAAAAGTTTTGTCAGTTTCTAAATTTTTAATGACTTTGTCCATGGCTTTTATATAGGCTTTTTCCATGTAAAAATCGGGCTTAATACCTAAATCACCGTTTTGCTGTGCCTGTTTTTTCACGCGGATAATCGGATTATCTAAATCGGGTAATTCGGCTGAGTTAACAAAAACTCTGGCAATGATTTCACCATGAAATACCCGCAGTTGCGCATTGTAAAACATATGCGGCTCCAGTAATAAAACCACATTTGCGCGCTCAGTTTTGCTACACATATTAATATTGGCAAAACGTTTTGAAAGCGTTTTTAGTGCGGCTTTTTCGGCCAGCGGGCCTTTCATATGCCATACATCCAGATAAGGGTGCAATAAACGCACCGGGTGTTCATAATGCCTTTTGGCGATATGTACGGCAATATCGCCAGCTAATTTTGTGCTATCTGCCAGCGCAACACTATGAATGAATATACTTGCAATTAGCAATACTAAAATTTGTATTAGGTGATTTTTAGTCATTAAATTGACATCGATTATTAGTTGGGTTTGTAGATGATACGGTAAATATAACCTGCGCGGTCATCTGAAACGTAAAGTGCGCCATCTTTGCCCACAATGACATCAATCGGCCTGCCCCACACGCCATTTTCATTTAACCAACCTGTTGCAAAATCGGTTACCGCAACAGGTTTATCACCTGTAAATTTTACACGTACTAGTTTATAGCCACTGGGATTTTGACGATTCCAAGAGCCATGCAACGCTACAATGGCATCAGTTTTATATTCAGCAGGCCAGTTAGTTTTGTCTAAAAAACTGATGCCAATCGGCGTGGAATGCGAAATAAGAGTGATTGCTGGTGGCGTGGCAGTCTGGCAAAAATGTTCAGCGCCCAAAAAATTCGGGTCTTGAATCAGCGTGTTTAAATTGGCAGGATCAGCCCAGCAATAAGGCCAGCCATAATTCTTGCCTGCCTCAATTTTGTTCAAATGTTCAGGCGGGATTTCATCATTGACTTTGCCATTTTTTGTGCTGGCGCGCATATCAGAACCGTTATTGGTGGCAAACATGGCGCTTGTTTTAGGGTGCCATGCAAAACCTTGACTATTACGTAAGCCTCTTGCCCATGTTGGGTCGGGCGCGTGTCTGCCTAAAGTGACTAAACTGCCAGCAGGTTTGCCATCTAAAGTGTAGCGCTGAATGGTTGCGCGAGACGAATCGGTTTCTACACACACATTGCAGCTAGAACCGATATTTAAATACAGATGATTGTCTGGGCCAAGTTTGATGGTTTTGAGTGTGTGATGACCAGTGGCCAGATTGCTGATAAAAGGCTGCGGCGCAGACCAGTATTTAATGCCTTGTGCATCTTTTTTTTGCGTCAGTTTAACCACGCCATTTTCATTGGCGATTAATAAGTTGTCATTGACGAAAACTAAGCTGTTAGGCGCAGTTAAGTTTTTTGCGATAACAATCGGCGTTTCAGCAACGCCATCTGCATTGGCATCTGGCAGCATCAATACCTGATTCGAGCCGGCCAAAGCCACATACAAATGCCCATCTCTATCCAGCGCCATCATGCGCGGCTGGCCGTAATTATCGGCTAACTTGGCAAATAAACTCACTTCAAAACCTGGCGGTAATTTGAGCGCAATTTGACTTGGCGGCGAGATGGATTCTGCACCGTAAGCACAGCCAATATTAGTTATCTGACATAAGCCAAATGACAGATATAAAGCAATTTTGTGGAAAAAAGCACTTAACATGAAAAAGCACTTAGCATGAGATTGTTTTTAAGGATTTTTAAGGATTAAGTTAACACATCAGACCAGATATTGTTGGCCCATGCGTTGGCAAATTGGCCTTCTAACTCTGATGGGCTGGCTGATACACCACCACCTTCGGCAGAGATCATAATTTTTTTCGCTGCATCGTAGCGATACACATTGGCCACATGCATCGCCTGTTTGTCATCGACGTAACTGTAGCAAGTATTGGCAAAAACAGGATTTGGGTCTGGCGTGCGCTGCTGCATTAATTCAACAATTGCACTAGCACAAACACGCGCCTGACTGGTCGCCATGTGTGCAGATTTGGGTAACGCCGCAGAAACAGAGTCGCCAATGACGTGAATATTGGGTGTTAATTTAGATTCATAGGTTAAAAAATCGACTTCGCACCAACGTTTGTCAATGTTATTCAAACCAGCCATTTGCGCTGGTTTTCCAGCACGTTGTGGTGGAATAATGTTTAACACGTTGGCAGACACCGTTTCAAAATCAGTTTTTACTGTTCTGCTGTTAATATCCACTTCTAGCACAATGTTATTTGGCCGGTAATCAATAATGCCCGCATACATTTCACTAAAAACTTTGCTGAATAAGCCTTTTTTAGAGGTAATTTCTGGGTTAGCATCCAGCACAATCACTTTGCTATTGGGCTTGTGTTTTTTGAAATAACTCGCCACTTGGCAAGCGCGCTCATAAGGGCCGGGCGGGCAGCGGTAGGGTGCTTTGGGTACGCTCATCACAAATACACCACCGTTTGGCATACTTTCAAGTTGCTGGCGTAAGTTAACCGTTTGCCAGCCCGCTTTCCAAGCATGCGGAATAGCTTGTTGTGCCTCGGCAGACTGTAAGTTCGGCAAGCTGTCATAGATTATATCGATGCCTGGTGCGATAATTAAACGGTCGTATGTGATTTCGCCACGGTTCATACTGACTTTTTTATTGACGCTATCAATCGCAGTAACTTCATCACTAACCCACTGCACACCATGATTTTTTTGAATCAAATCATAGCCAAAAGTCAAGTCATTAATGCTTTTACTACCGCCAAGCACCAAATTACTGAGTGGGCAAGATACAAACTGGCTTGATTTTTCAATCACAACTACATCAATATTATTTGCGCTCCACATGCGAATATACTTGGCAGCCGTTGCGCCTGCATAACCGCCACCAATCACGACTACGCGGCCAACTGCAGGTTTTTTTAAATTGCCAGCACAGCCGCTGATGAATGGATAGCTGGATATGAAAATGCTAGTTGCGCCAGCGTTTTTAATAAAATTACGACGGCTATTATTGATTATGTCTGCATCAGAATTAGTCATGATTAGCCTTTAATATTTGCGATTTAGGGCTAATGGCCGGGCTGTTTTTTTGTGCAGAAAAATACTCGGCTAACTGGTTAATTTCGCTAACTTGCAAACCTTTGGCATGACGCTGCATTACTGTGGCTGGCCTGTTGCCGTTTTTAAAAGCCAACATCTGCGCGGTAAAATAAGCGCTATCCATGCCAGCTAACACTGCATTTCCTGCCAATGCGCGACCATTTGTACCATGGCATGCTGCGCATGATGCAGCCAGCGCACGAGTGTGTAACTGGCTCGGCAATAAAGCAATATCCTCAGCAGCCATGCCCGATGCAGGCAACGCTAGCGAGGATATCAAAATAAAACCTGAAACTATTTTTTTGTTTATCATTTAGTGTTCATTGTTTTAATTAAAACACTATTTTAAACAGATTAACGCGTTTATGCTGTGACTTTAATCACGCTGTAAATTTGGTTAACAGTCTTGGTTAATTAGAAGCATTTTTCTTCTTGGCAACCATCATTTCTAACACCAAGCGAGGTCAACAATTTAACCATGTTTTCGCCACGTGCGCCTTCATCTTTCATGATGCGCACAATCGAAAGGTCTGCCTTGGTTTTTTTATTGATGTCTGCACCATGTGCGGCAAGATATTTAACAATATCATCGTAGTTATCAAAAGCTGCTAAATGAAATGCGGTCCATTGGGTAACTGGATGTACATAGTTAACATCAGCGCCATGTTCCACTAAAAATTTAGCCATTTCAAGTTGACCTTTAGTGGCCGCCATTTGAATCGGTGACCATGCAAAGAATTTTTCGTTAACGACTTTAGGGTCTTTGGCCACGTATTGTTTCACTATTTTTAAATTACCTTTGCCAACAGCCTCAGTAAATTCAACCGATTCGTCATCCGTCATCGCAAATGCGTGCATTGATAAACTTATCGCTAAAACTGCAAAAAGTGCTTTTAATTTGTTCATTCCAATTATCTCCAACCTATAAAATTTTTTTTGGCAAAATGCCATTTAAATAAAACCAGCATTACAGATTACACCTAAACCATACCATTAAAACGATGCTATTAATCTACGTATTTTCTGGCATTTCGGAACATTCGCATCCACGGCGCATCTTCTAACCAATCATCAGGACGCCATGAGTGCTGTACCGCACGGAACACCCGTTCAGGATGCGGCATCATAATACTAAAGCGTCCATCTTGGGTGGTTAAACCCGTAATTCCAAGCGGCGAACCGTTAGGGTTAAACGGGTATGTTTCAGTTGGCGTTGACTTGTTGTTTAAACCAGTTGCGTTATCAACAAAACGCATCGTTACCAACTTTTTATCCAGCACGCTATTGACATCGCTTGCTGCAGAAAATTCCGCAAAACCTTCGCCATGCGCAACCGCAATCGGCATGCTGCTGCCAGCCATACCATTAAAGAAAATCGAAGGCGATTCCAATACTTCGACCATGGCAAAACGCGCTTCAAATTGCTCAGATTTATTTTTAACAAAGTGCGGCCATTGCTCGGAACCAGGAATAATGCTGTGTAAATTGCTCATCATTTGGCAGCCGTTGCATACACCAAGCGCGAATGAATCGGCGCGATTGAAAAACGCACTGAATTCATCGTTGGCGCGGCTATTAAATAAAATCGATTTCGCCCAGCCTTCACCCGCGCCTAAAACATCGCCATAACTAAAGCCGCCGCAAGCCACTAAGCCTGCAAAATCCTTTAATTTAACGCGGCCACTAATCACATCGCTCATATGCACATCGATACTGCTAAAGCCAGCGCGGTCAAATGCGGCTGCCATTTCCACTTGGCCATTGACGCCTTGCTCACGCAGAATCGCCATTTTTGGGCGAATGCCTTTATTGATGTAAGGCGCGGCAATATTTTCATTCAAATCAAAGGTTAAGTGTGCGTGTAAGCCAGTATCCGCTTCATTTAATAAGCGGTCATATTCTTGTTGCGCACACACGGAGTTATCGCGCAGGCTTTGCATGCGGTAAGTGGTTTCAGACCACATGCGATGCAAGTTGATGCGACTATCCGCAAAAACAGTTTGGCCATTTTGCCTGATATTGATTTGATTTTGATTGGTCACAATGCCAATCACATGCGTAGTTAATGGTTTTAGTCGAGCTAAAACCGCTTCGGAATCGGCTGTGCGCACTTGAATTACCGCACCCAATTCTTCGTTAAACAGAATGCTTGCCGCATCGCCTTTTAAATCAGAGAGATCAATATCTACGCCGCAATGTCCTGCGAAAGCCATTTCCGCTAAAGTGCTAAATAAGCCGCCGTCACTTCTATCGTGATAAGCCAGCAACTTATTTTCCGCATTTAATTGCTGAATCGCGGCAAAAAATGCTTTTAGTTGTGCTGGATCATTCACATCTGGCGCGGTGTCGCCCAGTTGCCCATACACTTGTGCCAAGCTGCTGCCACCCATGCGGTTTCTGCCATTGCCTAAGTCAACTAAAATCAGCCGTGTTTCACTTAAACTGCCACCTAAACTATCGCCTAAGTTTTTACCAAGATTTGTTCTCAATTGAGGTGTTAAAGTTTTACGCGCATCTAGCGTATTGGCAAAAGCGGTGACGACCAGCGAAATAGGTGAAGTCACCGCTTTTTTAGTGTCGCCATCTTCCCACACCGTTTTCATGCTCATGGAGTCTTTGCCGACAGGAATGCTAATGCCAAGCGCTGGGCATAACCCCATACCGACTGCTTTAACCGTTGCAAAAAGCGCCGCATCTTCACCCACATGACCCGCAGGCGCCATCCAGTTAGCAGATAGTTTTAGATTGGATATGTTTTCAATCTGTGCAGCAGCGATATTAGTAATCGCCTCGCCAATGGCCATACGGCCAGAAGCGGGCGCATCAATCAATGCCAGCGGCGCGCGTTCGCCAATGGCAAATGCTTCGCCTACATAAGTTTCATACCCAGCCAAAGTCACCGCAACATCGCTGACGGGTATTTGCCACGGCCCGACCATTTGATCGCGCGCAATCAAACCCGTAACAGTGCGGTCGCCAATGGTAATTAGGAAAGTTTTATCTGCTACGCCTGGAAGCCTTAATACGCGGGCTACGGCATCTTTGAGATCGATTTTTTGCGTATTAAAAGGTGTTAACTTTTTGGCCGCAGTTTTTACATCGCGCGTCATTTTGGGCGGTTTGCCTAATAAAATGCTTAAATCCATATCAACAGGCTTATTATTAAAATGACTGTCAGCTACCGTTAAATGTCGCTCTTGCGTGGCGTAGCCAACCACCGCAAACGGACAGCGTTCGCGTTCGCACAAGGCTTTAAAGAGTGGCAAATCCTTTTGCAAAACCGCCATCACGTAACGCTCTTGCGATTCGTTGCTCCATAATTCGCGCGGTGACATACCAGGTTCTTCATTATGCACATCGCGTAACTGAAAAATTGCGCCTACTTTTGCATCGTTTACCAGCTCAGGAAATGCATTGGAAATACCACCAGCACCCACATCGTGAATGCTTAAAATTGGGTTTTTATCACCCAATTGCCAGCAACGGTCAATCACTTCTTGCGCGCGACGTTGCAACTCGGGGTTGCCGCGCTGCACCGAATCAAAATCCAGATTTTCAGTATTGCTGCCTGTGTCCATGCTGGATGCCGCGCTGCCGCCAAGCCCAATTAACATAGCTGGGCCGCCTAATTGAATTAATGCTGCGCCCGCAGGAATCGGATTTTTACGCGAGTGGTCAGCCGAAATATTGCCAACGCCACCCGCCAGCATAATCGGTTTATGGTAGCCACGTACTTCGGGCTTACCATCTGCATCAGCAGTTTCCAGCTCAAATGTACGGAAATAACCTGCAATATTAGGTCGACCAAATTCATTGTTATAAGCGGCGGCGCCCAATGGGCCGTCGGTCATAATTTGTAGCGGCGTGCTGATACGGCTAGGTTTTCCATATCCCTTTTCCCATGGTTGGGTGAAATTTGGAATATTTAAATTGGACACCGAAAAGCCAGTCAAACCCGCCTTTGGTTTAGAACCAACGCCAGTTGCACCTTCATCACGAATCTCTCCGCCCGCACCAGTGGCGGCACCTGCAAAAGGCGAAATGGCAGTTGGGTGATTATGCGTTTCTACTTTCATCAAATAGTGCATTTCATCACCTGTATAAGCGTATTCGCCTGAAACATTTGGGTAAAAACGCTGGGTTTTTTGCCCAGCCACAATTGAAGAATTATCAGAGTAAGCAACTACAGTGTGGCCAGGATACAATTTATGGGTATTGCGAATCATGCCAAATAGCGAAATGTCCTGTACTTCGTCATCAATCACCCAATCTGCATTAAATATTTTATGCCGACAATGTTCTGAGTTGGCTTGCGCAAACATCATCAGCTCAACATCTGTGGGATTGCGGTTAATTTTGCTGAAATTTTCAACTAAATAATCAATTTCGTCCGGTGACAGCGCCAAGCCCATTTCATTATTGGCCGCGTTAAGCGCAGTTTTGCCGCCCTGCAAAATATCAATAGTGCTTAATGATGCAGGTTCTGCGCTGTGAAATAACCGTTGTGCGTGATCTAGATTGCTTAATACCGTTTCGGTCATGCGGTCGTGAATCGCTGCTTTAAATGTAGCTTTTTCGGTATCACTTAATGGCATGCTATTTAACGTGGTTACATAAAACGCAATGCCGCGTTCTATGCGTAGCACGCTACTTAACCCACAATTATGCGCAATATCCGTCGCGCGCGACGCCCAAGGTGAAATCGTCCCAATTCTTGGAATTACTAAAAATAATTCGCCAGCAGGCTCTTCTAATTGGGCTTGCGGCCCATAGGTTAAAATCTGTTTCAGTATCTGTTGCGTTGTCTCACTAAGAGGTAAATCGCTAAATGCAAAATGGGTAAATTCCGCATAAATATGACTAATATAAGGTGCAGATTGTTTTAAGCTGGCATAAAGTTTATCGAGACGGAACGGAGATAACGCAGAACTGCCGCGAAGGCTTAAAAATGAAGTGCTAGGCATGGGCGGTAAGCAATTGAAAGAGTTAAAAATTAACAGTATTTTAACAGAAAGCGCAAGCGCTAATCCGATTAAATGCTTTAAATTTATACGGCTTTATTCAATTGTACTCGATTGTACTAAGGCGTGATTAATGCCTTTAAATCGACATTTTTCATTAATAGAATGACAAAAGCGAGAGCGTCTTTTCTTTTATAAAATGGATAACGATTTTTAAGGTAAATCAGCAATTTTTTAAGACGATTAGCACCTTCAAATAAATAAAAATAATCAGCTAAGTCAGATGCAGCTTGTTTGGAAGCGACAACTTGAACAAAGTCATTTTTAATGTGGTGATAATTATTTAGACTCAATAGAAGGCTGCTGCTATAGCCTGTTTTTAATAGTTTATTGGGTTTATTTGAATCGCCAGTTGCGATAGAGCTTTTGTCATGTTGGCGATATTTAAGTAAAGTCTGCGGAAGATAAACTCTATTGCCCACTAAGTTTGCGATAATCGCCAAATGATAATCGTATGGCAACAAGGGTGGAAATTTAATAGCCATTTCTCTTAAGCTAGCGTTGATTATAATAGAGCCGCCTTGCGCGCTATTTGCAAACAATATGCCATTAAGCCCTTCTGCCAGTGCACGCCTGCCCAAAAAGCGTTCTCTAATCATATTTAAGTTGCTATCAACAAACACTGAATTTGTGTGCGCCAATGCGGGTATTTTTTGTGGCGTTTCTATCTGTTTCAGCTTGGCTAAAGTCACTTCAAGCTTATTTGCATCCCAAACATCGTCCTGATCGCACATGGCGATGTAATTTTCTGTCGTGATTGAGATCAAATAATAGTGACTTGGATTAAGCCCCATATTGCCTTTAATCGTATCGACAAATGTAAATCTGCGGTCGCTGGCAAGGTAAGGCTTTAATATGTCTAGCGTGTTATCTGACGACCCATCATCGCGAATATAGCATTGCCAATTAGTGTGGGTTTGACTCAGTAGTGAATCTAATTGGGCAGCCACATATTTTGCGCCATTGTAAGTAGATAGAATAATTGCCACCCTATCTTCCCAATTCGTTTTATCTGATTGCATACTTTACTATCGGTGTGAATAAGCAACCACTCTTACACAGCCGTTTAGCAATGTAAACGATTCAATCCGATTTAAACGGTGACTAATTACTGCCCGCTAATTTTGGTGGATTTTTGCTGGTTAAAAAGCTGAAGGTTAAAAATGCCAAAGGCACTAAAACTAAACTGTATGAAATCCAGGCGCCAATGCGGCCTTGAGGACCAAATTCTTCGGTAGCAGCGTGCCAGTAGGCGCTGTCAATGATGCCTAAATTATAAAATTCAATTGATTCTGTGTATTCGTGGAAAGCATAAATTAACAGTTGCACCGAAAAAATCACCATGAACACGGCGGTTACCTGAAAAAATAAGCCTAAATTAACGCGATGGCCGTATTTGCTCCACGCCCACGCAACGCTTGCTGCAACCAATAACCCTAAAATGCCGCCGATGACCAGATGCGAACTATCATTGCTTTGTGCGAGTGAGGCAATCATGGTTGCGGCTTCCAGGCCTTCACGACCAATCATTAGTAATACAAACGCGAAAATAGCTGCTTTTGCTCCGCCAGTCGGGTTGGCGACGGCTTTATCGATTGCACCCGTAATTTCACGCTTCATGTGCTTGCCCATTTTAAGCATGTGCACGGTACAACTAATGACTAAAATGGCTGCCGTCAGTGCTAACGTTCCTTCCCAGAATGGCGTTAATCCACCGATGCGAGCAAGTACAATGCCTAAAATAACGCAGCCCACAACCGCTACGTAGCAGGCGTTACGCACCGAAGGGATTAATTTTTCTCCGCCTGTTTTGGTTAAGTAAGCAATTGCAATGGCAATAATTAAAAAGGCTTCTAAGCCTTCTCTGAAGGTGATCATTAAGGTTTCAAACATGCTTTTTCCTATTGAATTTTACATTTAGTTTAATCTAAATGATAATAGTTCTTGATTGTGACATATTTTTTTAAATTTCACTACATTTACAATAAAAAAAGCTAGGCAATAAAAGTTTATGCTACAAAAAAGCTAGGCAATAAAAAGCCTGCAAATGCAGGCTTTTAATATGACATGACCGTATTTTATGCTTAACTCGATATTACGTTTCTAGCTATTGCTTTTATAGTCATCATGACTATTTAGTTGCAGCGCCAGTTACTTCAATTTTGGCCTTTGCTTTTAAGTCCAGCATCATTTTTTCAAGTTTACGTTGTTGTAAAGTACGCTCTAAGCTTTCTTTTACTTTGTCGTAACTTGGCACTTGCGTTGCGCGCGTATCCACCATTTTAATCACATGCCAGCCAAATTGGGTTTGAATTGGCGCTTGCGTCACTTCGCCTTTTTTAAGGCCAACAACCGCTTCGCTAAATGGCTTTACCATGCCCGCAGGTGAAAACCAGCCTAAATCGCCGCCTTTTTCTTTAGAGCCAGGATCCATCGATTTTTCTTTGGCTAATTTGGCAAAATCACTGCCTTTTTTTAGCTGAGCTAAAATGTCGGTCGCTTCGGCCTCAGTTTTAACTAAGATATGACGCGCGTTATATTCTTTATCGCCCAACTCTTTTTTGTATTGCTCGTAAGCAGCTTTGGTGTCGGCTTCGGTTACTGGGTTTTTTTTCATAAAATCAGCCAGAAAAATATTCACCAGCAATTTACGTTGCGTCAGTTCTTCATTGATTTTGTAATCGGGCAGTTTATCGATGCCTTGTTTTTGCGCTTCCTGATAGGCTAATTCTGAACCAACCAATTCGTTAATAATGGCGTTTTTCATGCCGTCCGATGGTTTTTGGCCGCGGGCTTGTGCGTCTTTCATAATGTAATCAACCCAAGATTGCTTGATGGATTTGCCGTTGACAGTAGCGGCTGAATCGGCGGCGTAAACTGCAGGCGCCAATGAAAGGGTTGTTAACGCTGCAATTGCAATAAAAATTTGGGTGATTTTCATAAAAATCCTTGTTTAATAAATGGAGTATTGGCGTGTGATTAAGATGTTAATAGAGTTAGTGGGGGTCATCTGGCGAAATTGCAAGTATGCTTAACGCGTGAATTTTTTGCGGCATTAAATCGGTAAGTGCTTGATAAATTAAACGATGTCGCATTATCTGCGATTTTTGCGAAAATTGCGAGCTCACTATTGTTAAGCTGAAATGCCCGCCGCCAGTGTTGCCCGCATGGCCTGCGTGTTGTGCGCTATCGTCCTGAATCGTTAAGCTGATTGGGTTAAGTGCGGCGAGTCTGGCTTGAATGGTTTCGATTAAATTCATATAAATGCTGACGATTAAATGGTGGCGATTAAGGTAAGGTTTTTCTAAATGGTTTTACGCTAACGTTTGCATACACGCCTGCGCTTACAAACGGATCGGCATTTGCCCAATTTTTCGCCGTTTCCAAATCACTAAATTCTGCCACAATCAAGCTGCCAGAAAAGCCAGCGGGGCCTGGGTCTACACTAGCGATTGCTGGAAATGGGCCGGCTAATACTAATCTGCCTTCATTTTGCAATGTCGTTAATCGGGCTAAATGCGCTGGGCGATGCGCCACACGCTTATCTAAACTGTTTGGCGTATCTTCGGCAATAATAGCGTATAGCATTATTCAGGCTCTTTTTTATCGTCAATCGGTTCAATTAAATACTGTTTAAGCAACAGCGTTTGCGCAATAACGAAAATAAACATAATGCTGGTGACGCCAAATAGCTTAAAGTTAACCCATGCATTCTCTGAGTAATTAAACGCAACATACAGATTCACAAAACCCAAAATTACCAGAAAAACCACCCAGGCCAGATTCAATCTATCCCAAATCGGCTTAGGGGCATTGAGCATTTTGCCCATCATTTGCTGAATAAAATTCTTTTTAAAAAATAGATTAGCAGCCAATAAAACCGCCGCCAGCAACCAATACAACACCGTTGGTTTCCACATAATATAGGTTTTATCGTGCAACAAAAGGGTAACGCCGCCCAGCACGCTAATAATCGCGCCATTCACCAGCAACATTTTGTCAACGATGCCATGCCGAATTTTGGCGTAGATAATCAGCGCAATGGTGGCGCCGATGGCAATTGCCGTGGCCGTAAAAATATCGTATAGCTTAAACCCGATAAAAAATAAAATAACGGGGATTAAATCAAAGAAAAATTTCATGCGTTCTTTCGGTTAAGTGGGTTGCTCAATAGTGGGTTGCTTAATAAAAGCGTTGCTTTATGTAGAGTGAAGGCTTCAAAACTAAAGCTTAACTATCTGTAAAGGTAGTATTTTGCTATGATTTACACTTGTTTGCAAAATATTCAATCATTAGGCGTTACTGAATAATCATTTATGGCTGCACAGATCGATTTACATTGTCATTCCACGGTTTCAGATGGCTTATTGACACCGCAAGATTTAGTGGCGCATGCCGCTAAAAGTGGCATTAAAGTACTGGCGCTCACCGATCACGATGATATTACTGGTTTGCCTGTTGCGCGTGAGGCTGCTAATCAGCATGGCATTCATTTTGTCAATGGCGTTGAAATTTCAGTGACATGGAAAAGACGCACGTTGCATATTGTTGGCTTAAAATTTGATGCCGAAAACGAAATATTAAAAAACGCTTTGGCTGCAGTACGCATCGGGCGTGAAGAGCGCGCTATGCAAATGGCAGAAGGCTTGGCCAAAGTGGGTATCAGCGGCGCGTATGAAGGCGCAAAAGAGTTTGCCAAACAAGGCATTATGACGCGTAGCCATTTTGCCCAGTTTTTCGTTAAAAATGGCCATGCAAAAGATGTTAAGTCGGTGTTTAAAAAATTTCTGGTCAAAGGCAAACCAGGTTTTGTCGATCATCAATGGATGAGCCTTGAATCGGCAGTCAGTCTAATTACCAATGCAGGAGGTCAAGCGGTAATTGCGCATCCTGGCCGTTACGATTTGGGCACGATTAATATGCTGTTGCTGATGCACGAATTTAGAAGTTACGGCGGCACGGCGATAGAAGTGGTGACGGGCAGCCATAATCCGCCGCAATATCAGCAATTTGCCAAAATCGCGCATCGCTTTAGCTTAAAAGCCTCACTGGGTTCCGATTACCATGGTCCAGGATTATCTTATATGGCCATGGGTTGTGTGCCAGATTTGCCGGCAGATTGCGACCCTGTGTGGGCGGATTGGACAGAAGCACAATATTTAAATTAAAGTGTGCCTCTATAAATTTAAGTTTCTAAGTCAAACAAGGCGCGATTAAAAAATAATGACGCCGCATATGTTTGATGTTTAAGGAATTATTTTTGATGAGCAACGCTGTGTAACGACGAAAATTAAGTTTATTGAGATGCCCTGAACAATGGCGCAATATTTTGTGATCAATGCCGATAATCCCCAACCGCGGCTAATTAAGCTTGCAGTTGAAATCTTACGTGGTGGTGGCGTGATTGCGTATCCAACTGACTCTAGCTACGCGCTAGGTTGCATGATGGGTTTTAAGGACGCGCAAGACAGGATTCGCCAAATTCGTGGGCTGGGTGATGACCATTTGTTTACGTTGATTTGCCGTAATTTAAGTGAGTTAAGCGTGTATGCGCAAGTGGATAATAGCCAATTCAGATTATTAAAAGCCAATACGCCAGCGGCAATTACCTTTATTTTAAAGGCCACCCGCGAAGTGCCGCGCCGTTTGCAACACGCAAAGCGCAGCGCAGTCGGCATCCGCGTGCCAGATCATTTGGTTGTGCAGGCTTTGTTAGATGAACTGGCTGAACCGATGTTAAGCATGACATTGCAATTGCCAAATGACGACGAACCATTGAACGAAGCATGGGAAATTCGTGACCGTTTGGAAAGCCAAGTGAATTTAGTGATTGATTCGGCCATTAGTTTTGCAGGCTTAACGACGGTGATTGATTTAACGAATGCTAAACCTGCTTTGATTCGCCAGGGTGTGGCAGATGCGGCGCCGTTTGGTTTGTAAGGCTTCTTTTAGAAAAGTTAACACTAAAAATCACGTAAAAATAGTTAAGTTTAGAAAGCAATATGGATTTTTTCAGTCTTTTAAGCGCGTTGCAATCGCTCACTACCGTGCAGCGCATTGCAGTTACTGCCATTCCCATGATTTTTGCCATCACCGTGCACGAAGCCGCGCATGGCTATGCCGCGCGTTATTATGGTGATATGACGGCGCATCATTTAGGCCGTATCACCCTAAATCCCATTCGCCACATCGATCTGGTTGGTACGGTGATTGTGCCCAGCATTACCATGTTAGTCGGTGGCATCTTTTTCGGCTGGGCTAAACCAGTACCAGTTAATTTTATGAAATTGCGTCACCCTAAACGCGATATGTTGTGGGTAGCCGCAGCTGGGCCGGGCGCTAATTTGGCCATGGCAATTTTGTGGGCAATCGCCATTCAATTTGCCCATTTTCTGCCTGAAACCGCTGCACTGCCATTTGCGTTGATGGGCGCGGCGGGCATATTAGTGAATACTATTTTAATGGTGCTTAATCTATTGCCATTACCACCGTTGGATGGCGGGCGCATTGCCGTGAGTTTACTACCGAATAATCTAGCGGTTAAATACGCGCAAATTGAGCGTTACGGCTTTATTATTTTGATTCTGCTATTGGTCACGCATATTCTTGATAAAATCATGTGGCCGTTTGTGATGTTGACTTTGCAGTCCATTTCGGCAGTGTTTTTCTAATTTTCAGATAGGTTAAGTCAAGGTTAAATATGGCGTTAGAACGCGTTTTATCGGGCATGCGCCCAACCGGCAATTTGCATTTAGGCCATTACAATGGCGTACTTAAAAATTGGATTAAGCTGCAACACGAGCACGAGTGCCTGTTTTTTGTCGCCGATTGGCATGCATTAACCACGCATTACGATACGCCAGAAATCATTGAAGAATCGGTTTGGGAAATGGTCATTGATTGGCTGGCAGCGGGTGTTGACCCAGCCAACGCGACGATATTTATCCAATCGCGCGTGCCTGAACATGCCGAATTGCATACGCTTTTGAGCATGATTACCCCGTTAAGTTGGTTAGAACGTGTGCCCACCTATAAAGACCAACAAGAAAAATTATCCAGCAAAGATTTATCGACTTACGGCTTTTTAGGTTATCCATTACTGCAAAGTGCGGATATCTTAATTTACAAAGCAACCCAAGTGCCAGTGGGCGAAGACCAAATCCCGCATATCGAATTCACCCGCGAAATCGCGCGTCGCTTTAACCATATCTACGGTAAAGAAACGGGATTTGAAGAAAAAGCCAAGGCAGCCATTAAAAAACTCGGTAGCAAAAAAAGCGCCTTGTATGAAGAAATGCGCAGTGCTTATCAACAAGCGGGCGATGAAGAAGCGCTGGAATCCGCTCGCGCCTTGATTGAAGAACAACAAGGCATGAGCATGGGTGACAAAGAGCGCTTGCTAGGTTACCTTGAAGGCGGCGGTAAAATGATTTTGCTGGAGCCGGATTATAAGCTCACACCAGCCTCGAAAATGCCGGGTTTAGATGGACAGAAAATGTCTAAATCCTATAACAACACGATTTCACTGCGCGAAGATAAAGAGAGTATTGCTAAAAAAATCAAAACCATGCCGACCGACCCAGCGCGCATTCGCCGCACCGATCCGGGTGATCCAGCCAAATGCCCGGTTTGGCAATTGCACGAAATCTATTCAGATCAATCTACCCAGGATTGGGTACAAAACGGTTGTAAAACCGCTGCTATTGGCTGCATAGAGTGTAAAACACCAGTCATAGATGGGATATTAAAAGAACTAAAACCGATTCAAGAGCGCGCTGCGCAATATGCAGAAGACCCCACTTTAGTGAAAAACATTGTCGCCGAAGGCTGTGAGAAAGCGCGTAAATTAGCACGAGAAACCATGCGGGATGTGAGAGACGCGATGGGTTTGAACTACTCATAATAGTAAAAGGAACAGCATGAATCACTGGTTAGCTTTAGCAATCGCGATTTTTGCAGAAGTCATCGGCACATCAGCGCTGAAAGCTTCTAACGAATTTACGCGACTTATCCCATCACTGATTGTGGTGGCAGGCTATGGCACGGCATTCTATTTTATGTCAATCAGTTTGCGCGTGTTGCCAGTCGGCATAATGTACGCCATTTGGTCTGGTATGGGCATTGTGCTGATCGCTGTTATCGCTTGGCTGGTCTACAAGCAGAGTCTGGATTTGCCATCTATGATTGGTATGGGCTTAATTATTGCAGGTGTCATTGTGATTAATTTATTCTCAAAATCGGTTGGGCATTAAGATCAATGCAAACACAACTTACATTAGGTATACGTGTTCATGGTGAAGCCCTATCTGAGCTGCCGCAAGATTTATACATACCGCCAGATGCGCTGGAAGTGTATTTAGAAGCGTTTGAAGGTCCACTGGATTTATTGCTTTACCTGATTCGCAAGCATAACCTAGATATTCTGGATATTCCCATGGCGCAATTGACTGCGCAATATATGGTGTATGTGGAAAAAATGAAAGTCATTAAACTGGAACTAGCGGCAGATTATTTACTGATGTCGGCGATGTTGATTGAGATTAAATCGCGGATGCTGCTGCCTAAACCAACTGAAGTAGCGGAGGATGACGATCCGCGTGCGGAGTTAGTGCGTCGATTAATGGAATACGAAGCGATTAAATTAGCATCACAGCGCTTGGACGAGATGCCGCAAGTGGGCGTCGATATTAGCGTAGCCGCCGCTTATTATCAGCATATTTCAGAGATTAAGCCGCCTGAAGTCAGTTTAAATGAGCTGGTTGAAGCATGGCGCAATGTGCTTAAACGCGCGAAATTGACTACGCATCATAAAATCGGCAAAGCAGAGTTGTCGGTACGCGAACATATGAGCCAGATTCTGCGACGTTTAAAAGCCGATGGTATGGTGGAATTTTCAGCTTTATTTGATGTGGTAACAGAAGGTTTAGCCAAATTGGTGGTGCATTTTTTAGCGATTTTAGAGCTGGCAAAAGAAGGTTTGATTCGCATCACACAACAACAAGCCTTTTCACCGATCTATTTACAAGCGAATACCAGTGAGTAATTGTGAAAGAGCCCGATAATATTACTGAATTTAAGCAGATTCTGGAAGCGGCATTGTTAACAGCTGGCCAGCCGTTAAGCCTAGACGATTTACTGAAACTGTTTGCAGGCCGCATGGAGCGTACTACTTTGCGCATGTTGCTGGATGAATTAAAGCAAGATTGGGTGCAAGAAAACACAGCCAAAACGCTGGAATTGGTGCAAGTGGCGACTGGCTATCGTTTTCAAGCCAAGCCGCAATTTAGCGAATTTATTGCGCGCTTAAGCCCAGAAAAACAGCCTAAATATTCACGTGCTGTGATGGAAACATTAGCCATTATTGCTTATAAACAGCCCGTCACACGCGGCGATATTGAGCAAATTCGTGGCGTGGCGGTTAATCCAAATGTGATGCGCCAATTGCAAGAGCGCGATTGGATTGATGTTGTGGGGCAGCGCGAAGTACCTGGTCGGCCATCGCTTTATGCAACCACCAAACACTTTTTAGATGATTTAAATCTACGTACTATAAGCGAATTACCGCCGTTAGAAGATTTTGCGCAAACTGAAATTCCGTTGGAAAATTAATTTCCAGCAAATCCCAATGCATTAATTTATGCTGGATTTCGTAATAACTACTGTAAAATCATTGCTTAGCAAATAAAAGTAAGCTCATCATGGCACGTCCTTTCAAGCAGCAGCGCGACCCACAAGCACCCATTCGCCGTCCAAAAACCAACTTTACTAAGCTGGAAGTAGACGAAAACGCTGCACCCGAACCAATGCAGCGCTTGCATAAACTGTTAGCCACGCAAGGTTTAGGCTCGCGCCGCGATATGGAAGAATTAATAGCCAGCGGACGCGTGACGATCAATGGCGAAATCGCCAAAGTGGGCGCAGGCGTGACGCAATATGATGTGGTGCGTATTGATAGTAGGCCTGTGCGTTTATCGTTTGAAGCGGAATTGCCGCAAGTGTTGATTTACCACAAACCAGAAGGCGAAATCGTTAGTCAAGATGACCCAGAAGGGCGCGCGACTGTTTTTGACAAGCTGCCGAAAATCAAACAAGGCAAATGGATTGCAATTGGGCGGCTGGATATGAATACCAGCGGCCTGTTGATATTTACTAATTCAGGCGAATTGGCTAACCGTTTTATGCACCCGCGCTACGAAGTGGAGCGCGAATATGCGGTGCGTATTTTTGGTGAGCTGACTGATGAGCAAATGACCATGTTGACACAAGGCATTGAGTTGGAAGACGGCCCTGCCAGCTTTGATAGCATTAGTGCGCAAGGCGGGGAGGGAGCCAATCATTGGTATCAAGTGATTATTCGCGAAGGCCGTAACCGCGAAGTGCGCCGTTTGTTTGAAGCGTTTCAATTACCCGTCAGCCGCTTAATGCGCGTGCGCTTTGGCCCGGTGAATTTGCCGCCTAGGGTAAAACGCGGCACCATGTTAAAGCTAGAGCAAAAAACTGTGGTGGAATTGTTGGAATGGGCTGGTTTAGAAGTGCCAAAAGCGCCACTAAGACAGTTAAATCAGCGCGAAAAAGACAAGGCTACCGCCGTATTCGTGCCAAAAGTGCGCAAACAAAGAATGAGTGCGTTGGATAGAACAGTGCGCGAACTGGGTGAAGATGGTAAGCCTATTTATAGAGGACGTGTTGCTAAAAATACCGATGCTAAAAAGCCAGCGCTCAAAGATTCAAAACCACGAAAACCAGCAAACCGACGCGTGCGGCAAAGCAGCGATTTACCGGTAGCGACGACTAAAAAGCGATAGAGTATTTCGCTGCAACTTCATCAATTAGTCGATAAGTTTAATAGAGCATGTTGCAGCAGTTGTTTGTTGGCTAAAATGGATTGCCGTTTGCATGGGAATAACGGCTAAGATGGGCTGAATGTTGTTAATTGTTCTTTAGTAAGCAGAAACACACATTGATTGCCTGACTCAACCGTTAACCAAGTAAACTCTAAATCAGGATAAGCATCCAACAAGGCGTCGCGGTTATGTCCAATTTCGACGATTAATAACCCATCATCATTTAAATAATTGGCCGCTTCGCGCAAGATTATGTGGGTATGATCCAATCCAGCGGTGCCGCTACCTAAAGCCAGTTGTGGTTCGTTGCGATATTCTGTGGGTAATTTTGCCATGCTAGTAGCATCTACGTAAGGCGGGTTGCTAATGATTAAGTCATAGGTTTTGCCTGCCAAAGCAGTGAACATATCCGATTCAATCGCGGTGATTTGTTCTTGCAAGCCATAATTAGCGATATTGATATTGGCCACCGCAATTGCGTCTGGCGAAATATCCACTACGTCAATCGTGGCATCTGGAAACGCGTTGGCTAGCAGTATGCCTAAACAACCGCTGCCCGTGCAAATATCGGCGGCAGAGTTAATCAGCTCCGGATGCTCAATCCATGGCTGCAAGCCATGTTCGCCTTCTTCATTAAAATCTAATAATTCCGCAATAAAACTGCGCGGCACAATCACGCGCTCATCCACATAAAACTTAAAACCGCGCAGCCACGCCTCGCGCAATAAATAAGCCGTTGGCGTGCGTTTGGTAATGCGTTGCTCAATTAAATGCGCCAGATGTTTGCGCTCTTGCTCGGTAATCACCGCATCTAAAAAATTGTTTAGCGTCTCGTGAGGCAAATGTAGCGCGCTCATCACCAGCCACGCGGCTTCGTCATAGCTGTTATCGGTGCCATGGCCAAAGAAAACTTCCGCTTCTTCAAACTGGCTGACGGTAAAACGCAGCCAATCGCGAATGGTGAATAATTCTTCTGCTAATCTGGGGAAATGCGTCATGTCATCTTTTTTCTATTGAGTTAACCGGATTTTTAAGTCAAATTTGTTCATTTATCAAATTTTCCATTTAATTAATTCTACTATTTAATCAGTCTTGCTATTTAATAAGTGTTTGAAGTGTTAATTTATACGTCTGTTTTAGCGGCTCAATATCCGCTACGCCTACACATTCATTTAGTTTGTGAATGGTTTTATTTAGCGGGCCAAATTCAATTACTTGCTTGCAGACATCGGCAATAAAGCGGCCGTCACTGGTGCCGCCTGTAGTCGAAAGTTCTGGCATCACGCCATAGCTTTCAACAATCGCCTGTGAAATCGCTTCAACCAGATTGCCGCGCGGCGTAATGTAAGGAGGTGAATACTCCCATTCTAAATCGTAGTCCAATTGGTGGGCGTCTAAAATAGCATGCACACGCTGTTTTAAATTGGCCTCGGTGCTGCCATTTATAACACCATCGGCGCCGCTTAATTCTGGGCAAAATCTAAAATTAAATAGAATCTCCACTTCACCAGGCACCACATTGGTGGCACCTGTGCCGCCGTTCATATTGCTGATTTGCCAAGAGGTTGGCGGAAAATATTCATTACCGTTATCCCAAAGCGTTTCTACCAACTCTTTAATCGCGGGCGCGACCAGATGGATGGGATTTTTAACCAGATGTGGATAGGCAATATGGCCTTGCACGCCTTTAACGGTGAGCTTGGCCGATAATGAGCCGCGTCTGCCGTTTTTGATCATATCGCCAACTACTTTGTTGCTAGTCGGCTCACCGACAATACAATAATCAATCAATTCACCGCGATTTTTCAATACTTCAACCACTTTAACGGTGCCGTTTACGGCAATACCTTCTTCATCTGAGGTAATCAGCAAGCCGATAGAACCGGTGTGATTGGGATTTTCTGCGACAAATTCTTCAATGCTGGTCACAAAAGCGGCCAATGACGTTTTCATATCGGCCGCGCCGCGTGCGTATAACATGCCATCTACAATGGTCGGTTCAAATGGCGGTGTGTACCATTTGTCGATTGGGCCAGTCGGCACCACATCGGTGTGGCCGGCAAATACCAGCAATGGCGATGCTGTGCCGCGTCTGGCATAAAAATTATCCACATCGCCAAAGCGCATGCGCTCAATTTTAAAGCCTAGCGGCTCAAGCCGCGCAATCATGGTCTCTTGGCAACCCGCGTCTTCTGGCGTATTGGAGCGGCGTCTGAGCAAATCAATAGCTAACTCAAGTGTCGTTGTTGGAGATGCTTTATTCATGGCTTAAAACTTTCATTTAACTTTTAATTCAATCTCACTTTTTAATTCAATAGTGTGATTTTATAATAAGACTTAACACATTTTTTGACTTAAAAAATGTGTTAAGTCGCGCAAATCGCCAAGTGGCTCATATCGCAAAGTGGCTCAAATCAAAAAGTCGTGCAAATTTTAGATATTAAAAATTTCTGCATAGCGATTTTCATCGAAACCCGCACATAAAATGACATTATTTTTAACCAGCAAAGGACGTTTAATCAAGCTGGTTTTAGTTTGCATTATTGCAATCGCGGAGGCATGGTCGAGGGTACTATTTTGGTTAATGCTGTTTTTGGTTTCTTGATCTAAACCGCGCCAGGTAAGGCCTGCGCGGTTAATGAGTTTTTCGTGTGAAATTTGTGCAAGCCAATTGGTTAAGTCTGCGGCTGTAATGCCTTGTTTTTTAAAGTCGTGAAATTCAACAGAAATTTGATGCGCTGTAAGCCAATCACGCGCCTTTTTAACCGTGCTGCAGTTGGCAATGCCGTAAAGTTTCATGGGTATTTGCAAAATAAGCCTTAATCAATTTTAAGCCTTATTTTAACATCTCGCATTACCCTGTGTCGTGTTTATGCTGCTTCTGATTGATAATCTGAAATTAAAAATTCGCCACTTGACTCAAAGCTGCTGCTAAGTTGTTTAAATAGTTTGAGTAACTTATCCTCAGAAATCGGTTTGGAGAATAAATAACCTTGCATTTGATCGCAACCGAGTTCAGCCAGCGCTTGGCGTTGCGCTTCGGTTTCTACACCTTCCGCCACTACATTTAAATTCAGCGCATGCGCCAGGCGAATCACAGCATCGACCAGCGCACGCGATGCTTTATTTTCATTAATTTGCGCGATAAATATTTTATCCAGCTTCACTTCGTCGATATTTAAGTGCTGCAAATAACTTAAACTAAATTGATGCGAGCCAAAGTCATCTAAGGCTACTTTAATATTGGCGGCTTTAAACTGACGCAGCAAGTGCTTAAATTGGCCTTCATTTTTAATCGCAGTGGTTTCTTTAATTTCAAACATCAAGTTTTCTGCCGGTATTTTATAGCGTTTGCGCAAACGTAAAATTTCATCCACCAACTGTGGGTTTCTAAATTGTTGCGGCGCCAGATTGATAGAAATTTTCAGGTCGAAACCCGTTTCTTTAGCGCGATGAATGGCGCGGCAGCCTTCTTCAATCACCCAATCATTAATCTGGTTAATCAAGCCAAAACGTTCGGCCGCGGGGATAAACGTAATCGGTAAAATCACGCCTTTAGTTGGGTGATTCCAGCGAATTAAAGCCTCGGCACCGATTGGCGATTGTGTTTTGCAATGCACTTTGGGTTGAAACACCAGGCTAAATTGATGGTTTTTGATGGCAGTTTGTAAATCGCGCTGCATTTCTTGCATCAAATCTGAGGCGGATTCGATTTCAGCATCAAAAAATTTGAACTGATTTTTACCATTTTCTTTGGCTTTATACATGGCGGCATCGGCACAAATCATCAGTTTTTCAATATCGCCATCGCGCGGGTAAACCGCAATGCCGACTGAACATGAAATCTCGATTTGCTGGCCATCTACAAAAAATGGCTCTTTAATCGATTGCACGATGCGTTTTACGATAGGGATAATATCTTCATCCGATTTAATCTCTTCAATTAACGCCACAAATTCATCGCCACCAAGCCGCGCTACCGAATCGCAAACCCGCACCGCAGTATTTAAACGTTGCGCAACTGACATCAGCACCGCATCGCCAACATGATGGCCGTAACTGTCATTAATCGGTTTGAAATGGTCTAAGTCAATGTAGGCAAGCGCAATGGTGCTGCCTGCGCGCGTGCTGCGTTTGATCGCTGTTTCCAGTTCACGCTGAAACGCGCGCCGATTCGGTAATTGTGTCAGCGGATCTTTGTAGCTTGAGCTTGTATCAGGATGAATGTGTTGATCCATCATGCTGATTTGAAATGAGCTGACGCCAAATTTTTCGTAATATAAAGCCGCGACAAACGCTAATAAAAATAGGCAAACCAAACCGAGCGCAATGACAATTGCCGATAAAGTCTTATCAGCAAGCAGCAAACTGGACGCATGAACTGCGTACGTTTGCACAGAAACGGAGGCGTTAAATATGGCGTGCACGGCTAAAATGGTGACGCCCATAATAAGCGAGAAAATAAGTTTAATAAACAGCTTGTTTTCTCCCGCATAATCTTTCATCCAGGATAATGTAGCTAAACAAAACAACGCAGAACCTAATGCGACGCAGAACGCAAACAACAATGACAGCGTATCAAAAGAAATAGAGGTGGTAAATTGCCACAGACTGTTGGTATCATTTATGCCGCTTAGCGCTAAATAAAACATCAGGTAGCTGCCCAAACTAATGACCACACCACCCAAGGTTAACTGTTTAAACGTGATGATTTTTTTGCTGGTGATGGCGCATAAACTAAAGCCAATGCTAATCGCAACTAACCAGGAAGCCAACATGGCAAATGAAAATATCGTGAATACCTGATCGCCATGGAATATGAGCAGATTAATAAAATGAATGGCCCATAAACCGGTGCCAATCGCCATTGAGTAGAGCTTGAATAGCGATTTTCTGTGGCGGGATGCGGTACGATAAAGATGCTCAATAAACCCAAAAGTGATATACATCGCAAAGCTACTTGCCAGTAGCGAGAGCAATATAAGCCAAATGTCGTAATGGATTTGCATGATTATTGTTTATCTTCAAGATTATTCATGTTATTTTTGAATATAAGATAAGCAACTACTGTGCCACATCATATTTAATGCGTTATCGGGCGCGCAAGATAACGCGACAAAAAAACCATACTGTTTGCATTGGCGCGCAAACAGTATGGTCTGTAGGATAAATTTAGTTATATAAAAATATATTTATATAACTGAAAATATATAGTAAGCACTATTTAATTAAAATTAACCTATAAAAATGTCGAATAACCAGCGTTTATGTTGCCCAATATTAAGCGCTAATTAAATGCCGCGTAGCAATTCGTTAATACCAACTTTGCCCAAGGTTTTTGCATCGACTTTTTTAACGATCACCGCGCAATATAAGCTGTAGCTGCCATCTTTTGAAGGTAAATTGCCCGCAACCACCACAGAGCCAGCCGGCACGCGACCATAAAATACTTCGCCTGTTTCGCGGTCGTATATTTTCGTGCTTTGGCCAATATACACGCCCATCGAAATCACGCAGTTATCTTCTACGATCACGCCTTCAACCACTTCACTGCGTGCGCCAACAAAACAGTTGTCGCCAATAATAGTTGGCCCAGCTTGCACGGGTTCTAATACGCCGCCAATACCTACGCCGCCAGATAAGTGCACGTTTTTGCCGATTTGCGCGCATGAACCGACTGTGGCCCAGGTATCAACCATTGTGCCTTCGCCAACATAAGCGCCGATATTGACGTATGACGGCATTAACACGGCGCTTTTACCAATAAACGAGCCGCGCCGCACAATCGCGTTTGGCACCACACGGAACCCGCCCGCTTTAAAGTCTGCTTCGGTGTAATCGGCAAATTTTGGCGGCACTTTGTCAAAGTATTTCGTCACGCCATCGTCCATCAAGACATTGTCATCCAATCTAAAGGACAGCAATACGGCTTTTTTTAGCCATTGATGCGTTTCCCAGGTTTGCGTGCCGCCAATGCGGCTGGCTACGCGCAAAACGCCTGCGTCTAAATCTTTGAGCACCGATTCAACCTGCGTTTTTAATTGTGGCGTGGCGTTGGCTGGGTTAATATTGGCGCGGTCTTCAAACGCGGCTTCGATAATACTTTGACGTGGATCCATAAAGTTCTCAGATGTAATTAATGAAACAAAAGCGTTATTTTAACCTAGTTCAACATTTAGCCAAAAATAAAGCCTAAAAATAAAGCTTTAGAAATAAAGCCTAGAAATGAAGCGCAGTGTAGTGAGCAATGCGCTTGTAATTTAAGCCAAGTTAACACTAAATTTGGCTTAAATATTGATTATTTCCCCGCTTTGGCTGCTTCGTATAAAGGCCTTACTTTTGGTGCCAATGCTTTTAATTCAGCGATACGATTTGCGCTGGCTGGATGCGTGCTAAAAAATTCTGGTGGTGCATTTTTGTTTAGAGCGCTCATTTTTTGCCATAAAGTCACCGCCGCATCTGGGTTAAAACCGGCGCGCGCTGCCAGCTCTAAACCCATTTTATCGGCCTCACGTTCTTGCTCGCGGCCATTTGGTAACGCAAAAAACAACTGTGAACCAGCACCTGCAGCCTGCACAGCAACGCCGCCTGCCGTGCCAGTGGCAAAAGCGGCCAGCGCTTGCAGGCCAAATTGTTGTACATAGGCTTGCGACATACGCTCGCGGCCATGTTCACGCAGTGCATGGGCGATTTCATGGCCGATTACCGCGGCAAGCTCGTCATCGGTTGCCTGGATTTTTTCAATCAAACCAGAAAACACCATGATTTTGCCACCAGGCATACAGTAAGCATTGACTTGGTCGTTCTTTTCAACATTAACCTCCCATTTCCAGTTGGTGGCATCTGGGCGAAATACGCCCACTTGTGCGATTAACTTATTGGAAATGCCACGTACACGTTGCAACATGGCTTTATCTACGTTGAGCGTATTTTTCTGATCGGCTTTTTTTAATGTCTCGGTATACGCCTGCGCAGACATGGTATCGACAGTGCCAGCAGGCATCAGCAATAACTGCGAACGCTTAACGCCAGAAACGCTATCTTGGGTGGTGGTGGCGCAGCCAGCCAGCTGCAGGGAAATGGCGGTTAACACAATAGCGGTGATTTTTTTCATGATGGTTTCCTAAGGTAGTGTTTTCTAAAGATATTTTCCTAAAATTATGCAATTAAAAATAGACAAAAATGGCGTTTAAATGATGAATAGCGCATAAACGTTTCAGCAACAAAAAGGTTGATATGCGTTTTTAGGCAGGCTTTTTGCATTAAATTTTAAGCTGCGAACCTAATTCTACAACGCGATTAGGCGGCAATTTAAATTGGTTGGTGATGGTTTCTGCGGTGCGAAATAAGCCGACAAATATTTTTTTACGCCAAATCGCCATTTCAGATTTTTCTGAGACAATCAAAATTTCTTTACCGATAAAAAACGATGTATCCATAGGCTCTACCGTTAATCCTCTGCTGGCACAAAGTGCTAGGTCGCGCGGCAAATCAGGCTCGTCTTTAAAGCCATAGCGCACAGTAACGCGATAAAATTCATGCAACATCGCCTCCACCGTGACGCGCTCTTCTAAATTAGTATGTGGCACGTCTAAAAACTTAACGGTTAAAATCATCACTTTTTCGTGCAGCACTTTATTGTGTTTTAAATTATGCAACATGGCATGCGGCACGCCTTCTGGATTGGGTGTCATAAATACCGCAATGCCCGGCACGCGTGGCGGCGGATGCGCGCCAATCGCCTCAATAAATGGTTCAATCGCCATCGATTCAGATTTTAATCGGCTATAAACTAAGGTTCGGCCGTTTTTCCACGTGAGCATCAACACAAAAATAACTACGCCGATAACCAGCGGCACCCAGCCGCCATCTGGGATTTTTAGCACGTTTGCGCCGAAAAATGCTAAATCAATCGTTAAAAACAAAGCGATTAATAAACCAGTTTTTAATTTGCTCCAGCGCCAAATTTCGGTAAACACAACCGATGCCAACAAGGTAGTGATCACCATGTCACCCGTTACGGCAATGCCATACGCCGCGGCCAAGTCGCCTGAACTGCCAAAGCCAAGCACTAACGCCATCACGCCCAGCATTAAGCCCCAATTAACGCGCGGCATGTAGACTTGACCTTGCTCGCTTTCAGAGGTGTGTTGAATATGCATGCGCGGTAAATAGCCCAATTGCAAGGCTTGGCGCGATACTGAAAACGCACCAGTGATGACGGCCTGCGAGGCGATGACAGTGGCTAATGTCGCTAAAATAATCAGCGGGAATAACGCCCATTCTGGTGCCAATAAATAAAACGGGTTTTTAATGGTTGCGGCGTTATGCAATATTAACGCGCCTTGGCCAAAATAATTGAGTAATAACGCCGGCAACACAAAGCCAAACCAGGCCAGGCGAATAGGGTAACGGCCAAAATGCCCCATATCGGCGTATAAAGCCTCTGCGCCAGTCACTGCCAGCACCACTGCGCCCAATGCAACAAAAGCAACCCAAGGCTGAATTGCAAAAAATTTAATCGCATAAATAGGGTTAAGTGCATTTAAAATCGTCGGGTCATGCAGAATATTCAAGATGCCTAACAAACCCAAAGTACCAAACCACAACAACATCACGGGCCCAAACAGCGCGCCTACAACCGCCGTACCCTTGCTTTGCGCCCAAAACAGTAAAAATAATACCACTAGCGTAATCGGCACAATCGCCGCGTGCAGGCTGGGCGCAGCAACTTCCAGACCTTCTACCGCAGACAATACCGAAATGGCAGGCGTAATCATGCCATCGGCATAAAACATGCATGCGCCTAAAATGCCTAACAACATGATATTGCGCTGTTTTTTGCTATCACCGACAGCATTGCGTGAAGCCAACGCCAGCAAAGCCATTATGCCGCCTTCGCCACGGTTATCGGCGCGCATAATAAAAGCCACATATTTAACCGACACAATTAAGATAAGCGCCCAAGTAATAAGCGACAAAATGCCGTAAACATTCATTGCATTGAGCGGAAGTAGGTGATGCCCAGTTGAAAAAATTTCTTTCATGGTATACAAAGGGCTAGTACCAATATCGCCAAATACAACGCCCAGAGCGGCTAGCGCCATAGTAGGCAGTTTTGCTTTGTGAGAAGTTTGATTATCCATGTTGATGCGCGCTAATACGATTGCGTATTATCAACCAATTAAACGGGCAAACCAATAAAAATTAAACTTTAAAAACATTAATTTTTAATGCTAATTACTTTGGCTTTTGCACTGCCTTTGTAAAAAGTAATGTCTAATCGAGATTCGGCAGCGATTTGTTGCGCATCTTTAATCAACTGCGGCGTTGTATTATTGAGTAAATCACTTTGCATCACCTCGCTACGCACAATGGCATAACCTCTTGCTAGTACGGCGTTGGGGTTCAGTTGCGCAATACTGCTGCTTAATCGCAATAATCGCTGCTGATTGGTTTGCAGATTTTGTTGCATGGCTAAATTTAAACGGTGCCGTAATTGCTTGATTTGCGATATGCGCATTTCAATTTGTTGTTTAGGTGAAATCAGCCTGCGCGCTAAAAAATCCAGCTGTTGTGCCGCTTGATTCAGCAAAAAGTTAACCTGTTTATTCAGTCTATTTTGATAGTTAACTAATTGATTTTGCAAAACTTTTATGTCTGCGCAAGCCAGTTCTGCCGCGGCTGTCGGCGTGGCAGCACGCATATCGGCCACAAAGTCGCAAATGGTAAAATCGGTTTCGTGCCCAACGCCAGAAATAGTCGGAATCGGGCAATCGTCAATCGCGCGCGCGACGACTTCTTCGTTAAATTGCCACAAATCTTCCATACTGCCGCCACCACGGCAAATAATCAGCGTATCCACTTCTGCACGTTCACTTGCTGCACGAATCGCTTTAGCAATCAATTGTGCAGCGCCTTTGCCTTGCACAGGCGTTGGATAAATAATCACTTTTACATTGGGATTTCGGCGTTTTAAAGTGGTTAATACGTCACGTAAAGCCGCTGCATCAAGGGATGTAACAATGCCGATGGCTTGCGGATTTTTTGGTATTGGCTTTTTAAACGCCGCATCAAATAAACCTTCATGATCCAGTTTAATTTTGAGCTTTTCGAACGCTTCAAACAGTGCGCCCAAACCGGCTTTCTGTACAAATTCAACCGTTAACTGAAAGTCGCCGCGCGCTTCATATAAAGTCACCGTGCAGCGCGCTTCAATCTTATCGCCTTCGCGCGGTATAAAATCCACATAACTATTGCGGCCTTTAAACATCACGCATTTGACTTGTGCGGCGCTATCTTTAAGCGAAAAATACCAATGACCAGATGCAGCGCGGGTAAAATTGGATACTTCGCCCGATACCCAAAATAACGGAAAAGATTGCTCCAACACTTCGCGCGCTAAACGATTTAGCTCGCTTACTGTCAGTATATGGGCATTCGGGCTATTAGCAGTCAATAATTGCGGGTCTGGATAGTTTGTAGGTTCAGTCATGCGGCTTTATCAATTACAATCATTTATTCAGCAATTATAAGCGTTAACTATTGGTCAGGAAAACACACGCATGAATCAAACACTCATTAACACATTATTAACAGGCAAAAACGGCTATTTAATTGGATTCGCTTTATGTTTTGGCATCGTCGCTTTGGCTTTGGTGATTCAAACCACTAACCAATTAGAACCGTGCCCATTGTGCATTACACAGCGCATGCTATTCATGGGGTTGGGCGTACTGTTTTTAATCGCCGCATTTATTCCGCCAGCCAATATTTTAAAAAAAATATTCGCGGTTTTACAAGTATTAACAGCCTTAGGTGGTGCAGGCGTGGCGATTCGGCATTGGTATCTGCAAGCCAATCGCGAAAGTATGGTTGCCGATTGTGGCGTGGGTTTTGATTATATGTTTGATAATTTTCCGCTGCAAAAAGCCTTTAAATTGCTGTTTCGCGGCACAGGCGATTGCGCGGCGATTGACTGGACATTCTTGGGTTTAACCTTGCCGCAGTTAGGATTAATCTCATTTTTAGGCTTTGCGGCTTATGCCATTTATTTAGTAACCAGAAAAGCAACTTAATCATGTTAAAACACTGGAAAATTGGCCTAAAATATGGATTAAGTGCATTCGCCTTATTCTTAGCCGCGCTGTTTGTATACGGCATATTTAATAACTTTACTTTTTGGCATGCTTTCGCGCATGCAGGCACGCAGTCAGGCATCGCCTATATGATTTATTACGGCGTATTTGCCGGGCCAGTTATTTTTTTATTAACCGCTTTTGTCACCCTGTATTTCATTAATTTAAAGAAGTAATGATTTAAAGAGGACCGAAATAAAAAAGACTGAATAATATGCAAATTAATCGCTTAAATAGCACCTTGGACAATTTCGTCGGTAACACACCGCTTGTTAAATTACAGCGCTTGAACCCAAACCCCAGCAACACTATCTTGCTGAAACTAGAAGGCAATAATCCGGCAGGTTCGGTAAAAGACAGGCCTGCTTATAGCATGATTACACGCGCAGAAGCGCGTGGCGATATTAAGCCAGGTGACACCTTAATTGAGGCAACCAGCGGCAACACAGGCATTGCGCTAGCGATGGTTGCAGCCATGCGCGGCTACAAAATGGTGTTGGTGATGCCAGAAAATCAAAGCATTGAGCGTCGTCAAAGTATGAAAGCCTACGGCGCTGAACTGGTGTTAACACCCAAAGATGGTAGTATGGAATTAGCGCGCGATGTGGCGATGAAAATGCAGTTGGAAGGCGAAGGCATTGTGCTGGATCAATTTGGTAATCCAGATAATCCGCTGGCGCATTATGAAACCACAGGCCCAGAAATTTGGCGTGATACAGCGGGAAAAGTTACGCATTTTGTTTCCAGCATGGGCACCACCGGTACGATTATGGGCGTTTCGCGTTACTTAAAAGAGCAAAACGAAAACATCCAGATCATTGGCGTGCAACCAGAAGAAGGCGCACAAATTCCCGGTATCCGCAAATGGCCAGAGGAATATATGCCAACTATTTTTGATGCAAAACGCGTCGATGAATTACGCTATGTCAGCCAAAAAAATGCCGAAAATATGACGCGAAAACTGGCAACTCAAGAAGGTATTTTTGCGGGAGTATCCAGTGGTGGCGGGCTTTATACGGCATTGCAGTTATCAAATGAAGTAGAAAACGCGGTGATTGTGTCAATCGTGTGCGATAGAGGTGATCGTTATCTTTCCACAGGCGTTTTCCCCGCCTAAAAACGTATATTTCGTCATGACGCCGCGTTGCAAAGCAAAAAATACGTCCTTACATGACTTTAAATTGAAAAGTGCAACATGTGCTGCGTCCGATTTTTTGCTTTACGGGATAGTGAATCGATATTGGCCTCATTTAGAAATCTGCGTTTTTCGGTTGTTTGTCATATTTTTATTATTTACTTTCTTTAGTCTGCCCGCTCATGCCATTTCAAGCATCCAAATCACAGTAGGCGCGGTTGATGCGCCTATTGGCCAGCTCAAAAATGCTAATTTTCAAGTTGATTTAAAAGGCGCTCAGCCAACCTTGCTGTTAAATGCCGATTTAAAACCCGTCAACGAAAAAGACTTTGCAAAGGTTGATTTGAAATGCGGCCAATTTTTAACCGAGCAAATCGGTCAAGCGCAATGCTTAAACGGTCAGTTTTTATCTAAGCAAATTAGCGCGCCTTTTTCGGTTAATTTTGTCGGTTACCCTCTAAATTTTGCGCTGGATGTTGCGTTTAACGGTGCTAATTTTAGTGATGAATCTGGTTTGCATGCGGGCGAAAAACTCACTGGTCAAATTAAAATGGCAGCAAAAAAAAACAGCGTAAACGATATTTGGGCCTGGAATGGTTTAATCAGCTGGACGGCGGGAGAGTTATTTTGGCAGCCTTTTTATTTTGGCAAAGCAGGTAACGCGTTTGAAATTAACGGTACATTTAAACAGGATATTCTCACTATTCAACAGGCCAGCTTGCTGGTGAATGAAGTGGGTAAAATGCAAGCCACCGCCACCATTAATATCAAAACTAAAATAGTAGAAGATGTGCAAGTCAGCGCAAAGGAGGTGGATTTTGAAGGCTTGTACGCCGTTTTTTTACAGCCGATGGCGCAAAAATCTGCCTTTGGTCATATGATCGTTTCGGGCAAAGCCGATTGGCAATTTGAGATTAAAAATCTGGCGCCAACCAGTTTTTCGCTGGATTTGCGCGATGCCAATATTGAAGATAAAAACGGCAGATTCGCGCTTAATCATATTAATGCGCATATTCCTTGGGATTACGATGCGCCTAAAAATTTGCAATTAGCATATAAAAGCGGTCATTTACTTAAATTACCGTTGCGCGAGACCAAGTTAACCGCAGAAATCAATCGATTTTCGCTCACTGCGCCGCAATTCAATCTGCCCATTTTAGATGGTGCGTTGAAGTTATCCGATGTGTCGGCCGTGCGTTTAGCAGAAGGTTGGGCCTGGCATTTGCGCATGGATTTAATTCCTATTACCTTGAGTGAATTTAGCAAAGCGCTGGGTTGGCCAGTAATGACTGGGCAAATTTCTGGCCAAGTGCCGCTGGTGACTTATGCCAACAGACAACTGAATATGGATGGCGCGATGACGTTTAACGCGTTTAGCGGCTCGATTAGCATGGATAATTTGCAGATTGATGACCCGCTTGGCGTGGTGCCGCGTTTGCATGCGGATTTAAAAATGCGTAATTTAGATTTGGGCGATTTAACGCGTACGTTTAGTTTTGGCGCGATTGAAGGCAAACTGGATGGTGATGTGAGTAATATGCTGCTGGAAAACTGGAAACCAGTGCAAATGGATGCGTCGATTCAAACCAGCAAAGGCAAGCATTTGAAGAAAATATCGCAACGTGCGGTAGAAAATATCACCGCTTTGGGCGGCGAAGGCACGGCGGTAGCTTTGCAACGCACTTTTTTGCGATTTTTTAAAGAATTTAATTACGATAAAATAGGGTTAAGCTGTAAATTAAGGCAAGATGTTTGTGAAATGGGCGGTGTGGAGTCAATAAATCTGGAGTCAACGGCAAGTGGGTATGTCATCGTTAAAGGTAAAGGCATCCCCGCGGTAAACGTAAATGGTTACACGCAAAAAGTGAGTTTGCAAGATTTGTTGAGCAGAATTAAACGCATTACCGATAGCAACACCAAAGTGATTGTTAACTAAAATGGCTATTAAGTTAAATAGTTAACCATATAAAAGTGGTCATAATGAACAAGAAACCAAACATTAAAACTTAGTATTAATCAGTATTAAAAGTTGCTATTAAAACTTTTTACATTAAAACTTAGCATTAAAATTTAGCATTAAATTTAGCATTAAATTTAGGATTAAAACAATGAAAAAAATAAGCATTATTGCGGTATTAATGGCGTTAATTCCCGCTTGCGTCACCATTAATATTTACTTTCCAGCCGCTGCGGCAGAAAAAGCGGCCGATCAAATTATCGACGAAGTATGGCAATTAAAGCCGGGTGAAGAACAGCCTGCCAAAGGCAGTACTAAGCCTGCAAACGCAAAACCTGCTGGCACAAAACCGGTAGAAACGCCAGCGAAGTAGCGCATTGCGCAATTTAACAAAATATATTGAAGGAAATGCCATGAAAAAATTCATCACCGCGTTTAGCCTGTTAGCTATAGCATTATTGAGCAGCAACTGGGTTAACGCCGCGGCCGATTTAGAAGTGAACACGCCTGCAATTTCGGCCATTAAAAACAGTATGCAAGCGCGCCATGCGCAATTAAGCCCGCATTATAGCAGTGGTGCAGTTGGCTTAACCGCCGATGGACTGGTTGCAGTGCGCGATGCAACAGCCGTGCCGTTAAAAGATCGCGGCGGTATTAACAGTTTGGTTGCGGCAGAAAACAGTGACCGTAATGCGCTGTACAAAGAAATCGCCGCTGGCAATGGTCACCCAGAATGGGCTGGCGAAATTCGCAATACGTTTGCAGTCCGTTGGGTGGATAAAGCGCAAAGTGGCTGGTATTATCAAAGCGCAGGTGGATGGACGAAGAAATAATCTTTTAAACCGAATTGAATCAGAAAATGATGGGTAAAAAATGCATATTAAACAGTTTTTAGTGTTAAGTTTTTGCTTGTTTTATGCCGTACTCAGTCAGGCAGAAACTTATGAATGGGTGGATGAAAAAGGTATTACCAATTATGGCGATTCAATTCCCGCTCAATATAAACATAAAGCAAAAAAGGTGGAGATTAAGGAAAATGTGATTTCTGCCCCAGTGATACCGACAATTAAAAAAGAGGAAAGCAGTGCGACAGATAAGCCTGAACAAGCGCAGCCTGTTATATTAGAAGTTCCTCCGACTCGGGATTTGACGAATTCAGAATTTAAAACCGATGAAAGTTGCGAAGTGCAAAAGCAACGATACAAAGAAAGTCAAAATTGCTTTGCGCAATATAGAAATGTGCGCGGCGGTATTAGTGAAGAGGGCGTAAAAAGGTGTGCAGCAATTCAGCAGCCTGTTTGTAACACCAACACAAACAGCAATCGATAAAATTATACATGACGCCAACCTTAGTATTCGATATCGAAACCATCCCGGATGCCGCTGGCTTACGTGCTTTATTGGATTTGCCTGCCGACGTCACAGAGGAAGATGTGGCCAATATTGCCTTGCATCAACGTCGTCAACATAACGGCAGTGAATTTTTGCCGCTGCATCAGCATAAAGTGTGCGCGATTTCTTGCGCACTGCGCGAAGGTAACAACTTTAAAGTCTGGACGCTGGGAGATGCCCACTCATCCGAAGCTGAAATCATTCAGCGTTTTTTTGACGGTATTGAAAAATACACGCCACAAATTATCTCCTGGAATGGCAGCGGATTTGATTTGCCCGTGTTGCATTATCGCGCCATGATGAATAACGTTGTCGCGCCACGCTATTGGGATTTAGGCGAGGATGACAAAGATTTTAAATGGAATAATTATATTAGCCGTTACCACACGCGGCATTTAGATTTAATGGATTTGCTGGCTTTGTACAACGCGCGCGCCAACGCGCCGCTGGATGATTTGGCTAAGTTATGCGGTTTTCCTGGCAAGCTGGGCATGGATGGTAGCAAGGTGTGGGATGCGTTTAAGGCGGGCAAAATAGCAGAAATTCGCAATTATTGCGAAACCGATGTCGCCAACACGCATTTGGTGTATTTGCGTTTTGAGCTCATGCGCGGGCATTTAACCAAAACAGAATATGACGCAGAAATAAAGCTGGTGCGCGACACCTTAAATAGTTACGCTACAGAGCATAAAGCCCAACATTGGGCGGAATTTTTAGTGGCTTGGCAGTGAGTTTTTTGGCTTCTAAACTTAGTTTTTAATTCATCGCTTTCAAATTAACCAATTGTTAAGTTAATCCGTCGGCATCACCTTCCCCATAGTTTTATTTGCGCCAGCCTTTATGGTTAATTGATTGCGCAATTTAGACATTACTTTAACGCTGGCCTTTCGGTTAAAATGGCGCCATGAGAAGAAGCCGCAATAAAAGTCGTTCTGACCCCAGTTTAAACCCTATTTTAACCGCCACTATTGAGTCACTAGACCAAGAAGGGCGCGGTGTTGCACATGTTGAAGGCAAAACCATTTTTATTGATGGTGCATTGCCAAATGAGCGTGTCACCTATCAATCGCAATACATCAAACCCAGCTACGAAGTAGCCAAAGTGGTGGATATTTTAAAACAATCCAATCAGCGCGTTACCCCAAAATGTCCGCATTTTGGCTTGTGCGGCGGCTGTAAATTGCAGCACTTGGATGCCAATGCGCAGGTTGCCGCCAAACAGCGTTTGCTAGAAAATGATCTGCGGTATATTGGCAAAGTAAAACCAGAAAATATGCTGCCGCCCTTTTATGGCCCGATTTGGGGATATCGGCATAAGGCGCGCTTAAGTGTGAAATATGTGGATAAAAAGCAGCGCGTGTTGGTGGGTTTTAACGAAAAAGCCACGCGCTATGTGGCGGACATGAATTCGTGCGAAGTGTTGGTGCCAGAAGTGTCGCGCCTAATTACGCCCTTGCAGCAGATGATTGTGCAGTTGAGCATTCGCGATAAATTGCCGCAGATTGAATTAGCCGTTGGCGAGGCCGGCTACAGAAATGGGCTTGAAGCCAATATAAAAAATGGCTTTGAAAATAAAGTCATTGTATTCATTTTGCGCATCATGGATGTGTTAACTATTGACGACGAAGCCTTATTAAAAGCGTTTGCGGACGATTACAAAGTGCAAATTTGGACGCAAAGCAAAGGCCCAGACACCATTAAGCCGTTTTGGCCGATTAACACGCCAACATCCACCATTGCTCAGCTGCAATATAGCCTGCCAGAATTCGATTTGAAATATCCATTCAAGCCAAATGAATTTACACAGGTGAACCCGCAAATCAACCAAGTAATGATTCGCCGCGCTATGCAATTGTTAACACCTAAAAAAGGTGAAAAAATTGCCGATTTCTTTTGCGGCATTGGTAATTTTACTTTGCCGATTGCGCGCAGTGGCGCATTGGTATTGGGTTTAGAAGGCTTGACTAATTTGGTGGATAGAGCCAATGAAAGCGCAGAACTTAACCATATTTTAAACGCGAGTTTTGGCGTGGCTGATTTATTTAAGATGACGCCCGACAGTCTGAGCGCGTTAGGAAAATTTGATAAATGGCTGATTGACCCGCCGCGCGATGGCGCGTATGAACTGGTGCAAGCCATTGATGCCAATAATGCGCCGCAAACTATTGTATATGTATCTTGTAATCCTGCCACGCTGGCGCGAGATGCGGATATTTTGGTGAACGAAAAAGGCTACCGCTTAAGCGCGGCGGGTGTGATCAATATGTTTCCGCATACCAGCCATGTGGAATCGATTGCATTATTTCAGCGTGCCAAAGGTTACCAAGGTTAACTATTGCAACGCTTTTCGCTCATATTTGCCTTGTTTTTACTGGCTAACTGCAGCCAGCCAAATATACAAAGCGAAATCAATTTTGCCATCGCGCAAGCGCCGCTTAATTTAGATCCACGTTATGCCACCGATGCCGCTTCTGAACGCGTCAATCGGTTGATTTATCAGCCGCTGGTCGATTTTGATGCTGCTTCAAAACCCAAGCCAGTATTAGCTAATTGGCAAACAATAAGTGACAAGCAATACCTTTTTACGCTCAAACCCAATCGCGCGCGATTCCACAACCAAACCGACTTAACCGCGCAAGATGTGAAGGCCACTTATGATTCTATTGTGCATTTAAAAGATTCGCCGCACACGGCAGAATTCGCCAATATTAAAAGCATTCAGGTTATTAACCAAGACACGGTTTTATTTCAATTAAGTCAGCCAGATAAACATTTTGCCGAAAAGCTCATTATCGGCATTTTGCCTGCGGATTTAGTTGTCAAAAATCACGATTTTTCCCATCATCCAATCGGTAACGGCGCGCTTAAATTTATTAGCTGGCGCAATCAATTAAAGCTGCAACGCTGCAAAGATAATCAAATGATCACTTTAACCGAAGTGAAAGACCCCACCGTGCGCGTGCTAAAATTGTTGCGCGGCGAGACGGATTTGATACAAGGCGATTTGCCGCCAGAACTGGTCAAGCATCTGCAAAATCAGCCGAATATTGTGCTTAAAACCAGCGCAGGTGCAAATTATTCTTATCTCGGTTTAAATATGCAACACGCGGCGCTGCAACATATCAAAGTGCGGCAGGCGATTGCCTATGCAATAGACCGCAAGGCGATTATTGATCAGGTAATGGTGCAAAATACGCGCCTTGCCACCGCAATATTGCCGCCAGAACACTATACTAATTTTGGCAATACGCCTTTAATTTCTTACGATTACAACCCACAAAAAGCCAAGCAATTGTTGCTGGAAGCGGGCGTCAATTTGCCCCTAAAGCTGGTGTATAAAACCAGCACCGACGCGCAGCGCGTGCGTTTTGCCACCATATTGCAAGCGCAAATGGCGCAGGCTGGTATCGATTTGCAGATTAAGAGTTTAGATTGGGGTACTTTTTTTGCGGATGTGAAACAAGGTAATTTTCAACTGTTTGGTTTAACGTGGGTTGGCATCAAAACGCCTGAAATCTATGCTAAAGCGTTTGGCAGTAAAAGCTTTCCGCCAAATGGCTTTAATCGTGGCAAATATGCCGATGCCGATTTAGATAAACTGCTGGCAGATGAAAATTGGCAACAAGCAACCTTACGTATTTACAATGAATTGCCCTATATTCCGCTGTGGTATGAAGGGCAATTTGCAGCAATGGGTAAAAATATTTGCCAGTATTCGCCAAAGCCTGACGGCAATTGGGATGATTTGGCCAATGTAAGCAAATAATGTTATAACATTAATTTAACCCGCTGCAACACCAAAAAGTTTGCCCACCAAACCCGTTACCAGCATGGCAAGCGCACCCCAAAATGCTACTCTAATCGCGCCTTTATATAAACTTGCGCCGCCTGCTTGTGAGGCTAAGCCACCTAGTACAGCTAAAAATAATAAAGAGCATATGGCCACACTCGCAATTAAATATTGGCTAGGTGCCAAAATAGTAACTAACAATGGCAATCCAGCCCCCACGGCAAAGGTGCCAGCAGAAGTCAATGCGGCTTGAATAGGTTTAGCCGTCACAATTTCTGAAATGCCTAATTCATCCCGCGCGTGAGATGCCAGTGCGTCGTATGCAGTTAATTCTGATGCTACTTTGTATGCAGTATCTTCACTTATGCCGCGACCCATGTAAATGCGCTGCAACTCTTTTAGTTCGTAATCTGGTTCTGTCAGCAGTTCTTTGGCTTCACGTACCAAGTCGGCAGATTCTGTATCTGCTTGCGAACTAACGGAAACATACTCACCTGCCGCCATGGACATGGCGCCTGCCATTAAACCTGCGATACCTGTCAGTAAAATAACGTTAGGTGCAGCATGGGCAGAAGCTACGCCTAAAATAAGGCTGGCCGTTGAAACAATGCCATCATTTGCGCCTAGCACTGCCGCGCGCAGCCAGCCAATCCGGTGAGATTTATGCGATTCAGAATGTTTCAATATATGTGTCCTGTTAGTTTTAATGACGCTAAAAGTAGTGGGTAGATAGGCATTAGTTATTATCTTTTCGGCCAGTAAACATGGCTTTAATTAAATTTTCTTTATCAATATAGCTAGATAATATGACGCCGCTAATATGCAAAGCCACCAGCAGTAAAGTTAAGTTTACAAACGTTTCATGCAATGCTTCCCAAAACTTTTCATCTTGCTTATTCACTTGATGAGTTGTTTTTGCTTCGCCTACTGTAGCAGGTAAATGCGGTGAGCCATACCAGCTAACAAATGGACCCTCATTTTTTTCAACCGCCAATAATGCCATTCCCGAATAGGCAATGCCCGATAAGCCTATTAATAGCGCTATGACCATCGCACCACCAGCAGGATTGTGACCCAAATAATGTTGTGGTTTGCGCTGTACTAAATTTTTTAAATATGCAAAAACCAAGCTGGGTTTATAGATAAAATCGCTAAACCTTGCATGTTTGCTGCCAATAATGCCCCAAAGAATTCTAAAGGCGACAATGCCCGCCACCACATAACCCGCCCAAACGTGCTGAGTCATAAACTCTTGTTCGGTAAAATAAGCAGTAAAAAACGCTATAACCAACGACCAATGCCCGATGCGAATAATTGGATCCCAAACTTTTACTGATTGTGTTGCTGTACTCATCCTGCTTCTCCTTAAAAATACCCATTGATCCAAACGCGCCTTTCATTGAATGAATTTTTTAAATAAATTATTAATATGTGATTAAGCGCGCTAAACTTGATGTATCTTGCACTTATCATGAATACGTGTGAATGCGTCATTTGACCTGTGCGCACTGGATTGAAGGGTTTTATTAAATAATGACAGATGACTTACAGTACCAAAAACTGATCAAAACTGGCTTAGGGTTATATGCAATGATTTTTGCACTAATAGCGCTAGATATTGCCAGTGATTATGGTGATGGTATTGATTTTGCACATATTGCCGTAGAACTTGCTGTGCTGCTGATTACGGTGATTGGCTTAACATATCTTGGCCGCGCCTATTATTTGAATGTGCAACTTACACTGCACACCTTACAAACAAACCTGATTGATGCGCGGCAAGCTGCTCAATACTGGCGCGATGAAAGCCGCGAATTGATGCAGGGTTTAGGAGTGGAGATTCAAAAACAATGTGGCCGCTGGGGCTTAACACAAGCAGAGAGCGAAGTATGCTTGCTGGTGCTTAAAGGCTTTAGCCATCAAGAAATTGCCAATATTCGTGCTACCAGTGAACGTACGGTGCGCGAGCAAGCGAGGGTGTTATATCGCAAAGCTGGGCTTGCGGGGCGTTCGGAACTTTCAGCATTTTTTCTGGAAGATTTATTACTGCCTTCTGTACAAGATACAAACAAGCTTGCTCATTAAAATGCACAATATTCACGTAAAATAGTCTTTATGCGTATCGAAATTTCCATCTCAAACCAAACCTTAACGTTATTTGATCATGTTGGCAGCGTCAGGGCGAAATATTCCATCTCTACTGCCGCCAACGGTGTGGGATGTGAGAAAAACAGCGGCTGCACACCATTGGGCAATCATATTATTCGCGCAAAAATTGGCGCACATGCTTTGGCTAACAGCGTGTTTGTCGGCCGCAGGGCCACGGGTGAAATCTGCACGCCAGAGTTGATGGCACAATTTCCGCATCGCGATTGGATTTTGACCCGAATTTTGTGGTTAAGTGGCACAGAAATAGGCAAAAATCGATTGGGAAGTGTGGATACGATGCAACGTTATATTTATATTCATGGTTCGCCCGATAGCACACAAATGGGCAAAATCGGCTCGCACGGCTGTGTACGCATGCGCAATGACGATATTATTGCGTTGTTCGATTTGGTTACAGTGGGTGTTAACGTGCTGATTCATCATGATTAAGTTTTATCAATCAGCACCATGATTAAACAGATTGCTGGATTTTTAACCGTCATTTTTGGCGTATTGCTACTCACGTTTTTGTTGATTCATCTGGTGCCTGGCGACCCAGTAGAAGTGATGTTAGGAGAATCGGCCAGCGTTGCAGATAGAGAAACGTTGCGTGCGGATTTGGGTTTAAATCAGCCGCTGAGTCGACAATTTGGCCACTATTTAGCGCAATTGTCCCGCGGCGATTTCGGTCATTCCATTCACACCAAAACACCGATTATCGAACTGATTAAAACGCGTTATTCCGCTACGCTTAAACTGGCATTTTTATCGCTTTTAATTGGGTTAAGTATAGGTGTTCCATTAGGCATTTACGCCGCACTTAAGGCTGGGCATTGGCAAGATGTAGTCGTCACCATTGTTAGCGTGCGTTTGTCTGCCATGCCAGCATTTTGGTTGGGGCCAATTTTAATGCTGGTATTTGCAGTTTGGCTGGGCTGGTTGCCGGTAAGCGGCATGGAATCGAACACATCGATTGTGTTGCCTGCCTTGACTTTGGGTTTTGGCTTAAGCGCGATACTCACGCGCATGACGCGCACGAGTTTACTGGAGGTGTTGAATGACGACTATATTCGCACCGCACGCGCCAAAGGTTTAACTGAGTCTACCGTAATTTTGCGCCATGCTTTGCGTGCTGCTTTACTGCCGATTATTACCATTGTCGGTTTGCAAATGGGCAGTTTATTAGCTGGTACGGTGATAACCGAAACGATTTTTAGCTGGGACGGCATTGGCCGCTTATTGGTAGAAAGTATCGAAAAGCGCGATTATCCAGTGACGCAAGCGTGCGTATTAGTAGTGGCTTTGAGTTATGTAATGGTGAATTTAATCACCGATATTGTGTACAAATTTGCCGATCCGCGCGTTAGACTTAACACTTAAAAAGCATCAAAAAACCGCATGAAAAAATTTGCCATCAGCATTTTAATGTTTTGGATAATTGCGGTAATTGCAGGCAAACTATTTCAATTAAACCCAAACCAGATTGACCTTAATGCGATTTTGAGCAGCGTGAATGCTCAACATTGGTTGGGCGCAGATGATTTAGGCCGTGATATTTTGGCGCGCGTATTGGAAGGCATTCAGGTGTCTTTTTTTGTGGCGATAATTGTGACGCTTATCACCATGTTAATTGGCGTGTTTATTGGCCTTTTGGCGGGTTTTTATGGTGGCAGAATTGATACTGTTCTGATGAAAATCACCGATATTTTCTTGGCTTTTCCAGGCATTTTGCTGGCGATTGCATTTGCTGCTGTGTTGGGTGCAGGTTTGGGCAACTTAATCTTGGCTTTGTGCATCACAGGTTGGGTCAATTACGCCAGATTAACCCGCGGGCAAACACTCAGTTTACGTAATCGGCAACATGTTGTTGCGGCAGAATCATTAGGTGCAAATGTGCCGCGCATTTTAATTAAACATATTTTACCTTTATTAGGCTCAATATTGATGGTAGAAGCCACTTATAGCTTGGCCAGCGTGATGATTGCAGAGGCCAGTTTGTCGTTTTTGGGTTTGGGCATTCAAGCGCCCAACGCCAGCTGGGGCGCCATGTTGCGCGATGGTGTGCGTTATATGTTGGTTGCGCCGCATTATGTGCTGGTGGTTGGTTTAAGCTTGATGAGCTTGATTTTGGCGATCAACTTGGGCGGCGATTACTTGCGTGACAAATTGGATGTTCGCGTAAAATAATATTGCGTATAAATAAGCGTTAACTAGCGTGTTTGTAACTAACTGATTTTTAAGGACATAGTATGCGAAAGCAATACAAATACTACGACTTTATCATGGCAGCATTTGTCACCGTATTGGTGTGTTCAAACTTGATCGGTCCTGCCAAAGTCACGCAAATTGATGCGCCATTATTAGGTACATTAACCTTTGGCGCGGGCGTTTTATTTTTCCCCATTTCGTTTATCTTTGGCGATATTCTGACAGAAGTTTATGGCTATTCTGCCAGCCGCCGTGTCATTTGGGCGGGTTTCGCGGGCTTGGCTTTTGCCAGCTTGATGGCGTGGATGATTGTGGCCTTGCCACCTGCGCCATTTTGGCATAATCAGCACGAATATGAAGTAGCGTTTGGCAGCACTTGGCGCATTGCATTGGCAGGCTTAATTGCATTTGCAGTGGGCGAATTTGTAAATAGCTTTATAATGGCAAAAATGAAATTGTTCGCGGCTGGCAAACACCTGTGGCAACGCACGATTAGCAGCACAATTTTTGGCGAAACAGTTGATACCGTATTATTTGTACCGCTGGCATTCTGGAACACTGACATTATCCCGAATGACAAAATACCGCTGATTATTGTCGCGCAGATTATTGCAAAAATCGGCGTAGAAGTAGCCTTTACACCAGCGGTTTATAAAATCGTGGCGTTTTTAAAACACGCCGAAAATGAAGATTATTACGATAAAAATACCAATTTCAATCCTTTTAAACTCTAATCTTTTCAAATATTAAGCATTTTTAACCATTAACTACAATTGAGTACGCATTGACTGAGCATTTAAATAGCGATTTAACCATTACTTGGCAAGAAAAAGGCAAACTGCAGCAAGCGGTTTGGCATAGCGAAGCCAACGCGGCACCACCTAAAAACATTGTGGTGGCAGACGACACCATGAAAGCGGATGAGGCATATAGATTGGCTTGCGAAGGCACAGGCTTTTTATACAAAGGCGATTTTCACAATGCCAAACAACTATTACAAGCGGTGACAAAACGGGTAGACCGCAAACCACAAAAGCCAGCAGCAACGATGCTGGAAGCCTTTCATCAACACCGTGCGCGGCAAATTCAGCGCGCCAATATCACCAACAAGATACTGATTGAGTTAAACCACGGTAGTTGCGATTTAAAACGTGCACCTGACGTAAAAGCAGCGGTTGCCGGTGCGTTAATCGTCAACTCAAAGCTAGATAAAGTACCAATGAAAATGGTGCTGTCGCTGCGTGAATTGCTGGGCATGAACGGCGCGCATGAGTGGCGTAAAAAAGGCGTATTCGTTGACGCGCTACAAGCCAATATCCACGCGCATTACGGCGTTTATTCGCCGATTCGCGGTGAGTATTTGGATCTAATTAATACTACTTCATTTGGCAACGCTAAAACCGCGTTTGATATCGGCACAGGCACTGGCGTGATAGCGGCAATTTTGGTCACGCGCGGTATTAAAGCCGTTATCGCCACCGATAACAGCCTGCGCGCGCTGAATTGTGCAGCGGATAATGTGGAAAAACTCAATTTAAAGTCCTATATCACCATTGAGCAAGCGGATTTATTCCCCAGCGGACACAAAAAAGCCGATTTAATTGTCTGCAATCCACCATGGCTACCCGCCAAAGCCAATGCGCCGATTGAGCATGCGATTTATGATCCGAATAGCGCGATGTTAAAAGGCTTTTTAAATGGTGTAAAAGTGCATTTAAATGAGGATGGCGAAGCGTGGTTAATTTTATCGAATTTGGCAGAACATTTAGATTTGCGCACAAAAGAAGAGTTGCAAAAATGGATTGCAGATGCGGGATTAACTATTGTCGAAAAACTGGATATTGCACCAAAACACGCGAAATCCAGCGATCATTCTGATCCGCTGTATGCAGCACGGGTAAAAGAAATCACCTCGCTTTATCGTTTAAAAACCATTTAATTAGAGGGCAGATGATGAGTTTAGGGCCTGTTATGCTGGATGTTGTTGGCACGGAGTTAACTGCTGACGATATTAAACGCTTGCAGCATCCGCTAGTGGGCGGTGTGATTTTATTTGCACGCAACTTTGTTAGTTGTAGCCAGTTAAAAGCGCTTACAGCCAGTATCCATGCCGTGCGACAGCCACCTTTGTTAATTGCGGTAGACCATGAAGGCGGTCGCGTTCAGCGCTTTAGAGAGGGCTTTACTAAAATTCCGCCGATGCGTGAATTTGGTAAAATTTGGGACAAAAATCCTAAAAAAGCACGTGGATTAGCCATTGAAGCGGGTTGGATATTGGCGGCAGAATTGCGCGCGCATGGCATTGATTTCAGTTTTACGCCAGTGCTGGATATGGATTACGGCGATAGCCTGGTGATTGGTGATCGGGCGTTTCATCAAGACGCGACTGCAATTAACGAGCTGGCTTTTTCGCTTATGCAAGGCCTTAAAAAAGGCGGCATGTCAGCGGTTGGTAAGCATTTTCCTGGTCATGGATCTGTGGTGGCCGATTCGCATGTCAGTATTCCGGTGGATGAACGCAGTTTTGATGAAATTGCCGCTAATGACATGCAACCGTTTAAGCAAATGATTGATGAAGGTTTGGCGGCGATTATGCCCGCGCATGTGATTTATCCTAAAGTCGATGATAAGCCAGCGGGTTTTTCAGCCAAATGGCTGCAAAAAGTGTTGCGTGAACGATTGGGTTTTAATGGGGTGATATTTAGTGATGATTTAAGCATGGAAGGCGCCACTGTTGGCGGCGATGTCACCACACGCAGTTTAGCCGCGCTAAATGCGGGTTGCGACATGGTGTTGTTGTGCAATCGTCCCGATTTGGCGGATGAATTGCTTGAAAAATTAGAGTGGAAAATGTCGGCTTTAAGCATATTAAGGCTGGCGCGCATGCATGGCGGACATCATCCTGCTGATACTAATGGTTTGCACGAAAATGCCGAATTTGTAGGGGCAGTAAAGCGTGTTGGCTTGGTGGGTAAAACTGAAACGGATTTATTTGCCTAAGTCTAATTTCCAAGGCTAAACAGTGTTAAGTTTTCAATCAAAAAGCCTTTTATTTAACGGCTTGAAACAAAATGATCACAATTTTATACTTGAAACTTATACGAATTGTCGCTATCTTAGTTACATTGCCTTTTGGCAACTTTTATAAGGAAATAAAATGTTAGATGATATGCAAGTATTAGGTCGTGAAGGTAGTTTATTTACAACACAAAATAAGGTATTACGTAACACTTATGCCTTGCTTGGCTTAACCATGATCCCAACCGTGATTGGCGCCTTGGTTGGCATGAAAATGAATTTTGCATTTGCAGCATTGCATCCATTTATGTTTGCAATTGGCGCAATGGCCGTGATATATGGCTTGTTTGCGGCGATTAACGCAAATCGCAACAGTAGCATTGGTGTTGTATTATTGCTTGGTTTAACGTTTTTGCTGGGTTTATTGTTAGGCCCAATTTTGCAACATGCGCTTAACTTAAATAATGGCGGACAAATTGTCGGCTTGGCGGCTGGCGGCACAGGCGTTATTTTGATGACGATGGCGGGCATTGCAACCACAACCAAAAAAGACTTTAGCTTTATGGGTAAATTCTTGTTGGTGGGTATTATCCTGTTAATCGTGGCATCACTTGCTAATATCTTTTTGCAAATTCCAGCCATGCAGTTGGCGTTATCTGGCGTGGGTGTGTTGTTGTTCTCTGGCTTTATTTTGTATGACGTAAGCCGCATTGTAACTGGCGGAGAGACCAATTATGTGATGGCAACATTAAGCTTATATATGAGTATTTATAACTTGTTTACTAGCTTGTTACAACTTTTAATGGGCTTAATGGGTAGCAATGATTAAGTTGCAGTAATGATTAACCCATTTTAATCACTAAAAAGCCGACTAACTGTCGGCTTTTTTATTATCTTTAACTGGTTATTTATTATGCTAAATGGGTTTTTGCAATGCACTTTTGCTGGCTCTGCGTGATTTAAAAAAATCAGACAACACCGCACCGCATTCCAAGGCCAAAACTCCGCCGAGCACTTCGGCATGATGATTCAGTTTAGGTTCGTTCATCAGGTTAATCACACTACCGCATGCGCCGGTTTTAGGATCGCTGGCACCAAAAACCAGCTTTGCAATGCGCGCATGCAGCATGGCGCCGCTGCACATTGCACAGGGTTCTAGCGTCACATATAAAGTGCAATCTACTAGACGATAATTGCCCAAATAAGCCGCTGCCTCGCGCATCGCCATCATTTCGGCGTGTGCGGTTGGGTCGTGCAAACCAATTGGCGTATTGCTGCCGCGCCCAATAATCAAGCCATCTTTCACCACAATGGCGCCAACTGGCACTTCACCTTGCAACGCTGCTTGCTGTGCTAAATGTAGTGCAATCTCCATGTAGTCTAAATCGGTCATATCTGCCATTATAATTTTGGGATATTCAGTTGCTTTATGCGCTCTGCTAAATCTTGCAGCAACGCTGGGTTGGGCGACTCACTGTAGGTAATGACGTTATAACGTTGCGCAATATCCAGCATTTGTGTTTGTTGGCTTGGCAACATTTTTGCCGCACGTGTCGCAAAATCCAGTGCAGTTTCGCCACTATTCGGTGTTAAGCCAGCACGTTTTAGTTGTTTTAAATATTTTGCGTACACTTTTTGCGTGGCGTTTTGTCTGGCTTTTTGTTGCTTGAGTAAATAGTAAGCAGTTAACCCCATAATTACAGCAATAATGCCTATCATCCAAATCAGCATATCCTGTAAATTAAAGTTTTTGCCGCTGAGTTTTTTTAGAAAATCGAGTTGTTTTTTATCGTCATAACCCAGCACCCATTGATTCCAGTCATTGTTCACACCATCCCAATTTAAATAAGCTTTTTTAAGCCAAGGATAATCGGCACGTGCCATCATAGGCAATTCATCCGTGTCATCCAGCGCATTTGCAATGCTTTGTTCAATGCGTTCTGGTGATACCGCCGCGGTCGGGTCGATGCGCACCCAGCCTTTATCCGCCAGCCAAACTTCTGCCCATGCGTGCGCATCGGATTGACGCACAATATAGTAATTACCATTTGGATTATATTCACCGCCTTGGTAGCCTGTGACAATGCGCGCTGGCAAGCCCGCGGCGCGCATTAAATACACAAAGCTGGTGGCATAATGCTCGCAAAAGCCGCGTTTTGACTTAAATAAAAATTCATCGATAGGATTGTCACCTAACACAGGCGGCTTTAACGTATAAATAAAAGCCTGCTGGCGATAGCGTTGCAGTGCGGTATTGATTTTGTCGACAGCGTTTAAATGCTGCCAACTTTTTGCTAATTGCAGCGTTTTCGGGTTTTCGCCTTCATTAATTTGCAGGCTTAAAAGCCGCTCACGCTCGCCCAACTTAACCCCTAATTGATAGCGATTAAATGATATGGCATCGTAGCGCAGCCGGGTGCGTACAGGTTTATTGGCAACCACGGAATAATCGTGCGTCAGCTTGGCATCAGGTGGAATCAGCGTTGGCATATCCAACATCAGCATCCATAACCGGTTATGTGGCTCCAGCGTCATGGTGTATTGAATCGACTTGCCGTATACAGCCGCAATTTCAGGCTGCAAGCCAATATCTGGGCTGCTCATCGTCCAGTTGCGGTTTTCTTGATGCCACAAAACGGGGCCACGCCAATACAACTGGTTTCGCTCAGGTACTGCGCCTTTAAACTGCACCCTGAATGCAACCGCGCTATTTTTAGTCAGGTTGCTGATATTGCCAAACTGTAAGCTATCGCCCAAACCGGTCATGCCGCTATTCGCGTCTTGCGGCAAACCCCACAGCGGGCCAGGAATGCGCGGAAACAGCACAAATAATATCAGCATCACTGGCACCGCCTGCAACAATAATTGCGTCGCCAGTTTTAATGTAAATGCAATGGGTTGCTGTGTTTGTGTATTTTTTAGGCTAATATTAATTAAGGTCGCGGTGAGCAATATAAGTGGCGGAACACTCAAAGCAAATGTGGCAATGCTCTGGTTAAATAGAAATAAATTGCCGACAATAAAATAAGCCAGCACAATCACCAGCATGTAATCGCGCAGCGTTTTAGTTTCCAGCAATTTCAGTGAACACATTACTACCAGCAAACTTAACGATGCATCGCGCCCAAAAAAACCTTTAAAAGTAACAATAATGCCCACACACATGATTAAGGTAATGGGTAATAAAACCCAAATTTTTGGCATAGGCCATTGATTTTTATCTAGTAAATAGCGCCAAATACCAAAAGAAACACTCGCAACACTCACCCAGATTGGCAGGTTTGGCATGTGTGTGGCCAGCACCACAGCCAGCGAAACCAGTAGCCATTTAAGATGTTGAGCGTTTAATAAGCGATACATAGACTTAGTTAAATAAAGCCAATGCGGTTAAGGCTTGATGGTAGTGCGGCTCGCTATTGTTGGGTTCTAACACCGTATTTGGTAAGCGTAAACCATAGGTTTGCTGTGTGGCATGTGCATCCACAACCCAGCGGGTTAGTTGCGCAATACGCGTCTCAGTATCGCCTTCGGTTTCTGCCCAGTCTAACCATAAAGTATTAACACCTGCGCCACTGTAAAGTTTGGTATACATGCCAATGCCGCGGCTAGAGGCTTTCCAGTCTACTCTGCTAGGCGAATCGCCTAGTTGATAATTTTTATGCCCGTTAAAATCATCATCACCCTTGCTTAGCTGGCTACTTCCTTGTGCATTGGCATCTGCAGACAGTAAAATTTGGTTGCTTGAATCGCTTGGTTTTGGGTAAACCAACAGTTGAAAGGGGCTTTCCACTACTGCCCATGCATGCAATAAACTTAAGGGGAATTCTGTATAAAGCGTTAGCCGTGGCAAGCGATGCAAGCCGCGTTTTTGGGTGGTAAGCGCTACATCATATATTTGCGCATCGTTAGACTTTATATCGCAAATGATTTCTGCTTGCGGATTAAAATAAGCGGCAATCACATAGCGCGGGCGATGGTTAATTTCGGTTACTTTAACGTTAATTTCGGCCATATCGCCTGCAAAAACGGGTTTAGCGTTAATTACGCTTACCTGCAAATACAGCAAATTTCGCCAAGTGTGCAACATGGCAATATTGCCCATAGACGCCAGCAAAAATGTGACATAGTAGCCCAAACTTAACGAATAATTGATGGAGCCGATGAGTAACGCAAGCAGCATAATTGCATATAACAAACCCCATCGCGTCGGTAAAATGTAAATCTGGCGTGGGTTAAGCTTGGCAATATTGTTAACGCTTTTGGATACACGAAACCATTGTTGCCAATAATTGCGCTTCCAAAAGTTAAATGGCCAGATTTTTTGCGACATATTTAAGAAACTTAAAACTAACTAAGGAATAGCAACGTGATCAAGTATTTGCTTGGCAATATTGGTGTTGCCGTCTGCCTGCAAGCGGTGCGCCACCACGCTTGGTAACACCGCTTGAATATCTTCTGGTGTGACGAAATCGCGGCCAGCTACAAGCGCCCACGCTTGTGCGCACTGGCGCAAACCTAAGCCCGCTCTGGGCGACAAGCCAATATTAGATTGCGTTCGGGTGTATTGAATCAGTGCTTGCAGGTAATCCAACAGCGCATCCGAAACATGCACTTTATGTGCTTGTTGCTGTAATTTTAACAAAGTATCCGCATCGCACACAGCTTGAATCGTGCCAGCGTTGGCGCGCCCGCCTTGGTTTTTAAGCAAAGCACGTTCCGATTGGGCATCAGGATATCCCAGCGTGATGCGCATTAAAAAGCGGTCTAATTGCGACTCTGGCAAGGCAAATGTGCCAATGTGATGTTTAGGATTTTGCGTCGCGATTACAAAAAATGGCTGCGGCAGTAAATGCGTATTGCCATCCACAGTGACCTGATGTTCTTCCATCGCCTCTAATAATGCACTTTGCGTTTTGGGTGTGGCGCGATTAATTTCATCTGCCAGCAACACGTTGGTAAAAATTGGCCCAGCATGGAATTGAAAGTTAGACGTATTGCGATCAAAAACCGATACGCCAATAATGTCGGCAGGCAGTAAATCGCTGGTAAATTGGCTACGCCTGAAACTCAAACCCAGCACTTGCGCCAATGTATGTGCAAGCGTGGTTTTACCCATGCCGGGCAAATCTTCAATCAGTAAATGACCATTTGCCAGCAGGCAGGTGAGGCTTAGTTTGATTTGTTGCTGTTTGCCTAAAATAATGTGAGAAGTGGCGTCGATAATGGCATTAATGGTGTTTTGCATAGGTTATTATTTTAAAAAGTGGAATAGAAATGAAGAAGTTAACACTATTTTTTGCTGAACTTTTTGCCTGATTTTCACGTAATTTTTACCTGATTTTTATTTTGGTTCGATGGATTTATCCGCCCAGCGCACCATCACATAAATAACACCCATCGCAAACGCGCCGCCCACCCAAATGCTGATTTCTTCAATCGAAGGCGAGGCGTCTTGCACTGGCATGACGATTAGTTTACGCAAAAACAGCACCAATACTACCTCTACAAAGGTTTCTACCAGTAATTTGCTGCCCATTAAATAGCGTATTTCTGCCGAAATCAGCGCAGAAACCGACCATAGCAACATGAGCGTGCCTAGCGCATGCAAAAATCCGTGCACCAGATTATGATTATAAGCGGCATTTTGCACATCTTTAAAAAACAGCCAAGTAAACATCACCACAGAAATCGCCAAAGCCAGGCCAATAATCAGGTGGGCAAAACCGTTTAGCCACTGCATGGCTTTAATGGCGATTCTGTTGAGTGGTTCAAATTCGCGCGGTAGTTGATCTTGTGTCATCTTTCCCTCTTTTATTTAAACTAAAATTAAAACTTGATTAACAATAATTTAACCACATATAACGTTAATAGACTTAAATTCTGTATGAATATTTATGGTCGATATAGTAAACTGGTTTAATAAAAATGGACGTATTTCCAACAAAGGCATTGCGCTATGCAGATTCGAACCTCCAATGAACGTGGCCACGTTAACCGCGGATGGTTAGATAGCTATCATTCTTTTTCATTTGGGCATTATTACGATGCCAATTGGATGGGGTTTTCAGTGCTGAAAGTGATTAATGATGATGTGATTGCGCCAGCCAAAGGTTTTGGCATGCATTCGCACAACGATATGGAAATCATCACCTATATTTTAAAAGGCGAATTAGCGCATAAAGATAGCCTTGGCAATGTGGAGGTGATTCACCAAGGCCACGTGCAGCGCATGACGGCTGGCACGGGCATTACGCATAGCGAGTTTAATGCGTCGGATACTGAACCTGTGCATTTATTGCAAATTTGGGTTACGCCGAATCAGCTCGACTTAACGCCTGGTTATCAGGACAAATTGTTTGATGTGACATTAAAATTAAACCAATGGTGTTTATTGGCGTCTGAAAATGGCGCGCAAGATTCCTTAATTGTGCATCAAGATATGGCAATCTATGCGGCTCAGTTAACCGCACAACAGGCATTAAATTATGGCGTTGACAAAAATCGACAGGCCTATTTGCATGTGGCATTGGGCGATGTTGAGGTGAACGGACACCGATTAAGCGCGGGAGATGCAGCCATGCTTACTGCGAATGAGTCGATACAGATTAAAGCAGCGCAATCGGCCGAAATATTATTATTTGATTTGCCTGATTCACTATATTAACTGGGCCTATTAATTTAGAGATTAGAAAAAAGGAATATATTCAATGTTTAGATCGATGATGCAATGGAGTTTAGCCAGTGCGCTGATTTTAGCCAGTAGTTACACCATGGCAGACCCTGAGGCTTACAGAATCGACGATACGCATAGTTTTGCGAATTGGACCATCCGCCATGTTGCCTCAAAAACGTCGGGTACATTTACCGATGTCACAGGCAAAATAGTGATTGACCGCAATCAGTTATCCAACTCTTCGGTGGATGCAAAAATTAAAATGCTGAGCGTTAACAGCGGCCATGCAAAACGTGATCAACATATTAAAAAATCGGATTATTTAGATATAGAAAAATTTGCTGAAATGACATTCGTTAGCAACAAAATAATGGCAACATCTGCCACAGAAGGCTTGATGACGGGCGTATTAACCCTGCATGGCGTAGCAAAAGAGTTGACATTTCCGTTTAAAGTGTTGGGTTTTGGTACTGACCCTTGGGGCGGTTACAGAAGCGGATTTGAGGCGCATACGCTGATTAAAGCCAGCGACTTTGGCTTTGCCTGGCCGCTTAAAAAAGACGCGCCTGTGGGCGATGAAATTGAAATTACGCTATTGATAGAAGGCGTTAAATTACCCGCAGAATTGCCTATTAAGTAACATTTAAATCGACTTAACTTTAACTAATTTAATTTAACCAACTAGATATTAAGTTGGTTTAACTTTTTTATTCAAGTATCAAATTCACGCATTAAAATTGGAGAATCAAATGGCATTAGATTTATTTAGCCCTGCAACTTTGGGCTCAATCTCACTTAAAAACCGTATGGTCATGGCACCATTAACAAGAAGCAGAGCGCCTAAAGGAACTGGCGTACCACAGGATTTAAATGTGACTTATTACGCGCAGCGTGCGAGTGCGGGTTTAATCGTGACAGAGGCCACGCCGATATCTGAAATGGCGCATGGTTATATTTTGTTGCCTGGAATTTACACCGACGCGCAAGTGGCTGGCTGGAAAAAAGTAACTAATGCAGTGCATGCAAAAGGTGGGAAAATCGTGTTGCAATTGTGGCATGTAGGCCGTATTGCGCACCCAAGTTTATTGCCAAATAATGCATTGCCCGTTGCTCCTTCTGCAATCAAACCTGCTGGACAAGCCTTTACGTATGAAGGGTTGGTTGATTTCGTTGAACCACGCGCGCTAGAAGTCAGTGAGTTGCCAGGCATCATTGCAGAGTATGTCCATGCAACCAAATGCGCACTTGCGGCAGGCTTTGATGGCGTTGAGATTCATGCGGCCAATGGCTATTTGTTAGACCAGTTTTTGCGTGATGGTAGTAATACGCGCACCGATAATTATGGTGGCAGTATTGAAAATCGCGCACGTTTATTGTTAGAAGTAACCAAAGCCGTGGTTGACGTGGCTGGCAGCGATAAAGTCGGTCTGCGTATTTCGCCTGTTAACCCTTTTAACGATATGAAAGACAGCAATCCACAGGCGTTATTCAATTATGTGGCACAGCAATTAAATCAATTTAATTTAGCCTATTTGCATGTGGTAGAAGGCGGTATTCATGATGGTGGTGAATCGGATGCGTTTGATTTTGTGCAAATGCGCAAACTGTTTAAGGGCGCGTATATGGCCAATTTAGCTTATGATAAAGCGCGTGGCAATGAGGCAATTGCCAGTGGGCACGCCGATGTGATTGCTTATGGCGTACCATTTATCGCCAATCCTGATTTGGTTGCGCGCTATAAAACAGATGCGCCTTTAAACGAAGCAGACGCAGAAACATTTTATGGTGGTGGCGAAAAAGGTTACACTGATTATGCTTTTTTAAGCGCTTAACACTCAAATAACAGGCAAAACAGCATGCAAAAACTCGCTATTACGCAAGCTCCAATCAACGAAACCCTTGCCAAACGTTGGAGTGGCCGCGCTTACGATGCAAGTAAGCCCGTTTCAAAATCGCAGATTATTAGCTTGTGCGAAGCCGCGCGCTGGGCGCCATCGTGTTTTGGCGATGAACCTTGGCGCTTTATGCTGTGGGACAAAAATAGCGATGCGGCCAGTTGGCAAAAAGCGTTTGATTGCTTGGTAGCCGGTAATCAGGCATGGGTAAAAGACGCGCCAGTATTATTGCTGGTGTGCGCGAATACTTTATTTGGCCATAATCAACAGCCTAATCGCTGGGCACAGTACGACTCTGGCGCCGCGGCTGAAAACCTGTGCTTGCAAGCTGCCGATTTAGGTTTGATGGCGCATCAAATGGGTGGTTTTAATGCGGATGTTACGCGTGAAGTGTTTAAAATTCCCGCTCAATTTACCTTAATGGCGATGGTCGCGGTTGGCTATGCCGCAGATATTACCACGGTGACGGGTGAAGCATTAACGCGCGAGATGCAGCCACGCAAGCGTAAACCGTTAGGCGAGTTATTTTTTAACGCTGCTTGGGACGAGCCAATTGTTTAAAATACGCGCTAACCAAATTTGAATTTGTAAACAGCGTAGCCGTTAATATTTTTCATTATTGTATTAAATAACAATTTTGCAATAAAAGCAGGAATTTTCGCTCTATCCCACAGCAGGCCGAGTTCACTAGCTCGCTTAAACATGGGCGTACGTGAGTATTCAACATAGCCGTGCTGTATAAAAGTAGCTGCGGGGTTATTGGGCCTAGCGGTAAATTTTGCACCAGCTTCTACCAATTTGTTATGCACACTTTGCGCAAATTTCTCGAAGAATTTTTTAGTCATCAAATCGCATAATAAGATGTGTTTTGGAAAAAGCCTTTGCAGCTGTTTAATAGTGCTTTCTATCGCAGGGTTTTCCAGGTACATAAAAACGCCTTCAATCACAATAATGATAGATTGCTGGGTGCGATAAGCAGTTAGTTTTTCAGTCAGCGTTTCTTCGGAAAAATCAATTGAAATACGCGTGAGACTGTTTGTGCATTGGGCAATAGGCAGTTTTTCATTTTTGTATTCAATAATCTGCGGCTCATCAATTTCTACCCATTCACCCCCTTTTATACGATACGCACGTGTATCGAACCCTGCACCAATGCTGATAATAAGGCTATCAAGGTTGGTAGTCAGTTGATGACGAATAGACTCATCGATAATGTGGCAACGCACGGTGTTGCTCATATTGGGCAATTTTTCTGATTTAAACGGCGCAAAAATCTGCATGCCATGTGCATCCATAAAGCGTTTGGCAAAATGGTCATTGCATAATGAGAGTGGGTGCGCAGCATCAAGCATTCTCACACCACAACAATAAAAAGCTGTATTGGATATTGGATTCATTTTTTGTGGTCCCCAAGGTGTTAACTTTATTCAGATAATAACTAAAAAAACCACCTAAAGTATTTTAGTTAAGCTGGTTTGAAATAATGGTTATTTATCTGGAGGGTGTAAATAATTTTGTGTAAACGTCAATTTGCAGGAGACTGCTATTTTATGAAAGTGATTAACGAAACTTAACTCAGCTTAGCTTGGACTAAACTTAACTTAATAGTGCGCGTCTGATAAACTATGGCTTTATTTAAAATCCGATTACTTAATTGAAAGCAAAATTATGGCAGTTGTAGCATTAACCAAAGAAAATTTTAAGCAAACCATTGAAAGCAATAGTTTTGTGATTGTGGATTTTTGGGCACCTTGGTGCGATCCATGCGTGGCATTTACACCAACTTTTGAGGCCGCCGCCGCTAAAAATACCGATATTGTATTTGGCATGGTGAATACCGAAACCGACCCAGAAATTGGCAATTATTTTGATGTGAATCAGATTCCCGGTATTTTAGTGATTCGCGAACAAGCAGGCATTCATGCGCAAGTAGGTGAAATTGGCGCACCGGCGTTTGATGAAATTATTAAGTGGGCGCGTCAATACGATATGAGCACGGTGCATGAGTTTTACAAAAACGAACAAGTACAAAAATCCATAAAAAATAACTAATCTTAAAATAATTGCCATTAAATACGTGTTAAGTAATAACAAAAAAGCCGCTGAAAAAGCGGCTTTTTATTCAGTTTTAATGTTAGTTTAACCTTAAGACTTAACCAATAAAATAGCTCAAAAACCACCGGTTATTATCAAACGAAACACGTAAAATGCACCCAATGCCATCATGATATACATTGGCATATCGCCACTTTTTTTCTTGACACCGATCGCGCCAGACGACATCCAGCGATTTAGTAACCACAGCACAAAAATAATCACTGGGATAAAAAGCATGTGAGTTGTAGATTGAAATAGCCAGCCAAGTGCGGTTTTTAACCAGCCGCCATCTTTAAAAAATTCCATCGCAATGCCTACCAAACTAATTAATACCAACATTAATCCAGCGGCGGAAATCAAAGTTTTAACTGGCGTATCTGCTTCAATATAAGCATTTTTACTATATCTATCGGGGTCTTTTTTGTGCGGTGCGGCCAAGATAATCTCCTAAAGTGGATAGCGTTTTGAAAGGCGGATTAAGTTATTTGATTTAATGGCGACTAATTTTTGATTCAAACTAATTTTGATTCAAACTAATTTTGATTTAAATAGCGGGCTGGGTCAACTGATTTGCCCAAGCGCCTGATTTCAAAATGCAGTTTGACTGTGTTGGAATCTGTATTGCCCATTTCTGCAATTTTTTGACCTGCTGCTACAACTTGGCCTTCTTTAACAATCATTTTGCTGTTGTGCGCGTACACCGATAAATAGGTTTTGTTGTGCTTAATAATCACCAATTTACCGTAACCACGTAAATCGGAGCCGCTATAAATCACTTTGCCGCTGCTGGCTGCGTTAATCGCCTGCCCAGCACTGCCGCCGATATCCAGCCCTTTATTCGATACCTCATTAAAGCTGGCCACCACTTTACCTTGCGTTGGCCAATTCCATGTAATGGCCTCATCTTCAGCTGGATTACTTTCAACTGGTTTACCATCGTTGGTTTTAGTGTCTGCTGGCTTAATATCAGCGGGCTTGGTTTCTGTGGTTTGAATTGCGGTGGGCAGAGCTGGTGCAGTTGCAATCGGCGCTGGCTTGCTAAAGGCCTCTAAACTATAAGGCTCACGCGTGGATTTTGGTTCGTTTAATACAGGCGTAACAGCCGATTGAACTGGCTTGGTTTCCAGTGTTTTTGACTCAATAGGCGTACTTTCAATAGTTGCTGAATCGCTTTTGATTGGCGTTACCACCACGCCATCTTCTGTTGTGCTTTGTGTAGTTTGATTGGTGCCGCCAGTGCTCGCGCCATTGCCAGTTTTTGCTTGTAAGCTGGGTAATTTTAATTTATGACCGATATGAATCGTATAAGGCTCGACAAGGTTATTGGCTGCGGCAATTTCTTTATAGTCATAGCCGTATTCCAAGCCGATGCTAATTAAAGTGTCGCCTTTTTTAATAGTATAACTATTCGGTCGCCAATCGGTACGATAAGCGGGTTTTGTAGCGGCGTTATCTTTAGTGCTGGCTGGCGGTGCAGCTGGCGATTTCGGTTTAGATGATTGCGGCAAGCGATCAATAACGGGGGCGGGCGGATTGCTCTCACAGGCGGCTAAAAATAATGCCAATAGTGTGACAAAAAAGAACTGCAACATTAACTAATTCCACCCAACAAAGGTACAAATTTCACTGCTTCTAGCTTGGTTTGCACATATTCGTTGGCTTTTCGTTCAATTAAAACTAAATATTGCGTAGCAGTGCCAATCGGGATAATCAAGCGGCCACCAACCATTAATTGCACCAGTAATTCTTGTGGCACATGGCTAGCGGCAGCAGTGACGATAATGCCATCAAACGGCGCAAATGCGCTCAACCCAGTGCTGCCATCGGCATGATCTAACTTAACGTTACTGCATTTTAGCGTGCGCAAATGGCTTCTGGCTTTCATCATCAGTGGGCGAATACGTTCCAGCGATAACACTTCTTTGGATACTTTAGATAACACCGCAGTTTGATAACCGCAACCTGTGCCAATTTCTAACACTTTGTTTAACGCAGCGCCATTACGCAAAATTTCGGTCATGCGCGCCACAATATACGGCTGCGAAATGGTTTGCCCAAAGCCAATCGGCAGCGAAACGTCTTCATAGGCACGAATACTTAACGCTTCATCCACAAAAATATGACGCGGAATTTCAGCCATGGCAGATAGCACTACTTCGTCTTGAATGCCCTGTTCGCGCAGGCGTACCAGCATGCGATCGCGCGTGCGCAACGATGTCATACCAATACCCGTTTTAACGCCGTATTTTAGTAAAGCCATTATTTATTTAACCAAGTTTTTAATTCTGGTAATTGTGAATGTTTAGTCAAATCAACCTGAATCGGCGAAATGGACACTTGATTATGCGCCACCGCATAAAAATCTGTGCCCTCACCGCCATCGTTTGGTGTCCCAGCAGCGCCCACCCAATACACGGTTTCGTTTCTGGGTGTTTTAAGCTGAACCACTGGCTCTGCCTTGTGGCGCTTGCCAAGACGCGTCACCGTTCTGCCAGTTAAGGCGTCATAAGATACATCGGGCACATTCACATTGAGCAAAGTAGGTGACGCAAAACCATGTTTAATATGATGTTGAATTAGCTCTACCGCTACGCGCGCGGCGGTTTCAAAATGGGTAGAATTATGTTGCGACATGGAAATCGCAATCGATGGAATCCCCAACAAATAACCTTCCATCGCCGCGGCAACCGTGCCAGAATAAATCGTATCGTCACCCATATTGGCGCCATCATTGATGCCAGAAATCACCATGTCTGGCATCGTGTCCATCAAACCAGTTAAGGCAATATGCACACAATCGGTTGGCGTGCCATTCACGTAAAAAAAGCCATTGGCTGCTTTTTTAACACTTAATGGCCGGTCCAAAGTCAATGAGTTGCTGGCGCCACTGCGATTGCGCTCTGGTGCTACTACGGTAATATCAGCCAGTGTTGCAACATGGCTGGCTAGAATATTAAGGCCATGCGCATAATAGCCGTCGTCATTTGAGATGAGTATTTTCATGCGTGGCGGATAGTGTGATTAATCATGCGTATTTTCATTGGCGGTTCAAAGGCTGCTTGCGCGCTTAACTTTATAAAATTGAGCTATTTATAGTGTTAAGTATAGCGTAAGGCTTTAATTATAAATTAAGCAGAAGCTTTTAAAACACTGTTTCGTGTGAGTTTTGCATAAAATATCGCGCATAAAAAAAATAGCAGTGATAACGCCACCTCAATTAGCGCTAATTGGCTTGAAACGCCAGTATCAGACCAAGCCCGCACCACGCCTTCGGTAAAATACAGCAAAATTAGCATGCCGGCCCATTGATACGTGTAGCGGCGGCCTTTTAATATGCCAAAAAGCGGCAGTAATAACGGAAGCGCTTTTAAGATTAGCAATGAGCCTTGCGGCTTAAGAGGCGCAAGCACGCTTTCCCATGCCAAACACAAAAAAATCAATGCGATAAGGCTGGCGCCTGCACCTGTTTTTAAGGCTAAAAGCATGTTAACTCACCAACTTTAGCGCAGTTTCTGCCAAGCGTTTACCCAATGCGAGACATAGTTTTTTCTCATCTTCAGTGATTTTTTTGTCATCCATAGCGCCACCAATATGGCTGGCGCCATAAGGCGTTCCGCCAGATTGCGTGCTGGATAATTCAGGCTCAGAATAAGGCAAACCAACGATTAACATGCCGTGATGTATCAGCGGCAACATCATGGTTAGTAGGGTGGATTCATTGCCACCATGCATGGAACCTGTACTGGTAAATACTGCCGCTGGTTTGCCAATCAGCGCACCTTTCAACCATAAACCAGCAGTGCTATCTAAAAAATATTTCATCGGTGCCGCCATATTGCCAAAGCGGGTAGGGCTACCCAGCGCTAAGCCGATGCACTCTTCTAAATCACTTAGTTCAACGTAAGGGTCGCCATTATTAGGAATATCCGGTTCGGTTGCTTCGCAATTAGCAGACACTTTTGGCACAGTGCGAATACGTGCTTTCACACCTTTCACCGATTCAACCCCACGCGCAATCAGCTGCGCCATTTCACGCACAGCACCACCTTGAGAATAATAAAGTACTAGAATTTCGCTCATAAGCTAATCAACATGGGCAATAAAATCGATTTTTGGGCAATCACGCGACAACCATGACATTATTTTTCCTGCATTCCTTTACCGTATCGCCGCATCATATCGCGCTGCAACGTTAGTCCAGTTAATAATGCTAAACAGGTTATTAACATACTCTGCACGACGATTTTGATATTTCAGGTAATAGGCATGTTCCCACACATCTAACACCAAAATAGGCACAATGCCCCAGGCAGTCAGTTTTTGGTGATTTTCACATTGCAACACCATTAATTTTTTAGTGGCAGGCAGATAGCCTAATATACCCCAGCCAGCACCTTCCACGCTAACGGTCGCTGCTGCCAAATGCGCTTTAAATTTGTCGAAAGACTTGAAGTTCTTTTCAATTTCTTTAAGCAAATCGCCAGTCGGGCTGCCTCCTTTAGCGGATAAATTAGTCCAGTAAATCGTATGCAGAATATGACTAGAAAGACCGAGTGCCAACTCTTTTTCGTAGTGTTTCACTAGGCTGAAATCCCCCGATTCGCGCGCTTGCTCCAGCCCATCTTCTGCTTTATTGGCCGCAGCCACTGCAGGTTTATGGTGAGAGTTGTAATGTAACTCAACTGTGCGCGCGTCAATCACTGGCTCCAACGCATCGTAAGCATAAGGCAAAGGCTGCAACACATATTTGCCAGTGTTATCTGTTAACTTGTCACTATAGGGCAATTTTTGTATGGCTTGCTCTTTTGCCTGCACAACTACGCTACCAAGCGCGGTAGCCCCAATAACGGCTGCGGTATTCTGTAAAAAATCTCTGCGTGTTGTCATGGTTTACCTTTTATTTAAATATTGCCTGCAAGCTGCGTTGCCTTGCCGATATAACTAGCTGGTGTCATATCAAGCAATGCTTGTTTCGCTTCTGTTGGGATCTTCAAGGCACCAATAAATGTGTGCAACGACGCTTTATTGATACCGCCTTTGCCGCGCGTTAATTCTTTCAATTGTTCATACGGATTTGCAATGCCGTAGCGGCGCATCACGGTTTGAATGGGCTCTGCTAGCACTTCCCAGCTATTGTCTAAATCTTCTGTCAATTTTGCGGTGTTGATTTCTAATTTATTTAAGCCGCGTAAACAGGAATCGTAACCCAATAAAGTATAGCCAAATGCCACGCCCATATTTCTTAACACAGTAGAATCGGTTAAATCGCGCTGCCAGCGTGAGATCGGCAGTTTTTCAGCCATATGCCGCAATACCGCGTTGGCTAAACCCAAATTCCCCTCTGAGTTTTCAAAATCAATTGGGTTAACTTTATGCGGCATGGTGGATGAGCCGATTTCGCCGGCTTTGACTTTTTGTTTGAAATAGCCAACCGAAATATAGCCCCAAATATCGCGATTCAAATCGATCAAAATTGTGTTGATGCGGCTTAAAACGTCATATAGCTCAGCCATATAATCATGCGGCTCAATCTGCGTGGTCATTGGGTTGTAAGTTAACCCTAAATTTTGTACAAATTTTTGTGCAAAACTTTCCCAATCAAATGTGGGGTAAGCCGATAAATGCGCATTAAAGTTACCAACCGCACCGTTGATTTTCCCGAGTATTTCGTTGTTAATCAGCTGTTTTTGCTGACGTTTTAAACGATAAACCACATTGGCTAATTCTTTGCCCATGGTAGTTGGCGAAGCGGTTTGACCATGCGTGCGCGACAGCATTGGCTGGTCGGCAAGCTGATGGGACAATTCAGTTAAGCGCGTAATTAAGTCGGCTAGAAATGGCAACATCACGACATCGCGCGCACTTTTCAGCATCAAGCCGTGCGATAAATTATTGATGTCTTCTGAAGTGCAAGCAAAATGAATAAATTCACTGGCTTTTTTGATTTCAGGATTAATATCAAACTTTTCTTTTAGCCAGTATTCAAGCGCTTTTACATCATGGTTGGTGCGTGCTTCAATCGCCTTGACTTGGGCAGCATCGGCTTCAGAAAACTGGGTGATTGCCGCGTCTAATTCTTGAGTCGTTTCTGCGCTGAATGGCGCAATCTCAGCTAATTCTTGCGCCGCTGATAACGCTTTTAGCCATTCTACTTCTACCCAAGCGCGGTGTTTAATCAGCGCATATTCACTAAAGTACGGGCGTAGGGAATCTAATTTAGTTTGATAGCGGCCATCCAATGGAGATAGCGCATTGAGGGTGGTAAGCGACTGCTTTTCTGACATCATTCTAAGCTTTCAAACGGCGGTTCAATAAACCGCTATTTTACCTTAAAACATTCACAAGAATTCACTTGCTAATTGTTGACGTGATTAACGGATTGGCGTAACCTCCCAAATTGGGAGAATTAATAATGCGTGTCATCGCAAAAAGTACATTAGTTAAGTTTTGGAATCAACCAGAATGCAATGATGCAAAAGGCGCTTTACAAAGCTGGTATGACGAAGCGATGAAAGCCAATTGGAAAACGCCACAAGAAATAAAAACGCATTACAGAAGCGCAAGTATATGCGGCAATAATCGGGTTGTATTTAATATTGCAGGTAATAAATATCGGCTAATAGTTGAGATGCAATACCAAGCAGGTATTGTATGGGTAAAGTTTATTGGCACGCATGCGCAGTATGACAACATTAATGTGGAGAACGTGAATGAATATAAAACCAATTAAAAAGGACGAAGATTTACAAGCGGCATTTAAACGTTTGGAAGTTATTTATCAAGCGCAAGAAGGTACCGCAGAGGCAGATGAAATGGAAATTTTAGTGACTTTGATTGAGGCTTACGAAAATAAAAATTATCCAATTAGCGCAGCAGACCCGATTGATGCAATTAAATTTAGAATGGAACAGCAAGGCCTAACGCAAAAAGATTTAGAGCCTTTTATAGGCTCTAGCGGTCGCGTTTCTGAAGTGTTAAACCACAAGCGCGGTCTAAGTTTGCCAATGGTGAAACGGCTTCATAAGGGGTTGAATATTCCTTATGAAAGTCTTTTGTCTGCGGCGTAATTGGAGTAATGTTGACTAATTTGGGTGTGCAATATGCAAAACAACTACCTAAATGCATATCTTTTATCGTCTGGCTTTACGGCTTCTACTTCCGTAACTAGTTTCAATCCAAAACTTCCAAGAATAGCGATGACTATTATCAAATATTTGTGTACCTAAAGACGGAAAGACTCCTGGGGCAGAAGCATAATATTTATAACTACCCTCACCTATTTTAATTGATTTGCTTGAGTTAGCAGGAATAATGATTAGTTGACTACCTATTTTAAGGTTTATATTTATTGCAGAAGCATTTTCAATAACAATCTCAGGCTCTGAAAAGTATGGCAAAGACTCTGCTTGAAATAATTGTGTGTTTTTAGGATTTTTAGTAAATGAAATTTTAATTGTGGCTTCATTTATCCAACCCTCATTGCTAGACGCTACATCAAGCACATTGTACCAACCATCTTTTGTTTGAGAATCAAGCAGTACCACTATATCACCTTGCTTTAGAGAGGTAATTAAATCACCTTTTATATCTGGTATACCTCGTAGATTCGCTTTTGGAGATTTAATTACAGCGTAATCAACGTTCAAATCTTCCTCTTGAACATTTTGGAGTTTTGCATTGTTGTGATTGGTAGGATTTGAAGTCGGCTGATTTTTTTGAACCTGATTAAGTTCAAGATTAGATTGAGAAGTTGGCGCTTTAACGGGGCGCTTTGCATCTTCTTGTAATGCATAAATCTGGTCTTTAATACAGCGGATGTAGGAGCTTGGTCCTTGTGATTTTAAATATTTACAAGAGTCTTGAACCCATGCACTATCTTCTGGTGTTAAATTTGATAAATCATCACGATAGTCAGCATTTGCTGCAGTTGAAAATACATAGCCGATAACAATGATTGTGAAAATAGTTTTAAATGTTTTCATATAATTTAATTTTATGTAATCAAATTAACTATACGTTAATTATTGTTTTAAAACTAGCAAGGGTAGGTTGTGTAAAGATGATTTGTCTTGCACACCAACTCAATCAATAATCATCACAAAGGTGTGTAAATAAACCATCTTGCATACCGTGCAAATCAAACTACCAACATATCGACAAAAACATGTACTGGGGTCGCTTCTAATTTGGCTTGGTCTAGGCATAAGGCCAAAATATCCGCTTGTTTTTTAGCATCAAAACGACGTGCCAAATTGACTTTGAATTTTTTCACCAGATCTGGAATGCCCTCGTTACGGCGGCGGCGATGGCCGATTGGATATTCCACTGCGATATTATCTGAGGTGCTACCATCTTTAAAGAACACTTGAATCGCGTTGGCGATTGAGCGTTTTTCTGGATCGTGATAATCAGTTGTGTATTGCGATTTTTCGACACAAGTCATTTTGGCACGGATTGCATCAATTCTTGGGTCTGCTGCAGCTTCATTTTCGTAGTCTTGAGCAGTTAAGTTGCCTTTAAGCAAGCCAATTGCCGCCATATATTGAATGCAATGGTCACGATCTGCTGGATTATCCAGCGGGCCTGTTTTATCAATAATACGAATCGCCGATTCATGCGTGGTGATGATGATTTTATCGATTTGCGCGATTTGTTCTACAGTTTGAATTTTTGCGCCAATTTGAGCGTTAAGTTGAATGGCGCATTCTACGGCGGTTTGCGCATGGAATTCGGCTGGGAATGAGATTTTAAACAGCACTTGTTCCATGACATAGCTGCCGTAATCACGTTGAAATTTAAAGGCATTGCCTTTAAAAAGCACATCGTAAAAGCCCCAGGTTTTGGCAGTTAATGCACTGGGATAGCCCATTTCACCCTGCATGGTCATCCAAGCCAAACGCACCGCACGGCTAGTAGCATCGCCAGCCGCCCATGATTTGCGTGAACCTGTATTTGGGCTCTGGCGATAGGTGCGCAAGCTTTGACCATCGACAAATGCGTTAGAGACCGCGTTGATAATATCCTCTTTATTGCCGCCGAGTAGTTTGGTGACTACTGCAGTTGAAGCAATTTTGACCAAAATGACATGGTCTAAACCCACGCGATTAAAGCTATTTTCCAGCGCCAATACACCTTGAATTTCATGCGCTTTAATCATGGCAGTTAACACGTCTTTTATGGTTGGTGCCGCTTTGCCTTCGGCAATATTTTTACGTGAAATATAATCGGCCACAGCTAAAATTCCGCCTAGATTATCCGATGGGTGACCCCATTCTGCGGCCAGCCAAGTGTCGTTAAAGTCCAACCAGCGAATCATCGCGCCGATATTAAACGCCGCTAAAATTGGATCTAACTGATACGACGTACCTGGCACTTTTGCGCCATTTGGTACAACTGTGCCAGCGATTACTGGCCCTAATAATTTAGTGCAGGCTGGATAATCCAAGGCTTCAAAACCGCAGCCTAAAGTATCCATTAAACAGTTGCGGGCAGTATCAAAAGCTTCGTCAGATTTAATTTCATAATCAGCGACATAATTGGCAATATCAACAATAACTTGATCGGGAGCTGGGCGTACGTTAGAGATGTGAGCAGACATTTAAAACTTTCTATAGACTTTTAATTAACTTTAAAACTTAACGGTTTTTTATTAACGATTTTTCAGTGCAATATAAGGCCGATTATCTGGGCCGGTGTATTCTGCATTTGGGCGAATAATCTTGTTATCAATGCGTTGCTCAATCACATGTGCTACCCAGCCTGTGGTGCGCGAAATCACAAATATGGGTGTGAACATGCCAGTGGGAATGCCCATCATGTGATAGCTAGATGCGCTGTACCAATCTAAGTTAGGGAACATTTTTTTCTCGCGCCACATCACTTCTTCAATTCTAGAAGATATGTCAAATAACGTCATATTACCGTTATCTTGACATAACTTGCGGCTAACTTCTTTGATTGATTCATTTCTAGGGTCAGCAATTGTGTACACAGGATGGCCAAAACCAATAATGATTTCTTTTTTTGCCATACGCGCTAAAATATTGGCTTCGGCTTCATCGGCATTTTTGTAGCGTTCAATAATTTCCATCGCCGCTTCATTCGCGCCACCGTGTTTTGCGCCACGCAGTGCACCAATCGCGCCTGTAATGCAACTGTACATATCCGATAAAGTGCCAGCAATCACGCGGGCAGTAAAAGTAGATGCGTTAAATTCATGTTCTGCATAAAGTACCAATGAAGTATTCATAGCGGCAATATGTAATGCACTAGGCACTTTGCCGTGCAGCACATGTAAAAAATGCGCGGCAATGCTGTCATCGTCGGTTTCCACACTCACGCGTTTGCCGTGATGGCTAAAGTGATGCCAATACAGCAAAATAGAGCCAAAACAGGCAATTAATCGGTCACCTAAATCTTGTGCAGCTTTGGTATTGCGATCTGCGGCTTCTGGTTGCAATGTGCCTAACATAGAGCAAGCCGTACGCATCACATCCATGGGGTGGGTGTTTCTTGGAATTTGCTCTAATACAGTTTTAAGCTCAACAGGCAAAGTGCGCAGCTGTTTTAGCTTGGCATGATAAGCAGTCAATTGCGCTTGATTAGGTAACTCGCCATGAATCAATAAATAGGCCACTTCTTCAAATGTCGCCTGTTTAGCCAGCTCAATGATATCGTAACCGCGATAATGCAAATCGTTGCCAGTGTGGCCTACGGTGCATATGGCGGTGTTGCCCGCAGTGACACCCGCAAGTGCTACGCCTTTTTTCTTTTTAGGCGCTTCAGCTACATTTTTCATGCGTTTCCTCCCATCAATATTCGTTTGCGCAATACTTAACCTAATTTTTTGGTTAACTTTTTTCTTGTTTAAATAAAGCGTCTAGCTTTTGTTCAAATGCGTGATAACCCAAGTGCGCATAAAGGTCAGCACGCGTTTGCATTAAATGCACTACATTTTTTTGCGTGCCTTCTTTGCGCATGGTTTCATAAACAGTTAATGCGGCTTGGTTCATAGCGCGAAAAGCAGACAGTGGATATAAAACCATACTCACATCGGCAGTGCGTAATTCGTCCACAGTAAATAATGGCGTACTGCCAAACTCGGTGATATTCGCCAATACAGGTACATTAACGGCCGCTGCAAACTGTTTATACATGCTTAATTTAGTAATCGCTTCAGGAAAAATCATATCCGCACCCGCCTCAACGCAAGCACAAGCACGGTCAATTGCCGATTGCAAGCCTTCCACCGCTAGTGCATCGGTGCGCGCCATCACGACAAAATCGTCATATGGCTTGGCATCTACTGCCGCTTTTACGCGGTCAACCATTTCCTCTAAACTCACAATGGCTTTATTCGGGCGATGACCGCAACGCTTGGCTGAAACTTGATCTTCAATATGCACAGCCGCCGCACCGGCTTTGGCGATACTTTTAACGGAACGCGCAATATTAAAAGCGCCGCCCCAGCCGGTATCAATATCCACCAATAAAGGCGTGTCTACGGCATCGGTGATGCGACGCACATCAATTAGCACATCTTCTAAAGTAGAAATGCCTAAATCTGGCAAGCCGAGTGAACCTGCCGCCACGCCGCCGCCAGATAAGTAAATGGCTTTAAAGCCGCTTTGGGTGGCGAGCATGGCGTGATATGCACTGATTGCGCCAATGATTTGCAGCGGTTTTTCGGCTTGTAGTGCCGCACGAAAGCGTGCGCCAGCTGATGTTGGTTGAGTCATTTTTTGCTCTAAATTAATGGTTAACTAACGGTTGGTTAACAAGTTATTGGTTAAAATACGCGTTAAATAAGAATGTTTTAACTAAAAAAAGCTTGATTCGACTCTTCTGAAATGGCCACGCCAGTTAACTTGGCTTTTTGTAATACTTCCCAAAAATAACGATAAGTCGCGCGATCGTGCAATTCGCCTGCATATTGAATCGGCCCCCAATCAGACTGTTGCGCGGCCAGCAGAATATTGGCGGCATCCGCAACTTCGTCAAAATTCGGCTTCATCGCGTCTACAATCGCTTGAATTTGTGTCGGGTAAATGCTCCACATACGCATAAAACCAAATTCATTGCGCGCGCGGCTGGCATCGCTCATGGTGGTTTCTACATTTTTTAAATCCAGCGTCACATTATGTGCTGGCACAACGCCGTTTGCCAATGCGGCAGAAACCACTTCGCCTTTAGCGCGTGCCAATAAGCGATGTTCAAATTGCCCTGGGCTGCGCATTGCAGATGCAGGAATGGCGCCGTGATGCGCGCTGACAAAATCCATTAAACCAAAATCCAACACCTGAATCCATGGTAATTTGGCAATTTCATGCACTTGGTTCAAGGCGCCGTGCGTTTCAATCAGAATATGCACAGGAATCAAGCGTTCGATGCCGTTAAAAGTAGCCGTTTTTTGAATATAGGCAATCATTTCTGCCGCTTGATTTAAGCTGGTGCATTTTGGAATGGTGATGTAGCTTAAAACCTTGCCTGCGCCACCCACTAAAATATCAATATCTTGCTTCCAGGCAGGGTGCGTGTAATCGTGGATGCGCGCGCCAGCCATTTTGTGTGCGTTGGCGTCACTATTTAAAATGCGCACAATCATTTCTGCGTGGTCGCGTTCTTGGCCGCTGGCTGCACCATCTTCGCAGTCGCAGGTGATATCAAATACCGCACCAGGTGCGTTTGGATTGTTGGCATCCTGCAGGCTAAGTGCTTTTAAAATCAATTTTTCGCTACCGGCAAAATGCTCGCAGGCGGGAATCAACGGAAACGATTTTTCGCCGCCGAATAAAGCGTCATTTGGATGTACCTTTTTTTGAACTTCAGCCACGTTTAAAACCTCAGCCATATTAATGATTTCCTTTTTTAGGTATTGCTACCGTGTAATCTAAATCGAGCACCACGTGTGGGTGGTAGCCTTTGTCGGTTTTAAACGCTGCCAAATCGGCGGGCAATATGTTCTTAATGGCTAGATTTTTAAAGCCTAGCATGCGCAATCTTAAAGCGCCAAAATCGCTATCTGACAATTGCCACGTATCCAATATTTCAGTCGCGCAATAAATGGTATCTCCTGCAAAAGTGGGGTTAGCATGCGTGCCAGCGTTAATCGCCAGCACAGAAATTGCATTTTCTAAGCCTTCAAAACTTAAAGATCTGCACATTGAAATCGCCACGCCGCCATACACCAAACGTTTGCCATAGTTTGAATTTTTCATCATAAAATCATCAAAATGCAGACGCGCATTATTTTGGTAAAGATGCGTTGCAAGCGAGTGGTCGCTATCATTAATCGTCAAGCCAGCGGCGTGATTAATGCATTCGCCAACTTGATAATCTTCCCAGAAATATTGGCCGCCAGTGATTTTTTGATCAAAGTTTTTGGCTGAAATATTGGCGGCCAAGCTTAAGTTTTCGGTCGCTACAAAGCTTGGTAAATCAGGAATGACTGTTTCAGGCGCAGTTGCTTTTAAATTATTTTTATGAATCATCACCCAGCGCACCCAGCTTAAAACACGCTGATTGTGCTGGTTAAATGCTGTTGAGTGCACCCAAACTACACCATTTTTACCACTGGAATTCTGTTTTAAACCAATCACTTGGCTAGATGTAGAAAGTGTATCGCCCACAAATACAGGTTGAATAAAGCGCACATCGGCATAACCTAAGTTGGCGACCGCATTCACGGAGATATCTGGCACGGTTTTGCCAAAGGCGATATGAAAAGCCAGCAAATCATCTACGGGTGTGGTTGTATAACCTAAGCTTTGTGCAAAAAGCTCGCTGCAATGCAGCGGGTTGCGCGAGCCATACAAGCCAATATACAAGGCACAGTCGCCCGCACTTACTGTACGTGGCGTAGCGTGTTGAATTACTTCATTTAAGGCGAAGTCTTCAAAATAGCGCCCATTATTTATTTTGGTAGATAGCATGCATTGCTCTTTTATATCTAAATGAATTCTTCTTCAAGTTCAGCGATCATGTCATTCAATTTTAATAGTCTTTGTGCTGCTGTTACATGATGATGCTCAACCAATTTATCATCTACCACCACCGTGCCACGGCCAGCGTCATTGGCTTCTTTTAGCGCTTGAATAATCGCACGCGCATTTTGTATTTCACTGGATTTCGGCGTATAAGCATCGTTGCTGTAAGCAATTTGCGCTGGATGCACCAGCGACTTACCGTCAAAGCCCATGTCTCGCCCCAAGCGACAGGCGTATTCAAATGAACGCATATTTTTAAAATCGCTCGAAATGCCATCGACCACGCAACGGCCATACGCGCGCGCGGCTAAAATAACCAATGAGAGTGAGGTTAATATTGCGCTGCGTTCATACGTCACGCGTGCATGCATTTGTGAAATTAAATCGGATGTTGCCATTACCATGCAGGCAATACGGTTGCTTGCCGCGGCGATTTCTTTGGCATTTAATACGGCAATCGGGCTTTCGATCATCACCATAATCGGCATATGGCTGCCACCAGCTTCGTCCAGCCATTTCAACGCAGTGTGTACATCGTCTGCCGATTCAATATTAGGGAAAAGAATCGCATCAGCGCCAATATGGGCAACTGCTTTAATATCGTCATGACCCCAAATAGAATCTAAATTATTGACACGTACGACCACTTCGCGTGAGCCATAACCGCCTTGCTTAACGGCAGATACGATATTCTCACGCGACTGGATTTTACAATCGACTAATATAGGGTCGCCCAAATCTAAAATGACTGAATCAGCTGGCAATGTGCGTGCGCGATCTAAATAATGCAAATTGCAACCAGGCACATATAGCATTGAACGGCGAGGGCGGAAGCCTAATTCCATATATTAAGTCCTGTATAAATACCATCGTGCATTTTAAGCAGATGGTTGATAATTAAACTGATTATATAGAGCGCTTAGTTTCGTTGTCAACAAATATCTTATGTCTTATATAAGATATAAAACACTAGACTATTTTTACAGCCTATGCTTTAATCATATTAACATTAATTAATGTGAGCTTATGATGATAGATAAAGCCTACAACTCACCCAGTTATAAACCGTTATACGACCAGATTAAAGTATTGCTGACGCAAAGCTTAATCGGTGGCGAATGGCGACCTGGCGAGATGATCCCGAGTGAAATAGATTTGGCTTCGCGCTACAAAGTATCGCAAGGAACGGTGCGCAAGGCCATTGATAGCTTGGCTGGCGAAAATATTTTGATCCGCCGCCAAGGTAAAGGCACCTTTGTTGCGACGCACAATGAAGAAGGCATTAAATTGCGTTTTTTGCGCTTAACTGCAGCCAATGGACAAAAAGAACCTTTGCAAAACGAGCTATTAAATTGTAGCAAAACTAAGGCAGATGCACGCATGGCGAGCGTTTTAGATATTAAAGCGGGTGCTGCAATAATTGAGGTAAAAAGATTGTTAACTTTTTCTGGACGGCCATTGATTTACGACCATATTGTGATTCCAGCTGCGCCTTTCAAAGGAATCAACGGCACGCGCATCGAAGAGAATCAAGGTTCAATGTATAGCATGTATGAGACTGAATACGGCATCAGAATGATTCGCGCAGAAGAGCGGTTAACTGCGGTGGCGGCAAATAAAGATGTTGCTGAAGCGCTGAATTTGCAATTGGGCGCGCCGCTACTGAGTATTGAGCGTGTTTCTTACACTTATGGTGATAAACCGATGGAGTGGCGCTTAGGACTTTGTTTGACGGATGATCATCACTACATGTCCGAACTGGAGTGAGTATTTTTGAAAGCTTGCCCCAGCGTTGTTGGTTTTCGCTTGCCGTACCGCGTAATTATTTTGGTCGTATTGTTTTTGCGCTCATTCGCCTAGCTGGAACAAGTTTTGAAAAACACTTTGAAGTTGTAAAAATATTTTGAGGTTGTAAAAACAGTTTGAAGTTGTGTGAAATAGATATTTTTAGGGTAAAAATGGATGACTTAAAAAAACGTGCGCTCGACTATCACCAATTTCCAAAACCAGGTAAATTGAGTGTCGATTCATCCAAGCCTTGTGCCACGCAAGATGATTTATCGCTGGCTTACACGCCTGGTGTGGCTGAGCCTGTACGCGAAATCCATGCTGACCCTGCGAATGCTTATAAATATACCAATAAAGGTAATTTGATTGCGGTGATTACCGATGGTACGGCAGTTCTAGGTTTGGGCAATATGGGCGCGCTAGCAAGCAAGCCTGTGATGGAAGGCAAAGCCGTATTATTTAAACGTTTTGCCGGTATTGATGTGTTTGATATTGAAATTAATGCCGCCACGCCTGATGACTTTATTCAAACCGTGGTGAATATTGCACCCACTTTTGGCGGCATTAATCTAGAAGATATTGCCGCGCCACACTGTTTTTATATTGAAAATGAGCTTAAACGGCGTTTAGACATTCCTGTTTTTCATGATGACCAACACGGCACGGCGGTAATTGTAGCGGCGGCTTTATTGAATGCGTTAGAGCTGCAAGGCAAAACCTTGCCCACTGCCAAAATTGTATTTTTAGGTGCGGGTGCAGCGGGTTGTTCCTGTGCGAAACTGCTTAAATTAATGGGCGCGACCAAAATCACCATGGTCGACAGAAGCGGCGTATTAGACACGAATCGTGAAGATTTGCATGATAACAATCGCGATTTGGCAATTGCGCCAACAGGCGCCGCGACTTTGGCGGATGTGATGCCGAACGCGGATGTGTTTATTGGCGTTTCTGCCAAAAATGCATTAGATGCCGAGTTAATTAAAGGCATGGCGAAAAATCCGATTATCTTTGCTTTAGCGAATCCTGACCCAGAAATATTGCCCAGTATCGCGCATGCGCTGCGTGATGATATTTTGATGGCAACTGGCCGTAGCGACTTTCCAAATCAAGTGAATAATGCGCTATGTTTTCCTTATTTGTTCCGCGGCGCGCTGGATGCAAAAGCGACACAAATTACTGAAGCAATGAAAATTGCAGCAGCAAAAGCATTAAGTGAATTAGCACGCGAGCCAGTGCCAGCCGAGGTTTTGAAAGCGTACAACTTGACTGAGCTTAAATTTGGGCGAGAATACATTATCCCCAAACCATTTGATGCGCGCTTGCTAGAGCGCGTTTCTGGCGCTGTTGCCAGAGCCGCAAAAGCATAATTAATACTCAAGACTTAACACGCAAAACGATACAAAAAAACGTGCAAAAATTAACACCTAATCAACGGCTTGATGACAAAAAAAAGTTGAGGCCAAAAAATCTCAACCTGTTCACCATTCGTTTGCCGATTAATGCGGTGGTGTCGATTTTGCATCGGGCTTCTGGTGTGGCTTTATTTTTATCTTTACCGCTGATTCTGTTGGCTTTTCAGGCGTCTATAGTTTCAGAACAGCGCTATTTGGTGTTAACGCAGATAATGAACACTTGGCCTGTAAAGCTATTATTAATTGGCTTTTCCTGGGCATTTTTTCATCACTTTTTTGCCGGTATCCGGCATTTATTGCAAGACATTCACTGGATGACCAGCTTACAAAAAGCGCGTTTTTCTAGCCGATTTGTATTGTGGCTGGTAGCAATAGCAGTCTGCGTTTTTGCATGGTTTATCTGTTAGCTAATTCGGTCATTCACTATGTTTATACAGCTATTAACCCATAAATATCCGGGCATGCGACTGTGGTTATCGCAGCGATTAACTGCGGTGGTGATGGTGATTTATATTGTGCTGTTGCTGGCTTCGCTGCTGATTAGTCAACCCGATGGCTACGCTGCTTGGTATGCATTTGTGTCACCAATTTGGTTTAGGTTAGCAACATTGTTATTTTTTATGTGTTTGTTTATTCATGCTTGGCTGGGTGTGGCAGATGTATTAAAAGATTATGTGTTTAATAAAGTATTACGCGCCTACCTGCAAATGGCGGTGGATATTACGTTAGCGGCGTATTTATTTTGGTTGGTTTATATCTTATGGAACATGTAAAGGATACCCTTGTAAACCCAAGCTTCGTCGTTAAACGGCGTTGCTCATCAAAAATAATTTCTACATATCAAACATATGCGGCGTCATTATTTTTAATCGCACTTTGTTTAACCCAGAAACTTAAATTATCGTAGCTTGAATTTACAAAGGCATCCTAAAAGAATGGCAATTGACTCAAATAATATTGGCAAACATCAATTTGATGCTGTCATTGTGGGCGGTGGTGGCGCAGGCTTGCGCGCGGCTTTGCAGTTGGCAGAATCGGGCGTTAAGGTCGCGGTGCTCTCAAAAGTGTTTCCAACGCGTTCACACACGGTAGCAGCGCAAGGCGGCATTGCGGCGGCTTTGGGCAACGTGGCAGAAGACAAATGGCTGTGGCATATGTATGACACCATTAAAGGTTCGGATTATTTAGGTGACCAGGATGCGATTGAGTTTATGTGCAAAAACGCGGCAAAAGCCATTATTGAGCTGGAACATTTTGGCATGCCGTTTGACCGCTTGGAATCTGGCAAAATTTATCAGCGTCCATTTGGTGGCATGACGCAAAACTTTGGCGAAAATCCTATCTCGCGCACTTGTGCGGTGGCAGATCGCACCGGCCACGCCATGTTACATACGTTGTATCAGCGCAATATTCGCGCGAATACGCAGTTTTTTGTGGAATGGTTTGCGCTGGATTTAATTTGTGATAGCGAAGGTGATGTGCTGGGCGTGATTGCGCTGGAAATTGAAACGGGCCAAATCCATATTATGCAAGCCAAAACCACATTATTGGCCACGGGCGGCGCAGGTCGCATATTCCAAGCCAGCACCAATGCGTTTATTAATACGGGTGATGGCTTAGGTATGGCGGCACGCGCTGGCTTACCTTTGCAGGATATGGAGTTCTGGCAATTTCACCCTACAGGCGTTTTGCATGCGGGCGTGCTGATTACCGAAGGCGTACGCGGCGAAGGCGGTTATCTGGTCAATTCAGAAGGCGAACGTTTTATGGAGCGTTACGCGCCGCATGCCAAAGATCTAGCCAGTCGCGATGTGATCTCGCGCGCGATTTCGACTGAGATCAAACAAGGTCGTGGTGTTGGCAAAAATAAAGACGCGGTGTATTTAAAACTGGATCATTTGGGCGAAGAACGTATCAATAAAAGCCTGCCGGGTATTCGCGAAATCGCTAAAACGTTTGCCAATGTTGATCCAATAACAGACCCAATCCCAATTGTGCCCACTTGTCATTACATGATGGGCGGCATTCCCACCAATTTAGATGGGCAAGTAGTTGTGCCTGATGAAAAATCAGGTGAAAAAGTAGTAAATGGACTTTACGCAGTCGGTGAATGTGCGTGTGTTTCGGTGCATGGTGCCAATCGGTTGGGCTCAAACTCACTGCTGGATTTAGTGGTATTTGGCAAAGCCGCGGGGGATCATATGACCGCAGCCATAAAAACAAATAACACGCATAAAGCCTTGCCTGCTGATGCGGCAGATAAAACATTGACACGAGTGAATCGCTTGGAAAATACAACAGGCGAAAATGTGACCGAAGTGGGCGATGCCATGCGTAAAACCATGCAAATGCATTGCGGCGTATTCCGCTTTCCAGATTTATTGGCAGAAGGCGTGCATGAAATTGAAGCGATTGCAAAACGCATTCCCAGCCTGACGATTAAAGACAAAAGCCAAGTATTTAATACGGCAAGAGTTGAGGCGTTAGAACTGGATAATTTAATTGAAGTGGCGGTGGCGACCATGCATGCAGCCAGTAATCGTACCGAAAGTCGCGGTGCACATGCGCGTGAAGATTTTGCCGCACGCGATGACGAAAATTGGCTGACGCACTCACTTTTTTATAAGCAGGATAAACGGTTAACGTACAAATCAGTGCGCTTAACACCACAAACGGTAGAATCGTTTATACCTAAAGCGCGCGTGTATTAAGGTTGATAAAGCAATGGCTAAACAAATGAAATTTTCGGTGTATCGCTACAATCCCGATGTGGATAAAAAGCCTTATATGCAGGACTACGATATCGCGTTGGAAGACGAAGACCAGATGTTGCTGGATGCGTTGATTCGTATTAAACAGCAGGACGATACTTTAAGTTTGCGTAAATCGTGCCGCGAAGGTGTTTGTGGCAGTGACAGCATGAATATCAACGGCAAAAACGGCCTTGCCTGCATCACCAAATTAAGTGATTTGGAGCAACCAATCGTGCTGCGCCCGATGCCTGGCTTGCCAGTCATTCGCGATTTAGTGGTGGATATGACCCAGTTTTTTGAGCACTACAACTCGGTTAAGCCTTACCTGATTAATAACGATCCATTACCCGAAACCGAGCGTTTACAATCACCTGCCGACCGCGCCAAATTAGACGGTATGTACGAATGCATTCTATGCGGCGCCTGTACGACATCATGCCCCAGTTTTTGGTGGAACCCCGATAAGTTTGTTGGCCCAGCAGGTTTGATGCAGGCCAACCGTTTTATTATGGACAGCCGCGATCAGGCAATAGAAGAGCGCTTAGAAAATCTAGAAGATCCCTACCGTTTGTATCGCTGCCATAACATCATGAATTGCGTAGAAGTTTGCCCGAAAAAACTCAACCCGAACGCCGCGATTGCGAATATTAAAGACCTTAAATTTGAACGCGCAAAAGACCAAGACAATAATAAGCCTGACAGCAAGCCAGCAAAAAAGATATTTGGTATTACGCTGGGTTAATCAGATAAAGGTAAAGCCACTATGATAAACGCCGAAAACATGAAAGATGCAGAATTGCGCCGCTTGGCATGGCGCTGCAGGCGCGGCATGTTAGAGCTGGATATTGTATTGCAACGTTTTATTTTACAGCATTTTGATGGGTTAACTTTGGCGCAGTTAAAAGCGTTTGATGATTTGCTTGAGCTGCCCGATAACGATTTTTGGACATTGATTTCGAGCGATAAAATTACACCAAAAAATGCAGATACCGTGATGGTGGTAAATAAAATCAGAGCATTAAAACAAGTTAAATAAGCAATATGCACCAATTGGAAAAAAGCGATTAAGGGAAGCTAAGCGATGACTGAAACAATACAAACATGCAACCCATTGGGCGATTATTGGCCTGGCATTCAGTTGTATTACCCGCCTGTGAAATATGCGCCAAGTTTGGGTATTTATGAAGACGTTACGCAAGCGGCTGCCCGCATGAAAAAACATGCACATAACACCATCGCGCATACCTTGATATTTGACTTGGAAGATGGCTGCCGTCAAAAAGAAATGAGCCGCGACTTACTGAGGCATGAGTTGCCAGCTTTGCGCAAAGTGAATGAGCGCGTGACGATTGCCATTCGCTGTAATTCATTTCGCACCGAAGAGTATGAGCAGGATATGCAACTAGTGCGCGATATGGGCGACTATATCGATGTGGTGATGTTAGCCAAAGCGGGTGAGGTTTACGGCGCGGCCGAAGTGCGCGATTTATCCAGTTTGCTGATCAATGTGAACCCGAATATGACCATTCAACCGATTATTGAGCACCCGAAATCGCTCAAAATCGCGCCAGACTTAATGCAATATAACACGGTAAAACACGTGGTTTTTGGTATTCACGATTTTTCGAAAGCGATGGGCATTCATATTACGCCAGAAGGCTGGATTGAAGAGCTGCAGTTTTACATGAATCAATTAATGTTTGAAGCGCGTATTGCAGGTAAAGGCGTGATTGGTGGCGTTGAAACGCTGATTGGCCAGAATATCATGCCAGAAAAGTTTTTAGAGCCGCACGATGTGCGTCGCTGGCTGGATTTACATGGCGATAATGAATCGCGCATTGTGTATAAACATGCCTGCCAAGAAGCTGCAATGGGGTTGACTGGGAAACAGGTGATTCATCCAGGCCATATTCACTTGTGTAAAACCGCGTATACGCCATCGCCGACCGAAATTGCGCAAAAGGTAGCGATTTTAAAAGCAGCGATTGATGCAGATGCATTACTGGGCGGCGCAATTAAATTTGAAGGCGAAATGCTGGATCCGCCGATGTTTGGTAAAGCGTTGCAAACATTACTGCGTGCGCATGCCTTGCGTGCGTTGAAAACATCGGATAAACAATTTGCCGTGCATGTATTGGAACAGCTACCAGCGCAAGTAGTACGCCAAAACTGGCCATACGGGGTTTTACTGTGAAAATCCATTTTTCGTGCGAATCGCTACGTTGCAGGATGTTAAATTTTGGGGTGCTCAAAATGCTCATGTACTTTGTGTACATTCCGCTTTCTGCGCGCTGTGCGCCTTGTGCTTCATCCCGAAATTCTGAATTTTAAGAAGGTTACTTAATGCAAAAATTTGAACAGTTTCCAGAATGGCAATGGCAAATCCCCAGCCACTTTAATATTGGTGTGGCTTGTAGCGATAAACATTTAGGCACACCGCAAGCCGACAACATCGCCATGATTGTGGAAAATGATGTGCTGGGCACGGCGACCATCACATTCACTGAATTAGCGCGTAAAACCGACCAATTTGCCCAATTGCTTAGAAGCTTGAATGTAAAAGTGGGCGACCGCGTGTTGATTCGTTTACCCAACAGTCTGGAATATCCGATTGCCTTTTTGGGTACAATGAAAATGGGGGCGATTGCTGTGCCGACTTCTACCTTGTTAACGGCAGAAGAAGTGACTTATTTGGCAAAAGATTCTGGTGCGACAGTGTTGGTGACTGACGCGCCAGCATGGCGCGCAATGGAATCGCAATTAGTTGCCGATTTAAAAAGCATGCCTAATCTCTCGCATGTATTACTTTCACAAACTAGTGAACATCATCCTCACGCACAATTAAACGTACTGAGTTTAGAGAGTGGTTTAAACGTGGTGCAGGATTGTGAAGCCGCCCATCAAACCAGCGCAGAAGACCCCGCTTATCTGGTCTACACCTCAGGCACCACAGGTTACCCAAAAGGTGTTTTGCATGCACACCGCGCGTTGCTTGGCCGCCAGCCAGCTGCACAGTATTGGTTTAATTATGCGCAAGGTGAAAATGCCACTGATCGCATCATGCATTCTGGCAAGTTTAACTGGACCTATGTGTTGGGTTCTGGGCTGATGGATCCGTTATATCTAGGCAAAACGGTGATTGTGCATGAAGGCAAAAATGACGCGCAAGTGTGGTTAAATTTGATTCAAAAACATCAAGCGACTATTTTTATTGGCGTACCGACTATTTATCGCCAAATTTTGCAAAAGACTACTACCACAAAAGCTGACTTACCCAGCTTACGCCATTATATGAGCGCAGGCGAGCATCTGTCCGACGAGGTTTTAAGCCAGTGGCGCGAGCGTTTTGGGCTGGATATTTATGAAGCAGTCGGCATGAGTGAATTTTCTTACTACTTATCACAAAGCAAACTCCGTCCGATTCGTCCTGGCTCTGCAGGCTTTCCGCAGCCTGGACACCATATTCAATTACTCAACCCTGAAACTTTAGAAGCAGTTAAAACAGGCGAAGAAGGCATGATTTGTGTGCCATTAAATGACCCAGGCGTATTTTTAAACTACTGGAATTTAGCCGAAGAAACTGCAAAATATAAACATGATAACTACTTTTTTACCGGAGATTATGCTAAATACGACGCAGATGGCTATATCTGGTTTTTAGGCCGTAAAGATGACATTATCAAAAGTTTTGGCTATCGCGTCTCACCTTACGAGATTGAACGCGTGTATAAAGACCACCCCGATGTCGCCGATTGCGCCGCCGTGGGTGAAGAAATTGAAAAAGATAAGCTATTAGTCGTGATTTATGTAATTTTAAAACCAGATGCAAGCACAACGCCAGACGATTTGTTAGCTTTTGGCAAGCAACATTTAGCTGCCTACAAAACACCTAAAACAGCTTACTTGGCTAAAGATTTTCCGCGTACCAAAAATGGTAAAATTTTGCGTAAAGATATTAGTCCTAAAATGGCGATTGCTAAAAGTTCGCGCTAATAATTCAGGAATTTTTATGTTAAAAACATCACATAAACTCGATGAACAACAAATAGAATTACTTTTGCAAGACTGGGCGTATGCTACCCGCACTGGTCTGCAAGACAAAATTTTAGCTAATCATGCAGAAGATGTAATTATTTTTGACGTCCTTCCTCCTCTAAAATATGAGGGTATAGTGGCGTATAAAAAAAGTTGGGATGAGTGGCAGCCTGAATCAGTGGGCGTAGGAAAGTTTGACCTGCATGAGTTAAAAATAACTGCTAATAGCAATATTGGGTTTGCATATTGTTTTATTCAATGTGGCGGTACGCATGCCAACGGCAAGACATTTGAGGGCTGGGTGCGAGCAACATTTTGCCTTGAAAAAACCAACCATCAATGGCTAGTTACACATCAGCATATTTCTATGCCATTAAAATAAAGCATATATGACCATTATTAAACAAGCTGACCTCATTCAAAGCATTCAAGATGCTTTGCAGTATATTTCGTACTATCATCCTGCGGATTATATTCAGGCACTGGGCGATGCGTATAAGCTTGAGCAATCGCCCGCGGCCAAAGATGCTATCGCGCAAATTCTCACTAATTCGCGCATGTGTGCCGAAGGCAAGCGGCCGATTTGCCAGGATACTGGCATTGTGGTGGCGTTTGTTAAAGTTGGTATGAATGTTAAGTTTGAGGGCAATCTCACTCTTGAAGAAATGGTGAACCAAGGTGTAAGCCGTGCTTATTTGTTGCCAGATAACAAGCTGCGCGCTTCTATTGTCAATGACCCTGCTGGCAAGCGCCAAAATACAAAAGACAATACGCCTGCCATCACACATGTAGAGTTAGTGCTTGGCGATACGGTAGAAGTAAGCATTGCAGCAAAAGGCGGCGGCAGTGAAAACAAAGCTAAATTTGTGATGCTTAACCCGAATGATTCTATCGTCGATTGGATAATTGAAACTGTGCCAACCATGGGTGCGGGTTGGTGTCCGCCAGGCATGTTAGGCATAGGCATTGGTGGTACGGCCGAAAAAGCCATGATTTTGGCCAAAGAGTCGCTGATGCAGCCAATTAATATGCACGAGCTTAAGCAAAAAGCCGCCCGATGCAATAGTGATTTGAACACAGAAAAATTAAGCCGCATAGAAGAATTGCGCTTAGAAATTTACGAGAAAGTGAACAATCTTGGCATAGGCGCCCAAGGTTTGGGTGGCTTAACAACCGTATTAGATGTAAAAATTCTCGATTATGCAACGCATTCAGCTTCGTTGCCGGTGGCAATTATTCCCAATTGTGCGGCAACACGACACGTGCATTTTGTATTAGATGGTTCAGGCGCGGCGGAATTGACGCCACCCGATTTATCCAGTTACCCAGATGTGCATTGGGCGCCAAGTGCGCAAGCCAAAAGGGTGAATGTGGATAACTTAACCAAGGCAGATATTGCAAATTGGCAAGCGGGCGAAACCTTATTGTTAACAGGAAAAATCCTGACAGGTCGCGATGCGGCACACAAACGCATTGCCAATATGCTGGCGAAAGGCGAAATATTGCCAGTCGATTTGAGCAATCGTTTTATTTATTACGTTGGCCCAGTGGACGCGGTAGGCAATGAGGTGGTAGGCCCAGCAGGCCCAACTACTGCGACAAGAATGGATGATTACACCGAGTTAATGTTGGGGCAACTTAATTTGCTTGGCAGCATTGGCAAGGCGGAGCGCGGTGACGCAGCGCTTGCTGTGATTAAAAAATATAAATCGGTGTATTTAATGGCAGTGGGTGGCGCGGCTTTTTTAGTGAGTAAAGCCATTAAGAAATCGCGCGTAGTGGCTTTTGCCGATTTAGGCATGGAGGCGATTTATGAGTTTGATGTGGTGGATATGCCAGTGACTGTTGCAGTAAACGCGACCGGTGAATCGGTGCATAAGACTGGCCCTGCTATTTGGCAGCAAAAAATAGCGCAGAATAAAAAAAATCATAAAGTGATTGAAATAACTGCGTTAACTTAAAGCGCATTAATATCATTTAATAAATAGCTCGTCATGTGCGTTAAGTCACAGATTACAATACATTTTTTGCGTTAAAATTTTCTATTGCGATGGGCCATAACAATAAGGACATGAATGATGAGTGAATCTAAAAAGACAATAGATAAAGTGTTATTGAGCTTATTGCGGGTTGTCACAGCCATTTTGTTGTTGTTTGTTGCAACAGCGGCAAGCGCAGTTGAAGTTGCGATGACTGAAGATAATATCAGCGTGTTAGATTATTTAACTGATAAAGATGGTAAATACGCTGGGCCAAGCGTAGAAGATAATGTGGCCAAAATGGATACCGATAAAAATGGTTTTGCCGATGTGTTTGAAGTGCGTGCATTTTTGGTGTTGATGCACGGAAAAGATTACCAAAAGGAATTACTGGATAAATGGGAGGCGTCTGCCAATGGCAAAAGTTGCAGCACGCCTTTCGCCAAAGATTTATACACAGACATCACTTACTAGCCTAAAAAAGTTAAGCACTTTACAAACTTAAGCTTGCAAATCTTAAGCTTGCAATTGCGAAACATTGCAAATGTGAGGCCACGGTTGATTTAGGCTGGTTTATAATATTATTATTCATTAAACGAGCCTTAATCACTATGTTAAAAGTCTATCAAACGCATGTGCAAGAACGTGCTGCCGTTCAACTTCCACCATTGCCATTATCTGCAGAGCAGGTTGCTAGCGTGGTTGAGTTGCTTAAAAATCCGCCAGCCAATCAAACTAAAGCAGATGAAGATTTATTGCTGGATTTGCTTGAAAATAAAACACCCGCAGGAGTGGACCAAGCCGCTTATGTAAAAGCAGCATTTTTAGCGGATATTGCTAAAGGTGTTGCGACTTCGCCAATCATTGCACCAGAAAAAGCCGTGCAATTACTGGGTACTATGCTTGGTGGCTACAACGTACAGGCACTGGTCGACCTATTAAGCATGGCTCAAGTTGAAAGCGCAGTGTTAGCACACGCAGTTAATGCTTTAAGCAACACCATTTTAATGTTCGATGCATTTCATGATGTGGATGTGTTAATGAAAAATGGCAACGTGCATGCCAAAAAACTCATGCAAAGCTGGGCAAATGCGGAATGGTTCACGCGCAAGCCAGCACTGCCAAAGCAACTAAAAATGGTGGTTTTTAAAGTAGATGGCGAAACCAATACCGACGATTTAAGCCCTGCACAAGACGCTTGGAGCCGGCCCGATATTCCGCTACATGCCAAAGCCATGCTGATTAATAAAATGCCAGATGGTTTAAAAAAAATTGAAAGCCTAAAGCAAAAAGGCTTGCCGCTGGTATACGTGGGTGATGTGGTTGGTACGGGTTCTTCACGTAAATCCGCTATTAACTCTGTGCAGTGGTTTATGGGTAACGATATTCCGAATATTCCGAATAAACGCACTGGTAGCGTGATTTTAGGCGCAAAAATCGCCCCAATTTTCTTTAATACTGCAGAAGATTCTGGCGCGTTGCCGATTCAGTGTGATGTATCGAAAATGCAAACGGGTGATGAAATCAATATTTTTCCTTATGAAGGAAAAATATTGAATGAGACAGGCGAAGTGATTTCTACTTTTGTGTTAAATCCAGTCACGCTACCAGATGAAGTGCGGGCGGGTGGTCGTATTCCGCTGATTATTGGTCGCGGCTTAACCGCCAATGCGCGTAAAGCGTTAAATCTACCCGAAACCGATATTTTCATTAAAGCAACGCCATCGGCAGTTTCAACAAAAGGTTATACACTGGCGCAAAAAATGGTCGGGCGCGCCTGTGGTTTGCCAGAAGGTGTTGGCGTTCGTCCCAACACATATTGCGAACCAAAAGCCACAACGGTTGGATCGCAAGATACCACGGGCGGTATGACGCGTGATGAACTGAAAGAATTAGCGTGTTTAGGATTTAGTAGTGATTTAGTCATGCAAAGTTTTTGCCATACTGCGGCTTATCCAAAGCCAGTGGATATCAAGTTACAACACAGTCTGCCTGAATTTATGAGCAGCCGTGGTGGTGTGACACTAAGACCGGGTGACGGTATTATTCACTCATGGTTGAATCGTTTGATTCTGCCCGATACCGTTGGTACAGGTGGCGATTCCCATACACGTTTTCCCATTGGGATTAGCTTTCCTGCTGGTTCTGGTTTGGTGGCCTTTGCTGCCGCGACAGGCGCTATGCCGCTGGATATGCCAGAATCGGTATTGGTGCGCTTTAAGGGTAGTATGCAGCCTGGTATTACTTTGCGTGATTTGGTGAATGCGATTCCGTACGCGGCGATTCAAGAAGGTAGCTTAACGGTTGGAAAAACCAGTAAAGTTAACGTATTTAACGGGCGTATTTTAGAGATTGAAGGCTTGCCCGATTTAAAAGTCGAGCAAGCGTTTGAGTTTGCGGATGCTTCTGCAGAGCGCTCTGCCAATGGTTGCACTGTGTTACTGGATAAAGCGCCGGTGATTGAGTTTTTGAATTCTAATATTGCGTTGATGCAAAATATGATTGAAAACGATTATGAGGACGCGCGTACTTTGCAACGCCGTATTGAAAATATGCAGGCCTGGTTAGCCAAGCCAGAATTGTTGCAACCAGATGCAGATGCAGAATATGCGCATATTATTGAAATTGATTTAAATACAATTACCGAGCCTTTGGTAGCTTGCCCAAATGACCCAGATGACATCAAGCCAATGTCCGCAGTGGTTGGCGATAAAATCGATGAAGTATTTATTGGCAGCTGCATGACCAATATTGGTCATTATCGCGCAGCGGCCAAGGTGCTAGAAGGCACAGGCAATATTCCTACACGCTTATGGATTGCGCCGCCAACGCGCATGGATGAAGCGCAATTGCGCGATGAAGGCGTGTATTCTGTATTTGGTATTGCTGGCGCGCGCACTGAAATACCAGGCTGTAGTTTATGTATGGGCAACCAGGCACGTGTGGCGGATAAAGCCACGGTATTCTCAACCTCTACCCGCAACTTTGATAATCGCATGGGTCGTGATGCTCGTGTTTACTTGGGTTCAGCTGAGTTGGCAGCCGTGTGTGCTAAGTTAGGCCGTATGCCCAGCCATGCCGAGTACATGGAAACAATTGGCAGTAAATTGCAAAATACGGCCGAAATTTATAAGTATTTAAATTTCGACCAAATGACCGAATACAAAGCGGCATTAGATACACTGAGCAATGGTAAAAAAGTGATTCCAATTGCTGAAGCGGTTTAAGCATTGAAACAATCATCCAAACCTAATCTGCCTGTGAAGCCTAATTTATCAGAGAAGCCCGATGCGGCATGGAAACCAGCTATAAAGGCAGATTCAGCAAAACCAGAGATTAAGCACAATAAGAAAAAAGCAACCCATACCAATTCTAGGCTAGGAAAGCGCGCCAGCTGGAAAGTGATGCTGCCACTGGTTTTAGCCATTATTTTTCTGGTTTGGCTGGGCTTAAGATTTAATATCGATGAAAAAGTGATCGCTGGTTTTGCGCTGATATTTGCACTGGTTTCTGGTGTTTTTGCTTGGGTAGTCGGCATCATCACGTTAGTGCCGATTATCGGCCCGTTGGTGATTAAAATTCTGTCAATTCCGCTGGTCTGGTTAATCAACGGCATTGGCTATTTAATTTCGTATACCGCAATTAAGCGCGGTTATTCGAAAGATGTATTAACCTATCGCGGCTTGACGATTACGCTGATTATTGGCATTGTTATCGGCTTTATTATTGCCAATTTAATCATCAGTTAGCGTTAGTTTTTAGCTTTAGTTTAATAACACTAACCATTTAATACCCCAATTACAGCATGCATCTAATCATTCAAATCCTATTTGAAAACATCAATGATTAAAAAATATCTTCCGGTTGTTGCCTTTTTCGCAGGATTTTTGTGGGATGCATTAACCATTGGTAAAAACGTCAATGCATCTGACTTAATCATTCTTTCAGTCTATCTACTTGCGACAGTTCCCATCATTGCGTTTTTGGTGAAAAAAGCGAATTTGTTAGTGAATAACGCGGCAGAAACCACGCTATTTACCCGCATTTCGCTTCAAGATTCTCACTGGAAAGTACGTCTGCCTTATCTGTTGCTGCAGTTTCTGTTCGGTAGTTTATTCAGTGCATTATTTATTTTATATTTTAAGAGCTCATCGCATACTGCTGCTTTTGCATGGTCGGTGGGCTTAGGCGTTTTGCTGGTCGCCAATGAATTTATGGCAACCGCTTACAGGCGATTCACGCTTATCTGGACTTTATTCGGTTTTAGCCTAATTTTATTGCTTAACTTTGTGCTGCCATACGCCATCGGCAGCATTCATTGGCTGTGGTTTTTTGTCAGTATTATTTTGGCGGTGATTATCACGCAAGCGCTTAAACTAAAAATATCGTTCCACTTGGGACATATTTATCCCACTTATCTGATTGCAATATTCATTGCAGTGATTTATGTGCTAGATGTGATTCCACCTGTGCCGCTAGTGATTAAAGATATTCAGGTCGGCATTAATCTGGTAAAACAATCCAATACTTACGTGTTGCAGCAAGATAAAGCGCCTGCGTGGCGTTTTTGGAAAAGTACATTAAATAGCGTGCATATTCATCCTGGCGATAAAGTGTATTGTATTTCGGCGGTATTCGCACCCAGAAACTTAAAAACCCGGCTTTATCATCACTGGCAGTTTTTTGATAAAAAACAAGGCTGGCAGACCATGTCGCGCATAGGATTTGATTTAACTGGCGGCCGCAACAAAGGCTACCGAGGTTATACCTACAAGCAAAACGTGGCCTTTGGTTTATGGCGCGTAAAAGTGGAAACTGAAAATGGGCGTACTATTTCGATGCACGAATTCACCATCAATAGTGACCAAAAAAATCAACGTAAAATTATAAAGACTATTTAATCAAACCGTTAATTTTGCATAAACTGCACAAATTAATGCTGAGTTGGTGATGTTGAGGCATTAATGTTGAATTTGGCTGGGCGACATCAGTTTGTCGATGTAAGCAATTGCAACCGCAGATAACACAAAGGTAATGTGAATCGTTGTCTGCCAAATCAATACTTTATCGGTTAAATTTTCTGCGTTAATAAACGTTTTAAGTAAATGTATCGATGAAATACCTATAATCGCAGTGGCCAGTTTTACTTTAAGCAAATTAGCATTTACGTGTGAAAGCCAATCCGGTTCATCCGGGTGTCCAGCCAAATTCAGGCGCGAAACGAAAGTTTCATAGCCACCCACAATCACCATAATCAGCAAGTTAGAAATCATCACCACGTCAATTAAACCCAATACAATCAACATGATATCAGCTTCAACCAGATGCGCAGATTTTTGCACTAAATGTAACAACTCCACCCCAAAGAAAAATACATAAACGGCTTGCGCGATGATTAAGCCTAAATAAAGTGGCAATTGTAACCAGCGGCTGCCGAATAAAATAGTCGACATGATATTGCCTTGCTTGTATTCGCCAGGCGTGGGTTTAACTTTGATTTGCATGAAATTCTCTGAGATGGACTGAAATTTGTAGTGCGTATTTTACGTCACGTATTTTACTTGACAGGTTTACTGGGCGTATTTTACCTTAAGTAATGCAGCTTGTGAGTTGATAATTGGCCGTTTCATCCAAGCTTAATAAATCGGTCAACATCGGCATCGATTCATTCAGCAGCGCAGGCAAAACGTAAGGCGCATTAATGATAAATAGGCCGCTGCCGTGCATGCCAAAGCCTTTTTCGCTAGGCGATTGCAGGGTTAATTCAATACTTAACCAGTTTTTTGGGCGAAGTTTTTTTAAGTTTTCACGCATTTGCGCAGGTTCTGGCCGCTGCAATAGCGGATACCAAATTAGATAAGTACCAGTTGCAAAGCGTTTCAGGCTGTCTTTCACGCAATCCACCACGCGCACATAATCTTCTTTTAATTCATACGGCGGGTCGATTAATACCACTGCGCGTTTGCTGGGCGGCGGTAAACAGGCTTTGATGCCAGCAAAACCATCTTGCATGGCGACTTTGGTTTGCTTATTTTGATCACTGAAATTTTCCTGCAATATTTTATAATCGTTTGGATGCAGCTCAAACAGCCGCATTTTATCCTCAGCACGCAAATAATGCGCGGCGATTTGGGGCGAGCCAGGATAAAAATCAAGGTTGTCTTTTGCGTTAAACGATTGAATACAATAAATAAATTGACTTAAATTGAGGGTTAAGTTTTTTGCATGCATTAATTTAGCAATGCCCGTTTCAAACTCTGCATTTTTTTGTGCAAATTCACTGGTTAATGCATACATTCCAGCACCTGCATGCGTATCAATATACCAATAGGGCGCCGATTTCTGGTTAAAATAATCCAGCACCAGGCTTAATACATAATGTTTTAATACATCGGCATGATTGCCTGCGTGAAAGGCGTGGCGATAACTTAACATGGACTTAACGCTTTAAATAGTGCAGTTTTTTTGCATGGCAAAATTATAGAGGCAAAGTCGCAATTTCTTGTATGATTCAGTAAATATTTTAAATTTAAATAGGTAAAAACCGGTTATGGATCATCACCAGCACCAACATGCGTCTGCAGTAAAAGCCACAGCGAATAAAATTTATGCAGTTCCATTTTTATTAATTTTTGCGTTTGCATTGCTTGAGTTTTTTGGCGGGATTTGGACAAATTCATTAGCGTTATTAAGCGATGCCTGGCACATGTTCTCCGATTTATTTGCACTTGGGTTGGCATGGTTTGCCGCCTATTTATCGGCTAAACCTGGCACGCACAGACATGCCAGTGGTCAAAGTCACTTCGAAATTGTCGCCTCAGTAGTGAATGTTGTGCTGATGTTTGCTGTAGTGATTTATATTATTGTGGAAGCAATACAACGATTTAATCAGCCACAGCCAGTAACTGGCGGCTACGTCATATGGATTGCTTTAGCTGGCTTAATTGTGAATTTGATTGTGTTAAAGATGCTGCACAGCGACATTGGCGACCACGCGCATGCCCCAAATGCTGAGCAAAACCATAATATACGTGCAGCATATTTGCATGTACTGGGCGACTTGTTGGGATCGGTCGCGGCAGTGTTAGCGGGCGTTGTTATTTATTACACCGGCTGGTTGAAAATAGACCCGATACTGTCTATTTTTATTTCACTATTGATTTTTTTTGTAACGATTAAGCTCACAAAAGATATTTGGCTGTCTTATAAAAATGGTTAATATCAATATAACAGTTGTATTTTTATTGGACAAATTTAAAGGAGTATTTAAATGCCCTACGTGAATATCAAATTAGCAGGCGAAGTTACCCGCGAACAAAAAGCGCAAATTGCCAAAGAAATTACCGAAACCTTAGAACGCGTGGCGCACAAGCCAAAATCGTATACCTATATTACGTTTGAAACAGTGGCGTATGAAGATTGGGCGATTGCGGGTAAATTATTAGATGAATAATAATGATTAAATATAGCAACTGCCCTTAGTTTTGGTTGTACTGGCATAACCATGAAAGTTGTTTTTGATACATCATTGCTTGTCGCCGCAGTACGCTCCAGTCAAGGTGCAAGTTTCGCGCTGGTTTCAGCATTACCCAGCAAGCAATTTCAAATTTGTTTATCAGTTGCGCTTTATGTGGAATGGCAAGCAGTGCTTACGCGAGCAGAGCATTTGCCTCCAAATCAACAAGTTGAAAATGCGTTGGCTTTTTTGCGTTACTTAGCATCTGTTGCGTATTTACAAGATATTTACTATTTATGGCGCCCACAATTGCGCGGCCCTAATGATGACATGGTGCTAGAGCTAGCAGTCGCCGCGCAAGCAACATATATTGTGACGCACAATATACGTGATTTTCAGAATCTTAAATTCGACGTAACTGCCATCACCCCTGCTGATTTTTTAAAGTTATTAAGGAGCATGCCATGAGCGCATTAACTATTCGCATACCAGAATCATTACACCAAAATCTAAAAGCCTTAGCCGAGCGCGAGGGCGTATCTGCAAACCAGTTTATTGCCAGCGCAGTAGCCGAAAAAATGGCCAGCGTATTAACGCTTAATTATTTAAAAACAGAAGCCGCATTAGCAAAACGTGGCGATTTTGAGGCGTTTTTGGGCGCTGTACCGAATGTGGCAGTTGATGTTGATACTGATAAAATTGGTTAATCTTTTTACTCAATAAGCAGGGGTTGTAAAAATGACTGTTGAGATTTCAATTGGTATAGATTCAGAGGGTCTGCTTGTACATATTATGGATGCAGACCGTGGTTTAGATTGTGATTGCTTTTGTATGGAATGCGGAGGGCAATTGATTGCAAAAAAAGGTGAGGTAAATCAACATCATTTTTCTCATCATAATCCACTGGACAGTGAAGGTTGTTTTGGCGGTGCTGAAACAGCCTTACATAAATATGCAAAGCAAGCCATTGAAAATGCTGGATATTTACAATTACCAGCTTTGATAAAAAGTCTTCCTTATCCTAATAATTTTCACAAAATAGAAATCCCTGCAAGAAAAGCGGTTTTTGAAAGGATAGTTGTAGAAGAGGTGATGACATTTGGACGGCGTAGAGTAGACCTTGTTGGTTACGAGCCGAGCGGAAGAACATTGATTGAAGTTTTTGTGTCTCATAGAGTTAAAGGTGAAAAATTCAGAGAAGTAAAAAATGCTGATGAGTTTATGGTTGAAATTGAGATTAAAAGAGAGGTGATGTTTCCTGATGAGAATTTTAATACAGAAAGTCTTGACAGCTTAATTCTTGATTCTGTAAGTAATAAGCATTGGATTTATCATCCTGATGCAGAGGCTAAAATTAAAAAGTTGGAATTAGAGTTAAGGCTTAAATTGAGGCAACAGCAAGAAGAAGCCGATAAGCAAAAATTAATACTTGACGCGAGACGTTTGCAATCAAAATCCGAAAACTCAAGTGAAGTTATTTTTATTAACACCAGCCATACAGAACTTAAAGAGGCTGGTTCGTATTTTCCTTCACGTAGTAAAAATACTACGCAGGAGTATGTCACCAAACTCTACAATTTCATTGATAAGGGTTATGAAAGTGAAAATAAAAAAGCTTATATAACTAGTCGCCTGAGGCTGGACGGCAGTGTTTGTGAATTGGATGATGAAATTGCAAAAAGTTTAGGCTTATTTTTTGGACCTAGTTTATTATAGATACAGCAAATGTTCGACCCTAAACCCATCTTAAAAAATCTACCGAATCTGCCAGGCGTGTATCGCATGCTAAACGCGGCTGATGAGGTGATTTACGTGGGTAAAGCCAAGGATATTAAAAAGCGGGTTTCTAGCTATTTTAATAAAAACCTGCCCAGCCCGCGCACGCGCATGATGGTGAGTAATGTTGCCAACATTGAGACTACAGTTACCCGCAGCGAAGCAGAAGCTTTACTGCTTGAAAGCAATCTGATTAAAGGCTTGATGCCGCGCTACAACGTGTTGTTTCGCGATGATAAATCGTATCCATATATTACGCTGACCAATGACAAATTTTCGCGATTGGCCTTTCATCGTGGCGCGCAACGCCAAAGCACTAAATCATCGGGTAAAAATCGTTATTTTGGGCCTTTTCCTAACTCAGTTGCAGTACGCGAAAGTATTCAGCTTCTACAAAAAGTCTTTAAATTGCGCACTTGCGAAAATACCGTTTTTGCCAATCGCAGTCGCCCATGCCTGCAATATCAAATTGCGCGCTGCACCGCGCCTTGCGTGGGTTACATTTCAGCAGAAGAGTATGCGCATGATGTAAACCACGCCGCGCTGTTTTTAGAAGGCAAAACCAATGAGGTGATGATTGCGCTAGGCGATAAAATGAATATGGCGGCCGCCAATCAAGATTATGAAATGGCAGTGGTTTTTCGCGACCGCATGCAAGCCTTGCGTCAAGTGCAGGCTAAGCAGTTTGTCAGTGATTTTAGTGTGTCTGATGCCGATGTAATTGCCTGCGCCAATATTGCTGGCCAGCATTGCATTAACTTGGTGATGATTCGCGGCGGACGGCATTTGGGTGATAAAAGTTTTATGCCAAAAAATACGCAAGATGCTGACTTAACCGAAACGGTAGAAGCTTTTTTAACCCAGCATTATGTGGCGCAGAATACGCCGCCGATGATTGTGTGCGGCGCTGAGGTAGATGTTAAAACCTTTGAATTGGCATTTAGTGAGCAATCGGGCCGCAAAATAAAAATCATCACCAATGCCATTGGCGATAAACGCGTTTGGCTAAAAATGGCGCAAACCAATGCGGAATTGGCGCTTAGCCAAAAACAAGCCGCCGCCAGCAATCAAGAAGCGCGACTTATTGCGCTACGCGAAGCACTTAACTTGCCCGAAACCACAGAGCGCATCGAATGCTTTGATATTAGCCACACCATGGGCGAAGCGACGGTTGGCAGTTGTGTGGTATTTGATAAAGGCAATCTGCAAAATAGTGAATACAGACGCTACAACATCACTGGCATTACGCCAGGTGACGATTATGCGGCCATGCGCGACGTATTAACCCGTCGCTATAAAAAAGTGGCAGCAGGCGAAGGCGTGCGACCAGATTTAGTATTTATTGATGGCGGAAAAGGTCAATTGGGCGTTGCAATTGAAGTGATGCAAGAAGTTGGACTGCAGGATATTTTGCTGGTGGGCATTGCCAAAGGTGAAGAGCGCCGACCAGGGCTGGAAACCATGATTTTCTCGGATACGGGCGAAATGCTGAATCTGGAAAAAGATAATCAAGGCTTACACTTGCTGCAACAAATTCGTGATGAAGCGCATCGATTCGCCATCACAGGCCATCGCGCCAAACGCGCCAAAGCGCGTATTACTTCCAGCTTAGAAGATATTGAAGGCATTGGCGCCAAGCGCCGCAAAGCCTTGTTAACGCGCTTTGGTGGATTAGACGGTGTGAAAAGTGCTAGTATGGACGAAATTGCGCAGGTAGACGGGATTAGCCCAGCTTTGGCAGCCAAAATTTACGAGCAACTACATTAAGTTAAAAATATAAAAATCTATGTTGTGGAACATCCCGAATATTCTAACGGTACTGCGTATCGCACTAATTCCCGTTTTCGTGGGCATTTTCTATTTGCCCAACGATAAAGCTAGCCTAGGAGCGATTCCCGCACACTGGGTTAATGTAACGGCAACATGGGTATTTGGGCTGGCCGCCTTTACCGATTGGCTGGATGGTTTTTGGGCGCGAAAATTTAATCAAACCTCTAATTTTGGCGCTTTTTTAGACCCAGTAGCCGATAAGTTAATGGTTGCCGCAGCCTTAATTGTGTTGGTGGAATTTGAGCGCATCGGCGCGATAATTGCGCTAATCATTATTGGGCGCGAAATTGCCGTTGGCGCCTTGCGTGAATGGATGGCGGGCACTGGCAAAAGCAGCAATGTGGCGGTGGCGACCATCGGCAAAGTAAAAACCGCGGCGCAAATGGCAGCCATTTTATTATTACTGTATTACGATCATTTAAATTTAGGTGCTTTAGGCAATTTTAATACCAAATTTGCGGGGCAAATATTAATTATTTTTGCGGCTTTTTTAACATTGTTATCAATGGCTTATTATCTAAAAGCCGCTTGGCCACATATTAAAGAATCGATTCACTAAGATTTTTGATGCAAAATTAATCGTTAATTTTTCGTTAACTTTAATGATTAATTAGCTGATTTAGTCTTGACGCTGGCTTGAAAACCGCTATAATGCTGGCTGTCTTAATGATGCGGGAATAGCTCAGCTGGTAGAGCGATACCTTGCCAAGGTATAGGTCGCGAGTTCGAGTCTCGTTTCCCGCTCCAAATAATAACTGATACGGCGAATGCGTGATTGCTTTCGCCGTTTTGGTTTCAGGCGATTGAGTTTAAAGCTTTTTGATTCAAGGTTTTTTTATAAGGCGCGATAGCAAAGCGGTTATGCCGCGGCCTGCAAAGCCGTTTAGATCGGTTCGACTCCGATTCGCGCCTCCAATATCTAGTTACACCCCTCCAAGCCAGTCCAAATATTGTCTCTATAACAAGCAATAAAGCTGTCCATACAAATATTTGCCTATCCTATTTATTGCATTCAGTATAAATTGGGGATATCAATGGGGTATATTCATTTAACAGAATTTAGATATCCCCAGATGCCACTTTCAGATATTACTGTTAGAAACGCTAGGCCAACAGAAAAAACTCAAAAGCTTTTTGACGCTGCTGGGCTATGTTTAATGGTTCATCCTAACGGTTCTAAGTACTGGCGTTTGAAGTATCGTTTTTTAGGCAAAGAGAAAGTTACTTTCCATTGATTTATGCCACAAAGTTTGCCTATCTGATGCGCGTGAGCTAGGTCTGATTTAGTAAAGGGGCAAGTCATCAGAATTATGCTGCAATTTGATTGCATATATAATGCTGACTGGCGAAGTTAGCAGGTGTTGTGTTGCCAATTTTTGCATGTCGCCGAATGCGATTATAGAACACTTCAATGTATTCAAAGATCACACGTTTAGCATGCTCTCTGGTTTTAAAACGATAGTGATGCAAGCTTTCAGTTTTGATGGTGCCAAAGAAGCTTTCCATTGGGGCATTGTCCCAACAATTACCATTACGACTCATCGAAGTTTGCATGCCATAACTGGTTTGCAATCCACCGCAGGTTGCACTGCAATACTGACTGCCGCGATCTGAGCGATGCATTAAGCCTGGCGCGGGCTTCTTCTTCCAATAGGCAGCCGTTAGCGCATCCATCACCAGCATTTGCGCCATACGATTATCCATCCACCAGCCTACAATTTCACAGGTGTATAGTTCTTTTATTGCGGCTAAATAAAGCCAGCCTTCGCCTGTGGGAATATAGGTAATATCAGCCACCCATTCTTGGTTAGGCGAAGTGCAGGTGAATTGACGATCCAATACGTTTCTAGCGACTGGCAGAAGGTGTTTAGAATCGGTGGTGACTCTGAGCTTCCTCTGATGAGTACAACGGATGCCATGCAGTGTACGTAGCCGCTTAATGCGATTAATACCAGCCACTACGCCTTGTGCTGCAAGCTCAGATTGAATACTCAGTGGCTTTTCTAAGATGTCACGCTCTTCTCGTGCTATTGTGAGTTCACGTTCTAGCTCTCGAATACGTTGTTGGTCTGCCGTGAGCTTGGCGGCACCTAAGGTGGCTTTGAGTTCACCGCGTTCAGAGTCTGCAATCCAAGAGCGAATGGATTTAGGGGCAACATTTAATTGCCGACTTGCTACTGCAACATTGAGATGTTGCTCGGCCACGAGCTTACTGGCTTCTCTTTTAAATTCTTCTGTAAATAAACGACGGGGAATACGCTTCAGGGAAACTCCTAACAAGTTGATAAAATATCATCAACTTGCCCCTCCACAAAATCGGGTCTAGCTCATATTGTCAACACTAGGCATTTTGTCAATATTATCCAAGTTAATCGCAGGTCTAAAAGCGCAACCTACCGTGTCAATTAGCTAAATTCTTTTTGATACAGTTTTGTATAATAGCCTTTGGCGGCTATTAGGTCATTATGCTTGCCAGATTCGACTATTTTTCCTTGATTCAGCACTAAAATTCTATCGGCATTTTCGATGGTGCTTAAGCGATGCGCAATCACAATACTGGTGCGACCTTGCATCAGGTTGTCTAATGCCGCTTGCACATGTTGCTCTGATTCGGTATCCAATGCACTGGTCGCTTCGTCAAGCAATAAAATCGGCGCATCTTTTAAAATGGCTCTTGCGATGGCTATGCGTTGGCGTTGCCCGCCTGATAGCCGCACGCCTCTGTCGCCAATTTGGTTTTGCAAACCTAGCGGTAATTGCTGAATAAATTCCCATGCATTGGCGGCTTTTGCAGCGGCTTCCACCTCAGATAAGCTGGCCCTTCGCAGCAAACCATAGGCAATATTATTAAATATCGTGTCGTTAAATAAGATGACATCTTGGCTAACGAGTGAAAATTGACTACGTAAATTACTCAGTTTAAGTGTACGAATGTCCATGCCATCTAGCAAAATATCACCTTGTTGCATGTCATAAAACCGTGGCAATAGATTCAATAATGTGGTTTTGCCTCCGCCAGAATGTCCTACTAAAGCGACTTTTTCACCAGGTTGAATAGAAAAACTTAAATTATTGAGAGCAGTTTTTTTGGCACTTTCGTAACTTAATGTGACAGACTTAAAGCTAATTTCGCCTTTAGAGCGGACAATTTCTAAGTGGCCTTGATCAATTTCAGTCGGCGTGTCAATTACCTCAAACATACTTTGCGCTGCCGCAAGACCCACTTGTAGCTCTTCGTTAATTGAGGTTAAATTTTTAATGGGTGTGATGAGCATGAGTAAAGCACCCACAAAGGCAGCAAACTCGCCCGCGCTAAATTTATCTAATGCGTAATACACGATAAGCCCCAGTGCTACAGCGGCAAAAATTTCAATCATCATACTGTTAAGACCCGACATGCGCGCTAGGCGAATCTGCGTTCGACAGTTTTTAGAGGCGACTTTGGCAAAGCGGTCAAACTCATAATCGCTCGCACCAAATATTTTAACGATGCGCTGGCCAGAAATAGCCTCTTCAGCAGCTTGTGTCATTTCGCCAATAGTTTCCTGCACAAATTTGCCTGCGTCACGCAATTTTGGTGTCATTTTTTTAATATAAACCCCCATAAGCGGGCCAATTAGAACAAAAATGAGTGTTAAGCTCCAATCTAAATACAACATATAAAGCAAAATACCAATGGCGGTTAGCGAGTCACGCACAACAGTTAAAATGACTTTAGTAACCGCATTTGAAAATTGTTCTGCATCATAGGTAAATTTTGAAACTAATAAGCCTGCTGAGTTAGCATCAAAGTAACTCATAGGCAACGCCATCATACGTTTGTAGGTGTCGCAGCGCAAAGCTCTAACAACACGCCTTGCTACCCAGCGCATTGAAAAGGTTGAAAAAAACCCCATTAAGGCGCGAACAAATATTAATCCGAACAAGAGTAACGGCAAATAAAATGTTTCACTAGATGATTGTTTGTTAAAACCTTCATCAGTGATTTTTTTTATAATTGCTAAAAAGCCAGTGTTAGTCGCCGATAATATGATGAGCGCTAAAATACCTAATAAAAATACAACTTTAAAGCGCCATGCGTAGCGCAACATTCGTACATAAAGCGCTTTAGAATTTGGCATGTGCATCGATTTTGGTAGATGTTTCACTTAAAGTTATGCCTTTGTTAAATAGTCTGGCTGTATTTATAAGCAGGCAGAAAAAAATTAAAAAATGATTTAGTTGATTATTTACTGTCGAATTTTATAACGGTCATAAACCCACAAATACTGGGCTGGGTATTGTGAAATTTGCGCTTCAATGGCTTTATTTAATAACGTTGGTGTAGCAATAGCACCACTTGGTAACAATTTAATATGGATATTATAGCCGCGCCCCCCACTTAAGCGCTCGCCAAACGCCATAAGCACCTGAGCTCCAGTTTTTTGTGCTAATTTACTAACTAGCGTCATTGTATAAGCAGGGCGACCAAAAAATGGTGCCCATTCGCCTTCGCCAGTTAATGGGGCTTGATCAGGTAAAATACCGATGGCTTCATTGCGTTTGAGCGCCTGCAATAGCTGCTTTACACCTTGGCTGTTAGCGGGCGCAAGCGTCACTTTGCCACGTTGCCGACCTGCCGTAATGAATGGTAGCAACCAAGATTGGCGAGGTTGGCGAAACAACACTGTTATCGGCTGAAACTGCCCGTAATAAAGTGAAGTGATTTCAAAGCACCCTAAGTGCGGCGTTAAAAAAATCAACCCTTTACCACTAGCCAAGCCCGCTTCAACATGCTGCCAGCCCGTGCAGCCATGAAATAATGGTTTTAATTGTGCATAATCACAAAACCAAATCACCAAGGTTTCTAACACCGCTTTGCCAGATTGCTTGATATTTTGCTTAACCGTTTTTTTGAGAGTAATTTCGTCTGAGCAAACGCGGCTTTGACGTAGATTATTTTCGATTCGATGTAAAAATTTTGGCACAAAAAATGTGACTAGCCAGCCCAAGGCCGCGCCTAGGTTATGAATCAGCGCTAAGGGCAATTTTGCAAAGCCTTTTAAGCTTAATTGGATAAATGTGTGCATGTTAAATCAAACCGTTTTTAAATAAGCCCTGTATATATTTCGCCTCATCAAGCAATATGAATTAATGATCGGATTTTTTTGCAGCGAAGCCCTCATTCTTGTACGAGTAAAATCATCAATTTATCGAATACAGCTTGTGGGGTAATTGCATTTATACAAGGTAATTTTTCTTTGCAACAATCTAGTCGAGAGTCGTTGGCATAACAGGCACAAGCATCTACCGTTAATTTATTTGTGTCGTGATACAAGGGTGCGGCTTGACTACGTTTGCTGTTGACTGCAAACAAGCCTAAGGTCGGTACTTGTAAGCCAGCAGCAAAATGTAATGGACCTGTGTCACCTGCAATGACCACTTTTGCACGTTTTAAAACATTTAAAAACACAGGTAGTTGTAAAATAGGCGCTAGACAATATGCCTGCGGAAGGACTAGCTTTAATGCGCTTAGAATGGATGTTTCGCGGGCATTTGTACCCGCCGTAAAAACTAAGGCTATGCCTATTTTTTTACAAAGTTGATATAACTCAACCCAATGTGCTATCGGCCAATCTTTTTTTGGCTGCGATGTTGAAATATGACAAATAACGCAATCATTATTTGGTAGAAGCAATTGGGCTGCATTTGTAAATTGCACATCACATCCTATATCAAGATGTAAATTAGCAGGTTTATTGATACCCCAAACCTTTAATAAAATAAAATGCAAATCCACATAAGACTTTTCTTGGCCGTCATATTGCAAATATTGTGTATAGGCCAAATTTTGCAAAAACTTGGGCTTTCCTTCACTCGCACCTAACCTAATTTTTGCACCGCAAAATAAGCTTAACCATGCGCCACGATCATTGCCACCAAAATCCACACTGCGGTCAAAGTGTATTTTGCGTAAAGCGCTAACAAACGGTATGGACTTTGAAAGTTGGGCTTTACCACGCGTGCGTGGCATTGCCCATACTTTGGTAATCCAAGGGATATTTTCTAATAATGGCGCAATTTCGGCAGCAACCAGTACATGCAGATCAATATTGGGTGCGGAATCTTTCAATGCTTTCAACGCTGGCGTCATCAATACCGCATCACCAAAATATTTGAACTGAATCGCGAGAATTTTAGTAGTTTGCAATTTATCTTTTATATCTAGTCGGTGAGTGCAATATGTTGCTGACAACTAATGATAGGTATTGGATTACTCATTTAAAAAATACAATTTTATATAACGATAGTAAGTTGTTTCTGCAATAGAAACCGCCAATATAAAGCCAATTGCGCCATCTAAAAAACCTAACCGTAAAAAATATGTTCGTATAAATGCCCACAACCCATGACCTGCTGCACTTACAAGGCTGCTATGCTTGCCATTTTCTTGCGCATTTGTCGCACCCAAACTGGAGTATAAATTCATTTTTATCAGCATTTCATCTAAATCTTTGTAAGTAAAGTGCGTGAGTGGGGCGTTTAATTTGGCGGCCTTTCCTGCAAAAACTAATCGTTCATGCACTAAGTCATCACTAAATTTTGCAGTGCCGCGTTTGAACAGACGAGTGACGCGGTCTGGCCACCAGCCAGAATGGCGAATAAAATGCCCGCAGTAACTTGATGAACGCGGCATATTGAAAACAGTATGCTTGCTGTTTTTAATCGCTTGTTGTATTTCTAAGCGTAGTGCATCGCTCACGCACTCATCTGCGTCAATTGATAGCACCCAATCGCCAGTTGCTAGTGCCAGCGCACGATTTTTTTGTACGCCAAAACCTTGCCAATCAGCATTGGTATGAATATTTGAGGTGTATTTTTGTGCGATAGATAATGTGTCATCCTGACTTCCAGAATCCAACACAATAATTTCATCAGCCCAAGCAACGGAGGCTAAACAAGCATCAATGTCGTGCGCTTCATTTTTGCAGATGATAATGACGGATAAGGTTTGATGCATAATCTTATTTTTTACCTGGCTGATACGCGCTTAATAGCACACCAGCCACTACGCAGTAAAATTTACCTTCGCCCGCATCGAGTAGTAGCGAATTAAACAAGCAGCCAACTGTCATCGTTATTATCAAACCTCGGAGCGCATAGCCATCCACCATAGAGTAATTTTGACTTTTCAATAGGTGATGGGAAGCTTTCCATTGCGTTGCAAATAATACAAGCAATAAAAATAAACCTAGCAAGCCAAGTTCTTGCCAGGTTAGCAAGTACTCGTTGTGCGGATTAGGCACGTAGGTTGCTAGTGTTTGCTGTGTTTGTGCAAGCTGTTTGTATTCAAACTCAAAGCTGCCAGTACCTGCGCCGAACAATGGATTATGCTTAATAAGAGTCAGTGAATTTTTATAAAACTCTAAGCGAGTGCCTGATGAGGTTTGCGCTTCATTTGGTTTGTGATTTGCGATTTCTTGCGTAATCTGCGTCAAGCGAAAATCACCAGCATTCGGCACTGCAGACAAAATAAGTAACAAAGCAGCTGCAACGGCGAATAAGTATTGAATGGATTTTATTCGCCATATTTCCCAGCAAAACCAAACACACAGAACCAACAAAATGATTTGGCCACTTCTACCATTAACCAACAAAAAAATATTTAAAAAACCTAACATGCTACCAATTGCCCAGAGCCAACAATAAGGTTTTGCAGTTTGCACAGTTAGCTTAAGCATTAAATATACAGCAAAAGCCATTAAAATATTGTGTGCAATTCTTCCTTTAAAAACAAAGTAGCCTTGACCAATATCGGTGTGAGGCACAATGCCAAGCCATTTTAAATAGGAAATAATGAGTACCAGTAGCATGCCTGCCAAAAAAGCTTTTATTGCATATTCTCGGTATTTTTCATTTGTCAAAACGCTGATAATAAGAGGAATATAGAGCAATTTATGGTACTTAAGCCACCATGCTAAACGCATGTCCCAAGGTGCGTTTGAGTAAAACATCCCTATGCCATATAAGCAAAAAAGAGCGATTGCAATAATAGCGGCAGGGTGGCGAAAAATGCGCTTAATTTTTTCAACATAATGGCCCGATATAAGCCAAACCAGCACAAACAAACCCATGGCAATGCTCATAAATGCCGTGGGCAAAGCAATACTAAAGCAGGCAAAAATAGCCAAAAAAATCAATAATTGATGCATTATCGTCACATACCGTTGCATCATCAGTTTTTATTCTTAGGTGCAATACTGGCTAATGTGTAGTGTTTTTTACTTAATTCTAGTCCAAACCATTTTTCCAGTTTCATCATCCAGCGATGTTTTAATTCACGCTTTGTCGGTTGGTAATTAATATCTTGATTAAAGCTATTTTCCGCCCGATTCTCTAACCAACTTTGCATTATTTTAGGATGCGAGCCAGTAAAAGCGGCAAGTGCCTGACTGTCTATTTGGTAGCCTGCAAATAGTGGGTGATCATGCCCCCAATATTTGCCTACGCGCTGATTTTTCTCACGCATGGCCGCTACACTACGCACATGACCATAATGATAAATAGTTGCATTGACTAGCGCGGCGCAGGGGTAGCGACCATGCTTATTTTTATCCATCACCACAAAAAATAAGCCATCTGGCGCCCATGTGCGAATACTATTACGGATGATTCTTGGTGCGTGTCTATACCAGCCTGGGCTTACTGCTAACCATTCTGGGCTGCCAAAAAAATGCTTGTAATCAAACACTAATGCTTCAATTTTTTGGTTGTTTAAGTGGGTTAACATGCTGTTGCGTATGGTGTCAATATCCGCCTCATGCAGCACTTCATCACCTTCTAAATAAAACGCCCAATCACCGGTGCAATTGTATTGTGCAATCATTTTTTGTTGCGCATATACAAAGCCGCGATCTTGCATACTTTCGTTCCATTGTGTTTGCAAAATAATAATTTTGTCAGAGCCAATCGCTTGTAATAGCGCTAGGGTGTTGTCATCGCTATTTCCCACAGCAACGATAAATTCATCGCATAAAGGCAATGCAGACTTGATGCTTTCAATAAAGGGGTAGCCAAGCAATTCCCCATTGCGAATAAATGTATAGCCACTAACTTTCATTAAGGGCGGCACCTAGAGCAGTTGCTGGAATTTTAATAATCCAGAAAATTAGGAAGAGTTCAGGTACTTTATTTAAGGTTTTTTCGATGGTGATGTGCATTTGCGTATTTTGAGTTAGAAATACTTACAATTGCATGACAACGATATAACTAAATAAAAGCTTAATTAACTTTTGTACAGTTAACTTCTCAGAAACTGTAAGTTAGTTGTAAGCATTTAAAGTTTAAAGTGTATTGGTAAAATTACATTTAGAAAGTAAGTTACTTATCAAGCTAGCCCTACCTGTCAGGCCAACAATATCAATTGTTTAAAAAATTAAAAGTAACCTCAAATGCTGTCATTTAAAAAACTGCAACCGCCGGAAATTTGCGAAGTAACTTATAACAGATGGATTTTTGTAGCTTTTGTTTTAGTGCTTTTACCTGGATGCGGCTTAATTCCTACCAATATCTTTAAACCTAAAACGCCGCCAGCAAATTGGATTGCACCATTGCCCTCTACTCAAGCACATAATGGAAAACTGATGGATTTAAAGAGTTGGTGGCAACAGTTTAACGACCCACAATTAATTGAGTTAATTGAAGCAGCGGAAGTGGTTAGCCCAGATATAGAAAGTGCGAAGGCGCGGGTTGCACAATCACAGGCTGCGGTAGTGCAAACAGAGTCGCAACTGTTACCAAGTATTACCGCAGAGGCAAGTGCTAGTCGTAATAAATCTGGAGTTATATTTTCAAGTGGCAACGCATTGAGCGTAGACGTTAATGCGAGTTGGGAATTGGATGTTTGGGGTAAAAATAAAGCAGACAAAAATGAAGAGAGCGCTAAATTAACAGGCACAAAAGCCTTATGGCACGAGGCGCGTGTGATAGTGGCTGCGGAAACGGCCAAACAATATATTAACTATCGAGCCTGTGAGAACTTACAGGCGATTGCACAGAAAAATGCTGACTCAACAGCCAAGACAGAGCATCTTTCGCAATTGACAGCTAAGGCAGGGCTTCTAGCGAGTTCAAGTGCCAGTCAAGCGGAAGGACAAGCGGCTGAAGCGGCTAATCAATTAAAAAAACAGTCATTACAATGCACATTAATTGTGAAAAGCTTGGTAGCCATGACAGCAATTGCAGAACCAATGCTAAGGGAGATATTGACTAAAAACACTGGAGCAATACCCATGCCTTCAGGCATTGATGTTCTCGCAATTCCAGCAAAGACACTTGCACAGCGTCCTGATGTTCTCAACGCAGAACGTAATGTGGCCGCTGCAAGTTTTGAAATTATTTACAATATTGCGCAGCGTTATCCGCGTTTAAGTTTAGCCGGTAATATAGGATTAACTTACGACAGTTCTGCCCGTAGCTTCGCAATGAATAAACGATTAAATGCTATTGATGGCCTAACTTGGTCGATAGGTCCTTTAGCAGTAACAGTGCCGCTATTTGATGGTGGCGCGCGCGAAGCTAATGTTGTGGCAGCTAAAGCGCAATATGAAGCGGCTAAAAGTGTTTATGAAAGTGTTGCCCGCAATGCGGTGCGCGAGGTGGAAGAAGCATTAGCAACACTCAATAGTACTGAATTGCGTGAGGTTGATGTAAAAAAGGCAGCGGATCGCTTTCGAGCAACTTATGCTGGCTCGCAGGCACGCTATGACGCCAGCTTGGCTAATTTATTTGAGCTTGAAGAAGCGCGCCGCGCGAGCTTGAAAGCGGATATTAATGTGGTTGAGTTAAAAGATGAGCGGGTGCTGGCTTGGATTTCACTTTATCATGCAATGGGCGGTGGGTGGACTATTGCAGAAAATACCCTACCAAATGATAGCCCTAAGCTTATCCTAGATCAAAAATTGACTTTAATTCCTCAGGCAGCAACAGCAGAGCTTCATTCGCAAAACATGCAAAATCAAGAGATTCAAAATACAGTGCCTGTGCCATAAAATGTAACTATGAATCTAAGCATAAAACCAACACAATTTTTATATGCTAAGTTTTTAGCATGCGCATTTTTATTCAATCTATTTTTAGAGCCTGTTATATGCGTCGCGGGGCCGGTAAGTGTTAATACATTGCCTGCGCTTACGGTAACCCTTACCCAGGTACGGCGCGCAGAGTTTACTAATAAAGTCTCTGCCAATGGCAATATCGCTGCATGGCAAGAAGCGATTATCGGTAGTGAACTAAACGGTTTGCGCTTGAGTAACGTATTAGTCAATGTGGGTGATACGGTAAAAAAAGGGCAATTATTAGCTAGTTTCTCTGCTGAAACAATTGAAGCAGAACTTGCGCAAGCTAAAGGCAATTTAGTTGAGGTAGAAGCGTTAGCCAAAGAAGCTGAAAATAATGCTGCGCGCTCGCGTACTTTATTAGACACAGGCGCGCTATCAAACCAACAGCTTGATCAATTTACGGCTTTGGCTGATAGCGCAAAGGCCAAGGTTGAAGTCAATACAGCCATCGTAAACACCCAACAAATTCGCCTTAAAAATACTAAAATCTATGCACCTGATAATGGCGTCATCTCTGCCCGTAACGCAACTGTAGGATCAATTGTCAATGCTGGCAGTGAGCTTTTTAAGTTGATACGTCAATCTAAGCTAGAGTGGCGCGCTGAAGTAGTTTCGACAGATTTACCAAAAATTAAACCCAATATTCCAGTCAAAATACTTGCAGAAGATGGGTCTACTTTTAATGGGAAAGTACGCAAGGTGTCGCCTTCCGTTGATCTACAAACACGCAACACTTTGGTTTATGTTGATTTACCACGAAATATTAGTGCAAAGGCTGGCATGTTTGCTAAAGGCGAGTTTTTATTGGGCCAATCTAATACCTTATCTGTTCCGCAACAAGCGCTGGTAATGCGTGACGGCTTTACCTATGTTTTTGTAGTCAAAGACAATCATGCTAAAAAAGTTAAAGTGCAAACAGGTCGGCGCATTGGTAATTCAGTACAAATTTTGACTGGTATAGCACTCAATCAAATGGTGGTGGCTAAGGGTGCTGCATTTTTATCAGATAATGATTTAGTCAAAGTAATTTCAAAACCAAGTCTTGTTTCAATGCCTAATGTCGTTAAATAAACAACCATTGCTCTGCATAGTTAATCGCTGCATTAAACGCATTAAAATATGAATATTTCTGCTTGGTGCATTAAAAATCCTATACCAGCCATCGTGTTGTTTGTGATGTTGACGTTTGCTGGGTTGGTGAGCTATCAAGCAATGAAAGTGCAAAACTTCCCTGATCTTGATTTGCCTACAGTAAATGTAATGGCATCATTGCCTGGCGCATCACCAAGTCAACTAGAAACCGAAGTGGCGCGTAAAATTGAAAATAGTATTGCTACTTTACAAGGCATAAAACATATTTACACCAAAGTGCAAGATGGTGTGGTGACTATAACCGCTGAGTTTCGACTTGAGAAGCCAGTACAAGAGGCTGTAGATGATGTGCGATCTGCTGTTGCTAAAGTGCGTGCAGATTTACCTGCGGATTTGCGCGATCCTGAAATAATCAAACTTAATGTCGCTGCGACACCCATTTTAGCGTACACCATTAGTGCAAGTAATATGGACGATGAGGCACTTTCTTGGTTTGTCGATAATGACCTTACCAAGAAATTACTCAATGTCAAAGGCGTCGGTTTGGTGTCGCGTGTAGGTGGCGTGAATCGTCAAATCAAGGTGGAATTGGACCCTGCAAAACTACAGGCACTTAAAGTAACCGCTGTCGATATTTCACATCAACTTAAATTAATGCAGTTGGATGCGGCAGGCGGTAGCACAAAGCTTGGCGATAGCGAGCAACCAGTACGTACTGTTGCTACCGTCATTTCGGCAGATGAATTGAATGATATTGAGTTGGCAACCCCAGATGGGCGAAAAATTAAACTTAGCCAGGTGGCTAAAGTGACGGATAGTTTTGCTGAACCTCGCTCAGCCGCATTGCTAGATGGTAAACCTGTGGTGGGATTTGAGATTTCACGTAGTAAGGGCGCGAGTGAAATAGAAGTGGGTGAGGGCGTTACTAACGCTTTTGAAGAGCTTAAAATTAAGTATCCTGATATTGTGCTTACCGAGGCATTTAATTTTGTTCAGCCTGTTAAAGATGAATATCACGCTTCTATTATTATGCTACTTGAAGGTGGCTTGTTGGCAGTATTGGTCGTGTTGCTGTTCTTAAGAAATTTTCGTGCTACTTTTATTTGTGCTGTGGCTTTACCTTTGTCTGTGATCCCTGCTTTTATTGGTATGGCAACTTTTGGCTTTAGTATTAATGTGGTGACTTTGCTGGCTTTGTCGTTGGTGATTGGTATTTTGGTCGATGATGCGATTGTAGAAATGGAAAATATTGTCCGGCATTTGCGTATGGGAAAAACGCCCTATCAAGCCGCGATGGAAGCTGCAGATGAAATTGGCTTAGCCGTCATTGCCACAACGTTTACGCTGATAGCCGTATTTTTGCCGACAGCGTTTATGAGTGGTATTCCAGGTAAGTTTTTTAAGCAGTTCGGCTGGACTGCTTCTTTTGCCATTTTTGCCTCGCTCGCGGTGGCGCGTGTGCTCACACCCATGATGTCTGCTTATTTACTCAAGCCGAATCAAACTCAAAACGAAGATAGCACCACCATGCGCAATTATTTACGCTTGAGTCAATGGTGCTTGCGCAATCGGTTTAAGACCATCATTACTGCTATTCTATTTTTTGCAGGCTCTATGTTGCTTATTAATTTGTTGCCGACAGGCTTTATTCCAGCGGACGATAGCTCACAAACACAAGTGTATTTAGAGCTGGCCCCGGGAGCAACAATTGCGCAAACCAAGCAGTCTGCAGAAGAAGCGCGTCAACTATTGAAAAATATTCCGCATGTCAACACAATTTATACCGCTATAGGTGGTGGCAATGCAGGCAGCGATGCGCTGGCAAGTTCAGGTGCGCCAGAAACTAGATTAGCAACCTTGACACTTTTATTGGATGAACGTGCCGCAAGACCTAATAAGCAAGTGATTGAAAATGAAATCAGACAAGCACTGATTAATTTAGATGGGGTACGAAGCAAAGTAGGGTTAGGTGGATCAGGTGAAAAGTATGTATTAATGTTAAGTGGAGATGATTCAACTGCCTTGCAACAAGCGTCAGATGCAGTGAGTCAGGAGTTACGGCTTATTCCAGGTGTCGGTAATGTTGCCTCTACTGCGAGTTTGACCCGAACAGAAATGATTGTACGACCTGATTTTCGTAAATCCGCTGATTTAGGCGTGACTAGCCATGCAATTAGTGAGACATTACGTATCGCCACTAACGGCGATTATGATTTTTCTCTCGCTAAACTTAATTTAAATCAGCGGCAAGTGCCGATACTGGTAAAGCTATCAGACGAAGCTCGCTTAGACGAAAATATTCTACAAAGTTTGAGCGTACCAAGCACCAAAGAGCCCGTCATGTTAAAAAATATAGCTAACTTTAGCTTAGAAGGTGGGCCAGCAGTGATTGATCGTTACGACCGCTCGCGTAACGTACAAATTGAAGTTGAACTATCAAACCTCACATTAGGTGAACTGGCCGACGCAGTCAAAAAGCTTTCTAGTATTGAGCGTTTACCTGCTGGCGTAAAACAAATTGAAATTGGCGATGCCGAAGTGATGACTGAGCTTTTTAGCAGCTTTAGTCTGGCCATGTTTGCAGGCATACTTTGTGTTTATATTGTTTTAGTTTTATTATTTAAAGATTTTTTTCAGCCATTTACAATTCTTGTCGCACTGCCGTTATCACTTGGTGGTGCTTTTGTGGCGCTTTTGGTCGGGCATAAAAGCTTCTCCATGCCATCACTCATTGGCTTGGTTATGCTCATGGGCATTGCTACTAAAAATTCAATTTTGTTAGTGGAGTATGCCATTATTGCGCAGCGCGAGCGCGGTTTAAGCCGTTTCGATGCGCTTATAGATGCTTGCCATAAGCGGGCGAGGCCGATTGTGATGACCACCATCGCGATGGGGGCTGGCATGCTACCCATTGCGGCGGGTTGGAGTGCTGGTGATACCTCGTTTCGCTCGCCAATGGCTGTAGCTGTAATCGGTGGTTTAATTACATCCACTTTCTTAAGCTTACTGATTATCCCATCTGTTTTTAGTTATGTAGATGATCTAAAGATGTTTTTAAAAAAGAGATAGCTCACTAAATTTCCACACAAATTAGATCAAGTCGATGAGATAGGGATGAATTATCTATTTGGTAACAATATAGTGTTTGTAAAACTCATAACAAACAACCCATAGTGAGTACACAGTAATTCTGCCCCAAAAATCTACAAATACAATGGTGTCAGGGGTGTTGCTAATTTTGTCAAAGTAAGCCAGCAACAGAAAAAGAGGGATGTTAATACATACAGCTGTAAGAACAGTAGCTCTTAAAAGCTTAGTATTTGCAACATATTTTATATAAACGGTGAAACCAATAAACCACATTGAATAGACAGTAAACCTGCCCCAAAAATCAATAAGTACGGCAGCTTTCGGTTCGGTACTAAGCCAATGAAAGTAAGCTAACACCAAAAAAAGCAATGTGTTTGCTACAACTAAAACGGCCAAAAAATTCTCAATGGTTTTTTTGTGATGTACTTGCATATAGATTTCCTGATAATGAAAAATTGAAATGATTTTTAGTTCTCACTAGAAGTTCTGTGATGTATGATTTAACGGGGTGATGACAACTTACAATTAAGTTCAGCTGTTTCCGTTTCGATGGCGGTATCGGCAAATGCTGGGGTTGTTAGCATGGCAAGAAATAGTAGCGTTATTTTTTCATGGGGGATACTCAAGTCTTATTTAGATACTAAGACTGTACCCAAAAAATACTTACAAACCCCTTACCGTTTGGAATTCCCAAACGGGGTCTACCAGAGTGCAGGAGGTTAGCTAAAAAGTTAGATTTTATGTTCTAAATATTTATTAAAACTAATTAGCAATTGCAGACCATTAAGTTGTTCTTTATCTAAAACAGTAATAGTTGCATTGTGTAAGTTGGCAATCTCTTTCACGATAGCAAGCCCAAGTCCACTGCCTTGTTGTCCAGAGCCAATCACTCGATGAAATCGATCAAAAATTTTACTTCTTTCATCAGCGGCAATACCTGGTCCATTATCAGTTACTTTTAGCTCTACTGAATGTTCGGTTGAGCTAATGGTGAGTGTTACTTTGCCATTATTTTGTGTATATAGAATCGCATTATCGAGGAGGTTATAAAGTAATACTTTAATGCGCTCTACGTTACCAATGATTAGCGCTGGCAACGTATCGCATTCGAAACCTAAGTCAATCTGCTTTTGAATTGCAGTCGGCGCCATTTCAGAAGCAACTTCTTTCGCCACTAAGTTTAAATCTATCGCTTCCATTTTAATCATGGAGATCGCCTCAGGTTGGCTTTTGGCAAGCAGCAGCAGTTGATTGACCGTATGTAGAAGTCGATCTAAACTTTGTTGTACTTTTGGCAATGTAGATTTTATGACTGCAGGACTATTGTCCTGTTCGGCAACTTCTAGTTGTGCACGCGCACCAGCAAGCGGTGTCCTTAATTGATGCGCAGCATCTGCAATGAAACGATTTTGAATGTAGATCAAATTGCTAATGCGTAGCATTAGGTTATTGATTGCATTGGTCAGTTTTAATATCTCTTCGGGCGCATTAGGCAAGTGAATAGGGTTTAAATTTTGTTCTGAACGGTCAGCTATTGCGGTTTGCAGGATATCCAATGGCTCTAAGCCTTTTTTAACACTAATAAATATGACAATAAATGATATAAGAATTAATAATGCTTGTGGAATAACGATGCCTAATAAAATTTTATTAGCAAGCTCATCCCTATAATTAAGGCTTGATGCTATCCGAATATTAAAAGTTTGTGTTTCTGATGTATCTTTTAGATTGAATCTAAAATTTAAGATTCTTATTTTTTGGCCATTGGTTTTGGTATGGAAGAAATGATTATTTTGCTTACTAGACTTGCGGTGGAAAATATTACATAAATCCCTATCACCATTTAGAAACTGGCCATCTTCATTTGTAATGCAGTAAGTCTTCTTGTCTTTATCATCTGCTAATAAATAAGTATTGATTTCTGCATGTGGCTGGTATTCGTTGATGCTTTTTTTTGTATCATGAGTAAACTCCGCCACGTCCTCGAAAATTTCCTTTGCCACACTCAACAAGTCAGCATCCAGCTCTTTTTGCAATCCACGTATAGCTAGATTGTGCAGCACTGCACTATCAATGGCTACTATTAGCAACATCAATGGCAATAAAAGGCGGAGTATTTTTTTTCTGAGAGATTTGGATGGAGGCCGCATGAATACCTTTGTTGAATCGGTTTTGATTAATGCCCGCTCATATTATTCTGATTGTTTGTCAAGCATATAGCCAAGACCCCTCACTGTACGAACTTCTATGCCAATGAATAACAATTTCTTTCTGAGCCGATGCATGTAAACTTCAATTGCATTAAGGCCCAGACTATCATCCCAATCGCTGATGTTTTCAAGCAATCCTTCTTTACTAACTACTTTACCAATACGTAACAATAAAGTTTCTAATAAGCTTAATTCTCTTGGAGAAAGTGCAAACGGCTCATTTTGGTAAAGGACTAAACGTTCTTTGGTGTGTAATGTTAGTGGCGGATACTCAATAATAGATGCTTCCAGTTTATGATGTCTGCGCATTTGTACCCGCAATCTAGCGGCTAATTCTGCAAGTTTGATGGGCTTGATCAGGTAATCGTCTGCACCAGAGTCAAGGCCGGAGATGCGATCTTCTAAGTTTTCTCTCGCTGTCAAAACAATTACATTGACAGATTGTTTTCTTACCCGAAGTTTTTTTAATACGGCTAGACCATCCATGTTAGGCAAACCTAAATCAAGTATCACCACCTCATAGACATCTTCTTGTAAAGCTAAATCGGCCTGCTTGCCATCTTTTATCCAGTCGAGAGCATATCCCTGCTTGCGCAAATAAGCACTTGTGGCATCACCAAGAATTAAGTCATCTTCTACCAATAAAATACGCATAAGTTTTTATTAATTTATCCAATAGTGTAAGTAAATCGTAAGTGATTATCGCGCACTATTACTTACATTCTTATTACATTCAACTAAATATTAATACTAGCCAAAATGATGAACAAAGATAAAAACCTGTACTTTTTTGCTTATAGCCATTGGGATGCCGTTCCAGTTTTACTGGGGTTTGTTCATTTTAGTTACCTTTTAGCGATGGTGTATTTATTTAACTTTTTGCCTTGGTGGGCAAATGCATTAACAGGTTTTTTTTACGCTTTTAGTATTTCATGGAACGTGAACAGTGTATCGCATAACTTTATTCATAACGCTTATTTTCAATCGCGCAAACTCAATCGCGCATTTAGTTTACTAGAATCAATCACCATGGGCTTCTCGCAAACCATGTATGAACATGTGCATCGTCAACATCATATTGGCAACAACGACCGCCTTGGAGCAAATGGTGAAACAGTGGATTGGATTTCCATCTATCAGCATGGCAAAAATGGGTTGCCAGAACATGTACTTAAATATTCATTATTAAGTTTTTTTCGTGATGATCCTAAACGTATTTATCAAGGTATTAAACGCTTAAATCCATTTTTGGCTAAATTTTCTGCGTTTGAATTGGTGCTGGTTTTTGTACTCACCGGCGCGCTATTTTTAATCAATTGGAGGCTCGGTCTATTTTTTCTAGTGTTCCACTATTTAGGTCATTCTCTCACCGCGATGAACGGCTATTACGAGCATTTTGGCGCAAATCCAGATAAACCGATTACTTGGGGTGTAAGTTGCTACAACCCCTTATTTAACTGGCTTTGGCTAAACAATGGATACCATGCCGAGCATCATTATCGTCCTAAGCAGCACTGGATGCAGATGAAATTGCTGCATCAATCTATAAAAATAAAACAACAAGAAGCAGGCGTTAAAGTCATTCATTGGCCTCATCAACTTGGGTTTTTGCAAGCAAAGTAACTAATGTGGATTAGGTATGATGACAATCGAAAGCGGGATGAGGTGAAGGCTAAATTAATTAATCGGGTCCCGGAAATCACGCTTTTTTTTCTGGCTAATTAAAATTATGGCAACCACTGTTGGTGAAACGGCAGCAGATTTTTTGTCAGTCAATTTGCAGATGGGCTTAACTTACACCAGCTATGTGATGGCTTGCTTACTGATTACTACGCTCTTCATACAATTTATGTTAAAGCGATATATTCCAGCGATTTATTGGTTAGTAGTCGTGTTAGTTAGTATTGTTGGTACTTTGATTGCAGGTAACTTGGTTGATAACTTAAGCGTTAGCTTGCTGACAACCACGATACTGTTTGCGAGTGCATTGTTTGTTGTATTTGTAGTGTGGTACATAAGCGAGAAAACGCTGTCAATGCACAGTATTAATAACCCCAAGCGTGAATTATTTTATTGGACAGCAATTTTATTTACCTTTGCATTAGGCACCTCAACAGGCGATTTGGTCGCTGAGTATTATCGTATGGGCTATGCATTATCTGCACTTATATTTTTAATGGCGATAGTGGTTATTACATTGGCATATTATCGATTTAGGATGAATGCGGTATTGGCTTTTTGGGCCGCTTATATTTTAACGCGCCCGCTCGGTGCATCTATTGGCGACCTACTTTCGCAACCAACTCATTTTGGCTGGCTAGGCTTAGGCACACTCCATATCAGTGAAATTTTCCTTGGCATGATTGTAATGCTGATTGCCTACCTAACCATTCAACAGAAAAAACAGTCGTGTAATTAATTGTTCACTAAAGTAGATTGAGCTCGTCAACCTAACAGGGTTTGTTTATTAACTGTAAGTGAATCGTAAGGTGTTCTCAATAAAATAATCAAGGTGACAAATCAGCCCAATTAAAAAAGGATTTAAATGCTTTTTATCATTGATTTTGACGGCACGCTTTCAGTAAAAGACACTATTGACGATATGCTGGAACACTTTGCCGATCCTAGTTGGCAACACATTGAGCAGTCGTGGTTAAACGGTGAAATTAACGCAGTTGAATGCATGACGCAGCAAGTGCGTATGGTTAAAACCGATAACATTAAGCTTGAGAGCTTCTTTCGTGGCATTCAGCTAGACGCCACTTTTCTGCCTTTTTATAAATACATTAGCCAATTTGCACAAATGGCGATTGTGAGCGATGGCTTAGATCACGCCGTAAAAGTGGCCATGCGCAATGCCGCTATGCCTGATATTCCTGTATACGCCAATCATTTGCATTTCACGCCCAATGGCCTAGATATTAGTTTCCCCAATAAAGTGGAAGGCTGCGCAGGCGGCAACGGTACGTGTAAGTGTGCCATTGCTCGCAACTTAGCATTAGATTCAAATGGTGCTTTTGGTGCTGGAGGCCCTGTGGTGTTGATTGGCGATGGTAAATCAGATGCTTGCCTTGCAGGCCACGCCGATATTGTATTTGCTAAGAGTTCGCTGATTAAACATTGCGAAAAAAATAATATAGCACATCATAAATTTCAAACTTTTGCAGATGTGCTGGCCAAGGTTAAAACTTGGCCTCTTGATTTTGGGGCTACAGGTACCCCACAAAAAATAATCACCTCATTGGCATAATTTTCTTTATTAACGACTTCAAATTAACGACTTTAAGATTACCAAAAAAGGCTTTTGCATGGATACTAAAATCATTGAAATTTTAGCAAAAAACGATAAATACTGTTCGCACGGAGATACCGTCAATTATGCTGACCCGCCAAAAGTGTTTGAAGATTGCCAAGGGAGTTTCTTATTTGATGAAAACAAAACACCCTATTTAGATTGGCAAATGTGGTATTCGGCAGTAAATTTTGGTTATAAAAATAAACGCTTAAATGATGCGCTGCATAAACAAGTTGATGCACTACCACAGCTAGCCAGCCAGTATTTGCATAAAGAAAAAGTCGATTTAGCTGAAATTATTTGCAAATATATGGAAGATAAATACGGCGAAAAAGGTCGTGTACACTTTAATGTGGGCGGTGCGCAAGCAGTGGAAGATTCGCTCAAGCTGGTGCGTAATCATACAGGTAAAACCCACCAATTTGCTTTTATGGGCGGTTATCATGGCCGTACGCTTGGTGCTTCAGCGATTACCTCTAGTTTCCGCTATCGTCGCCGATTTGGTAACTTTGCCGATAGGGCACACTTTGTTCCTTACCCTTACTGCTTCCGCTGCCCATATGATATGAAAGTAGAAACTTGCGACACTTATTGTCACAAGCAGTTTGAAAAATTATTTGAGACAGAATACCAATCTGTTTTAGATGTTAAAACCAATGAAAGCGAATTTGGCGCGTTTTATATTGAGCCGATGCAAGGCACAGGCGGCTATATTATTCCGCCTGAAGGTTACATGGCCAAATTACAAGAAAGCTTGAGAAAGCGCAACATCTTATTAGTTGCCGATGAAATTCAAATGGGCGTCTACCGCACGGGAAAACTATGGTCTTGGGAGAATTTTGGGATTGTGCCAGATGTGTTTGTGTTTGGTAAGGCTATTACCAATGGCTTAAATCCACTTTCAGGCATTTGGGCAAAAGAAGAATACATTAATCCTGAGAAGTTTCCACCAGGCACCACGCATTCAACCTTCGCGTCAAACCCGCTTGGCACTGCGGTAGCGTTAGAGGTGCTACAAATGACGCAAGACCCAGCATTTGAAGCGCAAGTATTAGAGCGCGGCGCATACTTTTTACAAGCGATTCAAGACTTGAAATCACGTTGGAAAGTAGTTGGCGACGTGAGTGGTTTAGGCTTAGCACTGCGTATAGAGTTGTGTACAGCTGATGGTTTTACCGCCAGCCGCGAGTTGGCCGACCAGATGTTTAATGAAGGCTTAAAAGGCGATATTAATATCAACGGAAAAATGTATGGCTTGGTGTTAGACATTGGCGGTTATCAAAAGAATGTCATTACACTTGCGCCATCATTGCTAATTACTAATGAAGAAATTGATTTAGGTATCAAGCTGTTTGAAGCTTTGCTTAAACGCTGTGGCGTTTGCTAAGGTAATGGCGTGAAAGGCATAACGATTTTTGATTTTGATGGTAGCGTAACGGCGCAATATGCGTTTTTGCGGCGTTTTCGTCACCTGCGCATTACTAGACCGATGACACTTTTTCAACAATCTGCAAGGTTATGGTGCGGCGAGCGACATTTTTGCAAGATAAGTCAATCAATGCAGCTTGAAAATATTAATCAATTCTCGCTATTAGGTTCGGGCGACTATCATCATTTAACATTAGCGCTGTTGCAACAACATAAACTTCCACTTACGCTAGTTTTGTTCGACAATCACCCGGATTGGATGCGCCCACCATATAAATATCATTGCGGTAGCTGGGTTTATACCGCCGCAAGGTTGCCACAAATTGAGCGAATTGTCATTATTGGTCTTGAAAATGGCGATTTATATGGCAAAAAATTTCAAGATGGTGATGTGGAAAGTTTTGCTAGCAAAAAAATTATTTTATTGCCTTATATAGCGACAGAGTCTGTCATCAGCACACAGCAAACTGTAAAACTACAGTCACATTTAAAACTCAGTTTAAAACTAGGCATGCAAGAAATTTTAGATGCCATCACCACACAATGTGTTTATATAAGCGTGGATAAGGATTGTTTAAAAGCAGAAGATGCAATTACCAATTGGGAGCAGGGCACACTTCCTTTAAACACTATTATATCTTGCATACAAGCCATACGTGAGGTGCATAACGTTGTTGGTGCAGACACCGTAGGTGATTACTCAAAACCAATTTTTATCTCTCCCCTGAAATGGATTGGCTCCTTGCTAGATCGACCCGCTAATGCGCTACGTATGAATTCACAGACGAAAGCTGATGAAGTGAATGCTACCGCTAACATTAAATTAGCTGTAGCACTCGGGCTTACATAGATCAGTTGTTCCCAATGTTACTCAGTCTTAAATCAGTTAGTTTATTCAGTATTGCTATCGTATTCGATACGTTAGGTAATATTTTATTCAAAAAAGGTATGAATAATTTTACAGCCTTAACTTTGAATGGTTGGCAAGGACATTGGCAAATATTCAGATATGCAATGTCTTCTAAAGTAATTATTTTAGGTGCAATAGCGATGATATTAGAAGCTATTTTTTGGCTCGCTTTTTTATCTATTACGCCACTTAATATTGCAGCACCACTTTCAAGTGCAAATAACATTTTTATTTTACTAGCCTCCGCTTGGTTTCTGCAAGAGCGCGTCAGCACTATACGCTGGGTAGGCGTGGGTCTAATTATCACAGGTATGTTTTTAGTAAGTGGAAGCACTGTATGACAAAAACAGTAATACAAAACACCAAATCAATTAATGCGTTGATACACATGCTAGAAAAAAAACCAAAAGAGAGAATTGATGACTTATTAGGACCAATTGGGTTTATTGAGCGTAAAGGCAAAGTGGGTGTACTACTTGTTCATGGTTTAACAGGTACGCCGACTGAAATGAAGCAGTTTGGTAAGGTGATAGCGCGGCAAGGTTTTACAGTGGCGTGTCCAGAACTCGCAGGGCATTGTGCCACCATAGAAATCTTAACTAAAACAAAGTGGCTTGATTGGTATCAATCTATTGAGACTGCATTTAAATCACTTAAACAAGAATGTGATCAAGTCTTTGTAGTTGGGCTTTGTATGGGGTCACTTATTGCGTTGTTGCTAGCAGCTAATTTAGGGTCAGAAGTTGCTGGGGTGATATTGCTATCTACAACTTTCTTTTATGATGGTTGGAATGTCCCTAAATTAAAGCAAAAAATACTGCTACCTTTTGTGCTTTATACGCCGCTTAAATATTTTATTCAGTGGCAGGAGACAGCGCCCTATGGCATTAAAGATGAACGCGTTCGCGCTATGGTGCATGCGGTCTTAGAAAATCGTGATAGTGAAGCCGCAGACAAAGTTGGTTACTTCAAAATTCCAGCTACTGTTATTTTAGAAAGTGTGCGCCTCATTAAATTTACTAAAAAAGTATTGAAAAAAGTCACTGTTCCAACACTGATTGTGCATTCTACCGAAGACGATATTGCGAGCATAAAAAATGCCCACTTTATACAAGCCAACATCTCATCCGATATCATAGAAACTTTTTTTGTAGATGATACTTATCACGTAATAACGCTTGATAAGCGCAAAGATGATGTGGCTAAACGCGCTGCACAATTTTGTAAAGAGCAAGCACATAAACTTGCTAATTTAAATGCTACAAGTGTAAATACTACATATGCATAAATATAAATGAAAAGGATAAACAATGATGTCATCACAAACACCAACCCATGAAGAAGTTTATCAAAAACTGACTAGTTTAATAGCAGATAAAATTGATATAGATAGATCTAGTATTTACTTTGACAGTGATCTAAGGGCGCTTGGTTTAGACTCGCTCGATACTTTTGACCTAATTTTTGCCGCAGAAGATTACTATAAAATTAAAGTACCAAGTGGCAAATTAGAAATCATTACAGTCAGCGATGTTACCGCTTTGGTGCACCAACTCGTGATGGAAAAAAACAGTAATGCCTCAGTTATCACAGCATAAACGAGTTGTTATTACAGGGCTTAGTGTTGTATCGCCACTTGGTAATAGCCTTGCAGATTTAGTGCAGCAAGTATTTGGTGGTACTTCAGGCATTAAACGTATTGATGTTCCATTTATTGAGCAGTTGGATTGCAAAATTGCTGCTCAATCACAATTTGACCCGGCGGACTATTTTGACAAGCATACCTACTCTATGCTCGATCGTGTGAGTCAAATGGCTCTGCATGCAAGTACAGAAGCTATTAAAAATGCAAATCTAGATATTACGCAGACATTAAAGACACGTATGGGCATTTATCTTGGTACTGGCATGGGTGGCGCGAGTTCATTTGAAGACGGTTACATTAGACTTTATCGCGACGGCGCGAGCCGAATTAAACCGTTCACTGTATTAATGAGTATGTACAACGCTGCTGCCTCAGCGATTGCGCTAGAACACCAAATTACGGGACCGAATCAAACTTTCTCTACCGCTTGTTCGTCTTCGGCAGTTGCAATTGGCGAAGCGACTAGGTTAATACGCCATGGTTACACCGATGTGATGTTAGCAGGCGGTAGCGAGGCTTTTTTAACCTATGGCAGTATAAAAGCATGGGAAGCACTTCGAACGCTGGCTGAAGAAGATGCTAACGATGTAGGTGCCTCTTGCAAGCCTTTTGCCCTTAATCGAAGCGGGTTGGTATTAGGGGAAGGTGCCGCTATGTTGCTACTAGAGTCTTATGAGCATGCTAAAGCACGAGGCGCTTCAATTTATGCCGAGATTGTCGGCTATGGAACCGCGAATGACAGCAATCACATTACGCAGCCTTCTATTACGGGGCAGGCCGCGACCATGCAAGCCGCACTCGACGATGCGGATTTATTGCCAAGTGATATTCAATATATCAATGCACATGGTACTGGTACACAACTCAACGATATTACTGAAACCAACGCAGTTAAAAAGATCTTTGGTGAGCATGCTTATGAGCTAAGTATGAGCTCTACCAAATCAATGCATGGCCACCTAATGGGTGCCGCAGGTGCGCTTGAAGCAGTTATTACTACGCTTGCACTATGTACCAAAATGTTACCCCCCACTATTAATTTGCTACAGCCAGATCCTGAGTGTGATTTAGATTATGTTCCTAATATTTCTAAATCTTTATATGAATTTGATTATGCGATGACTAATTCATTTGCTTTTGGCGGAACTGGCGCCGCGTTAATCTTAAAAAAAGGCTAATCATTAATGCAACTTGCAGTAAGCAACAATCAATCTGTTTTATCCAGCTACGAAACTCATTACGCTTTCAGTGCTGCCAAATATAGCGAAATTACTTGGCAACGTTTGTTGCCCAATTCGCTGGAAGGTTATGGCTACCACTTGGCATTTGACTTGGGAAAGGTAACAGGCTTTAAAACAGGTTATGTATCACTTTTGAAAGCGGGCACTGTAGTGTGCATTGCACCTATATTTATAACTGATTATGCGTTAGATTCCACCGTGCAAGGCTCCATGAAGGTGCTAACGCAACAGCTAAGCAAATGGATACCAAGCCTAATGAATGTTCGGCTACTTTGTGTAGGTTCGCCAGTGACTGATTATGCGCAAATTGGTTTTTTTAAAGATCAACCACTCGATGCAGAAATGATCAAGGTGCTTTGCGAAAAACTTGATGGTGTTGCCGAGCGGGAGGGTGCTACTGTGATAGCTTTTAAAGATGTGATAGATAAGGAAGCCAGAATATTGCAACCTTTATTAGCCACACATGGTTATGCAAACGTAGAAAATATGCCTGTTGCTAAAAATTTAATCAACTTTAAAGATTTAGATGGATATTTGGCTACGCTAAGTTATAGCACGCGCAAAAGCTTGCGCCGTAAACTCAAAACGCTCAATCAGCTGCGGATTGAAGAACATAATGGCATGCCACCGCATTTAGAAGAAATATATCAACTATATTTAAATTGCTACAACAAAAGTGAGCTTAAGTTTGAAAAACTTACTTTAGAGTTTTTTGAATATCTAGCTGGTTTAATGCCGAATCAATGTAGATTTGTGCTCTATTACAGTGATGAAAAACTTATTGGTTTCAATTGTTTACTGCATGGCAATGGCGTTCTGATGGATAAATACATTGGGTTGGATTATGTAGAAAGTAAACGACTAAACTTATACAGTCTAAGCTGGTTATACAATATTCAAATGTGTATTCGCGATGGTTTTCATACTTTTCAAAGTGGCCAAGCTGCATATGAAACTAAACTAAGTTTGGGCGCAACATTAGAACAAACGCATATTCTATTTAAACATCGTAATAAACTAGCGAATCCAATTTTAAAATTAGCTTCTCGTGTTTTGGCTTATGGGAATTTTGACCCTGCTTTGAATGCCACTAAGTAATATAACAATCATGCTTCAACAATCAAAACTAAGTTTAGATGCAATATTTTTAATACTTCTATTACTTTTTCTCGATACATTAGCGCAGATCTTTTTCAAAATAGGCGTGACAAACTTAGGTGAATTCCCTGTTGAAAATTTCTATGCTATAGGAAAATACACGCTGCAATTAGTATCGAATCCCTTTGTAGTAGGTGGTGTAGTTGCTTTGATTTTTGCATTTTTTACTTGGCTTATGCTTATCTCTAAAGTGGATTTAAGTTTTGCACACCCACTTACCTCATTGGTCTATGTAACTATTCCGCTATGCTCATTTTGGCTGCTTAGAGAGCCTGTCAGTACGAAATTATTTATTGGCATTGCTTTTATTGTGTGTGGTGTATTTGTAATATCAAAAGATGACGGTTCATGAATAATAGGCTAAGGATCAAGAATGGCAACGCAGTCAGATATTGAACATCACTATGATGTAGATAATGATTTTTTTGCACTTTTTCTAGATACTCAATATCGTGCATATAGTTGCGGTGTCTGGAAAAGTGCAACAAGCCTAGAGCAAGCACAAAAAGATAAGCTGGATAGATTGTGTCGTTACGCCAATGTGAAAGAAAACCATCAGGTAATTGACATAGGTTGTGGTTGGGGTGGACTGATGCACTACATAGTAGAAAGCTATCCAAACACACAGGTAAAGGGCTTAACCTTAAGTACGCAGCAATTTAAATATATCAAAAGCCTAAAGCAAGCTAAAAATTCTGTTGAGCTTAGAGCATGGCAAGATTATTTAGTACCCGAACGAAAATTTGATTCGATTATTTCAATTGGCGCTTTTGAACATTTTGCCTCGTTTGAAGACCACTTACAGTCTCGTCAGCGTGATAGATATAAAGAGTTTTTTGATTGGTGCTTAGGCATATCCACTTCAGATGCGCAAATTGGGTTGCAAACTATTGTCATTAACAGAGCGCCAAACTCTATATCTGAAGTAAGAGATACTAGATATTTGCTTGATAAAGTATTCCCAGGCTCTGCATTACCATCTATTAGTGATATACAGACATCCATTATTGATAAGTACGAAATTTCAGCAATTCGCCGAATTGGATTGGATTATGCGCGTACATTGTTTGAGTGGAATAAAAGATTGGAATTTAATCAAAACCTAGTTATTAACCTTTACGGTCAAGCGTTATATGAACACTATCAAACCTATTTCGATGCTGCGAAGCGGTGTTTTGAGTCTGAATACATTGACTTATTACAAGTATCATTGAGAAGGGTACAACAATTAAGGGTACTGAAGTAGCGTAGATTTATTTAAAGTGACGATCAAACGTATCGTCTAATTTAGGAGCGGTATGTTAGAAGAGGAATTTGAAGTTCACGGTCCTCACGAAGTTGCATTTGACGGCGAAGCTAGCGAGTGGGATGCCTTTTCGAGCAAAATTGCTGTGACAACAGCCATTTTGGCAACTGTGGGCGCACTTTTTAGTTACCAAGCAGGTTCAACGCAAAATGAAGCGGCAATGTTTAAAAATGATTCTGCGATAAAAAAGACCGAAGCAGCTGATCAATGGAATTTTTATGAATCAAAAAGTAATAAAGAAAATTTAGCAGAAATTACCCTGCTTTTGCCGAATGTAGATCACGATAAATATACGAAGGCTGCTGAACGATATGGCAGTGAAAAGAAAAGCATTAAAAAACAAGCTGAAAGCTTAGAGGCAGAGTCAAGAGGATTTGATGTTCAATCAGAAGCTGTGATGCACATACACCATCGTTGGGCGCTTGCTATGACTTTTATTCAAATTGCCATTTCACTCGCTGCCATTACACTGCTTACTAGAAAAAAATCATTATCGATTGGCGTAGCTGCAATGGCATTGGGTGGTGCCGTATTTGCATTGTTGGCAATATTCCAAATTTAAACATGTTGGAATTTATTTAATCTCGTAAACATTAGATTGAATAGCGATTTATAAAACAGGAAAGAAAATTCCGTGCTGCCCACTAATCCAACTTTCATCCGCCTAATCATTTCGCGCCCCAGATTATTTGGTTCGATTTTGATTGGCGTGCTAACAGGCCTTTTTATACCAATTTCCTTAGCTTCACATAATATTACTCGGGTCATCATCGGTTGGAACGCGGGAACATGGTTATATTTAATACTAGCAGCGCATACGATATTCTGGACTTCCCAAGAAAAGTTGCGTGCTCGTGCATTGGCACAAGATGATGGAAAGTATTTTGTGCTGATGATGGTCATCATTGCGTCTATTGTCTCTATTGGTGCAATTTTTTCCGAGTTATCTATCGTTAAAAATTTACATGGAATGCTGCGTTATGCGCACATAGCACTTGCTGTAATGACAATCCTATCTTCATGGTTGTTTATCCAAGTCATGTTTGCCTTGCACTATGCGCATGATTTTTATATTGCTAAGGTACGTAATCATTCAGGTGGCCTGGAATTTCCAGGTGAGAGTTCTCCTGATTACAGCGACTTTCTCTATTTTGCTTGTGTCATTGGTACTTCTGGTCAGACGGCAGATGTAAGTTTTACTAGCAAGTCTATGCGAAGAACAGGTTTAATCCATTGTGTTCTAGCATTCTTTTTCAATACAACATTGTTAGCATTAACCATTAATATTGCTGCTGGATTAATTTGATCTAGATAAAACCAATCAGTATAAGCCCAGTGGATATCAGTTAATATTCAACCCTATTAATACTTAAAGTTTAGTCATGAAACTACATGATAAATTAAAACAATTAACTCCAGCCATTAGCCTTATTTTTTTCGCAGTAGCTATTTTTGTTGTGCATCACGAAATTGAGCTTTATCACTGGTACGACATTCGACAAGCATTACAAAGCCTACCAATCTTACTCGTGGCATCATGCTGTGTGATTACGCTACTCGCTTATATTGCCTTAAGTTTTTATGATTATCTTGCTCTTGAATATGCTGGCGAAAAACTGCCCTACTATCGCGTGGGGTTTACATCTTTTCTAAGTTACGCCATCAGCAACAATATTGGCCATGCTTGGCTATCGGGGGGCTCAATACGTTATCGCTTTTATTCTAGCTGGGGAGTGTCTGGAGTCTCCGTTGCTAAAGTAGTGCTTTTTTGTACGATTACCTATATTTTCGGGGCACTTACCCTAATGGTTGGCGGCTACGCACTATCCCCTAGCGAAGCTCTCATCACTGATAAACTATCTCTAGGCTCGGTACAAGTTGCAATTCTAATTGCATCAATTCTAATTATTGCTTGGTGGGGATGCGTACTGTTTTATCGCAAGCCTTTAACCATTATCGGTTTTAGCATAAACATGCCTAAACCTTCACTTGCGCTTCGCCAACAGCTCGTTGCACTTCTTGATTTACTTCTAGCTTCTCTTGTACTGTATTTGCCGTTGTTTCATTTCGTTGGCATGCCATTTGGCGATTTTTTAGTGCTGTATATTTTTGCGCAGCTATTTGGGCTGATCAGCCAAGTACCAGGCGGAATAGGTGTTTTTGAAGGCAGTTTTTTGTTTCTGGCTTCCAGCCAATACCCTGCACCTCACATTTTGGCTTCGCTTATTATTTATCGTGTCATTTATTACTTTATGCCGCTCCTCATTTCAGCTTTAATGTTGGTTGCATATGAGTTGCGTCTACGTCAAAGACGGTTAGTGAACGTTGCAATGAATGTGCTTGAATCTGCAGTGCCGCAAATATTCTCAGCGCTTTTGCTGTTGGCTGGCGCTCTACTGCTGTTTTCGGGCGCTACACCCGCATTAAAAGACCGCTTGCAGTGGATGGAATATCTCATTCCGCTACCCATCATGGAATTTTCCCATCTACTTGGCAGCATTGTTGGGGTTGTTTTGCTCTTGCTCTCGCAAGCGGTGCGCAGGCGCATAGATGTAGCTTACTTTGCCACCATCGTCATGCTGGTTTTAGGCATTATTGCATCACTTGGTAAAGGGCTAGATTATGAAGAGGCATTAATTCTCGGGATAATGCTCATCAGTTTCATTCCTACTAAAAAGCATTTTTATCGAAAATCAGCCTTATTGCAGCTAGACTTTTCCAAGCAATGGTTAGTATTGGCAATGATGGTAGTGCTTGGCTCAGCTTGGCTCGGCTTTTTTTCCCATAAACATATGGAGTATTCCAACCAACTTTGGTGGCAATTTGCACTGCATGGTGATGCTTCAAGGTTTCTACGCTCTTTAGTCGCAACAGTCGTGGTCATTGCAGGGCTTGTAGGCTATCGCTTATTTACACGCACTGCGTTTTCTCTTGTTTTACCTACGACAGCGGATATTAATAGGGCTGAAATGATTATTAAGAAATCAAGTGACACTTCAACCTATCTTGCATTAACAGGCGATAAGTATTTACTCTGGAGTGAAACTAGAAATAGTTTTTTAATGTTTGATGTGACGAGTCAGTATTGGGTCGCGATGGGTGACCCCATTGGTGAAACGGAAGAGCTAGAAGAATTGACGTGGCAGCTGCTTACACTAGCTGACAGGCACAATGCAAAAATAGCTTTTTATCAGGTCAGTACAAAACATATTCCACTTTATCTTGAACTAGGACTGGCACTAATTAAACTGGGTGAAGAGGCAAGAGTGCCGCTGGCAAGCTTTAGCTTAGAAGGCAGTAAACGCTCTGGTCTGCGCCAAGCATATAACCGTATGTTTCGTGATGGCGTATCGTTTGAAATTATTCCAGCTGCAGCTCTAAATACCATATTGCCACAATTACAACAGATTTCTAACCATTGGATGGAAGATAAAAAAGCGCGTGAAAAGCGCTTCTCACTAGGCTTTTACAATGAGGATTATTTACGCCGTTGTGAGGTTGCGGTTGTCAAAAAAGCGGGGGAAATCATCGCATTTGCCAATATATGGCAGCTTGAAAATAAAGAGGAACTTTCGATCGACTTAATGCGTTACGAACCAGGAGCACCCAATGGCGTAATGGAGTTTTTGATGGTTTCGCTGATGCTGTGGGGAAAGCAAAACGAATACCAATGGTTTAACCTTGGCATGGCACCGCTTTATGGCCTAGAAAAACACCCGCTAGCGTCACTCTGGAACAAAATCGGCAATACCGTATTTAGGTTTGGGCATGAATTTTATAATTTTGAAGGACTCTACCAGTACAAGAATAAATTCGGCCCCAAATGGCAACCGCGTTATCTTGCAGCCCCTGCTGGCATATCCATGGCTTCTGCCTTGTTGTCGGTAACCACATTAATTTCAGGTGGTTTAAAAGGAGTATTTACAAAATGACCAAGATAATAACGACTTTAATCCTATTGTTATTCATGCTTACGAGTCATGCCCATGCGGCAGATATTAAAGAAGCTACCGATAACTTTGGTCCATTTGGTACGTTACATATTTACAAGAACTCTGATCAGCCCAAGCATGTCGTTTTGTTTATTTCTGGTGATGGCGGTTGGAATTTGGGCGTGATTGATATGGCGAAGTCATTGGTTGAGCTTGATAGCATGGTAGTGGGTATTGATATTACCCATTACATTAAACAGCTCAATGCCAGCAGTGAAAAATGTAGCTATTCCGCTGCGCATTTTGAAGCACTTAGCCAATACCTACAAAAAAAATACAAATTCCAGCAATATACGCCACCCGTGCTAGTTGGCTATTCATCGGGAGCCACACTGGTTTATGCAACCTTAGCACAATCACCACCCAATACTTTTGCAGGCGGTATCAGCATGGGCTTTTGTCCTGATTTAAAAACGAGCAAACCCTTATGTAAAGGTAGTGGCACGTTAGATAGCAAGCCTGATCCAAAACTAGGGTTTATTTACAACCCTGTTGATAAACTGGCCGCCAAACTTTATGTCTTACAGGGTGATGCTGACCAAGTATGTAGCACCCCGGATACGCAAACTTTTTTAAGCAAGGTCAAAGATGCGGAATTGACCGTGCTGTCAAAGGTGGGGCATGGCTTTTCTGTACAAAGAAACTGGCTGCCGCAATTTAAAGAGGCATTTCAGAAAATCACAGCTTCGCAACAACCGCTAAGGAAATCAACACGCATTTCTACAGAACTAGATGACCTGCCATTAGTTGAGTTGCCGACTAAAGCCAATAACGGGACGCTAGCATTAATGGTTTCAGGAGATGGTGGCTGGGCGGGTATCGACAAACAAGTTGCTGAAGCTTTGAATAAAGAGGGTATTGCGTTAGTGGGTTTGAATTCTCTGCAATACTTTTGGACGAAGAAAAATCCAGATATTGCTGGAAAAGATCTTACACGTATTTTGAATTATTACAGCAAAGCCTGGAATGCTGAAAAGCTCATACTCATCGGTTATTCCACAGGTGCAGATACTTTGCCATTTATGGTGAATCGCTTGCCAGAGGTGCTTAAATCAAAGGTGCAAACTGTTGCATTGTTGGGCATGGCAAAAGATGCCAATTTTGAATTTCATGTTTCTGATTGGCTTTACAGTTCAGACGGCCTATATAAAGTTATTCCTGAGGTGCAAAAGTTAAAAGGCATGAATGTGCTGTGCATTTATGGCGAAGATGAAACCGATAACGCTTGCAGTTCTCTAGATAAGGCTAGTTTTAATCTCATTGAAATGAAAGGTGGCCATCATTTTGCAGGTGATTATGATAAATTGGCCAGCGTCATTCTCGCGCATACTAAGTAAATATAACTCTTAAAATCATTCAGTTAGGATTTAACTATGCATAGAAATCACACATACAATGAGGCTCAGAATATATTCAGTGCAGAGTGGGAGAGCCTAACAATACATGAACGCCAGCTTATCGAAAGTGTTTTGGATCGTATCAGCACCCCACGAGATGCGAACCAAGAGTTTATAGATAGTCGCACTATTGGCGAGCGAGCTGCCGATGTTATCGCGGCGTTTGGTGGTTCATGGACGTTTATACTCCTCTTTTTTACGTTTCTGCTTTCGTGGGCATTTCTCAATACTGAGTTACTAGGCCCTCGAGCTGAGGCATTTGACCCTTACCCTTATGTTTTTCTGAATTTAATACTTTCTATGTTAGCGGCAATTCAAGCCCCTATCATCATGATGTCGCAAAACCGCCAAAGCGCACGTGATAGAATCGACGCTGAAGTAGACCATGATGTCAATGTGAGTGCCGAATTGGCTATTCATGGAGTAGATGAGCGAGTGCGTGCCGTTGAACTCAAGCTAGACGAGGCGCTTGAATTAATTAAGCGCACTTCTAACTGATGCAATTATTCATGATAGCGCTATAGAATTTAATATCAATTATCTAAAAAATATTGGAGTAATCTTTGGCTTTTATTGGAAATATCATTTGGTTTATTTTTGGTGGGCTTATCATGGGGCTGGCTTGGTGGCTGATCGGATTACTGTGTTATGTCAGTATTATCGGCATTCCATGGGGTAAAGCTTGTTTTGTGATTGGCCAATTTACTTTTTGGCCTTTTGGAAAAGAAGCCGTTGGCAGAAAGCAATTGTCTGGTAAAGACGATATTGGAACAGGTACGTTTGGCGTGATCGGGAATATTATCTGGTTGATTTTGGCGGGACTCTGGTTAGCCATTGGACATATCATTTCAGGATTACTATGTTGCATCACCATAATAGGCATTCCATTTGGGATACAGCATTTTAAATTAGTCAAAATATCTCTCATGCCAATTGGCATGACTATTGTTGACAAGTAAGCATTCAAATAAATTTTTGGACTATCCTTATAACATTTTTATGCGTTATCTAGCACAGCCCCAAATAGATAAAGAACTAATCTTTAATTATTGCAATGTCTGCCTTTAGTCGATTTGGGGCTGTCAATAGCGTCAATTCTATTAATTACTAATGACTGGTTTCATAAACCCGCCTAGCAAATTGATTAAATAATAATAATTTTCTTCTTCACAAAACTAGATTTAATTAAACTTTGGACATTATTTTGTTCAGCAAAAACAGAAAGAGCAGCGTGCTTGCTGGGTGTAAATTGCCTAAAGAGTGAGGTTTTGAGGAGCTGGAATGTCCTTATAAGCCAAATCAATGCTGGGTGTCTGATATGGACTTTTAATACTTTTATATTTCAATGAATTCAACTACTTACTTTGTGGGTGTGACAATGTAGGATATCTGCCTTGAATTCAATGCCCTAAGCAGACTATCAACTAAAATAGTTCGAGTCAAAGTATAATAACTACAAGCAATGCAGTATTAATATTGATTCAAAATAGATCGGGCTGTTTTTTTAACATCCGCATGTCGCAGGTTCGATTGCCGTTCTGGCAATCATTACTTAAAAAATTCACATTCATCTGGACTTTTTAGATAAAGAATATGGTCTTTGTAGCGCTTAGGCTAGAGAGGGCTATCGTTTTTCTTATTTAAGTACATTCTTTTGTCTGCATCTTCTAATAAAGCAGAAATTGTAGGGTTTCTGTTTGAGTCATATTGCGTCAAACCAGTGCTGTAAGAAATATTATACCCTCGTTTTGCCTCCTGGTTTGCAGTGGCAACTGCAGTGGCTAATCGCTCAAGCACTGATTGCGACTCTGTCTCATCACTATTTGTGAGTAGTACGACAAATTCGTCGCCTCCTAAACGACCTATCACATCCGAATCTCTAAATACTTCCAGCAAAATACTACTGAATGTGGTTAAAGCACGATCGCCTTCGGCATGACCAAATTGGTCGTTAATTTGCTTAAACTTGTTTAAATCAAAAAATAACATGCTGGCTGGTAACTTTAATCGTATGCAAACACTTAAAGCATGTTGTGCAAGAGACTCAAAACCACGTCGATTTGAAAGCAAGGTCAGTTCATCAGTTGTAGCTAATTGCAATGCTGATAGTTCAACTTCGACCATTCTGGCTAAATCGCGTAACAATGTTCTATCTTCTTCGTCAAATTTGCGCGGCTCCTGATCTAAAATACACAAAGTGCCTAATTTACTACCATTTGCAACAGTCAGTGGGCAGCCAGCATAAAAACGAATATTTGGACTATCTGTCACCAGTGGATTATCAGAGAAACGACTGTCTAGCAGCGCATCAGACACTTCAAAAATCTCATCCCCTAAAATAGCATGCCCACAAAAAGATAATTCACGCGTGGTTTCTTTCACCTCTAAGCCAAAGGACGATTTAAACCATTGTCTATCAGCATCTACCAAACTAATCAGCGCAATTGAAGACCCAAACAAGCGTTTTGCTAAACGCGTTAGGCGATCAAATCGCTCTTCTGGGTCTGAATCTAAAATCTTAAGTGCTCGTAACGTTTCTAGGCGTGTTTTTTCATTTTTTGGTATTGCTGGCGACTGCATACTTTTCTCACTTATATAGTTTGAAACTAATTTAGATAATGTAATAATAATTACAAAAATCTTATTTTCATACTACTAATATACTCTAATACGAGGCTAAAATTTAGAGAATAAATTTAAAAAAACGTTTAGTGAGTTAGCTAATAAAGCAGATAAATTTACTAATTTTTTCAACGGATTAGAGAAACAAAAATTATTGCGGAGTAATTTGCCTTCTAAGTAATATATTTGATAGCCTTACAAAAAAGGGCAGATTACTAGGCAGGAATAAAAAATAATGGAAGTACTTATATTGAAATTGGAAAGACTTTTTACGAATTGACAATGTACGCTTTGGGCCGTTAACAATCTTCGTATATTATTAACGTGACATTTACAGCGAGTAATGGCGATTTAATTTCTCTAATAATCAATATGTTAAATGAACTGTTAATCCATTTGTCGTTGGTTCGATCCCCGTATGCCTGCCAATTTGGTGTTTTGTAAAATATCAGAACACGTCAAAAACCGCCTAAGTACGATGATTTTATTGATTTTTTGTATCATAGGGCATAATGTTATTTTTACTCAATCACGCACAAATAGACTATGAAAAAATCATATTACATTGATTACCCGCAAGAGCATGTAGAAGGGCAGGCGCATACGTATCGCTGCGTTTATTGCAAGGTAGTGACGACCAAAATTAATGGTAGCTTGCAGGGTCATTCGCCCACATGCGATTTTCGTTTAAAATTAGAGCATGACGGGTTTGAAAAGAATGAAGATTCAAATGCGCCCAGTTATTCAACAGCGGATGATTTTGATTAAAATAAGAGTCACTTTGGTTTAGTTGCGTTAATTTTTGTGTTAACTGGATAGTTGATATTTTGCTGCAGAAAAAATCAAGGCTGGTAGCGTTTTTTTCTGACAGACATACGCAAGTTTCTAAAAAAGCTTACAGTGATGTAGGCTTTTTTGTTTGAACTAAAGCCACCTGTTGAATATTTTTGTCGCCAATTTAATCCCACAAGCGTAATTAACACACGAATAAGCGCTATGTACGATTACGTACAGAGAAAATTGGCGGTTTATTTTATGTTATTGGATGGAAAAAATTATTAGCCGCTTATTGAAAACGCCCACTGCGTTACTTGCACAATTTATTGCTCAATTAAAATTGAAATAAAGTTGTTATGTCAATAATTAATAGCGGTGCAAAAAGATGGACTATTATTGCTGGCTTGGTTGCTGCTTTCATTATTGCGATTGCATTGGGTGAGCGCGCAGGCTGGCCTTTTTTGGCCGCTCCGCTTGAAAAACAGTTATCTTCTGTGCTCAATCGCGCTGTTAGTTTTGATGGTAAAAATAGGGTTAACTTGCCCAGTAATAGTGGCAATGCGGTTGCAATAGTTAACCCGTTTCAAATCAGGTTTTTGGGCGGGGTAACTTTAACCAGTGCAAAATTGAACATTGCCAGACCCGTTTGGAGTACAAAGCCACACTTTATCCATGCACAAAATATCACACTAAAGTTGCGCTATATTGATATTTGGCGCGCTTATCGCGGTGAGCCACTACGTATTAAAAGTTTGCGGGCCACGCAGTTTGATGGTTATCTTGAACGAATGGCCGATGGCCGCGCATCTTGGCAATTTAAAGATAAGCCAGTAGACGCTGATAAGCCGGTGCAGTTGCCTTCTTTTGACCAATTGATGTTGGTTGATGGATTATTGCATATTGATGATGTGCCACTTAAAGCAAGAATAGAAGCCAAATTATCACTTACCAATAACTCAAGCAAAGCACAATCGGTTACGTTAAAAAAAAATACCGAAAAAAATAGGGCTGAATTAACTAAGCATGATAAAAATAAGATTGAATTAAACACTGCTGTAAAAAACAGCAGGCTAAAAGTCAATGCGGCAGGTAGTTTTCAGGATTTACCGCTGAAGATTGAGTTAGTTGGCATTGGTGTTTTGCCAGCATCAGATAACTCAGAAAAACTGCCGGTTGCCATGAAGTTTGATGCGACAGTTGGGCGTGCCAATTTACGCTTTAAAGGCACCACCACAGATATGATGCGACTACAGGATTTTGCTGGCAGTTATATGTTAAAAGGACCGTCGCTGGCCGCAGTGGGTGATTTGTTTGGTGTGACATTGCCAACCACAGCTGCATTTAATACCGATGGAATGATTGAAAAACAAGCTGCCGTTTGGCGCGCTAAAGTGCATCAAATGGCGATTGGGGACAGTCGTTTAAATGGGCAATTTACCTACGACAGGTCGCAAAAAGTACCAACACTAAAAGGCCGGCTTGGCGGCAAAAAGCTGGTCATCACCGATTTAGGCCCTGCGTTTGGTAGCACTTATAACGATAAAATCCCAAATAAAGTTTTGCCAAGTCGTCCTTTTGATTTGGCCTCGCTACGAAAAATGAATGCCGATGTATTGATTGATATTCAATATTTGGACTTAAAAACGCAATTTTTACAGCCGTTAAAGCCTTTGCAAGGCCATTTGCAATTAAAAAATGCGGTATTAACACTGAACAATATAAAAGCATCCACATCTGATGGGTCGCTAAGCGGCGATATGCGTATGGATGGGCGTGGCACAAACGCATTGTGGGACGCGGACATGCGCTGGAGCGGCGTGCGGCTGGAACAGTGGGTAAAACAAACGCGCGAAAAAGGTTCGCCACCTTATATTGCGGGCAAATTAAATGGAAATGCCGTGTTAAAAGGTCAAGGTAAATCCACCGCAGAAATATTAGCCAGCTTAACCGGCCATATGCATACCGAATTACACCAAGGCGCAGTTTCACATTTAGCGATTGAAGTGGCTGGCCTGGATTTAGCGCAGTCTATCGGCGTGTTATTTAAAGGCGATGATGCGTTAATTGTGCAATGTGCAGTGGTAGCTTTACAAGCTAAAAATGGCTTGTTTACGCCACGCGTGATGGTGGTAGATACCATTGACACCACGGTTTGGGTCGATGGCTCATTGTCTTTGGCAACAGAGACGCTTAACTTACGCGCGAGGGCGCTACCTAAAGATTTTAGCCCACTGACGGTGCGTGTGCCTTTACATGTGACGGGTCGATTTGCTAACCCACAAGTTTCACTGGATAAAAAACCAGTAGGATTAAAGCTGGCCGCTTCTGCATTGTTGGCTATTGTTAACCCTTTGGCGGCGGTAATTCCGCTCTTAGATTCAGGCGATACTAAACAAGCTAAAAAACACGCTGCCGAATGTAGGAGTGCGATGAAGGCAATCTAAGCAAGATTGGCGTATAAGATTGGCAGTAATGCTCAATCAAGCAGAAATTGGCTTGGCCAATTATTCAGTATTAAAATGGGTTAACTTGGTTTTGCGGCATAGGGTTTGCCGTAAAATTTTACAACACAAGTTTTACCCACTATTTCCAGTTCGTAACCGTTTCAGTGCTAAATGCGCCCAGTTTTTTAAGCATCGCATCAACCGCTGTATTGGCTGCCGTTACGCCGCCAACGGGGTTATTACTGTTCGCAATCACACGCTCATCAAACTCACGTAAAGCCACTATTTTGCCAGTTGTATTATTAATAATTGCGACACGCAAACTAAAATAAACAACGCTGGCTTTTTGATCAAACACCTGCACCAATCTTAACACTTCCGATTCCAGCCTTAAATCCGCCTTAACCGCGCCAAGCTTGGAAATCACCGCACTAAAACTACCGGTCTTTGCAATGGCCGAAACCATCAGCGGTTGCAACATATTGGCGGGCGTATCAACCCATTCATTTTGCGCGAAGTGCTCCAGTTTATGCGGCGCACGCGTATACATCATATGCCGCGTATCGAAGCCAGCGGCGGTTTTTGGCGTGTTGACGATTAATGTCGGCATGGCGTTATTGCGGCTTGAATCAGTATCAGCTGGAGCATTGAGTTGACTGTTATCCAGCGAATAATAGCTTATTTGTACGGGTTGTTTAGAAAGCAGGCCTGCGCAACCCGAGATTAACGGTAGAGTTAACATTAAAAACGCAGTCAACCGTTTTTTACACATATTTTTCATTCAGATTTACTTTCAGATGATTCGCCAGGCCCGTTCGGCACAGGCGTTTTGCCACGTAACAGGCTAGCTGGGTCGCGTTCGGTTTGCTCGCTTAAGCGTTTTAATGAGGCAGATAATGCATTTAATTCACTCAATAAACGTTGCACTTCTGGCAAGGTTTCAGCTGTATAACGCTCAATATTGGCGCCTACGGATTCCACCGTTTTGCCAGCGCTGCTGCTAGCAATCGCCGCTTCGTTACCTGCTTTTTCAATTGCGGCTGCGCTGCGATTGATTTGATCAATAGTCAGACTTAATTGATCCACTACAGGCTCAAATTTAGTCATCAGCGGATTGAGTTTTTCGCTGGCACGCGCGGTATTGTCAGCAGTGCGCGCCGCATTGACTATGCTGGCATCAATCTCGGCTTTACGTGCGGCAACCGTTTTAGAGATAGTGGCAATATCCGTCAGCGTACTTTTAAATGCTTCTCGATTTTCCACGCTGAGTAAGGAATCAATGGTGCTAGAAGTGTTATCTAGCTTGGCCAGCACTGAAGTGAGTATATTTTCTAGGCGCGTGCTAAGCGATGGTTTGGTTTGAATTTCAGGGTATTTCTGTTCGCCAGTGGCAAGCAAGGGTGCCGCATCTTTGGCGCCGCCATCTAATTCTACATAGGCAATGCCGGTTAAGCCTTGCGTCTTTAATACAGCCACGGTATCCACTTTAATTGGCGTACCCGATTCAATCGCAAAAATAAGCCGCACGCGCTCTGGGTTGTTAGGGTCTAGCTGAATTCTTTTTACTTTTCCCACATCTACACCATTATATTTAACCGGCGCGTTAACGTTAAGTCCCGCCACCGATTCCTGCACGACGGCCAAATATAAGTCGTATTTTTTTTGTAAAGCGCCGCCCGACGCCAACCACAATACGGCGGCAATCAATATCGCGCTCAGCAATAATACAAATGCGCCCACCACTACATAATTTACTTTGGTTTCGATGATTAATCCTTAAGGTATTAACAGTTAATTAAGCTCAATTTTAGCTGAAACGATTCTACGTATGCGCGATTTTCGTGCTTACACTTTTCGTATTCGCACTTTGTTCGTGTGCAGTTCTGCTGCGTGGCCCATCAAAAAAAGCTTTAACGGCAGGATTGTCGCTTTTAGATAGTGCCTGCATCGAATCGACTGCCTGCACTTTGCCGTCAGCCAGCACCGCCACGCGATCGGCTACTTGCCACAAGGTATCTAAATCATGCGTAATCATCACAATAGTCAATCCAAACTGGTCACGCAATTGCAACACCAGTTCATCGACGCCTGCTGCACTCACGGGGTCTAAACCTGCTGTCGGTTCATCCAAAAATAACAGTTCAGGATCTAACGCCATGGCGCGTGCCAGTGCAGCACGCTTGATCATGCCGCCACTTAGCTCCGATGGATATTGCTGGCTTGCCTCTAATTTTAAGCCAGTCATGCTTAATTTAACTGCTGCGATTTCATCAATCAAAGTGTCGGATAAATTGGTATGTTCGCGTAAAGGCAAGCCTACATTTTCTTTAACGGTGAGCGAGCCAAATAAACCGCCGTGCTGAAACATCACGCCCCAGCGCTTGCGTAGCGTCAGCGCATCTTGGTCGCTAATATCATTTAATTCAGTACCCAGCATGCGAATAGAGCCGCTATTGGGCTTATGTAATAGGATCATTTCGCGCAGCAGGGTAGATTTACCCGAACCGCTGCCGCCGATAATGGCGAAAATCTCTGCGCGATGTACGTACAGATTAATATCGCTGTGCACCACATTTTCACCAAAACGGGTTGAAACGTTGCGCATTTCAATCACGGTTTCTATTGACGCGGCTGAAAGTGGCGTGACTGGAATTGACTTTAAGTTTTGCATCTTGATGTAAAGATTAAGCTTTAAAGGTTAAGCGTGCTAAACGCCACTGAAAATAATGCATCGGCCATAATCACCAGAAAAATCGATTGCACCACGCTGCGTGTGGTTTGGCGGCCCACGCTATCGGCGCCGCCTTTGGTGCGAAAGCCTTGAAAACAGCCAACTATTGCGATAATCGCGGCAAAAACGGGTGCTTTGCCAATGCCAATCATAAAAGCAGTTGGGCTGACTGCTTTGACAAAACGATCTAAAAATTCCACGAAGCTCACATCCAATTGCTGTTTTGCCATCAACATGCCGCCAAAAACACCCAACGCATCGGCAAAAACCGTTAATAAAGGCAAGGCGATAATTAATGCAATCACTTTTGGAATCACCAGCAATTCTTGCGGCGATATGCCAAGTGTGCGCATGGCGTCAATTTCTTCCGTGACCGCCATAGTGCCGATTTGTGCAGCGTATGCGGAGCCAGAGCGGCCTGCGATAATAATGGCGGTGATTAAAGGCGCAAATTCCCGCAACATGGATAAGCCAACCAAATCGGCCACAAAAATGTTGGCGCCGTATTGCCTTAATTGATCTGCGCCTTGATAGGCGACGACTACGCCTAGTAAAAAAGACAATAGCCCAACGATTGGTAGCGCATCAAAGCCTGCTGTACGAATGTTGAATAAAATGGGTCGCCAGCGAATGCGGCTAGGCTGCATCACGCTTTTTGCGATTGCGGCGGCGGTTTCGCCAATAAACTCAAGGATATCTGCGATTTGTTGCATCGAGTCAACCGTGCTTTTGCCAATGCGCGACACAAAACTCGGCGCATAAGTCAACCCAGTTTGGGGGTTAACTACTGGCTTAACATTAGGCTTAATATTCGTTTCGGCTTCAATTTGCGCGCGGATAATATCCAGTCGTTTTTTAAAAACCGGCGACAAGTTAGTGAAAGTAATATTGCTGCTTTGCTTAGCTGCGCGCTGCAACAGTTTTTGCAGTGACCACGCACCAGCGGTATCCAGCGCTGCAATTTCGGCACAATCTGCATCAATATTGCCATTAATGGGAATCTGAATCAGCTCAAGCTGGCGTTCAATGGTCGCCATATATTGCGCATCCCAGTTGCCTGATAATGTTAGTACTAATGGCGTTGGCTGCACAATGGCTGCTGATTGTGGATTGTCTTGCATATTCTCTATTATGAAGTAAATCGTTCTAGATTGTTTGTTCGATATCGAACAAACAATCTAGAACGATTTTATTAAATGCATTTTATTGGCACATCAATATAGGCGTTATTTATCCATTATGTTCGATAACAGACAGAATTGTAGGCGTTATCGCGCAATACTCTCGCTTCAATCTTAATTTTTTATTCACTTAACACTATTTTTAAAGGATTTTTTCATGCATCTAACATTTACAAAAATCATGCAATTCACATCTAGATTGGGGATTATGACTGTTGCCAGCGCTAGCTTGGGGCAGGGCGCCTTCGCTGCTGAAATGGCAGCAAAACCCAACACACAAATGCAAGCGGTGTTGGATGAGCTGACAAAATTAGGCCCAAAACCACTTGAAACCTTAACCGCGGTAGAAGCGCGTAAACAGCCATCGCCCGCCGATGCAGTAAAAGCATTGCTTAAAAAACAGGGAAAATCACTAGAACCCGAGGCGGTGGCTAAATTAGAAAACAAAACAATTACAGGCCCGGGCGGCAATATTCCTATTCGCATTTATACGCCAAAAGGGGAAGGGCCGTTTCCAGTAATTGTGTATTATCATGGCGGCGGCTGGGTGATTGCAGATTTAGATACCTATGACGCAAGCCCGCGCGCTTTGGTGAATGCAACCAATGCGGTTGTTGTTTCTGCGCATTATCGCCAAGGGCCAGAACATAAATTCCCCGCCGCACACGAAGATGCACATGCTGCGTATAAATGGGTATTAGAGCACGCAAAAGAACTGCATGGCGACCCAAAACGTATTGCGTTAGTAGGCGAAAGTGCGGGCGGCAATTTAGCGGCGTCTGTCAGTATTTTAGCGCGTGAGCATAAAATGCCAATGCCTGTTTATCAAGTGCTGGTTTATCCGATTGCGGATGACAACCTTGAAACGGCATCTTATATTGAAAATGCCAAAGCCAAGCCGCTTAGTCGTGCTGGCATGCAATGGTTCTTTAAGCATTATCTGAATACGCCTGCCGATGGCAATAACCATCTTATTTCTCTAGTGAATGAGAAAAATCTGACCGATTTGCCGCCTACAACGGTTATCACCGCGCAAATTGACCCGCTACGCTCAGAAGGCAAAGCTTATGCAGATTTATTGCAAAAGGCTGGTATTGATGTGCGTTATAGAAATTATGAAGGCGTGACGCATGAGTTTTTTGGCATGGCGGCAGTGGTAGATAAAGCCAAAGAAGCGCAACAGTTTGCCGCGGAAGGTTTAAAAAAGGCATTTGCAGGTAGTAAATAGCCTCATTTATTAACAACTAGTTTGGTTAATTAAAGTTTAATAAACGCACACATTGCAGCAAAATTGATTTAATTTTGGATACAAAAGCCATGCGACTACATCAATAGTTGCATGGCTTTTGCTTGTGTATATTCAAGAGCGCCTCAAGGCGAATTTGCCAGAACGCTTATTCCATGCGATAATTCGTCTAATAATGAATTCAAATAAGCACGTACCAATGTAATTTTCAGCAATACCTCAAGCTTTTCACAAGTCCCGCATTCTTATCTGTGGGCATATTCATCTCTAAATCTATTGTTTTAAATAGGCATTATTCACCTGTGTGGATAGTGCTGTCGTTTATTGTTATCGGAGAAAAATTTGTCATTATTTAATATTGGGTATAGCCCGCAAGAAGTAAAAATCAATCTATTAAGCGGGCTAACTGTTGCATTAGCAATGGTGCCAGAGGCAATTGCGTTTGCCTTGATTGCACATGTTTCACCACTCACCGGTTTATATGCGGCTTTTATGGTTGCACTTATTACTTCAGCTTTCGGTGGGCGGCCGGGCATGATTTCAGGTGCTACTGGTGCGCTGGCTGTTGTAATGGTGGCTTTGGTGGCGCAGCATGGCGTTGAATATCTGTTTGCAACCGTTGTATTGATGGGTGTTTTGCAAATACTGTTTGCCGTTGCAAAGCTGGGTAAGTTTATTCGCATGGTGCCGCATCCCGTTATGCTAGGCTTTGTAAATGGTTTAGCCATTGTTATTTTCTTGGCCCAATTTGGACATTTTAAAAGTGTGGCAGCAGATGGCACGACGACTTGGTTAAGTGGCAACGCGCTTTATATGATGCTCGGTTTAATCGCGGTTACAGTCGCCATTATTTACTTGCTACCAAAGTTAACCAAAGCCATTCCATCTACACTTGCTGCAATTGTGGTGGTTTCTGTGGGCGTGGCTTTTCTCAACATTGACACTAAAACCGTGGGCGATTTAGGTTCAATCGCTGGTGGCTTACCAACCTTTCATTTGCCAAGCGTTCCGTTTAACTTAGAAACGCTCAAAATCGTATTCCCTTATGCGCTAATTCTTGCTGCAATTGGTTTGATTGAAACGTTGCTTACTTTGAATTTAATTGACGATATGACAGATACACGCGGCAAGCCCAACAAAGAATCAATGGCGCAAGGTGCGGCAAATGTAGTCACTGGCTTTTTTGGTGGTATGGGCGGTTGCGCCATGATTGGTCAAAGCATGATTAATGTCAATAACGGCGCACTTAAGCGTTTATCGGGCATTGCAACGGCTTTATTTCTTATTTCTTTTATCTTATTTGCGTCCAAATGGATTGAGATGATTCCATTAGCTGCCTTGATTGGCGTGATGTTTGTGGTGGCCGAAAAAACATTTGAATGGGGTAGCTTACGATTGTTTGGTAAAGTGCCAAAACAAGATATTTTTGTCGGCTTGCTAGTTGGCAGTGTCACTGTAATTGCCGATTTAGCCATAGCTGTGATTTTAGGCGTCATCGTTTCGGCGTTGATGTTTGCTTGGGAACATGCCAAGCAGATTAGTGTTAATAGCTATATTAATGAAAAAGGCTGGAAAATTTATGAACTACAAGGCTCTTTGTTCTTTGCTTCAATTGCGGCATTCCAGAGCCTGTTTATTCCGACTAATGACCCAGATAATGTGGTGATCGATTTCAAAAATGCAAAAGTGGTCGATCATTCCGCTTTGGCAGCCATTGATGGTTTAGCAATTAGGTATTTAACTGCGGGCAAAAGATTGCATTTAAAACATCTTAGTGCAGATTGTTTAGAGTTGCTAGACAATGCAAAAGGCATGATTGAAGTGAATTTGCTAGAAGATCCAAAATATCATGTTGCTGATAATAAACTTGGCTAAATTAGATGGTTAACTTCAGTTTGGGTAGCTTGAGTTTAGCTAACTTGATTTTAGCTAGCTTGAGTTTAATTGATTCAGGCCTAGCTACTTAACGCTATTTTGACGCTGATATTCTTTGCGTTTCATCTGCATATATTCATCGCGTTCTACTTCGTGCAATTGGCGCGCGTATTGCTCGGTGCTGTCAAACCAGCGTTCCAGCCTTTTTTCTAACTGCTTGTCGGCGGATTGATTCAGTGTGGCGAGATACGCATCGATGGTTAAATAATAGCGCATGGTATTGCGTTCTACCACGCTGCGCACGCCTTGAATATAGTTTGGTTTAGCGTTGCTTGCGGCGTTAATAACTGTGAATCCCACTTTATCCCGGCCAATGGTTGCCAGGTAACCTTTCATGGCTAAGCGACCCGTCAAACCAAACGAATACGCGTAGGTAAAGTGTAAAAAAGTCTGATTGTTTTTAAGCGGTGTGGCTTCTACCCAAATGCGATAATCGCTGGTGCCTAAAGGGCCTTCTTTCGCAGTCAGTTCAACTGAAAAATAATCCGCCGCTGTGGTTACCTCTTGATAATTGAATGCCGCTTTATAAGTTTCGGTCAATGCCTGATCATATTTTTTGCCTAAATTCAGGTTCAACACCGTGCCCGCACTATTTTTGTCAGCGCGGCAATATTTAATATTGATATGCAAGATAAGCGCATCGCACCAATGCGTTGGGTTGTTTAATGCGTCATTCACCATTGCAAATGGGTAATCCAGCACTGCATAAATCTCACCTTTTAATTGCTCTGGCGACTCAGTGGAGTTAAGCACCAGCGGGCGTTTGAACGGATTGTCCGTCAAGGCTTTAGTTAATGCTTTGTGTTGACTAAGTAATGCTGCCACATAATTATCCGTTTTGGATGGCGCACTACCTGCAGCTAGAGCGTTGAAACTGCAGCTAAACAAAGCCACTATAATGACTAAAAAAGTAGCCAAGTGCACATTTAATTTTGACTGTTTTAATAGGGTTAACTGGTTAAAAAGCGGCATTTATTTCCGTTCAGAAAGTGATGGGATAAAGCTTAAAGTGAAGCGCGATAAAACCACTACAGAAAACGCGCCCACAAACGGGCAGCACGTTCTTTAATCCGCGCGGTGATAGAGCGGCTGCGCCATTCTTTTAAAGTAATGTGATTAGAGTCGGCTAAATCGTCGTAAAACATACGTTGCATTTGGTCACCAAAATCCTGCCCCAGCATGACCGCGTTAATTTCCTGGTTGTTCACAAAGCTGCGCCAGTCTAGATTGGTCGAACCGATCGTCGACCAAACGCCATCGATCAACGCTGTTTTGGCATGCAAAATAGCTTCTTTGTGTTCGTAAATTTGTACGCCTGCGCTTAATAATTCATCGTAATACGAACGAGATGCGTAAAACACCAGATTAGAGTCGGTTTTGGCGGGCAATAATAATTTAACTGCTACGCCACGGCGCACCGCATCTTTTAATGAAGCCAGCAATTGCGGATCTGGGACAAAGTACGCATTGGTTAAATAAATCTGGGTTTCTGCACTGTTAATCGCCGAAATCAATGTGGCATAAATTTGGCTGTAGGCTTCATCTGGCGAGCTACCGATAGCGCGCACCACTTCATTGCCTTGGTTGCTTAATGCCGGAAAATATTCTTTTGGCGCTAAAGCTTCGCCTTTTTGCGCTTCCCATGTGGCAATAAACAATTTTTGAAACTCACCCACCACTGGCCCTGCTACTTTTAAATGCGTATCGCGCCAGGGAATTCCATCAATTGCAGATTTTTTTGGCTCGGCTTTATTGCCATCGGTTTTAATAACAGCATCAGCATCAGCTTTGGCTGGTTTCTTTTTCGATTTACTTTTAAAGCTTCCCTGTGAGCTTCCCTTAGAACCACCGAATGAACCGCTAGAGTACACACTGCTAATATTGATGCCGCCAACAAAAGCCACTTTGCCGTCTATCACTAATAGTTTGCGATGATCGCGTTCGTTTAGAGTCCAGTCATCACGTACATTGGCGGGGTTAATCGGATTAAATTCCAGTACGTTGATACCACTTTCTTTTAACATGGCAAAAAATTCTTTTGGCGTACCTATAGAGCCTACGCTGTCATAAACCAGATTAACTTGTACACCGCTGCGCTGCTTTGCCATCAACCGCGTGGCAAATTCAGTACCGACTTCGTCGTCTTCAAAAATAAACGTTTCCATATTGATATGGTCTTTTGCATTGTCGATGGCGCTTAACATGGCGGCATAAGTACTAGGCCCGTCAATGAGCAAATCTACTTTATTACCAATCACCAGCGGGCTGCCTGCTACTTCGCTAATTAATGCTAAATGTCGATCAAAAATGCTGGTTTCATCACCATTTTTTTTAATGCGCGATAGAATTTTTTTACTCTGCGCTGCAGTCAGCGGACCGTTGGCGCTCTCAAGTCTGGCTGGTTTAGATGACTGCATGGCCATGTCTGGCACCATAATTGGAATCGATGAGCAGGCGATTAAGGCTACAAAGCTTAGTGCGGTTATAACCTTAATGGTAGTACTCGAGATTTTAATCATGGTTTTTATACTGATGATACTCATTTAATTGACCTAATAATTAACCCAAAAAATGTACATTAAGCGTTACGCCATTATTTTATCCGTAACAAAATAATACTTAAGTACGCCAACGTACGGAGCTATTTGTGTGAATAGCCGAAAATGCGAGTGTAACGGTTACCAATCGTCACGGGGAAGCATTTATCAATCATTTGCAGTAAATAATTGAGTGACGGCCCACATTTTGTTCGAAATTCTATGGAGATTCAAAAATGAAACAATTTAAAATTTTATCGGCTTTAATTTTAGCCGTTGCGTTTGCAGCAATGCTTGGTTGCGCATCAACTGCGACTAAATCTGGTACGGGTGAATACATTGACGACACTGTGATTACCACAAAGGTAAAAGCAGCCATTCTTAATGAAGAAACACTAAAATCTGCTGAAATCAATGTTGAAACGTTTAAAGGCGTTGTGCAATTAAGTGGCTTTGTAAACTCAGAAGCCGATATTGCAAAAGCCGCGCAAGTAGCGCGTCAAGTTAAAGGCGTGACTTCAGTTAAAAATGATATGCGTCTTAAAGCCAAATAAAATTTGCGGGTGATAAACCCGTATTTTTTGTTTGACCAGCACGCCAGCCACGGCAAAAGTTTGACTGCATTTTTTAAATGCGCCTGTGGCTGGCGTGTTTTTTTATGGTTGGTTTTAATGCGGTAATTTTATTTTAATCATTTTATTTTAATCCGTGTGAATATCGCCTAAATAAACTATTTACGTACGATAGCGAACAGAGTACGGCTTCAACTTTCGATAAAATTAATTGCAAGTAGACCATGGTTGCAATGCCAATATTTTGATGAACTGAAAGGAAAATCATGGAATGGGATCAAATTGAGGCGATTTGGCCACGATTCAAAAGCATCATCAAACATGATTGGAAGCAGTTATCAGACCTGCAAATAAAGATGATTGCGGGCAAACCAAATCAGCTAATTGAAAAAATTAATTTATTGTAGGGCTTGCATCGTGTAGAAGTTGAAACGCAGCTTATTGAATGGCAGAACGATCAAATGAATATCGATGCGCATTTTTACCAGACCAAACCTTATTTGCCGTTCGAAAAACGCTAAAAATCTCTGTTTCAAAAAACTTGTTGCAAAACCATTGTTAAGATAATTACCATGAAAATTTTAAATCCCGAAAAAACTCATTTTATGCGTCCAGATAAGCACGGTGAATACACAGTCAAGTTTGGTAAAGTTGAAGACGTGCATGCCGCAATCGATGAGATTTTGGATGGTGAGATTGATGCGAGATTGCCTATTAATCACCGCACAATGCAGAATAAACAGTTTGCACGAGCGAAGTTTAAATTAGTATAATATTTGAAGGTATTTAGTTATCGGCGTTTGTTAGAAATCGTGCGGAAAATAAAATAAAAAGGAAAATTAGCATGCATTTAAAATTACATTTTTTATTACCGAATATAAAAGTAGCGCACAAGGCGAGTGAAGCCATGCTGTTGGCGCGCGTAGAAGATAAAAATGTATGCTTTTTAGCAAAGCCAGACACCGACTTAGGCGTGTTGCGACACGCCACCGCACTTGAAGCCACCAATACATTTCACGAAGGTTTAAAAGGCGTGTTAATGGGTGCTGGCTTGGGTTTATTGGGCGGACTTTATGTCTTGTATTTTCCTGCCTGGTTTACCGATTCTCCACTGTGGTTTACTAACGCAAGCTGGTATACCATTTTGGCAGTGACCACTTTGTTAGGCGCTGCTGCTGCTGCTTTTGGGGCCGCTTTGTTGGGGTTTAATATACTAAATACGGATTTGGAGCGATATCACAAAAGAATTGATGATGGCGCCGTGTTAATGATTGTTTCGGTGCCGTATCAACGTGCAAATGAAATACGCAAAATTGTCAGAAAGTTACATTTAAAGTTTTAAATTAAAAGTATTTAAAATACAAGTTTTAAAATACAAGTTTTAAAATACAAGTTTTAAACAGCACTTTAATTTATCCCTTAATTTCAGGTTTTAAATCAGATGGTTGGAATCCGTTGGGCCGACTTAACCAGAAATTGACTGGCAAATTGTTCAGCCGTCAATGGGCGGCTAAACAAATAGCCCTGACCTTCTTCACAATGCCTATTCTTCAAGAAATCCAGCTGCATCTCGTTCTCGACTCCCTCAGCAATTACCCTTAATTTCAGGCTGTTACCCATGCTAATAATGGCGCTGACAATAATGCCTTCATCAGTGGCGGCGGTAATATGGTGTACGAAAGAACGGTCGATTTTCAGCACATCAATCGGAAAGCGTTGCAAATAGCTCAAGCTCGAATAACCGGTACCAAAATCATCTACGGCCAGTTTAATGCCCATCTTTTTTAGGCGCTGCAAAATCTCAGTGCTAGATTCCGCATCGTGCATTAATACGCTTTCGGTAATTTCCAACTCTAAATATTGCGCCGGCAATTTGGTTACGCTCAATACCGCGCGTACGCCTTCTACAAAATCTTTTTGCAAAAACTCTTTGGCCGAAATATTCACTGCGATGGTGACAGGCGTTAGATTGTTGTCCAGCCAGATTCTGGCTTGTTTGCAGGCTTCGCGTAAAACCCAATGTCCAATCGAGATGATTAATCCGCTTTCTTCTGCAATCGGTATAAATACGCCAGGCTGCATTTCGCCCCATTCATCATGTTCCCAGCGCAGCAAGGCTTCTACTCCAGTAATTTGATTGCCTTTGAGGTTAACTTTGGGTTGATAAAGCAAACTAAATTGCTGTTTTTTGAGTGCCAGTCGTAAGCTATCTTCAATAATCAAGCGCTGCACCGCACGCGTATTCATCTCATTTTTAAAAAACTTGTAATTATTGCGGCCTTTTTCTTTCGCGTAATACATAGCCGTATCGGCACTTTTAAGCAGCGTTTCTGCATCTAATCCGTCATTCGGGTACACGCTAATGCCAATGCTGGTGGTAATGTGTAGCTGGCATTTGCCTAAGGCATGTGGCAAAGTTAACTCATCTAAAACCTTTTCGGCAGTTAATGCGGCATCTTTGCCTTCTTTAATATCAGCCAATAAAATAACAAATTCATCACCGCCTTGTCGGCTCACGGTATCAGAATTTCGCACGCAAGCGCTTAAGCGTTTGGTAACCGATTGTAATAGTTTGTCACCCGTTGCATGTCCCAACGAATCATTAATGTGTTTGAAGTTATCTAAATCTAAAAATAGCAAAGCGATCTGCGATTCATTGCGATGCGCCGCTGTAATTGCCTGTGAAATGCGGTCATTGAGTAATACACGATTGGGTAAGTTGGTTAAGAAATCATGTTGCGCCAAGTGCGTCATTTTTTTGGACATGGCTTTGGCTGCACTGACGTCATGAAATACCACCACCACGCCAGAAAGTTGACCATCCCAATCATAAATTGGCGAAGAAGAATCTTCGATAGCAATTTCACTGCCATCATGTTTAATTAACAAAATATCAGCGGCCAATTCGCTGGCTTTATTATTTTGTAACACAAAATCAACGGGATTGGCGGCAGGTGTGCGGCTTGTGACATTGATGATATTAAACACCTGACTAAAAGGAAGGCCATTTGCTTTCTCTCTAGTCCAGCCAGTGATTTTTTCCGCCGCAATATTTAAAAAATCGATATTGCCATTAATATCGGTACAAATAACCGCATCGCTAATCGAGTTAAGTGCAATTTCGGCTCTCATTTTTTCTTTGTAGACTGCGTCATTAATAATGGTAGGATGTTGAATAATCAGTCCTGCTGAACCAAAACAGCATTTAAAATGGTGCTTATTAAGTGGTGCTGGCCTGAACGGAAATTGAATTTTTGCATCGATTATTCCCCTTCCGCTGACAATTAAAATGCTGCACTAGATGACTTTTTAGCACTAAAAAATTGATTCGTTCATCCGTTTGCGTTAATAATATTAACACTTTGATATTTTTTAAAAAGATACGCTTTTCAGATAGCTCGGTCTGTGTGTTGGCGTACAATGTAGCGTAAGGCTGCTTTGAAAGATATTTGCAAAGCTATTTTTCTTGTGTTTTAAGTGGTTAACTTATTAAATGATTAACTTAGGCTTATGTACGATAACGTACGGAACAAAAAGTGTCATTGAAATAAAGTTTATGTTTCCACCACTTTATAGAGACTCATCATGAAAACTTTAATGTTAACTGCTTCAATGATTGCACTATTAGCCCTTAGTGCTTGCGACAAGCCAACTGTCGTTAATGTGCCAGGCGAAACTATTGCAGTGCCAGGCCCAGCAGGACCTGCAGGCGCAACAGGAGATACTGGTCAAACAGGCAAAGCAGGCGTTCAAGGCGAAACAGGCGGCGATACAACGGTCATCATTGCACCTGAAGCCACACCTGCTGCACCAGAAACACCAGCACAATAATAGCCGTTTATAAAATTGGTTTAATTTAATTCTATTTAATCTAAGGGGATCATCATGAGTTTAGGCACAATTGTATTAATTATTTTAGTATTGCTATTAATTGGCGCGTTGCCAAGCTGGGGCCATAGTAAAAGCTGGGGTTACGGCCCAAGCGGCGGTATCGGCTTGGTTGTAGTTATATTGATTGTATTATTGTTAATGGGTCGTCTATGACCTCAAAAACAAGCATGGCGTTAAACAATCTTCAATCACGGTTTAACGCATTATGTTTGACCTTGTTATTATTGGGGGCAGTGTTTTTTCTAGCCGCTTGTGGCGAGGTGGCTAGCTTGCCACTTTCTGCAGGCGTGGGCGCAAGCCCAGTTTTACCTGCGCCCAATAAAACATTGATTCCCACCGTTAATATCGCACCTGCTCAAGGTTGGCCGCATGCAGCCATGCCAATCGCTGCTGCAGGCACTAAAGTTTCGGCGTTTGCCAGCGGCTTAGATCATCCGCGTTGGCTTACAGTGTTACCCAATGGCGATGTGCTGGTTGCAGAAACCAATGCGCCACCCAAACCGGACGATGCCAAAAGTATTAGAGGCTGGATTATGGGCTTGGTGATGAAACGTGCTGGTGCAGGCGTACCAAGTGCAAACCGCATTACTTTATTGCGAGATGCCGATGGCGACGGAATAGCCGATGTGCGTTTGGCGTTTTTAGAAGATTTACATTCACCTTTTGGCATGGTGTTAGTCGGCAATTATTTATATGTTGCTAATGCAGATGCCATTGTGCGATTTAACTATACAGAAGGTGCCAAAAAAATTGCAGGGCCTGGCGAAAAAATAATCGACTTACCCAGTGGCATTAATCACCATTGGACTAAAAATATTATTGCGAGTGCCGATGGAAATAAGTTATACGCCACTGTAGGCTCTAATAGCAACGTGGCAGAAAATGGATTAAAAGCTGAATTTGAACGTGCGGCAATTTGGGAAATAGATATCAAAACAGGTGAGCATCGCATTTTTGCTTCTGGTTTGCGTAATCCCAACGGCATGGCTTGGGAAAGCAGCAGCAATACTTTATTTACCGTGGTGAATGAGCGCGATGAAATTGGCAGCGATTTAGTGCCGGATTATTTAACCTCAGTACAAGATGGCGCATTTTATGGCTGGCCGTATAGTTATTATGGTCAAAATGTGGACAAACGCGTGCAACCGTCACAGCCGGAGATGGTGGCTAAGGCCATCGCGCCAGATTACGCGCTAGGCCCACATACTGCCTCGCTTGGTCTTGCTTCATCGGTCGGCACTACTTTGCCAGAACCTTTTGTCAATGGCATGTTTGTTGGTCAGCATGGCTCATGGAACCGTAAACCGCGCAGCGGCTATAAAGTGATTTTCGTCCCCTTTGTTAACAACAAGCCTGCAGGTATACCAGTAGACGTGTTAACGGGTTTTGTCAGCAAACAAGGCGATGCCTACGGCAGGCCAGTGGGCGTAGCCTTAGATAAAAGTGGCGCATTGCTAGTGGCTGATGACGTGGGTAACACGATTTGGCGCGTAACCGCCAGCACGCCATAATCAGTATTAACTGTAAATGATGCAAATAAAGCGCAGATTTTGGCGCTTTTCTAACGTGAATAAGGCTAACTCATGTGACTTTAACTGCTAAGACTTAAACTAATGTGACTTTAACTCATGTGACTTTAACTACTATGAATTTAACTCATGTGAATTTAAACTAATGCACCTTAACGGATAAAAAATGCCCATTTTGTTAAAATTTTTACCTGCCTACATAACCATGGTGATTGTGATGTTGGTGCTGGATTTGGTGTGGCTCAGTGTTATTGCCAAACCGATTTACCAGCAAGGCATTGGCCATTTAATGGCTGCACAGCCTAATTTAATCTTTGCAAGCCTGTTTTATCTGGTGTATGTGACTGGCTTAATGTGGTTCGCATTGTTGCCAAATCGGCATCACAGAGGGCTTAAAAGCACATTTGCGGCAGCGGCAGCGTTCGGTTTTTTTGTGTATGCCAGTTACGATTTAACCAATCTGGCGTTATTAAAAGGCTGGCCGTTAAGCTTGTCGTTAATGGATATTACCTGGGGAACCTGGCTAAGCGGCGTGAGTGCAACGGTCGGAAAATGGGTGTTTAATCGCGTGAATCGTATCTAACTTATTCTCTAGATTTCGTCCTCTAAATTCGGTTAACTATGAGTAAATCAGCGCTCATTAGAATAACCAATCAAACCTAAAAAGCCTCTGACCAAACCGTACACCAGCCACGAAACGACCCGTTTAAGTTTGCTGCTCTGCATCCATTCCTCAGCAGAAACCTGATACGCTTGATTTTTGATGGCGACGCAAATTTCGCTGCGCAATTCGGTGGCAAACGCTTTATCTTGCACCACAATATTGGCTTCACGCGCCAACAGCATGCTAAAAGGGTCAATATTAGATGAGCCGACCGTAGCCCAATTGCTATCGATTACCGCCACTTTGCAATGCATAAAACTTTTGCGATATTCAAAAATCTCAATGCCATTTTTTAGAAAAACGCTGTAAAAAGCGTGCGTGGCAAACATTAAAAAATACTCCATGCGGCCTTGCAGCAGCAACTCAATCTTTACGCCGCGTTTTGCCGCTTTTAACAATGCCTGTCTAAAACGTATGCCTGGCACAAAATAGGCATTGGCGATAATGATTTCCGATTTTGCTGCGTTGATTGCGCTTAAGTAAGCGGCTTCGATATCGCGCCTGTGCAACAGATTGTCGCGCAACACAAACGCCGCCTTAACACCTTTTTGTGGGGTAATTTTGGGGCTAACGGATTTTTTACTGACTTTAAAATTTAAGCCTTGAATCTTTAAGTTTTTGATGCTTAAGTTTTTAATATTTAAGCTTTGTAAATGTGTTAACTCTATTCTCCGCCACAGTTTTTGCACGCTGGCGGTAATGCTAGGCAATAACGCGCCCTCAATTTGCACTGCGTAATCTAGCCGTGGCGGAATATTGTCTGGCACATTCAGGTCATCAATAATATTAATGCCGCCGACAAAGCCAATGCGATGATCGATAACAGCTATTTTGCGATGCAAACGGCGCAAGCGATTTTTTTTGAATGACCAAGGCGATATTTTGGGGCGATAAAACATCACTTGCACGCCCGCTTGTTTGAATGCCTTTACAAAATCCTTCGGCATATCCTTACAGCCAAAACCATCCAGTAACACGCGCACCACAACACCACGTTTTGCCGCCGCTTTAAGCGCATCGGCAATTTCAATGCCTGCCGCATCAACCTCGAAAATATAGGTTTGCAAATAAACAGTTTGATTTGCCTGCGCAATAGCGGCCACTAGCGCAGGAAAATATTCTGTTCCATTGCGCAATAACTGAATACGGTTATCCGCTATAAAATCGGTCATATAAAAGGCTTTATATAAAAGCAGGCATAAAAGTAGGTATAAAAGCAGTCATATTTTTTACCATATATGTTCAGTGATATGTTCGGTTATATTTTCAATAGTGAAGCCGTTAATATCGCATGATCGGACACTTTAACAAAATGTGAGCCAGCATGCACTTCCACTTGTTTAATTTGAAAGCCGCGCACATAAATGCGATCTAAGCGCAGCATGGGCAGCCAGGATGGAAAGCTGCGCGCAGATTTGCCCGAATCATGTTCAAACACTTCTTTTAAATGCAGGCGCGTTGCAAAAATGCGGCCTGCGCTCGAGCTCCAATCGTTAAAATCGCCAGCAATAATTAACGGCGCATCTTTTGGCACGTGTTGCTCAATATAATCAGCCACCACTTGCAATTGCTGCCGTCGCCAATGTGCAAATAAACCCAAATGCACGCAAATGGCGTGCAAAGGCATAGTCCAATCGGGCACTTTAATTTCGCAATGTAACATGCCCCGTTGCTCTGAGCTGTGCGCAGAAATATCAATATTGTTGGTGTTGACAATGGAAAATTTAGATAATAAAGCGTTGCCGTGATGCCCGGATGGGTAAGCCGAATTTTTACCATAGGCAAAATCTGGCCAGATGCTATCGGCTAAAAACTCCACTTGACCGGCGGTTGGCCAGGCTGAAAATCGCTTGCTATGCATCGAATTGGCGTCTTGCACTTCTTGCAGAAAAAGCACGTCAGCATGCAGATTGCGCAATAAATCACGTTGGTTATGCAATGAAAAATGCGCGTTAAAGTGCGTAAAACCTTTATGGATGTTAAATGTGGCGATGCGTAAAATATTGGACAAATTTGGCTCTGGAATGTGGTTAACTTAGTAAGCTTTGAGTTGGTTCATGTTAAAAACGCATTAACATCATAACAATAATTGTATGCAATTTAAGCTTAACCTTGTGTACGACAGCGCACGGTTAACATTAGCTTAAAGGCATATAGTGTGGTAATTCATGTCACTACGTCCTACGTTTCGTAGGATGATGATGACGCAACAATCCGCGCATTACCGATAAAAATCTGCAGCGTACGGACGCATCATGGAATCCTCAAGAAAAGGGGATTAATATGAGTATCGTAGCGCAACAATTCAAACATCAAGCATCTTTACCTCAACACAATCACTTAGTGGCTGGCATGCCTGCGCCGTTGGCGCAGCGCAATCTTTCTATTGTTGCCAAGCCCCATTCTTTACATCAGCAAAATCACTTATTGGCGGCCATGACAGAAAACCAATGGCAACAATGGGCGCCCGATATGGAAGAAGTGGATTTTTCGCTGAACCAAGTGCTGTATGAATCTGGCAAAGTGCCTGCTTATATGTATTTTCCTACCACCGCTATCGTGTCTTTATTATACATGACGCAAAATGGCGATTCGTCTGAAGTCGCCGTTGTTGGCAACGATGGTGTTGTGGGTATTTCATTGGTGTTATCTGGCAGCGATACGCCGAATCAAGCGTTGGTGCAAAGCGCTGGCAAAGGCTATAGAATGCGCGCGCAAGCAGCCAAAAATGCCATTAATCGCGATGGCAGCATGCTGCATGTTTTGCTGCGTTATTCGCAAGCCATGATTACGCAAATGACCCAAACCGCGGTTTGTAACCGTCATCATTCTATCGATCAGCAATTATGCCGTCGTTTATTATTAAGTTTGGATCGTTTACCGACCAACCAAATTTCCATGACGCACGAAATGCTGGCTGGCATGCTAGGCGTAAGGCGCGAAAGCGTGACGGACGCGGCGTTAAAACTGCAAGAAGCAGGCGTTATCAGCTATAAACGCGGCTCTATTACTGTGCTGGACCGCACAGCGCTGGAAGGCCGCAGTTGCGAATGTTATGCGATTGCCAAAAATGAGCAAGTGCGCCTGCAAAAAATGCGATTTAATGCTTAATTTTTGTTAAGTTTAATTTTTTAAGTTCAATTGGTTAAGTAATGCCGTGCAAATACGGCATTACTTAACACTTTTTTTACCGCAAATTTTCACGGACACCTTATTTGAAAAAATTTAAGCTTCAAAATAAATAAGCACCATTTAAATAAGCATAATTTATGCAGTATGATGGCATTTTTAAACATCCAATAAAGCATAAAAATGGCAATATTAATAACAGGCGGCGCGGGATATATCGGTTCGCACACTTGCGTGCAAATGATGGCGGCGGGACAAGATATTGTGGTGCTGGATAATTTATCCAACAGCTCTGTCGAATCGCTCAACCGCGTGAGGCAGATTTCGGGTAAAACATTTGTGTTTATTCAAGCCGATATTCGCGATAAAGCCGCTTTGCGCGATATTTTTAAAGCGCACGATATTCGCGCAGTTGTGCATTTTGCTGGCTTAAAAGCGGTGGGCGAATCCACCGAAAAACCGCAACTGTATTACGACAACAACGTGGTTGGTAGCCTTAATCTGTTTGATGTGATGGCAGAATACGGCGTTAAAAATATCGTGTTTAGTTCATCTGCCACCGTTTATGGTGACCCAGCCACGGTGCCAATTAAAGAAGACTTTCCCTTAAGCGCCACTAATCCTTACGGCCGCAGTAAATTAATGATCGAAGATATTTTGCGCGATTTGCACCAAGCCGATAATGCCTGGCGCATCGCTTTGTTGCGCTACTTTAATCCGATTGGCGCGCACCATTCTGGATTAATCGGCGAAGATCCAAATGGCATACCGAACAATTTATTGCCTTATGTGGCGCAAGTGGCGGTAGGGCGTTTAGCTAAATTACGCGTTTTTGGTAATGATTATGCCACGCATGACGGCACAGGCGTGCGCGATTATATTCATGTGATGGATTTGGCCGATGGCCACGTGGCCGCACTGGATTATCTGGCACAAAACCAAGCCATGATTACGGTTAACTTGGGCACTGGCATTGGTTACAGCGTGTTAGACGTGGTCAATGCTTTTGCAAAAAGCAGTGCAAAAAATATTCCCTATGAGATTTTTCCCAGACGTTTGGGCGATGTGGCGATTAATTTTGCCGATGCAACGGCAGCTAAAACGCTGTTGGGTTGGCAGGCTACACGCAATTTAGACGATATGTGCCGCGATATTTGGCATTGGCAATCGAGCAACCCAAATGGGTTTGCTAAAAGCAAATAAACTAGCCTAATTTACACTGGTATGCAAAGCGCTGATTTGCAAATTGCGGTGTTCTACGTTCAAGCGAATGATGTCATCGATGGTTGTTGTGCCCACACCAATCGTATCAAAGTGATGAACATCCGTTTCGTCCAACGCATCCAATGCATATAGAGTATGCTCATCAGAGGCATACTCTTCATGGCCTTGTGCATCGCGCAATTCGCGTAAGCGATTCAATAATTTCATTTTTAAACTCCATCTATTGGCTAAAAATGCATTATCGTTTTTAAATGTGTCCATTTGATGAAATAAATATGTCAGTTTGATGCAATTTAAACCCGATAAAATGGACTAAAATTGCGGTTGTAGTTGCGATACGTTAAAAGTGACGTACTTGATGATGTAAGGATGCAGGATGACGGAAACAGAGAAATGTGCAACGCCAGCGGGCAACGCCATGTTGCTAAAATTAGAACAATTAGTCGCCAACAGTTGTGCCTGTAAATTACGCACACATTGCATGGATAAAACCAGCCCAGATTGCCTAAAGCATCGCAATTTGTATGCAGAGGCCATGCTAGCGCGCGATAAAAACTAGCTGTAATTAAAGCTTAAACTAAAGCTTAAAATAAGGTTGATTGCGCCGCGCTTTGCTTGTTTGCTACTACGCAACGCACACTATCGCCCAATCTTAATTCACCACCCAGCACAACGTGCGCATTGACGCCGCCGTGGCCGCGCATGGCGTTATAAGCGCCTTTGCCTAAAATGGCTTCCATTTTGCTGCAAGGTTCGCATGGGCCAGTAAGCGCTAATACCACTTCACCAATCTGCAATTGCATGGGCTGATCTTTAAATAAGCTTTTTGCCGCTAATAAGTTAATGCCTGAAATAAGCAAGTTGCGTCTAAGCCATGCCGCATCTACAGGTTTGTTTAAAAAAGCGGCAATCACCGCAATATGTTCTGCTTGTATCAACGTGATTTGTCGATTGCTGCCAAGCGGATTGCGCGAAGGTGTGTTCAATGTTCTATCACCGAGCAAGCCCTGCCCAGCAACGGCAAGTGTTGAAGCCACGCTTAAACATGGCACATTGCGCCCAGGACGCAAATAGATGGCGTCTAGCCGACCATGTTGTGCAAATTGTGTGGTCAATGTGCGTAAATCTGAATTAGTAGCGGATGAAATGGTCATGATAATGCGTATTTTACAGAGGAAATTAGCATGCAAACCGACAACAAAGAAAAAGACCCACAACTTAGCGCCATTGAAAACCAATTAAAAATTATCAATAAAAATCTGCTCAATGTCTTTTGGATAGTGGGATTTTTTGCCTTTTTATATTTTGGATTGATGATTTACTTCATGTTTTTGCGCTAAATCAAGCTACACTTTTATCTACGCATCCTTTTTTGGTTAACACTTGCTGCCATCCGTCACCTTTTTAGATCTTGAAACCACAGGCGCCACACCATTGCGCGACCGCATTACTGAAATTGCCTTGGTACGTTTTGAAAACGGCGTAGAAGTCGCGCGCTGGCAAACGCTGGTTAATCCGCAACAGCCGATTCCTGCCTTTATTCAGCAATTAACCAGCATTAATAACGAAATGGTTGCCAGCGCGCCGCTGTTTGCCAATGTGGCCGATACGCTGCTGGCTTTTTTAGAAGGCAGCGTATTGGCTGCGCACAACGTACGTTTCGACCACGGTTTTATCAAGGCCGAATTTAAACGTATCGGCATCACGTTGCGGCAAAAAGTCATTTGCACGGTTAAATTATCGCGGCTGTTGTATCCGCAACATAAAAGCCATGGATTAGATGCGATTATGCAGCGCCACAATCTGACCACAATCGCACGCCACCGCGCCATGGGCGACGTGGACGTGATGCTGGGTTTTATCGAATCGGCCAAGCTGGAGTTGGGCGATGCAGCCATCAGAAATGCCGCCGCAAAACTGATGTGTTATCCAACGCTACCATCGCACTTAGATGCCAGTTTATTAGACGATATGCCCGAAACGCCAGGCGTTTACCTGTTTTATGGCGAAAACGATTTGCCGCTGTATATCGGCAAGAGTGTGAATATTCGCGCACGCGTACTGAGCCATTTTAGTTCAGACCACGCCAGCACCAAAGAAATGCGCATTTCGCAAGAGATTAAACACATTGAATGGATCACAACCGCGGGTGATTTTAGCGCGATGTTGCAAGAGTCAGCATTAATCAAAGCGCGCCAGCCTATTTATAACCGCCAATTGCGCAGCGAACGCCAATTGTGCAGCTGGAAACTTAACCCAAACCCACAAGCCAAAAATTTGCTGGAATTGGTGCGCGAAAGCGACATGAACCCGATGCAGTTAGGTCAATTATTCGGTACTTTTAAAAGCAAATACCAAGCCGTAGAAAGCCTGCGTAAAATTGCCGAAGTACATCAACTTTGCCCGCGCTATTTAGGCTTAGAGGCCGCAGGCACTGGTGCCTGTTTTGCTAGCCAAATTAAACGCTGCAAGGGCGTGTGTTGCGGCAAAGAGTCACCCGAAATACACTATTTGCGCCTGCAACAAGCTTTAATTGCGCACCGATTAAAAAACTGGCCGTATGCAGGCAAAATCGGTATTCGCGAACACAATGGTGAAAACGATAAAACCCAATTACATATTTTTGAGTATTGGACCTATTTGGGCTCCGTAGAATTAAGTGCCGGTGAGAACCAAGCAGAGTTAACCGAAAAATTGCAAGAAAAACCGCAACTTAAGTTTGATTTAGATACCTATAAATTGCTATTAAAAGCATTTAATAACCCCAAAACGCAAGTGATTCAATTTTAAATCACAATATTTAACAGACAACTTCAGATGTAAATTCTATATAATTGACACATGGAATTAGAGCCTCAACATCAAGCAAATATTCAAAACTCGGCTACAGAAACCGCAAAGTATGCATATGCAGTTTCGAGTGAAACAGAGGCTTTAAAAGTCGCACAAGAAGCATTTCAATATAAATCATTCAATAAATCCTCTGATTTAAATTGCAGGGTTTTTGTCGTTAATTAATATGGCAACCAATAACTGGACTAAAGAACAGTCAATAGTTGCACTAAATTTATATTGCAAAATACCTTTCAATCGTGTGACTTCAACACACCCTGAAATTATTAAAATCGCAAAAGCTATTGGCAGAAGCACTAATTCATTGAAGATGAAAATTGGCAATTTCGGTAGCTTTGACCCAGAACTAAAAAAGCGTGGAATAGTTGGTTTATCAAATACGAGCAAGCTTGATAAAGAAGTTTGGATGGAATTTAATAACAATTGGGAAAGCTTAGCATTTGAAAGTGAAAAACTAATTGCAGACTTTTCAGACATGAGTTTAGAGCAGTCACTTGAGTTAGATATAACTAACTTTCCTCTGGGTAAAGAAAGAGAGGCCATAATTAAAGCTAGAGTTAATCAAACCTTTTTTCGGTCAGCCATACTTTCATCATATAATTCAAAGTGTTGTATAACAGGCCTTACAATCCCAGCGCTACTAGTTGCAAGTCACATTATTCCTTGGAGTATGAGCGAAAAAGCAAGATTAAACCCCAGAAATGGTTTGTGCTTGAATGCAATACATGACAAAGCTTTTGATAAAGGCTTCATAACTATTACAGATGATTACAAAATAAAAGTTTCTAAATATTTACATGACTTAAGCGGTGAAGTGGCTGTAAATGATTTCTTTTTGAAACATAATAATCAAAAAATAAATTTGCCTGATCGATTTTTACCAGATTCGGAGTTTTTAGATTTTCATTCTGAAAACATTTTTAAAAACTAAAATTTAAAGATAGTTATTTAATGTTAAACGCGTTGGGAATAATAAAAAAGGAAATAAAGGCTTTTACTGTTTTTGAAAGTTTGTTTGTCAAGGTTAGTGAGGCTGAATATAGCTCACCATCAAATTATGTGAAAGCATTTTGGAATGCCTACTCTGAAAATGAGATAGACAAAGGCTTAAATGATGAAATTTTTTCGTACATATTATTTACTCTTTTTGCTAGAGAGCAAATATTACCGTTGTATAAAAAAGCCAAACTATCGTCAGGACCAAACGTGATATATGACCTAATGTTTTACTCAACCGAAAGAGGCCCTATTTGTTGGAGTGAAAAACCAGCCTCAGAGAGCGTTATAAACAGGCTGATTTGGAATCAATTGCTTTGAAATATGTACATAGAAAAGCACTCAGTTATTTGATTACGTTAGAAAAAAACGAAGCAAGAGGCGTTAAAGCAAAAATTAAAACTGGTGATGTAATTGGTCTTGATGACGTGATAGTTGCCACAGAGCCAGAATTTGATATTTTAGTCAGCGAACTAAAAGAGTTCAAGTTTGAAAAACCACCGACTATCGAAGTAATTTCATCAAATCAAATAGTGACTTTGGAAAAAGTTAACGCACTTAGAACATAGTAGAAGCTACTAAATTAGGTTTCTTCACCAACTAAATGACTTCATCTCTCGCCCAGCAACGCCTGCACCAAGTATTCGGATACTCTACCTTTCGCGGTGAGCAGCAGGCCATTATTGAGCATGTAACGGCGGGTGGCGATGCGCTGGTGTTAATGCCGACTGGCGGCGGAAAATCCTTGTGTTATCAACTGCCAGCTTTGTTGCGCAGTGGCGTGACAATTGTGGTTTCGCCACTGATTGCCTTGATGCAAGATCAAGTAGAATCGTTGCAGCAATTGGGCGTAAAAGCGGCGTTTCTAAACTCGAGCCAAGATGCCCAGCAAGCGCGTGAAGTGACGTCATTATTGATTCAAGGTGAGCTGGATATTTTATACGTGGCACCTGAGCGACTTTTATTAAGCGGGTTTTTAGCGCAATTAACCCAAATCGAGCTGCATACAGGTATTGCGCTGTTTGCCATTGACGAGGCGCATTGTGTATCGGAATGGGGCCATGATTTTCGGCCAGAATATCGCAAGTTAACCGTATTGCACACTCAATTTCCTAATGTGCCGCGCATCGCGCTTACTGCCACCGCCGATGCACCAACGCGGGCGGAAATAGTCGAGCGTTTAAAGCTGGAACATGCGCAGCAGTTTGTGGCCAGTTTTGATCGGCCTAATATTCGCTATCGCGTCACGCAAAAACACAAAGCGCGTGAACAGCTTGAAGCATTTTTAGAAACCGAACACGCGAACGATGCCGGTATTGTGTATTGCTTATCGCGCAAAAAAGTGGAAGAAACCGCCAGTTGGCTAAAAGAGCGCGGTTGGGATGCGTTGCCGTATCATGCAGGAATGGAAGTCGGTATTCGCAGCCAAAACCAGCGCCGATTTTTGCGCGAAGAAGGCGTGATTATTGTGGCGACCATTGCGTTTGGCATGGGGATTGATAAGCCGAATGTGCGCTTTGTCGCACATTTAGATTTGCCCAAAAGCATGGAAAGTTATTATCAGGAAACAGGCCGAGCAGGGCGTGACGGCTTGCCGGCAAACGCCTGGATGGCGTATGGCTTAGGCGATGTGGTAAGCATGCGTCAAATGCTAGATTCTGGTGATGCGCCAGAAGAGCGTAAACAAGTGGAGCGGCAAAAGCTGGATGCATTGTTGGGGTTTTGCGAATCCACCGCTTGCCGCCACCAAACTTTATTGCGCTATTTTGGCGAGCAGCATGCGGGTAATTGCAACCAGTGCGATAATTGCTTAAATCCTGTCGATACGTGGAATGCAACGCAAGCCGCACAAATGGCGCTATCTACAGTGTATCGCACTGGGCAGCGTTTTGGCGTGGTGCATTTAATGGATGTATTAATGGGCAAACTTAACGCAAAAATCACACAATTCAATCATCAGCAATTAAGCGTATTTGGCGTGGGCAAAAATATGCCATCCGCGCAATGGAGCAGCGTATTCAGGCAATTGGTGACTGGCGGTTATTTAGAAAGTGATATTCAAGCCTATGGCGGTTTAATACTGACCGAAGCGGCGCGCCCCGTATTAAAAGGTGCGGTAGAAATATGGTTAAGGCGCGATGTTGAAGTGGCAGGCAAAGCAAAAAGCAGTTTAAGCAAAGTGCAACGCAGTTCAAACGCCAAGGCCACTTACGATGGATTAAGCGATGATCCGCTTTGGCAGGCGTTAAAAGCCAAACGTTTAGAGTTGGCGCGCGAACAAGGCGTGCCGCCTTATGTGATTTTTCACGATAGTACGCTGCTGGAAATTTTAAATCATCGCCCGCAAAGTTTAACCGAAATGAGCCGAATAAATGGCGTTGGGCAAGCCAAACTAGACCGTTATGGCGATGATTTTTTGCGGGTTTTGGAAGCTGTTAATTAGAAGATTGCAATATGCTGTGAATAAACATCAAAAGCGATTAAAACCAATTAAAACCAATTAAAACCAATCAAATTAACCCCTTAATTCACTAGAAAAATGTGGTACTGAATAATTAGTGACTAACATTGAAGGGTGAGCTGTTGCAACATTTTACTGTGGTGGTTTCACCGTTGCGCAGCTTGCGCCAATCCATTTGCCATGAATATCTGCCTGCGCATTCACAGGCTGGTTGCCTTGCGCGACACCATCAAATTGGGTTTGACCCGAAAAACTTTCTGGGCTGGTGATCGTGCCTTGCGCGGTTCCGTTGCCTTTTAACTCATTGCTGGCGCAGGCAAAATCCATTTTGTAGTTGTTGCCAGTGCGCGTTGTATTTTTGGTGGTGCAGCCCAATTGATTTTGATCAAAAACGGGAATGTTGTTTTTATTGGCCATTTCCTGCGTGATACAGGCGTTAGATGTGGCGGCGCCGTTTTTCACTTGCGGCAAATCAAAGCCGTATTCACCGGCTAAATCTTTTATGTTTTGCATCTGGTCTGGCGGGATTTGGCCTGCTAGCCACAACAAGTCAGACGTAGTTGTTATTTGCCACAAACCAGGCCGCATATTGATATCGGCTGCGTTTGCAGTGCAAGTTAACCATAAAAATACGGCAAAAAATGATAATAAGGCTTTGTGCATTGAATCTCCAGAGCTGATTAATAGTTGGCAATTTTGAGAGGAATTATAAGCAAGTAAGTTCAGCCAATGGCAGAATCAAGCGTATTTTAGCTGTTTATAATTGATATAAATGTAGTTTATTCCATAAAGAACGTTCACTAATGTCTAATAGCTTAGCCGCTTTGGCTTTATTGCCATGCGTTTCGGCCAGCGCTTTGGTAATCAATTCACGCTCAATGCGTTGACAGGCAAGCGGAATCGATAATGCGGCATGATTAGCGGTTAGCGTATCTGGCACATCCAAGTTGGACGCAGCTAAACTAGCCCCAATATCTGCAGGTAAATCATCTAGCATAATAGTTTTAGATTGGCAGATTATAGCCGCGCGTTCAATCACATTTTGCAGTTCGCGTACGTTTCCGGGCCAAGCATATTGCGTGAGCGCGTGTAAGGCTTGCGCTTGTAAGTTAACACTATATTTAGCGGCAAAATGTTGCGCCAGCATTACAATATCGCACGACCGCGCTTTTAACGCAGGCGCATTAAGCGTAAATACATTTAGCCGATAATATAAATCCTCTCGCAATTTGCCCTGTTTAATTGCCTCCAGCGGCGAATGGTTGGTCGCTGCCAATATGCGCAAATCCAAATTAACTTGTCGATTGCCGCCCAGCTTTTCAATCACGCCTTCCTGCAAAACGCGTAACAATTTTGCCTGCAGTTGAATCGGCATTTCGGTTATTTCGTCTAAAAATAAAGTGCCGCCATCTGCTAGCTCAAATTTGCCAATGCGTTCTTTGGCAGCGCCTGTAAACGCACCTTTTTCGTGGCCGAACATTTCACTTTCCAACATTTCTGCTGGAATGGCCGCGCAATTTACCGCCACAAATAAATTTTTGTGGCGCGTGGATTGCTGATGTAGCGATTTGGCGATTAACTCTTTGCCAGTACCGGTTTCGCCCGTGATCAGTACGCTTGCCTTGCTGGGCGCCACTTGCGCTATTTGCTGCTTTAGTTGCTGCATTGGCAAGCTATCGCCTATCAGTAAATCGGCAGCTTGCTTAGCCTCTTTCAGATAAGCGTTTTCCAGTGCCAAACGCTGATTGGACAGTGCTTTGGCGATGGCGATTTCCAGCGTTTCCAAATCGAATGGCCGCAAAATATAATCTTCTGCGCCCAGTTTCATGGCTTGCACTGCAGTTTTAATTTCGCCTTGCGCGGTCACCATAATAAAAGGCAGATGTTCATGTTCGGCGCGCACCGCTTTAAGCAACTCCAAACCGTTAATGCCTGGCATATGCAAATCGCTGACCACCAAATCGATATGCTGGGTTTTGATGCAGTTAAGCGCTGCGCTGCCATCGGCTGCCAACACAGGCTGATAACCGGCCTGACGCAAGCTAATCTCTAACAAGCGCCGCATGTTGGGCTCATCATCTACCGCTAAAATACGTTTTAAATTGTCCAATGCTTATATCCAGTGTTTGGGTAAGATAATTGTAAACTGCGCGCCCTGCATTGTGCTGGCTTCATAAAATATTTCGCCGTGGTGGGCAAGCACAATCTGTTTTACAATTGCCAGCCCAAGGCCAATACCGCCAGCACGTTGGGTAAAAAATGGCTCAAATATATGCGCTTGGTCTTTTGCGGCAATGCCTGGCCCATCGTCACCCACACTGATTTTTACCTGATGAGCGCTGCCAGAAAGTGACACTTGAATATTGCCGTGCTGCGGCAAAATCTGTATCGCATTCATCAGCAAATTCATGATTACTTGCGTGATCTGATCGACATCCAATTCTGCTAACTGTGTATTTATTGGCGCGTAATGAATAGCGATTTGTTTGGTACGTGCCTGCGATGCTAGTAAAGCGACACAGTTGTTAATGATTTGATTGACATCGTGTTTGGCAAATATTGGCTGGCGTGGCTTTGCCGTGTCAATTAACGAGTTTACAAGCCTATTAAGGCGTTCGGTTTCGCTAATAATAAAACCAAGCACTTCCCGGCCTTCATCGGATAAATGCCGTTCGCGCTGCAAAAGTTCCGCCGATGATCGCAAAATGCCAAGCGGTGTGCGTATTTCGTGACTCATGGCGGCGGCCATTTCGCCCGCAACCGCCAGTTTTGCAGCGCGCGTCAAATCGGCTTCATATTGCGCCAGATTTTGCAGCATGCTGGTAAAAGCAGTGCTTAAGGTTTGCACTTCAGTCGGGCCAGTGGTAGGTAAATCCAGTTTTTTGTGTTGCGCAAAACCTTGCGCAAATTCTGTTAGCTGCGACAACGGTGCAGTAATCATTTTGGCGATTGGACTAACCAGTAAAGCTGCAAAGAAAATGGAGGTAATTAATAAGGCTAGAAATATCCAGCCAAGCCTGTCGGTAGGCGCCACGGCTACTGAATGCAGCTTTTCGATCACGATATACCAGCCAAGATTTAGTGGATTACTGAGCGGCGCACTGAATGCATGCAAGCTGTGACGGCCTTCAAAACCTTGCCAGTTTGTACTGTGCGCTAATATTTTTTTATCGGCAGAAACCAGTACAGCAGCAGTTTGATTTTTTGCGCTGGTGTTCAGCACGTTAACTATATTTTTCCAGTCAAATTCGGCAATCAACATAAACGGTTCAATTTCGCCATTGGCGTTAACGATGGCCGCAGAGATTGGTAATATATTATTTTGCATCTCTGCAATGTTTATATTTTTGCCAGTTTTACTAATATTAAACCAGTGTTTAAATGCGGGAATAGTTTGGCCAATTTGCGCAGAATTGCTGGATGCAACCACGGTTCGGTTAGCATCAATCACATAAATATTGCGATAAGTGGTGTTGTAGCTAATGCTTAGTTCTTTTAAAAATATCGATAGGCGTTTGTCCACATCGTCAATTTCGGCTTCCTGCATAATGCTAAGTCCGCTCCAGGAGTGGACGTTTTGCACGCGTTCGACCATGATACGCCCAGTGTCGTTTGCCACTGCCTGGCTAAGGGTTTGCATGTCATGCGTAATTTCTTTTTTTAAGGCGGCTTTTGCTTGAAAAAAGCTTAAAAAGCTAATCAGCATGGCTGGCACTAATCCTGCCAGCAAAAGTGCTAGCAATAAAAGCTGTCGGATGTTGAGTTGTTTAGGCATTTAAGGCGTTAAGTGACAAAATGGTAACCGATAATAATAATGAGTTTTACCCAATTAACTACTGTGTAATTAACTACTATGCAATTAAGTACGTTGCAATTAAGTACCACGCAATAATGGGATTAAAAATATGCCTGTAAAAAATGTATTAATGTGCACATTATTCAGTGTAGCTAGCCTGATTATACTGTGCAAACCAGCATTTGCAGATGAGCCTGCAAAAGCCAACTTTTGGAGTGGGTTTAATCTGGGCGGATATTCCAGCGCTGGCATCACTTTGCACAGGGATGAAGAAGCCGAAGCTGCTGTGAATGAGGTTAGCTTATTGCTGACATGGAACGGAGATAGTCGCTGGAGTTTTTTTAGTGAACTCGAATTAGAGCGGCCGCTTTCCTGGAGTGACGACCAACAATTTAGTCATCAAGAATCGCAATTAGATTTAGAACGCTTATATTTGGATTATAACTTTTCAGAAACGGTTAATTTGCGCATGGGGCGTTTTTTAACACCCAACAGCCGCTGGAACTTGCTGCATGCCAGCCCGTTAGTTTGGACTAGCACGCGGCCTTTATCCACCACGCGGCTGTTTCCTACTGCTACCAATGGTTTGATGTTGCACGGCAGCGTGCCATTAAATGATTACGCGCTGGATTATATGTTGTTTACAGAGTTGATAGAAGATCAAGAGGATGACGCTTTTGATTTGCCGTTTGAACATGTAAATGGCGTGCGCGTGGCTTTAAGCAAGCAATGGAATGTTGGCGTATCGCTACTGTCGTTTAGCGAGAAAAATATTGCTGCTTTCGGTGGGCAAAGTAAAGAGTATCGGTTGCTGGGTGTAGATTTTATTACCCATTTTGGTGAGACTGAAATTAGCGGTGAAGGCTTTGCACGTTTTACCCCCAGCGGTAACGATGGTGGCAGTGGCGCTTATTTACAGTCGGCTGTGCCATTCAATAGCTTGGGTTTAAATAACTCAGGCTTAACTAATTGGTTTTGGCTGACCAGGATAGAAACCCTACAGCGCCCGAATGAAGGCAGTGTAGAACGCTGGTTAACGGGCGCCACCTGGCGCGTTAAGCCAACGCAATTACTTAAGCTGGAATTTACTGGTGGCAGTGGAAATCAGCCAGAAGCGCCGCGCGGTTTTATCACTTCTTTTGCTTTCTTTTTTTAAACGCAAAAAGATGCGCAATATTGTATTTTTAATTGCCCTGTTTTGCGCCAGTTTGGTGTGCGCAGAGGAACGTTCTGTGGTTATTGCCGTGGTGGTTTCTGCGCAAGATCAGGCCGAAAAACTGAAACTGACACCTAGCTCTTTAAAGCTGATTTATTGGCGCAAGCAACTGTATTGGCCCAATGGGCAGCATATTATGCCGGTGAACCTGCATTCGGAGCACTTATTACGCAGCCAGTTTTCGCAAAGTGTATTGGGCAGCTTGCCCAAGCAGCAAATCGATTACTGGAACGGATTGTACTTTAACGGCATACAACCGCCACGCACGGTTAATTCGGAAGAAGCGGTGATTCGGCTTATCGCAGAAACGCAAGGCGCGATTGGCTATGTGAATGCTTGCGCTTTGGATGCGAGAGTTAAAGCGTTGTTATGGATAGCGGATGGCAATATTAGCACTCAGCCATTGAGACTGGATTGCACTGACTAGATGGGATTGATTCAGTTTTTCACTACAAATTTAGGGTTAAGTTGCCTATATAATGACAACTTTGTGACAATCGCTTTATTAATTTATTTTTACAATGCATTTAAATTTACAGCGTATTCAAATTTAAAGCGCACTTTAATCCGACCAGATAGCAATCTTAATGCTCGCTCAGCAACAAATAATCCATAATCAACTCAGGCATTTTGTAAGAGCCGCCATCAGGTTTCTGACTTATTTGTGTGCATTTTTTTTAGCCAGCATTGCCTATTGGGTCACCTCCAATTTCGGTAAAGCATCTATAGAACAGGTTTTATATCATGCGCAATTTGGCGTGGGCGGCTTGGTTGATACCGATATTGGTATTGTAAGAAGCTTTGTTACTTTGTGTTTGCTAGTGCCAATCGTTAGCTCGTTATTATTGGTTTTAATCGAATATTCAATCGCTTTAACCTTAATTTACAGGTCAACACATTGGTTTGCAAAGCCAATGCAAGTATTCAATTTACGCGGCTTAAAAGTGTTCTACTGGTTTATTGGCCATCGCGCGCCTTTATATTCGCTGATTATTAGCTGCGTTTATTTTGCTTTTCAGTTTTCCATCAGTGCATTTGTGCACAATCAATTCGGTGAAGATTATTTCGGCAAACATTATATTGACCCCAAAACAATCAAAATCGACAGCGTAAAACCCAAAAACTTAATGCTTATTTATGTAGAATCGTTGGAAGACACCTATAAAGACAACGCAATATTTGGCAAAAACCTGCTTAAAAGTTTAGATAAGCTTAAAGGTGTTAGTTTTACTGGTTTTAAACAAGCGCCAGGCACGCATTGGACGATTGCTGGCATCACCGCAAGCCAATGTGGTTTGCCGCTCAAAAATGTCAGTTTGTACGATGGCAATAATCAGGGCGAAAACATTCAATCTTTTTTACCTAACGCGGTTTGCCTGGGCGATATTTTGCATGATGCGGGCTATCACAACGTGTATATGGGCGGCGACGCATTGGCTTTTGCTGGCAAAGGCAAGTTTTTTCAAGATCATCATTATGACGAGGTTTACGGTAGAGAAGAATTAAAACAAGGCCTTAGCGCAAAAGACATGAATTTTTGGGGCTTGTACGATGACGATTTATTTGTGCTGGTTAAAGCCAAACTTAAACAATTACATGCCAAATCGCAGCCATTTAATTTAACCATGACCACTATCGATACGCATGGTCCGGACGGGCATTTTTCCAAATATTGCAAAAAACGCGGCGTGACAGAATTTAAAGGCATCGTTGAATGTACGTCTAATCAAGTGGCCAATTTTGTACAGTTTATGCAAAAAAGTGGCTATCTTAAAGACACCAATGTGGTGATTCTGGGCGATCATCTGGCCATGTTTAATCCGGTCAATACAGAATTAAACAGCGCAAAACAGCGTTTTATTTTTAATCGCTTTATTTCAAATCAGCTAATTAAAAAAAATCGTGAAGATATTCTGCATTTTGATCTGTTCCCGACTATTTTAGAGTTTATCGGTTTTAAGTTGGAAGGCGGTAAGCTCGGTTTAGGATTTAGCGGCATCAGCAATGACGTGGATTTGCCGCCAGCCAGTATTTATAAGGATATGCAGAAAGACTTGCTCAACAACTCAGAGAAATATTTAGCGCTTTGGAGGCAAAAATAAAGCATTTATTAGGGTTAAGTTTAAACAGGTTAACTGCAAGCGCACCACAAAATGCATGGCAAAGTTAACAGTCCTATAAAAGCAAAAGGCCGTTAAACGCTGACGATAGTTTTGTCTTTAGACGCGCTGTCGCTGTCTGTGCTTTGCGCCAGAATCTGACACATCAGCGCGCTGGTGTATGGCAGCGATTGTAACGCCAATAACGCGACCCAAAGCTGCGCATCAAAATTCTCAATTCCCCTTGTTGCAATCATCGTGGCGGCACAAAGTATTAAAGCGATTAAAAGCACGAATTCTTCTATGATTGGATTTAAAATCGATAGCTTCTTACCAGTTATTTTGCCTTTTGCTGTCACTTTAAATACACCGTTTTTTTGTACAATGCCCATAATAATGCCGCGCGCGATCGCGTGAGATAAGCCTAAACTTGCCAGCGAAGCACCGAAAATATCCTTCCATGTGCAATGCATGGTTTTGCGATACAAAATAGGGCCTAGCGCGGCTTTGATGATTAAAAAGCATACAATAGGCGCAATCATAATGCTCACCGGCAAAGAAAAGTCTTTAGGGAACGCAATCATGGCGATGCTCCAGCCGATAGAGCCGATGGTAAAAATCAGTTGCAACGCATCGCCCAGCCAGCCAAACCAGCCGGTTAAAAAGTGGTAGCGCTGGCCAAAGGTTAAATTGGATTTGCCTAACAATTTTGGCAGATGGCGTTTTAAAATCTGCATCGCGCCAAACGCCCAGCGTGAGCGTTGCGATTTAAGCGCCTTAAAATCAGATGGCGTCAGCCCACGACCAAACGTATCGTCTACATAAAGCAGTTGATAACCATCTTCCAGCAATCGCAAGCCTAATTCAGTATCTTCGCAAATACACCATTCCGACCAGGCGCCGCTTTTTACCAGCGGTTCACGCCGAATTAACGTCATGGTGCCGTGCTGAATCAACGCATTGCGTTCGTGCCGGTGATGCATGCCGATGCGAAAAAACCCCTCAAACTCCCAATTACTCATGCGCCTGAAAAAGTTATTTTCCCATTCGCGATGCGCTTGTGGCGCTTGCACCACTGCCACTTTTTGCTCGTTAAAATGCGGTACCAAGTCAGAAAGCCAATCTTCAGTCACAATATAATCGGCATCCACCACGCCAATCACCTGTGCTTTAGTATTGGTTTTACTCAGCGCATAATTTAAAGCGCCGGCCTTAAACCCTGGCCATTGTGGCAAGTGAAAAAAGTGAAAATGAGCAGGCATTGTGGCCATATAAGCTTCTATCGGCTTCCACTTGGCTTCGTCTTTGGTGTTGTTATCCACCACAATCACTTCGAAATTGGCATAATTTAATTTTGCCAGACTTGCAATGGTTTCAATCACCATTTCTGGCGGCTCGTTATAACAGGCAAGATGCACCGACACGAATAACTCTTGATCGCTGGGCACTGGTTTTGCGCGCTGATAAATGCGCCACCAGCGTTTTTTAAACATCACTTCGCTAAACTCTACGCCGTAAATCATCAATACTGCCGAAGTCAGCAACATGCCGATTATTAACGCGATTAATATGCTGAAATCGCGCAGCGAATAGTAATAATCACCAGGCAAATTCCAAGCAACCACTAAAATGGTCACGCACGCCTGCAACAAAACCGAAAGCGAGATTCTGCCGCCTAAGCCCCAATTTCTAAACCGATACGCGATAAATAGAATCGGCAAAAAAGCAATCAAGGTTGCCCACACCGCTTTGTTGATCCAGCGCACATCTTTAGGCACAGCGCCTTGTAATGAGTATTTTAATGTGCGGTCTGCACCAAACATGCCCCAATACGAACCTGCCCAGCCCTCAATATTTTTTTTCCAGGGCTGGTCAAATGCTTCCATCAGGTAATAGTCATAATTTTGATAAGCGGTTTTTGCGATAAATTCTCTTACAAAATGTGCTTGATTAATTTTTGATGCAACCGAAGCGCCAATTGCCGGGCCTTCGCTGGGCCAGCCCACTTCTGCGATGACGATTTTTTTTCTGGGGAAGGTGGACATCAACTCTTGATACTTTGATAAAGAATAATCCACTGCGTTTTCGACTGGTAATCCTTCATGATAAGGCAATAAATGCACGGCAATATAATCCACATGCTTAACCAGTTCTGGATATTTTAGCCAGATATGCCAGGGTTCAGCCGTGGAAATTGGCGTGGCTGTTTTGCTGCGCACATCATCCAAATAGGCAAACAAAGCTTCTTTAAGCATATCGTTACGCAGTAAAACCTCATTACCAACGATGGCGCGTTCGATTTTTGGATAAAAACTTAATTGTTCTTTTAGCGCATTTATCTCACGCGTATTAGACTTTTTATCCGCACCCAGCCACGCGCCTGCGGTAATATCAAACCCAAGCTTGGATGCAAGAGGGGTTGTTTCACTGTTATCTAGCGCACTATATAGACGAATGTGATTGCTTAACGGTTTGAGCAATCTCAAATCTGCCAATAATTCTGCCGTACTGGGGAATTTTCGATCAAGCGGGCTTTGGTTCTCTTGAAAGCCACTGTAGGCAAAACCACTGACTACCTGTGGTGCGTTAATTAACGGCAATGTGCGATTAAATAGCGCCCAAGCTCCAAAATGAATGATGGCCACTGTAAGCGCAAATACTAAAGGGGTAGCAATTCTTTTATTCAATAAAATCATTTAATTAATTACTTATAAAGTATTTACTTTAAAAATTCAGCTATTTTTAATTTTTAGCAGTGATATTGCAGATTTTTTTAGTGTTAACTAACAGCTTGGTACTAAAATTTTCAGCATCCAGTTACAATTGCCATTCATTAAAATTTAGAAATTGATATGAACAACCGATTTTTAGCATTAATCGCACTTGTCGGCATTAATTGCTTGTGCAGTATGCAAACTTTGGCGGTTACTAAAAAATTCACTGGTACGGATTATAGTGGAGTGTACGCATGCAAGGGTAGTAATGTAAAAATAGGTAATTATGAATTAGTGGCTACTTTTTTGATGAATAAATCGAATAGTCGCGGCAACATTGGCAGTTATGATTTGAGCATACAGACTGAAAATGCGACCACTTATAGCGGGCAAGCAATCGCCAACGGCAGCAATTTGGCGATTACCATTAAAATTGTGGATGGCACTCATCTGGCCTACAGTACGGGTGTTGCTAGCATTAATCTGTTAAAGCCCAAGCGTTATAGCTATATCAATCAATATTATGAGTCGCATCAAACCACCAGCACTTCGGAGATTAAACACACTGGAGAAATTAAAAGCACTGGTAATTATGGTGTAGAGCGTTGCGTGATGCAAAAAGTCAAAACTTACCCATAAAAAAGTGTTAACTTTTTATTGTAATTAACGGTTTATGTGCGTTTATTTATTAGCAGCGTTTATTTTAAAAAAGACAGTAGTCGTATTATTTATTTAATAAAGTTTGTTTGATAAGATTATAGTATGCTTAAAACGCGCTCGCGCACGTCGACTTCTTCAGCCGCATCTTGGCAGCTTCGGCCTGTGGGGTCGCGCAAACCCGCGCCGTTCCAGCGGTCAGTTGCGCTGCCCAGCCGATGTCAGCTATAACCCGCATCCACTTTTAAGCCTTCCAGATAGGTTAACTTTGGCTCGAATTTAACCCGCACTTTGGATGCGCTATTGTTTTATAAAAAAATTTAGCAAGTAATCATCCATCACATCGAGCTGCAAGCTACCAAGATATTTGATGGCGCAGTGGAGTTGGACGAAAGTTATTTTGGCGGTGCGCGTAAGGGCAAGCGAGGACGTGGCGCTACTGGTAAAGTACTGGTGTTCGGCATTTTGAAACGTGGTGGCAAGGTCTTTACCTAGGTGGTCAATGGCACCAAGACAGAAACCTTTCTACCGTTGATTACAAGGAAGTTAGCCCCTGACAGCATTGTTTACACATAATTACATGTCTACCAAAGCGGGTGATTACCAAATAGGTATAAAATGATATAGTAAATTGCAGGAGCAAGTAAATACATGCCTTGTGGGACTATATTCTATACCCTCCGTCAAACGCAGATTTGAACTCGACAAATCGCTACTGTTGGTGTGGTTATTAGAACGTAATACAAGCGTAAATATGTAAGTCAAAAATATTTACTAAATCCTCACTTATTCGGCAACCAAAAAATCTGTATAAGCCTTTGTATAAGCCTTGAAGTGTACAAAAACAAAAGGCTTACAGTCGTTAAACTGTAAGCCATTGTTTTATTTGGTGCGCCCAAAGAGATTCGAACTCCTGACCCCTTGGTTCGTAGGGGGGGTTATTTACAAATAAATATCTATATTAATCAGAAGCTTATAACGTTTGCACACTTCTAATGACAAATTATAGTAAATTTTATCCAATCTCACTAAATCTAAGTAAGACACATATTTTCATTTAACCTACTGATAATGTGCTTACACTTTCCAATTAGCATAAATTAGAATCAATACTAAATTAATATCTGAACAAATAAAACAGCCGAAAGAGTAAGATTTTGTATAACAATTTGAGGTAGACTTCTCAGACGATTTTTATTAATTGATTTTCTTAGATAATAGCTGCGTGGTTTGAAAAAATGCATAAGTTTAATACTGCTAATTTAGTTCCTTATAAAAAACGCTTCCATGACGTGCCTTTAACTGTTTATCCAAGGAATTTATCACTGGGAGAAATAGATTTTTGGGCTGAAAATAATCGAACCTTATTTACTTTCGAAAGATTAACACGAGATCTAGGGCTGAAATTAGAGGATATTGCCATTGATGATGTAACTAAAATTTAAGATCGTCAAAGCAATATAGTTATACACCAGCGAGTTTTTTTATTGCTTCATTTTTAGCTAGTCTTTTAGTAACATCTTCAATCAAGTCTTTACCCTGTGCCTCAATGGCAACCTCAGCTATTGCAGTCGTAAGTTCCGTGTAAAAGTTTTCATCACCAGTAAGTCGATGCCAGAAATCCATTCCTATGTGGAGCGAGTAGTCGTGAGTGTCTCTAAGTTTTTTGTAATGACTACTTTCTTGACCTAATTCACCATATAGAATTCCGACAACTAAGTCGTGCTGTTGAACTGGAAGTTTATTAGTTTTCCCTAAGTTTTTGGCTGCTCTAAAGTGATCATGTATTGTCACGACATCATCTTTATTAATAGTATTAGGCCCTAGTTTTGCCTGACAATATTTTTTTCGCCCATCGATCGCGTCAGTAAACTCGATATCAATACCGGGTACTATTGAGCCAAATGTGTCCTTTAATACATCAGAGATAAAAGTCTGCATATTTTGCCCAAACGAGGTAGTTATTGATGTTCCAAGAACTCTAGGATAGATTAAAGCTTTAGCAATTGATGCTGGGGTTAATTCACCCGTTAAATATGCAGCAATGTAAGTTACTAGAAATGGGTTTATATTGAACTCCTCAGGGTCAGTTAACTTTTCAGTATTGCTAATATGATTGGGAATAATTGTTGTTCTAAACCATTCTTTTACCTTATTTAATATTTCTATCTTTTCTTGTTCGGTCATATTAATTAGCCTTTATTTTATTTCTGCATTCTTGCATGAATAAAGATGAACACAAATTTATTAGCTGATATAAAATAACCATAACAACAACCTTATACATGGTTACTAATGAAAGACTTTTACTCAGTTTCCGAGGTTGCTAATATGCTTGGCAATCACATACAGACTTTAAGACGCTGGGATAAATCTGGCAAGCTAAGTCCTGAAAGGCACCCAATTAATAATTACCGTCTTTATACAAGTAAAGATCTGGCAAGATTTTCAAAAGTTGGTTATCTATTTGGAGACCGAACTGAAGATACATCCGAAAATCCAATTAAATCATTTAAATCTATTGAGCTATTTGCTGGAGCGGGTGGATTAGCTATTGGTCTGGAAAAATCTGGTCTAGATAATATCCTTTTATCAGAAATTGATAAAAATGCTTGTGCTACTTTAAGAAAAAACCGACCTGATTGGAACGTCATTGAAGGCGATGTCGCAAATATAGATTTCACACTTTTCAAAGATAAAGTAGATGTTTTAACAGGTGGATTTCCTTGTCAAGCTTTTTCATTCGCAGGAAAAAGACTCGGTTTTGAAGATGCTAGGGGTACACTATTTTTTGAATTCGCGAGAGCTGTTAAAGAAACTCAACCTTTAGTTTGTGTCGGAGAAAATGTCAGAGGACTATTCCAGCATGAAAATGGGAAAACTATTGAAGGAATGGTTTCTGTACTTGATGAGTTGGGTTATGAAGTTATTCCTCCAAAGGTATTAAAAGCTATTTTTTATAATGTCCCTCAAAAAAGAGAACGTGTATTTATTGTTGGATTGAGAAAGGATGCTGGACTAAAATTTGAGTGGCCTCTTGAAAATCAGGAAATATTGACGATTAGAGATGCTTTAAAGAAAGGAAAGCTATATAACTCAGATGTGCCCATATCACTCGGCCAAACATACCCAAAAAGTAAACGCGAAATTATGGATTTAATTCCTCCTGGAGGTTATTGGCGAGATTTACCAATAGAGCTACAAAAGTCTTATATGAAAGGCTCTTTTTACTTAGGAGGCGGTAAAACAGGCATGGCAAGACGGATTTCTTGGGATGAACCGTGTTTAACCTTGACTTGTGCACCCGCTCAAAAACAGACCGAAAGATGTCACCCTGAGGAAACTAGGCCTTTTACAGTAAGGGAATATGCCCGAATACAAACATTTCCTGACGACTGGGAATTTGCAGGAGCTTTAACCTCTCAATATGCGCAGATTGGAAATGCTGTACCCATTAATTTAGCAGAGGCAATGGGTAAGGCAATCGTAAAAACATTAAATGCTTATTATTCTGACGTTAAAAGCTCAAACCTACCCCTATTCGAAGATATTTTAGAAGCGGACTTTGCTTAATAAAAGTTCTCTTCAAACTGAACACCTTCATTTTTTAAAAGATGGTGTTCAGTTTATAGAGGAAGAAGAGGAATCCCTTTTCGATTTGGGTTCACAACTCAAATTAGAAAGTCTTCAGTCGATTTGCCATGATAACTTTTCTTGGGCTTATCTTTATGAGTTACCAGTAAAACACCAATTCATACTTATTTTTTCATTTTTAGGTGTTCTCCCAGTATTAGTAGAGTCAATTAAGTCAGGGGTTAATCCTAATCAAGCAATCATTACTCAAGTTAATAAAATTCAGCAAGATCCTAATTCTTTGATTATGAATTTGTTTAAAATTGACAAAGAACCTTCTTCGCTGGACGAAATTCTAAATCTAAGAACAGGACCCAATGGATGTTTTGGATTAGCCGATTTATTTGCATTAATAAAATCTTCACTTTTTCAAGTTCAAGCTCTTCGCAAGCACGGCAAGAGTTTATCTGAACTCATTCAAGACGTGAAATTAGGAAAAGATGAGTCCTTTTGGTTAGCACTACATATTGATCCCACAGTGTTAAGCTGTTCAGTATTTTCCAGACGCATGAGTTTGGCTTCAATGCAAAATGATCAAAAATTTTTTCATTTAATCGGTAATGCCCTCAAAGTAAAATGGAAAAAGCCTAAAGCTACCTTAGATCCTCTTCGTGTGATTTTGCATGCATGTAATGAAGCAGGATGGCTTGATAATATGACTCAGGATCAATCAGATAAACTTTTTATTCAAGAACTTCAAGCATATTCAAACGATGGTGAAGATCCTGCTAGGGGTTTACAAAAGTTTATTTATCGTTGGAAAAAAACATTGTAGACATCAAAATGTATTTTGGTGTCGTGTTCATCACTTCTCTAGAAGCATAAATTTCGTGTCTGTTACGGGGCGCATTTTGCAAACCCGTCATAGAAGTGGAGTTTATGAATGTCAGATAATCAATCAACTAATGAAGTAAACAGTTCAACAATGCAGGCTGCGAAGCTTGACGATTGCGCACGCGTAGCGGCGCTTGAGGAAAGCGATGCGCCAGCATTAGATACGTCGCTTACTAACAGAGTATCTAATAAATACAATACTGATTACTTCCAACCTTTAAGATGGGACATTGATAGTTTATATCTGTCTTATGCTGGTAGCCTACATTCAGATCAAGAAGCCAAATTAGATAAACTTAAAAAATTAGCGCAAGCGGATCAACTTTCCGATCAAGCCGTGGCACAACTGCAAATTAACGACCATATCTTTGAGGTGAAAGATAAGGGGTCTGGTATGTTCCCCTTCACCATTGAAGATAACTGCTTTCGCATTCAATTATCTCGCCAGCGTGCCAAGTCTATGCCGATGGCTTACGTTAAAATCTCAAGCGAATATCTTACGCATAAAGGTGTTAGTGAGGTGGTCGATGATCTGAGTGCTGTTTTGTCTGTGCTGGGTGAAGTTAAATCACAACCTAAAGCCAGCCGTGTTGATTTGTTTGTTGATTTTGCATCCAATGAGAACATGGAATCATGGCACCGTGACGCATGGGTGACGCGTTCCGAGAAGATCAATCAATATGCAGTAAAAGGTGAATTCTCTGGCTGGTCAATCGGTATGGGCAGTCCAATGTCTGCACGTCTTTATAACAAACTATTAGAAATTGAAGACAGTAAGAAATACTATCTACTGCCGCTTTGGATTGCTGCTGGTTGGAATGAAACAACCCCAGTCTGGCGCTTAGAGTTTGAGATGAAGCGCGATATTCTTTCGCAATTGGATGTACAAGCATTAAGCACGACTTTAGCTAATCTGAGCGGATTATGGAGTTATGCAACGACTGACTGGCTTAAACTCACAATCCCCAGTGAAAGTGACAGCAATCGTTCCCGCTGGACTATTCACCCATTATGGGTGTATTTATCTTCAATTGATTTTGAGACGTCTGGCGGTGTGTTGTCGCGTGAATTTACGGCACAGCGCATCCCTTCTGATAAGCGCTTATTCGATTTCGGCTTTAGTGCAATTTCTTCCTTCATGGCACGTGAAGGCATTACCGATTTGTTTGATGGTGTCGAGGCTTTTTACCGTGGCCTATGTAATCACTTAAATAATCGTGCGGCCAATGGAGGCGCTAGTTTTGAGGGTTTTGTTGATGAGCGCGTGGCAATTAAAGCTAAGCGGTTTAATTCAATTCTGAATAAGCAAGCTGCCGAAGATACATTAACTAGCGAAGAGTATAGAAAGCATTCGGATGGCGAATAATGGAAAGTATGAATCTTGAACAAGCCGCCCATTTTCTTAAACTACACCCTGAAGAACTGCGTCGCCGTGCTAAAACTGGAAGAATCCCTGCCGCCAAGATTGGTAAGTGTTGGATGTTTCTTACCATTGATCTTGTTGAATTTGTCAGATCGCAGTACTCTAGGCAAGTGCAAGCGTTGGATAAGCGACTGGGAAAGGATTTTAACCTATGTCACTTGTTAAACGAGGAAAGTACTGGTGGATTAACTTTGTCGCGCCCAACGGGGAGCGAATACGAGAATCTACTGGGACTGAAGACCGCACCCTTGCGCAAGAGTATCACGATCGCCAAAAAGTAGAATATTGGAAAATCAGCCGATTAGGGCTTAAACCAAAGTATCTATGGAATGATGCAGTCGTGAGATGGCTGAAAGAGCAAAGTCATAAAGCAACTTTAAGCACAGATATTATTCATCTGCGCTGGATGGATAAGTTTCTTAAAGACATGTATCTGCATGCTATTAGCCGTGATCTGATTGATAAGATGACGGATGCAAAACGTGATGAGGGTGTAAGTAATGCTACGGTAAACCGCGTGCTTGAGGTATTACGTGCAATTTTACGTAAATGTGTGAATGAATGGGAATGGCTGGATCGGGCACCTTTTATCAAGATGCTCAGAGAGCCGACCCGTCGCATTCGGTTTTTAACACATAACGAAGCGCAAAGATTGATAGCCGCGTTACCTGTGCATTTAGCTGATATGGCGGCATTTAGTCTTGCTACTGGTTTAAGGCGAGCAAATGTCACTGGATTGGAATGGTCACAAATAGATTTGGTAAGAAGAGTCGCATGGATTCACCCTGACCAAGCGAAAGCGAGAAAAGCTATTGCAGTACCACTTAATGCAGAAGCAATTCTTTTAATTCGTAAGCAAATTGGCAAGCATGAGTTATATGTGTTCAGTTATAACGGGCATCATATTACGCAAGTGAGTACCAAAGCTTGGTATAAGGGCTTGGCAGCAGTAGGGATTGAAGATTTTCGGTGGCACGATTTGCGACACACTTGGGCAAGCTGGCACGTACAAAATGGTACGCCATTATTTGCCTTACAAGAGTTGGGTGGATGGGAAAGTCCAGAGATGGTGCGTCGTTATGCACATTTCTCGGCAGAGCATTTAGCCCCGTATGCAGACAAGTTGTGCGCATTGCGTGACGTAAACGTGTCATACCACGACACAATTATGGCACAAGGCCAGAAATGACAAAGGGCTAGCATAAGCTAACCCTTTGTTTTATTTGGTGCGCCCAAAGAGATTCGAACTCCTGACCCCTTGGTTCGTAGCCAAGTACTCTATCCAGCTGAGCTATGGGCGCATGCGCAGTATTATACGCGATACTACGTGTTTCTTAAAGCCTGTATTTACTTAATGTATGGCGGAGAACGAGGGATTCGAACCCTCGATACAGGGTTAAGCCCGTATGCTTCCTTAGCAGGGAAGTGCCTTCGACCACTCGGCCAGCTCTCCGTTTTATTGCTTTACGCTATCAATTCATGTTGCTGAATTAAGGGCGCGATATTACTTGATTTGCCCTTAAAAATCAATTAAAACTCGGCTTATGCAAAGCCTAATAATCAATTAATATTTTACGCCTCTTCTAATTCGAACGCTTTGTGCAATACACGCACAGCGAGTTCCATATATTTTTCGTCAATAACAACTGCAATTTTAATTTCTGATGTCGAAATCATTTGAATATTGATGCCTTCTTCGGCTAGTGTGCGAAACATTTGGCTGGCAACGCCAACGTGCGAACGCATACCAACACCAACGACTGAAACTTTTGCGATTCTGTCGTCACCCAAAATTTCTCGTGCGTTAATGTGGCCTTGTACCTTATCGCGCAAAATGCCTAATGCCTTATTCATCTCGTTTTTGTGCACGGTAAACGTGAAATCGGTAGTGCCATCAGCGCCGGTGTTTTGAATAATCATATCGACATCGATATTGGCGTCAGCAATCGGGCCTAAAATCTGGTAAGCAATGCCCGGTTTGTCAGGCACGCCTAGCACGATAACTCTGGCTTCATCGCGGTTAAACGCAATGCCAGAGATAATGGGGTCTTCCATATTATTGTCCTTATCATCTTCAAACGTAATCAACGTGCCGTCACCTTCGTCTTCAAAGCTAGAAAGCACGCGCAACTTAACCTTATATTTACCTGCAAATTCTACAGAGCGTATTTGCAATACTTTGCTGCCTTGCGATGCAAGTTCAAGCATTTCTTCAAACGTGATTTTGCTTAAACGCCGCGCCTCTGGTACCACGCGCGGGTCGGTAGTATAAACGCCATCCACGTCCGTGTAGATTTGGCATTCATCTGCGCCTAATGCAGCGGCAAGCGCAACGCCAGTGGTGTCAGATCCACCGCGCCCAAGGGTTGTGATATTTCCATGCTCATCCACACCTTGAAACCCCGCCACCACGCAAACATAGCCAGCGGCCAAGTCAGCTTTTAAATTGTGTTCATCAATATTTAAAATACGGGCTTTGGTGTGCGAGCCATCGGTTAAAATTTTCACCTGCGTGCCAGTATAGCTTTTGGCTTTAATGCCTAACTCCAACAACGCAAGCGCTGTCATGCCAATGGTAACTTGCTCGCCAGTTGAAATCATCACATCTAATTCACGCGGATCTGGCTCGGCCATCACTTCACGGGCAAGCGCAATCAGTTTGTTGGTTTCACCCGACATGGCAGATACCACGACGACAACTTGATGCCCCATTGCTTTATAGCGCGCCACTCTTTTAGCGACATGACGAATTCTTTCAGAATTCGCAACGGATGTACCGCCATATTTTTGTACGATTAACGCCATTTTTAGCTCTTTAGTTAACTACTTTTAAGGATTAAATTTTACGCACATTTTACTGGTTAACTCTAATTACTCGCTTAACATTAATGAAAAGTTAGACCAATTTACCGCTTACCCAGTCTTTTACACTTGCCAGTGCGCTTGGTAATTGGCTGGCATCTGTGCCGCCAGCCATTGCCATATCGGGCTTGCCGCCACCTTTGCCTCCCACTTGTTGCGCCACAAAATTCACCAATTCACCGGCTTTAATTTTGCTAACTAAATCAGCAGTTACACCTGCTGCTAAACTTACTTTGCCGTCATTTGCACTGGCTAATACAATCGTGGCAGATTTTAGTTTATCTTTCAGTTTATCCATTGTTTCGCGCAATGCGTTTGCATCTGCGCCTTCCAATATTGCAGCCAACACTTTTATTCCTGCAATATCAATGGCTTGCGACACTAAATCATCACCTTGCGAAGAAGCTAGCTTGGATTTTAAACGCGTCAATTCTTTTTCCAGTGATTTTGCATGCTCAGATAACTGCGTTACTTTGTTTGCAATTTCAGTGGCAGGCGCTTTAAAATCGCTGGCTAATTGTGTGATTAATGCTTGCTGGGCATTAATTAATTTTAATGCGCCATTACCAGTAGTGGCTTCTACACGGCGCACACCAGCAGCAACGCCAATTTCAGCATAAATTTTGAATAACCCAATATCTCCAGTGCGACTTACATGGGTTCCGCCGCAAAGTTCGGTGCTGCTACCAATATCTAACACACGTACAACATCGCCGTATTTTTCACCAAACAACATCATGGCGCCTGATTGCTTAGCGGCTTCAATGTCCATCAACCGTGATTGGGTGGCGGCATTGGCTAAGATCTCAGCATTCACAATGGCTTCCACTTGGGCAATTTCAGCATCCGTCATCGGCGCATTATGCACAAAATCAAAACGGGTTTTGTCCGCATCCACCAAGCTACCTTTTTGTTGCACATGATCGCCCAACACCTCACGCAACGCTTTGTGCATTAAATGGGTGGCAGAATGGTTGCGCATGCTGTTGGTGCGGTTAAGCATATCTACAGTCGCTTTTAAGCTGTCACCTACCTTCAGGCTGCCCGTTTTAACGGTTCCGTGATGTCCAAAAACAGCAGCCTGAATTTTCTGCGTATCTTCTACAGCAAAAATACCATTTTCACTTTTTAATATACCGATATCACCAACTTGCCCACCAGATTCGGCATAAAAAGGAGTGGAATCCAGCACGATAACACCTTGCTCACCTTCATTTAAAGACTCAACTGCAATACTGTCTTTATAAAGCGCTAGAACCGTGGCGTTTGTTTCAAGCGTTTCATAACCTTTAAAATCGGTGATATTGCCCGAATACTCAAGATTAGCCGCCATTTTGAATTTTCCAGCAGAACGCGCTTGTTCTTTTTGCCGCGCCATTGCGGAATTAAAAGCAGTTGTATCTACTGTTATGTTACGTTCGCGGCAAATATCAGCTGTTAAATCTAATGGGAAGCCGTAGGTATCGTGCAATTTAAACGCAGTTTCGCCATTGAAAATATCTTTAGTGGCGGCCAATTCTGTTTCTAAAATCGCCATACCATTTTCAATCGTCTCAAAAAATCTAGACTCTTCGTTCTTTAATATATCAGTAATATACAGCTGTTTTGTTTTTAACTCAGGATATGCATCGCCCATTTCCATAACTAGAGTATTAACTATTAAGTGAAAAAATGGCTGTCTAGCACCTAGCTTGTAACCATGACGTATTGCGCGGCGAATAATGCGGCGTAGCACATAACCACGACCTTCGTTGCCTGGAATCACGCCATCGGCGATTAAGAAAGAGCAGGCACGAATATGGTCAGCTAGCACTTTTAAACTTGGGTTATTTAAGTCGGTTGTTTTGGTTTCGCGCGCGGCGGCATTTATTAACGTGGTAAAAAGGTCAATTTCGTAATTAGCATGTACGTGTTGCAAAACGGCAGCAATACGCTCTAAACCCATGCCAGTATCCACACTCGGCTTGGGTAATTTATGCATCACACCCGCTTCATCGCGGTTAAATTGCATAAACACGTTATTCCAGATTTCAATAAAGCGATCGCCATCTTCATCCGCGCTGCCTGGCGGCCCGCCAAAATGCTGTTCGCCGTGATCGTAGAATATTTCAGTACAAGGGCCGCAAGGGCCAGTGTCGCCCATCATCCAAAAATTGTCTGATGCGTAACGTGCGCCTTTGTTGTCGCCAATGCGGATAATGCGCTCTTTTGGCACGCCAATCGTGTTGTGCCAGATGTCATAGGCTTCATCGTCATCCGCGTAAACAGTGACCGTGAGCTTGTCTTTGGGCAGTTTAAAAACGACGGTTAATAATTCCCATGCGTAGCTAATCGCTTCCACTTTGAAATAATCGCCAAAACTAAAATTGCCGAGCATTTCAAAAAATGTATGATGGCGTGCTGTGTAACCGACGTTTTCAAGGTCATTATGTTTGCCGCCCGCGCGCACACATTTTTGGCTGCTGGTTGCGCGGCTGTAAGGGCGTTTATCAAAACCCAAAAATACATCTTTAAACTGGTTCATGCCCGCGTTGGTAAATAGCAGAGTAGGGTCGCCGTGCGGCACCAACGAGCTAGAAGCGACGATTTGATGGCCTTTGGAGGCAAAAAAATCTAAAAACGCTTGGCGAATTTCGTTGCTACTAGGGTTTTTACTTAAGGATATTTGGTTAGGTTTAATCGTCATCTAGTTGTAAATTCAGTACTTTTTTGCTGATTTTTAACCCTCAGCTATGCGAGATCAGAGTTGAGCAAAATCAGTAATTCATTCATCTAATTGCTCTGAGCTTAATACCTTTTTAATTATATCAAACCCAAAACCACGGCTTTGTAAAAAACGTGCATGTTTTGCCCATTCGTCTCTGTTGCTTGGTGCTGCTTTAAACTTTTTTTGCCAAATTTCTTTGGCGTTAGCTAGCTCATTAACTTTAACTTGCTCAATTGCCGTTTCAACTAATTCTTGTGAAACGCCTTTTTGGCGCAACTCATGTGCAATTTTACTCACGCCGAATTTAGCTTGTCTTGCATGCACTATTTGTTCGGTAAAACGCGCATCACTTAACCAACCGCGCGTTTTAAAATCATCTAAAATCGTCGTAATTAGTTCAAAATCTTCACCTTCATCGAGATAAGTTTTAAGCTTTAGACCTAACTCAACATACGAATATTCGCGCTTGCCCAAATACTCAAGCGCACGTTGCCGTAAGCTTTTAGGTTGAAATTTAATGGCTTAATCTCTGAATTAATCGGATTTTTCCAGCGCCTTAATTTAATCTTCTTCTGTCCTTACCGCAGGCATAATATCGGCTAATTGTTTAGCATTTGCGCGAATTTTTGCCTCAATTTCAGCGGCCATTTCTGGATGCTCACGCAGGTATTCTTTGGCATTTTCTTTACCTTGGCCAATTTTCTCGCCATTGTAAGCGTACCAAGCGCCGGCTTTTTCGATAAATTTCAAGTTAGAACCTAACTCAACAATCTCGCCCAGGCGCGATATGCCTTGCCCATACATAATGTCAAATTCAGCTTGTCTAAACGGCGGCGCCACTTTGTTTTTAATGACTTTTACGCGCGTTTCACTGCCAGTCACTTCGTCACCTTTTTTAATGGCGCCAGTGCGGCGAATATCCAAGCGTACAGAGGCATAGAATTTTAGCGCGTTGCCGCCAGTAGTCGTTTCTGGGCTGCCAAACATCACGCCGATTTTCATGCGGATTTGGTTAATAAAAATCACCATGGTGTTGGTGCGTTTAATATTGCCCGTTAGCTTACGCAACGCTTGTGACATCAATCGCGCTTGTAAGCCCATGTGCGAGTCACCCATTTCACCTTCGATTTCAGCGCGTGGCGTTAAAGCCGCAACTGAGTCAATCACCACAATATCGACTGAACCACTGCGCACTAACATATCAACAATTTCCAGCGCTTGTTCGCCAGTATCTGGTTGGCTGATTAATAAATCAGGCACGTTAACACCTAATTTAGCGGCATATTGTGGGTCAAGTGCGTGTTCGGCATCAATAAAAGCGGCCACGCCGCCCACTTTTTGCATTTCTGCAATCACCGATAATGTTAATGTTGTTTTGCCAGAAGATTCAGGCCCGTAAATTTCAATGACGCGACCACGCGGCAAGCCGCCAATGCCTAGTGCGATATCTAAGCCGAGTGAGCCTGTGGAAACAGATTGAATATCTTCGCCAATATCCGCATCGCCCATACGCATAATAGAACCTTTGCCAAACTGTTTTTCAATTTGCGCAAGTGCGGCGGCAAGTGCTTTGCTTTTGTTGTCATCCATGTGGTTTTACCTTTGATTTTTATTACTTAAATTTGCTTAGCATTATTTCATATTTCGCGTGTTAACGTAAGCTTAGCGCATAGCTTGATTGAATATTTACATCATGAAAATTGTTGAAAAACTTGAAAGTCAACCAGATGAAACTTAATGCGTTTTTAAGCAAGTAATACGTGTTTTTAAATGGAGTTTATGATGAAAATATTACGTTCAGCAATTATTGTTTTAGCCATTGGCGTGGCGTCGATTTCTAGTGCGGTAGCGCGCGATTCTTTTAATATCGGTATCAATATTGGCGGTCAAGGTTATTATGAGCCTAATCGATACTATGCCGCACCGCCTGTTGTGTATTATGAGCCAGTTGTTTATTATCGCCAGGCACCGCGTGTGTATCATTATGCGCCCGCTTTTTCTTATGGATACCAGCACTACGGAAATCAATCACGCTATCATGATAATCGCTGGGATAATCGCAGAGGCAATAATGGTCATCGTGGTTATAGACATCATGGTGGTCACCACTAATTAAGACGACTGCAATAACTCAATAAGTTGAGTTATTGCATAGTTAGATGCTTGCTGGCGTATTGCTTCGCGATTGCCAGCAAAATGTTTTGTATTGCACTTAACAACAGACTTAACGCTATTTTCCTCGGTATTTTTTAGCGCAAAACCAAAACAAACCGTGCCGACTGGTTTTTCGCCGCTGCCACCATCTGGCCCGGCAATACCTGTAATGCTGGCACTGATGTGTGCGAGGCTAAATTTAAGTGCACCTTGCGCCATTTCTGTTGCGGTTTCTTCACTCACCGCGCCAAATAATTGCAGTGTTTCATTTTTAACGCCCAACATATCCATTTTGGCTTGATTGCTGTAAGTAATATATGCGCGATCAAACCAAACCGAGCTGCCAGCCACACTGGTAATGGCTTGTGCGGTCATGCCGCCAGTGCAAGATTCTGCCAGCGCCAGCACAAGGCCGCGCGCTTTAAGTGCGACACCAAGTTCTGCAGCTAATGTATAAAGTTGGTCCATAGCAATAATTGTAAGCAAATAATGGCATAAATGGCCGCTAATAAATCATCGAACATCACGCCGAAACCATTTTTAAGTTTTGCATCAAATTGGCGAATAGGAAACGGCTTCCAGATATCGAACAGCCGAAATAATACAAAAGCGATTAGCCACCATTGCCATTGAAGTGGCGTGAAAGCCAGCACCAACATTATCGCGACAATCTCATCCCACACAATACTGCCGTGATCGACCACGCCAAGCGCTTTACCTGTTTGATTGCAGCAATAAACACCCAATGAAAATAGCAGGAAAATAATGGTTAACTGTATTGCAAACGCAAAATCTGCAATCATCCAAAATAGCGGTAAGCCAGCAAGCGTACCGAAGGTGCCAGGCGCTTTTGGTGCCAAACCGCTACCAAAACCTAGTGCAACAAAATGCGCTGGATGTGCAATTAATAATCTGAAATTGGCTTGATTTGCATTAGCCAAAATGGTCAAAGCCTTTTTTAGATAATGTTACTTTTTGATTTTTATAGTGTACTTCTAAGCTTGGTTTGCTTTGAATTTCACCAATTAGACTTAAGGGTAAATCTAATTGCTTGCTAATGGCGTACACTATCGTACGTTGATGTGCAGGTGCAGTAAAACATAGCGCATAGTCATCGCCTCCTGCTAATATCATCGATTGTATTGCAGGGTTTTCTAGCTGGTTTTTTAGATAATCCATGCAGGGTATTTCTGCTAAATCTAGCTTTGCGCCGCAACCTGATGCATTTATTATATGGCCTAAATCCGCCAATAAACCATCCGAAATATCGATACAGCTAGTGGCAACGCCACGCAAAGCTAAGCCTAAATCTAAACGCGGCACAGGTGAATGCAGTGCTTGCAAGCAAATCGTTAAATCGTTAGTTGATAATGTAGGATTTATTGCATTATTGATTGTGGGCGGAATAATATTCTGCAGATGGGCAAGTCCCAATGCCGCACTGCCAAGCTGGCCACTCACCCATATATCATCATTTAATTGTGCGCCACTACGCTTAATTGCTGCATTTACAGGCACCTCACCCATAATTTGTACGCAGATATTAAGCGGCCCGCGCGTGGTGTCGCCGCCAATTAAATCAATATTAAATTGATTTGCACAGGCAAAAAAACCGTTGCTAAATTGCATTAACCAAGCCGCATCAATATTGGTATCAAGATAGGGAAGCGCAATGGCTAGCGTCGCCCATTTTGGCTGCGCGCCCATTGCGGCCATGTCCGATATGTTCACTGCCAGCGATTTCCAGCCTAATTGATAAGCATCGCAGTTGGCAAAAAAGTGTGTACCTGCCACCAGCATATCGGCAGAAACGGCCAGTTGCATGCCATTTGCAACAGAAATTATTGCCGCATCGTCACCAATACCTAATTCAGTTTGTGTGGTTGGGCGGGTGAAGTATTGTTTAATTAGATTAAATTCGGCTGTCATGTGTAAACGGACGCATATTTGGGCAGACACTTTTTAATACTTAACCATAAAAAAACGGCAATAACGATGCCTAAAATATCAGCCCACCAATCGCCGATGCTGGCTAGACGCGTAATGGTTAATGCACCTTGCAAGTATTCGATTAAGGCACCATAAATCGTTAATCCGCCGCAAACCCAAACGAGTTTGTGTTTGAATGAAAAAAAGCCCATTGAGGCAAGTGTGGTAAACAAAGTGGCATGTTGCACCTTATCCCAATACGGCCATCCGCCTGCTTTAGGCGTCAGTTCTATTAGCATCAGAAGCGTGGTCATTATCATGCAAAGCCAAAATAAAACAGGCATTATTGCTTGCAATTTAAGTGTTAAGTAACGCATATTCACGCAGACTTAACGGCTGATTTAGGCCTAAATGCGTTAACAATTGCCGCATTTGTTTCAATGTAGGGCGCGCCGATAAGATCCAAACAATAAGGCACGGCAGCGAATATACCCTGCACAAGCTGTTGGCCAGATGCATCTTTTAAGCCTTCCAAAGTTTGCGCGATGGCTTTGGGTTGGCCTGGTAAGTTGATAATCAGGGATTGCTTGCGGATAACCGCTACTTGCCTTGAAAGAATGGCAGTCGGCACAAAATGCAGGCTAATCTGGCGCATTTGTTCACCAAATCCTGGCATGATTTTATCGGCAACATTTAAAGTAGCCTCTGGCGTCACGTCACGCAATGCTGGCCCTGTGCCACCTGTGGTGAGTATCAACTGGCAGCGTTGATAATCCACTAAATCAATCAGTGTTTGTTCTATTTCGTCTTGTTCATCGGCGATTAATCGTGTCTGATATTCAATTGGCGTCACGATTACTTTATTCAGCCATTCCGTTAAGCTAGGAATCCCTTTGTCTTCGTATACGCCGCTTGATGCGCGGTCGCTAATGGAAACCAAACCAATTTTAATGAATTCTTTTGTCATTTGACTGTCTTTACGATTGCGTATAAATTTGCGTATAAATTTAAGTGCGTTAAACGCTAATAATAGCATTTTCAATCATAAAGGATTCTTCCATGGTGCGTTTCACCCGTCATTCAATGATAAAAACAGTAACAGATGCAAAAGTGTTGGCTCGTTCAAATGGTATAACTGCAATGACAGCAGAAAATAAAACGTTTAAACCAAAAGTGATGCTGTTTTTGTTGTTAACTTTAGGGACTTTATTTGCCGCAACGCAGTTAATGGCGGCCGAAAATCTATACGAAAAAAGCTATCAAGCGCAAAATAATGGCGATTTAAAATCGATGCAAGCCGCGCCAGATACCAAAATGTACGTGAGTAACCACAAAGAAGAAGATGACATCAGCATGCTGGAAAATGGTTACGACATGATGGGTTCTTCTGGTTTTACAGCAGGTGATGTACCAGCAGAACAGGCGTTGCAATACGCAAAAACGTTAAAAGCCGACACGGTTTTGGTGTATAGCAAATATGGTTCTACCAAAACAGCGGCTGGAAAAATACAGTTGATTAAAGAAGCGGCTAAATTAGGCAAGGAATTGGCAGAAAAAGATTTAGTAGCAGAGCCGACCAACTATAAATATTATGCTAGTTATTGGGTAAAATTGCCTGCGCCTTTGCTGGGCGTGCATGTGATCAAATTGGCCATGAAAGAATCGGAAGACGCTGAAAAAGCCACGGAATACGAAGGTTTAAAGGTCATCGCGGTGATTAAAGATTCGCCCGCTGCAAAAGCGGGTTTGATGCGCGGTGATATGTTGCTTAAATTGGCAGACAATCAGCTGAACAAACCAGAAGAATTATCTTCTGTGGTGCGCAAACATCAAGGCCAGGAAGTCGCTGTTGAATATGAGCGCAATGGTGAAAAAGCCATGACTAAAGCGCAAATTAACACTAAAAAATAAGCAGAATTTCAGCAGCTGTTTGTTTTAAATAGCTGCTTGTGGAGCGTTAAGTTATGGTTTTTGCCATTCAATTATGGATTAAACTATGCTTAAATAAATACTCTTAAGTGAATATGCTTAAGTTATTAATCGCTTGTTTTTTCTTTACCCAGTATCCACAACCACGAAAATCCTACGATTGCTGCAATCAAAGACGCAAAAATAACGCCCGTTTTAGCCATCAGTAAATAATCAGCATGCGCTTTAAATGCCAGTTCTGCGATAAAAATAGACATGGTAAATCCGATACCCGCTAACACAGATACAGCCGCAATTTGGCTAAAACGCGCGCCAGTTGGCAGTCTGCCGATGTTCAGTTTTAAAGCAATCCAGCAGGCGCCTGTGATGCCAATAAATTTTCCGCACAGTAAACCCAGCATTACCCCAAGCATCACTGGATGAGAAAATGTGTCACCCAGCGAGTCAAACTTAACTGCAATGCCCGCGTTAAACAAAGCAAAAATAGGAATAATAAAAAATGCAACGGGAATATGCCACAACTGTTCCAATCGTTGTAAGGGTGCCTGAACGCCAATTACGCTGTCTTCAATGTTTTCTACAATGGTATGCAGTTTGTCATTGGTCATTAAAGTCGCCCCCGTTTGCTGGTGATTAGCGAAATTGCTAACTTGCTGTTTGATGCGGCTGACAAACAAGGCGGGATTATATTTAGAGCGTGCGGGCACGGTAAATGCGCCTAACACGCCAGCCAGCGTGGCATGTACGCCCGATTGCATCATGGCATACCAAAGAATGACGGCGATGATGAAGTAAGGAATCGCATTGCGAACGCCCGAAAAATTGAGCATGAATAATAGTGCCACCAGAAGCGCAGAAACGATTAACCAGTGCGTCACAATCTGTTCGGTGTAAAAAATGGCAATCACCAAAACAGCGCCTAAATCGTCTGCGATGGCCAGCGCAATTAAAAAAGTAACCAGCGATTTTGGTACGCGTTTACCCAGCAAGACCAGCGCACCGACTGCAAAAGCGATATCGGTTGCCATCGGCACGCCCCAGCCGCGTGCTTCGTCTCCACTGGGATTAAAATAAACATAAATTAAAGCAGGCACCACCATTCCGCCAATCGCTGCAATAATCGGCAAAGAGGCTTGTTTAATATCCGATAGCTCGCCCACCAAAATTTCGCGTTTTAGCTCCATGCCGACCACGAAAAAGAATATGGCCATCAGCGCATCATTCACCCAATGATGCAAACTCATGGATAAGCGCCAATTGTTTAAGGTTAAGCTGAATGGCGAGTGTAATATGTGCTGATACGCCTCACTGAATGCGCTGCTGTTGGCTAAAAATAAAGCAACTGCGGTAGCTACAACCAACAAAATGCTGCTGGTAGTTTGATTGTGAATAAATTCTTCGAGAGGGGTTAGTACGCGCGCCAATGAACGCTCCCATGGCGCATAAATAATGCCATGTTCAGATGAGGTTTGATTTTTTTTGTCTATAGCCACACTAAATCCTTACTTTAAAATCAATCTTATAACCAATGTTCAATCTGCAATATCATCCACATCATCTGTCGTTGAGTTTTCTGACAACTCGCGGATTAATTTAAATAACTCACGGCTACTTTTGGGCGGTTTTTGCGCCGCTTCTTCACGTTGTGCGTTTCTAATTAACGTGCGCAATTGCTGAATATCGGCAGAGGGAAATCTGCTATAAAACTCCTGCAACGCATTTGGCTCTGCAATTAAACGACTGCGCCAGCGTTCCATAGTATGAAAGCGGGCATTTTCCTGCACATTTTTGCCTTCCCAAGCCTGTAATTGCTCAATAATCGGCGCGTTATCCACATCGCGCATTAATCGGCCTAAATATTGCAGTTGCCTGCGCAAAGCGCCGTTTGCGGTTAGGCGTTTTGCTTCTATCACTGCTTCAAATAAGGTTTCTGGCAAATTAAGTTTAATCAATTTCTCTTTGGATAAATCGATTAACTTTTTACCAATGGCTTGCTGGGCATCCGCTTCCGCTTTTAATTTAGTTTTGCTAATCGGTAAATCAGCGTCTGCGTCTATTGAATAGTTTTTTTCGGTCACGATATGTTGGTTTCTAGTGGCTTTGTTGTTAGCTACGGTATGATAACAGTTTTCGTCATTTGAATTAATCAAACCCAATCATGGACTCTGCAATTATCGATTTATCGCACCTAAAACAAATCACGCAAGATGTACTCAAATTAACCAAAGTGGCTGGCGCAAGTTCTGCCGAAACAGAAGTAAGTTTTGGCACAGGACAAAATGTATCGGTGCGCTTGGGCGAGACTGAAAATATTGAATATAACCGCGATAAAGGCATTTCAGTCACCGTTTATTTTGGTCAGCAAAAAGGCCACGCCAGCAGCTCTGATTTAAGCCCGCAAGCGTTAAAAGACAGCGTTGAAGCTGCGTGTAACATTGCCAAATACACTGCGAAAGATGCGTTTTGTGGCTTGGCAGATGCCGGTTTAATGGCAACTGAAATGCTGGATTTAGATTTGTATCATCCTTGGCAATTAAGTGTGGACGAAGCAATTGAGATTGCAAAAACTTGCGAAGTTTCCGCAATCGACGTAGATAAAAAGCGCATCACCAATTCTGAAGGCGCAGGCGTTTCGCATTCAGAAAGCATCTTTGCTTATGCCAATAGCCATGGTTTTGTAGGCGGTTATGCCAGCACCCGCCACAGCATAAGCTGTTCGGTCATTGCAGAAGATAACGGCAATATGCAACGCGATTATTGGTACACCAGCGCGCGTGACTTTAAAGACATGGATACTGCGCAGTATGTGGGTAATCTGGCTGGTCAGCGCACCATTAGGCGCTTAGGCGCTCGAACGATGCAAACTGGGCAATACCCTGTTTTATTTGAAGCGCCATTGGCTTCAGGCCTTATTTCATCATTGATTGGTGCGATTTCTGGTGGTAGTTTGTATCGAAAATCGTCTTTTTTGCTGGATAGTTTAGGCAAAAAAATCGCCGCGCCTTGCTTAAATATTCGTGAAAATCCGCATATTAAAAAAGGTGTTGCCAGCAGCACTTTTGATAGTGAAGGTGTTGCAACAAATGCGCGTCAATTAGTCCAAAACGGCATCTTACAGGGTTATGTATTATCCAGTTATTCTGCGCGTAAACTAGGCATGCAAACCACAGGTAATGCCGGTGGCAGCCATAATTTGATAGTGCAGTCTACCGGCCAGAATTTTGCTGAATTATTACAATTAATGGGCACAGGCCTGTTGGTGACAGAAGTGTTAGGACATGGTTTGAATATGGTCACAGGTGATTACTCACGTGGTGCCGCAGGGTTTTGGGTGGAAAATGGCGTGATTGCGTATCCTGTGGAAGAAATTACCATCGCAGGAAATATGCAAGATATGCTAAATCAAATTACTGCAATTGGTACGGATGTGATTAAAAACAGCTCAAAACTAACAGGCTCTATTTTGATTGAACAGATGACGGTAGCGACAGGGGATTCAAGCGATTAATGTTTGCGACGGTAAACAAAAAACGCTTCAATTAAAAAAGCCCTTTGGTTAAAAGGGCTTTTTGTTATGCATCACTTGCGAGCGAATAATTAAAGTTACTGTACTTTATCTTCATCTGCAAACTCAAAGTCGCCGTCCGATGCATTGCTAGTAGTCAGCGCACCGTCTGCAATAAGGCTTTGGCGTCTTTGTAAATAAGCATCGCGTGTAAATGCATACGGATCAAGTGACGCATCATCAACAAGGTCTTTCGCATCCAGCAACTCTGTGCGTTTGTCGATAAATTGTGCGGCACGTAACTGATTGTGCAATCTAATTTCACCGATATTATGCGTATACGTAATTGGATCTGTGGTCATCGTATCAAACGCTAAGCCAGCAGTGTCGCGTAGGCTACTTGGACCCAGCAGAGGTAACACCAAATAGGCACCATTACCAACACCCCAATAACCTAAAGTCTGACCAAAATCTTCTTTACGATTAGGGATTTTATCCATACCCGCGACATCAATAAATCCAGCCAAGCCAAATGTAGTATTAATAACAAAGCGGCCAGCATCTGTAAACGCATGGGCAAATTTTAACTGTAATAAATCATTTAATACGGTAGTAATAGAGCCTAAATTATTAAAGAAATTGTTAAATCCTTTTCTTACTGGTGTTGGCGCTACTTTTTTATAAGCGGTCGCAACAGGTTTTATGATCACTTTATCGGCCACATCATTAAACTTGTAAACACCTCGATTAATGCCCTCGAGCGGGTCTTTGTTGGCTGTCGCACATCCTGTTGCTAGTATTGCCAGCAAGCAGCTCAGAAAAAATGTGATGAATTTTGAATGCATTATTTATATTCGCTTAATATTATTGGCTTTGTTCATTGTTTTTAGTACATATTTCTACCGAATCCTACATCAATATTATCACCGACCGCGTTGGTGTTGTCTACTGATAAAATTTTCAATAATTTATATGGTTAACTATGTTGCGTAAATACAACGTTTATGTTGAAAATAGTTCTGCTAACACTAAGCAATAACTATGCCTCAATATCTTTAATCGTGTTCTCAACTGGATTAAAGTCGTTATTTTTATATAAACTCAAGGCCAGTGCTCGCTGTGTGCTATGGTCGACGACAGGGACGGGATAATCTTTACCGATAATCACGTTGATTTCAGCTTGCCGATGTGACGGAATTAGCCACGGTGCGTGTATTTCCTTGTCATTACATCGGCTTAATTCGGTCACGTATTTGCGGATAAACTTACCGCTGGCATCAAATTTTTCACTTTGCGTAACCGGATTAAAAATACGAAACCACGGTTGCGCATCGCAGCCAGTGCTTGCTGCCCACTGCCAGCCACCATTATTTGCCGAAAAATCAAAGTCGATTAAGTGTTCAGCAAAGTAGCGCTCACCCCAACGCCAGTCAATGAGTAAATCTTTTACCAAAAAACTCGCTACCACCATGCGCAATCGATTATGCATAAAGCCTGTGCTGTTAATTTGGCGCATCGCAGCGTCCACTAATGGATAACCCGTTTTGCCTTCACACCATGCTGCGAACAAATTTTTATCGTTTGGAAATGGCAGATGTTCATATTCTGGCTTAAACGATTTACCAGAAGCCACTTGTGGATTGTGATATAAAATCTGAAAGTAAAAATCGCGCCAAATCAACTCGTTTAACCAGCTATCAGCGCCTGCATTGGCCATATTTTTAGCAGTACGCGCTAAGTGACGAATCGATACAGTACCAAAACGTAAATGCACAGAAAGATACGAAACGCCTTTTATCGCCGGAAAATTGCGCGCCTCTTTATATTGATGCATGCGCGTTTCAAAATCTTCAAACAGTTTTGCGCCGCCGCTCATGCCAGTAGGCAGACGCATATCGCCTAAATTAGTCCGCACAAAACCCATGGCGTTTAAACTGATTAATTCACTGGCAGGCAGTTTGGCTAAATGCTGAATATACGCATCAACCGGATAAGGTTTTAAATAAAAGTCTTCTAATTTTTTGAGTGCCGCGTTGCGGTAAGGTGAAAATACGGAATAAGGTTTATTGCTTAGGCTTAATATTTCATCTTTTTCAAAAATAACTTGGTCTTTAAAATCGTGAAATTCAATATTATTTTTGGCTAAATCGGCTGCCACATCCGCATCGCGTTTTACCGCGCTTGGCTCATAATCACGATTGGTGAAAACGGCATTTACTTGTAATTCGGCCGCAAGTTTAGGAATAATTGCATTTGCCACGCCATACTTAACCATTAAATCGCCACCATTTTTTTGCAAAGCGGCTTTTAATTCTTTAACGCTTTCCCAAATAAACTCAACCCGTCTATCGGCTTTGTTGGTTAAAAGCTCTAAAATTTCGGTATCGAACACAAATACACAAAAGACTTGCTGTGATGATTTCAGTGCATGGTACAGCGCGGCATGATCAAAATCGCGCAAATCCCGCCTGAACCATACTAAAGATTTTATGCAAACAAGCGATTTAATATGAGCCATGCAATACAAGACAGATAATGGGCTGTCTAGTTTAACAAAACCTTAAGTGTAATGGAGAGCTTAGTAAATTTAAATTGAGGCCACGTGTATCTTAAAATTGAGTTTCAATAAAGACGACTAAAAAAGTCGTTAATCCTAGTTTTGGGACATTTTAGACATAAATTAACGCGTCTAAATGCTTTTAAGCAGATAATGCATATATTATGCTAGAAAGTGTATGGCGTTTATTCGCGGTGATACGGATGATTTTGAATGACGGAATGTGCGCGGTATAGTTGCTCAGCCAGCATGATGCGCGCCATGCCATGCGGAAGTGTGAGTTTAGATAGACTCCACAACCAATCGGCTTTTTGTTTAATAGAAATGTGCAAACCATCTGCGCCCCCGATAACCAGCGCAATATCTCTGCCACCAGTGCTGCCAGCCAGCCAAGTAGCAAATTTTTCTGCCAGCTGCAAAGTAGTCACTTCGTTACCGCGTTCATCCATTGCAATCAGATAGTCGCGTCCAACTGATTCCAGAATTCTTTTAGATTCAATCAGTTGGATATTTTCTGTGTTATTACCCGCGGCGCGTTTTTCGGGTTTGATGTCAATAATTTCAACCATCACTTCGCGCGGCATACGTTTGGTGTATTCGCTACAAGCTGCCTCAACCCAGCCTGGCATTTTGTGACCAACCGAAATAATGCGCAATTTCAAGGCGTTAAGTTAACCACTTTTAACGGTTAATTTATGTTGGAATTAAATCGTTTGTAAAGAATTAAGCGGTTTTGATGTGACCGCGACGCGCCTCGGCATCGCCCCACAGTTGTTCTAAATTATAATAGGCGCGTGTGGTTGGCACCATAATATGCACCACGATATCGTTTAAATCGACCAAAACCCATTCGCCTTCTTTTTCGCCTTCTGTACCGCGAATGGTATAGCCTTTTTCTTTGATTTTTTCGCGCACATTGTCGCCCATGGCTTTGGCTTGACGACTGGATGTTGCGCTGGCAACAATCATATAACTGGTCATATTGGTGAGTTTGCGCACGTCCATCACGGTAATATCAAAACCTTTAATATCTTCGAGTGCGTCAATTACAGCAAGCTTCATACCTTCCAAGTAACTCGTATCAAGGTCGCTTGCTTCTGTGTCTTTTGTCATTATGCCGCCTGTGCAGGTATTGCGTTTGTTTGATTTGAAATAGCATTATTGGTATCTACATACACCAATTGCGGAGCGTAATTTTGCAGCTCAATGGCGGTGTAATGCGCGTAGCTGGCAATGATAATAATATCTTTTGGATGCGCTTTATGTGCCGCAGCGCCGTTGACCGAAATAATGCCAGAATGCCGTTGTGCACGAATCGCATAAGTGATAAAACGTTCACCATTAGTTACGTTGTAAATGTTAATTTGCTCGTATTCACTAATATTGGCGGCTTCAAGCAACGCTTCGTCAATCGCACAACTGCCTTCATAATGCAACTCGCTATGCGTCACATGTACACGATGCAATTTTGATTTAAGCATGGTTCTTTGCATGGATGGCTGTTTCTCCAAAATGGACGCGTATTATAGTCTTTTCAAACACTTATCGCAAAAATGTTTGTAGTTTTGCCGCCTTAATATTTACAGTATTAGTTCGATATTATCGATCAAACGTGTATTGCCTATTTTTGCCGCACCCAGAATCACCAAATGCTGGTCGCTTTCAATTGCCGGTAAAAGGGTTAATGCAGAGCGCACCGCAATATAATCGACTTGCCAGCCCAGTGCGTTTAGTTGAGCTTCGGCAGTATTTTCCAGCGCGATAAACGCAAGGTTTTTAGTTTTAATTTGCGTCGCGATTGACTGTAACGCTTGATTAAGTTGCGCTGCCTGCTGTTTTTGAGCATCGGACAAATAGCCGTTGCGTGAGCTTAAAGCAAGGCCGCTTGCTTCGCGCACGGTTTCGCCTGCCATAATCTGAATCGGATAATTAAACTGTTTAACTAGCTCGCGAATAATAAAAAGTTGTTGAAAATCTTTTTGTCCGAATACTGCAATTTGTGGTGACACGATATTAAATAGTTTGGCGACAACCGTCGCAACGCCAGCAAAATGCCCAGGGCGGCTTACGCCACATAACACGTTGGCAATTGCGGGCAACTGAATTAACATGCTTTGGTGCAGGTTAATGGCGCCAGATGCGGTTTCAGTCATTTGCGGGTACATTTCGGCGATGGTTGGCGTAAACACAATATCGCAGCCCGCAGCTTCCAGTTTTTCGCAATCGCTTACCAGCGTGCGCGGGTAGTTGCTTAAATCTTCCTTTGCGCCAAATTGTAGCGGGTTAACAAAAATGCTGACAACCACGCAGTCTGCATGTTGTTTGGCGAGTTTAACTAAATGCAGATGGCCTGCATGTAAATTGCCCATGGTCGGTACAAAACCGATATTACTGCGGTTTTTAAGCGCGATACTTAACACTTTTTTTGAGTCAATTATTTGCATGGCGCCATTTTAATCTAGATTAAGTTTAAACCATAACACGATTAAAACGCCGGATTAATCCGACTTGCTTACGGTCGCTGATAATAAAAAAAAGCAATTTACTCTTGCGAAGTGAATTGCTTTTAAACAGCGCGTATTTTAACGCTTAGAAATCGTAGCGAACGCCTGCAACGACTTGACGGCCACGACCAACTGCCATGCCATCCACTCGACTGGCTAGATATTCTCTATCAGCCAAATTATAACCACTTAAAAAGTAGCTGGCTTTTGAGCCAACAGGTTTAAAGTTAACCGACATATTGAGCAAGGTATACGCAGGAATATCACCCGATAAACCCGATAATGCAGCATCGGTTGGGCCAAGTAGGCGGGTGAAAGCATCGGCTTGTTGACGGCTGACATAATCAACCCCAACGCGTGCATTCAAGCCAACTGGATGCTGGTAACCAACGCTAAATGATGCAATATGGCGTGGCGCATACGGTAAGCGATCACCAGCAATAATGCCATCATCTGCATCTACACCATCTTTAGTAAATTCAGCTTTAAACACATTGGTGTATGAGCCTTGCAGGTAAATATTATGCGGTGTGTTGTAAATCGACCCAAAATCCACACGACCAGCAAATTCTAAACCGGTTTGCGCCGATTCACCGCCGTTAATAAAGCTGCCATTGCCGTCATTAATCACTACGTCTTCAACTTGTGTGTGGAACAAAGTCGATTCAAAGCCGATACCTTTGTAAAAGCTGGAACGCACACCAATTTCCCAGTTGATGCTAGTTTCTGGTTTGGTGTTCACAGCAATCGCGCAATTGATTTGGTCGGCATTACATTCTGGCACATTTAAATCACGGTCTGGACGTGGCGGCGCAAAGCCTTTATGCATGCCTGCAAATAGCGTGGTATTGGCAATGCCGTTCCATGCCACACCAAAGCCTGGCAGCACTTCCGTTTGACGGTTGGTAGAATTGGATTCAGCATTATTTTGTGCTTGGCCTTCCGCTTGTCTGATATCAGTTCTAATTTTGATGTCTTCAACGCGTATGCCAGGCGTTAATGACCAATCGCCCGCATAAAGAGTGTTTTGCGCGTAATACGATTTCGCATCCACATCAATGCGAATATCTTCGCGAAAAGAGGCGAAATCTGAATCGACCAAACCAATATTATCTTTTAAAAATGACAAGCTTTGCGCTCTGGCATCGTTACCACGAAATTGCTTACGCGTAATATCTTCTTTATGCCATCTAAACCCAATTACGGCATCACTTTGCAGGCCGAATAAGCTATGTTGAAAATCCAGACGCGGCTCAATGCCGTAATACGTGTAGCTACGCGGACGATGGCGACCACCGCAATTCTCTGCGTTCGCCTCAGTTAGCGCATCAGGATTAACATCGCAACGCTCTAAAACTGTGACGCCAGTTGCGTTATCCGCTTCATCAAAGCCACCAGGCGCATCGGTTTGACGGAACGAACTACGCAATGAATGTGAATAATAAGCTTGCGTCGAAAACTTGGTTGTATTATCGAATTGAAAGATATGTTGTAACTGCGCCGATTTGCGCGCATGTTGAAAGCGGTCATTATTGCCAGAAGGCGCTTGAAATTTATCGCGGTCATAATCCACTTCGCCCAAACCAGTTTCAGAGATGTGAGAGTCTTCTTCGTAATAGCCAATTTTAGCGATTAATTTTTGCCGATCGGTTAAATTAAGTTGGCCTTTAACCGTATATTCTTGCACATCAAAATCATGGTTATCGCGAATACCATCACCTTTGTTTTGCAGTGCATCTAGCATAATGCCGCCGCGCTCATCGCCGTAGCCTATATTGGCGTGTAAACCTGTGAAATCGTTATTGCCCGCACTGGCCTGTACGCTACCAGCAAAGCCGTTGGTTGGCACTGGTTTGGTTACAAAGTTAATCATGCCGCCAATGGTTTGCGGGCCATATAATATTTGGCCTGAACCTTTCACTACTTCGATGCGCTGTACGCGTTGCAGTGGCGTCGAGAAATGCGCTGATGGATCCCCATATGGCGCTAAAAACAGTGGCATACCGTCTTCTAATAAAAGTGTGCGTGAAGTACGGCGCGGGTCTAAACCACGAACACCAATATTTGGCGCTAAAACAAACGCATCTTCGCCCACAATATTGATGCCTGGCACATTGTTAAGTGCTTCTCGCACCGTAAAAGGGTGTCGCTCAATCAAGGCCGCTTCATCCACAATATTAAACGAGCCGGGAACTGACTCTAATTTTTCTGGCAAAATCCCCGTGACATCCACTGTGTCAACCGCAATATCTTCCGCCTGAACTTGCAGCGATAACATTAACAGTACGATTGAAACAATTGCCGGAATGGCTTTTAGTTTGAAGTGGTGATTAAGCATGCAAATACTCCCTGTATATAATTACTAATTGAACTAGTTGTAAAGGCAATATGCATGCCACGCAAAAAGTTAAATATAAGTAATTGATATATATTAATATTTTTAAGAAAATTTTAATGATACATTTTAGAAGCTGGCTGATTTAAACCGTTAAGTGGTTGCATGAAACCAATGGGTTGTGATGTTGATGCGGTTTATTCGAAGTCAATCAGGCGAGCTGAATATTGTTAATAGTCAATGCGAATTAAGTAGGATTTTGCCATTCACAATACAAGATTTAACTGATGCAAGATTTAATCAGTAGCTATGCTCTGGTGCAGGAAACGTTTGATTTTTAACCGCTAACACATAATCACGAACAGCTTGCTGAATGCTATTTGCGCCAGATTCAGCACTATTTTCTGAAGAGTTGCCTTTTAAAAAATTACGCACAAAACGCGGCGATTTAAAATCACTTAAATTTTTGCTGGCCGGGCCAGTATAAATGCCCAATAGATCTTGTAAAACCAATACCTGCCCGCTGCAATCTACGCCAGCACCAATGCCAATCGTAGGTACTTTAATGCTTTCGGTAATGTTTTTAGCTAAGCTGGCTGGCACCATTTCTAAAACAATAAAGCTAACGCCAGCTTCGGCCATGGCCGCTGCATCTTGCATGATTTTGGCGGCACTTTCGGTTGTTTTGCCTTGAATTTTATAGCCACCAAGCTGATTAACCGATTGCGGGGTAAAGCCCAAATGCGCACAAACTGGAATGCCGCGCTCGACCAGATATTTAGCGGTGCTTACTTTTTCGCCACCGCCTTCAAATTTGACCATGTGCGCGCCAGATTTGATTAACCATTCTGCGTTTTTATAAGCCGCTTCTGCATCGTGTTCATAGCTGCCAAGCGGCATATCGGCAATAATAAATGTGTTGGGCGCGCCCGCCGAAACGCTTTTGGTGTGATAAGTCATATGATGCATGCTGACATTAAGCGTGTTTTCCGCACCGTGCAACACCATGCCCAGCGAGTCACCAACCAGTAAAATGTCGACCTTTGCTTCTTCCATCAGCTTGGCAAATGTGGCGTCGTAACAAGTGAGCATGGCGATTTTTTCCCCAGATTGGATTTTTTGATTTAATTGAGATAGCAACATAGTAATATTTTACAATGAATTTGTTTGTGTGGTGCTGGCAATGCTAAGGTACCCTGATTGAAAACAGAGTTAACACTCAAAAATAGCCAAAAAAATGGCACTAAAAGTGCCATTAAAATAAATAAAGCGAAGTAGGTTTAAACTGAGCTGCGGCGGGCGAAACCAAATAAACCGAGTGCAGAACCGAACAACCAGGCGGCCGCAGGCACTGGCACTGCATTTAATCGTACGTAATCAATATTGCCGCCAAAACTATCATCTTTACCTGTGGCCATAAATTTAAGTTCATCATTGCCGCCAGTGCCCGTTACAAAAAAGCGCTGCGCTACCCAAAGGTTTGAGCTACCGCCAGTTGCAGTCACATCTGCAAGCAAGTTGCTGTTCCAAAAAACGGATATACCATTTGTGTTTGATGGCTGGTGAATGCGCGGTGAATAATCAAATAAAAGTTCATACAGAGAACCTGCAGAAGTAGTAATGAGCTGTCGCATTGCGCTATTGGTGTCTTCGCCATTATGAGAATCTAGCTCGACAAAATTAACGCCGTTCGATGCCGTACCTGCAACATTATTGCGTAGTTCAATACCAGGACCGCTTACTGTCGACCAGCCATTAATACTAGTATAAACACTCCAAGTGCCATTAGCTTGAATGGTGTCTTCAAATGAGCCGTTTTGTACCAAGTTAGCGTGCGCTAAACTGCTCGCTACCAACAAAACCGCACTGATGAATAAATTTTTCACTTGTAATTTCCGTTAATCTTATGCAAATATCTTATAACGGATAATGTATTAATAACTTAATGATAACAATAGCCCGTTTGGGTCTATATTTTTAGCGCTTGATTTTTAGTGAATGGCTTACTTGGGCTAAATGAATTGCGACGACTTAATCGAAATTTGGATTGAAATATTCGCGACTGCTCTTAATCTGCATCACTCTCTCCACTAGCAAATTAAGCGCACTTTCATCTTTAATGATATTCAATTTTTCGTTATTCACAATCAACAAAGGCGAGGCGTCATAACTATGAAAAAACTCGCTGTAAGCATCAGCTAAACGCTCAATATATTCCAACGGAATTTCCTGTTCATAACTGATATTGCGTTCTTCAATCCGTTCGGCAAGCTCTTCAGTTGGTGTTTGCAAATAAATCACTAAATCGGGTTTAGGCGATTTTAATTGCAGGTGCGTGTAAATTTGGTGGTACAACGCATATTCCTCATCATCCAAATTTAGGCGCGCAAATAGCGGATCTTTTTCCAGAAAAAAGTCAGCCACAGTAGGTGCAGAAAATAAATCGCGCTGCGTCATATCCGCAATCTGGCGTGAACGTTGAAATAAAAAAAACAACTGCGTTGGCAATGCGTAACGTTGCGCATCTTGATAAAAACGCGGCAAAAATGGATTGGCTTCCGCTTTTTCGCTTAATAATTGCACGGAAAATTTATCGGCCAACAATCTTGCCAGCGTGGTTTTGCCGCTACCAATTGGGCCTTCAATCACAATATAGGGGAATTTATTAAAGATAGTCATGTTAAAACTCATATTTCGTCATTATACTGCGTTGCTGCTTCAAAAAATTCTCCTAACAGTTCACTCATATGCGTCGTCCAATTTTTTGGAGCGCGCCTTGTTTCATTTAAAAAATAGGAGTTTTACAGCTTTTTAATGCCTTGATTTAAATAGGTCTGCACTAATTTTATAATATTGCCGCCTTCGGGCAAGGTCAAATTCGGCAACGATAATTCGGGTGCGATTTCGGCCAAAGGCAACAGCACAAAACTGCGTAGATGCATGCGTGGATGCGGCAAGGTTAGTTGTTTGGTGTGCATGGTTATATCGTCATACAGCAGTAAATCACAATCTAGCACGCGCGGTGCGTTGGCAAATGGCCGTTCGCGGCCCACTGCATTTTCAATTGCTAAAAGCGCTTGCAGCAGCTCAATTGGGTTTAAATCGGTGCTGATTTGCGCCACTGCATTAATAAAATCGGGTACCGATTTTAGTTGCTCTGCGTCATAGCCCAAAGGTTCGGTTAAATATAAGCTAGATGCCTTAACCAAACAAGTTTTTGGTAATTGGTTCAGGCAATCAAACGCATTTTTAACTTGTAAAACAGGCTCTTGCAGATTGCTGCCCAATGCAATGTAAGCCGTGTGCGAATATACAGCTTGCATCAATCAATCGATTCCAACGTGGTTTTATCCGCTGCATTAGACTTTTTGCGGCTGCGTTTACGGCGTTTTTTGGGTGTGTTATCTGGCAACAACATATTGGTGCGCTCCTCTGCTTTGGCATCTGCAAACGCCGTCCACCAAGTGCCCAGTTCAGCGTCAATTTCGCCAGAGTCGCAACGTAACAGCAAAAAATCATACCCAGCGCGATAACGTGGATGTTCTAAAATGCCAAAAGGCCGTTTGCCTGCACGCTGCTCAAAGCGCGGCTGCAAGCTCCAAATCTCTTTCATGGTGGCAGTAAAGCGGTTATGAATCGCCAATTTTTCGGCTTGTGTGGCAATTACCTCGTTCATCGCCATATGCAAGGCAGGGATAAAACTTTCACCTTTATCCTCATACGCCTGCCAAGCAGTTAACACCTCGTGCCACAGTAAACAGGCGAATAAAAAACTTGGATTAGCAGATTTTCCTGCCAAGATGCGATCATCGGTATTTTTAAGCGCCAGCATGACGAATTTTTCACCGAGCGGTTGTTCCAGCACCACATCCAGCATGGGCAGCAAACCATGATGCAAATGTTGCGCGCGTAGAGCATTCACGCTTTCAATTGCGTGACCCGACAAAAATAGCTTGAGCATTTCATCGAATAAGCGGCTTGGTGGCACGTCTTGCAATAAATCGGCATTTTTGGCGATAGGCGCTTGTGTTGCCGCATCAATTTTCAAGCCCAATTTTGCCGATAATCGCACCGCGCGTAGCATACGCACAGGGTCTTCTTGATAACGCGTGAGCGGGTCGCCGATAATGCGTAATAGATTAGCTTTTACATCGGCCACACCGTTATGAAAATCCAGCACTTCTTCATTGGCAGGATTGTAATACAAGGCGTTGGCGGTAAAGTCGCGCCGCGCCGCATCGTGTTCTAGGCTGCCGAAAATATTATCGCGAATAATGCGGCCGCTATCATTTGTTTTAGCGTCGCCATCCGCCAGATGATGACCGCGGAAAGTGGATACTTCAATCGTTTCTTGTCCCCATAGCACATGCACTAGACGAAAACGGCGGCCGATAATTCGCGAACGACGAAATACGCGATTGACTTCTTCTGGCGTGGCATTGGTGGCGATATCAAAATCTTTTGGCTTGTAATTTAATAACAAATCACGTACTGCACCGCCGACAATAAACGCTTCAAATCCTGCTTTTTGCAAGCCATCACAAGTTTTTAGTGCTGCCTGGCTGATTAAGCTTTTATCAATTTTATGTGCCCTGGCTGTAATCTTCTTAGCCATGCTGGTGTCCATGCTGTCAGCTTGGTTAATGGCTAATACAGCCTTAGTTTTTTTGCTAAAAACTTTTTGCAAGAACTTTTTGATCATTTTGGCTTAATCATTTTTTGGTTTAATCAGGTTGGTTTACTTATTTTGAATTATTCACTTTAATTTATTTCTTAAACTCATTTTGCCACAGTACGTCTGGTACGCCTGCTTCTTTGTTCAATATGCGGCATAGCACAAATAATAAATCCGAAAGTCGATTGATGTATTGCAAAGAAATATCTGTTATTTTTTCCTGTGTGTTTAAAGTATGCATCTGCCGCTCGGCACGTCTGCAAACGGTTCTGGCTAAATGACAATACGCCGCCGCGCGGCTACCGCCTGGCAAAATGAACTCTTTTAATGGATTAAGTGTGTCGTTCCATTCGTCCAAAATAGACTCTAAAGCGGTGACACGTTCCGCTTTAATCAGCGCGTAGCCAGGCATGCAAATCTCGCCGCCCATATCAAATAAATCATGCTGCACGCGGGTTAAGCAATCGCGAATTTTGGCAGATACAGGTTCAGTTAACAGCAATCCAAGCACCGAATTTAACTCGTCTATATCGCCCATTGCCACCACGCGCAAGCTGTCTTTGGCCACGCGCGTGCCATCGCCCAAGCCTGTGGTGCCAGCGTCACCCGTGCGGGTATAAATTTTACTCAACCTGTTTGCCATTTAATATCCTATATAATCCTAGTATTATAAATCATCCAATCGTATTTCGATGACTTCACTTTCATTGAATCAGCAGTCAATTTTAAGTCGCAATCGGCCAATTGGCGTGTTTGATTCTGGTGTTGGCGGCATTAGCGTGCTTAAGCACATTCATAGCTTGTTGCCGCATGAAGATTTGCTGTATGTGGCCGATAGCAAATACGCGCCTTATGGCAGCAAAACGCCTGCAGAAATTACCGCGCGTTGTGTTGAGATTGCTGACTTCTTAATTGCTAAAAATGTCAAAGCTTTGGTGGTAGCCTGCAACACAGCGACTGCAGCGGCGATTGATGCAATGCGTGCAAAATATGCGCTCCCAATCATCGGCATGGAACCCGCCGTAAAACCCGCGGCTGAAGCCAGTAAAAACGGTATTATCGGCGTACTGGCAACGGTGGGAACCCTAAAAAGTGCGCAGTTTGCCGCCTTGCTGGAAAGTTATGGCCGCAATGTGAAGGTAGTAACGCAAGCTTGTGTTGGTTTGGTGGAATGCATAGAGCGCGGCGAGTTAACGAATAAAAGCACATTAAAACTGATTCAACAATATTGCCAGCCATTGCTGGATGAAGGCGCAGATACCATTGTTCTAGGCTGCACACATTATCCGTTTGTACGCCCGCTGATTGAGCATGTAGTTGATACACAAGTTGCGATTATTGACACGGGCGCTGCGGTCGCGAAACACTTGCAAAAACGGTTATTTGCACTTGATTTGTTAGCAGAAGCGAAACAAGTTAACCCATTTTCAGAGATCATTTTTTGGACCAATAGCGAAGTCGCTAATCCAACACAGATTATTAACCGACTGTGGGGGAAAAGTGCACAAGTGAATTTTTTATAGCCGCGAATTTCAAAAAATATTCGCTTTAAAATTCTATGTACGTTATCGCACAGAGTATATTTTCTGGTGAGTACAAAATGCTCATGAGAAGTGCCAATAGTTGTTTACTATTAACTTCTATTTTTTATTGATTCACTATTATTTTCGGGGGTTTTACAATGATTAAAAAAACATTAACTTCATTATTTGTCATCATGTTTCTGGCTAGCACGACAGCGGTTATTTCTGGCTGTAATACGGTTGCAGGCGCAGGCAAAGATATTGAAAGAGGCGGCGAAAAAATTAAAGATGAAGCTAACGAGCACAAGTAAAGTAATTGCTGGTTAGGTAATTTATTTACCTAACCAGCAGTTTATTAAGCTTTAAGATGCATTGAAATAAACTTAAATTTGTCGTATGACATCGCCTGTTTAATTTTACGCAACGCTTAGAAATGTGCTTTTGTAATTGCACCACTACAAGAAGTGGCTCTGGTGCTTAAGGTAAAGGATGGGTTATGAAAACACTATTATTAGTATTAAGTTTAATAACAATTAGTTTGAGTGGCTGTTATGCAAGAGGCTATGATGAAGGATACCATAGAGACCGTGATCACCACGAAAATCATGGACAGCAAAAAAATGACCAGCATGACGATGGTCATCATTAAGTTTGGGGCTGTTCTTAGAGATTTTTGACAGCAAGCTGCCTGTAAACATCAGTAGGTTAATGGTGGTTTACATGTTCCCCGGCTTTTAGTTTGTATCTAGTTCCACAATAAGGGCATGCCACGTGCCCAGTTGCCACAATATCTAAAAATACACGTGGGTGACTTGCCCAAAGCGCCACCTCTTTGGTAGGGCAGTGCAAAGGCAGGTCTTTTGCCGATACTTCAATTTCACGGCTCTCAAATTCTTTTTTAACAGACATTTAACAGCTTTCTTCTGTCTAAACTAACGTTAACCAATCGGCATGTTTAGCAGATTTACCGGTTACCACATCAAAAAATAGCTTCTGTAATTGTTTGGTGACAGGGCCAGCGGTGCCTGCGCCAATATTACGCCGATCTAACTCGCGAATCGGCGTTACTTCTGCTGCCGTGCCAGTAAAAAAGGCTTCATCTGCCGAATACACTTCATCGCGTGTAATACGTTTTTCAATCACCTGTAAGCCAATTTCTCCTGCTAATTGCACAATGGTGTCGCGTGTAATGCCTTCAAGCGCTGATGTTAAATCGGGCGTATACAGTTTACCGTTACGTACGATAAAAATATTTTCGCCAGAGCCTTCAGCCACAAAACCATCAACATCTAGTAGCAAAGCTTCATCGTAACCGTCTTGCGCCGCTTCTTGATGCGCTAAGATAGAATTCATATAATTGCCGTTGGCTTTGGCTTTACACATGGTGATATTGACATGGTGCCGAGAAAATGAGCTGGTTTTAACGCGAATGCCGTTATCCAGTGCTTCTTGGCCCATATACGCGCCCCATTTCCAAGCCGCCACAATCACGTGTGTCGAAAGTGTTTTAGCAGAAATGCCCATCGCCTCAGCGCCGTAAAACGCCATTGGTCGCATATACGCCGATTCCAGATTATTTTCGCGCACGGCGGCTTTTTGCGCTTCCATCATCTCTTCTTTAGTAAATGGCATTTTCATTTGCAAAATATGCGCGCTTCTAAACAAACGGTCTGTGTGTTCTTTCAAACGAAAAATCGCCGTGCCGCGAGAAGTTTTGTATGCGCGCACGCCTTCAAATACGCCCATGCCGTAATGCAGTGTGTGGGTTAAAACGTGGGTGGTGGCATCGCGCCAATTCACCATTTTGCCGTCATACCAAATGACGCCATCACGGTCTGCCATGCCGCCAGAAGTTGTTGCTGGGTTTGCCATACTTTTCCTTAAAGCGCTAGTTTTGCAAAACCGTTATTGTAAACTAAAGGGCGAACTTCTTGATGCATGTTAAAATCAAAATGTTGAATAAATACAGGGTTTAATTGGAGTTTTAACATGAAAAAATTATTGTTGGCAGGCTTGTTAGTAAATTTGGTTTTATTTTTAAGCGCATGCAAACCCGCGCAAGATGCTTCGCATAAAGCCGCAACTGGTTTTGTGGGCACCGACATTACTGGCGCAGATTTCGCTAAACCGTTGGCGTTAACCGATCACAACGGTAAAGCGCGCACCATGCGCGATTTTAAAGGCAAAGTGGTGGCGCTATTTTTTGGCTACACACACTGCCCAGATGTGTGTCCAACCACCATGTCAGATCTTAAACAAGCCATGAAATTGCTGGGTGATAAAGCCGACCAAGTGCAGGTGATTTTTGTGACGGTTGACCCGCAACGCGATACGCAAGCAGTTTTGGCGCAATTTGTGCCATCGTTTAACCCACGCTTTATTGGTCTGTGGGGTAGTTTGCAAGAAACAGCGGAAACATTGGGCAACTTCAAAATCTACTATTCAAAAGTGCCCAGCCAAACCCAAGGAGATTACACTATTGACCACAGCGCTGGCATGTATGTATTTGATAAAGCAGGAAAAATTCGGCTGTATTTAGATTACGGGCAAAAGCCAGCCGATATTGCGAGTGATATTAAAAAATTACTTTAAGTTTTAAGTTTTAAAATTTTAAGGATAAATCGTGTTAAGGCTGAATCGGCGCTTAATGCACAGGCGTTTATTTTTTGCAAATAATTTGAAAATTACCTGCAACTAAGTTTTGATTGGAATTTTGAGCAGAAATCTGCGTATTACCATTATAAACTAGGGCGCATTTTTTACTATTTTCATTCGTAAATTCAATGCCTTGTCCTGACCTTAAGCCTTTTTCTCTCACGTTTTCTAATGTGTTGGTAGATGTAAGCGACACAATCGCATAAGTTGATCGAATTCTGAATCCAAACGAGTTTTGGCTATCGATTTTAAAGCCAGAGTTGTTTGGCACAACCACATCCACACCACCATAAATGCCTTTTGTCGATTTGAGCGTTTGCTCAAGTTGATTATTCTCATCTTGCAGCGCGGCTATTTTTAATGCCAGTTCACCGCTGGTATTTTTGATGTCTTTGACTGCCGCAAAGGCAGAATCCAAGTATTCGCGATCTTGTTTATTGACCGAGTTTTGTAGTTTTTGCAGATTTTCTTTCACCACATCAAACTGCATATTTTGATTTTTAATAATCTGTGCCGATTCGTCCAACGCAGGAATTAGGCGCTCGGTTGCTTTGCTAATCAGATGGGAAGCAACTGTGCTAAGCGCAAAGATCAGCGCAGCAAATATAAGCGTAGCGATGCGATTGGCCTTAATGACTTGGTAAAAAGCGTTAAGTCCTGCTAATTTATGCGCAAACATATTTTTTTAATGGTACTTTCTAAAGTAGAAAATTATTAAATCGAACGCAGTTTAAATAGGACACTTTTTAAATAATTCATACTGCTGTCCGTTCCAGCGCCAAATCGGCGAGCAAGTACCAGGGCCATCAATTGCAATATCAGGATAGTTTTTATATTTAGTTTTTAATACACGATACACACCAGGAAAACCAAACTGCGGCTGCCATTTTTTAGCTGTATTTTTGATGTATAAATTAACATGCACGCCAGCCATTCCACCCATACAAGCGCCATAAGTTTGCGTAAACACTTCGGCTTGGCCATCGTTATTTAGGTCAATTACTTGTGCGTCATAATCAAGCTGTTGATTGCACGTGTTTTCAAAATAGCTACCTTTAGCGGCATTCATTTGGCCGCCAGTGGCTTGTGAAATAATGTTGTTGGCGAGATTTTCTGCCGCAAAAACTGGTGAATTTGTGTAAACGAAAGACGCGACTAATGCACAACACATACATTGAGCCAAAATGGGTTTAATACTTAACGTGTGCATAATGTGCAAAATCATTAACCAAATTAATTAACCAAATTAATTAAGTAAGAAAAACTATTTAATAATCGCCGCTTCCATTGCTGCACGCAATTTTCTGCGTCGTTGTATTAGCCAGTAAAAGAAATAGGCAGTAATCGCAGCAGGAATAATTGAGCTAAAACCACCACCCAGCAAGCTAAAGCCAGCAACCACGCCCACAAATACAAATAGAATTATCATCATATTATAAAGATGTGGCCCAGCCGTATCGTTAATGCCTTTGGCAATATGGCCAGTTTGCTGCGTGTCATGGTTATGCACCGTGGTATAAGCACCTTTTTCGTTATTGCCCACAATGCCCCACAATACCGTGACGACATTGCCTGGACGCACCGATACGCCAGAGCTGGCCACTTCCACCGATTTTTCCTGCCCATCGGATGCGCGTAAAAAGATTTCGTTGTAATGATAGGTATGAGATGAGATTTGGCCATTGCCATGGCCTGTGACGCTGGTTTCAGACGATCGCTGACTATCAATTACATCGCCGGTAAAACGGTAAATATGCACGTTACGCATGCCAATGTTCACACTGCTTACTTCTGCCATTTTATTCCCCTATTATTGAAGATTTAAAGACGTTTAGTGAGTTAAACAATTAAAATTAACGATACTTATTTGGCGGAATTTCACAATCCCCTAAATGCGGTGTAATTGTGGTGATAGTGTTTTGAGTGCTTTTTCAGCTTGCTTGTAATCGGGGAACAGATTTTCGACCACCGCCCAAAATTGTGCGGAATGATTCATCTGTTTTAAATGTGCCAGTTCGTGACAAATCACGTAATTAATAATATGCGGCGGCGCTTGTAACAAGCGCCAATTTAGGCGCACTTCGCCGCGACTATTGCAACTTCCCCAACGCGATTTTGCGTTGGAAAGCGTTAATGGCGGCGTGGTTACATTTAATTTAGCCGCCAGAATTGTTAGTCGGCGACCAAAATCTAAACCCGCTTGTTTTTGATACCATTGCATCACTTTGCGGCGAATTAGCGCGTGATTATCAGACGTTGGCGTTGCAACAGTTAATGTATTCGCCTCAAAAACTAATGCTTTATTGCTTGCGTTATTCATAATACTTAACCGAATATCTTGACCCAAATACAATAAATACTCGCCATCCACCCAATTTATCGCATCCACTTGATTCGCCGTACGGGCTTGCAGTTTATTGATAATCCAATTGGATTTTTCTCGTAAAATCTGATTCAGTTGGAAAGCAAAAATGCGTTTTGGCGCATGCACCACCAAACCATCAGCCGTAATTTTAAGCCCAACCGTACGGCGTTGGCGATGCTCTAATAAATACGAAATCGTTTCGCCATTGGTCAAAGTGAGCACTTGGTTAGCCATGAAAAAAATCCGTTATTCCAGCGCAAGTGGCCATACAGTTCGCATAAAAATCAGTATTTTTCATATGTTGACCATCTCAGCTTCAACCCACGCTTCCGTTAAGCGATTCGCCACATCGGCTTTTAAACCTGCGGTTAGAATTGGCGGCCCAATATGCAATTGGATGACACCAGGTTTTTTAATAAAACTATTTTTAGGCCAAAATTCGCCCGCGTTGTGCGCCACTGGCACAATTGGCGTATTAGTGTGCGTGGCAAGCCAAGCGCCGCCAATATGATATTTGCCGCGTTCGCCCGGCGATTTGCGCGTGCCTTCTGGAAAAATCACCACCCACAAACCTTTATTCAATCTATCTTTGCCGATTTCAACCAGCTTTTTGAGCGCTTCGCGTCCCGCGCTGCGGTCGATTGCAATCGGCGAACTCATGGCTAAACCCCAGCCAAAAATAGGAATCCACAATAATTCGCGTTTCATGACATAAGATTGCTCAGGAAAAATCGCCTGAAAAGCCAATGTTTCCCACGCCGATTGGTGCTTAGACAAAATGATGCTGGGTGTGCTGGAAATATTTTCTAAACCATTGATTTTATGTGTGATATTGCAAGTGATGCGCAACCACCAAATCATACTACGTGCCCAGCCAGAGATTAAATAATTACGTGTAATGGGGTTTAGTGGCAAAGCCAGTAATGCGATAAAAGTGAAAATAGGCGCAGTGATAACTTGGCCTAAAAAGAACAATACAGAGCGTAAAAATAATAGCATTTTAAAAGCGCAAAAAATATCCGAATATTTAATTTAGCAAGGTAACGTAGCGATTAGAGTTAACCAAAAAAATTGGGTAAAAAATAGTGTTAAGTAAGCCAATTATGCGTTTTCAGCGATAATATGCTGTACCGCCTCATTTAAATCGGCAAAAATTAAGGTGTTTGCTGGTAGCTTTTTATCGGGCATTTGCGCTTGCGCCAGCGTTTCTTCACCCTTACCAGTGCGTACTAATATTGGCTTGCAGCCCGCATCCGCAAAGGCTTTCAAATCGCGATATGCATCACCAATGCCAAATACTTCTTTCAATTCAATCGAAAATCGGCGGCCGATATCTTCAATCATGCCTGTTTTGGGTTTGCGACAATTGCAATGGTCATCTGCCGCATGCGGGCAATAAAATAGCGCATCGATACGCCCACCAACCAGTGCCAACGCACGATGCATTTTGTCGTGAATACTGTTGAGCGTGGCCATATCAAACAAGCCACGCGCAATGCCCGATTGATTGGTCGCCAAAGCTACGCGAAAGCCCGATTGATTGAGCAACGCGATGGCTTCTAGGCTACTAGCAATCGGAATCCACTCATTCGGGTTTTTGATGAAATTGGCAGAATCAACATTAATCACGCCGTCTCTATCTAAAATAACCAGTTTCATTTATTGCCTGACATTTAATTGGCCAACTTGGACAAATCCGCAACGCGGTTCATGGTTTGGTGCAATATTGCCAGCAAGCCTAAACGGTTCGCCTTCAGCGCAGGGTCATTCGCATTCACCATCACATTATCAAAGAAATCATCGACAGGCGATTTTAATGCGGCCAAAGTTTTAAGTGAACCCGTGTAATCACCACTTTCAAATAACCTGTCGGCTAGTGGTTTTACGTGACTTAATGCATTATTTAATGCAATTTCTGCAGGTTCTTGCAATAAGCTAGCGTTAACTTCCGCTTTTACTTCACCTTCTACTTTTTTCAAGATATTGCTGACGCGTTTGTTTGCGTTCGCTAAAGCAGGAGCTTCGGGCAAACTTGTAAATTCTTGAGCAGCTTCCAAGAGTTTAGGTAAATTGCTAATCAATTTATGATGTAAAGACAGTACAGAATCCACTACTAATGCCTCAAAGCTTTGCTCTTTCATATTATTTGCTAGACGGTCTTGAAAAAAGTTTTTTAAAAGACTAGAGCTATTTAACTCAAAACCAACATTAAATCCGAAATTTTCGCAGTCATCTTGAGACCATTTTTTAAATAAATGATCGTAAGTATCAAAAGTAATGTTGATTAATTGAGCAGTTGAAAGTGGTATTTCTTTTTCAATTAACATACGAATTACACCAAGTGCATGACGCCGTAAACCGAATGGATCTTTATCGCCAGTTGGTTTTTCGCCAATACCAACTAAACTAACTAGCATTTCTATTTTATCTGCGATTGCAACACAAACACCCACTTGATTACGCGGCAACTCATCACCCGCAAAGCGAGGTTTGTAGTGGTCTTCAATGGCAAAAGCGACGTCATTATTTAAGCCTTCATGTTGCGCATAATAGCGCCCCATAATGCCTTGCAATTCCGGAAATTCAACCACCATATCGGTGATTAAATCGGCTTTGGCTAATAGTGCGGCTTGGTCAGCAAGAGCCGCTAACTCATCACCGCCCAATTGCTGGCCAATTGCTTTGGCAATCGCTCTAACACGTTTTGTACGTTCGCCTTGACTGCCCAATTTATTGTGATAAACCACTTTGTCCAAACCAGCAATACGGCTTTCCAGTGTCTTTTTACGGTCTTGGTCAAAGAAGAATTTTGCATCGGCCAAGCGTGGGCGCACCACGCGTTCGTTACCGCCAATCACCGCACTTGGGTCTTTTGGTGAGATGTTTGAGACAATCAAGAATTTATTGGTTAACTTATTATTGGCATCTAAAAGCGGAAAGTACTTTTGATTGGCCTTCATGGTCAAAATCAAACATTCCTGCGGCACTTCCAGATAAATTTCTTCAAACTGGCCAAGTAATACATTTGGGCGTTCTACCAACGCGGTGACTTCATCCAGCAATGCATCATCTTCAATCGGTTTAAGATTTTGTTTGCCCGCGGCAGCATTTAATTGGCGGACGATTTCAGCTTTTCTGGCTGAGAAACTAGCAATCACTGCGCCTTCATCCAACAATTGCTGCTCGTAGCTATCGGCATGTTTAATGATAATGACTGGCTGCTTTGCTTCAAAGCGGTGACCATGCGTTGAGTTGCCGGCATTCAATCCCAATGCATTGACAGCGATTACGCTGCTGCCATGCATGGCGAGTAAACCATGCGCTGGACGCACAAAGTTAACGCTTTCCCAGCCTGGGTTTTGTGTGTTCTCATGCAGTTGATAAGTCATCACTTTTGGAATCGGCAATTTTGCGATGGCTTCGTTTAATGCTTTTTGCAAGCCATCTTGCAACGTAACACCTGCCTGCAACACATCTAAAAATAGCGTGTTATTGTCGTTTTTAAGGCTGGCAACAGCAGATGCGTCAGCACCTAAACTTTGCAATTTTTTAATCAGGGCAGGGGTTGCGTTACCATTAGCGTCTAAGCCTACATTGGCTGGCATGAGTTTTTGCGATAGTTGCTTATCATCGGCTTTATCCGCCACATACTTAATATGTGCAGCTAAACGACGGGGTGTTGCAAAAGCGGTGACAACGGCATTTTCTAAGGTTAAGCCTTGCGTTTTAAGCGATTCAAATAAGACAGTTGAAAACGCTTCACCTAATTTATTTAAGGCTTTTGGGGGTAATTCTTCAACAAATAATTCAACCAGTAGGTTTTTGTTATGCGGGTTCTTTTCCATACTTATGCTGCTGCTTTCTTGGCTTGCTCTAACTTGGCCGTTTCTATTTTTTCTAGGCCAGCTAATACTTCATTGGCCCAATTTTTTGGCGCCATCGGGAAACCAAGTCTGGCGCGGCTATCAAGGTAGCTAGCCGCAACTGCGCGGGCAATGTTGCGGATTTTTCCAATGTAAGCAGCGCGCTCGGTCACCGAAATAGCGCCTCTTGCATCTAATAAATTGAAGGTATGAGCGGCTTTTAATACTTGCTCATAAGCGGGCAGGGCCAGTTTTTGCTCAACCAAGTTTTGCGCTTGTTTTTCGTGTGCAATAAAAGCGGTAAAAAGAAACTCCACATCAGAATGTTCAAAGTTATAAGTCGATTGTTCCACTTCATTTTGATGAAACACATCGCCGTATTTCACGTTTTCTGAATAGTGCAAATCGTAAACGCTATCGACGCCTTGCAAATACATCGCCAAGCGTTCTAAACCATAGGTGATTTCGCCTGTGATGGGTTTGCAATTAATGCCACCCACTTGCTGAAAGTAGGTGAATTGCGTCACTTCCATGCCATTTAGCCAGACTTCCCATCCCAAGCCCCATGCACCTAAAGTCGGGTTTTCCCAATCGTCTTCTACAAAGCGGATGTCATTTTGTTTTAAATCAAAACCCAATGCTTCAAGCGAACCCAAATACAGCTCTAAAATGTTGGATGGCGCAGGTTTTAATACCACTTGGTATTGGTAATAATGCTGCAAGCGGTTTGGATTTTCACCATAACGGCCATCTTTTGGGCGGCGGCTTGGTTGTACATAGGCGGCTTTCCAAGGTTCTGGGCCAAGCGCGCGCAAGAAAGTGGCGGTGTGCGAAGTGCCTGCGCCGACTTCCATGTCATAAGGCTGCAACAAAACACAGCCTTGTTTATCCCAATATTGTTGCAGGGTTAAGATGATTTGTTGAAAAGTTAACACCATAAAGTTAATTATTGTTACAGAAATTCAAAAAACTAATTTTACCTTACAAAGCTTGTTTTCCGCGATTGTTTAATCCACGCGAGCGCCAATAAAACCGCAAAACTCAGCACAATAAACGGCCAGTTGCCCCAGCGCACATAAGGTGTGCTGCCAGCGTAGCCTTGTGCCTGGATATTGAGCGTGGTTTGCACATCGTGCGGCGCGTGAGCAGCGATGTAACCGTGCGCGTCAATCGCGGCGGTTGCGCCTGTATTGGTGGCGCGTAACATCATGCGACCGGTTTCCAGCGCGCGTGCTTGGCTAAACTGCATATGCTGATTGGCGGCGTAGGATTTGCCGTACCAAGCGTCGTTGCTAATATTCACCAGTAACGTAGCGGCGGGCAATTGCTGAATGATTTCCTCGCCAAAAACGTCTTCGTAACACACATTAACCGCCACTTTTTGATTGCCCAATTGCATCGGCGTTTGATACGCGCCGCCGCGTGATAAATCGCTTAACGGCATATTAAGCCAATCGCGGTAAATCCAACCAAATACTTGTTTTAATGGAATATATTCGCCAAATGGGACTAAATGGTTTTTGGCATAGCTTTGCGTGGGTGCTGTGCCAAAACTAAAGGCGCTGTTAAAATATTCAGCATTTTTATGGGTTAAGTCAGACTTTAACTCAACCAAACCCACCACAATATTGCCATTATTTTGCTTGGCGTGATTGATTAAAGCATCGGTTATGCTGGCATCTAATCGGCTGGAAATCACTGGCAGCGCGGTTTCGGGCAACACGATTAATTGCGCATGGCTTTGTTTAACCATCGACAGGTATGTGTCAATAGTGTGTTGCGCGGTTTCGGGCGACCATTTGGTGTCTTGCGCAATATTGCCTTGAATGAGCGCCGCACTGATTGGTTTGCCGATTGGCGTTGTCCACTCAATTGCTTTTAGTAAATTGCCAGCAACAATGATTAAAACTAACGCGACAATCGCATTGCGTTTAAAAATATTGGAAAGGTTAGGTTTTGCCAGCCAAAACGCGATAATTGCAGCCACCAAAGCGGTGATAACCGATACGCCGTAAACGCCGATAATTGGCATAAACCCAGCCAGCGGACTATGCGGTACTTGGCTGTAACCCAAAGTTAACCATGGAAAACCAGTGAAAATCCAGCTGCGCACCCAATCGGATAATCCCCATAACACGGGTGCGCTTAGGATTAAAAAGCCGAATCGTTTACTAAAATAACCCACCAAGCCGACAAAAAGCGCCATAAATGCGCACAGGCAAAAAGTGGAAAAGCCTGCAAACCACCAAGGCATGCCGCCAAAATCGTGCAAACTGATATAAATCCAATAAATGCCGATGACATATAAACCCAAGCCAAACTGAAAGCCTAACTTGAAAGCGGTTTTGGCAGAACCGGCATTAATCCACAAATAAAATAGCCCAATTAAAGACAATAGTGCGATTGGAAAAATGTAAAAAGGCGCAAATGCCAATACGGTTAATGCGCCTAATAAGTATGGCATGGCAAACTGAAAGTGTTGAAAAATTTGAATCATTTGGTCTAGTTAAAAGTATGGATAGCGCATTGTAATCAATTTATAATCATTTATAGCATTCCATCACAAAACGTTGACAACAACTGACGCTCAGTTTTATATTGCGTTTGCTAGACACGGCTGGTTTGATTTCTTGTTTTACTTAACTTAAGGGGAGACGCAATGAGTATGGCATCGGAATTTAAAGATTTTATCAGCAAAGGCAACGTGATGGATTTGGCCGTAGGTGTGATTATTGGTGCGGCGTTTGGCAAGATTGTGGATTCGCTGGTGAATGATATTATTATGCCAATTGTGGGTAAAATTTTTGGCGGGCTAGATTTCAGTAACATGTATATTCCGCTCAATGGGCAAGATATGGGTTTGGCGTTGGTGGAAGCCAAAAAAGTAGGCGCGGTGCTGGCTTACGGTAATTTTATTACCGTGGTGCTAAATTTTATTATTCTGGCTTTTGTTATTTTTCAAATGGTGAAAATGGTGAACAGTATGAAAAGAGCCGAACCACCAGCCGCGCCAGCAAAAACGCCAGATGATATTGTGCTGTTGCGTGAAATCCGTGATGCATTAAAAAGATAATCAGAAAAATTGCGTAGGTGAATGCAAATTAAAAAAGGACGCTTTTGCGTCCTTTTTTAGTGTTAACTTTATCCTTACAACTCAGGCTCTACTTCGGGTAAATCATAGGTTTTATTGTTTTCTTGCGGTTCAGATCCATCATTATTCAAATACACCACTTGTACCACTTTATCTTCAATAAAATCCAGCTCAGTTGTTAGATAGTAACTACCATCTGGTGCGGTGTTAATGTTGTGATAATACCAAATGGATGCGACGACTTTGCCGCTGTTTTTCAGTTTAACGTCTTCTGCTCTGGCAGGCTCACCCAATTGCGCGATGATTTCTTCTTTGGTAAAACGATTAATCGCCGCCGCAAATTCTTTTTCTGTGGTTGGAATTTCTTTTGAAACAGGCGCATCAGGCGCCAAGGGCAGCGTTTGCGCCTCATCTGCCATGCTAATCGAAGCGCACAACATTTGTGTAGACAATAAAGCAGCGATCACTAGTTTGTTCATGTACGTCCCCAATTAATTGAAATGATAAGAGATTAAATGATGCTGTTTAGTTCAACGCTTAGAATCGTTTAATAAACAAGATCAAAACCGCGGCTATTTGGCATAATATTTGAGCTTAAATTGGGTTAACTTTTATACTGATTCTATTGGAAAAGCCTCTTTTGGCAAGACTTCGACTAAAATAGAATGTAAGCGCCTGCTATCAGCCCTAAGAACAGAAATGCTTAATTGGTCAATCACAATATGGTCACCACGCTTGGGTAGGTGACCAAATTTATTCACGACTAATCCGCCAATGGTCGAGTATTCTTCATCGCTGAAGTCAGTGCCCACAGTGGCATTAAAGTCGCCAATTTCCGTCAGTGCTTTCACACGATAATGGCCCAATGCGTCTTGAATAATATTGTCTTCATCTTCGTCGTAATCGTATTCATCTTCAATGTCGCCGACAATTTGCTCCAGCACATCTTCAATCGTCACCATGCCAGCCACGCCGCCGTATTCATCCACCACAATCGCAATATGGTTGCGGTTGCTGCGGAACTCTTTAAGTAAAATATTCAAGCGCTTGGCTTCTGGAATAAACACCGCAGGGCGCAACATATCGCGCACTTCAAAATCCTCGCCCGCGTAATAGCGCAGCAAATCTTTGGCCAGCAAAATGCCAATCACATCATTCTTGTCATCCTCAATCACAGGAAAACGCGAGTGCGCGGTTTCAATCACATGCGGAATAAAGGTTTCGGGCGGGTCGGTAATGTCAATCACATCCATTTGCGAGCGCGGAATCATGATGTCGCGCACCTGCATTTCACTCACTTGCAACACGCCTTCAATCATGGCGAGTGAATCTGCATCCATTAAATGATTTTCATATGCGCCATGCAACAGCTCCACAAGCTGCTCACGATCTTCAGGTTCGCGCAGCAAGAAATTGCTTAGACGTTCTAATAAACTGGGTTTGTTGCTGACTTTATTGCTTGAATTTTCCGACTCACTAGCCATTAAGGCGTCCTACATAACAAGATAAGGGTTAGCATAACCTAATTTGGCTAAAATAGAAATTTCTAAGCTTTCCATTAACTCGGCCTGCGCCTCGATTTCGTGATCGTAACCATGCAAATGCAAGATGCCATGCACCGTTAAATGCGCATAATGTGCTTCCAGCGATTTTTGCTGAAGAAGCGCTTCAGACTCAACCACAGGCGCGCAAATAATAATGTCGCCCATTAAATGCGGCGTTTCAGTCAGGGCAAAAGTCAGCACATTGGTGGCATAATCTTTGCCGCGATACATTCTGTTTAACTCGCGACTTTCTTGTTCATCGACCAAGCGAATCGTTACTTCAGTATCCACGTTTAGCGTGGCATTTACCCATTTTTGGAATTTTTTTTTGGTAGGTAAATGCGCGTGTTGAGATCGGTATTGAATTGTAATATCGAGTTTTGGCATGTTTTGTAACGTATTAAGACAATTTAGATTATATAATTAAACCATGACACAAAATATGACGATTTCAGCATTTTTAGCCCAATCTTCACAAGGCGAGCACGATAACGTGCTAATCGCAGTATTGAATGATATTTCAGATGCGGTTAAACAAATTGCAACTGCGATTGATACTGGCGCGATTGCGGGCAATATGGGCAGTTTAGCGACTGAAAATGTACAAGGCGAAGTGCAAAAGACGTTGGATGTGCTGACCAATGATATTTTTGTCGAGGCAATCCAGAAAAGCGGTTACATCGCTGGTATGGTTTCGGAAGAGGTGATTGACCCGATTAACTTAACCGTTAAAAATGGTCAATATTTGATCTGTGTTGACCCTTTGGATGGTTCATCCAATGTGAATGTGAATATTTCGGTTGGCACCATATTTTCTGTATTAAAAGCCAAAAATAAGCAGCCTGAATTAGTGGATTTTCTGCAAGCGGGCATTGCGCAAATCTGTGCGGGTTATGCTTTGTATGGCACATCCACCATGCTGGTATTTACTAATGGCAATGGCGTAAATGGGTTTACTTTAGATAAGGCAAGCAACACGTTTTTGTTAACGCATCCACAGATGCAAATTCCGCAAAACACCATAGAATTTGCGATCAATATGTCGAATTATCGTTTCTGGCAAGAGCCGGTGCAGCGTTATATTGATGAATGCTTGCAAGGTACCGAGGGTGAGCGCGATAAAGATTTTAATATGCGCTGGGTGGCTTCAATGGTGGCGGAAGTGCATCGTATTTTGGTGCGTGGCGGTGTGTTTATGTATCCTAGTGACGCTAAAAATAGAAATGGTAAGCTAAGGCTGATGTATGAAGCAAACCCGATGAGTTTTATTGTGGAGCAGGCGGGCGGCGGCTCTACTACAGGTTTGCAGCGCGTGATGGAAGTGAACCCAACCGGCATTCATCAGCGTGTGCCGATTATGTTGGGTAGCAAAAACGAGATAGATAGAATCGCCAGTTATCATCAGAAAAAATCTAAACGTAAATAACTACATGCAGATAAATTTAAGCCAATAAGTGGCAGCCTAAATTTAGGCTTAATTTAAGTGTTAAGTTAACCTTAAATTAAGCCCAAAAGTATTTGTTTTAATTCGCCGCTTTGCAAATGGCGATAAATTCATCCGCAAACAGCGAAGCGCCGCCAACCAATCCGCCATCTACATCAGGCATGGCAAATAGTTTTTGAGCGTTATTGGCTTTGATGCTGCCGCCATAAATAATGCGCACATGCGCCGCCGCTTCAGAATTGCGCATCGCGATTCGATGTCGAATGAAAGCGTGCACGGCCTGCGCCTGTTCTGGCGTAGCGGTTTTGCCGGTGCCAACTGCCCACACGGGTTCGTAGGCAAATACCATTTTAACGCGCATCGCAGCCGCAAAATTCTGATCGCTTAGCGTCGCCATCACTGCATCCATTTGGCTGGCAACAATCACTTCGGTTAAGCCTGCCTCATGCTCAGCCAGGGTTTCGCCCACGCACAACACCGGCGTTAAGCCCGCTTTAATCGAAGCGTCAAATCGGGCAGCAGCTGTCAGGTTAGTTTCATGAAATAATACGCGTCGTTCCGAGTGTCCAAGCAACACATAAGTACAGCCTAAATCCGTTAACATATGTGCGGCAACTGCGCCTGTAAACGCACCTTGCTCATGCTGATTCACATTTTGCCCGCCCCATGCAATATTGGTATTGATTAATAGTTCGCGCGCTTGAAAAAGATAAGGATTCGGTACGCATACCACATAATCGGCTTTTTTAGATTTACTCACACCTGCGATTATGTTTTTAAGTAAAACTTCGTTGCTGGATAAGTCGCCGTGCATTTTCCAGTTGCCGACCACCAGTTTACGGCGTGCATGATGAGGCGCACTCATAATCTTGCTCCATTCTCAAGCCTATTTTTGACGATTGCGTTTAATTCACCGCTTTTATAGCGATCCGCCATGCGTTCGCAAGAAATGGGCTTAATTTTATTGGCGTGTCCAGCCGAACCAAATGCCTCGTAACGTGCAATACAAATATCACGCATGGCAACTGTGGCCGCGGTTAAAAATTTTCTGGGGTCGAATTCTTTTTTGTGCTGCTCAAAAAATTGCCGAATCGCACCGCTGGAAGCCATGCGTAAATCGGTATCAATATTCACTTTGCGCACGCCGTATTTGATGCCTTCAACAATTTCTTCCACCGGCACGCCATAGGTTTCACCCATATCGCCACCGTAAGCATTGATAATTTTCAGCCATTCTTGCGGCACCGACGATGAGCCGTGCATCACCAAATGCGTATTGGGAATGCGCGCGTGAATCTCTTTAATGCGATGAATCGCCAATGTTTTGCCAGTAGGCGGTTTAGTAAATTTATACGCGCCGTGCGATGTGCCAATGGCAATCGCCAAAGCGTCTACACCGGTTTTATTGACAAAATCGGCGGCCTCAATCGGATCGGTTAACAGTTGAGAATGCTCTAAAACTCCTTCTGCCCCAGAACCGTCTTCTTCACCAGCCAAGCCAGTTTCTAACGAACCTAATACGCCTAATTCTCCCTCTACTGAGACGCCAATGGCATGCGCAAACTCTACAATTTTTTTAGTGACATCTACATTGTATTGATAGCTAGATGGCGTTTTAGCGTCTTCCATTAAAGAGCCATCCATCATCACGCTAGAAAAACCTGAACGCATCGCCTGAATACAAACTGCTGGCGTATGACCGTGATCTTGATGCATCACAACGGGAATATGCGGATAAGACTCAATGGCAGCCAGTACCAAATGCCGCAAAAAAGCTTCGCCTGCATATTTGCGCGCGCCAGCCGAGCCTTGCAAAATAACGGGGCTATTGGTCGTATCGGCCGCCTGCATAATGGCATGCACCTGCTCCATGTTATTGACATTGAAAGCGGCCAATCCGTAATTGTGTTCTGCTGCGTGATCTAATAATTGACGCAATGAAACCAGTGCCATGTTGTCCTCTATCGGTTTTAAAAGTTAAGTGATTGAATGCATTTTGTGCGCAATACTGCTTCGGACTGTTTAAACACATTCATTTTATTCCTGTGTTTAAATCATAATATAACACTTATATCTTATATAAGACATAGCTGAACTTTAGATTGAGAGATAAAAATTAGTCGTTACAGATTGGTGTCGCTTACATTGAGATGTTGAGTCTGGATGCAAAGTTTTTAAAAAAGCAATAATAGAAAAACAATTCACTAAAGAGATATTGAAATAAGCTGCCTTAAAAAAAGTGGTTAACTAATTATTTTTAAATTCATATTCTTCATAAGCGTTGATGATTTTTTGCACTAATGGATGGCGCACCACGTCAGCCGATAAAAAGTGCGTCATGGCAATGCCTTTCACTTCTTTTAAGATTTTCTGCGCCTCTACCAAACCACTTTTTTGATGACGCTGCAAGTCAATCTGTGTCACATCGCCTGTAATCACTGCTTTGGTGCCAAAACCAATACGGGTTAAAAACATCTTCATTTGTTCAGGCGTGGTATTTTGCGCTTCATCCAGAATAATAAAACTCTGGTTCAGCGTACGGCCACGCATATATGCCAATGGCGCTACTTCAATGGCGCCGCGCTCAAACATTTTGTTTACGGTGTCATAGCCCGCTAAATCATATAGCGCGTCATAAAGAGGGCGTAAATACGGATCTACTTTTTGGTTTAAATCGCCCGGTAAAAAGCCCAGTTTTTCACCAGCTTCTACCGCAGGGCGCACCAATACGATTCTTTTAACGCGGTCGCGGGTCATCGCATCTATGGCGCTGGCAACCGCCAAATAGGTTTTGCCTGTACCGGCTGGGCCAATGCCAAAGGTGATATCGTGATCTTGAATTTGCTGTAAATACGAAACCTGGCGCGGCGTGCGGCCATGTAAATCGCCACGGCGCGTCATCAAGATTGGCATGGTTGTACTGGATATATCCTCTGGCTTTAGCTTGTCGATTTCAACCAAACCTAATTGCACATCTTCCAACTCAAGCGGTTTTTTGGCGCGTACGTAAAAATTTTCAATCAATTGTGCGGCAAGACGCATATTATCTGCTTTGGCTGCATTGCTGCTGGCGCTGGTAATATTAAATGTGCTGCCGCGGCGATTAATATTCACCTCAAGCGCGGTTTCAATCTGCTTGATATTTTCATCTAACGTACCGCATAGATTCGCCAAGCGCACGTTGTCTTCTGGCTGTAGGGTGATTTCCATTGATTAAAAAGTCTTTTCAGCTATTTGGCCATGTAAACGTTTTGGATTGGATACATCGGTGATTTTTACGTTCACAAAGGTGTTAATTAACGCAATATTTCCGGCAATATCCACCACACGATTATTATCGGTTTTGCCTGCCAAAAGGGCGGCATCTTTGCGCGAAATACCATCAATTAATACGCGTTGTATCGTACCCAACATATTGCGACTAATTGCATCACCTTGCGCTTCGTTAATGGCTTGCAGCTTATTTAATCTTGCCAGTTTAATATTTTGCGGTGTATCGTCTTTAATAAAAGCAGCTGGCGTGCCTGGTCGTGGGCTATATAGAAAACTAAAGCTGTAATCAAAGCCAACATCCTGCATCAGTTTTACGGTCGCCTCAAAATCGGCTTCAGTTTCACCAGGAAAACCCACAATAAAATCCGAGGTCAATGTCAGGTTTGCGCTGGCATTTTTTAATTTGCGAATAATGCTTTTGTATTGTAGCGCCGTATAATTACGTTTCATCGCCATTAAAATACGGTCAGAGCCGGCCTGCACAGGCAAATGCAATTGCACCGCCAGTTTTGCCACATTGGCGAAACAGTGAATTAAGCGCTCACTCATTTCATTCGGGTGGCTAGTGGTAAAGCGAATTCGCTCAATTTGCGCAATTTCGGCAATGGTTTCAATCAGCATGGCCAAATCGGCCTCAACGCCTTCATAATCTGTGCGGTAAGCATTCACATTTTGGCCTAGCAAAGTGATTTCTTTTACGCCTTGTTCAGCCAATTGTATGGCTTCTAGCAAAATATCGCCAAATGGGCGCGAGACTTCTTCGCCGCGCGTATAAGGCACTACGCAAAAACTGCAATATTTGCTACAACCTTCCATAATACTTAAAAACGCCGTTGCGCCTTCAACCCGTGGCGGCGGCAGATGGTCAAATTTTTCAATCTCTGGGAATGAAATATCCACTTGCGATTTTCCAATGGACTGCGAATTTTTAATCATCTCAGGCAAGCGATGCAAGGTTTGTGGGCCAAACACCACATCTACATAAGGCGCGCGTTTAATAATATTATCGCCTTCTTGCGAAGCAACGCAGCCGCCTACACCAATGATTAAATTGGGGTTTTTGGCTTTTAACGGAATAAAACGACCCAAATGGCTGAACACTTTATCTTCGGCCTTTTCGCGAACCGAGCAAGTGTTGAGCAAAATCACATCGGCTTCATCTACATTGTCGGTTTGCGTCATGCCGTTATCCGCATGCAGCATATCTACCATGCGCAACGAGTCATATTCGTTCATCTGGCAGCCAAAAGTTTTAATGAATACTTTTTTGGGCTGAGTTAAGTCTTTTTTAGTCGGAATCAAGTTAATCGTGCTCATTTGCAAAGCATAATTTTAGCGTATTTACATTGCGCAAGGTAAAATAGGCTAAACCTTTAAATCGAACTGTTTATGCAAGCGCTTCCAATCTTTTTTAATATCAACAATCGTCACTGTGTGGTGATCGGTGGTGGTGATGTTGCAATGCGAAAAGTGAGCATGTTGCTCAAAGCCAGCGCAGCAATCACCATTTATTCGCCAGAAATCTGCCACGAACTGCAAGATTTAGCCAGTGCAAACAAGATAAACTATATCAAAGCTCATTTTGAGCCAAGCCAGTTAACAGGCGCTTGCATGGTGATTGCGGCAACCGATGATTTGGCGGTTAATATGGCGGTTTCAATTGCGGCAAAAGCGCAAAATATTCCTGTAAACGTGGTGGATGCGCCTGATTTATGCACGTTTACCATGGGTTCGATTATTGATCGCAGCCCGGTGGTGATTGCGATTTCATCTGAAGGCAACGCGCCTGTACTAGCGCGCTATATTCGCACCAAAATTGAAACCATGCTGCCCGCTACTTATGGCAGAATCGCCACTATTGCGGGTGAATTTCGTGAGCAAGTGAAGGTTAAGTTTGCCACCACCCAGTTACGCCGCCGTTTTTGGGAGGGTGTGTTGCAAGGCCCGATGGTGGAGCGCGTGTTGTCTGGACAAGAGCAAGCGGCGCGTGAGTTGTTGCAAAATATTTTAGACAATGCCGATGCGACGACAAATAAAGGTGAAGTTTTTTTAGTTGGCGGCGGGCCAGGTGACCCAGATTTACTCACTTTTAGGGCGTTAAGATTGATGCAGCAATGCGATGTTTGCGTGTACGATAAATTGGTGAGCCCTGAGGTGATGGAGCTGGTGCGTCGCGATGCTGAACTGATTTATGTGGGTAAATCGCGCGACCAGCACACCATGCCGCAGGAAGAAATCAACGAACTGTTAGCCAAGTTAGCCTTGCAAGGCAAACGCGTGTTGCGCTTAAAAGGTGGTGATCCATTTATATTTGGCCGCGGCGGCGAAGAGATTGAAACGCTAATGGCGCACGGCGTACCGTTTCAAGTGGTGCCTGGCATTACCGCCGCCAATGGTGTTTCCAGTTATGCGGGCATTCCATTAACGCATCGTGATTATGCGCAGGCTTGTTTGTTTATTACAGGCCATTTGAAAGCCAACGCGAATAAAGAGCTCACATTAGATTTAGATTGGGTCGCAATGTCGCGTCCGCGTCAAACTGTGGTGATTTACATGGGTTTGGTCGGTTTAAAAGAAATTTGTGAAAAATTAATAGAACATGGCGTTTCAGCCAGCATGCCCGTTGCCGTTGTACAACAAGGAACTACACAGCGCCAAAGAGTAGTCACATCTACTTTGGCAGATTTAGCTGAAAAAGTAGCGCTAGCTGAGATGAAACCCCCGTGTTTGACGATTATTGGTGAAGTGGTGCAATTACGCGAAAAATTAAACTGGTTTAAGCCAAACAGTTAATTAATTTTGAATCGGCAGCGTTAATCTCGCTTCTAAGCCGCCTTGCGGACGATTCACTAACGCTAAACTGCCGCGATGCAGTTTAGCGATGCGGTTGCAAATAGCCAAACCTAAGCCGCTGCCACCTTCATTTTTATTACGTGCGCTGTCCATGCGTTCAAATGGGCGCAGTAAGCGCTCCGCATGTTCTGGTGGAATGCCTGGGCCGTTATCCAGCACACTGATCACGATTTTTTCGGCGGTGATTTTACTGCTTACTTCTACCTCGCCTTTTGAATAAGCATACGCATTACCAACTAAGTTATCTAGCAAACGCTGCATGGCCAAAGGCCGTAACGGAATAAAATAAGTAGAGGTTAAATTTAGTTTAAGGTCGCGTCCTGCTCGGGCTTGGCGTTCAGCAAGTGCGCGTAATAAGCTATTAATATCCATCATTTTGGTGGGCTCGCCCTCTACGCCGCGCACAAAATCTAAAAATTGATGGATGATATTATCCATGTCGGCAATGTCTTCAATCATGCCCGCTTTCAGGCTGTTGCAGCCGTCTTCGGGCAACATCTCAACGGCTAGCCTTAGCCTTGCCAGCGGCGTGCGAATATCATGCGAAACGCCAGCCAGCAACAATGTACGTTCGTTATCCAGTCGCACTAAGGATTCTGCCATTTCGTTAAAAGTGCGGCTTACTTCACGCAGTTCGTCTACACTGTCTTCTGGTAAACGGGGCGCAGGTTCTCCGTTACGCAATCGATCGGCGGCATGCACCAGCAAACTAAGTGGTCGATTAATGCGCGCGGCAATTAAGTAAGCTCCCAGTAGTGATAGCAAGCCAACCACAGCGCCCCAGCCAAGCCAGTGCCAGGGGAAAGGCCTATCCACCTGAATTTTTGGAATCACTACCCAAAAGTCGTCTAATTCCACATTAAAGCTAATCCACAAACCTGGAATGCCGTAATGATTAACGGTAATAATCGTTTCTACGCCCAGGCGCTCACGGATTTTTTCGGCGATTAAATTAATAAACGGGTCTTTAGGTAGCGGTTCAATATCTTCTAAAAAATCAGCCGCATACACGCGTACACCTTCGCGGCCTGATAATTCGGATAACAATGCTAAACGGCGGTTTTCGTGTGATGCAATAAGAGAAGCGCGAGTGTAGTTAACAATAGTAACAGCTTGTAATGCGGCCGTGGTGGCGCGGGGCTCTCGATCAAAATAATCAAAAATCTTGAGCGATGCATAAATACTTACCGCCAGTAAGATGGCGATAAGCAACATTAAGCGTGAAAGCAGTCTGCGAGGTAGAAATCTCAATGCGATGAATTAATGAATTAAATATTTCACTAGAATTATGGTTAAGTCAATTAGTGCGATGCTTCGCCATCAGGAATGAACACGTAACCAAAGCCCCACATGGTTTGTAGATAGCGCGGATGTGACGGATCAGGCTCTACAATTCGGCGTAAACGTGAGACTTGCACATCAATGCTGCGATCAAACACATCTAACTCACGCCCGCGTGCTAATTGCATCAGGCGGTCACGCGAAAGTGGCTGGCGCGGGTGTTCAGTAAACACTTTCAACAAGGCAAATTCACCGCTGGTAATGGTAATCGGCATGCCATTGCGACTAAGGCTGCGGCTGGAAGGATCAAACACAAACTCACCAAACGCAAAGGTTTCTAATTTACCTGTGTTTTCAGCTTCTGGATTATGTTCATGGCGGCGTAATACCGCGTTAATACGCGCCAGTAATTCGCGCGGGTTAAACGGTTTGGGTAAATAATCATCTGCACCCATTTCCAGGCCTATAATCCTGTCCACTTCATCACCACGCGCGGTTAACATAATAATTGGCGTGGTAAATTTATTACCACGCAGGCGCCGGCAAATGGCCAAACCATCTTCGCCTGGCAACATTAAATCCAGCACCAATAAATCAAACGTCTCCGTTGTTAATATGGCGTCCATTTCTTTTGAATCAGATACCGTTTTAATATTAAAGCCTTGCTCGGTCAAATAGCGTTGCAGCAACTCGCGCATACGCATATCGTCATCTACCATTAATATATTTTTGCTATTTTCAGCCATCGTTACACTCTCGCTATGATTAAAGCGCTACGGTTTAACATAGCAACATAATATTACTAATTATGTAGTATATGTTTTAAGGCTGAATAAATCTAGAATTGTAAAAACTTTTCGGTCATTAAACGCGTCTATAAAGCATAAAACGCTGTTGTTACAAATAGTTACAATTATTGGATTTCGTGAAACAATGCATTAACAATGCTGATTCATGATTGCATTTCTGTGCTGGTTAATCAGTTTTATCAGCAAAAAAACAGTAGAAAGAATGAAAATTCATTAAACAATGTTTGTAAACCTACATTATTTAACTCCCACACTCACTTTGTTGGCATTGTTTGGCAATTTGCTTGCTGCGCCTGTGCTGGCAGAGGATAAAAATCTTTTATCAGGGGAAGAAAAAGCGTATTTAGAACAGACGGATGAAAATGGTTTAGAAAAAACCTTAGAACATAACTTTAGCCCAGATGACAGAGCGCGTTTGCGCAAAGCGTTGGACGATTATGCAAAGTCGACAGACCCAGAACATGCGCAAATTGAGCAAAAACGCAAAGCCATGAAAGATAGCGTACAAGCCAGGTTTAACGATTGTAATAAAGATAACGATGATTCGATTGATCGCGAAGAAGCCACATTATGCCTGCCGCAAATCGCGCGTCATTTTAACTTTGTGGATGTGGATGAAAATAACGTGATTACGCTAGAAGAATTAGAGCTGGCGCAGGCAAAATCCATTGAACGTCAAAAAGCAGCAGCAGCTAAAATGGAAGCGCAGAAAATTTTAGATGCAGAAGCAGAAATCAAAAATAAAAGTAAATCCAAAGCCAACAAAGAAGCCTCAAATACCCGAAAACGTCCTATCTAATCTACGCGAGCCACTAAAAAGTTAACCAATAAATGAGGTTAACTTTTTTAATTTGTTTTTTTGTTTAAACGAATGGCTGCATTATCACTCCCACCGAATACGATTGATAAACTATTTTAAATAGGTTAAAAGTATTGCCATGACGCGCCCACAAGATACAAGCATCAACGCACAAGAATTTCGTGCCGAAATCATCAGCAGCATCAATGAGATTGCAGCGGATGAATGGGATGCATTAACCGATGGCACGCCACTGCTTAGCCATGCATTTTTAAGCGCACTAGAAAATTCCGGCTCGGTGGGTAACGGCACAGGCTGGATGCCGCATCCATTAATCGTCACGCAAAACAATCGCTTGGTTGGCGCAATGCCACTGTATTTAAAAAGCCATTCTTATGGCGAATATGTGTTTGATTGGGCATGGGCAGACGCGTATCAACGCAGCGGACTTAATTATTACCCAAAATTATTATCTGCCATTCCATTTTCACCCATTACTAGCAATCGGTTATTGAGCCAGCAGCCAAAAGTGCAGTTATTAATGATTGAGGCGTTAGAAAATATGCTACATCAGCATGATTTATCCAGCGCGCATGTGCTATTTCCTAATGATGTCGATGCCTTACCGTTAGAAAAAGCGGGTTGGTTAAAGCGCACTGGCGTGCAGTTTAGGTGGCAGAATAAAAACTATCGCGATTTTGACGATTTTTTAGCGACTTTAAGCCATGATAAGCGCAAAAAAATCCATCAGGAACGCAAAAAAATAGTGCAAGCGGGTGTGATTTGCAGGCACATAAAAGGCACTGAAGCGACCAGACAAGATTGGGATTTTTTCTATCAGTGTTACAGCAATACTTATCGCGAACACCACTCTACGCCATATTTAACGCAACAGTTTTTTTGCGACATTGGCAAAAATATGCCGCAGCATATTTTACTGATTGTGGCGGAAATTGACGGAAAACCGATTGCCAGCACGCTGAATATCTATAATAGGCATACTTTATATGGCCGCTATTGGGGTGCAACGCAGTTTGTCTCTGGGCTACATTTTGAACTGTGTTATTATCAGGCGCAGCAATTTTGTATGGCAGAAAAAATTGAATATTTTGAAGGTGGCGCGCAAGGTGAACATAAATTAGCGCGGGGGTTTGAGCCGCGCCCCACTTGTTCGTATCACAAAATTGCACATCCAGATTTTAAAAAAGCGATTCAACAATTTTTAAATCGCGAAGGCGAGGGCGTTGCTGCTTATACCAGCGAACTTGAAGAACGCGTACCGTTTAAATCATTGTAATTATTGATAAAGCAAATTATTAATAACTAGTGATCACCAAGCAATGGCTTTGCCATCAAACGCAATAAATTGACCCGAATTGTCTAAACTTAATTGATTAATGACTTCGCGCAATCCTGCAACGCTGGTTTGCGCATCAATCAGGCCATTGGGGCCACCCATGTCGGTTTGCACCCAGCCAGGATGCAACGTCACAACACTGATGCCATAAGGCTTTAAATCAATCGACAAACTTTTCATCACCATATTGACCGCGGTTTTACTACTGCGGTAAATATAACTTTCGCCGCTGGTATTGTCATCAACACTGCCCATTTTGCTACTGAGAGTAGCCATTTTTTTAAGCTGACTTTTCGCAATATGCTGCACAAATGCCTCTGCCATTTTAAGCGAAGCCATGGCGTTTACTTTAAACGCTAGCGCCCATTTTTCATAATTGCTATCGCCAAATGAGCTGGGCGGATAAACGCCTGCGTTATTGATTAATACATCAATTGGTTGATTTTTTAACTGCAAAGCCAGCGCATCAATTTGATCAAAATTACCGACATCTAGGCCAAATATTTGTACATTACTATATGTGTTTCTAAGTGTTTGCAATTCGCTGGCCGATTCTGGGTCGCGGCAGCAGGCCAGAACATGCCAACCATCATTCGCATATTGTGTTGCAAATTCCAGCCCCAAGCCGCGGTTCGCTCCGGTGATTAAAACGGTATAAGTTGACATAAGCATTCCTTTTTTATTGATCAAAAAATCCTATTGGCTATTTAACGACTTAAGTTTATCAATAATTTGCATGGCCAATTTTTTTGCGGCATTTTCGGTTACATTTTTATCCAAAGTGGAGGCCTCTAATTGCACCGCACGGCTCACAACCACCAATTGCTCACGCGTTAAGTTTTTGCGTGTATCCACAACCTGCACTTGTGGAAAAACAAATAAAAAACTCGGCTTCCACGTTTGCCCCATTAACACATAATCAGCGCCGCAATCGCCGCCAATTTTACCTGCAACTTCTGGCCTGTCATACAAATAGCCTTCGCCTTGTGCAGAGGCTTTTTTTAGCGCATCGCAAGCAACAGTAATTGTATAGCCATTTTCAGCTAATGTTTTTTTAATCACTGCATCAATCAACGCAGTGCGTTCTACCTCTTGCGTCACGTTGGGCAAAGGCGAAACGTCACGCAACTCAAAATCGACCACCATAATTTTTTTGATATTTTCGGCGCTTATTGGCGCTTCTGCGCCTTGCGCAAGTGTGCTAATTAATGCAATTGCTGCGATTGATATAAATTGATGCATTGTTTGCCTCATTATTTATTTAATGCAAAAATTTAGACAATACGTATTAACCATCGTTTCATTCTTATCATTCGATTCACTTTTACGCAAAATCATTAGGCTTAATTACGCCAACTGCATAGAGCTAAAATTAAACCACTCTGTAATATATGAATCATACAAACACATCAATACTGATGCATGTAAATGAAAAGGAAATGATCATGTGGACAACTCCAGCAGCGACTGAAATGCGTTTTGGCTTTGAAGTAACAATGTACGTAATGAATAAATAATTAGCTTTTAGCTAATTTAAAAGCCTGGTGAGTAATCACCAGGCTTTTTTTGTTTTAGTTAACGGGTTTTAATCATCAAAATTGAACACTTTTAAATTTTCTGCCTCTACTATCGTTAATCAATCAATTTAAAACTTTGTATGAAACTATTAAAAATAGCGTTAATCGCAATATGCTTAATAGCCACTATAAATGGCGCTTTCGCAGCAACTTTTTTTGAAAAAAACTTTACAGGCAAATATACCGAGCAATTTGATAACGGAAATCCAAAATATGAAGTGAGTGTTAAAAATGGCAAAAAACAAGGCTTAGAGATTTTTTGGTATGAAAGTGGCCGCAAAAAAATTCAAACCAACTATGTTGATGACAAAGAAGATGGTGTTTGGAATCAATGGTACGAAAATGGCCAAATGAAACTAGAAGCACATTACAAAAATGGGCGAGAACACGGATTATTTAAACAATGGTTTGACAACGGCCAACAACGCGCAGAATCCTATTTTATGGATGGCAAAAAGGTAGGCAAAGAATTTGCGTGGGATAAAGATGGCAATCTTAAATCAGAGTTAAACTATGAAAATGGTGAGGTTTTAAATAAGTGATTAAAGCAAAATATTGAGCGAACACGGAGGGTAAATAGCCTTTCAAATTACAATCCACGAAAAATGACCTAGTTAGTTAAATAATTCACAGTATCGTAAATTTAAATCATCTTGTTGGTATGGCTATTGCACCAAAAAATGATCAATTAAAACAATTGGTTTGATATTTAATTGTGTTTTTAGACTTAATTTTTAAGTTAATTGTGATTTCTGTTCTGCCAAGTTAACCAAATAACTTAACCAGATTAAGTTAACCAGTTTTTTAGCTTAAAAAAATCATTCATTAATCAAGATTAAATTAATTAACAAAATTAAACAGCTTCCAGGCATTTTTGCCTTGGTCTTTTGCCACATACATCGCGCTGTCGGCTTTTTTTACCAAAGAATCTGCATCCAAACCGTGCTGCGGATAAATGGATATGCCGATGCTGGCAGATAATTGAACGTGATTACCGTCTAAAATAAACGGCTGGTTTAGCGCAATTAAAATTTTATCGGCGATGATTCCAGCATCTGATTCTTCGGCAATGCTATTGACTAAAACGGTGAATTCATCACCGCCTAATCTGGCCACCGTGTCAGACGCGCGAATGCAGTGGTTAAGCCGCCGTGAAACTTCGATTAATAACTGATCGCCAACTTGATGTCCAAAACTATCGTTAACCAGCTTAAAGCCATCTAGATCGATAAACATTAGCGCAAAAATCTGATGAGAACGCTCGCTGCGTTTAATCTCTTTTCCCAGGCAATCAAAAAACATGCGGCGATTCGGTAAGCTAGTTAAAGAATCCAAATTTGCCTGTCTCCAAGCGATTTCTTCTGATTGCTTTCTGATTGAGATATCAGTATGCGTGCCAATCATTTGCAGTGGCGTACCGTCCGCATCCCAGGCAACAATCATGCCTCTGGTTAATATCCATTTCCAGCTTTTATCCTTGCACCGCAACCTAAGTTCTACGCGATAGGTATCGGTTTTTTTATGCAGATAGCTATCTAATTTCTCTAAAAGCGTATCAATGTCTTCTGGATGCACCATTTGACGATACGTTTCAAAATTATTAATCAAATCACTTTCTGTATAGCCCAGCATTTCTAACCATTTTTTATTAAAAGTAATTTCATCTGCCTTGATTTTCCAGTCCCAAACGCCGTGACCAGCACCTTCTAAGGCAAATTTCCAGCGTTGTTCACTTTCAAGCAACTTTTTACGTTCTATGCGTAACTCTAATAATTTCATGGCTTGATTAGCCAGCGCTCTAAGCGTTTTAAGTTCTGTAGCAGAAAATTTGCGCGGATTTTTATCCATGATGCAAAATGTGCCAATCGCGTGATTTTCGGCGGTGCGCAAAGGCACGCCAGCATAAAAACCAAGGTTTGGCTCATGTAACACGAATGGATTATTAGCAAAGCGTGCATCTTCTCTGGTGTTTTCAACCACTAGATGTTTGTTTTGATCGACAACGTGGGTGCAAAAAGAAATATCTCTATCGGTTTCAGTTACAGCAAGTCCAATAGCCGCTTTAAACCATTGCCGATGCGAATCTACAATAGTCACGGTGGATATTGGCACATGAAATATCATGGCAGCCAGCTTTACCAGCTCGTCATAATCGGATTCAGATGCCGTGTCTAAGATATCGGCATTTAAAACAGCCGCTATACGTTTTGCTTCGTAATCAGTTGAGTTTTGCGTCATTATGGTGCTTTCTTAAAGGTATTTACTTGCGCAATAAGATTAACCTACGTTAATGATTTAAAAATAAGGCTGATCGAACACAATCTTATTATATAACCCTGTTTTGCAATCTTACTTTTGATGAATTTTCTTATTTTTAATGAAGTTTTCCAACTCACTCATCGGTAATGGTCTGCTGAAATAATAGCCTTGATAGAAGTGACAGCCTTCGCTTAATAAAAATTCTTTTTGCTCCAAAAGTTCTACGCCTTCTGCAATCACTGCCAGCCCTAAATTTTGCCCAAGTGTGATAATGCTGCGCGCAATAGTTGCATCGTGGGTATCGGTTAATACATCTCTAATAAACGATTGGTCGATTTTAAGCTGATCTAATGGCAAACGTTTCAGGTAAGAAAGTGACGAATAGCCAGTGCCAAAATCATCCAGCGAGAATGCAATACCTTGTGCTTTTAAGGCGGTCATTTTAGCAATAATATCTTCTACATTTTCCACAAACAAGCTTTCGGTTAACTCCAGTTTTAATCGGGCAGGGTTGGCGCCGGTAGATTGCACAATGGCTAAAACTTGCTCTACAAAATTGGTTAAGCGGAACTGATGCACGCTGACATTTACCGCTAGTTGCAGATTAGCCATTTCGGGCATTTTTTCCCATTTAACCAACGCCTCGCAGGCGGTTTTCAGCACCCATTCGCCAATCGGTAAAATCAGCCTGGTTTCTTCAGCCAGCGGAATAAATTGGGCAGGCGAAATCATGCCTTTAATGGCATTGTTCCAGCGCAATAACGCTTCTGCACCAATGCATTGGCCTGCTGAATCCATTTGCGGCTGGTAATGCAGCAAAAATTCGTTATTTTTAAGCGCGTCACGCAAATCAGCTTCTATTTCTACTCGGCGGCTAACGGTAGCTTGCATTTGTGGGTCGTAAAATCGCAATGCATTACGTCCAGCCGCTTTGGCTTGATACATGGCAAGGTCAGCCTGCTTGAGTAAATCTGTAACGGATTGATTATCGTCTTTAAATAAAGTGATGCCGATGCTGGGGCTGCTGTAATATTTTTGATTACCCACATCAAACGGTTCTTGAAACAGCTGAATTAATTTCTCGCCAACTAGTTTAGTTTGTACAGCAGCTTCCGTTAAATCCGTACTTAATTCTTCCAGCATGATAATAAATTCATCGCCACCTAATCGGGAGACGGTATCGCTATCACGGATATTTTCTAGTAAGCGTTTTGCAATATTCTGCAATAAAATATCGCCTGCCGCATGGCCCATCGTATCGTTAATGGTTTTAAAGTTATCAATATCGATAAATAATATTGCGCCGTATCTGTTATTGCGAATACTGCTGGTTAAGGCGTGTTTCAGCCTTTCCTGCAATAAAAGACGATTCGGCAAATTGGTTAGCGCGTCATAAAACGCCATGTACTGAATTTCTTCTGCCGCCGCTTTGCGTTGTGTGATGTCGGTGTTAATACACAGCACCGAAAGCGGTTGACCTTTATCATCCTTGACCAAAGACCAGCGCACTTCGGCAAATAATCGGGTTTTATCTTTGCGCTTTTGAATCACTTCATTGCTGTATTCGCCTGTTTTGAGTAACTTTTCATCCGATTCAAAAAAATCTGCTGGGTTTAAATAGGTTAAATCGACAATGGATTGCCCCAACGCCTCTTCTGCAGTCCAGCCATACAGCCGCTCTGCGCCTTTGTTCCAGAATCGTATGCGGTAATCCATGTCGCGCACAATAATCGCGTCCTGCGCTTTGTCTAACAACGATGCTTGCTCGCTTAAGTGTCTGTCGTAATCTTGACGTTCGATTTCTGCCGCGGCACGGGTTGCAAATATTTTAAGGGTAGAAACTGTAAAAACATCTTGTTTAAAAATGTCACGTTTCATCACAAAAATCATGCCGATGATTTTGCCTCTGCTGTTCACCAAGCGTTGACCAATATAATCTTTCATGCCCAGTGATAACATGGTTTGAGACGGAAAACATTCTACCGATGCGTTGGACAGCATAAAATGTTCTGACCGAAGCAAATGATTACAAGGGCTGCTGCCCACATCGTAAGTAAAATTTTCTATTAGCTTATTGTCTGCAATGGCGACTGTAGTACGAGCTTGCAACTGTTCATCCGGCATCAATAAAGCAATAAAACCAGCATCTGCATCAGACGCAGTCACCATGTTTTGAACCAGTTGTTCAAAAAACTGATTATTGGTAGTCATCGACACACTGGATGCGACCTGCATCACTGCAGCCTGCAATCTCTCTTGCTCAGCTTTGGCGCGAATGCTCAATATGCCAAAAGAAAGATCATCGGCCATATCTTCCAAAAGTTTAAGTTCTTCAGTTGTAATGTTAAGCGCAACTTTCTTATACATCGCTAAAAACCCAAAACATCGCCCATCATTCAAGAGCGGTAAACAAACAAGACTTAAATAACCTTCTTGTGTGGCTTCTTTTAGGGCTGGATAAGTGGGGTCTTTTGCCAGCTCGTCTACGGTGATTGTTTTACCACCACGAATCGTTTTGCCACCAGGACCTAAGCCGCGCGGATTATTTTCTGCCCAGCCCAGGTTTAATTGATTTAGAAAATCGCCCTCACTACCAAAACTGCCAGCAGGTATAATGGATTTATGTGCATCGTGCTGCGCATAACCCACCCACGCCATGCTATAGCCGCCAACTTCAACCGCTAACTGGCAAATCTCATGAATCAGTTGGGTTTCATCCTTAATGCGCACCAGCCTGTCATTGCAAGCGCTTAGCATGCGTAGCGCACGGTTAAGCCTTGTGGTTTCTAATTCAGTCGCTTTGCGTTTGGTAATATCGCGTTCTACTGCAACCCAGTGCGTATATAAGCCAGCCGCATTATTAATCGGCACAATATCCAGATCAATCCAAAATTCTTCACCGTTCTTTTTATAATTGATTAGCTCGGCGCGCACTGGCTGCCAGTTTTCTAACGCATCGTGAATGCGTTTTAACTCGACTTTGTCAGTTTTTGGGCCTTGCAGCATACGTGGCGATTTGCCGATAATTTCATCTCGGCGGTAGCCTGTGCGCTGCTCAAATGCATCGTTTACAAATACTGTGACTGGGCCAGTTTGATTAATCGATTCGGCTTCAGTAATCAGCACAATGTCATTCAACCTTGAAATAGCCGATTGCAGCAGGCGGATTTGCTCAGAGGATTTATCTTTTTCAATGGCAATGCCAATGGTTTTGCTAATCGAACGAATCAGCTCGATTTCTTCTTTAAGCGGGGTAGCAATTTGTGTTGAATACGCGGCAAAAGTGCCAATCACAAGGCCTTTGCTAGAAAAAACCGGCAGCGACCAGCAAGCCAGCAGGTTATGTTTAAGCGCAAATTGCTTATAGTTTTGCCACAATGCATCCGTTGCAATATCGCTTACAATCACTTCGCGCTGCTCAAAAGCGGCGGTGCCGCAAGAGCCGACAGCTGGGCCAATTTCTACACCGTCAATTGCCTTAACATACTCGGCTGGCAGGCTTTTTGAAGTGCCGGTTTTTAAATATCGACCACTTTCGTCCAACAAATTAACCATGCAAATTAGCGTGGGATATTGATTTTCAATCAGTTGCACGCATTGTTCTAACACCGCTTTTAAACTGACACCAGAGGCGATTTTTTCTAAAATTAACGATTGTTTTTGATTGAATATTTCCAGTTTTTTATAATTAGAAATGTCTTGAAACGCACCTTGTATGCGCACAATTTCACCAGCTTCATTGCGAACAGCTTGCGCCACAGAGCGAACCCAAATAGAACGATTTTTAGCGGTCACTTTTTGAAACTCTAAATCATATGGCTTGCCAGTGGCAATGCATTCATCCAAACTGGTTTTCAATAAATCGCGCCATTGCGGCGCAATCATATTGCTGGCTTCTTCAAGCGTGACAGAATGTCCAGGTTGCATATCATGCAATATCGACACTTCATCCGACCAAGTCATCTGCCTATTTTTTAGCTCTAAATCCCAGCCACCCATATGCGCAAGGTGGCTGGCTAGCTGTAATAACTCTTCACTGCGTTTAAGCTTATCGGCAAGGGCCTTTTGCTTATCGATATTTTCGCAAACCGAAATTATATTGGTAATTTCACCTGTTGCTGAATGCATTGGCGTAACGCTGGCACGTACCCATATAATTTCGCCATCTTTTTTAACATGACGCTTTTCAACAGTAATACTGTTGATTTCGCCATCTAGCAACTGCTGCACTTTTTGTGCATTATTAAGACGGTCTTCTGGCGGAGTTAACGCGTAAAAATCGGTGGTTTTTAGTTCTGATTCGCTATATTGCAACATTTCGCAGTAAGCGTTGTTCGCCATCACGTAACGCCCATTTGTATCAGCAATGGCGATGCCTGCCGCAGTTGACTTAAACATTTCGTTAACACGGGATTGCGCCTCGACAAGTTCCATTTCAGTTTGCTGGCGCCGCGCGGTTTCAATCTTCAGCTTTTGTGCGCTGATGCGCATTCTTTGACGCGTTTTAAACGTCCAGATAGCGAGGATTGATAGCGCGATAAGGCCTAAAAAACTGGCAATCAATAGGGTTTTTTTGGAAAAAGTCGGTGACGGTTTAATGGGTTGATAAATAAAACCGGTTAAATCCAGATCTTGTTTGACCAAACCAAGCTTGGCTAATTCGTTGGCAATATGCTGCCAGTGACCAGGATTAATATGGCCTATTTCAATCAAATCAGACAGAATCAGCGGCTCCATATCACGCGCTTCGTTTAGCAAAATTTCGCGCGTAATGCCACGTTCGCGCACGCCATCCATGTTCAGAATCAAATCCGCCACTTCTGCTTTATGATTAAGCGCATACGCCCAGCCTTTTTGCGTGGCTCTTAAAAATGCATCCACGCGTTTGGGGTGGGTTTGCACTTCCTGGCGCGTGGTAAATAAAGTATCGCCGTAAAAATCCACGCCGTAATTAGTGCTGTGCAAAATGCCAGGCTTAATGCCTTGCGCACGCAGATAGTTGGGTTCGGCTGTAATATAAGCTGAGATTGCATCGACTTTGCGGTCAATTAAATCCTGCAAATTCCAAGAGTGCGTGACAATATTTATGTTACCCAGCGCAATGCCTTCATTTTTAATGATGGCTTTAAACTCCTCAGCACCTTGGTTATCGCCCAGCATCACCCGCTTGCCGATTAAATCGGAAGGTGCTTGAATATGCGAATCATCACGACTGAGTAAAATATAAGGCGAATGCTGGAATAAGGCGCTGATCACAACAAAAGGTTTGCCTTTGGCAAAATCCAGCAGAATTTCAGAATCGCCAATGCCATATTGGGCTTGATTAGCGGCGACAATATCCGTGGCGGACTTATTTAAACCGCCTTGTAAAATGTCTACTTTGAGATTTTCGGCTGCGTAAAAGCCTTTGGTTTGCGCTACGTAATAGCCTGCAAATTGAAACTGGTGTTTCCATTTTAGCTGTAACTTAACCTCTTGCAACTGATTGTTTTTGCTAACATTTACTTGTGCCTGTACATTATAAAATACACAGGATAAAAGTGTTAACATTAAGAAAACAATGCTGTTGCCGGTGAATTTAAAGCAATTTTTTTTACACAAACCCATATTTAGTATTACTTTAAATTAAACGGCTATTTTTAGGTAGCTACTATAGACTTATAATAGAGGCGATTGCAGATTTTGCAGTCGGTTTAAGTAAAATTATTATTTAAACTATTTTCTCTATACACAACCAATTTGGTTTTGTTTTACAAACCTAGCTAATGATGTATTAGGCTAAGCGTTTTACAATGTTGACGCAATCACTCAAGACAATATTTGGCATCAATATACTTTAAGTTAGCATCTTAACTGATTTATTTATGTTAATTTTGGCACAAATGAAGCTCAATTTGAATGATTAAGACTGGTAATAATTGTAGAATTGACCAAATGTTGATACATTACATTAAGTACATAATTTAACAGGTTGATGTGATGAGCCTAGATAGCAAGAATGCCGACCTTAATAATCAACATACTATCAATCCAGCAGAGATTAAAACTGACTCAAAAACCGAGGCGAAGACGGACTTAAAAGCTGACGCGAAAGCGGACTTAAAAAATAGCCTCAATTTAAGTGTTAACTCTCATCGGCCAATCCATTTAAATCTGGATGAATTGATTCAGCAACAAGTCAATAGCGGCGATGCACTGCTTGGCTGCCTGTTGCTGGCGTGTCGTACGCACCAGATAGCTACCACTAAAGATGCGCTGATTGCTGGTTTGCCGCTACGCAATGGCAAAATGACGCCCGCCTTGTTTAAACGCGCGGCTGAACGCGCTAATTTAGCGGTGACTGTTTTTAAAAAACCATTCAATGAAATTCGCTCGGTTTTTTTGCCGGTCACTTTGTTGTTACAAAACGATGAAGCTTGCCAATTATTAAGTATCGACGCAAAAACAAGCCAGGCGCGGGTTATCTACCCCGAGTTGGGCGATGCAGAAGTGGTGGTTTCGCTGGATGAAATTGCCGTGCAATATGCCGGCTATTTTATTGTGACCAAACCAAAGTATGTATTTGATAAACGCGCGCCCGCCGTGGGAAAAGTGCGTTTAAGACATTGGTTTTGGGGTGCGCTGGCCGAAAATAAACGCATTTATCGGGACGTGATGGTGGCGGCGTTTGTGGTGAATATATTTGCACTGGCCATGCCGCTTTTTACCATGAATGTGTATGACCGCGTGGTGCCAAACCGCTCCATAGAAACGTTATGGGTGCTGGCAATTGGTGTTACGGTGATTGTGATGGGCGATTTTATTTTGCGCACTATGCGCGGTTATTTTTTAGATTGGGCCAGCACGCGTATCGATATTCAACTGAGTGCACGCATTATGGAGCAGGTATTGGGTTTGCGCATGGAACAACGACCTAACTCGGTGGGTTCGTTCGCCAGCAATTTACGCTCGTTTGAAAGTGTGCGCGATTTTATTACTTCTGCCACCATTACCACGTTAATCGATGTGCCTTTTGGCATAATTTTTATTATCGTGATGGCATGGATTTCACCCTATATGGTGATTCCCGTGATTGTTGGCGCGTTTGTGATGTTAATTTACGCATTTAGCGTGCAAAGCAAAATGCATGCGTTATCTGAAACTATGTATCGCGCAGGTGCAGTGCGCAATGCCACTTTAATTGAGAGTTTGGTGGGTTTGGAGACCATTAAAGCGCTGGGAATTGAAGGCGGTATGCAGCGTAAATGGGAGCACAGCGCCACCTATTTAACCGAAGTGGGTAGCAAATTGCGCTTGCTGTCTTCGTCTATTCACAATGGGTCCAGCGCGATTCAGCAATTAATTTCAATCAGCCTGATTTTATTAGGCGTGTATTTAGTCACCAATGGCGATTTAACCATGGGTGGGCTGATTGCCTGCACCATGTTGTCGTCGCGTGCGCTAGTGCCGATTTCACAAACGGCAGGTTTGCTGACGCAATATCACACCGCGTCCACTTCCTTGCAATCATTGGATGAAATTATGAATAAGCCTGTGGAACGCCCGCAGGATTCCAATTTCTTATCACGTCCTAGTTTTAAAGGCGATATCGAATTTAGGGAAGTGAGCTTTCATTACCCTGGCGCGGAAGAAAGCGCATTGACCAAAGTCTCATTCAAAATTAAGGCGGGTGAACATGTGGCTTTGCTCGGGCGCATGGGTTCTGGCAAAACTACCATTCACAAACTGATTCTGGGCCTGTATCAACCGACAGAAGGCGCTATTTTGATTGATGGCATTGATGCGCGTCAAGTTGACCCAGCTGAATTGCGCCGCTGCATTGGTTACGTGCAGCAAGAAACGCATCTATTTTATGGCACGATGCGTGATAATTTAACGGTGACCAGCCCACACGCCGATGATGCCGCCGTTTTAGCGGCTGCGCACGCCGCGGGTATTGATGAATTTATTAACGCGCACCCTAAAGGTTTTGATTTAAGTGTGGGCGAGCGTGGCGAAACGCTTTCTGGCGGACAAAAACAAGGCGTTGGCATTGCGCGCGCACTGATCAATAAACCATCTGTTATTTTGCTGGATGAGCCAACCAGTGCGATGGATCATTCTGCCGAAGATGCGGTAAAAAAACGCTTGATGGCGGCCGCCGAAGGTAAAACCTTGGTGCTTATCTCACATCGCTCTGGATTATTTGATTTAGCCAGCCGCATCATTGTGATTGATTCTGGCCGTGTGGTTGCCGATGGCCCGAAAGAACAGATAATTGAAGCCTTGCGTGCGGGCAAAATAGGTAAAGCACTTTAGTTAAAATAAGCATTAAAAAAAGTCCTCCAATCAAAAAAAGCAGTTTAAGGGTGATGCATTAGGCGAAATGATGAGTCAGGGATTATTCAAGATTATTGGTGGAGTTAACGCGTTTTTAAAGAAACAATCTTGGTTAAGCGCGCCCATTTATTGGCTGGTTAACCGCGTGGTGCCAACACAAACGCGCGACCACTTAAGCTGGGATGAAGAAGCAGAGTTGGTGCTAATAGGGCAAAGGCCGCTTAAAGCCAGAAAGTTGCTGTACGGCATTTTGCTGGTTATGTGCGCCGTTATCGCATGGGCCTGGTTTGCCACGGTAGATGAAGTGACGCGCGGCGAAGGCAGGGTAATTCCATCGCGCCAAGTGCAAGTGATTCAATCATTAGACGGCGGTATTGTGTCTGAAATTCTGGTCAAAGAAGGCGATTTGGTTAAGGTCGGCATGCCATTGATTAAAATTGATGAAACGCGCGCAAAATCGACTTTGCGGGAGAATAAAGGCCAGTTTTTAGCCTTGCTGGCCAAGCAGGCGCGCTTGCAAGCGTTAGCAGAAGGCAGGGCTTTTAATCCACCACCAGAAATTCGGCTGGAGAATCCACAGATATACCAGCAAGAAAACGCCTTGTTTAATGCCAGCCAAGCCGAGTTAGATTCCAGTTTAAATATTGCGCGCGATCAAATGCTGCAGCGCGAAAAAGAGTTAATTGAAGTGCAATCTAAACGTGAAATTGCGGAAAAAACTTTTGAATCGGCCAATAAAGAATTGGCGGCAAACAAGCCATTATTAGCCAGCGGCGCGGTTTCTGAGATTGATATTTTAAAGCTGGAACGTGAAGTAACGCGGGCGCGTGGCGAGATTGACCAAGCCCGTGCGCAGGGCAGCCGCATTCAAGTTTCTATTTCCGAAGCCAAACGTAAAATTATCGAGGCAGAGCAAAATTTTCGCAGCAAAGTGCGCACCGAGCTTAACGATACAAGCGCTAAACTGGGCAGCATTGGCGAAACTGGCGTTGGGCTAAGAGATCGCGTGCAACAAGCAACGTTAAAATCGCCGGTTAATGGTAAAGTAAGCCGTTTATTTTATAACACAGTCGGCGGTGTTATTCAGCCAGGTAAAGAAGTGCTGGAACTGGTGCCAACTGATGATGCGTTGGTGCTGGAAACCAAGGTGCAGATTAAAGATATTGCTTTTTTGCGGCCTAATCAGCCGGCGATTGTTAAGCTGACAGCTTATGATTACACCATTTACGGCACGCTGGATGCAACCGTGGAAAGCATTGCCGCCAACTCTACTGTGGATGAAAAAGGCAACGCCTATTACATTGTGCGCGTACACACCACGCAAACCAGTTTGGGCAAAGGCTTGCCGATTATTCCCGGCATGATTGCGCAAGTGGATATTTTAACGGGCAAAAAAACCATTCTTTCTTATTTGCTTAAGCCGATACTTAAAGCCAAATCTTACGCTTTTACAGAAAGATAAAAGCCCGCATGCAACATATTTTTATCAGTAAACTATCTGTTCTGCTCAATAGTTGGACTGAGGCTTTTCCAACCGCATTGATCTCAGCCGACTTGCCATTACTTAACACTAAAAAACGACTAAAAAATAACTTAAATAAAGACTTCAATACAGACCAGGAAACCATTTTTTGGCTGCACATGAATGAAGATCGCCAACAATGGATGACAAAGACAATTGCTACGATTTTAAATAATTATAAAAACGCCAGAATTGTGGTGCTGGTTAATGTGCCCAATCACGCTGAATCGCTGCATGCGCTCAGGCTTGGCGCCAGAGGATATTGCCACGCTTTTGCCGCGCCAGACGTGTTAAAAGAAATTACCGCTGTGATGACTAATGGCGGCGTATGGCTGGGCCAAGAGCTTTTGCAGCGCCTGATTGAAGTTTCTACCAGATTGATTGGCAACCAGCCAGAATATGTGCAAAGTTTATTACAACAACTAACCAAGCGCGAAAAAGAAGTGGCGATGGAAGCCGCAAAAGGCTTAAGCAACAAAGAAATTGCCAGAATTTTAGCCATCACCGAGCGCACGGTAAAAGCGCATCTGGCGTCTACTTTTACACGTTTAGGCGCAAAAGACAGGTTGCAATTAGCGTTAATGCTGAATCAACATTTTAAAACCCAGTGACCTGCTAAAACCGATTAATTTGGTTAAGTTTTTAAATTGACTGTAAAGCGTATTTTTTAACGTATTTAACTAGTTAACTAATAGGATTAAAGCGCAGGCGATGCTAATGTTTAGGCAATATTAAACTTAAACAATATTAATTCCTGGCCCAGTCATGCCATCAATACCGATTAATTTTAATGTTTCACCTTCGTTAACGGTTTGCACGCCTTCTGCAAATGCCAGCACGCCGATGGAATGCGCGATCATGCATAAACCGCGTAATAATGTTTTGTTAGCTTCGTTAGTATCGATGCCGCGAATGATGGAAACGTCGAATTTAATGTAATCCAAACCAACATCGTGCAGCTCGCCCAAGCGTGAAATGCGCGAACCAACATGCTCAATGCCGACTTTGCAGCCCAAGCTTTTAAGTTGCGTGCAAAAGTTTTTAAACTCTGCAAAATGGTCAAAAACGCCACGTTCTGGCACTTCAAAATATAATCGATTGGCAAGAGTTAAATTCGATTGGATTAATGTAACGGCTTTTTTAATAAAGTTTGCATCGCAGATGCTTTCTGCTGAAATATTGATGCCGATTGGATCGGCGCCATTTTTCAGCAAACCGATCGCGGTTTCTATCACCAATTCGTCCACGCGGCTAATCAAATTAAATTGCGTTGCCCACACAATAAATTCGCCAGCACTAAACCATTTTCCATTTTTTTGTAGCTGCAATCTAACAGGGCTTTCATTATGGATTAACGCATTTTTTTGATTAACCAGCGGATAATGTTGCAGCTTGATTCTTTTGGCCTTGATTGCAGCGTTAAGTAAAGTTTCCCATTCATTTCGATGGATATCCAAATCGCTGGGCAACGCTTCTTGGTGAATCACATGCAATATATTTTCGCCACTACTTACGCTGATTTCATCCAGAATGCTATCGATTCGCGTCATTAACTTGATGGGTGAATCGGATTTTTTAACTTGCGTGGCGACAGCAATAAAATGCGCCTTCAGCTCATGGTGGCTGATAATGTGCAGTTTTTCTAACAGACTTTTTATTTCATTGCCCAGAACGTATGGATCTAGCGCAGTATCAGAAAATATGGCGAAATCCCTACCGTTAAGTCGCCCCGCCGACAGAGAAGGCTGAAGCTTGCAAGCGTTTTCTAGACTATCGCCAATGGTTTTAAGGAAAGCATTGGTTTCTGCGTAACCTAGTTGCTGGTCAATTAAATGCAGATTGGTTAATCGCGATACGATTAACACGCCTTGATTGAAATATTCTTCATGGCCGATATTGGCGTCCATATTGTGCATAAAATAACTGTGATTCATCAGCCCGCTAATGTGGTCATAATTGGCTTGATAACGTAATTTTTCCAGGCGCACCGATTCCTCATTCACGGTATTTTTGATGCGATTTGACAAGCGATTCATTGCGCTGACAACGGCTTTAAACTCGGTGGTTTTTGGTTCTTCAATGGTAATAAATCGATGTTCACCAATCGCGGTGGCTTGATTCACAATATCTTTGAGCGGACTCATGATTTTTCGCAGTATCTGGCTACCCGCATAGCAACTGATTAAGCCGATAGCCAGCGACCAAAGTGCAACCAGCAGTGTGGATTCCCACAAAGTATCGTAAGCAGAATTTAAGTCACTTTGTAGCTTAAGTGTAGCGTATTGCGACCAGCCATTTTGCACTTCGGCCATGCCAACGTGCGTGTCGATCGCGAATAGTTTGGTAAACCATGCTGGTGCTTTGGTTTTGCTGCGCGTATTAACCCGCTCGGTTAATACATGGCCGTTTGGGTCAAACAAGCCGATATATTGATAATGGCCAGAATCGTATTGTGCCGAGATTAATAAATCGATGGTGGTTGGATCTTTTTGCATTTGCGACATAGACAGCGCTAAAGAAGTAGCGTTATCGATATTTTTTACCTGCAATTCTTCTTCGAGATAGTGTTTGCTTAGCAGCGTGCTCAGCGTAAAGCTGCCACCCGAAGCCAGAATCAGTATGTATGCAATCGCCAACCACAGTTTTTTATTCAGTGACATGTCTATTCCTTACTTTCAATTATTCTATTCCATCTGCGCGCATGCGGGATAAAACATCACGCCATCTGGATAAATTAGCTTGCGCGCCCGCTTTAGGATTAGCGCTTGCGCCTACCCATAAACCTTTATCGTTAAAACTAAAAATCGGTGACAAATCTTTTCTGTTAGATGCGGGTAAGATTTCGCCAATTAAATTATCTAGAATCAATGGCTCGGATTGCGGTGTTTGATAGTAGCTAAGCACCATATGCGCTTGAGAAGACTTATGACCATCGTGCAGGATTTCGGCCCTGACATACGTGAGCCGCATGCGATTATTATCAATATTCAGCGCTTTTAAAAAAACGTATTTTGCAATGGTAAAGTCTTCGCAATCGCCTGCTTGTCGACCAATCGATTCTAAAGGCGTGGCCCAGTAATCGGTTTTTGCCCAAAGCTCCAAGTCGTCAGTGAAGCGGATTTTCAGGTTAAAAAAGTCGTTAACTTGCTGCAGTTTTTCCATGTCTGAAGCCGATTGTAAGCTTTGAATAAGTTGATGCAGTGCTAAAACGTCTTGCTGCGCTTTTTGACCGTATCTCTGGCTGGCAAGCGTACTAAGTCTGTTAAAATCGATGCTGGCCGCATAAATGCTAGCAGCGTAAATGCTAGACAATACAATGAGCATCAACACAAAGCTGGCGATAAACTTGTTAAATTGCCCAGTCATCATTTTTTGTTATTGGCTTTTAAAATCACACACGATTCAGAGTTTGCACTTGATTAGTCAGTTTTAAATTGGCAGGTTAATCTTAAAAAGATACGCTCAGTCATTATTCAGTATTTCAGCTTTTATTCAATAAAATTCACTGTAATTAATGGTTAAGTTCGATGCTTAAGTCGAGGCTGTGTAAAAAAAGCCCATATTGTCCTTTAGTACAATAGTTTTATGTGCAACAAGCGTATTTAATGTGATGGTGAAAAAAGACTCTTTAATTCGTTACTGACGGTTAACATTTAAAGCGCACTGTTAAATATGAATATTAGGACAAAACCATGGCATTAGTCGGCATAGTGATAGCAATAACAGGTGAAGCGTATCTGACTACAGAAAATGGCACCAAACGCGCGATACAGTTGGGCGATCAAGTACAAACTGGTGATACGATTCAAACGCCGCGTGGGACAGAAGTTGAATTGCAGCTTGCTAATGGACGTTTGATTCATCTTCATTCAGAACAGTTAGTGCAGTTTACCGATGAGCTCTCAGAAGTATTTTCGCCAAGTGATTCAGATAGTGCGGTTAATCTTGCCACCATTGAAACGGTGATTAAAGCGATTGAAGAGGGCAAAGATATTAATGCGGTGTTAGAAGAAACTGCGGCAGGCCAGTCTGCTAACTCTAATAGTTATGGCTTTAATTTCGTCGATTTATTTAGAATTAAAGACATTTTGAACGAATTTAATTTTGCATATCAATATGATACTAGCGAAACAGTTGATATCGAACCAATAATTGATGGGAATGATATTAACTATTCAGGCTTGCTTGTAGCAAGCTCAACATCAAGCCCATTGATACCAGCTAACAACGCCCCAACGGCTACAACCGTTAATGCCAGCGGCGCAGAAGATGCTGCATCGATTGCCGTCACGCTTAGCGGTACAGATATTGATGGCACAGTTAATAGTATGACGCTCAATAGTTTGCCCGCCAACGGCACACTTTATACAGATGCTGGCCTCACCACGCTTGCCGTTGCTGGCACTGCTTATGCGGGTAGTTCAGCCACCTTTTATTTTGTGCCTAATAGTAACTTCAGTGGCAATGCCAGTTTTGCCTATACAGTTACTGATAATCTAGGGTTGAGTAGTGCTGTGCCTGCTAGCGCAACAATTAACATCACCCCGGTCAACGACGCGCCGGTTGCCAATGCAGACACTGGCGCAGTGGCAGAAGACGCCACTAGCACGATTGCGGCGGTGAACGGCGTGATCCATGGCACTACCGGGGGCAGCGTTGCCGACAGTGATGTCGACAACAGCAGCGCCAGCCTGGTAGTCTCTGGCGCAGTCGCCGGCACGGGCACGGTCACCCAGGGCGTTGGTATGGGTAGCACGCTAACGGGCACCTACGGCAGTCTGCGCTTAAACAGTGACGGTAGCTACAGCTATGTGGCCAATAACGCCAATGCGCTGGCACCAGGCGTCACCGTGACCGACACCTTTAGCTACACCGTCAAAGACCCGGGCAACTTAGTGTCTAACCAAACCACACTAACCTTAAGCATCACCGGTACCAATGACGCACCAGTGGTGATGGCGGGCAGCAGCAGTGCCAATGAAGACGCCGCCTCAGTGGCGGTAGTATTACAAGGCACCGACATTGACGGCACGGTTGCCAGCTTTAGTCTGAGCAGCTTACCGGCCAATGGTGTTTTGTATACCGATGCTGGCTTTACCAATGCAGTGAGCACAGGCACCAGCTATAGCGCTACTGGCAACGCACTCACTTTATACTTCAGACCGACTGCCAACGCCAACGGCAGCACCAGCTTTAACTTTAGCGCCACTGACAACAACGGTGCGCTATCAGACAGCGTCATACAAACCATCAACCTGACCGCCATTAACGATACCCCGAGCATAGGCGCACCGGCCAGTATTGCGGTGACTGAAGATTTGGTGACCCGACTCACGGGCATTAGCTTTGCGGACGTGGATGCAGGAACAGGCAATATCACCGTCACCTTAAGCGTGCCTGCGGGCAGCCTCACGGCCACTACCGGTAGTGGTGTTACGGTAGGCGGCACTGCCAGCGCACTCACCCTGACTGGCACCTTGAGCGCCATCAACAGCTTTGTAAGTAGTGGTGCAGGCGTGTACTATCAGACCGCCAGCAATGCCAATGGCACGCTTAACCTTAGTATCAATATTAACGACCTGGGTAATACGGGTAACGACCCTGGCATCAGTGGTGGCAGTGCCGATGAACAAGCCGCCGACACGAGCACCATCAATATCGCCGCGGTCAATGACGCCCCGGTTAACAGCCTGCCTGCGACCTATGCAGCCAGCGAAGACACCCCGATCAAACTCAGCGGCTTGAGCATCAGC
>JBKJRC010000011.1:0-1809 GCA_046594915.1 Methylotenera sp. | reverse complement strand
ATTCGAACTCCCGACATCCTGCTCCCAAAGCAGGCGCGCTACCAGGCTACGCTACACGCCGAAGAGGCAGAAATATAGCGCAATACCGCCTTTTGGTCAATTCTAATATGTTAAAATGTGACTTTATTTTTAATAATTGTTTGAATGACCAGCATGACAGCACAAATTATCAACGGCAAATTAATTGCAGAAGATTTATTAAAAAGCATTAAAGCAAAAGTCGCTATCCGCCTAAATGCTGGAAAGCGTGCGCCTTGCCTTGCCGTTGTGCTGGTTGGAGCAGACCCAGCATCCGCTATTTATGTGCGAAATAAACGTTTGGCGTGCGAGAAAGTAGGTATTCGTTCTATAGCGCATGATTTGCCAAGCACAACTTCTGAAATCGATTTATTTGCTTTAATTGATGCGTTAAATAACGACCCAATAGTAGACGGCATTTTGGTGCAATCACCTTTACCGCAGCACATTAACGAAGAAAAATTAATCGAAAAAATATCCGTTAACAAAGATGTAGATGGCTTTCATCCTTATAATATTGGTCGCTTAGCCTTACGCCAACCCACATTGCGCTCTTGCACACCATTTGGCGTAATTAAGATGCTACGGGCCTGCCACATTGATTTAATGGGCTTAGATGCCGTTATTGTAGGCGTTTCTAATCACGTCGGTCGGCCAATGGCGCTAGAACTTCTTTTAGCTGGCTGCACAATTACTAGCTGTCATCGCCATACCAAAGATTTAGCAGCCAATGTCAAACGCGCCGATTTAATCATTGCTGCTGCTGGAAAACCTGGCCTTATTCAGGGCGATTGGATTAAGCAAGGTGCGATTGTGATTGATATTGGCATTAATCGTCTAAGCGATGGTAGTATTTGTGGCGACGTAGATTTTGAAGCGGCAAAAATGCGTGCAAGCTATATTACGCCTGTGCCTGGTGGTGTTGGGCCAATGACGGTAGCCACTTTAATGGAGAATACTTTGCTTGCTTTAACATTAAATGAGCAATAAAAAATGATTTGCGTATTGATTGATTGATTAAATCAATTTTTGCATATCTAACATAATAGGTGTACACTCGCGCGATTGAAAATTTGAAATATTTAGCATCCTAATTTTTTCAAGTAACTGATTTTATTATAAAAAGTAGCTGGATAAACCATGGCAGAAACCCTTACCAAGACATTCACCCCTTATCAGCCCAAACCTGATGAGGAGTACATGAACAAAAATCAACTCAATCATTTTCGCGCTATTTTAAATGTCTGGAAATCTGATTTAAGTCATGATATCGATAAAACTGTGCACACGATGCAAGATGAAGTCACTATGTTTGCCGACCCAAATGACCGCGCCAGTCAAGAATCTGACATGGCTTTGGAATTGCGTAACCGTGACCGTGAACGCAAACTTGTCAAAAAAATTGATGAAACATTACGCAATATTGATGCAGACGAATACGGTTACTGTGAAGGGTGCGGTGTAGAGATTGGTTTGAAACGCTTAGAAGCGCGCCCAACCGCGACCTTGTGCATTGATTGTAAAACGCTGGACGAAATGCGTGAAAGACAAGTGGCCAAATAATTGGTTAGTAAAACAGTTAACTACTAATTAACAATCAAAAAGCCCGCGAAAGTGGGCTTTTTGATTGTTACCGCCCTGATGTCTTAGTTGCACATGAACCATCTTTATCGTGTGGTAATCACCCGCTCTGCTAGACATATAATAATGTCGAAACAAGAACGGAGAAATCATAATGAAGGGTATCAGATATACAGCTGAATTTAAGGCTGAAGCACTCAAACAAATCAC
>JBKJRC010000008.1:0-65364 GCA_046594915.1 Methylotenera sp. | reverse complement strand
ATGCGAAAGTAGGTCACCGCCAAGCTCTTTATATCGCTATTGCCGCAAGGTAAAATAGCCAGCAAAGCCTCCCTCGTGGAGGCTTTCTGCTTTTTATCTTTTTATAAAGCTTCAAAGCTTCTTAGTCAAAAGCATTGTCTTTTATAATAAAATCGAGGTATATTCAGTCGTTGACATAGGAGTGGCACTAATGAAAACATTTGTTCTAAGCTGTTTGTGGATTGCTTGTTTACCTGCATTTGCTCAAACTGCAGACGTTAACAATAATTACACGGTATGTAATAAACATTGTGTACCAGTGAACTTGACGCGCAGTCAGTACGACAAATCTTTAACACGTAGTGATATACGCGATGATTTGTCAATTCATAAAAATATCGACGAGTTAAAGCTTGGTAAACAGACTAATCGTTTAACGCGTGGCAAAGACAGCGCAGAGCTAGAAATGGGCAGAAAAACGGATCAGCTTAATCGAGGATCAGAAACAAATTCTTTGCAATTCAGTAAATATGGCGATGATTTAACACGCGGCTATACCAGTAATGATTTAATCAGGAATCGGAGCAGAGGCGATTTATCTCGTAGTGCAGTTAATGATAATTTAAGTTTGAGTAGAGTGCGCGATGATTTGTCCCGCGGCACAGAGTCCGATAACTTAAGTCGTTGCGACTAATCGTTCTCGACCACTAAATCAGGCACGTAATTAAACGCGATACGCATAGGTGCACTAGCTAATGCGTTATGTGCGCCAGCAAAATAAACGGTATTTTTACCGTACTTCAAATTTAAAATATCCAAGGCTTTATTCAGTTTTTTTTCGGATTCACTGGGCTTTTCTGCAAATAAATCATGCATATATTCGTTTGCATTGGTTAACGTACCAAAATTAACACTCACTGCAATTGGATCAAAATCGGCCTTTACTGTGCCAAATTGATGTAATAGCGTTTCTAATGATTCGGTCAGTTTTAAACTATCATCACTCGCAGTAATGGCACTTTCATTACAAAACTGCGCCGTTTCTTTAGTTTTTCGATGGCGCAATTTTATCTTTACGCTGATATGCGAGGTGAGTAAATCATAGCTGCGCATACGCATCGCTGCTTTTTGCAGTAGTCTATGTAACACGGCTTTTGCAGCTGAAATATTCCGTTGTTCGGGCGGCAAAACATGCGAATGCCCCAAACTACTGCGGGCATTTTTAACATGGTATGGCTCTAAGCCACGCAACTTATCGTAATAACGCTCACCCTCAATACCACCCCAAACACTGCGGAGTTGCGCACGATTCGCAGTATAGAGCTTTTCCACCGTATCGATGCCATATCTTGCTAACCGTGCTTGCATCTGGCTACCAATCCCGTTTAATGCACGCAGATTGAGTGTAAAAAGCTTATCTGGAATATCGCTATCTTCAATCACCACGCAGCCATCTAGCTTTTGCATATTAGAGGCAGTTTTAGCCAAAAAAGTATTTGGCGCAATACCAATCGAACAATAAATATGTTCAAATTGCTTGTTAATTTCGCGCTTAATCTTAGCCGCTAATTTAAGCGCGTTTTCTTTTACTTGCTGCGAGCCCGTTAGCTTGCACACCATTTCATCAATCGATAATACTTTCTCTACGTGTGTGCAGCTTTCTACAATCTCGATTAACTTGTGATGAAATTGCACATAAAGCGGCGGCCTCGCCTCAACGAAAACGATATCGCGGCACAATTTACGCGCATCGCGTACGCCTGTACCAGTCTTGATTCCAAAGGCTTTTGCCTCATAACTAGCGGCGATGCAGCAAGTGGTTTCTGCCATCACCGCCAACACTCCAATTGGTTTTCCGCGTAATTCTGGGCGCAATTGTTGCTCAACTGAAGCGAAGTAAGAGTTAAAATCGACGTATAAAGCGTTTAAAGACATGGTTAAATATTAAGCAGAATTTTAAAATGAATGTAATTTTTTAGGTTAAATATTGACTAACCATTGTAAGACTATTAACGATGCATTAAAGTCAATTTTAATAAAATAAAGGTAATCATCATGAGTAATCCACAAATCGCAATTTTTGCAGGCGGTTGTTTTTGGTGTAGCGAACCTGTGTTCAGCCAACTTAAAGGGGTTAATAAAGTCGTTTCTGGCTATGTTGGCGGACATACGCTTAACCCAACTTACAAAGACATTTGCAATGGCGACACTGGTCACGCCGAAGGCATTGAAATAAGCTTTGATGCCGACCAAATCAGTTTTGAAACTTTATTAGAAGTATTTTTTATGTCGCACGACCCAACTACGCCAAACCGCCAGGGCAACGATGTTGGTACACAGTATCGTTCTGCCGTTTTTTGCCAGAACGTGGCGCAACGTGTAGCGACCATAAAAATGATTGACGCGCTTACCGCCAAACAAATATTTAATGCGCCGATTGTCACCCAAATTAATGGCGCAGAAACGTTTTATGCAGCTGAAGGTTATCATCAATATTATTTTGAAAAGAACCCCAGTCAGCCTTATTGCTTGGCTGTGGCCGCACCCAAAAAAGCAAAAATAAGAGCCAAATATTCAGATTTGATTAAAGACTTGCCGCAAGATGCTTGATTATTATAGAGATGCTGACTGAATTATACGGTTAAGTTTTGCTGCTTAGCCATTGCCGGCGCCAAAAAATGACCACCATAATGCATGCAATCGCTGCCATTAAGCCGATTGCCCACCAAAATCCATCCACGTTTTTTAGCCAAGGCATCCTTTCAAAGTTCATGCCGAATATACCCGCAATCAATGTGGCTGGCATAAACAACATGGCGACTACGGTTAGCGCGCGCACTTCCAGGTTCACGCGCTGACTGACACTTGCCATGTAAATATCCATCATGCCGCTTAAACTATCGCGTATGGATTCCAGCGATTCAATAAAATTGACTGTGTGATCGTATACATCGCGCAAATAAGGCATCGTCGTCGGTTTGAAAAAATCATTCTCATTGCGTGTTAAGTTGCTAATCACCTCACGTAGTGGCCAAACTGCACGGCGCAGTTCCACACTCACATGCTTTAATTGATGAATGTTATGCAGCATCGCGTTGGTCGGTTTACTGAGGAGCAAATCTTCTAAAGTTTCACTGGCATCATTTACATCATCCAGTACGCTAAAGTATCTATCCACCACGCTATCAAGCAGCGCATAAGCTAAATAATCCACACCCAGTTCGCGAATATGCGCACGGCTTGCGCGCATGCGCGTGCGCACAGGCTCAAAAATGCCAGTCGAACGTTCTTGAAACGTCAGCAAATAATCGTGCCCCAGCACAAAACTGATCTGTTCAGAATCCAGCGCCATGATGGACTTGTCATATTTAAAACTACGCGTTTCTAAAAATACATATTCGTCAAATTCATCAATTTTTGGCCGCTGTTCGGTATTGAGTATATCTTCTTGCACCAGCGGATGCAGTTTGAATAAATCGCCAACCTGTTTAATCAGCGCGGCGTCATGCACGCCATGAATGTTCAGCCACAACTTTTTACCTGCATTGGTGTGATCGGCTAATTTAAAGGCCGCAAGTTCATCTACGCTTAATAAGTTTTCAGTTAAATCAGTTGCGTCATAAGCCACCATCGTCACCGTCGGCTTATCCATTTTTGCTATGTCTGCATCTGTGTCACCCACATAAATCAACGAACCTGGTGGCATGCCGATTTTTTTAGAGAGACGTTTTTTGGATATTTTGCGGTGTTTTTTCATTTAGCTTTATTTGGCCGTCACTTTTTGATTATTACCTTTTCTCAATGACTCATGCCGAGCTTTAGTTTCAGGCGTTTGTGCCATTAAGGTAAAAATCCTGGCCTCATCAACCCACTGCAAGCGCTCTAACATAGTCAGCCGAGCAAATGCCGACAATTGCTCGGCAGTCACAAAATAGCTAAAACCGTTTGGCTTATTAATTTCGCTCATGTAAAAATTGCTCTAAATGGGCAATGTCCGATAAATCTTGCGCACGGCCTGCTGCTTTTTTAAGTGTAATCATGTCTTCCATACAAGCCAATAATACAGGCGTTCCCGCTAAATCACGTTCCACTTTTTTAGCAAATGCCTGCTGAAAGTTAAGCGGATGATGAATCACGATATCGACTGTTGGCGTCGCAGGTGTACTACTAATCAGCGGCAATGCAATCAAGTTTTTTTCTAAAAACAATGCATCACATTTTTTTTTATCTGCGAGATCTTCTAATTTAACAGGCACGCTAGGACGTAGCCCTAATTCACTTATACAAGTAATTAGTTTGCTAACATTTCTGTTATCTAATGCAATTACTAAATCCACATCCATCGTCATGCGTGGTACACCGTGAAGATTCATGGCTAATCCACCGATTAACAAATAATCGATTTCATGAACCTTAAGTGCTTTAAAAAGGTTGAGATAAAACATTATTTTTGCCAGACATCCCGCAGAGTTACTGTACGGTTAAATACTGGCTTGCCCTCAACACTATCTTTTCTATCGGCCACAAAATAACCATGGCGTTCAAACTGGAATCGATCTTCTGGCTGTGCGTCTTTTAAGCTTGGTTCTAGTTGGGCGGTAATCACTTTTACCGAGTCTGGATTTAAGTCATCCAAATAGTTGCTATCACCTGATCCAGGATGCGCTTCTTTGAATAATCGATCGTATAAACGAATCTCTGCTTTGTGCGCATGTTGCGCGCTTACCCAATGGATATTGCCTTTTACTTTTACGGCATCTGAACCGGGCGTGCCAGATTTGGTGTCTGGCAGATAGTCGCAATGCACAACGGTGACATTGCCTGCTGCGTCTTTTTCAAAACCTGTGCATTTCACTACATAGCCATATCGCAAGCGCACCATGCCATCAGGTGTTAACCTAAAAAAGCCTTTGCTGGGCGTTTCCATAAAGTCTTCGCGTTCTATCCATAACTCGCGCGTTAATGGCACAACGCGTTTGCCTAATTCTGGTTTTAGCGGATGATTGGGTGCAAAGCAATCTTCTATTTGATCAATTGCATAGTTATCAATTACCAACTTAATCGGATCTAACACGGCAATTCTTCGCTCGGCACAGTCGTTAAGTACTTCGCGCATACAGTCTTCTAAAATGGTGTATTCAATCCAAGAATCGGCTTTGCTGACGCCAATTCTGTCTGTAAATAATTTAAATCCTTCTGCCACATAACCGCGCCGGCGCGCGCCAGCTAACGTTGGTAGGCGGGGGTCGTCCCAGTCTGCAACATGTTTTTGCTCTACCAAATCAATTAACTTGCGTTTTGAAAGCACCACGTAAGTTAAGTTTAAGCGTGCAAATTCATATTGTTTAGGCAATGGATGTGCCAGCAAACCAGCATCGGCAAGGCGTTCCAATAGCCAATCATAAAACGGACGTTGATCTTCAAATTCCAATGTGCAAATCGAATGGGTGATTTGTTCTAACGCGTCTTCAATCGGATGCGCAAACGTGTACATCGGGTAAATGCACCATGTGTCGCCCGTGTTGTGGTGATGCGCGCGGCGCACGCGATAAATGGCAGGGTCGCGCAAATTGATATTGGGTGATGCCATATCGATTTTAGCGCGCAAAATCAGGCTACCATCGGCATGTTTGCCATCGCGCATTTCGCGGAATAATCGCAGATTCTCTGCCACAGTGCGGTCGCGCCAAGGGGAGTTTTTACCTGCTTCAGTCAATGTGCCGCGTGTTGCGCGCATTTCATCGGCGGTTTGACTATCCACATAGGCGTGACCATTTTCAATCAGGCTTTCAGCAGCGCGATACATAAAGTCGAAATAGTTGCTGGCGAAATATAAATTGGATTCGTTAGCATTTTTCCAATCAAAACCTAACCATTTTACTGCGTCAGAAATGCTATCTACATATTCCTGACTTTCTTTTTCTGGGTTGGTATCGTCAAAACGCAAATGGCAAACGCCAGCATAATCGCGCGCCAAACCAAAGTTTAAAAAGATACTTTTTGCATGGCCAATATGCAGATAACCATTTGGCTCTGGCGGAAAACGGGTGCGAATTTTTGCTGGGTCTGGCTGACCTGCTGCCTGATGTGCCGCATCGCCTGGCGTTCCAGCCCATTTGCGATTGGCATAAACGCCAAGTTCTAGGTCTTTTTCAACAATGGCCCGAATAAAATTAGATCCTAATGCAATGGGTGTTTTTTCAGATGACATAATGAGTTTCTATTAATTTTCACTTATTTTACACGCTTGAGACAGCGCTAAACAATCCGCTGCAAAAATTGTGCTGTGATAAACTGCGACATAAATATGAGCCGCCTTACTTTCCCCATTTTACGTATGCTTGCCGATGGACAGTTTCATTCTGGCCAAGCACTGGCGCAGCAATTTAACGTGACGCGCGCCACGGTTTGGAATGCAATTAAGCATGCACAAACGCTGGGAATCGCTATTTTTTCGGTGCGTGGGCGTGGTTACAAATTACCGCAAACGATTGATTTTTTTGATAAAAATTTAGTGTTAAGTGCGGTTGGTGAGCAGCGCGAATGGTTTAATCTAGTCATTTTAGATGAAGTGGCTTCGACCAATACTTATTTGATGCAACAAAAAAACGCAGCGCATGCGACTTGTATTGCCGCACATATTCAAACCAAAGGCAAGGGCAGGCGCGGCCGCGCTTGGGTTTCGCAATTGGGGGCCAGTTTAACTTTTTCGTTGCTGTGGCGTTTTCAGTGCGGTGCGGCGGCTTTATCTGGCTTAAGTTTGGCTGTAGGCGTGGCGTTGATGCGTACTTTAGTCAGTTTCGGCATTAATAAAGCCCAGTTGAAATGGCCCAATGATGTGATAGTTAACAGTAAAAAATTGGCAGGAATTTTGATTGAGTTGCAAGGTGATTTAGATGGCCCGAGCACGGCGGTGATTGGTGTGGGCCTTAATTTAAATCTGCCAAAAGTGATGATTGAAGCGATTGACCAGCCGACAACGGATTTAAATAAAACAGCTAGATTTAACCAAATAACAAGTGAGCCGATTAACCAAAATATTCTGTTAGGCACATTATTAAAACATCTGGCTGAAGTGCTAAGTTGCTTTGAACAGCTTGGCTTTACGGGCTTGCGCGATGAATGGTTAAGCTATCACGCTTATCACAATCAGCCTGTGCGCATGTTGCTGCCAAATGGGACTGAAGTGTTGGGTGTCGTTAAAAACGTGGCGGATGACGGTATTTTGCTGGTACAAACTGCACTCGGATTGCAGCGTTTTTCTGCAGGTGAAATTTCGTTAAGAAGTCTAAATACGGCAGGTGTCGCATAATGTTGTTGGTGATTGATAGCGGCAATACGCGCACCAAATGGGCATTGGTAGATGGCGCTATGATGCAAGCTGTACAAGTTTGTATGAACGCAGATTTAGCGACATCAAGCATAAAACAGGCAGCAAAAAAAGCCAGTAAAGTGATGATTGCGAATGTGGCGGGGCATGATATAGCGCAGCAATTAGCACCATTAATTGCGCCGCTAAACGCACATTTTGTTATTGCAAATAATCAAGCTTGTAATGTGATTAACCAGTATAAGCAGGCCGAAAAATTGGGTGCCGACCGTTGGGCGGCGCTGATTGGCGCTTGGCATATCAACCAACAACCCACTTTGGTCGTGAATGCCGGTACCGCGATAACGATAGATTGCTTGGCTGTGCGTGAAATTAATACTGAAGATAAAAAAGGTGTATTTTTAGGTGGTACGATTATGCCAGGCTTGCGCTTGATGCAGGCGGCTTTAAACTATAATACGGCGCAATTAAATGTTGAGAATGGTGAACATCAGGCTTTTCCAATCAACACACAAAATGCCATTAAAACGGGTTGCTTAAATGCGGCTGCTGGTGCGCTTGCAGTGCAATTGCAGCAACTGCAAAAACATAGTGATTTTCCACCTAAAATAATTATTAGCGGCGGGGATGCTTTTACCATTGCATCCGCATTAAAACCACATTTAAAAGGGGGTGAAAAACAGCTTATGATAGTAGAAAATCTGGTGCTGCAAGGCTTGACGATATTAGAGAAAGAGTACATATGAAATGGCTATTAGGGTTGTTGCTATTGGTTAACGTGAGTTTATTGGTGTATTTTAATCTGGATGTCATTGCACCAAAACCAATTCAAGTCAATCAGCCGATTAGCCCAGAAAAACTCAAGATATTAGATCAACTAACGTTAGAAGCCATGCCTAAAAAAGAGCTTTTATTGCCAACAGTTACTGCCATCGAAGTGCCGGTAACGGGTTGTTATGAATGGGGTAATTTTAGCACCAGCAATTTACCGTCTGCGCAGGTGGCTTTGGTTAATTTGGGTTTAGAAGGTATCGCTAAACAAGCTGAACTACCGCAAACAGATAGACGTTTTTGGGTATATTATCCGCCTTTAAAAAACGCACAGCTTGCACAACAAAAAGCTGATGAAATTAAAACGATGGGCGTGGGCGAGATATTTATTGTGCAAGATTCGCAGTGGCGTCACGCGATTTCTTTTGGTTTGTTTCAGGATGAAAAATTGGCCACAAAATTATTAAACGACTTGCAGGCCAAAGGCATAAAAGGTGCCACTAAAGCTTTGCGTAGTCCTGGCAAGAATATTTCAAGTTTACTGATTAAAGGAGTAACGCCAGAGGCTGCATTAGCCTTACAAAAAATTAGTCCAGAGTTTGTCGGCAGCGAACTTCAGGTGGCTGCTTGCCCTTAGATTGATGGTGATGAGGTATTGCAACAAGCTGACTTTTTAAGAAAATGACAGGATTTTAAGGAAACAGCTTACCCGGATTTAAAATATTTTTCGGGTCAAAAGTCAGTTTGATTTGCTTCATTAATGCCATCGTCGTTGCGTCAATCTCACGCGATATAAACGGCCGTTTTGCCATGCCAACGCCATGCTCGCCAGATAGCGTGCCTTGTAAAGATAATACCAAGCTAAACACTTCATCTAAGCAACTGTACGCACGTTGCATTTCTTGCGCATCGTTTGGGTTAACCAGTAAATTCACATGAATATTGCCATTGCCCGCATGGCCAAAATTCACATTGCTGATTTGATATTGTGCCGCTAATTTTTCTAAGCCCGTTAATAATTCAGGCAGATGCGATACTGGCACCGCGATATCTTCATTGATTTTTTTAGGCGCGATATCTTTTAACAAGGGTGATAACGCTTTGCGCGCCGCCCATAAAGCTTTGGTATCTAACGCTGGCTTGGCTTCAATTAAGCCATCCACCTGGCAGGCTAGCAAAATCGCCTCTGTCGCTTCAATAATCTCTTGGCTTGAGCCGTCTACTTCAATCATCAAGTAGGCTTTGGCGTTTTCTGGCAATAAATTTTGATGGCGACTGCGGATTAGAGTCAGTGCGCCATTATCCAAGAATTCTAGTGCGCTGGGCGTATAGGGCTGCGCCATAATTGCTGCAATCGCTTTGGCACAGCTGTAAGTATCGATGAATTCAGCGGTTAAGCCACCGGTATGTTTGGGTAATGGCGTGAGTTTCAGCGTGGCTTCGGTAATCACGGCAAGCGTACCTTCGCTACCGACAATCAAGCGTGTTAAATCGTAACCAACAACGCCTTTGCTGGTGTAACAGCCGGTTTTAATGATGTCTCCATTGCCAGTCACCGCTTTTAAGCCTAATACATGGTCGCGCGCAACGCCATATTTAACGGCATGCGGCCCTGCAGCACAAGTGGCCAAATTACCGCCAATGCTGCAATAGGCTGCGCTAGAGGGGTCTGGTGGCCAGAAAAATCCAACCGGTTTAATCGCATCTTGTAACACTTGATTCAGCACGCCCGGCTCAATAATCGCCATGCGATTATCTGGGTCAATGCGGATAATGTTTTGCATACGTTCTAGCGACATCACCACGCCACCAGCCTCTGGTACGCTGCCACCTGCAGTGCCGGTCCCGCGTCCACGCGGCACAACAGGTACCTTATATTGATTACATAGCTGAATAACTGCTTGTACTTCTGCTGTTGTTAATGGAAAAACAACGGCAATAGGATTGTGGTAATTGCGTGAGTTATCGTAAGCATACGCATAACAATCGACTGGGTCAGTAAAGACTCTGTCTTTCGGAAAAAACTCAATTAATTTAGTGGTTAAGTCTTGTTTAATGGTTAGGTCTTGCGCAGCCATTTAACTATCTTTTCTTGATATATAAATCGGTTATCGTACCTTCTTTCATCTCTGCCGCGAAGCAAATGGTTTCTGACAGTGTTGGATGCGCATGAATGGTTAAGCCTAAATCATGCGCGTCGGCGCCCATTTCAATGGCTAATACCGCTTCTGCTAGCAATTCACCCGCATTTACACCCACAATACCCGCGCCGATTAAACGATGCGTGGTTTTATCAAAAATCAATTTAGTAGTGCCTTCCGTCCGTGCAACCGAGATAGCACGGCCACTGGCCGCCCAAGGAAAGCTGGCTTTTTCATATTCAATGCCTTTGGCTTTGGCTTCGATTTCGGTAATCCCAGCCCAACCGATTTCAGGGTCTGTATAAGCAACAGAAGGAATGCACGCAGCCTGGAATTCGACTTTATGACCAGCAATCACTTCAGCCGCCACTTTGCCTTCGTGCGTGGCTTTGTGCGCCAGCATTGGTTGGCCGATAATATCGCCAATCGCAAAGATATGATTAACGTTGGTGCGCATTTGTTTATCTACCGCGATAAAGCCACGCTCATCCACCGCCACGCCCGCTAATTCTGCACCAATATTTTGTCCATTTGGGCGACGCCCGATTGAAACCAAAACGCGGTCATATACTTGGCTTTCTTTAGGGGCTTGCCCATCTTCCACACCTTGACCTTCAAAACTCACATGAATACCATCTGGTTTGGCTTCCATTTTAGTTACTTTGGTTGAAAGCATAATCGCTTCAAAGCGTTTTTCCATGCGCTTTTGTAGCGGGCGCACCAAATCGCGGTCGCAGCCTTGTATCAAGCCATCCATAAATTCGACCAGGCTGACTTTGGTGCCTAATGCATCGTAAACGGTACCCATTTCTAAACCGATAATACCGCCGCCAATCACCAGCATGCGTTTTGGAATATCGGCCAATTTTAATGCACCAGTGGAATCCATGATGCGGTCATCCTCTGGCGCACCTGGGAATTTACTGGCTTGTGAGCCTGCTGCAATAATGGCGTTTTCAAAGCCTATGGTAGTTATTTTGCCATCGCTATCCGTAACAGCAATTTGATTTGGGCCAGTAAATGCACCAACGCCCACCATAACGGTCACACCACGCTGTTTGGCCATTTGTGCCAAGCCACCTGTGAGTTTGGCGACAACATCATTGCTTTTCCAGTTGCGTAGTGCGTCTAAATCAATATTGGGTGCGCTAAAACTCACGCCGTGCTGCGCAGTTTCTTCTGCTTCTGTAATGACTTTGGCGGTGTGCAATAAAGCTTTAGAGGGGATGCAGCCTACATTTAAACAAACGCCACCTAGTGTTGGGTAGCGTTCGATTAACACTACTTTTAGGCCTAAATCAGCCGCTCTAAAAGCTGCTGTGTAACCGCCAGGGCCAGAGCCTAATACCATTACTTGGGTATTAATATCGCTGTTGCCGCTAACCGTTGCTGGTTTAGGTGCTGATACAGGCTCTTTAACCACGGCCGCAGGCGTTTCTGCTTTAACAGAAGCTGCGGCTGCTTTTGCCTCTGACGCAATGACTAAAATAAATGAGCCTTTAGCCACTTTTTCGCCGACTTTAACTTTGATTTCTTTTACCGTTCCAGCATGGGAAGATGGAATATCCATCGACGCCTTATCCGATTCAACCGTGATTAATGAGTCATCGATGGCGATAACATCGCCTATTTTTACTAATACTTCAATAATGTCAACACTGTCAAAATTACCAATATCGGGGACTAATACATCCACTAAATCGCTCATACTTACCCTTTGTTTTGCTTAAATATAAGCATAATTTTATCATCAAAGCGCGCGATGTTAAGCCTTAAGCTGAAGCTTAGTTAAACGGAAGGTGATTGTTTGGTCGATATAGTCTAAGAAGCGGTATGAATATCGGCAACTGCCGTAAAAATAACGCGCATAGACCAAAATCAATCTGATGTACGCGTGTTACTGATCATTAATCGGTCTTGATTCCCATGGCTAATTTGAGCTCATTTGCAGCGTTAACATCTAGCATATCAAGCGCAGCGACTAAATTTAACGCTTCCATCTGCTTACCATTTTGCGTTGCAATTAAACCTAAGTAATACAGCGCGCTGCTGTGATTGCCATTTGTTGCAATCACCTGATTTAAGTGTAGCTCAGCGAAAGCCGTATTTTTTAAACTAAATTCAGCCACGGCAAGGTAGAAAATTGCTTCTATGGTTTGCGGCTCCTGTTCGGCCCAAGTGGTGGCGATTGTCTGTAATGCAGCCCAGTCTTGGGTTTTAAGTGGCTGAACTATTTGCATAAAGAATGGCCATTTGTCAGGTGATTCTGCCCAAAAAGGCAACTCACTTTTGCTCACAATTGCTTGTTCTGGCTTATTGAGCAAACGTTGCACCCACTTAACCGATATATTGTAGTAAAAAGCGTCACGCCCTGGGCTTTTAACGGTGACAATGCCGACTAAATTACTCGCCTCATCAAATAATCCGCCACCGCTATCGCCCATTCTAAATGCATTGCTGGCTCGGATCACAACGCTGTCATCCAATGGATATAAGCTTTTTACTACGCCAAAAGTAGCATTTGGACGTGGGGAAAAATTAGCAAAACCGACGGTATAAACGGGTTGTTCGTACTTTAATTTTTCGCTAGAGCCAAAAGTAGCTATTGGCGCGATGAGGTTAGCTACAGTCAATATACATAAGTCATGGTGCCAATCTGACTTCATTGCACTAGCGCTGTAGTTTTCACCATTGGTGTTAACGCTGACCGAAACTGCATCTGCAACTACATGGCAATTGGTGACAACTTGATCTTTAGCAACAACAACGCCTGAACCCAAACCGTAACCGCCATTGGCAAGTGCAACTTGTACTTTAACCACGTGCGTGCTGATTTTTTGTACAATCTCGTCTGTATCTGCGGCAAAAACAGTGTTCGGCAAAACGAAATACAAACCAAAAAATATTCTAGAAGAAAAAAATAATGCAGGAACAAATCTAGTCATAATAATCCCCAATCGTCAGTACATTTGGCGCCAGTCTTGGTAAATAGTAAGTCTCGCTAAATAATATGAGAGAAAACTTAATTGTTAAGGGCGCTAGCTAACATATAAGTAATTATTTTATGTTAGCAATTGTCGTACCAGCTATTTAAAGCGCATAACGGGGAGATTAATTGGGTTTGCATCCATTAATCAGCAAAGTGCGCGAGTTAATGGATGTTTTCTGAGAAATATGCACTAAAGGAGTGCGAACTATTATGCGGGCTATGACTAGTTAAATACTGATTTATTCACAGCATTAAAGCAGTAAACGACGAACATCCGATAACATCATGCGCATATGACTGGTAAAGCGCGCGCCATCGGCGCCGTCAACTACGCGATGGTCGTAAGAAAGTGACATCGGCAAGATTAAGCGCGGCTCAAAAGCCTTGGTTTTTGCATCGAAAACAGGCTGCATGCTAGAGCGCGAAACGCCTAGAATCGCTACTTCTGGGCAGTTAATGATTGGTGTAAACATGGTGCCGCCAATGCCGCCAAGGCTGGAAATAGTAAAGCAACCGCCTTGCATTTCTTCTACTTTTAGTTTGCGTTCGCGCGCTTTGGTGGATAACTCACCCAAATCGCGCGCAATATCCAGCACATCTTTTTGCTGCACATCTTTCACCACAGGCACCACTAAGCCATCTGGCGTGTCGCAGGCAAAGCCAATGTTGTAGTAATTTTTAAAAATCAAGCTATCGCCATCGGGCGAAAGCGAGGCATTGAAATTAGGATACGCTTTTAGCGCATTAACGGAAGCTTTGATTAAAAACGCCAACATGGTGAGCTTGACGCCACGTTTCTCAGCATCCGCTTGCATGGATTTTCTAAAGTCTTCTAAATCGGTAATATCGGCTTGGTCAAATTGCGTGACGTGTGGCGCAGTCACCCAGTTTCTGTGCAGGTTCGCACCAGATATTTTTTTAATACGCGAAAGCGGCTTGGTTTCAATCTCTCCAAACTTACTGAAATCGATGACTGGCATTGGTAATGTGGCAAGGCTACCTAAACCTGCGCCCATATTTTCTGAGCGCGGTTTGGCAAGTTCAGCCTTTACAAATGCTTGAATATCGCTTTGTACGATGCGATTTTTTGGCGCGCTGCTGTTTACTAAGGCTAAGTTAACACCTAATTCGCGTGCAAATTTACGCACAGATGGGCTGGCATGCGATTTTTTGTTGCCGTTAATCACAACACTTTCGCCCACTGGCAAAGGTTGGTGTGCAGGCTGCACTTGTTTGGGTGGTTCTGGCGCAGGGCGCGATGGTTCTGGAATCGCTGCCGCAATGGCTTCTTTTTGCCCACGAACTGGGGTTTGGGCAGTTGGCGCAGCTTTCTCCTCTGCCGGTTTTTCGACATTTGCAGCTGGCTTACTTTCAGCAATATCGGCTTCTAAAGTTAAAATCATATGGCCTTGTGCAATTTTATCGCCTACTTTTAATTTTACTTCTTTTACCACGCCAGCAAACGGCGCAGGAATATCCATTGACGCTTTGTCGGATTCCACCGTTACCAAGGAATCGTCTTTGGCAATGGTGTCTCCCGCTTTTACCAATACTTCAATCACATCAACACTATCAAAGTTGCCAATATCAGGCACTAAAACATTTTGTAAACTCATAGGATACCTTTTACTACTTAAAAAAGTGTGGTGATAAAACGAACAAATGACTTATTTAAAATTAGCGCTATATGCCAATATAAATTATAAACGTTCATATAGATTTTTATGCAAAGTGCGTGAAAAGCTACATTAATCATGACATCTCACATTTGTTATTTAGCAATTGGTTATTGCTGTACAAAAGTAAATTCGAAAATCGCTCCCTGAAAATGCTGATCAGATTGCGTAATATTTGAAAATTGACCACCTACAGAAAACTGCCATTGCTTGGAAGCGTACCAAACGATACCAAGAACGGAAGCGCCAATATCATTCTTGCCGCCTGTGTAATCGGCCATAATATGTACGTTTTCTGTAATGGGTATTTCTAAACCCGCCAGTAAATCCGTATTTGTTTTACTTCCTGTAATCGCCTTATTGGCATTATAAATGCCTAAGTAATATTTACCCCATTTATGCAGATCAAAGGCATTATTCAGATAATTGTAAGAGGCAAAATGGGTACTCGAATTCTGTTCTGGTAATGTAAATCCAGTTTGTGTTCCTATGCCAACCTTCCAATTCTCATTAACGTAAAATCCCTTTTGCACATTCACTAACAATATAGGGTTGCTTTGTATGTTATCAGAAGAGTAAATATTAGCGCCAGTAATAGTCATTCCAGTTTCCCAGCCCTGGCCTAATCCATAATCGAGTGTTGTATTGGCAACGCCGTTAGAAAAAAGATCCAGTTGTTCTTGAAAGAAAAATTTATCTTTTTCGGTTGTTTCAACCGAGGGTACGTTAAATAAGCTTTGCTGTGCAAAAGCTGGTAAGCCAATAAGCATGTTCAAGGTAAATAATAACGACCAAACCCATCTTTTCCAGAGGTGATTATATTTTGCATTTATCATCAAATTATTTAGATTCAGTAGGTTGGCTCTTATACGCATTACATTTAACTAGGTTTTTATAATATTTGCATGATAAATTTTTAATTCTAACTAGAGGAGGTTTGGATTGCATTTTTGAAAACTAAAGCCATAAATTTAGCCTCTATTTGTGGCTTTAGTTTCAATATAGCATTGTTTAAACCGTGGTTGGATTCGGTTTATTGGCATCCAAATTGTATTTTTTTACGGCCTCAAGCACTTTTGCAGCTGGCAATTTACCTTCATCGCTCAGAGCTTTTAAGGCGGCAACTGTGATGTAGCGAGAATCCACTTCAAAGAAATCACGCAGTGCTTCACGGCTGTCAGAACGACCGTAGCCGTCTGTACCCAATGCCACAAATTTATTCGGCACAAAGCGTTGAATCTGCTCAGCAAAGCTTTTCATATAGTCAGTCGAAGCAATCACTGGGCCTTTGGCGTCTTTCAAACACTGCGCCACGTAATTCAAGCGCTGTGGTTTTTCAGGGTTCAACATATTCCAGCGTTCGCAATCCAAACCTTCGCGGCGTAGTTCGGTGAAACTGGTCGTACTCCATACATCGGCAGCAACGCCCCAGTCTTTTTCCAGCAAAGTTGCCGCTGCAATTACTTCGCGCAAGATAACACCGCTACCCATTAACTGCACTGTTAAATCGTTAGCTGCATTTTTAGATTTACTAAAACTGTACAAACCTTTCAAAATCCCTTGTTCAGCGCCTGTTGGCAGTGCAGGATGCGTGTAATTCTCGTTCATTAGCGTGATGTAGTAATACACATCTTCTTGATTTTGCACCATGCGGCGCAAGCCTTCTTGAATAATCACCGCTAATTCATAGGCAAAAGTGGGGTCGTAAGAAACGCAATTAGGAATGGTAGCAGACATCAAATGACTGTGGCCGTCTTCATGTTGCAAGCCTTCGCCGTTTAAGGTGGTTCTACCAGCCGTTGCACCTAGCAAAAAGCCGCGCGCGCGGCTGTCACCTGCCGCCCAAGCTAGGTCGCCAATACGCTGGAAGCCGAACATGGAATAGAAGATATAAAACGGAATCATCTGCACGCCTGTGACACTGTAAGAAGTGGCAGCCGCAATCCAACTGGAGAATGAGCCTGCTTCGTTAATCCCTTCTTCTAAAATCTGGCCATCTTTTTGCTCTTTGTAATACATCACTTGGTCAGAATCCATCGGCTCGTACAACTGGCCCTGACTGGCGTAAATACCTAATTGGCGGAACATGCCTTCCATGCCAAAGGTACGTGCCTCATCTGGCACAATCGGCACCACAAATTTACCTAGCGTTTTATCGCGCACCAGTGTTGAAAGAATGCGCACAAACGCCATAGTAGTGGATATTTCGCGTTCGCCAGTAGCAGTTAACATGTTTTCAAACGCGGATAAATGAGGCACGGTTAATTCATTACCTTTGCGACGGCGTTGCGGTACAAAACCACCCATCGCAGCGCGGCGTTCCGCCATATATTGCATTTCGGGCGAATCGTCCGCAGGCTTGTAAAAACTTAAGTTTTCCACTTGTTCATCGGTTATTGGCAAGTCAAAACGGTCACGGAATTTTTTCAGCGACTCAATATCCATGCTTTTTTGCTGATGGGTAATATTCTGGCCTTCGCCCGCTTCGCCCATGCCGTAGCCTTTAACCGTTTTAGCTAAAATCACCGTTGGTTGGCCTTTGTGATTCACCGCTGCATGGTAAGCCGCAAAAACTTTATGCGGATCGTGACCACCGCGGTTCAGGCGCCAAATATCTTGATCGCTCATGGCGGCGACCATTTCTTTTAGTTCTGGATATTTACCAAAGAAATGCTCACGCGTATAGGCACCACCTTTGGCTTTAAAATTTTGGTATTCTCCATCTACGCATTCTTCCATGCGCTTTTTCAAAATACCGTCTTTATCCATCGCTAATAATGGATCCCAATACGAACCCCAAACTACTTTTAACACATTCCAGCCAGAGCCTCTAAAATCAGATTCTAATTCCTGGATAATCTTGCCATTGCCGCGCACTGGGCCATCCAAACGTTGCAAATTACAGTTAATCACAAAAATCAAATTATCTAATTTTTCGCGTGAAGCTAATGAAATCGCGCCTAATGATTCAGGCTCGTCCATTTCGCCATCGCCGCAGAACACCCACACTTTACGGTCGCTGGTGTCAGCAATGCCGCGATCGTGCATGTATTTTAAAAAGCGTGCTTGGTAGATGCCTTGTATTGGCCCTAAACCCATTGAAACGGTGGGAAATTGCCAGAAATCAGGCATCAACCACGGGTGTGGATAGCTGGATAAGCCTTTGCCGCCTGTTTCTTGACGGAAATTAGATAGTTGCTCTTCGTTAATGCGGCCTTCTAGAAAGGCGCGCGCATACACGCCAGGCGAAGAGTGGCCTTGAAAATAGATGCAATCGCCGCCAAAGTTTTCATTTGCCGCGCGGAAAAAATGGTTAAAACCTGTGTCATACAAAGTGGCTGCTGATTGAAAGCTGGCAATATGGCCACCCACGCCGGGAGATTTTTCGTTGCCGCGCAATACGGTCATAATCGCGTTCCAGCGCACCAATGCTCGAATGCGACGCTCCATTTCTGGATCGCCCGGCAAGCGTTGCTGTAAATGCGTTGGAATGGTATTGACATAAGCAGTTGTGGCATTGTAAGGCAGGTTGCTGCCAGAGCGGCGCGCCTTGTCAATCATGGCTTCCAGCAAAAAGTGCGCACGCTCTGTCCCTTCATTTTCAATCACAGAGGTGAGTGCGTCTAACCATTCTTGCGTTTCTGTAGCATCAGTTTCTACAAATTTGTTTTGCAGGGCTAACAATGTTTGTTGGCTTAAAGTCATGCAGGGATAATCTCCGTTGGTAGCGCTTGGATTGATATAATACAAGCAGCTGATTAAATGCAGGCAATTAGGTTGAACTGGCCTTATTTAATGCAATCTATAAAGTCGCTAGTGTGGCTTTTTTAGGCTTTTTGGTCAAGTTAAACCATTAACTTAACGCACTGTTTTACAAAGATTTGTTACGTTTGTCTTGCATATTATATAAGAGTTAAGGAAATTTAAATGTCGGTAAAATTAAGTCAATTTGCAGAGATCGGTAGCGAAAAAACGCTATCTTTACAAAAACACAATCTTTTTGTGCTGGATCAAACGGCAGAAAATGTACACCCTTTTAGGGATTTGCTACAAAATAAATTACAGCGTTGCAACGCTGACTTTCAAAGCCTGCAAAAAACGCCAGTGATTCTGGATTTGCCACATGGTGGCATAGCAGCTTATGTGGTGTTGACAGAAAAATTATCGCCATTTCAACAACATACTTTGTTACGCAAAGCGGTTAAGCCTTTACTGGATGAAAATCCTGATAGTTTAGCGATTTTTGTGTTTGGAGATGACGCCACGCGACAAGCGCATGCATGTTCAGCTTATTATGTTGCAACGGTTAATGCTGCACAATTGCCCAATAGCAAAGGTGCTAAAAGCCAGCAAAATAATAAGTCTAATCCATTAAAAGAAATCAGTATTTACGGATATAAAGCCGAACATGATTATGGCAAAATCAATGCGCGTGTGGCGGCAAATATCTTGTGTCGCAGCTTAACCATCATGCCGCCCAACGCATTAACGCCGACTATTTATCGTGAGAAATTGCAGAGCTTAGCCAAGCAATATGGCTGGGCTTGGCAAGAGTTTGATATGCCTGCATTGCATAAAATGGGCGCAGGCGCGTTTTATGCAGTTGGGCAGGGCAGCGAGCCAATGGATGCTGCGATTGTGCATTTAACTTATCAACCGACTATTAGCAAAAAATACATTGCCCTGGTGGGAAAAGGCATTTGTTTTGATACGGGCGGGCATAATCTAAAACCTGCCAAATATATGCAAGGCATGCATGAAGACATGAACGGCAGCGCGGTAGCGCTGGGTATTTTACAGGCTGCGACCGAAATGAATCTGCAAGTCAAAATCGATTGCTGGCTGGCAATTGCGCAAAATCATATTGGCCCATTGGCTTACAAACAAAATGACGTGGTGACCGCGCTAAACGGCATAAGCATAGAAATTGTGCATACCGACGCAGAAGGTCGCATGGTGTTGGCTGATAGCTTAACGTTCGCTAGTCGGCCTGATAAAAATGGCAATCTGCCCGATGTGATTTTAGATTTTGCCACCTTAACCGGCAGCATGCACACCGCATTAAGCGACCGCATGAGTGGTGTAATCGCCAATCGACCTGCGCTTGCTTTAATGGCGGTACAAGCGGGAGCGGCCGCCGGTGAGCGAATTGTGGCTTTTCCATATGACGACGATTTTGATTCAGATTTAGAAAGCGATATTGCCGATATCAAACAATGTACTTTAGAAGGTGGCGCTGATCATATTCATGCGGCGCGCTTTTTAGGCAAATTTATTGAAAATGATGTTGCCTGGTTGCATACCGATTTATCTTCTTACAATCGTAAAGGTGGGTTGGGTGCGGTTGCAACGGACACCAACGGATTTGGGGTTGGATTTGGATTAGAAATGATTCAAAAATTAATTGCTTGATAATGACGGCCGCATAAATAGTTTGCGTGCTAATCTTTAATGTGCTAAAAATGCACTTAATTGAAATTGTTAACTAATTGTTGCTGATTGTTAATTAACCATTTCAAGATATAAAAATGTGGTGATGCGCGCGTTGTATCATCACAGATAAAAAAACTTTGTAGCATATTATTGATTCTATTAGGGGGAAGTAAAATGGCACTCAAAAATAAGTTAAGTAGTTTGTTATTGTGCATTGCAACAGCAAGTGCAGTGTTAGTTTCATTACCAACATTGGCTGCTGAAGATTCACTTTACACACGTTTAGGCGGCACTTACAACATCGCATCTACTGTCGATCATTTAGTGGATAAAATTTATGTCAACAGAGCTTTAAATGCGAATCCAAATCTAAAAGCTGTGCACGACAGGCCAGAAACCAAAGCAGGCTTTAAAGTGATGTTAACCAATTGGGTGGTGCAAGAAACGGGCGGCCCAAAAATTTATGTAAGAGATGAGTTTGGTCGCGGCAAAACCATGAAGGATAGTCATCCACATTTGAAAATCACTAATCGTGAATTCAATATTATCTTAATAGAAGCTTTACACACATTTTACGCGTTTAATGTGCCAGATCACGAAATCAGCCAGTTGATGGGCAGCTTAGAAAGCTATCGCAACGTGATTGTGACGGGCGAAAAACCGATGTCAGAGCCCGTTAGAAAATAACGCGTAAAAATAATAAGTAAGTATAAAAAGCCAGCGGTTTCGACTGGCTTTTTAATGCAGGATTGCATGAGCAGGACTAACTTGGTTGACGTTTATTTTGCTTGTACTTCACAGTTCGACATGGTTTCTACCAAGCGATGCAATGTGTCTTTTAATTGATTAAATTCATCATTACTTAAACCAGTTTGACAGGCAACGCCATGCTGCACTTGCGCAATTTTATGCTGCAACTCACGACCAGTTGCCGTTAATTTGATTTCCACAATGCGCTCATCTTTAAGATTGCGTAAACGGGTAATAAAACCAGCCGTTTCTAAGCGTTTTAACATCGGCGTTAACGTGGCGGAGTCCAACTCTAAGCGTTGCGCGATTTTACCGACACTAATACCATCGGTTTCCCACAGCACCAGCATGACTAAATATTGCGTATAAGTGATGCCAAGCGGCTCAAGCGAGCTGCGATAAGCGCGCGTTAACGAATGCGTAGCGGCATACAGTGCAAAACAAAGTTGATGATTGAGTTTTAGATTATTGTATTCTGCCATAGTTGAAAGTCTGTACTTAAATAATTGAATAACATAAATTAACTTATTTTAGTTAATCATGCAAATCATTTGTATGTCAAATAATTAGCATGATTAACTAAAATAGACAGAATCTTGCAACAAGGATAGCGTGCTGATAGTGTGTGATATAAAGCGATTTAAACATCAATAATAATGAAAAGTTAACCGTATTTTTGCATCAAAAAATGCGCATTAAAACCAATGAGGATTAAGTACATGGATAATTTAAACTGGCTGGAAAGTTTTCCGGCTTTATTGCAACTGGAACCAAACGCACGTGAGATTTTAGTGAAAACGGCGCGCATGGTAGAAGCGCCTGTTGGCACGATCGGCTATCGCGAAGGTGGTGCTTGCGGCGCTTATGTGATGCGCCTTGCTGGCAAATCGCGCGTATACAAAATGTCATCTGGCGGACGCGAAATTTTACTTTATCGCGTGACGGCAGGTGAAACCTGTGTGATTACCACCACCTGTTTACTGGGCCACAGCAATTATCCCGCCTCCACCATTGTAGAGGAGCCGATTCGCGACGTGATTATTCCAGCGCCAGCATTTAACCAGTTAATGATCGACTCTGCTGTGTTTCGTCAATTTGTAATGACCAATTATGGCGTGCTGATTAGCGATTTAATCGTATTGCTAGATGAAGTGGCTTTTCATAGTTTAGACGCCAGGTTGGCTAAATTATTGCTGGATGCAAATAGCGCCACCATTAGCCGCACGCATCAATTAATGGCAGACGAGTTAGGCACCGCACGTGAAGTAGTCAGCCGTCAATTAAAACGTTTTGAACAAAAATCTTGGGTTTCGCTTGGGCGCGGACATGTTGAAATTAGTAATCGTGCTGCTTTAGAAAAGCTGGCCACTAGTTAGTGGTTAATCGTTTTGACTAGGTTCGACAATATCGTTCTTAATCTTATAAATCGTAAACAATAATAAGCTAGAAGCGAGAATGATTAAGCCTAAGCCTGCTGATTGTTGTGAGGATAATAGATAACTATTACATAATCGGGATTCGCTATTTTGGTAAAAGTGACCGACTGAAAATAACATCATGATGCTGCTGCCAACAAAAAATAACGATAAAACTTTGGGTCCTGCTAGCGCGGGTTTTATTAGCGCGCCGCTTAAAATGAGTGTTAGTAATTTTAATATATCCCAATTGTAATCAATTAAGGCTTTATCTAGGCTAATGGGCAACATCCAAAACATACTTGCCAATAAAATCCACAACCAGCAACTTAAGCTTAAAGTGAGGTGGGTTGTTGAGTAGAGTTGTTTGCTTTGTGTGTTGAGCAAATAGCCAGCTAATACTAACGCAGGAATTTGTATCACCATATGAACGGTCATGCTAGAAGCAAGTAAAAACTTTAACGGCGGCACTGAAGGGGAAATAGCGGCTATTAAAAATAGCCAGCTAGCGTAAATCTTAATGGACTTTTTTTGCTTAAAATTATTCATATGCGTGCAAAATTAACTGTGATCAGCGCTTAGACGCTTGTTGTGCAGCCAGCGTTAAAGCGCCTTGAATATCATCGTCATCATAAATACCCAGCAGTTTGCCCTGATTGGATAGCACTAAAAAAGCACTATTATGCACAAATTCTTTAGATTTATCCGCAAGCACAACCAAGCCCAATTGACGTTTTGCCATGGCTAAATCGTGATCACTTGCCATGGTGGCGATTGACCAAGTTTGCTTATCCATTTTCATTCTGGATTGATAGCGATTTAAGCGTTGTGGATTATCCGCTGCCACATCAAAACTAATGCTGAGTAAATGGATTTTATCTTTTAGTGATTGCGCTTTAATATGCCTTTGCGCTTGCTGAAAATAGTCACCTAACGTTAAGCAAAGCGTTTTGCAACCAGTATAAATAAACTCGGTGACCAGTATTTTGTTTTGCTGTTTTGCGAAATCAGCCAGTGATATGCGCTGGCCATCAGCGTCAATTAATTGCAGGGTAATGATGGGTTTATTTAAAAAAAGCTGAGATTTTCGTTCAGATTCTAAAGTAATATTTGAAAGGCCAGAAGTGATTAAGCTTAAAAAAAATCCCCAAAATAACAACACGCCAATTAGCAATAAATAATGAGCGTGGGTTGAATGGGAGAAGTTGGTGCGAATGTTTTTTAGAGTTTGGATAACTCTTCATCTCCGTTGTAAGATTTTGCACGGTCTTTGGTAGCATCACGCACCGTTGTAATTAATTTTTCATCAATTGCGGCTGATTGATTGCCCCACTGTGAGCGAATATGGGTGAGTACAGCAGCAATTTCGCCATCGGTTAATAAATCTTTAAACGCAGGCATTTGGCCATTATAAGCGACGCCTTTAACCGTCAATTTACCGTTAATGCCATGTAGCAAAATATTAGCTAATATCTCTGGTTTGCCTGCCACCCATTCTGATGCAGCCAAGGGTGGGAAAATACCTGGAATGCCTTGGCCATTGGCTTGGTGACATGCAACACATTTGCCTTGAAACACAGTGCCGCCATCGATGGCGACTTTATCTGTTGCACCGCAATCGCTACTAGCTAATGATTGCGGGGCGCGACTATCGCCGTCTTCGGGCGCTGTTGTCATCACCGTTTGTGTAATATAAATAGCGCTCCACATTAACATTGCGCCAATAGTCATGGTAATAAACCAAGGTAGCGATTTTGCTTCTTCGCTGGGGTCTATATTTTCACGTTTTTGCGCATCATTTAAGGCGTCGTTATCGTTATTCTTCATTGCATATTTCTCCGGAATGTATAGGCTTATTTTGTTTGCTCTAAGCTTTGTTCAATGGTTTTTTTAATCGGATAAGTTCTGTCTAAGGCTTTCAGGTATTCCACCAAATCCAGTGCATCGCTTGTTGCAATAACTGTAATGCCAGGTTTTGCATAAGCTGGCGGTAGATTCACCACTACTTCTCCCTCTTTTGCTGGGCCTTTGCGCTCTACAAACATGAAGGGGAATGCGGGCATAATAGAGCCTGGCATGTAAGCGCGTGGTTGATATAAATGACCCAAATGCCAATCTTGTGACGGCTGGCGTGCGCCGATATTGAGTAAATCTGGCCCTGTGCGCATGGTGCCTAATAAATGCACGGTATCGTAGGCGTAATCTGCAGCGGTAGAAGCTCTGCCCCAACCGCGCTTGTCGTCTGGCGCATATTTGGCATCGCGCGGTTGTTGCGAGTGACAATACACGCAGCCCATACTCATATACACTTTGCGGCCATGCGCTTGCTGGTCAGTGTAAGGTTTTAATGCGGCGGGCGCTTGCACATGTTTTAGCTGCACATAGGGCATGACCACCAAAGCGAGTGTTGCAAACGCAATAATCACTAATGCGCCTGTGAATAGTTTTTTCTCATCAATATGGCCAGCCATATTTAACCTCTCTTCAATTCTTTAGCTGTGGCATTCGCCTTTTTTGCAAATGCAATATTCATTTTTGGAATCAGCAAGGCGGGTTCTTTTTTAGTGCCGTAGCGCAGGCTGATTAATATAAAGTGAATCATAAAGATCACATGGCCCAGAATCATTAAACTGCCGCCAATTGAGCGCGATTTTAAATAAGGCAGAGTCACTGCAACTGAATCCATAAATGGTTTAGTCGCATCAACCATGGCAGAACCTTGCAGCCAGCCGCCAATGGTTAAGCCGATAAAGTAAACCGCAAAACCAATGGCCACAAGCCAAAAGTGCGCGCTAATCATCCAAGGATACGGCCATTCCCAATCCACAATTCTTGGCATAATGAAGTAGATTGAGCCAAACATGACTAAGGTGAAAAAGCCATACATGCCTAAGTGAGCGTGTGCCACGGTGTAGTGCGTAAAGTGCGTAATCACATTAACCGAGCGCAACGCCTCTAATGAACCTTGCACCGATGCCGCCACATATAACATGGAACCCAGCACAATAAAGCGCAGCGTGGGTGAATGGATGACCGCTTTAACATTGCCGCCAACTGTCATATGGTGATTAACCGCCACTGCAAATACAGGGATAATCATCATCATGGATTGCACGATAGAAAGTGTGATCATCCAAGTGGGCAGCGGGCCGCCAATTAAATGGTGACCGCCCACTTGTGAATAAAAGAAAGCCAAGCACCAAAAACCTAGTAACGATAAATTGTAAGAATATATCGGCCTGCCCAACACTTTCGGAATAAAGTAATAAGCCGCGCCTAGGCCCAATGGCGTAAACCACAAACCCAGCGCATTATGACCGTACCACCAGTTCATGGCCGCGCCTTGCACACCAAAGTGCAGGTGAGGAATGTTGGCGATAAAAAATAGAATCGGAAACCAGATTAATGCAGCGCCAATATACCAAACAGATACGTACAAGTGATCAACTTTGCGATTAGCCAGCGTCAAGAATAATGGAAAGCCCATTAATGCGCCGCCTAATACAATAAAGATATCAATTTGCCATGGCATTTCTAACCATTCCATGCCATCTGTATATCCCATGCCAATCGCCGCCACACCGCACATCAAGGCCACATGCCAAATCATGGCACCCCAATATACAAATTTTGCGCCCACTAAAGGCGTTTTAAGTAAGCGCGGAATTAACCACAAACTAACACCTACGCCAGCCATTGATGCCCAGCCATAAATCACTGAATTTAAATGCATGCTGCGCATGCGGCCAAAGGTCATCCATGCCTGAGTGACTAGCCAATCAGGTTCATGCAGTTTAATAGATGCAATAATGGCAGCTACAGAGCCAATAATTAACCAGCACATGGCAATTAATAAACACACAAAAGCAGGCAGGGCAGACGATTTATCTGCGATTAAGCGATCGCTTAATTCTTTTTTAGTCAAGCTAGCATCGGTTTCGCCTGCAGCATATTGCAGCTGGTTATTGGTTTGATTAGCTGCGGGATCTTCCACCAAACCGATTTCGTTTTTACCAAAAATAATGTGTGATGCACTTTGTTTGGTATTAAAAAATCCATTGGACATGGACCAAATAAAGACTAACAATCCCGTGACTGACACCAAGAATGTCAAGAGTAATATGAGCGCGGTACCGTCCATTTGCTAACCTCTAAGTAACTAACTTTTATAAAGTGAAATAATTTTTATATTGAGCAGAGTGGTAAAACGAATTAAAAGTTTAGAAAAAAATAACTATTTTTGATTAACTGGGCATAAACAATGTTAATGCTTAAAAATGAGCAAGGCTGCTGCTAATACTGCCAATATTGCAAAGCCACGCTGACTGACTTTTGTGGGTACTTTGTGGCTGAACCGGCTGCCAATCAATAAACCAAAAATAGTACTCAATACAAAAGGAATGGCAATTTTCCATTGCATTGGAGCTGCAAAGTTGTAGCTAACAATGCTCACAATTGAAACGATACTCACCACCATTAAAGAAGTGGCTACAACGGTTTGCATACTGAAATTACTTACTTTGCGTAAGCTTGGTACAATCACAAAGCCGCCACCAACGCCCAATAAACCAGAAATAAAGCCAGCCAGCATGCCTGTGACAACAAGTCGCTTGGTACAAACCGCAGTCCAGTACAACTTGGAGGTGACACTATTAATCATGCATGGCATATCGGGTAAATCTTGTTGGGTCGCCTGTGCAAAAGTGCTTTGACGCCACATATGCCAAGCCACATAAATCATCACCATGACAAAAGCTAGGCTGAGTATCTGGCTGGATAAATGCGCCGCCACCCAAACGCCCATAGGTGCAAACACCACTCCAAAGCTTGCAATCAGGAGCGCCGTTTTATAGCGCACAATGCCTGTGTATAAGCCTTGAATAGTGCCAACAATAGCCGCTAACAACACTGCTAACAGCGCGATAGGCGCTGACTGAAGAAGCGTTAAATTTAAGCCAAGCATCAATAAGGGAATAGCCAAAATTGAGGCGCCCGCGCCAGTTAATGCAAGCACTAAGCCAACAAATAGCCCAATACCAACACTAATAAGCGACCAATCTATCGACATTAAATTAAGTCAATCACTTATCCACAGACTTTGCAGCGCGCAAGCCATTCACGGCCTTTTAACATGCCATTCCAGTATAACCAAGGTAGGCCAAATTTTTTGAGTAGCCATGCCAAGCGTCTTGGTTTGGTAGAGTCCCACCAAAAACTAGGCATTAACTTGCCGCCAAAGCCAAATTCCGCCAGAATAATTTTACCTTTTTCAACGGTTAAGGGGCATGAACCATAGCCATCGTACAGTGTTGGTAGACTTAATCCAGCGCGATGTGCGATTAAGTTTTCTGCAACTACAACGGCTTGCTTGCGTGCAGCGGCGGCGGTTTTGGCGTTTGGGCTTGAGCAGCAATCACCCAAGCTGAAAATAGTTGGATAGCGCACATGTTGCAATGTCGCTTGATTCACCTCAACCCAGCCATCTTGATTGGCGAGGGGGCTGTTTTTAATAAAATCGGGTGCAATTTGCGGCGGCACCACATGCAGCATATCAAAGCTTTTTTCAATCCGCGTAGTATTGCCTTGCGCATCTTTCACATTAAACCAAGCTTTTTTATTTGGCCCGTCCACTTCCACTAAATTGCTGTTAAAACTTAACTGCGCGTTATAACGTTTAATATATTGCATCAAGGGCGCAACATATTCTTTTACACCAAACAACACCGCACCCGCATTGTTAAAATCGACATTGATGTTTTTTAATACGCTTGCGCGTTCCCAATGCGAGCACGATAAATACAAGGCTTTTTGTGGCGCACCAGCACATTTAATCGGCATGGACGGTTGGGTAAATAAGGCATTGCCTGTCCTTAATTTTTGTACCAATTGCCAAGTGTAAGGTGCCAAATCAAAGCGATAATTTGAGGTGACGCCATTTTTACCTAAAGTCTCGGTTAATCCTTTAATGCTGTTCCAATCGATAGTCAATCCAGCGGCAACGATTAAATACTGGTAATTAACTGTTCCCACAGAGTCGGTAATAACGCAATGTTTTTCTGGCTCAAAGCCTGTTGCAGTAGCTTGCAACCAAGTGACGCCTTTTGGAATGCAGTCCGCCATATTGCGCTCGGTTTTAGCGATATCAAATTCGCCTGCACCAACTAAAGTCCAGGCAGGTTGATAATAATGTTTTGAAGCGGGCTCAATAATGGCGATATTGAGTTGTTTATTGCGCTTACGTAAACTTGCCGCCACGCCGCCACCAGCAGCGCCACCACCAATAATCACAATATCGAATGCGTTTTTAGATGATTGTTTCATACGGTTAAGCCTTTATATTCATCATATTTAAATTAAGCAAACTTGATTAAGCAAATTTGGCTTTACAACATTTGTATAAGCGCGTAATCAGGCATTTACTTTTAAACCACTGCACTAAGCCTTTTGCGGGCGCTGGTTGCGTTGCGTTATTCCCAGTTGTCTGTGCTAATTGATAAAGGCTGCTGGCGCGGTTGCCGGTGCGGCAAAATCCTAGCACTGGTTTGGCAGCACTGGTAAACGCAGTATTAAAAGCGCTTACTTGATCCGCTTGAATATTATTGGGAACGACAGGAATATGCATATAAGCTAAGCCCAACTTTTCGGCAGCTGCTTTAATCTGATCGCTACTGGGTTGATCTGCGCCGCCTTCAAAATCTGGTCGATTATTAATAATCGTTTTAAAGCCCAGTTGTGCGATTTCGGGCATATCTTGACTATTAATTTGCGGTGCGCTACTAAATTCGGCTGAATGTTGTGTAATTTGAATGGACATAATTAACCCTTAATTTTTTAATTCTGACAAATTTCTTGATGTAAAACCTGCATGACGGCCATGGCAGATTGGCTGGAAATACGATAAAAAATACTTTTTCCTTCTCGACGCGTAGCTACTAATTCTGCCTCGCGCAACACAGTTAGTTGTTGCGATAAGGTAGGTTGGCGAATATCTAATATAGCCTCTAATTCGCCTACCGATTTTTCACCAAGGGACAACTGGCAAAGCAACATCAAGCGATCCGCATTTGCCATATTTCTCATTAAGCGACAGGCTTTATCGGCCGACGCGCGCAGTTCATCAAAATCTATTTCACCTGTCTGTAAAGTATTGCTTGCTGATACGCTGGTTTTTGCCATGATTCAATCGGTTAACAATTAATATTTATATATTATATAAAAAAGTATATTATAATTCAAGTTAATTTTTAAAACTGTGGGGTACGCAATGTTTAAACAATTATTTGATACAGAATCATCGACTTATACTTACTTGATCGTGGATGACGATTCGCATGAGGCTTTGTTAATAGATCCTGTCGCCAGGCATGTTAATGTATATCTAGATCTACTTAAGCACGATGAAGTGCAACTAAAATACTCAATCGAAACGCATGTGCATGCTGATCACATCACTGCTAGCGGAGAGCTCAGAGAAAAATTGGCGATTCAAACTGGTATTGGCGCACTTTGTGGCGCGTCTAGTGCTGATATGCAATTTAAACATGGCGATATATTCACGCTGGGCAATCAAAAAATCGCTGTGATTTCTACACCTGGACACACCGCAGGTAGCGTTTCATATTTATGGGGAGACCGTGTTTTTACGGGCGATGCTTTGCTAATTAACGGTTGCGGACGCACGGATTTTCAGGGTGGCGATGCGGGCATTCTGTATGACAGTATTACGCAAAAACTATTTAGCTTGCCCGATGAAATGCTGATTTACCCCGCGCACGATTATCAAGGCAGGCGCGTGAGTTGTGTGGGGCAAGAAAAAAGCATTAATCCGCGCTTGGCCAATCAATCGCGCGATCAGTTTATTCAAATGATGGCTGCGCTTAATTTACCTAAACCAACTTTAATAGATATTGCCGTGCCGTTAAATCGTTTGTGCGGCGTGACAGAAGAAACGATTCAGCAAGGTTGAATCAATCATTTGCTAGTTAAAAATACCAGTAAAAATACAGTTAAGTTTTAAACTTAACTGTATTTAATAGCCATATTTCATCGTTTAATTTAAGAATTTAATTTAAGAACTTAACCCTATTTTAAGCGCAATATTTATTGCGCTTCGGCTAAATTAGCTGGATTATTGGCTATTGTAGACGATTCCAGCTTAACAGCATTTTTCGCCGTCACTGCGCAATCCAGGCATTTACCTTTTACCGTATTAAAACCTTTTACGGTGTTTAAGCCTTTAACATCTTTAAAATTAGCATCGTCCACATCGGCATCGGTTAAATTAGCACCAGTTAAATCGGCGCCGGTTAAGTTAGCTTTGGTTAAATCGGCACGATGCAAATTAGCGCCACGCAAATTGGCGTTGGTTAAATCGGCAAAACTAAAAGCCGCGATATTTAAATCGGCATTTTCAAAATTGGTACCCACAAAATTACCACCAATCGAATCAAACTTCATTTGTCCCATTGGCTGATTGCCCACATCTAAGCCAAAACGGCCTTTGCTGATATTAGCACCACTCATATCCACTTTGCCCAGTGTGCCAATCATGCGCGCGTTGGTCAGGTTGGCATTTTTAAAGTTGGTTTTATCAAAAATCGCCTGAAAAATAGTCGCATTGCTTAAATCCGCACCGCTAAAATCGGCGTTTTCCAGGCGCGCTAAATTCAAATACGCGCCTTTTAAATTAGCACCCGTTAATTTTGCACCTTTGAGTTCTGCGCCAAAAAAGCTGATGTTTTGCATATTGCAATGGCTTAAATCTAAACCATTAAAAATTAAATAACCCGCATCTTTGTTGCTTAAATCGCAGGTTTTACTGTTAATTTGACTTAACGCTTCTCCTTGAGTAACTTTTACGCGTTCTACTTCGGCATTTTTAGCATAAAAAGTGGCAGCTTTTTCAATCATGTTTTCTTGATCAAATAAAAATGAATCGCGTGCGCCTTCGTTGCTGAAGCAATAGGTTTTGCCTTTGTATACCTCGTTAATAGCGCAGTTGGTTTTGTGCAGCGCGCCTTTAGATAAACCGTTGGTGCAGTGATCTGCAAATTCTCCTGCCAATGCAAAGTTTGCAAATAAAAGTGCCGCGCCGCTTAAAACAAGATTGAAATTTTTCATGGTGAATCCTTATTAATAATCTGCATAGTGGCAGTTTTCAATACAGTATAGGCAGATAATTTGTAGCTACAGTGACTGTAGTTACATTGGTCGTAAATGCACATGAATACTGACACTTAAATTAAAGTAAAGTGGCTAAATTACCTGCCTACGGAAATTCATGAGTTACAAATTGTTAACAAATTGCCGTCAGCAAAATAATTCGATAGCCCGTTTACAGCTCATCTGCCCAACTACGCAGAGACAAAATCAGGAGAATTAAAATGCGTCAAACATTGTTATTAGGTTTAATTGCGGCTACGGTTTCAATGCCAGTATTGGCGAATGATGACTATGAAGATCGCGCACGGGTATTATCGGTAACGCCGCAAGTCGAGCGTGTGAATAGCCCACGTCAGGAATGTCGTACGGAATATGTACGCGAAAGTTATTATGAAACGCCCCAACGCTCGTTAGGTGGCGCGATTATCGGTGGGATTACCGGTGGTTTGGTTGGTAGTCGATTTGGCGGTGGTAATGGACGTGTTGCAACGGCAGCGATTGGCGCTGGCGTTGGTGCGATAGTGGGTGATCGTATCGATAATAATCGCCAAGGTTATGGACGTGAACGGGTAGAAACGCGCCCAGTCGATCGCTGCGTTACAGTGGATAACTGGCAAACGGTTAACGCCGGTTACTTGGTGAATTACGAGTATAACGGTCGCCAATATTCGACCGTGATGGATCGTGATCCAGGCCGTTATGTGCCAGTTCAAGTGGCTGTCAGGTCAGGCGGTTATATCTCAAACGTCAGCTATCAACCATCTGGCTGGAATAACGCTAGATGGGATAATGACAGAAACGATGATGATAGATGGGATGACGACGGAGACGATCGCCGCGGCCACGGACATGGTAATAAACATGGCAAACATAAAGACCGCAAGTATTGGTAATCTGAATGTAACCGCTAATAAATAGCGGAATGTAAAAAAAAGTAAAATCGCACGTTAATTTAATGAGGTGCGATTTTTATTGTATAAACTGCGTTTAACTTAATGCCAACCTTAACCCAATCAATCGGCAAAGTTTTTAAAAGCAAGGTTTGAATAAAACAATGCAGTGTTAAAATGGCGTCGATGTTTACCTTTCTTAAAAAAATATTCCAACCAGCATTGCCGCACGCGGCATTGGCTTGGCAACAAGCGGGTAATCAGCCCGAAGACGCTTATTGGCTGTATGCAGCGCCGGTACATTTGCTGCTACAGCGCGATAGTTTTAGCTTGGCCGCACCAGTGCCGTTAGTATTAGATTCACAAGAAGTCGATGCGTTAACTCAGTCACTTAACACCCATTTTGCGGCAGATAATATGCAGTTTTTTTGGCATCAGCAGCAATGGTTTTTGCGCTTACAGTGTAATCCCAACATCGAAACAGTGAATCCGCAGCGCGCAATCAATCAAAATATTAATGCTTTTTTGCCGACGGGCAAAGGCGCAATGGCGTGGGCTAGTTGTCAGAATGAGCTGCAAATGCTGCTGTTTGAGCATCCTGTGAATATGGCGCGCGAAAATCAGCGCCGGCAGACCGTTAACACTATCTGGTGCTACGGCGGCGGGCAAATTATCCAACTCGATGAACAGTCTTATGCAAATTAAAGCGCGTGCATTTAACCATACGATTGTCGATGCGCTGATTGCTGCGGGTGAAAATCCGCTACTCGCGCGTTTATATGCCGCGCGCGGGGTTGAGCGCAAAAGCGAACTAGAAACAACATTAACGCATATTATTCCGCCAGAACAACTCACTAGTAACACGCAAATGGCGCAATTGCTGGCCAATGCGATTGCAGCCAATAAAAAGATATTGGTGATAGGCGATTACGATGCCGATGGCGCGACGGCAACTGCGCTTGCGGTAAAGGGTTTGCGCCAGTTTTGTCAGCTGTTAAATTCAAGCAGCCAAATCGATTTTCTGGTGCCGAATCGCTTTGAGTATGGCTATGGCTTAACGCCTGAAATCGTCGCTTTGGCTGCCACTTTAACACCCGATATTTTAGTCACTGTTGATAACGGGATTGCCAGTGTTGAGGGTGTCGCGGCCGCCAATGCACTGAGCATTCAAGTGTTGGTAACGGATCACCACTTACCCAGCGATATGACGCCGCAAGCGGCCTGTATTGTGAACCCGAATCAACATGGCTGTAATTTTAAAAGTAAACATCTAGCTGGCGTAGGCGTGATGTTTTATGTGCTGCTGGCATTGCGCGCCGAATTACGCAAACGCGGTTGCTTTGCAAGCCAGCCAGAACCCAATTTAACTGAGCTGCTTGATTTGGTAGCGTTGGGTACGGTGGCCGATTTAGTCAAATTAGACGCGAATAACCGTATTTTAGTAGAACAAGGCTTGCGTCGCATCCGTGCAGGCGCTTGCTGTGTGGGTATCAGCGCGTTATTGCAAGTGGCAGGGCGCGAGCCAAGCAAAACAACGGCACAGGATTTAGGTTTTTATGTTGGGCCAAGGTTAAATGCCGCTGGCCGATTAGACGATATGCGCTTGGGCATTGCCTGTTTGCTGGCGGAAAATGCAACAGATGCCGCACAAAAAGCACAAACCTTGCATGAGTTGAATATGGAGCGCCGCAATATCGAAGCTGATATGCAAGATAGCGCATTGGCGATTTTAGACAACGTTGAAGTGCAGGCGCAATTTAGTATTAGCTTATTTAACGCAGATTGGCATCAGGGCGTAATTGGTATTTTGGCGTCGCGTTTAAAAGAGCGCTACCATCGCCCGGCGATTGTATTTGCTCGAGCTAGCGATGGCTTGCTGAAAGGCTCTGGCCGCTCTATTGCCAATTTGCACTTGCGCGATGCGCTGGATTTAGTCACCAAACGCTATCCCGATTTGATTGTGAAATTTGGCGGCCACGCCATGGCGGCAGGTTTGAGTATTCGCCAAACCGATTTTCTGGCGTTTGAAGCAGCGTTTGAAGCGGTGGTAAAAACACTGTTAACAGAAGCGGATTTGCAGTCCGTGCTAGAAACAGATGGTGGTTTGCACGCGGACGAGTTAAACCTGAAAACTGCGCAATTATTGTCTAGGCAAGTGTGGGGACAAGGCTTTAACCAACCATTATTTTATGATTATTTTCAAGTAGTTAACCAACGCATTGTGGGCGAAAAACACCTTAAGTTAACCCTAGAAAAAGACCAAAAACGCTTTGATGCGATTTACTTTAACCACCAAGAAAATCTGCCGCAGCAAGTAATAGCGGCGTACGCGTTGGAAGCCAATGAATACAAAGGCTTGCAAACCTTGCAGTTGCAGTTGAAATATGTTCACGATACGTAATAATAAATTGGCCGTGGTTAATAAATTAGTCAATGTTAAGCAGCATCGCGTTATTCAGCATTTTTTTACACAGTATTTTATTATCACTGCCACGATTTTTTTTGGGTTATTTTCAACGCATTTATTGGCGGCCGAACCAAATTACGCGGTTGAAATCACTGTATTGCCCAATGCGCAATCGAGTGGTGAAACCACGCCGTTAAAAGACTTGCTGCAAAAGCATTTAGACATTATCAAATGGCGCGATAATCCGCGCATGTCGCCAGCAGAATGGCTTCGGTTGTATCATGCAACACCGCAAGCCATCCGCGATTTACTGGCCACAGAAGGCTATTTTTCGCCAGAGATTAAGCCTTCGATTGACACCGTTTCTGGTGTGTCGCAGGCGACTTTTGTGGTGGATCCCGGCAAGCCAGTGCTGGTGAGTAGCGTCGATTTGCAGTTTAGCGGCAGTATTTTGCAGCAAGATAACGCCGATTTAACTGCCAGAACCGCCAGCATGGCAAGCCTTAAACAAAATTGGTTATTACAACCTGGTTCGCAGTTCAGGCAAGAGGATTGGAGCCAAGCCAAGCGCCGTTTGCTGATTAGCTTGTTGGTGGAGCGCTATCCGAACGCCACGATTAAAGCCAGCAAAGCCGAGGTGAATCCAGAATTAGGCTCAGTTGCAATTGCTATAGAAGTGGATAGTGGCCCAAGTTTTACCTTTGGCGAATTGCAAATTGAAGGATTAGAGCGTTATCCTGCCAGCATTATTCAAGACCTAAATCGCATTAAACCTGGCAGTACTTATAGTCAAACGCGGTTGCAAATTCTGCAATCCCGTTTAGAAGAAAGCGGTTATTTTCGTGGCGTAGAAGTGACGGCTAGCACCACATCTGCCGATACAGAAGTGATACCCGTTAAAGTCAGTGTGCAAGAAAACCAATCGATTAAAGTAGGCGTAGGCGCTGGATACAGTACCAACACAGGCGCGCGGGCGCAGCTCACTTATGATGACCTTAATTTATTTGATCGCGGTTGGAGGCTAACCAGCAGTTTAAAACCAGAGCAACGCGCACAATCAGTTGGCGCGTTGATTCGTTTACCAACCGATAGCAACGGTTATCGCGATAGCATCAACGCTGGTGTAGAACGCCGCGTGATTGAAGGTCAAATTACCACGTCTGGACAAACGGGCGTTAACAGAAGCTGGGGTCCGCGCAGAACTGAGCAAACCATTGGCGCTGCTTATTTGATTGAGCATCAACAACTAGACAGTGCACCTTCTGCCACTAAAAAGGTAGCGACGCTTTCTTACGGCATTACCCTGCGCCGCACCGATAACGACCGCAACCCAACGCTTGGCTATTTATTCAATACCCAATTTGCGGTCGCACCGCTGGAAGAATTATCGAACGGCCGTTTTTTACAAAGCTATGCAAAAGTGCAGGGTTATTATCCGTTAACCACAACCACACAATTAATTGCACGCACCGAATTTGGCATGGTCAACGGCAGAAACAGTGCGCCAGCTGCGTTTTTATTCCGTGCTGGTGGCGATCAATCTGTGCGTGGTTATGCCTACGAAAGTTTGGGCGTGAAAGAAGGCGATGCAATTGTTGGTGGCCGTTACTTAGTCACTGGCAGTGTAGAGGCGATTCAGTGGTTAACCAAACAATGGGGCGCCGCCGTGTTTGTGGATTTTGGTAATGCCGCCAATACGCTGCAAGATTTGAAGCCTGTTTATGGCTACGGCTTAGGCGTGCGCTGGAAAAGCCCGATTGGCGCCATTGGTGCAGATGTTGCCTATGGCGAGGCCGTGAAAGAATATCGCTTGCACTTTAACCTTGGGGTGGCGTTTTAATGTCCAATTTTTTTATATCAAGTCGTTTTATATCAAGTTGTTTTATTTCAAGTCGTTATATTAAAGCGGCTTTATTAAGTGTCATTTTGCTGATGTTTACCGCTGCGCAGGGCGAAATGATCATTAGCGGCAGTTCTAACTTGGATACGCTGGATTATGACGTCGATAATGTGCATCTGAAATTGGAAAAACTGGAATCAAGTTGGCAGTTATCGCCTACTGATGGCAAATTGTTTGTGGAAAAAATGCGTGCAAAACGCTTGTTAATCACCATGCGCGATACGCTAAAAAAAGTCGATAATTCAGCGCTGCCCGCACGCATTAACTTACCGTTTCCCGTAAATATTCAGCAGGCAGAAGTGCTTGAGTTGGTGATTGAGACCCCAACTGAAACTTACACAGTCAATAATGTGCAGTTTGATTTAGCGGCAGATGCTAAAACCATTCAACTGAATTATTTGCGCGCAGCCACACCGTTTGGTCAGGCAGAAATCAAGCTGAATATGCAAAATGCCAACCCATTTGCGTTAACTGGTAAAGTGAGTATTCAACAAGCCAGCCAAAATGGCTCAATTGCTTATGATGTAACCACCAATCTTTTTGGCAATTTAAAAGTGTTAACTTTTGAATCTGATGCAATGCTTGCTTTGCAAAATAACCAGATTGCACTTATGCAGTCTGAAAGTAATAATAATGCTACAGCACGAATCCATGCCAATGGTGAAATAGGCTTGGCGGATGCGTATCCGTTTGTTTTGAATGCCAAAATTAGCGAATTTCACCCAGAGCGTTTAGGCAACTATCCTGCGGGATTGCTGAATATTAACCTTAGCTTACAAGGAAATTTAAGCCAGGGAAATTTGAGCACTCAAACCGATGCGCAAGATGGCCTGCAATTGCAGTTTTCTACAACAGATAGTTACTTAGTAGTGAATCATGTTAAGCAGCCGTTGCTGAGCGCGGGCAAGATGACATATATCAATAAGCAAATCCAGCAAATCGATTTTAATGCCACTCTGTTAAACAATAGCGTTAAGGCAAGTGGTAGCTTGGGTGCAGTGGATAGCACACTGGAATGGCAGGCAGATTTTCCTGATTTAAGACTATTAGGTGCGCAATTTTCTGGTACAGCGCAGGCAAACGGCGCGTTTACAGGTGCATTTGACAACTTAGCGATGCGCCTAAATGTGGCTGCGCAAAAACTCAATTTACCTAATGCAATCAAAATAGAAAAACTAGCTGGGCAGGCAAGCTTGCAGGCTGGGGCGCAAGGTAAAGTTGATGCGACGTTTAATGCAACTGGCTTAAAAGTCGCGCAAAATCCAATTGTAAATTCTGCTTTGAGCCTGCAAGGCACGCGCGCAGCGCATCGGCTAAAATTAACCGCCGCTGCGCAGAATAAAACGCAGGAAAAGGCTAATCCATTGCAATTTGAGACGACACTGCAAGGCGGTTTAATTGAGGATGAATGGCAAGGTTCGATTCAAAGTCTTGCGTTAAAGGGTGAAACGCCAGTGACGCTGCAAGCGCCAGCCAAGCTGCATTTAACCACGCAAGATATTTTTTTAGAAAGCACGGTGTTACAGCTGGCTAAGGGCCGCGTAGAAGTTAATCGCTTAAATGCGGGCAGCAAAGGCTTTGTCAGCAAAGGTAGCCTAGTTAATATCGCGCTGGATGATATTGCGCCAAGTGTATTTGAATTGCCGCCCAAATTGCAGGGCAACCCAGTTTTTTCTGGTACATGGGATGTGAATGCGGTTGAATCTGCAAATGCAAGCATAATTTTTAAGCTCGATTCGGGTGATTTATCCTTAGCTGATGCGCGTGGCGCTACCAAGCTGCTGGGCTTGCAGGAGGGAAAAGTGGAGCTGCAAATTGTGAACAATCAGGTTAATCTTGTCTGGCTACTTAAAGGCGAGCAACTGGGTTATTTTAATGGACATGTCACCACCATGTTGACCAAAGTGGAATCTGGATTCTCGTTAATGGCTAGCGCGCCACTGACGCTTGCCAGCAATGCACAGTTAAACACCATAGCTTGGCTGCCACTATCTGAAGCGCTGGCCGATGCACGTTTAGACGGCGCATTAACCATGCAAGTGGAAGCAAAAGGAACGATACAAAAGCCGAATCTGCGTGGCAATATGACGGCTAAAAACCTGCAATTTATTTTGCCAGTACGAGGCGTTTCCTTTACCGAAGGCATGTTGCAAGCAACCTTTGAAAATGACGAGTTACGCATTACACAGGCTGCATTTAAAGGCGGCGATGGTTATTTGCGCAGCAACGGCACATTGCAAATGGTGAGTAATCAACCAAAAATTGAGTTAAATTGGGTGGCTGAACAGTTCACCGTTATTTCTGGTGCAGACAGACTGTTGATATTAAACGGCGCAGGCAAAACAACGCTGGAAGCGGATTTATTCACCATCTCTGGCGATTTTAAAGTGGCGAAAGGCTTGCTTGAATTGCCCGACGACAGTGTGCCGCAATTAGATGACGATGTTGAAGTACTTGGGCGCACCGAGTTAATTAATGAAAGCGCATTAAAAATATTATTGAATAATTTGCGTGTCGATTTAGGCGATGATTTCACCTTGCGCGGCCGCGGATTGGATGCTCAATTATCCGGCGCAGTCACCTTGCTCGGCTTAACCCAATATCATCCGCATGCTGAAGGCAGTATCAGAGTTAAAAAAGGCAGTTACACCGCTTACGGCCAAGTACTTAATATTACGCGCGGCATCATCAGTTTTAACGGCGCGGTTGATAACCCGGGCTTGAATATTCGCGCCATGCGCTACGCAGTGAATGACAATGCCAGCTTGATTACCAGCAACGCAGAAACCGTGAGAAATAAGGATGAAATCACGGGTAGTAATTTTAGCCAAACCACCACCAATGGCGTGCAAAATGTGAATGCTGGCGTTGAAATTACGGGCAACGGTTTAAATCCTTCTATTAAGTTGGTGTCAGAACCAAACGTGCCAGACACCGAAAAGTTGTCTTGGCTTATTTTGGGTCATGGCACAGAACAAGCGGGCAATAGTGATTTTGCCTTACTGTCACTGGCGGCTGGCGCCGTGCTGTCTAGCGACAACTCACTGCCACTGCAAACTAAATTGGCCCGCGCAGCCGGTCTGGATGAATTGAGTTTTTCCGGCGCGGATGCGGATACAGCTGCGCTAACTTTTGGCAAACGCTTGTCTTCTCAGTTATATTTAAGCTATCAAAAAAGTGTCAGCGGTTTATTAGATGTTGCCAGACTCACTTTTCAGATTACGCCGCGCTGGGCGATACAAGCCGAAACTGGCACAGAAAGCGCGGTTGATGCGCTGTACACATTCAGGTTTAAATAGACAAAATTGCCGCATTTTTGAGGGTTAAGTAGCAATATCAAGCATGGTTTTTTGCGATTGTTGGCCTACAAAAAGCATTAACTTAACGTTGACCATGCCAACTTGCACGCGTAGAATTCGCGGCAATTCTTAAGGCATTTTCATGAGCCAACTCGTAGCAAAAAATAGCGCAAAAAAATTGATTGTTGCCAATTGGAAAATGCATGGCAATCTTCAGCACAATCGCGCATTGCTCACAGATTATCTGGCGTCACTTAACGCTTTAAAACAGACAAAAGTGATAGTTTGCGCGCCGTATCCCTACTTAGCGCAACTGCAAAATTTGTTGCAACACAGTAATATTGCCTGGGGCGCGCAAAATCTGGCCAAAAGTGCAGAAGGCGCATTTACCGGAGAAGTCAGCGCGGCCATGCTAAAAGATTTTGGCTGTGAATATGTGATTATCGGGCATTCAGAGCGTGCAACGGCCTATTGCGAATCGGATGAGAATATCGCACAAAAATTTCTGCAGGCAAAACAGCACGGCTTAACGCCTATTTTATGTGTGGGCGAAACCCTAATTGAACGCGAAGCAGGCGTGATGGAGCTGGTAATTGGCAAACAGCTTGATACCATTATTCAATTGTATGGCGCGGCGATTTTTGCAGATAGTATTATTTCGTACGAACCGATTTGGGCCATTGGCACAGGCTTGGCAGCCACGCCAGCACAAGCGCAAGCCATGCATAAATTTATTTATCACAAAATTGCGCAGCTGGATAAAGATGCGGCAAGCCGCTTAAAAATCCTGTACGGTGGCAGCGTAAACCCGCAAAATGCGGTACAATTATTCGCCGTATCAAATATTGACGGTGGGCTGATTGGTAAATGCTCACTTGAGTCGCAGGCGTTTGAAAAAATTTGCGCAGCGGCGGAATCGGCAAATTAACTTGCCGCTTCAAAAACGTAGTAAATAATTGGCATACAGGCAAAACGCCTGTTTTAATGAAGGCCACTTTTTTTGGAATTAGTTTGGAATTGGTTCGATGGAAAATTTTATTACAGTTATTCATGTTTTAGCGGCAGCCGGCGTTATCGGTTTGGTGTTGTTGCAGCACGGCAAAGGCGCTGATATGGGCGCCGCATTTGGCAGTGGCGCATCTGGCAGTCTGTTTGGCGTTAGCGGCTCATCTAATATTTTAAGTAAACTAACTGCCGCTTGCGTGGTTGTTTTTTTCTGCACCAGTTTAACGCTTGCCTATTTGGCTAGCCATCGCGCAGGCAATGGCAGTGTGGTTAAAATGCCGTCAAAAGCGTTAGGTGTTAACCCGGATAATGCTAAAAAAAATAACTTGGGAGCGGGTGCAACTAAAACGCAAGAATCCACACCAAATGGTGGTAATGCTGGTTCAACGACTGCTAAGGATGTGCCGAATTAAATAGAGGGTGTGTTGTGATTGTCCTTGAATGATTGCCGTCGTGGTGGAATTGGTAGACACGCTATCTTGAGGGGGTAGTGACGAAAGTCGTGAGAGTTCGAGTCTCTCCGTCGGCACCATAAATGCAAGCAGTAAGCTATAAGCTGATAGGTTTAAACCAGTAAATATTAGTCGGTAAATATAAACCAGTTAATATAAATTTAGTCAAAATAAAGTGTTAAGTATTAAGGCCAGCAAGCTGTTAGTAACAATATTATTGTCATGAGTAGTGTGTTAAATATTTGAGTGGTTAAATCAAGAGTTGAGCGAACTAAAAAATCTGTTATAAAACCTTGTTAGGAAATATCTGTGCTGGAAAATTACTTTCCAATCTTGTTGTTTATTATAGTGGGTCTTGCTATAGGTCTTGGGCCACTTGTCCTTGGTAAAATCGTTTCTCCCAGTCGGCCAGACAGCGAAAAAAATTCGCCCTACGAGTGTGGATTTGAAGCGTTTGAGGATGCGCGCATGAAATTTGATGTGCGCTATTACCTTGTCGCCATCCTGTTTATTCTGTTCGATTTAGAAATTGCATTTTTATTCCCGTGGGCAGTCGTGTTGCAAGAAATTGGTTTGGCTGGATTTTTGGCGATGCTGCTGTTTCTATTCGTGCTAGTGGTTGGCTTTGTGTACGAGTGGATGAAAGGTGCATTGGAATGGGATTGATTGATTGTTTCAATCCATTTCAAAATCGGTGTGGGCTAGGCGCTTTGCCGCAGACAATACAATTAGTGCGGCAAGGCACAAGCAACGCCGCTAGATGTGATTTTCAAATGGATGCACCATGAGCTTAGAAGGCGTTTTAGAAAAAGGTTTTGTCACCACTACACTAGATACGGTGATTAACTACACGCGTACCGGTTCATTGTGGCCGATGACGTTTGGGCTTGCTTGCTGCGCAGTCGAGATGATGCATGCGGGTGCTTCGCGCTATGATTTAGATCGCTTCGGTATTGTGTTTCGGCCCAGCCCAAGACAATCAGATGTGATGATTGTAGCGGGTACATTGGTGAATAAAATGGCACCCGCTTTGCGCAAAGTGTACGACCAAATGGCAGAGCCGCGCTGGGTGATTTCCATGGGTAGTTGCGCCAATGGCGGTGGTTATTATCACTATTCTTACGCGGTGGTACGCGGTTGTGACCGCATAGTGCCAGTGGATGTGTATGTGCCAGGTTGTCCGCCAACGGCTGAAGCTTTGCTGTACGGTATTATTCAGCTGCAGAAAAAAATTAGACGTACTAATACGATTGCTAGATAGTACGATTGCCAGATAATAATAAAATTAAGCATAATTATCCGTTAAATTAACCATTATATGTCCATCAAAATCGATCAATTGTCTGCTCAGTTAAAGCTTGCTTTAAGCGAACAAATTACGCAATTAAGCGTGACGCATGGTGAGATTACGATTGAATGTAAGGCGGAAAATTATTTAACAGTTTGCACCAAATTGCGTGACCACGCCGAGTTGAAATTTGAGCAATTAATTGATTTGTGCGGGGTGGATTATAGCCAATATGCAATTGGAGAGTATGGAGATGGATTGTGGCAAGGTAAGCGTTACGCAGCCGTGTTGCATTTGCTGTCAGTTAGCCTAAATCAGCGTGTGCGTTTGCGCGTATTTGCGCAAGATGACGATTTTCCTGTTTTGCCAACGCTGGTCGAAATATGGCCTGCTGCCAATTGGTTTGAACGCGAAGCGTTTGATTTATATGGATTAATGTTCGACAATCACCCCGATTTACGTCGACTTTTAACCGATTATGGTTTTGTCGGCCATCCTTTCCGCAAAGATTTCCCCATGATTGGCAACGTAGAGATGCGTTACGACCCTGAGCAACAACGTGTGATTTATCAGCCGGTTTCGATTGAGATGCGCAATAATGTGCCGCGCGTGATTCGCGATGAAGGTGCGCATAAATAATGGCTGAAATTAGAAATTACACCATGAATTTTGGCCCACAGCATCCTGCGGCGCATGGTGTTTTGCGTTTGGTATTAGAGCTGGATGGTGAAGTGATTCAGCGCGCCGACCCGCATATTGGCTTGTTGCATCGCGCCACTGAAAAATTGGCCGAAAATCGCACTTATCTGCAGTCGATTCCTTACATGGATAGGCTAGATTATGTGTCGATGATGGCGAATGAGCATGCCTATGTAATGGCGATTGAAAAAATGCTTGGCCTGGAAGTGCCGATTCGCGCGCAATATATCCGTGTCATGTTCGATGAGATTACTCGCATTTTAAATCATCTACTTTGGTTAGGTGCGCATGCCTTAGACGTTGGCGCGATGACGGTATTTCTGTATGCATTCAGAGAGCGTGAGGATTTGTTCGATTGCTACGAAGCGGTTTCAGGCGCGCGTATGCATGCGGCGTACTATCGTCCAGGCGGCGTATATCGCGATTTGCCCAATCAAATGCCGCAGCACCAAACAACAAAATTCCGTAGCGCAAAAGAAATTCATCAACTCAATGAAAATCGCCAAGGCTCATTCTTGGACTTTATTGAAGATTTTACCAAGCGCTTCCCCACGTATATCGATGAATATGAAACACTATTAACTGATAACCGTATCTGGAAACAGCGTACGGTTGGCGTCGGCGTTGTGTCGCCAGAACGCGCGTTGGCGCTGGGTTTTACAGGCCCCATGTTGCGCGGCTCTGGCATTGAGTGGGATTTGCGTAAAAAGCAGCCATATGAAGTGTATGCAAACTTAGATTTTGATATTCCAGTTGGTGTCAATGGCGATTGTTATGACCGCTACTTGGTGCGTATGGAAGAATTCAGGCAGTCCAATAATATTATCAAGCAGTGTATTAATTGGCTACGCGCCAACCCCGGCCCAGTGATTACTCGTGATAATAAAGTCGCACCGCCAGACCGTGAAGGCATGAAAACCAATATGGAAGACATGATTCACCACTTCAAATTATTCACCGAAGGCTTTCATGTGCCAGCGGGCGAGGCATATGCCGCGGTTGAACATCCAAAAGGTGAATTTGGTATTTATATGGTGTCTGATGGCGCGAATAAACCGTATCGTTTAAAAATTCGCGCGCCGGGTTATCCGCATCTTGCGGCTTTAGATGAAATGACACGCGGTCATATGATTGCGGATTTAGTGGCGATTATCGGAACGCAAGATATTGTTTTTGGCGAAATAGATAGGTAGTTATGCTAAGTCAAGAATCCATAGCAAAAATCGAGTACGAACTCACCAAATACCCCGCTGATAAACGTCAGGCGGCGGTGATGAGCGCGCTGCGTATTGTGCAAACCGAGCGTGGCTGGTTGTCAAAAGAAAGCATTACAGAAGTGGCCGAGTATTTGCGCATCCCAGAAATCGCCGCGATGGAAGTGGCGACTTTTTACAATATGTACGATCTGCAACCAGTTGGGCAATATAAAATCAGTATTTGTACTAATATTTCTTGCATGTTGCGCGATTCTGATGTGATTGTAAATCACTTGCAAACTAAGCTGGGTGTCGGTTTTAATGAGGTGACCAATGACGGAAAGTTCTGCCTAAAAGAAGGCGAATGCATGGGTGCTTGCGGTGGTGCGCCGTTGTTGATAGTGAATAATCATACGATGCATGAGTTTTTAACTGTGGATAAAGTCGATGCTATTTTAGAGGAGCTAAAATAGTGGGACTTAACACTAAAATGACGGCAAAAAAACCTGTCATGACGGATTTAAAAGGTCAGACTTTATTGACTTTACGTTCATTAAATGAAGAAAACCCCGCTTTATTAGAGACATATATTAAGCTTGGTGGTTATGCACAGTTGAAAAGAGTCGTCACTGAAAAAGTAAAAGCCACCGATATTATTACGCAAATTAAAACGGCTAATTTACGTGGCCGTGGTGGTGCAGGCTTTCCCACAGGCCTTAAATGGAGTTTTATGCCGCGTTATTACGATGGCACAAAATATCTGGTTTGCAATAGTGATGAAGGCGAACCTGGCACATTTAAAGACCGCGATATACTTCGTTACAACCCGCACCAATTAATTGAAGGCATGGCGATTGCCGCTTATACATTGGGCGCACGCGTTGGTTATAACTATATTCACGGCGAAATCTGGCAAGATTACGATATTTTTGAAGCCGCACTGCATGAAGCTAAAGCAGCTGGATATTTAGGTGAAAATCTATTTGGCAGTAATTTTAGTTTTGATCTATATGCGGTGCATGGCTATGGCGCCTATATCTGTGGTGAAGAAACCGCTTTAATCGAATCCATTGAAGGCAAAAAAGGCCAGCCACGCTTTAAACCGCCATTTCCTGCCAGTTATGGCGTTTTTGGCAAGCCGACTAATGTGAATAATACGGAAAGTTATGCTTCCGTTCCGTGGATTTTGCAACATGGCGGCCAAGCATTCGCCGATTTAGGCGTGCCCAATTCTGGCGGTACCAAATTATTTTCTGTGTCTGGACATGTAGAAAAGCCTGGTAATTACGAAGTAAAAATGGGTACATCTTTTGCCGATTTGCTTAATTTAGCAGGCGGCGTTTGGAAAGGCCGCCAATTAAAAGCAGTGATTCCTGGTGGACCATCTACGGCGGTGATGACGGCAGAGATGATTCAGAACGCAAGTATGGATTATGACGGTTTAAGCAAGGCAGGCTCTAGCTTGGGTGCCGGTTCGATGATTGTGATGGACGACACGACCTGCATGGTTAAAACGCTTAAGCGCCTATCCTATTTCTTTTATGAAGAAAGTTGCGGACAGTGTACGCCTTGTCGCGAAGGCACAGGCTGGGTCTATCGCGTGATCAGCCGAATCGTTGATGGCAAAGGAAAAATGGATGATTTGGATTTGTTAACCGATGTGAGCAATAACATTGCTGGCCGAACAATTTGCGCGTTAGGTGAAGCCGCAGCGACACCCGTGCTGAGTTTTATTAAACATTTCAGGCCAGAGTTTGAATATTACATTTTGCATGGCAAAAGTATGATTGAGCAAGATACTTTGCAAGCCAGTGGTATTGAAAAGACCATGGCGAATGAGCATGTGAGTGGTGTTGAGGCACTATCTGAGCGAGTTTATGCAAAAGACGGCAGTGATAAATTTGGAGCAGAACCAATTGCTAAATATTGAAATTGACGGCAAAGCATTACAGGTTGAGCACGGCAGCACGATTATCGATGCGGCTGATAAGGTTGGCATTGAGATTCCACGTTTTTGTTACCACAAAAAATTATCGGTAGCGGCAAACTGTCGTATGTGTTTGGTGCAGGTTGAAAAATTTAATAAACCATTGCCTGCTTGCGCCACACCTGTGGCCGATGGCATGAAGATTTTCACGCGCAGCAAATCAGCGGTTGAAGCGCAAAAAAGTGTGATGGAATTTTTGCTGATTAATCACCCATTAGATTGCCCAATATGCGATCAAGGCGGGGAGTGCGATTTACAGGATATTGCGGTTGCTTATGGCGCCAGCGGTTCACGTTATACCGAAGAAAAGCGTGTGGTTTTAAATAAAAATATCGGTCCATTAATCAGTACCGATATGACGCGCTGCATTCAATGCACGCGTTGTGTGCGCTTTCTAAAAGAAGTGGGCGGCATGCAAGAACTAGGGCTGATTGGCCGCGGCGAACATGCGGAAATCACGGCTTATGTCGATAAATCGGTTAACTCAGAATTAAGCGGCAATATCATCGATTTGTGCCCAGTGGGCGCATTAACCAATAAACCCTTCCGTTATTCTGCCCGCAGTTGGGAGCTGACACGTCGCCCCAGTATTGCACCGCACGATGGTTTGGGTTCGCATATTGAGGTGCATGTAAAAGATAATAAAGTGATGCGTGTATTGCCGCGCGAAAAAGAAAGCATTAATGAATGCTGGTTGTCTGATCGCGATCGCTATTCTTATGTAGGATTGAACAGCCCAGACCGCTTAAAAGTGCCGATGATTAAGCACAACGGCGCGTGGGTAGAAACCGACTGGAAAACGGCTTTAGAGTTTGCCGCAGGTCAAATTAAAGATATCACCAATCAACATGGCGCGGATTCTTTAGGTGTATTGGTTTCACCTAATAGCACAATGGAAGAAGGTTATTTAATCAAGCAGTTAGCCATTGGTTTGGGTTGCGGTAATGTGGATTATCGCTTGCGTCAAACTGACTTTAGACTGGACGGAAAACGTGTTGGCACGCCATGGATGGGCTGCAATATTCAAGAAATTGAAGAGTTAGACCGTATCTTGATTATTGGCTCTAATTTACGTAATGAACATCCGTTGTTAGCACAACGTTTCCGCAAAGCGGTTGCCAATGGCGCAGAGTTATCCATTGTCAGTCCGCTGGACAATGATCCATTGATGCAGATTGCGCATAAAGTGATTGTGCGCCCGAATGATATGGTAAATGTGCTGGGCCAGATTTTAAAAGCCATGTCAGGCTTGCAACGCTTGTCACTTTGTCTGCCACCATCCTTAAACGCCTTGCTGGAAACGATTAAAGTGCGCTCAAACACGCAAGCCATGGCCGAAAGCCTGGCTGGTTTGGCAGGTTTAAACGGTACAGTCGATTTGGTTGCGCCAAAAGTCGGTATTTTCTTGGGAAATATGGCATTAAGTGACCCGCGCTTTACCGAAATGTATAGTGTGATGGAGGCAATCGGCGGCATTTGCGGCGCAAAAGGCGGCATATTGCCAGCCGCTGCCAATAGTACTGGCATGCATTTAATGGGCGTAATGCCTAGTAGTATGGGCATGCATGCGCGCGCTATGTTAGAAGTGCCACGTAAGGCCTATTTATTATTGAATATCGAACCAGAATTAGATTGCCAACATGCGGCTTTAGCAAAAGCGGCAATGGCGCAAGCTGAATGTGTTGTTGCGTTAACTGCATTCAAATCTGAAGCATTAGAAAATGCCGATGTATTGTTACCGATTGCGCCATTTACCGAAACTTCTGGCACCTTTATGAGCATGGAAGGGCGTGTACAAAGCTTTGCAGCTGCGGTTAAACCGTTGGGCGAATGCCGCCCAGCCTGGAAAGTATTGCGTGTTTTAGCGAATACATTAGGTTTAGAAGGTTTTGATTTTGACAGTAGCGAAGCGGTTAAGTCTGCCGTTTTTAAAGGCGAAAAACCATCAGCAGTGGTGTGGCGTAGCCTGAATAATAATTTAAAAGAGCTAGTTGAGATTGAAGTCAATATCAAGTCGGATGGCTTGCAGCGTATTGGCGAGGTGCCGCAATACGAGTCTGATCCAATCGTACGCCGTTCTGTGCCGTTACAAAAAACCAAATATAACATCAGGCCAATGGCGCGCATGCGGGCTGAACAAATCGCCCAATTGGGCTTGGTTGAAGGCGATATTGTATTGGCCAGCCAAGATAAAGGTAGCGCAGTATTGCAAGTAAAATTGGACAATCATGTGGCAATGGGTTGCGTGCGTGTTGCGGCATCGCATGAGTTAACCACTGGTTTGGGTGATTTAATGGGTGACATCAGCATTGCAAAAACCAGCAAAGAGCTATACCAACCCTATGAGGCCATGATGCTGAAAGTGGTTGCCTGATGGAGTTTTTAGCGAATTTATTTGGCAGTTACTGGCCTGCGGTTGAGTTAACAAGCTGGACGTTAATTAAAATTATTGCCATTGTGTTGCCCTTAATGATTGCGATTGCTTATTTAACATTAGCTGAGCGCAAAGTGATTGGCTATATGCAAGTGCGTATTGGACCGAATCGCGTCGGTTATTTTGGTTTATTGCAGCCGCTGGCCGATGGCATAAAACTGTTATTTAAAGAAATTATTATTCCCACAGCCTCTAATAAGGCTTTGTTTTTGATTGGCCCAGTGTTGGCAATTGCCCCAGCTTTTGCGGCATGGGCGGTGATTCCGTTTGATGCAACATTGGTTTTAGCAAATATTGATGCTGGCTTGCTGTATATATTAGCCATGACTTCAGTCGCAGTATATGGAGTGATTATCGCAGGCTGGGCGTCTAATTCCAAGTACGCTTTTTTAGGCAGTTTGCGTTCTGCAGCGCAAATCGTGTCGTATGAAATTGCCATGGGTTTTGCGCTGGTTGGTGTGTTAATGTGTGCAAATTCACTTAATCTTGGCAAAATTGTGATGGGGCAGGCAGGCGGTTTCTGGCACTGGTATTTTATTCCGTTGTTTCCTTTGTTTATTGTGTATTTCATCAGTGCAGTAGCTGAAACCAATCGCGCGCCGTTCGACGTGGCAGAAGGGGAGTCGGAAATTGTAGCTGGTTTCCATGTCGAATATTCTGGCATGGCGTTCGCCATCTTTTTCTTGGCAGAGTACGCGAATATTTGGCTGGTTTGCGCACTTGCCGCGACCATGTTTTTGGGCGGCTGGCTATCACCTGTGCCATTTTTGCCCGATAGCATTTTGTGGTTTTTGGCTAAAATGTGCGCGCTGGTGTTCTTCTTTTTATGGTTTAGGGCCACATTTCCGCGCTATCGTTACGACCAGATTATGCGTCTAGGCTGGAAAATATTCATCCCAATTACATTGGTGTGGATTATATTCGTGGGTGCGATGATGCAGACTTCACTAGGCTATTTATTTCACTAATTATGTTAAGACAGATCAAAAATACGCTAGGTAGCTTAATGCTGTGGGAGTTGCTAAAAGGCATGGCGCTCACCGGCCGTTACTTTTTCGCGCGCAAAATTACCATTCAGTATCCAGAAGAGCGTACGCCGCAATCGAACCGTTTCCGCGGCCTCCACGCACTGCGCCGTTATCCCAATGGTGAGGAACGTTGCATTGCCTGCAAATTATGCGAGGCGGTTTGCCCAGCATTGGCGATTACCATTGAATCTGAACAGCGTGAAGATAATACGCGCCGAACGACTCGATATGATATTGATTTAACCAAATGCATTTTCTGTGGATTATGTGAAGAATCTTGCCCAGTAGACAGCATTGTAGAAACGCGCATTTTTGATTATCACGGCGAGCAACGTGGCGATTTAATCTACACCAAAGAAATGTTGCTGGCCGTGGGCGACAAGCATGAAAAGCAAATCGCAGCGGACCGCTTGCAAGATAAAAATTTTAGGTAAAAACCTTCATAATTAAATAAGTTAACCATTAAAAACCAATGATATTCAACGATTTTATTTTTTACGCTTTAGCGGCAATTTTATTGTTTGCAGGCATTCGTGTGATTACGACGCGCAATCCTGTGTACGCTGCTTTACATTTAGTGCTGGCATTTTTTACTGCGGCTGGTATTTGGTTGTTGCTGGAAGCGGAATTTTTGGCGATTGCCTTAGTGTTAGTTTATGTGGGTGCGGTGATGGTGCTATTTTTGTTCGTAGTGATGATGCTAGATATTAATATCGATAAGCTGCGCGAAGGATTTTGGGATTATCTGCCGATGGCGGGCACTATTGGCTTGCTGATGGCGGTTGAGATGGTGATGGTGCTTGGTGGCAAGTACTTTGCGACTGCTCAAGTTACTAATAAACCTGCCGACTTCAGCAATACCGCAGAATTAGGGCGCGTACTGTATACCGATTATTTGTTGCCGTTTGAGTTGGCTTCTGTCGTCTTATTAGTGGCGATTATTGCCGCAATCGTTTTAACACTAAGAGATCGTCAAGACAATAAATCGATGAATCCCGCTGAGCAAGTATTGGTTAAAAAGAAAGACAGATTGCGTATTGTAAAAATGGATGCTGTGGTTGAAGCGCCGCCGCAAACATCAGCAGAAGCAGAAAAGAAGCAATCATAATGGCAGTTTTAACATCAGTTGGCTTGTCGCATTATCTGGTGCTGGGCGCATTACTATTTGCAATCAGCGTAATCGGTATTTTCTTAAACCGCAAAAATGTGATTATTTTATTGATGGCAATTGAGTTAATGTTGCTGGCAGTTAACCTGAATTTTATTGCATTTTCTCACTACTTAAATGATATTGCAGGCCAAGTATTCGTGTTCTTTATACTTACTGTTGCAGCCGCAGAATCGGCAATTGGCTTAGCTATTTTAGTGGTGCTTTTCCGTAATTTGCGCACTATTAATGTGGACGATTTAGATTCATTAAAAGGTTAACGCGCTGACAGTTAACACCTTAACCATTAAAAACACATAAAAATGACACTGCCACAAATTTCCTTAATTATCGTTTTATTGCCTTTGATTGCTGCGGCGATTGTCGGCTTATTCGGCCGTCATTTACCACGCGCCAGCGCGCATTGGTTAACCATCGTGGGTGTGGGCGCGGCATTTGTATTGTCTGTGATTGTATTTAAGGCAACGCTGAGTGGCTACACGGCCAATTACAATCTGTATACATGGTTAACTTCTGGCGATATTCAATTTAACGTTGGATTTTTGATTGATAATTTAACCGCCATGATGATGGTTGTTGTCACATTCGTTTCATTAATGGTGCATGTTTACACCATTGGTTATATGAGCGAAGATCCGGGTTATAGCCGCTTTTTCAGTTATATCTCGCTGTTTACATTTTCAATGTTAATGCTGGTAATGAGCAATAATTTCATGCAGCTTTTTTTCGGATGGGAAGCGGTGGGCTTAGTTTCTTACTTGTTGATTGGTTTTTGGTACACGCGGCCTACAGCGGTATATGCCAATTTAAAAGCATTCTTAGTCAACCGTGTTGGCGATTTTGGCTTTTTGCTGGGCATTGGCATGGTTTTGTATTACGCAGGCAGCTTGGATTACGCAACGGTATTTCAATTGGCGCCATCTTTGGCTGACGTTCAAGTGGCACTTATTCCCAATGTGTCATGGTCGTTAATGACAGTTACCTGCATTTTGCTATTTATCGGCGCAATGGGTAAATCGGCGCAGGTTCCACTGCATGTTTGGTTGCCCGATTCAATGGAAGGCCCAACGCCGATTTCTGCGTTGATTCATGCCGCAACCATGGTAACAGCGGGTATTTTTATGGTGGCGCGTATGTCGCCTTTGTTTGAGTTATCCACTACAGCCTTATCATTTGTGATGATTATTGGGGCGATTACTGCCTTATTTATGGGCTTTTTGGGCATTATCCAAAACGATATCAAGCGCATAGTGGCTTATTCAACGCTATCGCAGTTGGGTTACATGACAGTTGCCTTAGGTGCATCGGCTTATTCAGTCGCCATATTTCACTTAATGACACATGCTTTTTTTAAAGCCCTGCTGTTTTTAGCAGCTGGCTCTGTGATTATGGGTATGCATCACGATCAAGATATTCGTCATATGGGTAACTTGAAAAAGTATATGCCAGTAACTTGGATTACGGCATTAATCGGTTCGCTAGCATTAATCGGTACCCCATTTTTTGCAGGCTTTTATTCAAAAGACAGCATTATTGAAGCGGTTAAATTTTCACATATCACAGGCAGCAATTTTGCCTATTTTGCAGTGTTAACTGGTGTTTTTGTCACCGCTTTTTATTCTTTCAGGCTGTATTTCTTAGTATTTCACGGCAAAGAGAAATGGCGTCACACATCGCATGCTCATGATGCACATCACGATGATACACATGAACATCATCAGGGATTAAACCCCGCAGATGACCCACATGAGCCAGGCTGGGTGGTGAAGTTGCCATTGATTCTATTGGCGGCTCCTTCCTTCATCATTGGCTATATTGCCATTGAGCCGATGCTGTTTGGTGATTTTTTTAAGGGTGTGATTTTTGTGAATAACGCAGCGCATCCTGCCATGGAGCATTTAACGCAACATTATCACGAAATATTGCATTCACCTGCAGGCATGGCTTTGCATGGTTTAATGACATTACCGTTTATTCTGGCGGCTTCTGGCGTATTATTAGCTTGGTTTTTTTATATAAAACGACCTGATATTCCAGCCGCTATCCAGAAAAAATTGAGCTTTATTAACCAAATTTTAGAAAATAAATACGGTTTTGATGCATTCAACGAGCGTTTTTTTGCAGGTGGGGCGCGCTTGCTGGGTGAAAAGTTGTGGAATGTCGGTGATATTCAATTAATAGACGGCGCAATGGTGAACGGTACGGCGCGCTTAATTGGTCGCATTTCTGGCAAAATCCGTCATTTGCAGTCTGGCCTTATTTACCATTATGCCTTTGCCATGATTATTGGCGTATTTTTGTTTTTAACCTTTTTTATCAAAATAAATTAAATGCTGCCAATGGATTTTTTAAATAGCCACGTGTTAAGTTTTTCTATTTGGCTGCCAATTTTGGCTGGTGTTGTGGTGCTTTTATTAGGCAATGACAATAAGCCAAACTTTACGCGTTGGCTTGCATTAACTGGCGCATTGATTGCGTTTGCAGTCACTATGCCGCTTTATACACAATTTAATTATGCCGATGGCGGCTTTCAGTTTCAACAGATGGCACGCTGGATTCCGGCATTCAATGTGAATTATCACTTAGGTGTCGACGGTATTGCCGCGCCATTGATATTGCTCACCAGCTTTACCACGGTGATTGTGGTGATTGCAGCATGGGAGGTGATTAGCAAAAATATAGCCCAATATATGGCGGCTTTTTTGATGATGAGCGGCTTGATGATTGGTGTTTTTAGCGCGTTAGATGGCTTGCTGTACTATGTGTTTTGGGAGGCGATGCTGATCCCCATGTTTTTGGTGATTGGTATTTGGGGCGGCGAAAATCGCGTGTACGCGACCATTAAGTTCTTTCTGTATACCTTGCTTGGCTCGTTGCTGATGCTGGTGGCGTTTATCTATCTTTATCATAAAACGGGTAGTTTTGAGATTGTCGATTATTATCAGTTGCCGTTGCCATTAAATGCGCAAGTGCTGATTTTTATGGCGTTTTTTATGGCATTTGCGGTAAAAATCCCCATGTGGCCAGTGCATACTTGGTTGCCCGATGCGCACGTTGAAGCACCTACTGGCGGCTCTGTTGTGTTGGCGGCGATTATGTTGAAACTAGGCGGCTATAGCTTTTTACGCTTCGCTATGCCAATCGCGCCCGATGCCGCACATTATTTATCTGGTTTTATGATTACCTTGTCGCTGATTGCGATTGTGTATATTGCTTTAGTGGCATTAGTCCAAAAAGACATGAAAAAGCTGATCGCTTATTCTTCTATTTCACATATGGGTTTTGTGACATTGGGTTTCTTTGTGTTTAGTCAATTAGGTCTTGAGGGCGCGATTGTGCAAATGATTTCGCATGGCTTTATCTCTGCTGCTATGTTTCTATGTGTGGGCGTGCTGTATGACCGCATGCATAGTCGTCAAATTGCTGATTACGGCGGCGTAGTCAACACCATGCCTGTTTTTGCTGCATTTGCGGTGCTATTTGCGATGGCGAATAGTGGCTTGCCAGGCACGTCAGGTTTTGTCGGTGAATTTATGGTGATTCTGGCGGCGGTTAAACACAACTTCTGGGTTGGATTTTTAGCCGCGACTACGCTGATATTTGGCGCTGCTTACAGCCTGTGGATGGTGAAACGTGTTTTTTATGGCGATATCGCCAACAAGCATGTGGCAGAGTTAGAAGATTTAAATAAACGTGAATTATTAATATTAAGCGTATTGGCCTTTATGGTGATTGGATTTGGCGTTTATCCGCAGCCGATTACCGAGTTTACGCACGCTACTGCGGCACAATTTTTGAATCACATGGCAATCAGCAAACTGCCAACTGCTGGGCTTTAAGTCTTAAAGGTTAACTAGTTAAATTATGGAATATATTAAAACTGACCTAATAACAGCCTTGCCCGAGCTGACCGTTTTGTGTATGGCAATGTTTATTTTATTGCTGGATTTATTTATTAAGCCTAAAAATCGCATGGTCATTTACGGTTTGGCGCAATTTACATTGTTGGTTGCGGCTTATTTTACCGTTAGCACTTATACGCCATCAGTCGGCTATGCGTTTTCTAATATGTTTGTCGATGATTCATTATCCGATGTGCTTAAGCTGATGACGTATTTAGGCACATCCATGATGTTGGTCTACACGCGGCAATATATGCAGCAGCGCGACATGTTCAGAGGTGAATATTATGCCATGGTGCTGTTTGCATTACTGGGCATGATGATCATGATTTCTGGTCAAAGTATGCTGACTATTTACATGGGTTTAGAGTTGCTTTCACTTTGTTTGTATTCGCTGGTTGCGTTTGACAGGGACAATGCCCGCGCCACAGAAGCGGCGATGAAATATTTTGTATTGGGTGCGTTAGCTTCTGGCATGTTGCTGTATGGCATGAGCATGATTTACGGCATGACTGGCAGCTTAAATATCACGGAAATCAGTAGCGCGTTATTAGAACTTAACCCAAAAAATCCAGTATTAATTTTAGGCTTGGTATTTATTGTGGCTGGATTGGCATTTAAATTTGGCGCAGTGCCTTTTCAAATGTGGGTGCCAGATGTGTATCAGGGCGCACCTACTTCCATCACCATGTTAGTTGGTTCGGTACCAAAATTTGCTGCTTTTGCCATCAGCGTGCGTTTACTCGCGCAAGGTTTACAGCCATTGGCGGCCGATTGGCAAGATATGTTACTGATTATGGCGGTGCTATCCATCGCCATCGGTAATATCACCGCCATCGCACAAACCAATCTAAAACGCATGCTGGCATACTCTACCATCTCGCACATTGGCTTTTTGTTATTCGGGCTAATGAGCGCCAATTTAAACGGTTTTGCTTCTAGCATGTTTTATATCACCGCCTATGTGTTAATGACATTAGCAGGTTTTGGCATGATTTTGCTGTTAAGTCGCCAAGGCTTCGAGGCGGAAAATTTAGACGATTTAAAAGGGCTTAACCAGCGCAGTCCATGGGCGGCTTTTCTCATGTTAATTACCATGTTCAGTATGGCGGGCATACCGCCAACCTTAGGTTTCTACGCCAAATTCACCGTGTTACAGGCAGCACTGCAAGCAGGGTTTTTATGGGCAGTAGTTTTTGCGGTATTAATGGCCGCAATCGGCGCATTTTATTATTTGCGTATCGTAAAACTGATGTATTTTGATGCGCCAAAAGACACTACGCCAATTAACGCGCCAGTGGATATGCAGTTGATATTAAGTATAAACGCGGTTGCTTTGTTGTTGCTAGGCATTATGCCGCAAACCTTAATGCAAATTTGCGGTGTAGCGATTGTTAATAGCTTGCAGTAGCGAATATAAAAATTTCTAAACGGATTTATTCTCACTCTGTATGATACCAATAATCATTCTGTTACTCGCTTTTACCGCAGCTAACCTGCCATGGTTTTCTAACCATTTATTTTATGTGATTCCTTTAAAACATCCTGTTAAAAATTTGGCTTGGTGTTTGTTTGAACTGACCGTTTTGTATTTTGTAGTAGGCGCCATAGGTTTTTACGCGGAATTCGCAACCCTTGGCCAACTATCAGCACAAGGCTGGGAATTCTATACAGTTACTTTTAGTTTGTTTCTAGTATTTGCATTTCCAGGATTTATTTATAAAGTGTTGTGGAAATAAAAAAACCTTGCACTAGCAAGGTTTTTTGGTTGGATTACTTATCTAACTATCGCCCAAAAATTAATGAGGTAAAGATTAAAAGTCACGATTCAGACCGTAAATTACATTGCCATCACCAAGCTTGTGACTTCCACATTCTTTGCCAGCCTGTAAGCAATTTTTAACAATACCAGCAATAACTGTTTCATCCCAGCCGTTAATCCAATCGCCATGCCCAGAGTAGCCAGCATTATTACCGTTTACAGGATAGTTATCACTAGATAGTCGCCAGTTTTTGGTGCCTTGTGTTGATGTAACTAAATATTTTGTATTAAGGCTAATGGCAGGAATCGCCACAGGATGAGTGGCTGGACAACCTCCATTGCTAGAATTTGCCATATGAGAGACATGATCTTGACTGTCTAAATTTTTACCATCCCAACATTGAGGGAAATATACATGCGTTACGATCGTCCAGCCTTGTTTGCAAGCTGGAATAGTTTTAGACGCGGTTGAGGGTTGGCCTTCTAAAAAACAATTGTAAAGGACATTTAACGTAGTGGCCTCTGAGGTCGCTTTCATGTTGCCCGAGATCATTCTTAACCCTTTTGGGGGTGCTGTAATTTTCTCTTTAGCGACAACGTAACCCGTTTTATAGTACCAGAGTGCTGCATAAGGTTTTAATGGCGTATTCGTTGCCGTATCAATCATACTGGGTACCCAGTATGCGGATCTATTAGCAATACCACCACGACAAGTGCTGTTTCCTGTCGTAGATAGAGTCTTGGGGTCACTCTTATAGTCTACAGAGGTGTTGCCAAAAAACGTGTGATGATGAGCTCTACCTTGCTGGTATGGGTACAGAATTGGGTCGTCATTGCTCATATGGCTAACGTCACAATCAATCCTAAATTGCCCATTCCCATCCCCAGTTGATGGTACATCTTGTGGACCATTGTTGGGTCTGATACGAAGATCGCTCCAGCCTAAAACTGGAGTCATATTTTTGCTAATGTCGACTGCTGGCATCAGTGCCGATTGAACAATATTAGGAGATGTACTTGGTGCTGTTGTTGGTTCTGCAGTAGCAACTTGAACAGGGGGCGTTGACGCGAACGCCGTAGATGCGGGAGGCGTCGAAACAGGCGCTGGTTTTAAAAGTGCTGTTGATGCCGTGGCAACTGGTGTGCTCACAGGTGAAGTAGTAGATTTCGGGGTATTAGAGGAAGAGAGCCCTAACACACTGACTTTACTGCCGCCAAAATTAAAGTGAGACTTTATATTGAGTGGTGAGTATTGATTTGTAACAGGAGCTGGTGCATTGAAAGCGGTGCTGGCACTTGCAACACGGTTATTTTTAGCGACGCTTGTACTTGCAATGCTAATACTTCTTGGCGCATTAGTATTTGTATCGGTACTACTTGTAACTCTGGTACTCGCTTTGTTGGTGCTGGCAATCGCGTTGCTGATACCTGATATATTGACATTTCCAGTATTAAACATTTTACCGGGGTTTATACCTAAGCCACTAAAAAAACTACTGTAGTCTTTGCTTGAAACGTCGCCAGAAGCAATGCTTTTTTTAATTGGGCCAACAGTGCATAAATCTTTTGTTTGTAGCGCATTCACCATTTCATTCGGTGTTAATTTTGAAAAGCTGGCTACAGGCGGACGATCAGAATATTGTGTCACGCCCCTGTTGTCACGCCATTTATATATTTCCGCGTTTGCAAAATCACTTGCCATTAAAGTTAACAAAGGTATTGTTATTAATAGTGCTTTCGGACGAATTCTTAAGTTAATCATAGTGGTACCCTACTATTTTGTTTGTGAGTTTACATTTTAGTTAAGATTAAATCGCTAAGTCAATGAATTGAAAATAAATAGTCTAACGATGCGGTTGTAAATAACCATTAAGCATAAACAAATGTTTTCAATTCAAATAAGCAGCAATTTAAAATACTTAACTATTATTATTCACTCAAAATTGTTAAGTAATTATTACGCTAATGTAATAATATTAAATGACTATCTTAAACTGATTAATAGCCCAAGGGTAAATATGCGCCTAGATAACGAACGTGAAAGTGATAATGTCGAAGATAGACGCGGCGGCGGTTTCCCAGTGGGCGGCAAAAGTATTGGTATCGGCACGATTGCTTTAGCTTTGGTTGCGATGTATTTTGGGGTTGATCCATCGGTAGTGCTGAATATGGGGCAAGGTTTAAGCCAGCAAGCGCCTGTTGAGGCGCAATCCATTCCAAAAGATGACCCGATGGCGATTTTTGTTGCAAAAGTATTGGCTAGCACGGAAGACACTTGGGGCAAAATATTTGCCGCTGCTGGCCAACAATACCCCGCGCCAAAATTAGTACTCTTCAGCGGCCAAACAGCCACTGCCTGCGGTACAGGGCAAGCGGCAATGGGGCCATTTTATTGCCCAGGCGACAGCAAAGTCTATATCGATTTGCAGTTTTATCAAGAAATGAAAACGCGCTTTAATGCGCCAGGCGATTTTGCGCAGGCTTATGTGATCGCGCATGAAGTCGGGCATCACATTCAACACTTGATGGGCACATCCGATAAAGTGCAGCAAGCGCGTCAAAGCGCACGTAACGAAGCAGAAGCCAATCAATATTCCGTGCGTTTAGAGCTGCAAGCAGATTGTTATGCCGGTGTATGGGCGCATCACGCGGATGGCGAAAACCGTATTTTGGAAGCGGGCGATGTAGAAGAGGCCATGACCGCGGCGGCGGCAATCGGTGACGATGCACTGCAAAAACAGGCGCAAGGTTATGCAGTGCCCGATAGTTTTACGCATGGCACTTCAGAGCAACGTGTGCGCTGGTTTAATCAAGGCTTAAAGCTGGGTGATGTAAATAGGTGCGACACATTTAATGTTGCTACTATTTAAACCGCTACAATTTTAATGATGAATATTGATTTAACTGAACATTGTATTAGCTCTCAGACAATTGCGTCGGGCGGCATGTTAACTGTTAAGCGCGACCAAGTGCGTTTGCCAAACGGAAATACTAGTCAACGTGAATTTGTCACGCATCCAGGTGCAGTGGTTGTTGTGCCGCTTTTGCCCAACGGACATGTGATTTTAGAGCGCCAATTTCGCTATCCGCTACACCAAGTTTTTATTGAATTGCCTGCGGGGAAAATTGATGCGGGTGAGGAGGTCTTAATCACAGGTCAGCGCGAGTTGCTGGAAGAAACGGGTTACAGCGCAAGCGATTGGGTCAAATTAGGGCATCAACATCCTTGTATAGGTTATTCAAATGAAGTGATTCATATGTATCTGGCGCGCGGATTAAGTGCGGGCACACATCAGCGCGACGCGGATGAATCATTAGAAGTGTTTGATATTTCTTTTGAGGATTGTTTGAAGTTGATTCATACGGGTGAAATTACCGATGGCAAAACAATCGTTGCACTGTTTTTTGCCGAAAAATACCTGATTCAACATGGTTAACTTAACGCTAAAAAGCGCATTGCATGGCTAAAATATTAATCGCAGGTTGCGGTGATTTAGGCACAGCGATTGCCTTGCGATTGCATCAAGCGCAGCATGAAGTGATTGGATTAAGAATTAGCCAGCAAAGCTTGCCGCATGGCATGAAAACCATTCAGGCGGATGTGACGCAAGTGAACACTTTAAATGCGTTAATAAATCTGAGTCCTCAAATCATTATTTACTGCGTTGCGGCCAGCGCGCAAAACGACGAAAACTACCGTGCGCATTATGTGCAAGGCCTGAAAAATGTATTGGCAGCGCAGACCAAAAATAGTCATTTACAGCATGTATTTTTTGTTTCCAGCACGCGTGTCTATGGTGAAAAGCACGGTCAACATACACAAAATATTTTGGATGAAAATATAGCAGCAGTTGCTGCCGATTTTGGTGGTGAACGTTTACTAGAAGCTGAAAATACCTTAATTGGCTTGCCATGCAAATCAACAAGCTTACGCCTTTCGGGCATTTACGGCCCAGGCCGTTTATCTTTAATCAACACCGCAAAAGACCCCAGCCGCTGGCCCATAAATAACAATTGGAGCAATCGTATTCATCGCGATGATGCGGCGGGTTTTATTGCATTTTTAGTACAAAAAAGTTTATATCAACAGCCAGTTGAGAGTTGTTATATCGTCACCGATGACTTGCCTACTTTGCAATACGATGTGTTGACTTGGTTGGCAGCCAGGCAAGGTGTTGATATTAGCCGCGTTCAAACGCCCGCAATACAAGGTGGCAAGCGCTTAAGCAACCAGCGTTTGCGCGCCACAGGTTTTGAACTGCAATATCCTGATTATCAAATTGGCTACAGCAATGTGTTAGAAAACAATTGACTTAAATTATGTTAAAAAACCGCTTCAATCTCTTCGTTTTCCTCATAGTTAACACTTTTTTTGCGTTAATAATTAATTCATTAGCGATAGCTGAAGAAAATAGTGATTTTAATGCATGGCTTGAAGCATTCAAGTTAGAAGCGCAGCTTGCGCATATTTCGCCACAGACGATTAATAACACATTTAAAAATGCGCAATATTTGCCGCGCGTGATTGTGCTAGATCGCGGTCAGCCAGAATTTATTTCACCTTTTTTAAGTTACGTAGAAAAACGCGTTACGCCAAGCCGAATTGCGCAGGGCAGGGCTGCGCTGCAAGAAAATGATGCGCTTTTAAGCCAGATTGAAGCGCAATATGGCGTGCCTAAGCAAATATTAGTGGCTTTTTGGGGGTTAGAAACCAATTACGGCAGCAATAAAGGCAGCTTTGCGCTGCCATCCAGCTTGATGACGCTGGCTTATGAAGGCCGTCGCGCCAACTTTTTCCGCAATCAATTATTAGACGCGATGCAGCTTTTAGATGAAGGCCATAATACGGTGGAAGGATTGCGCGGCTCTTGGGCAGGCGCGATGGGACATATGCAATTTATGCCGTCTACTTTAATTAAATACGGCGTAGATGCAGATGAAGATGGCCGCATGAATATCTGGACATCCTTACCGGATGCATTTTCTTCCGCCGCCAACTACTTAACTAAAGTGGGCTGGCGCAAAGACGAGTTGGCAGCGCTGGAAGTTAAATTGCCCGACAATTTTGATTTTAGCCAAGCACAACTAAATACGCGTAAAAGCACCGCAGAATGGGCGGATTTAGGTGTGATGGATATTGAAGGCAAGGCGTTGCCAAAACAGGCGAATGCCGCAATTTTGTTACCGCAAGGTCAATATGGCCCAGTTTTTATGGTATTTAGTAATTTTGATGTAATTATGGATTGGAATCGGTCGGTCAACTATGCGTTATCGGTTGTGCATCTGGCCAATCAGTTAATGGGCGACAAGCCGATTGTGGCAGGCGATTATGCAGAAAAAGAAGCATTAAGTTTCAATCAAATGTGGGCATTACAAAGCAAATTAAATGAGTTAGGTTTTGATTGTGGGCCGCCAGATGGCTTTCCTGGCCTCAAAACGCAGGCGGCAATTCGGCAATATCAGGCAACACAATTGATGGCGCAAGATGGTTACGCTAGCCCAAGTCTATATCAACGCTTATTACTACCTTAAAATGTTAATTGGCTACGGCTTCTAAACCAGCCTGTCAGGCTGGCTCTTTCTCGTTTTGCGGGTAACACTTCATGCAAAAATCTGGCCGATAAAAAAAGCACCAACTTGCCAGCAGTTGGCAAAATATTTAAGTGCTCATTTTCATTTAAATACAAGCGCAATTCACCGCCGTCGACCGCTTTCCAATCATCATTTAGATAAAAAATACTGCTCAATTGCCGCGCTTTTGTGTGATTATTGGCATCGCTTCCATGACTAAACTGGTCTAGATGTTTTTGATAAATACCGCCTATTGGATAGAGTGCAAAATGCGTTTCAAACGATTGTAAATTCATGAATAATTGTTGGTTAAGTGCTTCTTTTAATGCATGCATATGCGTAAAGTAAGCTTGAATGCTGGTATTTTCAGCGTTTTCATCCAGCCAAAAAATATGGTCACCGCGAATATTAGACTGTTGTGTTTTGTTGATTAAACCCATTTTGGCAGCGCGCATCTCGTGATTGATATAGCGTTTATGGGATTCGTCACGCAAATCGGCGATAATGTCCGCTGGCAAAAAATCATCGCAAATGACATAACCCTGCATGCTGAGCGCATCAATTAATGACTCAAAATTTGCTTGCTGAATATTTTGTGATTTCACCGCGAAATTATACCAGTGCGATTACACCAGCGCCGTTTGCGTGCAAGCCTGTATTAAGCTAAAATTCGCACTTCGCAAAAATCGCGAAAAATATAGGCGGTTAGCTCAGTTGGTTAGAGCGCTTGGTCGACATCCAAGAGGTCAGCAGTTCGAGTCTGCTACTGCCTACCAGAAAATTTAGCGCTACGTTTAATCATTTGTAAAAAATTGATGATTTTAAGTGGTTAACTATTGGGTTTAAACCATGCATAAAAGCCGTTAAAATAGACGGCTTTTATTGTTTAAGCTTGATAATATTTAAAATAGTATTTAAAACGTTCACATTGGATTTGATATGCCAGTAATTCGCTTACCAGATGGCTCGCAACGCAGTTTTGATACGCCTGTTACCGTGGCGCAAGTGGCCATGGATATTGGCGCCGGGTTGGCGAAAGCGGCGCTGGCTGGTAAGGTAACGCACGCAAATCAACAACCAAAATTAGTCGACACCAGCTATCTGATTGAAGCCGATAGCGATTTAGCGATTGTGACCGATAAATCCGATGACGGCTTGGATATTATTCGCCATTCCACCGCGCATTTATTGGCTTATGCGGTGAAAGAACTATTTCCCGATTGCCAAGTGACGATTGGCCCGGTGATTGACAATGGTTTTTACTATGATTTTTCATACAAACGCCCGTTTACGCCAGAAGATTTAATCGCCATTGAAAAGAAAATGGCTGAATTGGCCAAAAAAGATGAGCCGGTCACGCGCAAAGTGTTGCCGCGCGATGCAGCGGTGGCGTATTTCAAAAGCATTAACGAGCATTATAAAGCCGAAATCATCGCTTCTATTCCTGCAAATGAAGATGTGTCTTTGTATACTGAAGGCAATTTCACCGATTTGTGCCGTGGCCCGCATGTACCGAACAGCGGAAAATTAAAAGCTTTTAAACTCATGAAGTTAGCAGGCGCATATTGGCGCGGCGACAGTAATAATGAGATGTTGCAACGCGTGTATGGCACAGCTTGGCGTAATAAAGAAGAGTTAGACGCGTATTTATTCCAGCTGGAAGAAGCCGAAAAACGTGACCACCGCAAACTAGGCAAGCAGCTGGATTATTTCCACATGCAAGACGATGCGCCTGGTATGGTGTTCTGGCATCCGCGCGGTTGGAGTATTTGGCAGGAAGTTGAGCAGTATCTGCGCCAGATGTTCAAAGATTACCATTATCAAGAAGTGCGTACACCGACTATTCTAGATAAAAGTCTATGGGAAAAATCGGGTCACTGGCAGAACTATCGCGATAATATGTTTGTGACGAATTCAGAAAACCGTGAGTACGCGGTAAAGCCGATGAATTGCCCAGGCCATGTGCAAATTTTTAACAGTAGTTTGCACAGCTATCGTGACCTTCCTTTGAGATTAGCGGAGTTTGGCTCATGCCACCGTAATGAACCATCTGGCGCATTGCACGGCTTAATGCGAGTGCGCGGTTTTACGCAGGACGATGCACATATATTCTGTACCGAAGAACAAGTCGAAACTGAAGTCGCTGATTTCATTAAAATGCTCTACAAAGCCTATGGCGATTTTGGCTTTAACGATGTATTGGTAAAGCTATCTACTCGGCCTGAAAAACGTATTGGCTCCGATGAAGATTGGGACAGGGCAGAGACTTCGCTTGCCAATGCGTTGAAGCTAAATAATTTAGATTTTGAATATCAACCTGGTGAGGGTGCGTTTTACGGTCCTAAAATTGAATTCACGCTTAAAGATTCGTTAGGCAGATTATGGCAATGCGGCACGATACAGTTAGATCCTAACTTGCCAGAGCGCTTAGGTGCAGAATATGTAGCAGAAGATAATTCGCGCAAACGCCCGATTATGTTGCATCGTGCGATTGTCGGCTCAATGGAACGTTTCATTGGTATTTTGATTGAAAACCACGCAGGCGCGATGCCGCTTTGGTTGGCGCCTGTGCAGGCGATGGTACTGAATATTTCTGAAAATCAATCGGATTATGTGATGCAAGTGGTTGAAAATTTAAAGAAAAATGGCATTAGATGCGATTTTGACTTGAGAAATGAGAAGATTACCTATAAAATACGCGAACATTCAATGCAGAAAATGCCTTACTTG
>JBKJRC010000015.1:0-62972 GCA_046594915.1 Methylotenera sp. | reverse complement strand
GGGGATTGCACTTGCCACGATCTTGGCAAGCTGTCCTGTAGTGGTGATGGCGCGCCCGTCTGTGCGCTCCTTAATAATCGCCCTTGCAACCTGCTTAGCAAACCGTTCTTCACCATAGTCTTTTATCACTTTCCCCAATTGTTGCTCTGAAATTGTGGTTAACAGCTCAGCGGCTGTCTGCCCACGCGTTTGGTCCATGCGCATGTCTAGCGGCGCATCAAATCTAAAACTAAAACCGCGTTCACCTTCGTCGATTTGCGGCGATGAAATGCCTAAATCCAGCAAAATACCATCTACTTTGGTGAGATTGTTACCGATTGCTAATTGATTGATTTCTGAAAAATGTCGATGTGAAATATCAAAGCGCGCATCTTGAATCGTTTGGCCTTCTGCTAATGCGGCCAAATCACGGTCGATGGCATATAGGCGACCTGTTTTTTCAAGTTTAGATAAAATTAATCTGCTATGACCGCCGCGCCCAAAAGTACCATCGATATAAATGCCGTTAGACTTGATATTCAATGCATCAACCGCTTCATTCAGCAATACGGTAATGTGTGCAGCCGATGACGACTTAGAAGTGGAATTTAAAACAGAAGTCATCATCGATGCTGTCACTGCGTATAAGCTGGGCGCAGATTTCGCGCCCATCATCATAGTGAAAAACCTTCTAGCTCTACAGGCATTTCAACACTATCGCCCGTCATTAACGTTTCCAGCTGCTTGTTCCATGCATCCAAATTCCACAACTCAAAATGGCTACCCTGGCCAACAAACATCACATCTTTATCTAACTGAGCAAAATGACGCAGCACAGGCGACACCAGCAAACGGCCTGCGCCATCCAGCACAATATCTTCCGCCTGACCCACCATCATGCGCTGATAGGCACTGGTTTGCAGATTAAAGCTAGACAAGCTATTAATTTTAGCCTCAATAGGCGCCCAAGCGGGTTGCGGGTAAAGCAATAAACAACGGTGCGGATGTGCAGTTAAAATCAAATTGCCCGCACTCTGCGTCAACAAAGCATCACGATGCTTAGCAGGTACTGCAAGCCTGTATTTAGCATCCATACTTAAATGTGTTGCGCCGCGAAACATGATTTCAATCAACCGCCCTTAATGCTATTTAGATTTTATTGGGTATTTGTTTTTATTGGAATGTTGAAAGTGTGAAAAAATAATCAGCGGCAAGCCTTGATAAATTCCCCACTAAACTCCACTTTTTACCACTAAATTGCACTATAGATAAAAAAAAAGCACTTTGCAAGCACTTTTTACTAAATTTTCTTTATAAGACAAAGACTTAGCGTATTTTCGATATAAAAATAATAATGTTAATAATCAATAACATATTAAATTAAGTGAATGTAAAATATAAGCGTTACAGATTATGTAGTTGAATTGAATCAAGAGGCAATAAATAAGATGGGGAACAGAATTGAAGCTGGCCGATAAGCCGGGTTTTGTCAGCTTTATTACTAAAGTGGACAGTCATTCATCTAGATGCCCTATTGCTAGCGCATTCGAGCAACCTACCCGCTGGCAACGCGAGCAACGCCTTATTAACCCGTTCGAAAACAAGTTAAAACACCAGCCTATTTGGTCTTGCTGCAGATGGAGGTTACCGCGTTTCACCCGTTTCGACGCAAACTCGCAACTTTCGCTGCTCGCAGGCCGAACCGACTCGTCTCTGTGGCCCTATTCCGCGCCTTATACTTAGTTACCTAAGCTTTCAACGTACGGCCGTTAGCCGTCATCTTGCTCTGTGCAGCCCGGACTTTCCTCCCCTCACTTGCGTGAGCGGCGACTGTCTAGCCAGCTTCAAAGGTATTTTAACACGCAGAATAGCCTGATAAGAAAATTAGATGCCAGTAAATTGTGTCCTAGATTAAGTAAAGGTATTAGATAAACTTCCAATTAACAATCTGCCCTGCACGTAACGGAATTAATAAATCTCCATCAAACGGCAAATTGTCTGGCACTGTCCAGCGTTCTTTCACCAGCGTTATTTGTACAGTATTGCGTGGCAACCCGTAAAAATCCGCACCATAAAAGCTGGCGAAACCTTCTAATTTATCTAAAGCATTCGCATTTTCAAACGCTTCTGCATATAACTCCAATGCTGTGTGTGCGGTGTACATTCCTGCACAACCGCAAGCTGCTTCTTTAGCGTGTTTGGCGTGCGGCGCGCTATCTGTGCCTAAAAAGAATTTTGCATTGCCTGATGTTGCCGCTTTAACCAGCGCCACGCGATGTTCTTCGCGTTTTAAAATAGGCAAGCAGTAATGATGTGGCTGAATGCCGCCTTTAAACATATCATTTCGGTTCATCAGCAAATGATGCGCGGTAATAGTCGCCGCAACATTGCTTGGGGCTTGTAGCACAAAATCGGCTGCATCTTTGGTCGTAATATGCTCAAACACAATTTTTAATGCTGGAAACTGGTTAAGTAGCGGCGCCATATTACGCTCTATAAACACGCGTTCGCGATCAAACACATCCACATCGCTATCGGTCACTTCAGCATGCGCCAGCAAAGGCATGCCCAGCTTTTCCATTGCCTCTAACGCTAAAACGCAACGGCCCAAATTAGTGACGCCAGAATCGGAATTGGTGGTGGCACCCGCGGGGTAAAGCTTAACGCCATGCACAATGCCGCTGGCTTTTGCTAGCGCAATTTCCTCAGCTGTCGTGTTATCGGTCAGATACAGCGTCATCAATGGCTCAAAACTCATGCCTTTTGGCAACGCATCTAAAATACGTTGTCGATACGCGATTGCTAATGCGGTGGTTGTGATGGGCGGGCGCAAATTAGGCATCACAATGGCGCGGGCAAATTGGCGCGCGGTATCTGGCAACACGGCCTTTAGCGCAGCGCCGTCTCTTAAATGTAAATGCCAATCATCTGGGCGCGTGATGCTTAACTTAGCGTGAGTGAATGTATTTAATTGAGTCATTTTTAAGGGTTAAGTTTGTTTAAAATTACTGTTTTTAAGCATTAAAGCAAATTCGTATAAGTCATTTTTCTTTTCATTGGTAATTTCAGCCGCTAATTTGACCGCCTGTTTAAGCGGTAGATCGGCCATTAGCAATGTTAATATCCGAACAACCTGCTCCGAAAAGGCCTCCGCCACTTTTACTGCTGCCGCTTCAATCAACAGTACAAATTCGCCACGCTGTTGATTAGTATCGTTTTTCAGCCAAGCTTCTGCCCGACCTAAATCGCAGCTAAAAATGGTTTCGAACGTTTTGGTAATTTCACGCGCAAAAGTAACGCGGCGTTCTGCACCCAATACATTGGCCATATCGACAATGCTTTCTATAATGCGATGCGGCGCTTCATAAAATACCAATGTCACGGTTTGCGTTTTTAATGCTTCCAGCGCTTTACGCCGCGCCGCGCCGCTAGCAGGCAAAAACCCGTGAAATAAAAAGCCATTTTGCACAATGCCAGCAGCAGACAAAGCGGCAATTACCGCACTGACGCCAGGAATCGGCACCACCTTAATGCCCGCTTTGCGCACAAAATCCACCACAATCGCCCCTGGATCGCTGATGCCAGGCGTGCCTGCATCGGTGACCAAAGCCAGATTTTGGCCTGCATTTAATTGCAGCAATAATTTTTCAGCCGACTGATGTTCGTTGTGCTGATGCACCGCGATTAATTTTTTACTGATGCCAAAATGCGCTAGCAACCCAGAAGTATGCCGCGTATCTTCTGCAGCAATTGCATCGACACTTTTTAATATTTCCAGCGCACGCAACGTAATATCACCTAAATTGCCGATTGGCGTTGCCACCACATATAATGTAGCCTGAGGTTTTAATTTAGCTTCAATTTTTAAATCATTCATTTTTATAATTTTAAGCCAAAGCACTGTTAAGTACCTAAAAATATATACGTTAATTACTCTATGAAAATGAATCGAAATAATGCTGGATTTGAAGCGGAGAAATTGGCTGCAACTTTTTTAGTGAATCACGGACTTAAATTCGTAACACAAAATTATCACTGTCGTTTTGGTGAAATCGATTTAATTATGCAAGACGCCGAAACGCTGGTATTTGTTGAGGTGCGTTTAAGATCGAATAGTCAATTTGGCAGTGCGGCCAGCAGTATTACCGCGCAAAAGCAACAAAAGTTAATATTAACTGCACAGCATTTTTTGCAGATACATGGTGAAAGCCAATGTCGCTTTGATGCAATCTTAATGGATAAAGTTGATGCAAAATCCATTGAATGGCTACGTAATGCATTTGATGCATAAAGGGCGTATCATTCGCAAAAATTAACTGTTAATTTCGGAGTATGTAATGAATTTAAACCTTAAACTTGTTTTAGCCGCGGCATTTGTCAGTCAATTAGCGGCTTGCGTACCAGTCGTAGTAGGTGGTGCAGCAGCAGGCGGCGTGGTAGCGGCCGATAGACGTACTTCTGGCTTTTTTGTGGAAGATCAAAATATTGAAATTAAAGCGAACAATAAAATGGAAAGCAATTTGGGCGAAGAGGCACACGTTAATGTGACCAGTTTTAACCGCAACGTGTTGTTAACAGGCGAAGTGCCTGACGCAGAACGTTTGGCTAAAGCAGCGTCTTTAATGAAAGAAATCGAGAATATTCGCGCGGTGACCAATGAGATTGTGGTTAGCCCCAAAGCGGGTATTGGCTCACGTAGCAACGATACTTTTATCACGTCTAAAGTAAAGACAAAATTTTTGACTGAAAATAAATTCCCCGCCAATTACGTTAAAGTAGTGACAGAAAATAGCGTGGTGTATTTAATGGGCCTTGTGACGCAAGCCGAGGGCGAAGCTGCGGTTGAAATCGCACGCAATACCGATGGCGTAAGCAAAGTGGTTAAAGTATTTGAATATTTGAATTAAGAGACGATTTTAAAAGCAGCCACAATATGACTAAAAAAACTATCGAAATTATTATAGAAGGCCTGACGCGTGCGGGAAAACCTTTTCGGCCTAGCGATTGGGTAGACAGAACCTGCAGCACTTATGCCAGTTTTGGCGCTGATAAAAAACTTGTGTATTCGCCCTACTTAAAGCCAAAAGTGATGAATGGCGTGCGCTGTTTGGCGGTAGATATGCGATTAAAAGACAGTAGCCCAGAAGGTTTCGCTCAGTTAATGCAATTTGCCGATGAGAATCAATTAAACATCTTGGACGGCGAAGGGAAAAGCATTCCAGTACCGACTTAACACTAATATTGAGGCAAATTTTGTGTTAATGTTTTTTTGATGCTTTGCTGGCGATAAATTCTTCCAGATAGGCTTTAGTCACCCGCCCGCGTCTGGTTTTAACCAGTTCACCGCGCGGGTTGTATATAAAGGTCGTGGGCATCACTTCAGCACTGCCAATTTGTTTAACGACTTCGTCATCCCCCAACACAATCGGATAAGACATCAGCATATCGTCTACATATGCAGCCACTTCTGCCGTATCTTTGTAATCAAATACCACGCCTAACAACATCACATCTTTACTTTTACGGCTGTCGTACAAAGCCACTAAATCAGGCACCTCTTCCAAGCATGGCGGACACCACGTTGCCCAATAATTCACAATCACCCATTTGCCTTTGTATTGCGAAAGCACATGTTTTTTACCCGCAGTATCTGTTAATACAAAATCGTTTTGGATAGGTTGTTCTGCAGCATTCGCTGCTAGATTGATGCTGAACAAAGTTATCATGCATATACAAATTAAACGTGATTTTTTACTGAACATTTTTACCTACCATCCTAATTTTTAATCTAAACTATAATCCAATTTATGTAATTCAATATAAATTTAAAAGTGACAAACTTGCAATTAGCTTTTAATATAAAGCATTATGTGGAGTTTTTATGCCTATCAATCTTAAACTGCCCAATTTAGATCATAATCCAATTTTATTGGCAGAAACTCGCGCACATAAAATCAACGAATTCATTCAAAACCTTCCATTTGGCGACCCAATCAGAGCCGCCACAGATTTGGTGGAAGAGCTACAAATTATTAACAGTCAAAAAGTCGCTTTTACTAATCGCTTAAATGCACTTGAGCTATATCGCCCATCGGCCATTCAAATTTATCAAGATCTAATCCCACATTTTAGCAATGCCAGTTTGCCTATCTCTAAAAATGAGCAGGCTTTTGCTGACGCTGCTGAGCAACTGTGGCAGGAATTCGCATTTGGCTATAAATTTGCCTTGGTTGATTTGCAAAATAAAATTCTCAACCTAGGTAGCAGTAAAACCACGGCATTGGTGATTCAACGTGCGATTCATGCCTGCAAAGAGATGATGCTGGTGCATCACCTTACTTACGCTAGCCAGTCTGTAGCTTTATGGGGTGAATTGCATCAACTGTACTATTGTGCATTGCAGCAATCGGCCGAAAAACTGCCTGTTGCCGAACACTACACCAGCATTAACGCAAGCTCGGTCAATTTGATATACACGCAGGCATTATTATTAAATCTGGCCAATCCGCAGCACTTAGCCAATCAAGATATCCTTAAAGTCGATACTTATCTGGGTAATGTTGCACATCAGGCAGAGCTAAGGCCGTTAGGATTTATCGAAAATCCCACTGGCGTTTTTTTAGTTGCGCTAGATAGCAATAAACCACCGACTGCATTTATCAAAAATAAAGAGATTCCCGATGGAAGTACCGATATTTTATTGGTGACGGTGAGTTTAGCTAGGCAAATCCACCAGCATATTAAACTGTTGCAAGAAGGCATTGTTGCAACTGACGGTAGCATGCCAAAAAATGCCATTGAAAGCCACTTTGAAGATTTGCTAGCGCATTTAATCAAGCAATACGGCAAAACGCCACAGCGCTTATTTTCCAGAAACAAAAAAAGTGACGGTGTAGAATTAAGCATTGGCATTAACACCACGCACCATTTAATCCGCGAAGTTGGCGCGCATTTTAACAACCATCAAGGTATTAGCGGGCTTGGTACCAACGGCCTTTACAAGCCTTCGCGCTGGCAGATTTTAAATGTCAGTGCGGGCGGCTATGCTTTGCGCAAATTCAATTCATCCATGGCAACGGCGCAAATCGGCGATGTGGTGGCAATGAAAGACAATACAACCAAAATCTGGGAACTGGCTGTACTGCGCTGGGCCAATGTTAACGAACTTAAACAATTAGATGTTGGTTTACAGTTAATCTCACCCAGCGCAGCCGCTGTCAGCATTAGAGCAGATGATAGCGCGCTTGAAAGCGAAGCATTATTGTTGCCTGAGCTATCTGCATTAAAGCAACCCGCCAGCATTATCACTGCTGTTGGCCTGTGCAAAGTTGGCAGCACAGTTGAGCTTCACTACAACAATGCTGTCAGCAAAGTGCGTACGATTAAGCTGGTAGAACGCACGGCAAGTTTCGAGCGCTTTCAATACAGCTTGATATAAGCCAATTACTATTGTTATACTATTATCAAATTAGTTAATGCTGAATGAATGACGCTTTATGAACGCTAATCACTGCAAGTGATTCAGTTCATGTGTTTTTTTGTTAATCACACCACAACAAGCTGTTTAATTAAATAGTTAAGTTATCGTGCCCTATTCAGTCAATCGTCAAATTTCTATACCGAGGTCAACATGAACGAACACATTACCCATTTAAGCGATGCTGCCTTTGAGCAAGAAGTATTGCAATCTTCTCTTCCTGTTTTAGTCGATTACTGGGCAGAATGGTGTGGGCCATGCAAAATGATTGCCCCTATCTTAGATGATATTAGCAAAGAATATGCAGGCCGCTTAAAAGTGGCAAAATTAAACATCGATGATAATCAGCAGACACCGCCAAAATACGGTATTCGTGGCATCCCGACCTTGATGTTATTTAAAAATGGCAATGTGGAGGCGACTAAAGTCGGCGCATTATCAAAATCGCAGTTAACGGCATTTATCGATAGCAACATCTAAATTATTAATCTTTGTTCTAGCACGTCTAGTTTCTACAATCCAATCAGAAACTAGACATTTTTTGCACTACACGATCAACTACCCTTTGAAACCATCCCTTAGTTAGTCCCTTCTAGAGAGTTCTCTCATGCATTTATCTGATCTAAAACACCTGCCCGTTACCGAATTAGTTGAAATGGCGATTACCAACGAAATTGAAAATGCTAGCCGCATGCGCAAGCAAGATTTGATTTTTGCCATTTTAAAAAATAAAGCCAAAAAAGGTGACAGTATTTTTGGTGACGGCACATTAGAAGTGCTGCAGGATGGTTTTGGATTTTTGCGCTCGCCAGATACTTCATATTTGGCGGGGCCGGACGATATTTATGTGTCGCCTTCGCAAATTAGGCGTTTTAATCTGCATACAGGTGATAGCATTCAAGGTGAGATTCGCACACCTAAAGATGGCGAACGGTATTTCGCGTTAGTAAAAGTGGATGAAGTGAATGGTGACGCGCCAGAAAACACCAAGCATAAAATTTTATTTGAAAACTTAACACCACTTTTCCCCACCATTCCACTCACTTTAGAGCGCGAAATGCGCGGCGAAGAGAATATCACTAGCCGTGTCATTGATATGATTGCGCCAATTGGCCGTGGTCAACGTGGACTATTAGTCGCTAGCCCAAAAAGCGGTAAAACAGTGATGATGCAAAATATCGCTCACGCCATTACCGCCAATCATCCTGACGTGATTTTGATTGTACTTTTAATTGATGAGCGCCCTGAAGAAGTGACAGAAATGACACGCTCGGTTAAAGGTGAAGTGGTCGCTTCAACCTTTGATGAGCCAGCTACGCGTCATGTGCAAGTGGCTGAAATGGTGTTAGAAAAGGCCAAACGCTTGGTTGAGCACAAAAAAGATGTCGTGATTCTGCTCGATTCGATTACACGTTTAGCACGCGCTTACAATACGGTGATTCCTTCATCTGGCAAAGTATTAACGGGCGGCGTGGATGCAAACGCATTGCAACGGCCTAAACGTTTCTTTGGTGCTGCGCGTAATATTGAAGAAGGCGGCTCATTAACCATTATCGCCACAGCGCTTGTAGATACTGGCTCGCGTATGGATGACGTGATTTACGAGGAGTTTAAAGGCACGGGCAATATGGAAATCCATCTGGACCGTAAAATGGCGGAAAAACGTCTTTACCCTGCCATTAACGTGAATAAATCGGGCACGCGTAAAGAAGAGCTGCTCATCGAAAAAGACGTATTGCAGAAAATTTGGGTACTGCGTAAACTGCTTTACCCAATGGATGATTTGGACGCGATGGAATTCTTGCTGGACAAAATCAAGGCGACTAAAAATAATGCAGATTTTTTTGACAGCATGCGTCGTGGTTAGATTTAAGTGGTTAGATTTAAGTAGTTAAATCTTAAACACCTGCATGCTTAACCTTGCATTGAAACGCAAAATTCAATATAATGCGCGTCTCTTGCGAGTTAAATGCAAATCCAATATTGCCGTATCTTTCGGCGACTAAATAGTGAGGCTATAAATATGAAAGACGGAATTCATCCAGAATATAGAGAAGTAGTGTTCCAAGACATCGGCGCTGACTTTAGCTTTGTGACGCGTTCAACCATCGTTGCACGCGACAAAATCAAATGGACAGATGGTAAAGAGTATCCATTGGTTAAGATCGAGGTTTCTTCAAAATCACATCCGTTTTATACTGGAAAACAAATGATTTTAGATACCGCTGGTCGTGTTGAAAAATTCAAACAAAAATACGGCATGTAATTTTACAGGCACGATTTTTAATAAAAGGCAGCTTAGCTGCCTTTTTTATTTTGATGCTTGTAACTGTGTATTTTTTTGAGTGTTTTAATGGGTTAACTCAAATTTAATCCGCATTAAAATAACCAGTGCTAAAATATCAACATCGATTAAATAAGAAAACAAATGCGCTTTGATTTAGATCACGACTGGCAAGGCAATATGTCGACTCCGCGAGCGCGCATCGGGGATAGGGCCAAAACGCATCTGTTGTTAGTGCTATGCGCAGTGTGGTTATTTATGGGTTTAATCGGCCATGCGCCTTGGAAACCCTTCGAATCTCATACTATCAGCACGATAAAAAATGTTATAGATGCTGGCCAATATCTTGCGCCCAATTCTGCCAGCAACCCGCAAATTGTTAATCCGCCGCTATTTTATATAAGCGCCGCTTTATTGGCCAAAACGCTCCAGCCGATATTACCGCTACACGATGGGGCGCGCATCGCCACTGGTTTATGGATGTTGATTACTTTACTGATGACAGGCATGGCCGGACGCGAACTTTGGGGCAAAGGTGCAGGCCGACAAACCACTTTTGTGTTAATGGGTTCATTAGGCTTAATTGTCAGCGCACACACATTAACGCCTGCCGTATCCAGTTTGGCAGGCTTAGCCACAGGATTTTATGCGCTGGCACTCAGCAAAAGGCGGCCATATCGTGCCAGCGTTTTACTGGGCGGTGGGCTCGGCATCAGCTTTTTATCCACAGGACTGCTACCTTTATTGATTTTAACGCTTACCTGTTTGCTACTTCCTTGCCTGTTTGCGCCATGGCGTCACAAAAGTTATTTTTACGTGATTGCATTATCACTTATAGTAGCCAGCCCTTTTTTAATTGCTTGGCCAGTTTTATGTTTAATTTACCAGCCCGACCTTTTTAATGCCTGGTGGCTGCAGTCCGTTGCACAATTCCAGCAGGTTTATCACGTTTATTTTCTAAAAACATTGCTATGGTATGCCTGGCCCGCGCTGCCTTTGGCGATTTGGGGAGTTTGGCGTTATCGTGCACAGCTGTTGATTAAACCAAAATTTCAATTAATTCTTACCTTTGCCATCGTTGCTTGGGCATTAATTGGCTTAGGCGCAGAATCCAAAGAGATATTTACCTTGCCTTTATTAATACCGCTCACGGCGATGGCTGGTGGTAGCATTGAAACCTTAAAACGCGGTACCGCAGGTGCACTCAACTGGTTTGGCTTAATTCTGTTTGGATTAATGACTAGTTTAATTTGGCTAGGCTGGATTGCCATGATCACTGGAAACCCAGTCAAAATTAAAGAAAGACTGACATTTTTATCGGGCATGACGCAACTCAATTTCAGTTTGGTTGCAGTGATTCTGGCAGTTGCAGTCAGTTTAATTTGGCTATTGGCGATATTCCGCTCGCAACATTCCAACCGTTCCAGCGCCACCAATTGGGCAATTGGCATGACTTGCGTGTGGACTTTGCTGATGACATTATGGCTGCCGATGATTGATTCTGCGCGTAGTTATGGCGCGGTGTTCACGCAGTTAAAAAATGTATTACCAGAGCGATACGCTTGCATCACCAGCAATCATTTGGGTGAAGCGCAACGCGATTTATTGCACTATTACGCCAATGTTAAAACGCAGGCGTTTGAAACGGAACAGAATTTAAATTGTGATCTGTATTTGATTCAAGATGAAAAGGGTCGGGGGAAACTTGAGCCTGGCCAAGACTGGACGCTTATCTGGAGCGGAAAACGCATTAGTGAGCGCCGTGAAGGCTTTAGATTATTTCAACGTAATACTTCATAATCACTTAAATCACTGCCAGACACATTTTACTGCCTGCAAAAACTAACACCAAAGCCAGTAACTTTCTAATAGTCGGATTCGACAATTTTTTACTGCCAAACTCTGCCCCGATAAAGCCGCCAATCACCGCCGCTATCGCCCAATAAACTAAACCTGCAGGCAATACGCTGGATTTTATTAACACGCCAGTTAAGCCCGAAATTGAATTAACTAAAATAAATGCAGCCGCTACGCCAGAGATTACTTTGGTCTTAGCCCAGCCAAAATACAGCAAAATTGGGCTTAAAAATATGCCGCCACCAACCCCAGTAACGCCTGAAAGTAAGCCCAAAATTGCGCCAAGTATTAATAATATTGGCTTGGAAACAGGATTAACTTCAATATCATCACGTTTATTGGCGTGATGAAATATAGTCCAGGCAGCATACAACAAACATAAGCCTACAATTGCTTTATAAGCGTTGCTGGGCAAGGTGATTTGGCCGCCAACAAATGCCATCGGAATAGAAGTTAATGCAATCGGCCACAATAATTGCCAATCAAAGGCGCGCACTTTGTAAAACTTGAATAGCGCGATTGAAGCCACCAATACATTTAAGCATAAAGCCGCTGGGCGCATCTGTTCTGGCGCCATGCCAATAAGCGCGAATACCGCTAGATAAGCCGATGCACCACCATGGCCAACGGACGAGAACAATAATGCTGCTAAAAATATCAGCGGGATTATGATAATGAAATCCATCAAATATTACTGCTTTATCACTGTATATCTAAGTGAGAAACGATAGCAGAAGCTACTTTGGGATGCAGCCCTTTACCGTGCGTATTCTTAACATGCAAAGCCAATTGCTGGCGCATTTGCAATGCCCAAAATTTATTTAAATGCCCTGCAATGTCTTGTTGTGCTTGATCTTCATCAGGGTAAGATTCATAAAAATCACCAATCTGATTCGCCATTTTGATTAATTGTTCTATTTGCATACATTTAAGCTTTTAAAATTGTTGAACCTGGAATCGTTAAACTTGGAAATTAAAACTGTATTCGGTGTTTATGTGTGTAAATTACAAATTGATTATCGCGTAAAAAGCCGATTAACGTGACGCCGTACGCTTCTGCGATGCGTATCGCCAATCCTGTCGGCGCAGAGATTGCAGCCAACACACCAATGCCAGCCACTGCCACTTTTTGCACCATTTCGACGCTGGCACGGCTAGAAGTGAGTACAAAACCTTCTGCTTGATGTGGCAACTTTACTAAACCGCCTATCAGTTTATCCAACGCGTTGTGACGGCCTACGTCTTCACGGATTAATGCTATTTCACCTTGCGCATTGACCCATGCACATGCGTGCGTTGCGCCAGTGGCCTGCTGTAAAATTTGTTTGGTTTGAATCTGCTGAAAAGCGGCTTGAATAATTTTTGCAGGTAATGGCTGAAAAAGCGCGTTAACAGTAGTTTGCGTGGCATTATTTATTTCTGGTAAACGCAATGCCTGGTCTAAACTTTCTGCACCACATAATCCGCAACCTGTGCGGCCAACTAAATTGCGGCGTCGCTCTTTTAATTTAACAAAACATTCGGTTGCCACATTTAACTGCAGCTCTATGCCTTTTAACTGCACAACCACCTCAATATCATACAAATCACTTTTATCGCGTAAAATGCCTTCGCTCAACGAAAAACCGAGTGCAAAATCGGTTAAGTCTTGTGGCGTTGCCAGCATCACCGCGTGCGATACACCATTATAAACCAAGGCAATTGGCACTTCTTCCGCCACTTGATCCAACGCATCAGTCAGTGCGCCATTGCGCCAGCGCGTCACGCTAACTTGCGTCATTGGCTCTGCCGAAATAAGCGGTTTAGACAGGTGTTGCTTGGATAAATGTTGCACAGCCACCAATCAATTTTTTAAAATTAAGCAGGTTGCTTAATCACTTTGCTGGTTTTTTTGCCAGTAAACGCAATTTGCGCCTCACTAAATGTTTTATAGTCTTTTTGCCAATCCGATAACTGATTCACACGCGTCACCTGCACCGCCGTAACTTTAAATTCAGGGCAATTTGTGGCCCAGTCTGAATTGTCTGTCGTAATCACGTTGGCGCCTGATTCTGGGTGGTGGAAAGTCGTGTAAATAACACCCGCTTGCACGCGCTCGGTTAACGTTGCACGTAAAACCGTTTCGCCAGCGCGGCTGGCAATGCCGACCCAATCACCTTCGTTAATACCGCGATCTTCTGCATCGTGCGGGTGGATTTCGACAATATCTTCTGCATGCCAAGCATTATTGAGCGTGCGACGCGTTTGTGCGCCCACATTGTATTGCGATAAAATTCGGCCTGTGGTTAATATTAACGGGAATTTAGCGTTAACTTTTTCAGTGGTTGGTACATATTGTGTAATAAAAAATTTGCCTTTACCGCGTACAAATTCATCGATATGCATGGTAGGCGTACCAGCTGGATTTTCATCGTCACATGGCCATTGCACGCTACCTAACTCGTCTAATTTAGCAAAACTAACACCTTTAAAAGTGGGCGTTAATGCAGCAATTTCATCCATAATTTCACTAGCATGGTTGTAATGCATATCATAACCCAGCGCAGCAGATAACTTAGCGGTAATTTCCCAATCTTCCAGTCCGCGTTCGCCATGTCCATTTTTGGGGCTCATCACGCGACGCACGGGGGAAATGCGGCGTTCAGCATTGGTAAATGTGCCACTTTTTTCTAAGAAGGAAGCGCCCGGGAAAAATACATGTGCATACATGGCGGTTTCATTCAAAAACAAATCTTGCACAATCACGCATTCCATACTTTCCAATGCATGCGTCACGTGTTGTGTATTAGGGTCAGATTGCGCGATATCTTCTCCCACGCAATACAAGGCCTTAAATTTGCCTTCGCCTGCAAGATCTAACATATTCGGAATACGCAAACCTGGGTCGTTGCTTAACGGCCTGCCCCACGCACTTTCAAACAAAGCGCGAGTCGCGTCATCTGATACGTGGCGGTAACCTGGATATTCATGCGGCATACTGCCCATATCGCAAGAACCCTGCACGTTATTTTGCCCACGCAATGGGTTAATACCCACGCCTTCGCGGCCTACGTTACCCGTTGCCATGGCAAGATTTGCAATGCCCATCACCATGGTTGAGCCTTGTGAATGCTCGGTTACGCCTAAGCCATAATAAATGGCGCCGTTACCTCCCGTGGCAAATAATCTGGCAGCTTCGCGCATGGTTTGCGCTTTTACGCCTAACACTTGTTCCAATGCTTCTGGAGAATTTTCTGGTTTAGCGACAAAATCACGCCACACCACAAACGAATCCCACTCACAACGCTCGCGCACAAAATCTTCTTTAACTAAACCTTCGGTCACCACCACATGCGCTAACGCAGAAATAAACGCCACATTGGTACCAGGACGTAAATTCAAGTGATAATCTGCACGCACATGCGGCGAATTTTCCACCAAATCAATCGCGCGTGGATCAGCAATAATCAGTTTTGCGCCTTCGCGCAAACGGCGTTTCATTTGACTGGCAAATACTGGGTGGCCATCGGTTGGGTTGGCGCCAATAATCATAATGACGTCAGATTTCATCACCGAATCAAAGGTTTGCGTACCTGCCGATTCACCAATCGTTTGTTTCAAACCGTAACCGGTTGGACTGTGGCAGACGCGCGCGCAAGTATCCACATTATTAGTGCCGAATACTGCGCGCACTAGTTTTTGTGTCACATACACTTCTTCATTGGTGCAACGGCTTGATGTAATGCCGCCCATCGCCTCTTTGCCATATTGACCAGAGATGCGCTTAATTTCACTGGCAGCATATTGTATAGCTTCATCCCAACTTACTACTTGCCATTCGTCATGAATACTTTTGCGAATCATCGGCGTAGTAATGCGATCTTGATGCGTTGCGTAACCCCATGCAAAGCGACCCTTAACACAAGAATGTCCATGATTTGCACCACCATTTTTGTGCGGCGTCATGCGAATCACTTCTTCACCTTTCATCTCGGCATTGAAACTGCAACCCACGCCACAGTAGGCACAAGTAGTGGTAATGGAATGTTCTGGTATACCCGCGTCAATGACGGTTTTTTCGATTAATGTGGCCGTTGGGCAAGCAGAAACGCATGCGCCACACGATACACATTCAGAATCTTTAAAGTTCTCGATACCCGAAGCGACTTTTGATTCGAAGCCACGACCCGAAATGGTTAATGCGTAAGTGCCTTGCACCTCTTCGCATGCACGCACGCAGCGGCTACACACGATGCATTTACTCGGGTCAAAAGTAAAGTAAGGGTTACTTTCATCTTTTGTCGCACTAAGGTGATTTTCGCCTTCATAGCCATAGCGCACTTCGCGTAAGCCCACCGCGCCTGCCATATCCTGCAATTCACAATCGCCATTGGTCGCGCAAGTTAAGCAATCTAGCGGATGGTCTGAAATATATAATTCCATCGTGCCGCGGCGAATATCCGCTAATTTTGAGGTTTGCGTGTGTACTTTTAAACCAGGCGCAACCGGCGTTGTGCAACTTGCTGGGTAGCCACGACGGCCTTCGATTTCTACCACGCATAATCGGCATGAGCCAAACGGCTCTAACGAATCAGTTGCGCAGAGTTTTGGCACATTGACGCCTGCCAAAATAGAAGCGCGCATAATGCTGGTGCCTTCTGGCACAGTGATTTCGCGGCCATCAATTTCTAGTGTAACTTGAATGTCAGAAATGATTGCAGGAGTACCGTAATCTAATTGGTCATCATAGCCAGTGCGGCTGTGATTGTTGCCCGCATTATAGCTGTTGTGTGGCGCTGCTTCGTTCGGGTTATATTTAATGTCGTCCATAATTTACTCCAGTCGCCCTAAACTTTCAGGCTACAGCTATATCAATAATTTTTTTAGGCGCGGCTTGGGCTTTTGGCACAAAATCCTCTGCAAAATGATTCATCGCACTTAATACCGGGTAAGGCGTCATGCCGCCCAGCGCACAAAGTGAACCATTGAGCATGGTATCTGATAAATCGCGCACCAGTTTGGTGTTTTTATCCACATCCATACCGTTAATAATCTTGTCAATCACCTCAGCGCCACGTACCGAGCCAATGCGGCAAGGCGTGCATTTGCCGCAACTTTCAATGGCACAAAACTCAAACGCATAACGCGCCATTTTTGCCATATCCACTGTGTCATCAAACGCCACAATGCCGCCGTGACCTAAAACCGCCCAAATCTTGCTAAATTCTTCATAATCCAGCGGCGTATCAAATTGGCTTTCGGGCAAAAAAGCGCCTAACGGGCCGCCCACTTGCACCGCGCGAATTGGTCGGCCTGTAAAAGAACCGCCACCAAAATCATACAACAATTCGCGTAAAGTAGCGCCGAACGCCAACTCAACCAAACCAGCCTGTTTAATATTACCTGCTAACTGAATCGGCAATGTGCCGCGTGAGCGCCCCATGCCGTAATCCGCGTAAAACTGCGCGCCTTTGTCCAAAATAATCGGTATGGTTGCCAGTGAAATCACGTTATTCACAACGGTTGGCTTGCCAAACAGTCCTTCTATGGCGGGCAATGGCGGTTTAAAGCGCACTAAGCCACGCTTGCCTTCTAAACTCTCCAGCATCGAAGTTTCTTCACCGCACACATAAGCACCTGCAGCACGCCGTACTTCTAATTTAAACGCGTGATTTGAGCCGCAAATATGCTCACCCAGATAACCAGTCGCTTCGGCTTTGGCAATCGCTTCATTTAATATTTTAAGCGCGTGCGGATATTCACTACGCAAATAAATATAGCCTTGGTTAGCACCCACCGCGATACCCGCAATTGTCATGCCTTCAATCAACACAAACGGGTCATTTTCCATAATCATGCGGTCAGAATAGGTGCCAGAATCGCCTTCATCGGCGTTACAAACGATATACTTTTGCTCACTGGGCGTATCTAACACCGTTTTCCATTTAATACCTGTTGGAAAAGCCGCACCGCCGCGACCACGTAAGCCTGAATCGGTCACCCCTTTAACGATTTCGGCAGGCGTTAATTTAAGTGCATTTTGCAAACCTTTGTAGCCATCATGTGCCAGGTAATCTGTTAACGAAACAGGATCGGTAATACCCACGCGTGCAAACGTTAAACGCTGCTGTTTTTTAAGCCAGGTTAACGATTCAGTTAAGCCCAAATTCAGGCGATGTAAGCGCGCGGTATTTGAATCTGGATGCAGAAAATCAGCATCAAATAAGCCAGCCACATCGTTGGCTTGCACTGGCGCATAGGCGACGCGGCCCATTTCCGTTGCCACTTCTACAAACGGCTCCAGCCAAAATAATCCGCGCGAACCATTACGAATTAATTCAATATCAAGCCCCCGTCTTTGCGCCTCTGCAATAATGGCTTTTGCGGTGCGCTCAGCGCCCAAAGATAAAGCGCTGGAATCGCGCGGAACATATACCCTGACAGGTAATTTAACTTGTTCGCTCATACCGCGCGTGCCTCACTAATCAGTTCTGCCACTTTTTGGCCATCCATGCGACCATACACTTCGTCATCCATCATCACATTAGGCGAGCATGCGCAATTTCCCAAACAATAAACAGGCTCCAGCGTAATGGCGCCATCCTGCGTAGTTTGATGATAATTGATGCCAAGTGATGATTTAATATGCGCTTCCAGTTGTTCTGAACCCATCGCTTGGCAAGATTCTGCGCGACAAATCTGAAATATATGTTTGCCCGCTGGGTGTGACCGAAAGTGGTGATAAAACGTCACAACTCCGTGTACTTCTGCCACCGACAAAGCCAGCGCTTTAGAAATGGGTAAATAACTGTCTTGCGGCACATAACCTAATGTGTCTTGAATGCCGTGCAAAATTGGCAATAACGCACCTGGCATATTGCGATGCTGCACAATAATACGTTGAATTTCATTAAGTATTTCTGGTGTTAATGCATTTGCCACACGAATCCCCACAACCGAGTAAATTTAGCGTAATCATATACCTATTTGTAAGCTTGTTAAAGTCAAATAGGCGGCTTCAATGCTTATTGTGACTGTGTATTTGCAGCAAAATTCAACTCATCATCATGCGGCATATTTTAATCGCTTGCCGCAAATCATCGACAAATTTAGAACGTTAAGCAGGCTTAATTGCTCTAACAATACTCAAAACATGAAAGCGCAATTGTGCTGGCATTGGATAAGTCATAGAATTACAGCATGTTAAACAAAGACACCAATAAGCAGTTAATCGATCAATTCGGTCGCACCGTCGATTACATTCGCCTGTCAATTACCGACCGCTGCGATTTTAGATGCGTTTACTGCATGAGTGAAGACATGACGTTTTTGCCGCGCGATGAGGTGTTAAGTCTTGAAGAATGCGCGCGCTTAGTCAAAATTTTTGTCAATTTAGGCGTCAGCAAAGTGCGCATTACCGGTGGCGAGCCACTGGTGCGCAAAAATGCCTTATGGTTATTTGAACAAGTTGGCAAGTTAACAGGCTTAAATGAGTTAGTGCTTACTACCAACGGCAGCCAACTAGAAAAACAAGCTGTTGCGCTAAAATCGGCTGGCGTTAAACGTATTAATATTTCCATTGATAGCTTACAACCCGAGCGCTTTAAAAAAATCACGCGTACAGGCGATTTAGATAAAGTATTAGATGGTCTACAAGCGAGCATTGATGCAGGTTTTGCAGGCATCAAAATCAACACAGTTTTGATGCGCGGCAGTAACGAGGATGAAGCCGCCGATTTAGTGCAGTTTGCGATAGATAAAAAAATCGATATCAGCTTTATTGAAGAAATGCCGCTGGGCGAAGTGGATCATAGCCGCGAAAGTACTTTTGTTAGCAACACAGAAACGCTTAAATTACTGCAAAACAAATACACATTATTGCCTAGCACCGAAACCACAGGCGGCCCAGCACGCTATTGGCGCGTGGCTAGCACTGCCACTAAAATCGGCTTTATTTCGCCGCACTCGCACAATTTCTGTGAATCTTGCAACCGCGTGCGCATCACCTGCAAAGGCGAATTATATTTGTGCTTGGGGCAAGAAGACAAAGTTGACTTAATGCCACTTTTACGCGAATATCCGAATAATGATGCACCAATAATCGCAGCGATTTTAGGTAGCATGGCGATTAAACCCAAAGGCCACGATTTTGATTTGCGCCGCGCAGAACCCGCCGTGATTCGGTTTATGTCGCATACCGGCGGTTGATTTTAACCTTGGCGCTATCGGGTATTATTTTATCGGGCGGTCGCGCCACTCGCATGGGCGGCATTAATAAAGGCTTGCTAACGTTGCAACAGAAGCCGTTAATTCAGCATGTAATTGGGCACTTAACACCTCAAGTGGATGAAATTTTTATTAATGCCAATCGCGAAATTCTTCAATATCAAGCTTTTGGTTACCCTGTTTTATCAGATGAAACTGATGATTTTTTAGGTCCTTTGGCGGGCTTTAATTTGGGTTTGCAGCATGCCAAATACGATTATCTACTAACCGTACCTTGCGATTCGCCTTTATTGCCGCTGGATTTAGCGCAGCGCTTGTTAGCTGGTTTAATACAAAACAAGGCTGATATTGCAGTTGCCAGCAGCAACAGCCATGCGCACCCAGTATTTTGTTTATGCAAAAAAAACGTGCTGACTTCTCTCACCGCGTATTTAGCACTTGGTGAGCGTCGCGTGAGCGCTTGGCAAAAAAGCCTTGCTTATACCGAAGTGGATTTTAGCGATTGTGCCGATGCGTTTGTTAACCTGAATACATTTGAAGATTTGACGGCGTTAGAATTAAAATTGCACCATGCATAAATCTATTCCTATTTTGAGCATCGTAGCTGCTGGCAGCAACGCGGGTAAAACGACGCTAATCACCCAATTGATTCCACAGTTGGCCAAGCATGGTTTGCGCGTTTCGGTGATTAAGCATGCTCATCATCAGTTTGATATCGACCACAAAGGCAAAGATAGCTATCATATTCGCGAAGCGGGCGCGGTGCAAACCTTAATCGCATCTGATAAACGCTGGGCTTTGATGACCGAAATTGCGCAAGAACCCAATTTGAGCGAGTTAATCGCGCTAATTGACAAGCGCTATGTGGATTTGATTTTGGTAGAAGGCTTTAAACAGGCGCATATACCTAAAATTGAAGTGTACAGGCCGAGCTTAAATATGCCTATATTGGCAATGCAAGATTCTAGCATTGCGGCTGTTGCCAGCGATGCGGCACTTAACACTAATTTAGGGCTAAATATTCCCGTGTTAGATTTAAATAATATTGCTGCCATCGCTCGTTTTTTAATTAACCATTTAATCCTGCAAAAATCCAGCGCATGAATCCGCCTAAATCATTATCTCAAATCATCTCAAACCCAAGCAGTATGGAAGATTACGACCCCAACGCCATGTCGGTTAACGCTGCGCGCTTATACATTAAACAGTTTTTAAGCCCCATCAGCGCCACTGAAACTGTGACCGTGATGGGCAGTTTAGGCCGTGTGCTAGCTAGCGATATTAGCTCGCCGAGCAATGTGCCCAATCATCACAATTCCGCCATGGATGGATTTGCGTTACAAGCAGCAGATGCACAAAAAACCTTAAAAATCATCGGCACAGCTTTTGCAGGCAAGCCTTTTTTGGGCAAAGTTAATGCTGGCGAATGCGTCAAAATCATGACAGGCGCAGTGATTCCAATTGGCGCAGATACGGTTGCAATGCAAGAACGCGTTACTGTTGATAATGACAATATCCGCCTACAAACCGAACCTAAACTGGGTGAAAATATCCGCTTGGCGGGCGAAGATTTAAGCCTTGGGCAAATAGTATTAAACAAAGGCCACATCATGCGCCCGGCCGATTTAGGCTTAATCGCCTCGCTTGGGCTGGGCGAGTTAACCGTATACAAACCATTAAAAGTGGCATTTTTTAGCACTGGCGATGAGTTAACCAGCGTTGGCAATCTGCTTGAACAAGGCCAGATTTACGATAGTAATCGCTACACATTATTTGGCATGTTAAACAGGATGGGCGTGATAATCAGCGATTTAGGCATTGTGCCAGACAACCCAGATTTATTAGAATCAACGCTGCTCAAAGCCGCCACTGAAAATGATGTGGTGATTACCAGCGGCGGTGTTTCGGTGGGCGAAGCCGATTATATGAAAGCACTGCTGACCAAACATGGTGAAGTGCTTTTCTGGAAAATTAATATGAAACCAGGCCGACCATTGGCTTATGGAAAAGTACAAGGTAATAATAGTCAATTTGCGCATTATTTTGGCTTGCCAGGCAATCCAGTGGCTACCATGGTATCGTTTTACCAATTTGTACGCGAAGCACTTATCACGTTGATGGGTGGCTCAGTAAAAGCTTTGCCGATGTTTAAAGTCGAATGTACCAGCGCCATTAAAAAAGCCACTGGCCGCACCGAATTTCAGCGTGGCGTTTTATTCGAAGACGCTGGCATTTGGAAAGTAAAACCGCTGCCAAATCAAAGTTCTGGCGTCTTAAGCAGCATGAGCAATGCCAACTGTTTTATCGTGCTGGATGATACCGTGGGCAATTGCGCAAGCCACGAGATGGTGAATGTGCAGTTATTAGAAGGCATTATTTAAGCGCATTTTTAAACCAATTATTTAACATAATATTATATAATTGGTTGATTACAGCCAAAATTGGCATTATCAATTCAAGATAAGCTATAGTATAATCAATGGCTTAGCCTAATATTTAGCCACCAAATACTTAACAGAAACTAACCCACAGAAATTATTTTGGACGTCGCCATTAACCAATCCAACACTTCAGATTCGACACTCCTTTGGGCGGTTGTTGCTTCTATTTTGCTGCATGCTTTGCTTGCAATAGCGCTGCCTAATTTTAAATTGGATTTGTTAAAACAAAAGCCGATTGAATTAACCATTGAATTATTGCCACCTAAAAAACCTGAACCTGTTGCTGTTCCAGAGCCAGTTCAGCCAATTGAACCGCCTAAGCCAGAAGTGATTCAACCCAAGCCGATTAAAAAAACACAGCCCAAGGAAACACCTAAATCCATCACTAAGCCGATTGAAGCACCAAGCCCAATCATTGAAACTGAACCAGTAGCAGAACCAGCGCCCAATATTATTGCTGTTACGCCTAAAATTGAAAGCGTGCCAATTGCCACTGTGCCGCCACCAGTGGCAGAAATCGTTAAACCAGTAGAAGTGAATCAAGTGGATATTGATAATGCACTGGGCGACTACGGCAATTTGCTGGGTCGTGCGATTGCCAAACATAAATCGTACCCAAAAATCGCCCAAATGCGCGGCCAGCAAGGCGATGTGTTATTAGACCTTAAGCTAGATGGCAACGGCAATGTATTATCTGCCAACATAAAACAAGGTAGCGGTTTTGATTCTTTGGACAAACAGGCACTGGAAATGGTGCGCAAAGCATCGCCTTTCCCCGCCCCGCCAGAGGCGCTACGCAACCGCAATTTTAATATTACCGTTCCTGTTTCGTTTAAATTAGCATAGCTTAAATTGAGCCTGTTTTGACTGAAAGTAAAGTACATAAATCTAGGCCACTACGTGATTTATTGCTATTGCACGAGCTTATTTTTATTGCGCTTATTCTGTTGGCGTTTGCCAGCGGTTTATATGGCATTCATATTTGGGATAAAGCGTCTAACGAATCGCAACGCATTAATTTAATCGTGCGCGAGATTCACCAAGCGCGCGGCGATTTATATCGGCAAATGAAAGAATTATTTGATGCGTTTTTTTTGGAAGATAACGAAGCGTTAACTGAATACAACGCCTACACACAATCCATCTTAAAGCACTTTAGCGAACTGCAAAATCTAGCTGTAGGCGCGCAGGAAAAACAGGCGATTAATGAGCTGGAAGCCAATTACCGTGTTTTTGTTAACGAAGCGCCTGGGCTTTTTTATCGCTATCAAGCCAAGCCTGATAAAAATACGCAAAAATCGTTATACAAAGACATTGAAACGGGTATTTTTAGCCATTACGAAAGCGTTTCAAAGCGCGCAGAGGATTTACTGACGCTAAAACAAAATGAGCTTAAAACGCGCTTGGTGGAGGCCAAAGAATCCGCCATTACCGTTTTGATTATTCCTATATTACTGGCTGGCTTGCTGTTATTTCTATCGCGCATTTTTTTAAAACGCGCCATTGTCAGCCCGATTAACGCAGTCATGCAAGCCACCGCAGAAATCAGTGCGGGCAATTTGGAACATAAAGTGCCAGAAACGGGCGCAGCTGAGTTGGTGACATTATCCAAAGAAATCAACAAAATGGCCGATGATTTGCAAACCAGCCGGGACGCGCTGGTGCGCACCGAAAAACAAGCCGCGATGGGATTATTAGTACCAATGCTAGCGCACAACATCCGCAATCCGCTTGCCAGTATTCGCGCCACGGCACAAGTGATAGATGTGCCGACGCACGATACCGATACCCGCGAATCGGTTAACGGTATTATTAACACGGTAGATCGGCTTGAACGTTGGACTGGATCGTTGCTGGCGTATTTATTGCCGATTAAACCGCAGTTAAAACTGGTTAAATTTGATGAAATTTTAGACGGCGCGTTATTGCCGCTGGCGCAAAAAATACGCGATAAAAATATTCTTATTGTGAAAAATATCGCTGCCGCAGTGACCGACATTCGCACCGATGAACACTTATTGGAACAAGTTTTTTACAACTTATTACTAAATGCGATTGATGCGTCCTCCAAGCACAGCACAGTTAACATTAACGCGCACTTTGAATTGGGTGCGCTAGTGACCACAATCAGCGATGCAGGCGCTGGCATGCCGTTTACGCCAGATCCGCATGCATCCAGCCCTGGCCCTTCCACCAAGCGATTTGGCACTGGTTTGGGTATCCCATTTGCATTTAAAGTTTGCGAAGTGCTAGGCGGCAATATCATCTTTTCGCCCGCCCAACCAAAAGGCACTTGCATTACACTGACCCTGCCGCAATAGTTCAGCTTTTCAAAGTAATCACCTTACGTTTTCACCTGTAGTCAACTTAAGCATTTAATGCTGGTCAGAATATTGCTCTACATTTAGCTTGCCTTAATGGCAAATTTTCACAACAATAGGCATGTACTCATATGACGACTAATATGTTAAATAATCCCGTTCCCGATTTTGAACTGCCTGCAACTGGCGGCCACACTTTTAGACTTTCTGAATATTTAGGCAAAACGCTGGTCATCTATTTTTACCCAAAAGACTCCACCCCAGGTTGCACCACGCAAGGCATGCAGTTTCGCGATTACTACACTGAGTTTCAGGCGGCTAATACTGAAATTGTAGGCATTTCGCGCGACAGCTTAAAATCGCATGAAAATTTCAAAGCCAAGTTTAGTTTTCCATTTGAATTATTAGCCGATACTGAAGAATTGGCTTGCGGTATTTTTAATGTGATGAAAATGAAAAATATGTATGGCAAACAGGTGCGCGGGGTTGAACGCAGTACTTTTGTCATTGATAAAAATGGCAGTCTGGTGCAAGAATGGCGCGGCGTTAAGGTAGATGGTCATGTTCAGCAAGTGTTGGATTTTGTAAAATCACTATAATTTAAAATTCAGCATTATTTAAGTGTTAACTTTAGGTTTCATTTTCATCTTTTTTCAATTTTAGGCATATTTAATTTAGAAATTATGGCAAAAAAACAATCTGCACAAACTGGATCAACCACAACTAAATTGTTTGTACTGGATACAAACGTATTAATGCACGATCCTTCCAGCCTGTTCCGCTTTGAAGAGCACGATATTTTCCTGCCGATGGTGACGCTGGAAGAACTGGATAACAATAAAAAAGGGGTTACCGAAGTTGCGCGCAATGCGCGTCAAGCCAGCCGTTACTTAGAAGAGATTGTCGGCACGGACTTAACCAACTTGGAATTAGGCTGCCCGTTAGCGATTAATGGCAATAAGCATTTGGTTGGGCGATTATTTCTGCAAACATCCGAAGTTAATATTGAGTTGCCTGGATTAGCTGGCAGCAAAGCCGATAATCAAATTATTAGTGTGGTATTGGCGCAGCAAAAACAACAACCCAATCGCCAGGTGATATTGGTCAGTAAAGATATCAATATCCGTATTAAGGCTCGCGCAATGGGCGTGATGGCGCAAGATTACTTTAACGACAAAGTGCTGGAAGACACCGATTTGCTGTATAGCGGCATGAAAGAACTGCCGCAAGATTTTTGGGAAAAGCACAGCAAAGCAATGGAATCTTGGCAAGAAGCCGGCCGCATGTTTTATCGCATTACTGGTCCGCTAGTAAAAACATTTTTAATCAACGAGTTTATTTTTTACGAATTCGATAAACCGTTTCACGCGATTGTGCGCAAATTAGAAAATAATCATGCCGTGCTGGAAGTTGTGCATGATCATATGAACCCTAAACACAGCGTGTGGGGCATTGTTGCGCGCAATCGTGAGCAAAACTTTGCGCTTAATTTGCTGATGAACCCGGATATTGATTTTGTGACATTATTAGGCCAAGCAGGCACTGGCAAAACTTTGCTGACACTGGCCGCAGCTTTAACGCAAACGTTAGACAAAAAAATCTATTCTGAAATCATCATGACACGCGTAACAGTGCCTGTGGGTGAAGATATTGGCTTTTTACCAGGCACGGAAGAAGAAAAAATGGCACCTTGGATGGGTGCGCTTGAAGATAATTTAGATGTACTGAATAAAACCGATGAAGATGCAGGCGAATGGGGGCGTGCCGCCACGCAAGATTTGATTCGCACGCGCATTAAAGTGAAGTCACTCAATTTTATGCGCGGTCGTACCTTTTTGCATAAATTCTTGATTATTGACGAAGCGCAGAATTTAACCCCTAAACAGATGAAAACGCTGATTACACGTGCAGGTCCTGGTACAAAAGTCGTGTGTCTGGGTAATATTGCACAAATCGATACGCCTTATTTAACCGAAGGTAGCTCAGGCTTAACCTATGTTGTTGATCGGTTTAAAGGTTGGGAACATAACGGACACATTACGCTTATACGCGGTGAACGCTCTCGATTGGCTGATTTTGCTGCAGAAGCACTTTAATCAAAACTGGCATAATTTAGCCATTAACCACTGATGACTAAAGGCTTTTACACATTATTAATTGCACAGTTTTTATCTGCCCTTGCTGATAATGCCTTGTTATTTGCAGCGATTGCCCTGTTGCAACAAATGCATGCGCCAGAATGGCATGAGCCGTTGCTGTTACAGTTTTTTGTGATTTCCTACATTGTACTTGCACCTTTCGTCGGCTCATTTGCCGATGCTTTGCCCAAAGGTCGCGTCATGTTTCTGGCCAATGGTATTAAATTTTTTGGCAGCCTTGCCATGATATTTGGCATGCCGCCATTATATGCTTATGGTATTGTTGGCATTGGTGCAGCCGCTTATTCACCCGCCAAATACGGTATTTTGACAGAGTTATTGCCGCCAGATAAATTAGTCAGTGCAAATGGGTGGATGGAAGGTTCAACTGTCATTGCGATTATTTTGGGTGCTATTATCGGTGGGAAAATGGCCATTATTAGTCCACAAAGTGCCATGATTGCGATTGCATTTATTTATTTAATCGCCGCTCTGTTCAACATGTTTATTCCTAAATTGCCGATTGATCATGCGATTGCCAAAAAAGATCCTTTGTATATTTTAAGTGATTTCTATCAGTCGTTCGTCACACTCTGGCGCGATGCACAGGGTCAGGTTTCACTATCGGTCACCACCTTGTTTTGGGGCGCAGGTGCTACATTAAGGCTGGTAGTAATTGCCTGGGCTGGCATTGCTTTAGGCTTTGGTTTGGATCATGCTACGCAATTAACAGCAACAGTTGCGCTGGGCGTAGCATTTGGCTCTGTGATTGCTGCAAAATTTATTACGCTTGAAAACTCGGTTAAAGTATTGCCTGCTGGCATCGTAATGGGCGTATTAGTGATTTTAATGGCATTTGTAACCGAATGGCATATAGCCGCATTTTTATTGCTTACTATAGGCGTATTAAGCGGATTTTTTGTTGTGCCACTGAACGCGTTGTTGCAACATCGAGGTCATTTACTGATTGGCGCTGGCCATTCAATCGCCGTGCAAAATTTTAACGAAAACTTAGGTATTTTAATACTCAGCGGTGCTTATACTTTGATGGTAAAAGCTAATTTGCAGATCAACCATATCATCATCATTTTTGGTTTGTTCGTCATTATTTCCATGAGCTTGATTAATCGACTGTATCGCCGTCACATGTAAACCTATCTAATATAAACTTATTTAAATTAACCATTTTTAAAGCACAAAAAACATAAAAGCCTCATCTTTAATCGAGGCTTTTATGTTTTTGTGCTTTTCTGTTTTATATTACTGCAATTAAACCAGCTAATGCAATTTAACCTGCGCTTCAGTTCTGCGTGTAATGAGCCTAGCCAGTGTTTGCAATATCACCTCAAACACACCATGTAATGTCATTAAATGCATTTTATACAGTGATTGATACATCAACCTTGCGAACAAGCCCTCAATGTACATACTGCCACCAGAAAGCGTACCCATCAAGCTGCCAACTGTTGAATAGCGACCCAAGTTAACCAGAGAACCATAATCTCTATAGTGATAGTCTGGCAAATTGGTTTTATCGGCAACACGTTTTTTCATGGTCTTAAATAAGAGTGATGCCTGCTGATGCGCAGCCTGCGCGCGTGGCGGCACATTGCCATCGTGCCCCAGCCATGGGCAAGCAGCACAATCGCCAAAGGCAAAAATATGGTCATCCAAGGTTGTTTGCAGGCTTTGCTTAACCACTAACTGGTTGATACGATTCGTTTCAAGACCATCTAGCTCTTTCAAAAAGTCTGGCGCTTTGATGCCTGCTGCCCAAACCACCAAAGCAGATGGTATAAATCGCCCACTGTGCGTGTAAACTCCTTTTTCAGTTACTTCAGTAACCCGTTCGCCTGTAAAAATATGGACGCGTAATTTGCGTAATTCTAAATCTACTGCCTGCGATAACTTAGGCGGAAGTGCGGGCAATACGCGTTCACTGGCTTCAATAATCGAAATTTTAATATCACGGTCAGCGTCAATTTTATCCAAACCATAAGCCGCAAGCTCACGTGTCGTATTATGCAGCTCCGCCGCAAGCTCTACACCCGTTGCACCAGCACCGACAATTACTACTTCCAACTGACCTGGTTGCACTGCTGTGGTTTGTGTTTGCGCACGCACTAAAGCATTGTGCAATCGACGATGAAATCTTTCTGCCTGATCTTGCGTATCCAAGGCAATGGAGTGCTCACGCGCACCTTTGATACCAAAATCGTTGGTCGTGCTACCGATCGCAATGACTAATGTATCGTATTGAAAAGTGCGGCGAGGAATGACCTCTTCGCCATCCTCATCAAAGAAAGCTTCAATCGTCACCTCTTTTTTAGCGCGATTTAGCCCATCCATACGGCCTAGACGAAAGTTAAAGTGATGCCAGTGCGCCTGTGCCAAATATTCTAATTCATGCTTGTCAGGATTCATGCTGCCTGCAGCAATTTCATGCAAAAGCGGCTTCCAGACATGCGTTCTAGTGCTGTCAATTAGCGTGATTACAGCGCGGTTTTTTTTGCCGAGTGAGTCGCCTAAGCGAGTTGCCAACTCTAATCCGCCCGCCCCACCGCCCACGATAACGATATGATGTAATGTTTGTTTGTTCATTTTAATATTGTCTATTTTAATATTGTTTAAGTGATATCTAATCTATAAAAATAATATCACAATAAACTTGATACAATAAAAACGCGCCTGCTGAAATCAACAAGCGCGTCATTAAAGTAAAAACAGCGGCTTCCAATTATTACAGTGTTCGCATCAAGTAATTATTTTTAATAATCCGTCTTTAAATTTATCAATAATTGTTTCATTGAAATATTACTTCATCCAGGTTTTTTCGCCATCGCCTTTATATTCAGTGCGTATATATGCAATCGCCTTTAGGATTTCATCTGTAGTTAAGCCATCACCAGCATGACCTTCCAATTCTTTATGCCAAATGACCATTGCGCCACCCGATAACCCTGGAGTACCACCTGAGATGGTTTCGAACATGCCTTTGTCTGTTGCATTTTTAGCATAAACCCATTTGGTATCAAAAGCACCCTGACCACCAGCCTTAGTCAATGCTGGTGCCATAATGCCTTCTAATTTACCACCATGACAGCCGCTGCAACCGTTGTAGGTAAATACTTTTCTACCCGCTTTAGCCGCTTCGGCATCTGCTGCGTATTTTTTGGTGTAAGGGTTGATGCACGTTTTTAAAAACTCTTTTGCTTCGGGTGTATCTGAATCCACAGCTTTAATCGCTAATGGCTTACCATCTTTGGTAGAAACTAGATCACAGGTTGCACTGGCAGATGCTGATTTTTCAGCCTCAGAACCAGACACCGCAGTACTATCCGATTTATTACAAGCTACAAGCACTGACAACATTAAAACCAACATGACACTTAAACTCAACTGCTTCATTTGCATCCCCAAAACGAAATATAAAAGAAAAATGGCTACGATAATTATACGGTAGCCATTTTATTTTATTACTAATTACGCGATTGAAATATTATTTCATCCAGGTTTTTTCGCCATCGCCTTTATATTCAGTGCGAATATAAGCCACCGCTTTTAAAATCTCATCTGTAGTTAATCCATCACCTGCATGGCCTTCTAATTCTTTATGCCAAATGACCATTGCGCCGCCAGCTAAACCTGCACTACCGCCTGAGATGGTTTCAAACATGCCTTTGTCTGTTGCATTTTTAGCATAAACCCATTTGGTATCAAAAGCACCCTGACCACCACCTTTAGTCAATGCTGGTGCCATAATGCCTTCTAACTTACCACCATGACATCCGCTGCAACCGTTGTAGGTAAATACTTTTCTACCTGCTTTAGCTGCAACAGCATCTGCTGCGTATTTTTTGGTGTAAGGGTTGATGCACGTTTTTAAAAACTCTTTTGCTTCGGGTGTATCTGAATCCACAGCTTTAATGGCTAATGGCTTACCATCTTTGGTAGAAACAAAATCACAAGCTGCGCTGGCTTGAAACGATATTGTAAGACCTGCTAATGCCAACATACCCACAAACAAAGTTGACTTCAATGTTTTAATGCCTAACATGTTTTCTCCTAGTTTATACAATCCTGAGCAACGTCTCGTTCGCGCTAATCGCACTTTAGAACGTGTATTCATTTAACGAATCCAATATTTGTTTGGTTGACACAATTAATTAGCCATATTCTGCTATCAAACAAGCGCGTGATTCTACTTGTTTTTATTAATTGTGTCACCATTATGAATGGTCGTTTTTATTTATTTTTTAAAGACTGTATCACCTGCAAGAACAGGCACAGTAGGAACACCATAATCCGCTAAAATTTGTGCGATTTTATCTTTATTTCTAACCAGCGCCTCATCTATAATTTTCATACGTTCTTTGTCTTTTTTACGCACACCAACTGAGATATTCCAGTATTCCTTACCTGCTAAGTTCACTTTGTTGTACTCAGGTATTAGTGCTATTTCCATCGGCACTTTAGATTGCTTCATGTAATAACCCGCTATTGGTCCCCACATAATCGCAACATCAATCTCGCCCTTGGCTACATCGTCAAATAAAAAACTAGTTGGTAAATTTAAATCTCGCTGCAAGCGATATGGCCGCGCATTTCCCATTAAGTTATGGTCGTTAAGCGGTACCGCTGCTGGACTTTTATCAACAATGCCAATAATGCCTTTACGCAGATCTGGCGAATCCCAATCGGTAATTTTGTAGTTGCTATCTTTGCGCCATACAAACACATGGCCTGATCGATAATATGGAGCAGATGTTCTTAACGCGTCATAATCGGATGTTGTACCAATAATGACATCGCAGCGTCCTGCATTGATTGTGTTTCTTAAAAAACCTTGACGATTATATGCATAAGTATAAGTTAATTTTTTACCAATATCTTTAGCCAACACCTCGGCGATTTTGTCTTCAAAACCTTCTCCTCTAGCGTTAGAATAGGGCATATTGTCAGGGTCTGCGCATACTTTAAATTCAGTGCCATCATCTACTCGGCGAACTTCTCCAACACGACCCTCATCTGCACTTAATGATGGAATATCGCTGTCTTTTATTGGCTCTTCTGCAACCGCATAACCAGACATTAGCGCAAGGCAAACAGCCAATCCTTGTAATTGTTTTAACATTATTTATTTCCTCATTTAAAATCGGGACAAATTTTTTACTCGCCAAGTTGAGAGCAACTTAACTTACAAAAGTTCTTAATGAAATTCATTAAACTCTCATATTGTAGCTAGATTCTTTTGCTTTAGTATACTTATCTGTATATTTCATCACACATATGGATTGCACCATACAAAAAATAAAAACACCCCGCCTAAGCGAGGTGTTTCTTTTGACATTAACTAACAGTTAACGTGTATTCAAATAATTAAAACAACTTAATTATAGTGAGAATACAGTTAATGTACCACCGCCAGGAGCAGCGTTGTATTTTGTTAGTTCTTTGTAACCACCAGCAGCACCAAGTGCATCTGTGTCGTTAGTCAAACCAAGGTTCATCGCAACGCCAGCCCAACCACCGATACCAGAAAGCGTACCAACGTATTGTTTACCTTTGTTACCGTATGTGAATGCATTACCAATCACGCCAGAACCCACTTGGAATTTCCAGAGTTCTTTACCTGATTGTGCATCAACAGCTTTGAACCAGCGGTCAAGAGTACCGTAGAACACAATGTTTGAAGCAGTTGTTAAAGCACCACCCCAAGCAGAGAATTTCTCTTTGTTGTACCAAACTTTTTTGTTGGTCATTGGATCATAAGCGCCGAAGCCACCCATTACGCCGTCAGGACCAGCAAACATCGTTAAAGTAGCACCAACCCATGGTTGACCTGCAACATATTTAGATTCAACTGGCTCGTATGTCATACAAACGTGATTCAATGGTGTGTACATTAAACCTGTTTTTGGTGAATACGCAGCTGGTTGTTGGTCTTTAGTACCCAATGCAGCTGGACATACGCCTTTTGCATTGTAGTCTTGGTGAGTTGAAGCTGAAGCCAATTTAGCTGGCACACCAGTTTTCAAGTCAACACCTGATGCCCAGTTAACGAATGGATGTACTTTTTCAGCAGCAACTAATGTACCGTTGCCAGCATTCCAAGTATATGCAAAACCGTTACGGTCATGATGCCATGCGTATGTTTTACCACCTTTGTCAAACAAGATTACTTCGTTAATACCATCATAATCCCACTCGTCATGTGGAGTCATTTGCATGCCCCATTTTGCAATACCTGTATCTAAATCACGTGCAAATACAGTCATTGACCATTTGTTATCGCCTGGGCGAACATCTGGATTCCATACTGAAGGGTTACCTGTTCCGTAATACACTAAGTTTGTACGCGCATCATACGGCCACCAGCCCCATGTAGAACCACCACCATGTTGCCAACCATCTTTAACTGCTTGTGGTTTTAACCATGTACGTGTGCCTAATTCTTTTTCGCCACCTTTGATTGATGCTGCATCAAGTGCTTTGAAAGAGCCGCCTTGTTTGTTACCACCATTTACATCAGCATAAACTGATAATGCACTGTACAGTGGATTTGCTGAGTTGAAATCAGCACCGATTAACATTTCAGCATCTGGGCCTGTTGAATAAGCTTTCCATGCTAATGAACCGTCTTTAATGTTGTAAGCTGCGATAAAGCAACGTACACCAAACTCAGCACCTGAACAACCAGTTAATACTTTATCTTTAATGACGTGTGGTGCATTAGTGTTTGTTGCACCTACTTTTGGATCATTTACCAATGTTGACCATTGTTTAGCACCAGTTTTAGCATCTAAAGCAACTAAATTACCATCGTTTTGTTGTAGATAGATTTTGCCGTCGCCGTAGCCTAAACCACGTGAAACGTTATCGCAACATAGAACTGCTTGAACTGATGGATCTTGTTTTGGGAAATAGGACCAAACGATTTTTTGATTGTCATTTAAATCTAATGCGTATACGTTATTAGGGAATGCTGTGTGTACATACATCATGTTACCAACAACCACTGGCGAACCTTCGTGACCACGGTTTACACCGGTTGCGAATGTCCATGCAGCTTTTAGGTTTTTAACATTGCCTTTGTTAACTTGTGCCAAAGCACTGTATGCATTGTTAGAATGGTTACCACGTGGATGAGCCCAGTTGTTTGCGTTTGCGATTGCCGCTTCTTGGTCTGCAGCAGCTGATGCCATCATTGGCATTGCCAATGTAGCGCCTGCAACTAAGCCTAAAGCTAGCTTGATTGTGTTAAATTTCATTTTTATCTCCAAAGTTATATTACTAAGGGTTAATTAAAAATAAACATTAAATTTTGTCACTTTACTTACCACTTGCACTACAATTTTTATGTCTTACCAATTTAATTACAAGTTTTAGGTCACAAATTTAAAGTCTACTTATCGCCGCTTTTTTTAGCGCGAACTGCAATATAAAACAAGTAAATTTTAATTGCAACACTTTAGTTACAATTTATTAACAAATGTTCAAAATATTTTAAATTTATTTTTTCACACTTTCATGCTTTTTAAAAAAACTGAATAAAATCAAATAGAAAGAATGGTTATACCGATGTCTGAATCCACTTACAATTTGTATCCTGAGCTAGAGCCTTTTAACAAAAACTGGCTTAAAGTCGATAATGTTCATCAAATATATTTTGAAGAATGTGGTAATCCAGCAGGTTGTCCAATACTATTTTTGCATGGCGGCCCTGGTAGCGGTTGTAACGCAAATCAGCGGCGTTTTTTCGACCCTGCTTATTATCGAATTATTCTATTCGATCAACGTGGTTGCGGCCGCAGCAAACCGCAGGGCGAGGTTCAAGCTAATATGACTGATGATTTAGTGGACGATATTGAAGCACTTAGATTGCATTTAAACATCAATAAGTGGCATGTGTTTGGTGGCTCGTGGGGCAGCACGCTGGCTTTGGTTTATGCAGTGCAACATACTACGCGAGTGGTTTCTTTAATATTACGCGGCATTTTTTTGAGTCGTCCGTCCGAACTAAACTGGTTTTTAGGCGATGTGCAGCATTTTTATCCCGAAGTTTGGCATAAACTGGTGCAATATTTACCTGTAAACGAACAAAACAATGTACTTAACGCGTATGCCAAGCTTATTTTTAGTGAAGATATGCATATAAGCGCCGCTGCTGCTGCGCAATGGAACGCATTTGAAACGGCCATTATGCGACTTAAACCAGCCGTTAATAGTGCAGAGCCAACTGATACAAGCACCAAAACGGCTGAAGAATTACAAGATGAACGTATCACCGAAGTGGCGCGCGCGCGCGTGCAGATTCATTACATTCAGCATCAATGCTTTATTGCGGGCGAGGCGCTGTTAAAACAAACTATGGCCTTAGCAAATACGCCAACGATTATTGTGCAGGGGCGTTATGATATGGTGTGTCCGCCGCAAACGGCGTGGGCATTGCATCAAGCCATGCCACACGCACAATTTACCATGGTGGCCGATGCGGGGCATTCTGCAATGGAGCCAGGTATTACCAGCGCACTGGTCGCCGCAACAGAGCAATTTAAATCGTTGGCTTAATTTTTTAAGCTTTCACTATTACAAACTTAACATCGAATAAAGTTAACACTTAAAAAGAGTCCAAAAATTGGCTAAAACTCCAGCGCAAGATTCTGTCGCCGAAACGGCTGCGCAAGATAGTGCGATTCAGCACAAAATGGCGCAGATTAAAAATCTGTCGCAGCATCCTGCTTTTAGCAGGCCGCTAGCTGCATATGCCAGCCATGAATACGCAACGCCATTATTTGTGTTTCGCGAGACTTTAGGCGGCTTTGCGCGGCATAATATATTGAGTTTAGCCGCTTCTTTATCTTTTTATGCGCTATTTGCTTTAATCCCTTTAATCTTGCTCATCTTTTTTCTGCTCAGCCACCTGATTTTTTCATCCGATTTTGCCATTGTAAAACTGGCGATTCTAACGGGTAACTTGGTGCCAGATTTCAGCAATAAAATTATGATTGAGGTTTACAACGCTACGCAAACCAAGGCCGCTTGGGGTACGCTGGGTTTATTTGTATTGTTGTGGACAATTACGCCGCTGGCCAGCAATATGCGTTCGGCTTTTTATACCATCGCGTCAATGGTGGAAGCGCCGTCATTTTTTCAGCGCAAATTTAAAGATGTGTTATCGGTTTTGGGCATATTGTTATTGTTTTTCTTATTCACGTCGGCAGGTTTTATCATCGAAAAAACCATTCGCTTTTTAGCCAATCATTTACCCATTTTAGAAATCAATCTGGTTGGCTCAATCAGCACTTTATTATTAACCACTTTATTAATCGCCATTTTTTACAAAATATTTTTTCCCATGCGCATCGCGTTTAAACACTTATGTTTGGGCGCCAGTTTAACCGCATTATTATGGCTATTAATGCGTCCTGCGTTTGGCTTGTTTTTATCGATTAACGAAAATTATGGCGCGATTTTTGGCAGCATGAAAGCCATGTTTGTGTCAATTACCTGGCTATATCTCAATTTCGCCGTATTTTTGCTTGGATCAGAGCTGATTGCAACCTTGCGCAAAAAAGATGTATTGTTGCTCAAACGTTTGTTTAATGGTGCGCCCAATAAGGCCAATTACATGGATACCTTAATGCGTCGCTACGGCCTGAATCTAAAAAAAAATGCGGTTATTTTTGAAACTGGCAACACAGAACGCAGTTTATATTATGTAGTAGAAGGCAGCATTCAATTGACACAGAATGGCACGGTTTTGCGTGAACTGAATGCAGGAGATTATTTTGGCGAAATGGCGATGTTGAGCGAAAAACCCGCTATCGCCAATGCAATTGTGGCCTCAGAAGAAGCACGTGTTATTGTTATCGATGCAGAGAATATCGATGCGATGCTGTTGGACGAGCCTAAAGTGGCGATGCAGCTATTAAAACGCATCGCCAATCGGTTACAGCACAATTTTAATTAAGTTAACACTAAAAATTACCTAAATAATTACATCAAAAATCGCGTCAATCATCATGGCAAATTTAACAAACTCTCAACTTAAACAGCAACCCAAGCAGCAAGATGTACAACAACTTATCGGCCTGATGAACAATCAGGCATTCGCCCAGGCAGAAAATCTTGCTAAAAAATTTATCACCAAATATCCGCGCACTTTTATTCTGCATCACATATTAAGTCTGGCTTTAGACGGCCAACAGAAATTCGCCGAATCTGTGCTGAGCTACAAAAACGCGTTGCAATTACAGCCCAATTCGCCTGATTTATGGTTTAACTTAGGCATCGCATTTACGCAGATTCAGCAGTTAGATCAAGCCGCCACCAGCTACCAAAAAGCCATTCAAACCAAGCCAGATTTTTTTGAAGCCTACGGTAATTTAGGCACAGTATTGCAAGCGCAAGGCAAATTGATTGCAGCGATTGAAAGCTATCAAAAAGGTCTTAAAATCAATCCGCAAGACGCACGCGCTTACTTTAATTTAGGTACGGCGTTGCGCGATAGCGGCGCATTAACCGATGCGATTAATAGTTACAAAAATGCGATTTTGCTGTTCCCAAATTACACCGATGCACATAACAATTTAGGCGAAACCTTGCGCGATTCGGGTGATATGGATGCGGCGGTAAAGCGCTATCAAGCGGCTTTAGCGCTGAATCCAAAGCATGCACAGGCCAATTACAATATGGCGGAATTTTTAGTGTTAGCCAAACAATTTATGCAGGCAATAGCGTATTTTGAAGCGTCCCAATTAGAAGATTGGCAAGAAAAGTGTTTGTATTGTCTGTATAAAGCACAAGATTTTGATGCGTTTAAATCACGTAGAGATGCGCTAATTGCAGGCTTGCCATGCAACCAACATTGCTCGCCTTTTTTGGCAACTTTATCCGCGCATTACAGCATTAATTTTAACGAGCCAGATTCTTATCAGTTTTGTGCAAACGGCTTAGATTTTGTGTATCGCCAATCGATTGCTGAGTTAACGCACGGCACATTGTTGCAAGCGTTGCTGCACGACATTAACAGCGCTGATATTGCGGAACGTAAACAAGGCCGTTTGACCAACGGGCAGCAATCGGCGGGCAATTTATTTAAACGCAGTGAGCGCTCATTTCAAACCTTGGCAACGCTGATTAAACAACAATTTTTAGCTTACAAGCAACATTTTACCGGTGCGAATTGTGCGCTGATTCAATCCTTTCCAGACGAACTGGAATTCACTAGTTCGTGGTATGTAAAAATGCAGCAAGGCGGTCATTTGAATGCGCATATTCATGAAATTGGCTGGATCAGTGGCGCGGTATATTTAGCTATGCCGCAAGTAAACGGGCTGGATGGTGCGTTTGAATATGGCACACATGGCGATGAATATCCCATCAGGCATCCGCACACACTGGCAGATTTCCCTACTGCACAAATCATACCCAACGTTGGCGATATTGTGTTGTTCCCCTCTTCGCTTTTTCATCGCACCATTCCATTTAATAGCATGGATAACCGCATCTGTATTGCATTTGATTTAAAACCAGCAGCCAAAAAATATCTTAAAATAAATGATTAATTGTCAGTGTAATATGTCAAAATAAATGACTAGTTGATGATTTTTGGTCAATCAAACTTCAAAACAAACAACAAAAAAGCTCAACTATTAAATATCAAACTTAACTTGATGCATTTAAAAAAACGATAACCATTTGATTTTATTTGGTTTTATTTTTTTTATATTGTTTCTGACAGGTTTGTTTTTATGTCTCGCCAATATTCAAATATTTGGCTTAAATATTGCTTAATTTATTTTCAAACAACAAAGAAGTAATAGCCCTTTTAGGATACTTAATTGATGAAAAATATACAAATGTTTGACGACTGTTGCGTGTTAATCGTGGACGATCAATCAACCAGTAGAACGATTCTTTCGCATGTGGTTAAAAACATTAACTCCACCATTAAAATTATCGAAAAACACAACCCAGAGCAAGCGCTGGAGTGGGCCACGCAACATACCGCTGATTTGGTGTTTGTCGATTATGTGATGCCAGAAATGAATGGCGTGGATTTTATTAGGTTGCTAAAAACGCTACCAAAATATGAATCGGTGCCCGTTGTGATGATTACCATCAAGAAAGATACGGAAACGCGTTATGAGGCTTTGGATGCTGGCGTGGCCGACTTTATCAGCAAACCAGTGGATGTCACCGAATGCACAGCGCGCACGCGTAATTTGTTAACCATGCGCCAGCAGCATATTGCGCTGCAAAACAAAAGCAATTTGTTGGAAAGCCTGGTAAAAGCCGCCACAGCCGAAGTTAGGGCGCGTGAAAAAGAAACCTTGATGCGCCTTGCGCGCGCAGGCGAACATAAAGATTACGATACTGCTTTGCATTTGCATCGCATGTCGCTCTACAGCAGAGCGCTGGCCGAGGCAATTGGTTTGAGCGAAGAAGAAGCAGAAGTGATTGAGCTTTCATCGCCGCTACACGATATTGGCAAGATTGGCATTCCAGACAGTATTTTATTAAAAAGAGGCCCGCTGGATGAGCAGGAGCTAAAAATTATGCGTAGACATCCATTAATCGGTTATGAAATTTTGGAAAATAGTCCGTCTAAATATTTACAAAAAGGTGGTGAAATCGCCTTGGCGCATCACGAACGTTATGACGGAACGGGCTATCCGTATGCGCTAAAAGGCAATGAAATTCCGATTGCGGCAAGGATTGTAGCGGTTGCAGATGTGTTTGATGCGTTAACCAGTGTGCGTCCTTACAAAGAAGCCTGGAGCGCCGACCAGGCGTTTGACTATATCAAAAATGAAAGCGGTAAACATTTCGACCCAGAATTAGTGACGGCGATGATTTCGATTCGCGGCAAAGTAGAAAAGATTCTGAGCGAACACGCATCCGCAATTCACTAACCAGCAAAAAACCAGAAAATTTCATGTCGATTAGTCATATTAGAAGCGCCACAAAATTTAGGCAAACCGCTCTGCTGATTGATGATCAGCCAACGGTGCTCGATATTCACACCGCCATTTTAAAATCTTTAAAAATGAATTTAAAAATAGTGACCATGACCAATCCTGTTAACGCGCTGGAATGGATGCAAAACAAGCAAGTGGATTTAATTATTACCGATTTTCGCATGCATCAAATGGATGGCATGCAATTTGTGCAAGCCATTAAAAATACCAGCAATGTATTAACACGATCCATCATTGTGGTCACGGTATTAAAAGAAATTAATATTCATCAAGAGTTACTTGCCGCTGGCGCATCTGCTTGCCTAACCAAGCCAGTGCAAACGCAGGAACTGGCTAAAATTGCCAGGCAATTATTAGAGCAAAGTAAAGAATATTATAGCCAAGGCTTAATTGCTTAATTATTTAACATGTTAAATACATTAAAAAATTGGTATAAAAACGCAGGATCGCATTGCGATCCTATGGAGCTGGAGCAAGCACTGACGCGGCTGGCAATTGGTACAATTTTTACCTTGTATTTACTGGTTAACTTAACGATAGGTCAATCCATTGGCTCTGGTGAAATCATTGGTTTGTACTGCCTTATTGTGTTTGAAATTGCGGCATTTTTTCTGCTAATTGCTGTCGCCGCTGCAAAACATCAATCGCCTATCAGACGTCTACTTGGGGCTTGGTTGGACATCATTGGCACTTCAACATTTTTATCTTTAGCTGGCGATATTGGCGTTGTACTTATTGGCGTTTACCTGTGGGTTATTTTTGGAAATGGATTTCGGTTTGGCAAAAAATATCTTTATCACGCACAGGCAATTAGCGTTGTTGGCTTTTTAATTGCTACGCGGGTTAATGAGTATTGGGCGGTACATCAGCCCATTGTGGTTGGGTTTTTCTTGATGCTGATTGCACTGCCTATCTACGTGGCTAAACTAATTGAAAGAATGCATGATTCTCGGCTTAAAGCTGAAATTGCACGCGAAAAAGCGGCAGAAGCTAATCTGGCTAAAACGCAATTCGTGGCCAATATGAGTCACGAAATTCGCACACCACTAAACGGCATTATCGGCATTAGCACGCTGTTTAAAACCACGCCGCTTAACGCAGATCAGCGCGATTTGCTTAAAACCTTAGACAGCTCATCAAAATTACTGCTTTCGCTACTCAATAACGTGCTCGATTTTACTAAAATTGAGGAACGTAAATTTACCATTGAGCATATCGATTTTTCTGTCGAAGAAGCCGTTCGCGATACGCTGGAAATCTTCCGCTCCCAATCTATTGCCAAAGGCATACAAGTTGGCATCAGCATTTCGGATGCATTAAATACGGTTAAAGGCGATGCGTTTGTAATTCGCCAAGTATTGGCAAACTTAATGGGTAATGCGGTTAAATTTACCCAAAAAGGCAGTGTGACCATCTCCGCCATTAAATTGCAGGAAGATAACGACAAAGTCACTGTGCATTTTGAAGTGGCTGACACGGGCGTTGGTATTCCTGCCGATAAACAAAGCAAAATATTCGATAGCTTTACCCAGGCAGACTCATCCAACACCAGAAAATTCGGTGGCAGCGGTTTAGGCTTAACCATTGCCAAACACATGGTAGAAGCGATGGGTGGCGAATTATACTTTCAAAGCAGCGAAGGTGTTGGAAGCCGATTTTGGTTCGATTTGTCGCTTGAAAAAGCTACTGGCATCTACGCAGCAATTAACACACATGAAATTGATCGCTTTGAAACTGCAAGCGTTGAAATGATTGCTAATTCTGGCGGCGCGCAGCATATCGTCAATTTAAACCCTTTGAATATTTTGGTATGCGAAGACGAAGCCACCAACCAAAAAATCATTACCCGCTTATTATCACTGCCTGGCCATCAAGTACAGATTGCTGAAAATGGCGACGAAATGCTGGATGCGCTAGAAAACAAACAATTTGATTTGGTGATTACCGATTTAAATATGGCTGGTATGAACGGTGCGGACGCATTGAAATTATATCGATTTACCAAGCCGGACGACAAAACTACCCGCTTTATTTTATTTACCGCAGATGCTACATCGGCGGCACGAGAGATTGCAGATGAAGCAGGTTTTGACGGCTTTTTAACCAAACCGATAGAAGCGGCGACCTTATTTGGCAAAATTGAGAGCGTTTTAAAACTGGCCCCAAATACGGCTGATTTGTGGATGCGCAACGCATTAAATGTTGACGTTGTGGTTGAATCCGATTTAGCAGCAGATAATATCGCCTTGGATATGAGTATGCTTAGAGAGCTGGAAAAAATCGGGGCAGGCGATGATTTATTTATGCATCGTTTGCTCAGAAATTACTTAAGTGATTCCGTTAAGTTGATTTACAAAATTGAAACCGCAGTAAAACAAAAACACTATGGCGAATTGCATGATTTTTGCCACGCACTCAAAGGCAATAGTTTGAGTGTAGGCGCGGTAAAATTAGCAGGCACCACCGAGTTAATCAGCAAACTAACCCGCTCTGTTAACCCTGCCCAATCCATAGAAATGCTTGACACACTCAATGCGGACTTTTCAAATTTAACGTTGGCGGTAGAAGATTACCTACGCCGTCCAATCAGCAAAACGACCGAGGGCGTCATGCGTTAAATCGATAAATCTAAGCAGATTGTCTTTCGTTTATGTGCGCAGGTTCAGCGCTTACTTTTGTATTTTGAGCGCGCACCAAGCGTTCCATTACTTTCAAATTACGCTCATCTAAACGAAGCGCTGCATCTACCCAAATTTCGGTAATATCATACAATTCATTTATCGTCAGCGGGTTAACACGTTGTTTGGCGCGATTAATAGCCTGAAATGAATTTAATGAGCGGTGATGTTTCTTAATCCAATTATTAAGCGCATATTCACCTTGCCCATCTTCCGCCAACACGTCCACTACACCCATTTGGTATAGTTCTTCGCCTGTATAGATTTTGCCAGACCGCACCATTTTTTCGGCCGCTTGCATGCCAATTTTGCGCGATAAAAAGCTCAAAGCACCCATACCTGGAAAAAGATTAAACAACACTTCTGGCAAACCCATTACAGCACTTTTTTCAGCTACCATAATATGGGCAGCCAAAGCCGCTTCTAATCCGCCACCCATCGCTTGGCCCTGTACTAATGAAATAGTGGTGACAGGCGCCTGCATATTATAAAAAGTCCACACATTGTCTACACATAATCTTGCATAACTCAGCAAATGATCGCGTGCTTTTGAGAGAATCAACTGTTTAAATACAGACAAATCGCCACCAAGATTAAATATGCCTGGCACATCGGACGCCAGCACTAAATAATTCGCTTGGTTTAATCTACCATTTGCAAGTACCTGACCTTGTGCCGCCTCTAATTTAGATTGGCTATCGTGCAATTCGCCCATGCAAATTTGATTAAAACATGGCCTAGGTGTTGGGTTCATGAAATAACTCATTACACCAAACTCTTCCTCAAAACGGGTCCTCATCTGCGTTAAAGTTGCATTATTGTTTAATTGAAAATCTACAACTGTATTCATACAAACCTCCCAAGAATTTGATAACCGCTACCTCTAAATAACCCTTTACACGACGACAAAGCCGAATATCTTCTTGTAATATAAGGATTTACGATTAAGACTATAAGCTTAATAATTTGCGTCCTCAAGTGAATGTTTTTTGAAAGTTGGTGAGTATTCAAAAAAATTGTTGGCTTATAACAACAAAATAAAAAATTCTATTCAATAAATCACACGAAAATAATGCCGTAAGTTATTGATGTGATATTATTTTCAAGGCTCTAAAAAATTTACTTTAACGAAAGCTTTAGTTATGCAAAAATTATTTTTCTCTTTTGTCATTTTTACAACACCCATCATCTCGCAAGCCGCTGGTTTTGCTTTGTCTGAGCAAAGTGGCAGCGGATTAGGTAATGCATTTGCAGGTGCTGCAGCCATTGCGGAAGATGCCAGCACGATTTTTTTCAACCCGGCAGGTATGACTTATATTGAAGGCACACAAGCCGCTGGCGCATTGCACTTAATTAAACCAAAAGCAGAATTTAATAATTCGGGCTCTGTAAAAGGGTTTAGCATCCCATCCACTCTTGTTGCTGCTGGCGGTGATGGTGGCGATGCCGGTGATTTATCATTTGTACCTAATTTTTATTTTATGACACCTTTAAATGAAAACGTTAAATTTGGCATAGGTGTTAATGCACCATTTGGTTTAAAAACCGAGTATGACAAAGATTGGGTTGGGCGTTTTCAAGGCATTAAGTCTGATTTAAAAACCATTAATATCAATCCTTCGTTGGCATTTAAAGTTAACGACCAGCTTTCGCTAGGTATTGGTTTATCTGCCATGTGGGCGCAGGCTGAACTGACCCGCGCGGTTAATCGCGTTGTTGCGCCTGAAAGTGATGTGAAAATTAAAGGTGATGATTGGGGATTTGGCTTTAACTTAGGTGCGATTTATCAAGCGACAACCGATACACGTTTGGGCATGGCTTATCGCTCTAAAGTGGAGCAGCATTTAGAGGGCAATGCAAGATTTGGTGCTGCTTTAGCCGCAAACAATGCAAATGTTAATGCCGATCTTACTTTGCCTGAAACTTTTTCTGTTAGCGCATTTAGCCGCCTTAACGATACTTGGGATTTGATGGCGGATGCAACCTGGACACGCTGGAGTCAATTTAAAGAATTGCGTATAGACTTTGATAATGCCTTGCCCGACTCGGTAACAGCAGAAAACTGGAGCAATACAATGCGCTATTCAATCGGTACAAATTATCACTATAACGACAAACTTAAATTACGCGCTGGCTTTGCCTATGACGAAACGCCGACAAGTAACGAGTTTCGTACTGTGCGTATTCCCGATAACGACAGGAAATGGCTAACATTTGGCGCGGGTTGGCAAACAACGCCAAGCACAAAATTGGATGTTGCTTATGCGCATTTATTTGTGAGCGACACCAAAATAGACGACAACCAACTTGCCACGCGCAACGGCCGAGTGCGTGGCGAATACGATGTCAGTGTTGATATTATCAGCCTTCAGCTAACACATAACTTTTAATAGTTAATACTTTTTAAGCATTAAAAAAGTGCGTTTAAACGCGCTTTTTTAATGCTTGTTTTCGCCAGTTTTGTTGCTGTGGATTTTCTGCTGAATTAGGTTTTGTGTACATTGCTGATGTCCAAATTGGGCAGCCAAATTTTGACGCTCAATCCGCCGTATTGAGCGGATTGAGCAAACGAAACAGTGCCGCCATGGCTAATCACAATATCGTAAACAATTGCTAAACCTAGCCCACTGCCCGGGGTGGATTCATCTAATCGAAACCCTCGGCGGGTTAAATCTTCCAGTTTTTCCACCGCGCAGCCCAAACCATCCTCTTCTACAATCATCAGCATGCCTTGCTGGGCTTGAATACTTAAATACACGTTTTGCTTACACCATTTGCAGGCGTTATCTAAAACGTTACCAAGTAACTCGGTAAAATCTTCGTTATCACCAACATAAGCAACATTGTCATCAATATTGCATTTAATCATTGGTGCCTTTTCTGCATACATTAATTGCAAGGTTTTTACTATTAATGCGGTTTCTGCACGTACATCCACGCGTCGGCCAGGCAAGGTATTACCGACTAAACGCGCGCGTTTTAATTCGCGCTCTACAATATGCCGCATGATTTTTGTCGAGGCGAAAATCGCTGTGCTTAATTGCTTGGCACCCAATTTCTTATTTTCGGCTTGTTCAACAGTCTGATTCAATATGGTCAACTGGGTTTTTAATGCATGGGCAAGATTACCCAAAGCGTCGCGCGAACGCCGACTTTGGTTATTCATGATGTTTAATAAACGATTAAATTCACCAATAACTGGCGCAATTTCTGTTGGTCCTAACGACTCAATCTGGTTAATTTCGCCAGACTCAAGGCGCAGTAAACTATGCCGAATCGCATCTAAAGGCTTAAGGCTGTTGATCACAATTTGGCGTTGAATCTGCAATAGTGCCACTAAAATGGCGAGCGATATGGCGCCATAAATCCATTGAAACTGCCGCAGCGCCTGATTTAGCGGCGCTAAATCCTCGGCCACTGCAATGCTGATATCATGCTGCTGTTTTCGGTAACCTTGCGCCTGCACTAATAATTGCTGCCCTTCTGGGCCAGATATATTGAGTGTGTTTGCAGAACCTGTTTTTAAATTAAGCGCATCCAAATTATCTTGGCCTAAATCGTAATCCCAAAGTGAGCGCGAAAACTGCTGCTGATTATGCGTAGAAATCACATAATAATGCCCTGATAATGGCCGCTGATAAACCGTATTAACGCTTTGAGGATCTAAAGTTAACACTTTATTTTGCCCAAAATGGATACTCGCTAGCAAACTCTCAGCGTCTTGGCTCAGTCTGTTAATTAACTGTTTTTGCGATAAATGTGAAAAAACAACACTCATCGCCGCCCATTGCAGGCCCAGCAATATGGTTAAGCTAATCGTAAGACCAACAGAAAGGCGCTTATTTAAGCTCATTCACTATCGCTTACCACGTGGCTTGTTTTCAGCGTGGGGCATGGTTAGAATTGAAAACGTTCGTATTAAAAACATAGCCTTGGCCACGCCTAGTTTGAATACAATCTGCGCCAATCTTATGTCGCAAACGCTTGACATACACCTCAACCACATTGCTATCTTTATCGCTGTCGTATTCATACACATGTTCTGTGATTCGGGTTTTTGATAAAACCTTACCCTGATTCAGCATAAAGTAGCGTAATAATCGATATTCTGTGCAGGTTAATGCGTGACGTTTGCCATCGGCTTTAATCAGTGTTTGCGTTTCTTCATCCAGCACAATGCCATTAAAATGCAAGGCACTTGTACCAGAATGTTGACTGCGCTTTAAAACAGCATTAAGCCTAGCCAACAATTCTTGCATTTGAAAAGGCTTGACCACATAATCATCTGCGCCCAGCTTAAAGCCTTCAATCTTTTGTTGCCAAGTATCGCGCGCCGTTAAAATTACCACTGGCACGTGATTATCTCTACTGCGCCATTTAGCAAGTACCTCAAGCCCCGATTGTTTCGGTAAGCCTAAATCCAGCACCACAATGTCGTAAGGCTCAATATCGCCAATGACTTCAGCCTGCAAGCCATCGGTGGCTAAGTCAACTGCGTAACCTGCTTGCTGCAAAGCCGCGCGAACTTGTGGGCCTAATGTTGCATCATCTTCAACCAATAAAAGTCGCATGGCTATTCGTCCAGCTTCATTTAGTCATCCAACTCAATTTCAATCAATTGTCCTGTTTTGGCATCTAATTTCAATTCCCACACCTGGCTTTTAGCATCCAGAATTTCAATCTCGTAAACATAACGCCCATTTTTTTTCTCAAATTCTGTTTCCAATACTTCGCCATTTTTTTTGGCGCGCGCCAATGCGAGTATTTTTTCTAAAGACAAAATCTCGCCTTGCTGCCTGAGTTTTCTGGCCAGCTGATAATCCTCTTCGGCATTGGCGTAATTAAATGCCAACATCAACACGCATAACGCGCCAGTTACTAAATAACAGGTGAAATGTAATTTTTTAAAATGCATATCTGCTAATAATCACGCCCGTTTTCAGGTTAACTTAACCCAATATAATGACTAAAAATTAAAACCAATCGCGAGAAACTTTGCGCGCTTCACCGGTTTTGGCATCAATATCTACCTCCCATTCGTGGCCCTGTGCATCGATAAACTCAAATTCATAATCCCAACCTTGTGGATATTGACGTTTATCCAGATCCACTTCAATCACTTTGCCAGGTTTGGCGATTAATGCTTTTTCTGTCGCTTGTTCTACTGTTAATAATCCAGCAGCTTTAATAACAAGCTGCATTTCAGCCGCATCGTCATCGTCTGCAATTGCAGCATTAAGCGTTAAAACATTCAAGCTGGCTACGGCAAATGTCAGCATCATTGCTTTGTTTAAATAAGTCATTTTTATCTCCGAAATAAAGTGAATTGGTTGCTACTTCATTATTACTACGGAGACTAGATTAACAAGTGAAGCTTAATCTAAACTGAATGCATAAAATTCGGTGTTGCAATCGTGTTAAGTACAAAAACTTAAGTATAAAAACTATGGTATACCAATCACTTTAAGGTACTCTTCCAGCGTAATGGTGAGGTTTTCTAGCGAGTTATTAATTTCATCTAGCCGAATATTCGCATCCAGATGCAATTTTTCTAAAAGCTGCTGATGCGCTTCAACCGCTTTGGCATGTTCTGTATATTTGGTGTTTTTAATGTCTTCTTTGGTCATGTTCTATATCTCCCAATTAGTAGTGTTAACACTATTTTTTACTCAAGCTCATGAAATACTCTGTAACCGTTTCTGCCAGCGCCTTTTGCGGCATATAACGCAATATCGGCTTTTTTCATTAGCATCTTCACCGTATCTTCTTTAGAGTGATCGTTATTAACAACGCCAATACTCAAACTAAACTTGATACTGTGACCCATAATAATCAGATTATTTTCAAATAGCCCGATAATTTTGGCGGCAATCAACTTCGCATCATCTGGTTCTTTAAGTGTATCTAGCAAAATCACAAACTCATCGCCGCCCACTCTGGCTACGGTGTCCACTTCTCGAATGCAGGCATATAATCTTTTGGCAACCTCTTTTATAAGCTCATCGCCCACATCGTGTCCATACGTATCATTGAATTTTTTAAAATGGTCAATATCAATAAACATAATCGCAATATGTAGTTTAGAACGTTTTGCCCGCGCCAGCGTTTGCGTTAATCTAAAATCTAACAGGCGTCTGTTGGCAAGTCCGGTCAAACTGTCTTGCATGGCTTGCGAAGTTAAAGCTTTTCTTTCTCTAAAAAAGAAATAAGCCAAAGTAGCTATTAATAAGCTAATCACAATGCCCATCAACCTTGTGGTGGTAATTAAACTAGAAGGCATTTGTGTTTTGTGTAGTATCGCCCATTCCCATTTATCGCCAGGAAAATCACTCACCGAAATTAATGCTTTGTGGTTTTGGAACAAGCCGGCATTGCCAAAAAATACGGCTCCTGAATTTTTTTTCCTAATAGCAAACTCATACTGTTTGTCAGTCATATGATCAAAGGCAGCTTTTAAAAACGGATCTGTATTAATTACTGTAGACAAAATTCCCCAATAATTACCGTTAATAAATATGGGATAACGATAGATTAAACCTCGACCACCTTGCACTAAATCGATTGGGCCAACCAATACACCTTGATGCGTGTCAATCGCCTGTTTCACCTGTGGCCATTGCTCAGGTAAATCGCGAAAGTCTATCCCCATTGCTTTTTCATTCGACTTAAGCGGGTATACGTACTTAATTTGATAACCAACTGCTATTCCTAAATTTCTAACGTGTTGAGTGCGTGAATATAAGTCTGCAAGAATTGCATTGATTTTTTCGTCAGCCAGATTTTGATGATAAACCGTCAAATAACTGGATAATCCATTCGACACAAATAACAGCGCATTGAGTTCTCGGCCTACTTTAGTTTTAAGTGCATTGACATAATCTGCCGCTGCAATTTTTGCATTAGCAGTTTCTTTTTCATACTCTGCACCCACAAGTAACTCGGAAATTAAAAAGCAGGCAATAAAAATACCTATTGAAAAAATCAGTGCAGCGGCACGACTTTTGAAAAACTCATTGGCTATTTTTATTCTATAAGCAATCATTTGTTGATTATAGCCACATTAAAACGAAAAAGGGCCAGCCTAAGCTAACCCTTTAATTGAATGCTGATCCTACTATCTACGTTAAATTTATTTACGTTAAATTGCACATGGCATTAACCACTTATACATGCAATGCCAGCTAGCTAAGTTTGGTTTAGCCAACCGATACTTTAATTATCACATCTACCAGTAAATCTAAAAGCCAATTTCAGCTAATTCTTAATATTAATCCGTTTTGTCTTCAATCTTGTCACCAGCCGCTTCAAGCTTGTCGCCTGCTTTGTCTGTTGCATTTTCAATTTTATCGCCCATTCTTTCAGCCGCATTGTCCATTTTTTCGCCCGCTGTTTCTGCAGGACCTTTTTTTTCGCATGCTGCTAATCCAACAACCACTAATAATGCGAAAGCTGCTATTGATAATTTATTCATTTCTTAAAACTCCCTTGTATTTTTATATCGTTAACCTTGCGGTTAAAAAATGTTTGCGTAAATTCCTATTAATTTAATACTTAATTTAGTAATGCATAGAATGATGATACTAAACAAAAAGCAGTCTAAAAAGCATAATAATGCTGAACTTTATGTAAGAATCGGCCTACAAAACTAGGACTCAAAAAGAAAAAACCCGACTGCCTTAAGCAGTCGGTTTTTAAATGGTGGCCCCTCTGTGAGTCGAACACAGTACCAACGGATTATGAGTCCGCTGCTCTAACCAAGCATGAGCTAAGGGGCCGAAATCTACTGTGATTTAATCAATATAATGACAAAAAACTTTGGAGAATTGGTTAATCTTGACCAGTTTCTAAAAAGCTACGCAAGCGCTCGGAACGCGTTGGGTGACGCAGTTTACGCAGCGCTTTCGCCTCTATCTGGCGAATACGTTCACGTGTCACATCAAACTGTTTACCCACTTCTTCCAACGTATGGTCGGTATTCATTTCAATACCAAAACGCATACGCAACACTTTTGCTTCGCGTGGCGTCAGCGATTCCAACACTTCACTAGTCGCATCACGCAAACTGGCATACACCGCAGCATCCATAGGTGCCAGCGTTGTATTATCCTCAATAAAATCACCTAAGTGAGAATCTTCATCGTCGCCAATCGGCGTTTCCATTGAAATAGGCTCTTTACTAATTTTTAAGATTTTACGAATCTTATCTTCAGGCATTTCCATTTTTTCTGCCAACAACGCTGGGTCTGGCTCTATGCCTGTTTCCTGCAGAATCTGGCGACTGATACGATTCATTTTGTTAATCGTTTCAATCATATGCACAGGGATTCGAATGGTGCGTGCCTGATCCGCGATTGAACGCGTAATCGCCTGGCGAATCCACCATGTTGCATAGGTTGAGAATTTATAACCGCGGCGGTATTCAAATTTATCCACCGCTTTCATCAAGCCGATATTACCTTCTTGAATCAAATCCAAGAATTGCAAACCACGATTGGTGTATTTTTTAGCAATCGAAATTACCAAACGTAAGTTGGCTTCAATCATTTCACGTTTGGCACGGCGCGCGCGCGCTTCGCCCGTGGTCATTTGTTTGTTGATTTCTTTTAGCTCTTTAATCGGAATACCGACTTTGATTTGCAAGGCGATTAAGCGATCTTGCTGGTCAACAATTGCGTGTTTAAAACGGGTTAACTTTTCGATGTAAGGCTTGTCCAGGCTTAATTCAGTATCTAGCCAGGTTAAGTTAATTTCGTTTCCAGGAAAGCTTTTGATGAAATGTGGGCGCGGCATGCCAGATTTATCCACACAAAAATCCATCACTTTACGCTCATGCCCGCGCACTTCTTCAACCAAGCCGCGCACTTGCTCACACAAAACCTCTACCTGTTTAGCCGAGAATCGAAATACCGTTAACTCTTCTAATACAGCCTCGTGCAGCTTTTTATATGCTGCATCTTGCGAGCCTTTTTGCTGGCGTATCGCATTCATTTCCGTATTCGCTTTGCGAATAATCGCAAAACGTTTTAATACTTCTTCTTTTAGTTTGGCTAAAGCCTCTGCTGAAATGGCAGCCGCTTTTGCGCCGTCTTCATCTTCATCGTCGTCTTCATCTGTATCTGATTCTTCTTCTTCCGCTTCTTCGGCGGCCATTGCATCATCTAAACCAATGTCGGTATCAATTAAGCCATCAACCAAGTCATCTACACTGATTTCGTCTTTTTCAACTTTATCCACCATATCCAATAATTGGGCAATAGTGGTTGGGCAAGCAGCAATCGCCTGCACCATATGTTTAAGGCCATCTTCAATGCGCTTGGCGATTTCAATTTCGCCTTCACGCGTCAGCAAATCAACCGTACCCATTTCGCGCATGTACATACGCACTGGGTCGGTGGTGCGGCCAAATTCAGAATCCACCGTGGCAAGTGCGGCTTCTGCTTCTTCAACCGCGTCTTCATCGGTCACAGGCGCAGGCGCGTCCGACATCAACAACACTTCGGCATCAGGCGCCTCTTCGTATACCTGAATGCCCATATCGTTGATTAAACCAATAATGCCATCAATCTGTTCAGAATCCTGCGTATCATCAGGCAAATGGTCATTGATTTCGGCATAGGTTAAATAGCCACGTTCTTTACCTAAAATAATGAGTGATTTTAAGCGAGTACGGCGCGCTTCCGCATCTAACGCAAGTGCCTCAGGGTCAAGCGCAGCTTCGGCTGCCAGCTTGTTACGCTCTTTTTCTAATGTTTTATCTGATTTTGGTCTGGCCATGCCTGATCCTATTCTATGAGTCTAGCGTTTCGTTACCAATCTAACCGTAACGAACAACCCTAAATTATACTGTAAAAAGTGCTAAATTTTAAGCAAAATATGTGGTGTGTTGGCAAGTAGCATGCTAAAGCACGGTAAAAAAACTTCATCTAACGATTTTTTAACTACTTGTTTTGCTTTGTGTTTTCAAAAACTGAATGTTGAATATGATGAATAAATTGCGTAATTTTAATGGTTAACTACTTTTTAACAGTCAAACTTTTCAGCATTTCACGCTCTTGCTCTGTTAATGTATTAAATGGCTTTTCTTTCAATTCGCTAAGAATACTAAACTTTTGTTTCTCAACAATTGACTGTAATTGTTGACGAAATCCATTCATTACAAGTGAGGGGTCCGACTTCTCATCGAAAGAATCTAAATTTCTAGCTATCTGATCAATATAATTTGCATCATATTTAGACTTTAAAAATTCGATTATTGCCACTGGCTTATAGTTTGGGTTAGTTAATGATAAATTCAATACCTCTCTAATAATCTTTATTTCAATTCCATTTCCAGTAATTAGTTTCAAATCCTCTTCAACAACCAATTTTGGAAACAATATTATTAATATTAAGAAATTACGCTCAATAGAGTAACTCTCTCTATTGCGATTAGTAACCTTAATATTAATTACTTTTTTTTGCTCTTCTTTAAAATCTATTAACTCCAACATCTTTGGAACGGTAATGCCGATTAAATCTGCAACTTTTTTTCTAAGTTTTTGAGAAAGTATAGGCGCTGTTTTAATATCAGTAATTATCGGCTTCACTTCTTCCCAAAAGCGTGCTGAATCTTCATCATAATTCAGCCCATTATCAATAGTGAGATAATCAACAATGTACCTCGATAGTGGCTTAGCATTTGTTACCTCTGTCTCAAACCTTTCTTTACCAAATTCTCTAACATAGCTATCTGGGTCGTGTTCCTTAGGTAAAAACAAAAACCTTAAACTAAAGCTATCAGTTAACTCTGGTAGTGCATTCATGGCAGCGCGCCATGCAGCTTTTCTCCCTGCATCATCACCATCAAAACAAAAAACTATTTCATCTGTCTGTCTTTTTAGCTTTTTTATGTGAAATGCTGTAGTGGCCGTGCCTAAAGCCGCAACTGCATAATCAATGCCATATTGCGCCAGCGCCACCACGTCCATATAGCCTTCAACCACCAGCACTCGCCCTGCATCGCGAATGGCACGCCTTGCCACAAATAAACCATATAACTCGTGGCCTTTTTGAAACAGCGGCGTTTCGGGTGAGTTGTAATATTTTGGCGTGTCTTCTGGGTTAATCACCCGCCCGCCAAAACCAATCACCTGGCCTTTTTGATCATGAATCGGAAACATAATACGATCGCGGAAACGGTCGTAGCGGCGGCCTTGCTCATTCTCAACCACCAAACCAGCGGTTTGCAAGGCTTCATTTTCGTAATTGGCAAACACACTTTGTAAATTCTGCCAGCCTGCAGGCGCATAGCCTATTTGAAATTTGGCAGCAATCACGCCGCTTAAACCACGCGCTTTTAAATACTCAATCGCGCGCCCTGATTTTTTTAATTCTGCTTTGTAATAATTGGCCGCTTGCTGCAAGGTTTCCTGCAAACCTAATTTAATGGTCTTATTAGCCGCATCTGCCTCGCGCGAAGCTGGCGTAGAATCTACTTGCGGCACTATCATGCCGACGTTTTTGGCTAAATCGTGAATAGACTCCACAAAACTTAAGCCGGCATACTCCATCAAAAAACTAATCGCCGTGCCATGCGCGCCACAGCCAAAACAATGATAAAACTGTTTGGTTGGGCTAACGGTAAAACTAGGCGATTTTTCGTTATGAAACGGGCAACAGGCAGAATAATTGGCACCCGCTTTTTTCAGTGGTACGCTTTTATCAATCACATCCACAATATCGACGCGATTTAATAGGTCTTGAATAAAACTCTCAGGAATCAAATGTATCTGCGCCGTTGATAATAGTTGGTAGACAAGTTAACACCAAAATACAGTTAATAATTTTAGCCCAATTTACAAAACAAAAAAGGAGCTTTCGCTCCTTTTATTTTTACTGCCGATTTAGTTTAAGCCAGCCGTGATTTAATTAAGCCAGAAACTTTACCCATATCGGCCACGCCAGCCACTAAGGGCTTAACAAGGCCAACTACTTTTCCCATATCTTTCGCGCCAGTTGCGCCTGAATCGGCAATTACTTGCGTAATAATTTGATTCAATTCGTCATCACTTAACTGCTTTGGCATATAAGTTTGCAACACTGTGATTTCAAACTTTTCAATATCCGCCAAATCGGTTCGATTGGCAGATTCAAATGCAGCAATAGAATCGCGGCGCTGTTTGAGCATTTTTTCAATCACGCCAATCACATCCGCGTCATTTAGCTCAATCCGCTCATCCACTTCGCGCTGCTTGATAGCAGACAATAACAACCGGATTGCACCCAAACGCACGCTATCTTTTGCGCGCATGGCGGTTTTCATGTCTTCTGAAATCTGGGCTTTTAAAGTCATTTCAGCTTACTTGCCAATTACTTATTAAAGTATTGTGCAAAGTTTTGTTGGTAATCCGCAATATTGCTGGTGAGTGCCTGCGCGTATTGATTCACAAAATACTCAATAGCAGCCGCTTTTTCTGCTTCAAGCGCTTCAGCAGTACCACATTGCGAAGCCACTAAAAATGCAGTAAAGCGTGCGTTGGCATATAAAAAGCCTGCGCTCGCAGTGGCTAAATCTTTCTGTTGCGCTTGCTCATTCGCCAGCGCAATAAAACGATCCGCAATATGCAAAAATGCAGGCACTTCATTTAATGCCACATTTGATACAGCATCTAGGGATTTGCTATCCACTACAATATTTTCAGCCATGCTATTTAATCAAACAAACTTTACTAAGCAAAAAGCTTAATAAAGTTTTGCTGGCAATGTTTGATTGCGTAAACGACGATATTGACGTTTAACCGCAGCAGCCGCTTTACGTTTACGTTCCCAGGTAGGTTTTTCGTAAAATTCGCGTGCGCGAAGGTCGTTTAATAGACCTGTTTTTTCAATTAGGCGTTTAAAACGGCGTAATGCAACGTCAAACGGCTCATTTTCTTTTACACGTACACTAGACATTCGTTCTCTCTTATTGGCAAGTACTTAAAAATAATACTTAAGGTTCTATTGAGCAGGCATCTGTTCAGAAACTCAAGAAAAGTCCACTATTTTAATCGTATAATTGCTTTTATTCAATGATTTTGTACAATTACATCGTAAATGGTATAAATTAGCGGCAAAATTTGTTTAATTTTCCACCTATTTGTTAGGAATCATCATTTGCTGGTTTTAGGCTTTGAATCATCTTGCGACGAAACAGGCGTTGCGCTTTACGATACGCAACACGGTTTATTATCCCACGCGCTACATTCGCAAGTGGCCATGCATGCTGAATTTGGTGGCGTAGTGCCAGAACTCGCCTCACGCGACCATATTCGCCGCGCGCTACCATTAACCGAAACCGTCTTAAAACAGGCCAACAAAACACTGGCGGATATTGACGGCATTGCCTATACGCAAGGTCCTGGCTTGGCAGGCGCCTTATTAGTTGGCACCAGCATTGCGCAATCACTGGCTTTTGCGCTCAATGTGCCAAGTGTTGGTGTGCATCATTTAGAAGGCCATTTGCTTGCGCCATTGTTAGAAGAAAATCCACCGCAATTTCCATTTGTCGCGCTATTGGTTTCAGGCGGGCATTCGCAGCTGATGCGCGTTGATGGTATTGGTCAATATGAATTACTGGGCGACACACTGGATGATGCCGCAGGCGAAGCCTTTGATAAAACGGCTAAGTTGTTGGGTTTGGGTTATCCCGGTGGTCCTGCATTGGCGAAACTTGCGACTTTAGGCAAAGCACAATTTAAGCTGCCAAGACCGATGCTAAACAGTAAAGATTTGAATTTTAGCTTTAGCGGCTTAAAAACTGCCGTACTCACTTTAGCTAATAACAATCAGCCACTTACAGATGCCATTAAAGCGAATATTGCTTGGGAATTTCAAGAAGCGGTCACTGAACTTTTAACCACAAAATCGATGGCAGCATTGCGCCAAACTGGTTTAGATAGTTTGGTGGTTTCCGGCGGAGTGGGCGCTAATACAAGGCTGCGTGAAAAACTAGATGCGGCGACTAAGCGCAAATCATGCGTCGTGAGTTATCCGCGCCTAGAATTTTGCACTGATAACGGCGCGATGATTGCGTTTGCAGGAGCCATGCGATTAGAATCAGTGCGATTAGCGCAACAAGAATCAACTAATTCAAAACAAGATTATAGCGTTAGCGTTAAACCGCGATGGGATTTAGCCGATTTACAAGTTCCATCACTGCAAGCGCCATAAAAGTTAACCATTTTTTATGGTTAACTTTTGTTTTTTCCAAAGCCAGATTCAGCACCTGCCAGCAATTTTTGAATATTGCTTTTATGGCGCCAAACCAGCATCACGGCAATCACAACCATCATAATGACGTAATCTTTATACGGCAACAAAAGCCATGCATACAGCGGCGATAAAACCGCTGCCACTATTGCCGCCAATGAGGAATAACGTGAGATTGCAAATACAATTGCCCAAGTGATTAAAGCCGCCAAACCCAGCATTAACGAAATTGCCAGCATCACGCCCAGCGCAGTTGCTACGCCCTTTCCGCCTTTAAAACGGTGAAAAATGGGGAATAAGTGCCCAAAAAAAACCGCTAAACCAATGCCCGCTACAACCCACATCAGCATGCCCGATTGCAAAGCCAGCCAGACTGGAAACCAACCTTTAAATGTATCGCCCAGCAACGTTAAAATCGCGGGTAATTTTTTACCGCTACGCGCCACATTGGTCGCGCCGATATTGCCGCTGCCCACCGTGCGTGGATCCGGCAGGCCGAATAATTTGCTCGCCAAAATACCAAACGCAATTGAGCCAATTAAATAAGCTGCCACAATCCAGATAATCGGCACAATGGTCACGGGAATAAAACCTAACTCATTCACTTTGCTTAATCCTCTCGAGATGCTCTAAAATCTAACTACACCCATTCTAAACCATCGCAAAAATCATGGACACCATATTTTTAGAGCAAGTAAAAGTACAAACCAAACTCGGCGTACCAGATTGGGAGCGCATGGTTGCGCAAACCATTATTTTGGATATTGAAATTGGCTATGATTTAAGCAAATCCTGCAAAAGCGATTCCATTGAAGACACCATCGACTATGGCGCTGTGGTTGCGCGCATTCGCGAAACATTAAAACAAAACAGTTTTCAATTAGTAGAAGCGCTAGCAGAACATATTTGCCAATTGATTTTGAGTGAGTTTGGAGCGTTAAGTGTGAAAGTTAAAGTGGCGAAACCTACGATATTGCCAGGGTTGAAGGCTTTGGGCGTTGTGATTAAACGGGGACTTTGATTAATGAGCAACATTGACCTGCAACTTGAATCTTTTAAGAATGCAATGATTGAAATTGATATCTACCAAAACTTTACTAAGTCATTATTCGAAAAGTTGAATTACAAAAATAAATTGCTTGAAGACAATAATATTGTAACAAAAAGAAGCGAATGGACTAAAGACGCTTACTCAAGCACACATATACTCTTTTTCAAAGAATATACTAACGGCAGTTTAGCTCCATTAAAAACCAGCCATTTCAATATTGATGATTCTGTCCGTATTGAATCCGAGATTAAAAATCGCATTTATCAACTATTGTTGCTAAATACATTTGAGGCTTTTGAATCATATCTAAAACATGTAAACATCTCGCTGATTAAACTGGAAAATGAAAGAGGCTTCTCTCCAACTAAGTTTATTGTAAAACTACATAAAGCTATTCCAATACTTTCTAACATTATAAAAGTTCGAGCTGAAAGTGACCCGTCAAGATTCAAAAATGAATTAAATTTGATTTTAACTTTTGCATTCATTGAGCAACTTCGCCATCAAATAACTCACTCAAGCGGGTATGCGAAAGACAAATCTGAATTTATAGATTTGTGGCTTAGACGGATTGGTACTTACAGAAATGGCCAAATAGAATCAGAAGCTATGAATTTTTTAGATTATTTTTTCGGCGCAAATGAGTATGAAAACTGGATTTGCTTAACTGAAGTTAGAGATAAGGAAAATCAATTTCGTTCTGACGATAGGCTCGGAGCATTAACTAGAGAACTAACTAGTTATATAATTTTCATTCATGAGCATATTAAGCTTCATATAGCAACAAACTTAGCAAACCCCTTTGCCGCGCCTTCGGCTTGAGCGGCAGATGGTAGGTGGCGAGGACTGTTTGAGTGCTCAAAGCGCGAGTTCCGCAGCCACCATCCAGATGCGGCGCTAAGTCCGAAGGAAAAAGCGGCATGGGGCAGCCTTTTCTTTTCCCTATTGCTTTTGGCTGCGCAAAAGAAATAGGGTCGCCTAGTGGCGAAAAGCAACTTAACCGAATAAAAAGGCCAAAAAATGATAACCATCTACAACGCCTCAAACAGCATTGAAGCCTATCTAATCAAAAACCTATTAGAACAACAAGAAATCGCTGCCTATGTTTTCGGCGATTACTTGCAAGGTGGCGTTGGCGAAATCCCCGCTATTGGCTTGGTGACGGTGAACGTAAGCGATTCGGATTACACAAAAGCCAAAGAAATTGTGGCTGAGTGGGATGCTAACACTGTGATTGAAAATATTGATGAAAATTATGGGTTAAGTCCTACTTATCCGCGCGGATGATGCACGGAATGTAGTTGTTTTAAACGCTCCCGCGCTACATGTGTATAAATCTGCGTGGTGGAAATATCCGAATGGCCTAATAACATTTGCACCACGCGCAAATCGGCACCGTGATTGAGCAAATGCGTGGCAAATGCGTGGCGTAGCACGTGCGGGCTCATGTGTTTAGTGATGCCAGCGATTAACGCATAGCGTTTGATCAAATACCAAAACGCTTGGCGCGTCATGGCGTCACCGCGTTTAGTCACAAATAATGCATCGGTAATTTGGCCATCTAAAATCAAACCGCGCGATTTTTTTAAATATTGGTCGATCCAATCGGCGGCAATTTGCCCCATGGGTACCAAACGCGTTTTGCTGCCTTTACCGGTGATGCGCACCACGCCATCTTGCGTGCTGACCTCGTTCACCTTTACGCCCACCAACTCCGACACGCGCAAACCGCTGGCATACAGCAATTCCAGCATCGCTCTATCGCGCAGACCAATATCTTGGCCAACATCTGGCGCATTCAACAAATCGGTTACTTCTTGCTCATTTAAGCTTTTGGGCAAGCTACGCGGCAATTTAGGCGACTCGATTTGCAATGTTGGATCTATTGCGATGAGATTTGCTTGCAGCGCATAGCGATAAAAGCGCCGCAAACTGGCAATTAATCGGCTAATACTGCGCGGTTTAATTAACGGATACTTAACCGCTAAATACAGCTGAATTTCTGCTGGCTGCACCTCAAACAACTGTTTATGTTGGGTTTTTAGCCAGATATTAAATTGGCTTAAATCAGTGCGATAGCTGTCCAGCGTATTTTTAGATAATCCATCTTCTAACCAAAGATGGTCAATAAACGTGTCCAATTCGTCACTATTTTTGGCATGCTCTATTTCGGCCACATTGGTTTACTCTTTTGAAAGGTGATGCCTTCATGCTTTAGCAGCCATTTTTTAATCTTTAAACCGTTTGCTTGCCCGCGCATATAGCCGCCTAAACCATTTTTTGCCACTACGCGATGACACGGAATAACCAGCGGCAAATGGTTGGCGCCACAAGCGTTAGCAACCGCGCGCGCGCCGCTACCAATCTGCTGTGCAATTTCACCATAAGTAAGTACTCGCCCACACGGAATAGCGCTAATAGCCTGCCACACGCGACGTTGAAATGGCGTGCCTTTGTAGACTAAAGGTAAGTTAAAGTCATTGTAGGCATTGCTAAAATAAGCCTCAATCTGCAAAGCAACTTTCTCTGCCACTTTGTGTTGCGCAGGTTTTGGCACATGCTTTGCCGGCAACAATTCAATCACCACTTGCACGCCCTGCACGGCAATGCCCACCGCGCCAAACGGCACAGTGACGATGGCATCATATTGCAGTAAATGTTTATTATTGGTCAGCATATTTTTAGATGGAATTGAGGCAATTAAAAGATTAACTTCTACAGTTACCAATTTAACTTAAATATCAAAATTTACGCAAATAAAAAAGCCCCAAAACAGGTTTAATTGTTTGGGGCTTTTTTCTTTACCAGAAAAAGACTTTAAAGCTTACTCAAAAATCTAAGTCTATGCTTTTTCTGCTGCTGGCATCACTTCTTTTTCGCGCATCACCAATTTTTCTTTAATCCGTGCCGATTTACCTGAACGCTCACGCAAGTAGTACAACTTGGCACGACGTACATCACCACGACGTTTTACTTCAATTGAAGCGATTAAGGGTGAGTAAGTTTGGAATGTGCGCTCTACACCTTCGCCAGATGAGATTTTACGCACGATAAATGAGGAGTTAAGGCCACGATTGCGAATCGCGATGACAACGCCTTCATAAGCCTGCACACGTTTACGCGTACCTTCCACCACGTTCACACCAATTACAACGGTATCGCCCGGACTGAACGTTGGAATGGTTTTGCCTAAACGGGCAATTTCTTCCGTTTCTAACATTTTAATAATATCTGCCATGCTATTTTCCTTTATGTATCGCTTAGATTGGCCTTATATTGGGCTTTATGCTTTGCGAGTTCCTTTTAATTGTGAAGAAGCTTGTTCCTGCTCTTTAATACCTTCTTGTAGCAGCCGTGCTTCTTCTTTCGTCAACGACCTTGCGGTCAATAAATCAGGGCGTTTCGCCCTTGTTAGCAACAACGATTGCTTTAATCGCCATTCTCTAATCTTTGCATGGTTGCCAGATAGTAATACTTCTGGCACCTTTTTATTTTCCATGTTTTCTAAATACAAGTTCTCAGGCCTTGTGTAATGCGGATAATCCAGCAAGCCATTCACAAACGAATCTTCTATGGCTGAATCCGCATCACCCAACACACCTGGCAATTGTCGCACAATCGCATCTATTAACGCCATGGCGGGCAGTTCGCCACCACTTAATACATAATCGCCAATTGATATTTCTTCAAACTCTAATGCATTTTCTTCCAGCGCGTTAATCAAGCGTTCATCCACACCTTCGTAGCGACTTGCCAACAATATCAACCCTTTTTTCTGACTTAATTGCATCACCTTTTGGTGATTCAGCGGCACACCGCGCGGCGACAAATGAATCACGTGTGACTTAACACCTAAATCCGCCTGATTTTTTTTCGCTAAATCAATCGCTTGCGCCAGCGGTTCTGCCAGCATCACCATGCCAGGTCCGCCACCATAAGGCCTATCATCGACGGTTTTGTGATTATCTGCGCTAAAATCACGCGGGTTAATCACATTAACACTATAAATCTTTCGCTCAATTGCCCTTGATGTAATACCAAATTTGGTAATCGCATCAAACATTTCTGGAAACAAACTAATTACATCAAAGCGCATGATGAAAACTTAAATGCCTAAAAATCCGCATCCCAATCAACCAACATGCTTTTTGCAGCTAAATCTACCTCTAAAATCACTTGTGGCGTAAAAGGGATCAAGCGTTCTCGCTCAGTATTCAACTCACCGCCATTCACCACAATCACATCATTTGCGCCTGTAGCAAACACATCCGTAATTAGCCCAAAAACCACTTCTTGCTGATTTTTAACCGTTAATCCGATTAAATCAGACCAGTAATATTCATTTTCTGCGGCTTTTGGTAGCGCATCTCGCGGTACGGCAACCTGTTTACCTTTGCATGCAAATGCCGCATCGCGATCATCTATGCCCTGCAATTTCACTACTAATACATCGTTATGTATTTTTGCTTCAATAACATCAAATTCGCGCCAACTGTCATCTTTGCCAATCCACCAAGTGTCGTAATCAAACAAACTATCCAGCGTTTCGGTATCGGGTAGCACTTTAAGCCACCCAAAAACGCCGTAGGGCGCAACAATGCGCCCCATGACTACCAAATTATTTGGTCGATTACTTACTGCTGACTTAGTTGGAACGAAACTCATTGCTTAAGACTGCCTTAAGCAGCCAGTCTCCAAGCAATTAGCACAGCCAATTAAGCGTCAGCTGCTGGTGTTTCAGTCGCTTCGGCTACTTTTGCAGCCTCTGCAGCAGCGTTTTCTTCTGCTAACTTGGCTTCTGCTTCTTTGGCTGCTTCAGCGGCAGCCTTTTCATCGGCTTTTGCTTTCGCAGCGTCTGCGGCAGCTTTGGCTTTTTCTGCTTCTAATGCCGCCGCTTTCGCTTTTGTTGCGTCGGCTTTTGCTGCATCTTTTGCTTTAGCGGCTATTGCAGCCTCTGGGCCTTTAGCATGCGTTTTAACTAAACGCGCAACCGTGTCAGACATTTGAGCGCCATTGCCGGTCCAAAATGTCACGCGACCAGCGTCAATACGCAAAGCTTCTGCATTCGCTTTGGCGGATGGGTTATAAAACCCAACGCGCTCAATAAAACGACCATCACGACGATTGCGTGAATCAGCTACTACAACATTGTAAAATGGGCTCTTTTTAGAACCACCACGAGATAAACGAATCACTACCATAGCTATATTTCTCTTTAATAGAAAAGGTTATGCAGAAAGGCGCGGATTATACGTGAAAAACTAGAATCTTGACAAGTAAAATATTTTATCCAGCACAATTTTAAGCATTTAAAAGTATTCACTTA
>JBKJRC010000003.1:0-416257 GCA_046594915.1 Methylotenera sp. | reverse complement strand
CGACAGCATATCGGGTGGCTGCAAACCACAAGGAGATTTCATGCGACATTATGAAGTAGTTTTTATCGTCCATCCGGACCAAAGCGAGCAAGTGCCAGCGATGATTGAACGTTATCGAACGCTAGTTAACAGCAACGGCGGCACGATGCACCGTTTAGAAGACTGGGGCCGTCGTCAATTGGCTTATCCAATTCAAAAAATCCACAAAGCACATTACGTTTTAATGAACATTGAGTGTAATCAAACCGTTTTAGATGAGCTTGAGCATGGCTTTAAATTTAACGATGCCGTTTTACGCCATTTAACCATGGGCACTAAAACAGCCGTAACTGCACCTAGCCCAATGATGAAAGAAGAAAAATCTAAATCAGTGTTAGTGCGTGACTCAGCACCTGCAGCGGTATCTACACCTGTAGCGCCAGCAGCAACTGAGGTTGCAGCCGCTTAAGTTTGAACACGCTGGTGATTAGCGGTGTTGTGCTTTCTATGGAGCCGATACGCTACACGCCAGCAGGTATGCCCTTGTTGAGTTTTGTATTACAGCACGTTTCAGAACAGATTGAAGCGGGATTAAAGAGAAAAGTAGAGTGTGAAGTGAATGCGGTTGCGTTAGGCGAACTGGCAAAGCTGAACATTCAAATTGGTACTTTAATCAAAGCCAAAGGTTTTTTGGCCAAGCGCAGTGCAAAAAGTCCTCAATTGGTCATGCATATTAATCAATTAGAGGCTGTTTAAATGCAGCCCACTATAAAAAGTATTTAAAGAATATTAGGAGTTACATCATGGCAAGAGAAATGTATAAACGCCGCCGTTACTGCCGTTTCAGTGCAGAAGGCATCAAAGAAGTAGATTACAAAGATGTGGATTTGTTAAAAGATTTTGTTTCAGAAAATGCAAAAATTATTCCTGCTCGTATGACGGGTACAAAAGCAAAATACCAACGTCAATTAACCAGTGCGGTTAAACGCGCACGTTTCTTGGCTTTAATGCCGTACACAGACAAGCATCCTGGTTAATTAGGGTTTAGGAGAATATTATGCAAATTATTTTATTAGAAAAAGTAGCAAACCTTGGCGTGCTGGGCGATATCGTTAAAGTGAAAGACGGTTTCGGCCGTAACTTTCTGATTCCACAAGGCAAAGCAAAGCGCGCAACAGAGAGCAATAAAGCGGAATTCGCAGCTAAACGTGCTGAACTGGAAAAACAACAAGCGGATATTTTGGCTGCAGCTACTGCGCGCGGTGAAAAATTAGCGGGTTATGTTTTAACTGTTGCACAAAAAGCGGGTGTTGATGGTCGTTTATTCGGTTCTGTCACTAATGGTGATGTAGCTGAAGGCCTTGTTGCTGCTGGTTTTGAAGTGGTTAAATCAGAAGTGCGTATGCCTAATGGTCCATTAAAAACCATTGGTGATCACCCAGTAACCATTGCATTACACCATGACGTAGTGGCAGATGTTACCGTAACAGTGGTTGGCGAAGCTACATAAAAATAGTATCAAGAATAATTTTAATCACTGCATGTAGCCAATCTACTTGGTTTACAGGCAAATTACCTATGTATTTGGGCTGAAATAGATTAATATTTTATTTCAGCCCTTTTTCTTTTTAGAAACGGGTTTTATATATTTAGGTACACCATTCATCACTGATAGATAATCATTGTATTTTTATATTGAAAGTAGAGTATGAAAAGTAAATTACTTGCTGCTGATAACAATAAATTGCATTATTTTTTACTTATTATGTTGATGATAGTTGGAATTATCGTCAGAGCGATAGTCACCCCTTATGCAAATGTCGACACTGCAAATTATTTAGTACCTTGGTACGATTACATTGTGTCAAACGGTGTGATGAATGCACTAGGTGATAAATTTGCAAACTACACACCACCCTATACCTATTTGCTTGCTTTAATGACACTTGCACCTGTCTCAAAAATGCTCGCAATCAAGATTATTCCAATTGTGATGGATGTCATTAATAGTCTTATTATTTACAAAATAGTGAAGTATAAATACCCATCAGGCATTGCGCCACTATGGGCTTCAGTAATTTTTTGGTGCTTGCCTAGTGCGGTGTTAAATAGCGCCTGGTGGGGTCAGGCAGACAGTTTTTACACAGGCTTTTTGCTACTAACACTGTATTTTTTGGTTTCAAGTCGTACCTTACTGGCAATGTTATTATTTTCTGTTTCAGTTGCTTTTAAACTACAAGCCATTTTTATGGGGCCGTTGTTAGCTATTTTATATTTAGGGGCAATATTCAAACCCAATGTGTTTACACCCCATATTTTAGCGCAAAAAAACCGCATTAAAATATGGCATTTTATGATGATTCCTGTTGTATATTCTTTAATGTGTTTGCCAGCAGTTTTGCTTGGTAGAGGCTGGGTAGACGTATGGACTATTTATTTAGATCAAGCCAATACCTTTAAATGGTTTTCTGCCTATGCGCCTAATCCTTATGTGTTTATTTCTGATCAATACTTTCATTCCGTCTCTGAAATAGGGCTTATTTTTGCTGCCCTATGTACGCTTGTATGGATATTCTACACCATAATAAAAGAGGTTAATTTTAGCGCAGATAAGTTATTGTTAACTGCATTAACTTCTGTCGCACTTGTGCCTTACTTATTACCAAAAATGCACGAACGATACTTTTATCCGGCCGATTTAATTTCTTTATTAGTCGCTTTTTATCTGCCTAAATTATGGTTTTTACCTGTGGGCTTTCAACTTGTTTCTTGCTTGTCTTATTACCCAGTGTTATCTAATACATGGGCGCACACCAATGTTAAATATGCAGCACTTATTAATACAGTACTAATTGCTTTTATTGTTTGGAAGCAAATAGTTGATAAAAAATTACAGCTGATTTAATCTAATTGATTGTGTTTTTTTAAATTCTAGAAATTATTTTATCTGGAGAAGGTTGTGATTCTTGCTATTGTGATTCCATGTTATAACGAAGAAGAGGTAATCATTGAGGCCACACATCAATTTACTAACTTATTAAAAAAATTGATATCTTCAGGCAAAATTTCTGATCAAAGTCGAATAAACTACGTAGATGACGGCAGCAAGGATAAAACATGGTGGTTAATCAATCAGCTAAGTGAGTCAAATAAATTTGTGCATGGAATAAAGCTTTCTAGAAATAGAGGTCATCAAAATGCGGTTTTAGCTGGCATGATGTCAGTTAAGGGCGATGCAATCATTACTATTGATGCGGATTTGCAAGACGACATCAACGTGGTTGAGCAAATGGTGGACGAATTTAATAATGGCGTGGATATTGTATACGGCGTGAGGAATGATCGCAGCACGGACACCGTATTTAAAAGAAACACTGCGCAACTTTATTACAAATTACTGTCTTTATTTGGTGTAGACATGGTGTATAACCATGCTGACTTTAGGTTAATGTCTAGAAGAACCATTGAGTCTTTGAGACAATATCAAGAAGTCAATTTATATTTAAGAGGAATCATTCCGTTGATTGGTTTTAAATCTACCAATGTTGAATATAGCCGTAAAGAACGCTTTGCGGGCAACTCTAAATACCCATTTGGAAAGATGTTAAAGCTAGCAGTAGATGGCATAACCTCATTTTCGGTAGTTCCTTTACAAATGATTACCTATATCGGTTTTTTTGTGTCAGTAGCTTCTTTTGGTATTTTAGCATGGGTGCTAAGCGTGGCGGTATTTACAGACAGAGCAGTACCCGGCTGGGCGTCTACGGTGCTGCCAATTTATTTTTTAGGTGGTCTGCAAATATTATGTTTAGGCGTAATCGGATCTTATTTAGGCAAGATTTATATTGAGTCCAAATCTAGACCTAAATACTTTATCGAAAATACGATAGGCTTAATGAATGAAACGGACACATCTTTAAAGTAAGCATGGATGTCAATTACAGATTTAAAATTTAATATTAAATTAAACAACTCATTATTGAAATTTTTAGTTGTTGGTGTTTTAAACACGCTGTTAAGCATATTGATTATTTTTGCGCTTAAATACTTTTATGCTTTTAGCGATATTATTGCTAATTTTACAGGCTATGTAACAGGGCTAATTTGCAGTTTTATTCTAAATAAAAAATGGACATTTAATCATGGTGGCCAACTGTTAATAACATTTGCTAAGTTTGCATTGACATTTGTAGTGGCTTACACAGTTAATATTATGTGTGTATTGTTGCTCATTATATTAGGTATTAATGCATATTTTTCTCATCTGATAGTCATGCCAATTTATACCATTTTGTTTTATATTGGATCAAAGTTTTTCGTATTCAAATAAAGTTTGACCAAGTACAAGCCATCTTAAAAAGGCTGCTTTAGTCACCTTTTTATTGCGTATAATCTTACAATGGCAGATGAACAACTAGACTCCCTCAAACTTCCCCCACACTCTATTGAAGCCGAGCAATCGGTGATAGGTGGATTGCTACTTGAAAATGAGGCCTTAGATAAAATTGCCGATATTTTAACGGCTGAAGATTTTTATCAGCATGACCATAAAACCATTTTTCAGCATATCGCTAGATTAATCGAGCGCAATCGCCCAGCTGACATTGTGACGGTAGCTGAATCATTAGAAAGTACTGCAGAGTTATCCATAATTGGTGGTATTGCCTACTTAGCCTCATTGGCGCAAAACACACCAACAGCGGCCAATATCCGCCGCTATGCGGAAATTGTGCGCGAACGTGCCATTATGCGCAAGCTGGTGACAGTGGGTAGCGGCATTGCCGAAAGTGCCTACAGCCCGAATGGGCGCGATGCGCAGCAATTGCTGGATGAAGCTGAAGCGAAGATATTTCAGATTGCAGAGGGTGGCAAACGCAGTAATGAAGGTTTTCAAGAGATTAACAAATTACTACCGCAAGTGGCAGAGCGCATTGATATGCTGTTCTCGCGCGATAACCCATCAGACGTGACGGGTATTCCGACCGGGTTTAGTGATCTAGATTCAATGACGTCAGGCTTTCAAGGCGGCGATTTAATCATTGTGGCAGGGCGCCCATCGATGGGTAAAACGGCGTTTTCACTCAATATTGCCGAAAATGTTGCATTGGATACTGGTTTACCCGTTGCGGTTTTTTCAATGGAAATGGCTTCAACCCAGCTTGCCATGAGGATGATCGGTTCGGTAGGGCGCTTAGACCAGCACCGCATGCGTACAGGTCGCTTAGAAGATGAAGATTGGGAAAAGTTAACTACGGCTCTTGGTAAGCTAAATGAAGCACCGATATTTATTGATGAAGGCGCAGGCTTGAGTAGCTTTGATGTGCGCGCAAGGGCGCGACGCTTGCACCGTCAATGTGGAAAATTGGGCCTAATTGTTATCGATTACTTGCAGCTTATGTCAGCCCCTGCAGGTCGACAAGGTGAAAACCGTGCCACTGAAATTTCAGAAATTTCACGCTCATTAAAGGCGCTGGCTAAGGAGCTAGATGTGCCGGTAGTCGCGCTTTCGCAACTCAACCGAAGCGTAGAGCAGCGCCCTGATAAACGCCCTGTCATGAGTGACTTACGCGAATCTGGCGCGATTGAGCAAGATGCGGATTTGATTTTGTTTATCTATCGCGATGAAGTCTATAACCCAGACAGCGAAGACAAAGGCACCGCAGAAATTATTATCGGCAAGCAACGTAACGGCCCAATTGGTCGTGTGCGCTTGACCTTTATTGGCGAACACACGAGATTTGAAAATTTTGCCAATGCGGGTTATATGGCCGATAGCTATTAACATATCAGCATGGCTAAATCCAAAACCGTTTACACCTGCACAGAATGTGGCGCTTCTGAATCCAAATGGCAAGGTCAATGCCCAAGCTGCATGGCTTGGAACACGCTGATTGAATCGGTTGCCGAAACGAGCACCTCTACCAATCGCTACGCCAATAAATTTGAAGGATTAGCGCAAAGTAGTGTGTTGCAAAAATTAAGCAGCATTCAAGCCGCTGATATTGAAAGAACACCAACAGGCATTAGCGAATTTGACCGTGTGTTAGGCGGCGGCTTGGTCGAAGGTGGCGTGGTGTTAATCGGCGGCGACCCAGGCATTGGAAAATCGACTCTATTGCTGCAAGTACTTTGCCATTTAGGCAAATCTGCACAGGCGATTTACGTAAGCGGCGAAGAGTCACCACAGCAAATCGCCATGCGTGCCAAGCGTTTAGGCTTAGATGCCAGCCAAGTGGAGCTACTGGCAGAAATTAATCTTGAGAAAATTTTAGCCACGCTACAAACGCATAAACCGAACATCGCCGTTATCGATTCCATTCAAACCGTGTATTCCGAAGTGCTGCAATCCGCACCTGGGTCGGTCGCGCAAGTGCGTGAATGTTCGGCGCAGTTAACGCGTTTAGCCAAGCAATTAGGCATCACAGTCATTTTGGTTGGTCATGTCACCAAAGAAGGCTCGCTCGCTGGGCCGCGCGTACTAGAGCATATTGTCGATACCGTCTTGTATTTTGAGGGGGATCAAAATTCATCTTTTCGCTTGATTCGTGCTTTTAAAAATCGTTTTGGCGCGGTGAATGAGTTAGGCGTGTTTGCCATGACTGAAAAAGGCTTGCGCGAAGTGGCGAATCCTAGCGCACTGTTTTTATCGCATCATGAAAGCCAAGTGGCGGGCAGTTGCATCACGGTAACGATGGAAGGTACCCGACCGCTGTTAATCGAGATTCAAGCTTTGGTGGACGAAAGTCACGCGCCTAGTCCAAAACGATTGGCGACAGGGCTTGAGCAGAATCGCCTAGCCATGTTGCTGGCGGTGTTAAATCGCCATGCGGGTATTCCGTGTTTTGACCAGGATGTATTTATAAATGCGGTTGGCGGGGTTAAAATTGCCGAGCCAGCAGTCGATTTAGCCGTGTTATTATCGATCGTTTCTTCTTTAAAAAACAAACCGTTAGACAATAAACTGATTGTATTTGGTGAAGTTGGTTTGGCTGGAGAAGTGCGCCCAGTACAAGGTGGACAACTGCGTTTAAAAGAAGCCGCAAAATTAGGTTTTACCAAAGCCATTGTGCCAAAAGCCAATGCGCCAAAAGCTAAAATGGCAGGGCTAGAAGTGATTGCGGTAGAGCGATTAGAGCAAGCGTTAGCAAGGATATCGAATTAACCGGTTTGTTATTAACATAAAAAGGCGGGCAATTTGCCCGCCTTACTTAACACTTAAAATAAACGAAATTATTTAGTTTGACGACGGCGTGATAAGCCGAAAGCCGCTAACGCACTTGCCATCAGTGGTAACGCAGCTGGTACTGGTACATTTGAATTATCAACTGGCGGTGCTCCAGTATCTCCTTCTAGCAAATTCTCAAACAAGCGAGCATTGTTAAAACCACCAGGCCAATTGGGCGAATTATCCCAAACGTTCTGATCGGTAATCAGAAAAATACTGCCAGGACCAATATTTTGAAAAGCCATCATCACGCTGGGATTACCTAAATATGACTCCTCACCCAGCATTAAAGCTTGCGCAGTGCCGCTAATAGTCAGTGGAGCAAATGCAGCATACTCATAAGTATTAACACCATTAGTAAGCGGGTGATTTAAAATTTGACCATCACCCACACTGGCACTGCGAAAACCAGAATCAAGAATCACGTTATTAATACTAATTGTGCTACCTAAGAAACTTAATGCAGTGTTGATGCGATTATTTTCGTTTGGCGCGAAAGTGCCGTGTTCACCCAAAAACGCAATGCGACCGCCGCCAGATAAAAAACTAGCCATTGTATTTAATTCGCCAGTAGTATAAGCATCTGATGGCTGTGTAGCCCATAACAGATTAACGCCTGTCAGATTGACAGTATCGAGCGTGCCAACTGCAAGTGTAGAAGAATGACCTGGCAAACCGTTATAAAAATCATTGATTGTACTTGTGCTAAAACCACTAAGCTGTTCGCCAAATACGGAAACCACACCAGCGTTTGCGAGTGACGTATAGACTGTCATTAAGGACAGTAAAATAATTTTTTTCATTACAAACTCCCTAAATTAATTTTGAATTATCAAAATATAACTAAATTTAATTGTTTGCAATAACCCAAATGGGTTAGTTTTAACTGGCGTTTAATTGCTACATGTTGCAATAAATTGAATGACGCGCTTTTTTCAAATCAACAATTATTGCAAATTAATTCCGCACAACGCAAACCACTTCTTACCGCGCCTTCAATCGCCGCAGGATAATTCCCATAAGTATAATCGCCCGCCAACAATAAATTTGGGTATGGCGTAATATTGGCTGGCCTTGGTAAATTTACATCGCATGAAAAAGTCGCCCGTTTTTCAGCAATCACTTTGTGCCAAAGCGGTTTAGGTAAATGCGGAAAAGCAAGATGCAGCTCTTGCGCCACTTTAAGCGCTAATGCATCTTGCGTTAATTTTTGATGCTTGCCTTGCGCGCTAATCACCACCGCCATTAAGCCATGTTGACCGCACAGTTGGCCACGATCAAACACCCACTGACTGGTGACATCAACTAAGCCCAGCATGGGTTGCGGCAAAGTTGTCTGGTTGGGATATTGCAAATAAACCGTATAAATAGGCTGGTAATCGTATGCTTCTGTCTGCGATGTAACGAAGTCTAATTTGGGTAAATCAGCCGTTAACTCTTTGAGTTTTCTGGCAGCAGTCGCGATAATCACATGACTAAATTGCAGCGTTTCTAATCTTGTTGAGACCTGAAAGCCATTTTCGACTAGTTTAATGTTGCGGATTCGTTTGTTCGTCTGCAAAGTAGTTTGTTTAGTTTGCAGATAACGCACCATTGGCGTGGATAAAATTTGCGATAAATCCAGTTTGGGAATTAAGAAATCGCTGTCCGTTTTGCCGTGGTTAAACGCATCGTGTAGCACATTTAAAAAAACCTTGCTGCTGGCGAATGCTATCGGCGTATTCAAAGCCGCTAAGCATAAAGGTTCCCACAAAAAATTGATTATTTGGCGCGATTGCCCATTTTTAAGCAGAAAATCTTTAAGCGGCTCATCAAGCGTTAAGCGATTGCGGGTTCCTTTCAGCCGGACCATGAATAAAATAGCCGATATGCGTTCGCTAAAGCTCAGTCCTTGGCAACATAAAAAGCCGATTAATTGATTAAACGGATGTGGTAAATAATGGGTGCAGTTTAATTTAAACGCCTGTTTATTGCGTGGAGAACCCATGTTCAGTGATAAAGGCAAGCGCAAAAAAGCTTCTTGCTCGTTAACACCCACTTTTGCCAATAATTTAAGCGTCTCGTGATAAGCGCCCAATAAAATGTGCTGGCCATTATCTACTTGAAAGGTTTGGCTATTAAACTCAATTGCCACGCTACGTGCGCGCCCGCCAAAATGGGGTCCCGCTTCAAATAATGTGGTTTGCACGCCTTGTTCGGCAAGCGCAACAGCGGCAGATAAACCTGCCATACCACCGCCAATGATGGCCACCTGCATTTTGTTTTTATGCAATATATGCCTTTACTTGTCGCATCCAAACTGAACAGATAAGCCAAAACTTACGTAAACTGCCGAGCGATAGGCGCGCATTGAGCACTTTTTGCGCGCCATCACGCAGAATCTCGCGCAACAAAGTGCGGTAGATAGCTGCCATCATCAAACCTGCGCGTTGTTGTTTAGCATCTTCAGCCGGTAATTCACGCAAGGCTTTGTCGTAATAATTTTCGGCGCGCGCGATTTGAAACTCCATAAGCGCTTTCACTTGTTCGGTTTCACGGCTTTGTAAAATATCTTCTTCAGACACGTTGGCTTTTTTTAACTCGTCCAGCGGCAAGTAAATACGGCCGCGGCGGGCATCCTCACCCACATCGCGGATAATATTAGTCAATTGAAATGCCATGCCTAAATCATGCGCATATTTAAGCGTGCGTCGATTTTTAAAGCCAAAAATCTGCGCGGATAAAAGACCAACTACGCTGGCCACACGATAGCAATACAGTTGCAACTGTTTAAAATCTTCATACCGATTGAATTTCAAATCCATTTCCATGCCGTCAATAATCTCTAAAAAATGTTCTTGCGCAAGATTAAATGGCGCAATAAATGGCTGCAAGGCTTTGGTAACAGGGTGTTGCGGCGTATTGGCATACAAATTGGTAATTTCATTTTTCCACCAATTTAGTTTAATTTGCGCCACATTAAAATCGGTACATTCGTCCACCACATCGTCCACTTCGCGGCAAAAAGCATACAGGGCAATCATCGCCTGGCGTTGCGTTTTGGGTAAAAAGATAAAACTGAGTGTAAAGCTGGAACTGCTTTGTACAGCTTTTTGTTGGCAATATTGCTGTGGCGACATTGTGATTTAAATCAATTAGTTAAAGTATTTTTGTCAAGTAAAATTTCAATGAAATAAAGTGTTAAGTCAGCAACGCTTTAAGCAGAATTAGTGGCCAATCCCACGCTTTTAAATACGGGCGATGTTTAAAAATATCGCCTTGCACATTTTTTAATTTATACAAAATGCGATCGCCGCCGCCAATAATCATACGCATTTCCAGTCCAATGCGGCCAGGCAGAATATGTTCTAAAGGTTTACCTGCATTTAACATGGTTTGCGCACGCTCAATATTAAACAACATAAATCTTTGCCAGTTTTTATTAACGTGGTGACTAGCAATTTGCGCCTCGGTCACGCCAAATTCGCGCATTTCATCTTGACACAAATAAATACGGCTTCGGTGAAAATCGTTTTCAAAATCAATCGCAACGTCTTGATAAAAGTTAATCAGTTGCAAAGCTGTACAAACCTGGTTTGAATAGATTAAATTTTCTGGCGTCGCTTTGCCAAATAAATGCAGCAGCAACGCGCCTATTGGGTTGGCAGAGCGGCGGCAATAATCTAGCAACTCAAAAAAATTGGCATAACGAGTTTTGGTGACATCTTGGCTGAACGCTTCCAGCAGATCATAAAAAGGCGTAAGCGGCAATTTGTATTCACGCACCATATCGCCAAATTCGGTAAAAAATGGCGATTTTGTTTTACTGTTTGCTTTAATTAAATCCAGTTGGTCTTTAAAACCCTGCAAATTGGCAATTCTGGTAACAGGGCGATGATGGCCTTCATCAGCAAAGTCATCGGCTTGGCGCGCAAATGTGTAGATAAGGGCAATAGGAGTGCGCAGATGCTTGGGCAAAAAGTGAGAAGCCACAGGAAAATTTTCGTAATGCGCTTGCGAAATTGCCATACTGTCGACAACGCCGTCATTGATTTCACCTAAAATCTGCGTGTCTGCAATCTTAGTCTCTGCAAAAGCCCTAATATCTGCTGAAGCCCTAATGTCAGCTGAAGTCTTGGTTTCTGCTAAAGTTTTGCTGTTTACGCTCATAATTAAAGTATGCCATAAAACCGCTAAATCCTACAGCGCAAGCGGCAGGCATGCGCTACAATAATCAAAAGTAGTTAAGTTGTTTACCAGGCTATTAACTGGTTTATTTATTAGCCCATTTTTTTCAGTTAGGTTTTTATGTTAGGAATTATCGGCGGTACAGGGTTAACACAGTTGGATAACTTAAAAATTATCAGGCGGCAAATTGCGCGCACGCCTTATGGTGAGGCCTCGCAACCACTTATTTTTGGTAAAATTGCAGGCGTTGAAGTGGTTTTTTTAGCGCGGCATGGTGGTGGCCATACCATTCCACCGCATGCGGTTAATTATCGCGCCAATATTTGGGCATTGCATTCGGTTGGCGTGGTTGATTTATTGGCAGTTGCTACCGTTGGCGGCATTAGTAACGATTTGAATGCAGGCGACATTGTGTTGCCACATCAAATACTCGATTACACGCATGGTCGCAAAAATACTTACCACGATGGCATTGAGTTGCCTGTTAAACATATTGATTTTACCGAACCTTACTCGGCTAATTTACGTCAAATTTGTTTGCAGGCTGCTAATCATATTCAGCAGCCTTTAATGGATGGCGGCGTTTATGCGTGCGTGCAGGGCCCCAGATTAGAAACTGCGGCGGAAATTAATCGCTTAGAGCGCGACGGTGCCACTTTGGTTGGCATGACTGGCATGCCAGAAGCTGCGCTGGCGCGTGAATTAAGTATGGAATATGCGGCATTATGCCCGATTGCCAATCAGGCAGCGGGGCGCGGAACAAGTATTAATGGCATTCAATACGAAGATGTGATGACTAGATTAGACTTAACCATGCAAAAGGTGCGAATTTTAATTGAAGAAATTGTGCGCATTTACCAAGCATAGTCAGGATTAAAAATAATATGTATTATGCCCAATCAGCTTAAAGAGGTTTTAAGGCGAATCAAAAATGGCAGTAAAAACAGTTTTAAAAATGGGTGACCCGCTGCTATTGCAGCAAGCATTGCCAACAGCACAATTTAACACGCCAGAGTTACACGAGCTTATTCAGGATATGCAAGATACCATGGAATATATGAATGGCGCAGGTATTGCCGCGCCACAAATTGGCGTCAGTGTGCAAGTGGTCATTTTTGGCGTAGGTGCAAATCCGCGTTATCCAGATGCAGAACAAGTGCCTTACACCGTGTTAGTTAACCCTATTTTGACACCAATAAATGACGAAATGGAAGACGGCTGGGAAGGTTGTTTGTCTGTGCCAGGTATGCGTGGCGTGGTGCCGCGTTACACACGTTTGCATTACACCGGTTTCGACCAATTCGGCACACCAATCGATAGGCTAGTGAGCGGCTTTCATGCCAGAGTTGTGCAGCACGAATGTGACCATTTAATGGGCATTTTGTACCCAATGCGCATCAAAGATCTAAAAGATTTTGGCTTTACCGACGTACTTTTTCCAAATCAGGATATTCAAGACGATTAATTGTTTGCTATAATGCGGACTTTCGCAAATAAGTCAGCATTATTTGCACTAAGATTGGAAAAGTGGCCGCGCGCGAAGTTTAAGATTTAACTTTAAAATCTTGGTCGTGCTGCAGTCTTCAAGACTGTTTTCAAAAATGGTCAAAAAGTAACAAACGTTTTTTAATTTGGAAGAGTGGCAGAGCGGTTTAATGCTACAGTCTTGAAAACTGTCGTGGGTGCGAGCCCACCGTGAGTTCGAATCTCACCTCTTCCGCCAATATTTTATATGCCGCTTTAACTGTTAAGCGGCATTTGCTTTTAAACTAATTATTTTAAGGATAAAACATGAGCCAAATTATTGTTGACCATAACCCGTCACAAGAGAAATTAAAAGAGCTAGGCGTTGCTAGCTGGTCTATCTGGGAAAAAGAAGTATCCAAATTTCCATTGGATTTTGGCATGACAGAAAGCGCTTATTTGCTAGAAGGCGAAATTCACGTGACGCCACAAGGCGGCGAAAAAGTTGTGATAAAAGCTGGTGATTTTGTGGTGTTTCCAAAAGGCATGAAATCAAGCTGGGAAGTTGTTAAGCCATTGAAAAAGCATTACAAACACTCTTAAACTGGTGTATCCCTTCACTTGATTTAATTTAAATCAAGTCTACAATAAAAAGTCTAGTGTCTATTTAATAGCGCTAAGCTTTTATTGTTTTTGGAGAGCATTATGATGAAAACCCCAGCCGATAACGCAACACTTTTTATTCTTGTCGAAAAACCCGACGCAGCCAAACTGGCAAAACTAAACGTGCATAGCTGGGCCACTTGGTCTAAAGAAGTATCGACTTTTGCGTGGAGTTATCAATCCCAAGAAATTGCCTATATTTTAGAAGGCGAAGTGACAGTGACGCCAGAAGATGGTAAAAATGCGGTGAGTTTTGGGGCGGGTGATTTGGTGACTTTTCCAGCAGGGTTGGCCTGTACATGGGACATTAAAAAGCCATTACGCAAACATTATCAATTTAATTAACCACTTTTTAAGCTGAATAATTTAAAAGTTAACCCGTTTTTTAGTGTTAAATATTTAAATTTAATAACGGTTTAACTATTAAAGGTTAAATATTTAGTGTTAGATATTTGGCTTAAATATTAAAGTTAAATATCCGTTAAGCTTTGTAATAACTTATCAAGCTGAGCCGAGTTAAGCAAGGTATTTTGTTTGGCTGAAATGACAAAATAATCTTCGGCACGGTTGCCCAGCGTGTTGATTTTTGCATTATGCAACTCAATATCATGCTTTAAAAAGATGTTCGCCACTTGCGCCAATAATCCAGGCCTGTCGCCCGCAACAATCTCCAAGTGATGATTCAAACCTTGCGGCTCAGCCAGTATTTTAACCTGTGCTTGAATCGGCATGTATTTGACCTGGCGACTGATGCGCCCTTTTAATGGGGATTCTAAAGGTGAATCAATCCATATTTTTTGCGTGAGTTCCCGCTCTATAAATTTTAATAAACCACTGTAACTAACTGATTTACCCGATTGATCTAAAATAATAAAATTGTTTAATGCATAACCATGATTAGTGGTATAAATCTTGGCTTGTACAATGTTATAAGCCATACGATCAAAAAAGTTACAGATGCGGGCAAATAAATCATCTTGATTGCGCGTGTAAATCATAATTTGTATGCCATCGCCATTTGGGCTTAAGCGCGCGCGTACAATAGGTTTATCAGTTAGCACGTGCGGCGTTAATAAACGACTTTGCCAAGCAATTTCATCCGATTCAAAGCGTACAAAATAGCCCGAACCCGCGTTTTGCCATAAAGCTAGATAAGATTGTGGCTGCAGGCCGTATTTGGTGAGTTTTTCTGCCGCCGCAGCTTGTCGTGTTTCAATGATTTGCTGGGTGCTAAAGCCAGTATTCCTCAACACCTTTTGCGTTGCATAAAACAAGCTTTCCAGCAAACGCGCTTTCCATGCATTCCATACAACAGGGCTGGTACCGCGAATATCCGCTACCGTTAATAAATACAAGGCAATTAAGCGGTTTTCTGTTTTAACCAAATGCGCAAATTGCTGAATCACATCTGGGTCTGATAAATCGGTTTTTTGCGCGGTGCTCGACATTTTTAGATGCGCATCCACTAACCAGGCAACCAGATTAATCTCTTGTTTGGCTAAACCATGTAGCTTGCAAAAGCGCTTTGCATCGATTGTGCCAAGGCTAGAATGATCGCCACCGCGACCTTTTGCAATATCGTGAAATAAAGCTGCAAGATAGAGTAAATAAGGCTTGTCAAATTCTGCAAATAATTGACTGCATAAAGGAAATTCATGTTTCAGCTCTGGCTTTGCATAACGGCGTAAATTGGCTAACACATTTAAAATATGCTCATCAACGGTATACACATGAAATAAATCATGCTGCATCTGACCGACAATTTTACCAAAAACAGGAATATATTGACCCAAAATTCCGTAACGATTCATGCGCCGAAGGCTTTGGTTAACACCATTTGGCTGCGATAAAATAGCTAAAAAAGTAGCTTTGTTTTCAGCAGAATGGCGAAAATCTTTATTCACAATTTTTTTAACCCGTTGCAACTCTCGAATTAAATTGGCACTCATGCCAGTCAGTTGCGGTTGCTGTTGCAGTAGTAAAAAACTTTCCAAAATTGCGTTTGGATATTGTTGCAGCAGATTTGCCGTTTTTATTTCCAGTAAATCATCATGCGCTTCAAATCTCGCATTAATTGGCGTCATTTTAGGCTTAATATCACTTAAGTTTAATCGAAATGTTTTTAGCAATATCTCATTGATTAAGTTGATAAATTTTGCGCTGGTATAATAACTTTGCATCAACTGTTCGCTGGCACGCTTGCGAAATGTGGTTACATAACCTAGTTCGCTTGCCAATTCGTTTTGAAAATCAAACAGGAGCCTGTCTTCGCGTCGCTTAGCCAGATAATGCAAACGAATGCGCAAGTTTTGCAAATTGCGTTCATGGCGTTTAATTTGGCGCAACTCAGCCTTGGTGATGATAGTATTTTTAGCGAGATTAGCCCAACTTTTACCTAGCTGCTGGCTTTGTGCTAGCCATAAAATCATATGCAAATCGCGCAGGCCGCCTGGGCTTTCTTTGATGTTAGGCTCTAGATTATAAGTAGTGTCGTTAAACTTTGCGTGACGATTATCTTGCTCTTTAAATTTTGCCGCAAAATACTCGGCTGCATACATCGTCTTGTGAACAGCTTGTAAAAATGGTTGATAGTTGTTTTTAGTTCCGCAAAGTAATCGCGCTTCAGATAAATTGGTTTGCACCGTAACATCGTTCGCCGCCTCATCCACACACTCTTGTAAAGTGCGTACGCTGTGCCCAACATTGAGCCCAATATCCCACAGCAAACCAATTAATGTTTCAATTTCCCGATTTTGTATTTGCTCATGGCTCTGCGCTTGAGAGTCGGCATCTGGCAATAAAATCAGTAAATCAATATCCGAGTAAGGAAACAGTTCCTGGCGACCATAACCACCTACCGCGATTAAGCAGATTTCAGCATTGATATCGGTTTCAAGCCATATTTTCTTTAAAAGCTGGTCGATTAACAACGATTGCTGTTTTAACAATAGCGCAGTATTTTTGTGCTGATAAAATGCAGTTTCCAGCGCATTTTGTTGCGCTTTTAAATCGTCACGCCAGATTTGAATGGCTTGTTTGGATGGATTTTTTTGAGCTGCCATTAAACTGGATTTAAGCAAACACGGGTGTAGCGGGTGAGCCTGCCGATAAAGTCAGTACTTCAAAACCAGTTTCCGTGACTAATACAGTGTGTTCCCATTGCGCCGACAAACTGCGGTCTTTGGTCACAATTGTCCAGCCATCGGGCATTTGTTTGATATCCCGTTTGCCCGCATTAATCATCGGTTCTATGGTAAAAATCATGCCTGCACGCAACTTTAAGCCTGTTCCAGGTTTGCCGTAATGCAATATTTGTGGGTCTTCATGAAATTTTTTGCCAATTCCATGACCACAAAATTCACGCACCACGCTAAAGCCATTTTTTTCCGCAAAACTTTGAATAGCATAACCAATGTCGCCTAAAGTGGCATCTGGCTTTACTTTATTAATACCCAGCCACATAGCTTGATAAGTTAATTCCGATAAACGCTTCGCTTGAATCGACACTTCGCCGACATGAAACATGCGCGAAGTATCACCGTGATAACCATCTTTAATCACTGTAATATCAATATTGACGGTATCGCCATTTTTTAACACTTTATCGCCTGGCACACCATGGCAAATCACATGATTCACTGAAGTGCAAATCGATTTAGGGTAGGGCGTATGACCATCAGGCGCATAATTAAGCGGCGCAGGAATGGCATGCTGCACATTGACGATGTAATCATGACAAAGCTGGTCCAACTTTTCGGTCGTTATGCCATGCACAACAAACGGCGCGATGTAATCAAGCACTTCAGCGCCAAGCCTGCCTGCAATACGCATTTTTGCGATGTCGTCTGTGTTGTTAATGGTGATGGTCATAGCTCAAAAACATAAATGATTTAATCATTTATTTTATCATGGCCTCGGAAGTTTTGTGGCTATAGTGAAGCTTTGGTCTAGTGCTTTAGTATCAGCCCTCTAAATATTAAGTCTAGTGTAAATTACATTAGTTTTAAATATCTGATGGGTTTATACCTCATACTTAGCATCGCATCTAAATTTATTAAGTTATGTATAATTAAATCGTGGTGCAATTTGTAAGTTTTTAATAATAGTTGCAGATTACTTTGAATTACCATCTAGCTCTAAGACGTAACATAGATTTTGATAAATTTGAGCAAGATGCTCAGTCAGGTCAATGTCCTAGACATATCATGGTGGATATAAGAAAACGTCTAAATGCTAAGGTACATTCTTCTAATAAGCTTAAAGTTCGCTTTGTCGATAAGATATTATCTAAAATTTCTTCACGCCCTGAACATTAGGTGCTTGCGCGATAAATTGCCGAAGAAGTGGGCGAAAATGATGTCATTTTTTGCACGGGGGAAGATATTGGTGTGCCTGTGGCAGTAATGTGTGCTAAGAAAAATACTTGCGCAAAAGTGGTCGTTTATTTTCATAATATCGATCGGGCAAGAGGCAAATTATCGTTAAAGTTATTTGGTTTAGCAAAAAAATTGATGTTTTTATGGCGTGCTCTAGCTATCAAACCAATTTTTTAGCTAATTACTTAAAGTTACCAGAATCGAAAATATTTTTATTGCTTGATCAGACAGATACGCAGTTTTTTAATCCTGGTAGGCCATCACATAATAAAAAACGACCTACTTTAGTCAGTGTCGGCTTAGAAAAGCGCGACTATCGCTCGTTAGCAAAAGCGACTTTTGACTTAGATGTCGATGTAAAAATTAGTGGCTTTTCTAATGATGCAAGCGCTTTAAAAAAGACCTTCCCAGATATCATGCCTGATAACATGTCACGTAAATTTTATGAATGGCCAGATTTACTTCAGCTATATCAAGATGCCGATATTGTAGTGGTTTCACTGATAGACAATAAGTATGCCGCTGGTGTGCAAGTGATGATGGAAGCAATGGCCTGCAGGCGCCCAGTGATTATTTCAAATACACAAGGCATGGTTGATTATTTAAAGCAAACACAAGCGCTAAAAGTAGTGAAAGTTGGTGATGTAGATGGTTTGAGGCAGGCAATTGTAAAATTGCTCTCTAACCCCAAAAAGGCAGAAGCGCAAGCGGAAGCTGGTTATAAGCTTATTCAAGAACAGCATACAAGTAAACTGTATGAAGAGTTGCTAATTAAGCGCTTAATTTCACTTTAAATTTAATTAATCGCTACTGCAATAATTAATAATTATTAAACAGCTTGGGATAGTCGATATGAGTTTTCTGAACTTTTAGTTCTAATTGAAACTAAATCAATTTTTAGCTATAATATGTGCCACTCGATTCGCAGTTTAGCCAATCAAGTTAATTTAAATCAATGCATCATCCCGTACAGGGTGTTTGAACAGGGTTCAAATATTGTGGATGAATGTAATGTTAACCCTTACATGGAGCAATACAATGTCAGTTACTATGCGTCAAATGCTTGAGGCCGGTGTTCACTTTGGCCACCAAACCCGTTACTGGAACCCAAAAATGGCTGAGTACATTTTTGGTGACCGTAACAAAATTCATATTGTAAACCTAGAAAAAACGTTGCCACTATTTGAAGAGGCGATGAAATATACACGTACTTTAGCGGCTAACAAAGGTCGTATCTTATTTGTTGGTACAAAACGTCAAGCGCGCGATATCGTGAAAGAAGAAGCGGCACGCGCTGGTTGTGCTTATGTGAACCATCGTTGGCTAGGCGGTATGCTGACAAACTTTAAAACAGTTAAACAATCGATCAAACGTCTGCATGATTTTGAAGCAATGTTACTAGACGGTAGCTTAGAAAAATTCGGCAAAAAAGAAGCCTTAGGTTACAAACGCGAAATTGAAAAATTACAGCGTTCAATCGGTGGCATTAAAGAAATGGGCGGCTTGCCAGACGCGATTTTCATCATTGACGTTGGCCACGAAAGCGGCGCGATTACTGAAGCGGCTAAATTAGGCATTCCAGTGATTGGTGTTGTTGATACAAACAACTCACCCGATGGCGTCGCGTATGTGATTCCAGGTAATGATGACTCTAGCCGTGCGATTCGTTTGTATGCGCGTGGTATGGCCGATGCGGTGTTAGAAGGCCGTGAAAATGCGATAACAGAAATGGTAAAATCGGCCAAAGAAGAAACCTCTGAAGCACTGGCAGAAACTGCTACAGCGGAATAATGCATTGAATTAAAAAGGGGCGCATAGCCCCTTTTTCTATTTATAAAATATCGAAAAATACGTGTTGTACAGTATTTAGTTACAAATATCTTGTTTAAAACAATTAAGTTCAGGAGCTAAAAATGGCCGAAATTACCGCAAGCATGGTAAAAGAATTACGTGAGCGCACCGATGCGCCGATGATGGATTGCAAAAAAGCATTAACCGAATCCGAAGGCGATATGACGCGCGCAGAAGAAATATTGCGTGTGCGTTTTGGTAATAAAGCCAGCAAAGCCGCAGGCCGTGTGGCGGCTGAAGGCACAGTTGGCGTTGCGATTTCTGCTGATGGAAAATCTGGTGCGATGATTGAAGTGAACTCTGAAACGGATTTCTGTGCAAAAAATGAAGATTTTTTGAAATTCGTCAGCGAATTAGCAACGATTGTATCGAACAGTAATGCGACTGATATTGAAGCGGTTAATGCACTTGCCATGCGCGGCGCGACGGTTGAAGAAACCCGCGCGCAACTGGTTGGTAAAATTGGTGAAAACATTACACCACGTCGTTTTGTGCGCCCAACGGTGCAAGGCAAATTGGCGAGTTACATTCACGGCAGCAAAATTGGCGTGTTAGTCGATGTAGTGGGCGGCGATGATGCGTTAGCAAAAGATCTTGCGATGCATATTGCGGCAGCCAAACCAAAATCATTAGACGCTTCTGGTATTAATGCGAGTTTGATTGAAGCAGAACGCCGCGTGGCGATTGAAAAAGCAAAAGAAGCTGGCAAGCCAGAAGCAATGTTGGAAAAAATCGCGGATGGTACTGTACAAAAATTCTTAAAAGAAGTGACCTTGTTAAGCCAGATTTTTGTGAAAGACGACAAAATGACGATTGAACAATTATTAAAATCAAAAAATGCGTCAGTGGCATCGTTTACCATGTTTACGGTGGGTGAGGGTATTGAAAAAGTGGTGGTCGATTACGCCGCAGAAGTTGCAGCTGCAGCTAAAGTTTAAAATGCGCTAAATAAAAAGTGAGCTTGGCATATTGCTGAGTTCACTTTTTTTTCGTCATTTTTAAAGGTTAAGTTTAAAAGTGCAGGGTAGGCATCTTTAAATAAACAACTTTAATCTGAAGTTATCCATAAAAATGATTGAAAAACCACAAAAAACCTGAATAAATTCATCGGAAAATTTAGTCAAATCCTAGCGTTTGTGATTAAATAATCAAACTATTAAAACAGGGTAAACCATGGCAAAACCAGCCTATAAACGCATACTACTTAAACTCTCTGGCGAAGCCTTGATGGGCGACGATGCTTATGGCATTAATCGCGCTACCATTAATAATATCGTAGCGCAGATTAAAGAAATTGTTGATTTGGGTGTAGAAGTAGGCGTTGTGATTGGCGGCGGCAATATTTTTCGTGGTGTAGCACCTGCGGCGGCTGGCATGGATAGGGCGACTGCCGATTATATGGGCATGCTGGCCACTGTGATGAACGCTTTGGCGCTGCAAGATGCGATGAAGCATATGGGCATCAAAGCGCGCGTGCAAAGCGCATTGAATATTGAGCAGGTCGCAGAGCCGTATATTCGTGGCAAAGCGATTCGCTATTTAGAAGAAGGTCGCGTGGTGATTTTTGGTGCTGGTACGGGTAATCCGTTTTTTACCACCGACACCGCTGCGGCCTTGCGTGGCATGGAAATTAATGCAGAAATTGTGTTAAAAGCCACCAAAGTAGACGGTATTTATACGGATGATCCTAAAAAAAATCCCAGCGCAACACGCTATGAAACAGTGACTTTTGACGAAGCGATTAACAAAGATTTAAAAGTGATGGACGCCACGGCATTAACCTTGTGCAGAGACCAAAAATTACCAATTTCAGTATTTAGTATTTTTAAGCCAGGCGCGTTGATGCGCGTGGTGATGGGTGAAAACGAAGGTACGCGTGTTGTTGTAGAATAGTATTGTTCAAAATAAAAAGTTAAGTTGGAGAAGCATATGCTAGAAGATATCAAAAAAACAGCCGATGCAAAAATGCAAAAATCATTAGAATCACTTAAAAACGATTTAGCCAAAGTGCGTACAGGCCGCGCGCATACTGGTTTGCTGGACCATGTGATGGTGGAGTATTACGGATCGATGGTGTCGGTTAATCAAGTGGCCAACGTAAATTTAGGCGATGCGCGCACCATCAACGTGCAACCCTATGAAAAAAACATGATTGGCAAGGTGGAAAAAGCCATTCGTGATTGCGATTTAGGTTTAAATCCTGCTACCAATGGTGATTTGATTCGTGTGCCGATGCCGATGCTAACAGAGGAACGTCGCCGCGATTTAACCAAAATCGTACGCACAGAAGGCGAAGGCGCGAAAGTAGCGATTCGCAATGTGCGGCGCGATGCCAATGATACGCTGAAAAAACTATTAAAAGATAAAGAAATCAGTGAAGATGATGAGCGTCGTGCGCAAGACGAAGTGCAAAAAATGACAGATAAAGCGGTGATTGAAGTAGACAAATTGTTGCAAGCTAAAGAAACGGATTTGATGGCAGTTTAATTTTAAGGCTAATTTAAGGGTTAATCATTGAAGTTTTTTTCCAAACCATCGTTTAGTTCCACGCAAGCGATTCCCGATTCGGTTAAAATTCCACAGCATATTGCCGTGATTATGGATGGCAACGGCCGCTGGGCAAGAAAGCGTTTTTTACCGCGTGTGGCAGGTCATAAACGCGGGGTGGAAGTGGTGCGTGATTTGGTGAAGCAATGCGCGCAGATGGATGTAAAATTTTTAACCTTATTCGCATTTAGTAGCGAAAATTGGCGCAGGCCCGACGATGAAGTGTCATTTTTAATGGGCCTGTTTATGGATGCACTGCAACGCGAAGTGGTCAAATTGCATGACAATAATATTCGCTTAATACTGATTGGCGACCGCAGCCGCTTTGGCGCAGATTTAATCGCACAAATTGAGGCTTCAGAGCAGTTAACTGCTGATAATACAGGCTTAACCTTAACGATTGCAGCCAACTATGGCGGGCGCTGGGATATTTTGCAGGCCACCAATCGCATGGTAAAAACGCTGCCACAAAAACAAGAGCCATTTACAGAAGATGATATTTCGCCATATTTATCCATGCATTATGCGACTGAGCCAGATTTGTTTATTCGGACTGGTGGCGAAAAGCGTGTGAGTAATTTTTTATTGTGGCAGCTGGCTTACACCGAGTTGTATTTTACTGACACGCTGTGGCCAGATTTTGATGCAAAAGCCTTTACGACGGCCATTGACTCTTATCAGCAACGCGAGCGCCGTTTTGGTCGCACCAGCGAGCAATTAACCATAGGTAACTTCTCTTAACGCCCATGCTTAAAACTCGTGTTATCACTGCCATTATATTGGTGGCCATTTTTATCCCTGCACTTTTTATGCTTAACAGTATTAGCTGGGCGTGTAGTATGCTGGTGCTTTGTTTGCTGGGTTTGCACGAATGGGGTGGCATGATTCATTTAAGTGCGTGGCAAAATAAACTTTATCTGGTTTTTGCTGCGATTACAGGTTTGCTAACTGTGTTTTTTCTGCGCCAATTTGGCTTTCATTTTTTCTTTTTTAATGCACTTGTCTTGTTTGTTATTGTGTCGGTATTTTGGTTATTTTTTGTACCAATCTGGTTTAAAACAAAATATGTTGTTAATAATAAAGCATTAATGGCGGCGCTGGGTTTATTGCTAATCGCATCACTTTGGTTAGCATTAATCTGCGCAAAAAGTGCAGATCCGTGGTTGTTATTAGTGCTGCTGGCCACTATTTGGATTGCAGATAGCGCGGCTTATTTTGCTGGGAAAAATTTCGGTAAACATAAACTTGCACCCAATATCAGCCCGGGCAAAACTTGGGAAGGTGTAGCTGGCGCTTTGATTGCAGTCACAGTATTTGGCACCATTTTATATTTTGTTAACTCTGAACATAGTTTAGGTTTTAATCAACCGGCTATTTTTCCTGCACTATGGATTATCGCTGGTTTGGGCGTGGTAGGCGATTTGTTTGAATCGATGATGAAGCGCCAGGCCAATCTTAAAGACAGCGGCGATTTATTACCAGGTCACGGCGGCGTGTTAGACCGTATTGACGGCATTATCCCCAGTTTGCCAATCGGCTTACTAATGATCTACAGCTATCACTATTTCAGCTCGGTCGTTTAAATTGCACAATATTACTATATTGGGTAGCACTGGCACTATCGGCCTGCAAACGCTGGATGTGATTGCACAGCATGCCGATGTTTATCAAGTTTACGCGCTGGCAGCTAACTCAAATGTGGGTTTGATGCTTAAGCAATGCTTGCAATTTAAACCACAAATTGCGGTATTGTTAAATGAGCAATCCGCATTGGATTTACGGGCAAAATTAAAAACTGTTAATAGTAAAACAACTGTTATTTCAGGCATGGCTGGCTTAGAGCAAGTTTCAAGTGACGCAAGCGTTGATATTGTGATGGCGGCCATTGTAGGTGCTGCTGGTTTAAAGCCAGCAATGGCGGCTGCGCGCGCTGGCAAGCGCATCTTATTAGCCAATAAAGAAACATTGGTGATGGCAGGCAGCTTGTTTATGCAAGCGGTTAAAGCAGGCAGCGCAACCTTGCTGCCGATTGATAGCGAACATAATGCCATCTTTCAGGTGATGCCACCACAACACTTAGAGCATCTGAGTGATGGCGGTATTCGTAAAATCCTGTTAACCGCATCTGGCGGACCGTTCAGAGGATATTCACAAGCCCAGTTGCAAGCCGTAACGCCCACATTGGCACTTAAACATCCTAACTGGGTGATGGGCGCAAAAATTACCATTGATTCTGCAACATTGATGAATAAAGGTTTGGAAGTCATCGAAGCGCATTGGTTGTTTAATGCTAAACCTGAGCAAATTGAAGTGATTGTGCATCCACAAAGCGTGATTCATTCAATGGTGGAATATATTGATGGCAGCGTTTTAGCACAGTTGGGCAACCCCGATATGCGCACGCCAATCGCCTACGCATTGGCTTACCCAGATCGCATAGAATCTGGTGTTGCATCGCTTAATTTGCTAGAAATTGCTAAACTCGAATTTGAAGCGCCCAATACCGAGTGCTTTCCTTGTTTGCAATTGGCTTACGATGCATTAGCCTTGGGCGGAACGGCCCCAGCCATACTCAATGCAGTCAACGAAGTGGCGGTAGCAGCGTTTCTAGATCATCAAATCCACTTTTTAAATATCCCTGTTTTAATCGAAAAAGCACTTAATTCTATTCAGTCAGAACCAGTTTCCTGCTTAGAGCAATTAATTGCAATCGATGTTCAAGCGAGACAATTTGCGCAAACCGAAATGGCAAAAACTACCCATAAAAAAGTGTTAAGTACATGCTAACCTTAATCGCTTTTATCGTCACAATCGGCATCTTGGTGATTATTCATGAATATGGCCATTTTCAAGTGGCGCGCTGGTGCAATGTCAAAGTGTTGCGTTTTTCGGTCGGTTTTGGCAAACCAATTTGGACCAAAACTTTCGGCACAGATAAAACGGAATTTGTTCTGGCGGCGATTCCGCTAGGTGGCTTTGTAAAAATGCTGGACGAACGAGAATTAAAAGCGGAGCGCGAGGCAGCGACAGAAACTGGAGAATATTCCCAGCAAGTACCAACAAATTATTCTGAAGATGAATTAAAACGTGCTTTCAATCGCCAAACGGTTTGGAAACGCATCGCGATTGTGCTGGCAGGCCCAGTTGCCAATTTACTTTTAGCGATATTGCTGTATTGGTTTTTGCTGATGCAAGGCGTTACGGGTATGCGCCCGATTATTGGCGAAGTCGCAAAAGATAGTTTGGCTGCAACTGCTCAACTAAAAAGTGGAGAAGTGATTCAAAAAGTGGCTGGCTTGCCAGTTAAAAACTGGACAGATGCGCGCTGGATATTATTAGAAAACTCACTAGAAAACAAAACTGTTGAAATTGAAGCGTTAAGTAGCAATAACGATTTGCAGCTGCACACACTTGGTTTTGATGGCATTGATAGCGACCCAGAAATTGATATCCTGAAAAAACTGGGTTTAGACATGGTTAAACCGGCTGTTAATCCTGTTATTGGCGAAGTGTTAGCAGGTAGTGCTGCCGAAAAAGCCAATTTTCAGTCTAATGACAGGATTATCAGTATTAATAATGTCAGCATGCGCGATTGGGAAAACGTGGTGGCGACGGTTAAAGCAAATCCAAACCAATTGTTGCAGTTTAAAATTGAGCGCGCCCAACAAGTATTAAGCGTTTCTGTTGTGCCACAGCAGATAACAGAAAATAAAAAACGTATCGGCAGACTAGGCGCCAGTGTAAAAATCGATCCAAAAATATTGGACCAATTATTGATTAAAATACAATATTCCCCATTACAAGCTTTGCAAAAAGCCATTTTTAAAACCTGGGATACGGCAATATTCAGTTTAAAAATGCTGGGTAAAATGGTGACTGGCCAGGTATCAATTAAAGGCATCAGCGGCCCGGTGACTATTGCCAGCTTCGCTGGCGAAAGTGCCAGTTTGGGGCTTAGCACATTTCTCAGTTTTCTTGCATTAGTTAGCATTAGCATTGGCGTACTTAACCTTTTGCCAATACCTGTGTTAGATGGCGGGCATTTGATGTATTATATCGTTGAAATATTAAAGGGTTCGCCAGTATCTGAACAAACCATGCTGACTGGACAAAAAGTAGGATTTGTATTGCTAGGCTTACTCATGACCATTGCCATTTTTAATGACTTCAATCGACTAATTACGGGTTAATCATTTGTTTAAAATCCGCCATATCCCAGCCATAGTTTTTGCACTCTTTAGCCAGCACGCATTGGCGCTTGAGCCTTTTGTTGTTAAAGATATCCGTGTAGAAGGCTTGCAACGCACCGAGCCAGGCACCATTTTTAATTATTTGCCTGTGCAAGTGGGTGACACCATGAGTGATGAAAAAGCCACGCAGGCGATTAAATCACTGTACAACACAGGCTTTTTTAAAGACGTTCGCATAGAAGCGGAAGGCGACGTGTTGGTTGTGACTGTGCAGGAGCGTTCTGCGATTGCCAAAATTGACTTCAGCGGTAATAAATCTTTTCCTTCTGACAAAATGACCGAAGGGTTAAAGCAAATCGGTATTTCAGAAGGCCTGATTTTTGATAAATCCCAATTAGACCAAGCCGAACAAGAAATCAAGCGCCAATACCTAGCGCAAGGCAAATATGGCGCAACGGTGAAAGCCGTTGTCAGCCCGCTAGAACGTAATCGTGTTGCTGTGCGTTTTGAGATTGAAGAAGGCGTTGTTGCCAAGATTCGCGACATCAATATTGTGGGCAATAAGATTTATACCACCGAAGATTTGCGCGCAGAATTTTTGTTAACTACGCCCAATTGGATGAGCTGGTGGAATAAAGATGACCAATATTCCAAACAAAAATTGACTGCCGATTTAGAGACTTTAAAGTCCTTTTATTTGAATCAAGGCTATTTAGAGTTTTCGATTGATTCGACACAAGTGTCTATTTCGCCCGATAAACAGGATATTTACATCACGGTCAACGTAACTGAAGGCGAAAAATATACCATTAGCGATGTGAAGCTGGCAGGCGAGCTGCAGTTGCCAGAATCTGAACTGTTGCCATTGATTAAAGTATCCAAAAACGACACGTTTAATCGGCAAAAAATTACCGAGACAAGCAAAGCTATTAGTGATCGTTTAAGTAACGAAGGTTATGCGTTTTCCAATGTAAACGCCATTCCAGAAATCAATAAAGAAAATCGCACCGCCGCATTTACTTTTTTCGTCGATCCAGGCAAGCGCGTTTATGTGCGACGCATTAATTTAACTGGCAATACGCGTACGCGCGATTCTGTATTGCGTCGCGAAATGCGCCAGTTAGAATCAGCATGGTATGCGGGCGATAAAATTGAACGTTCAAAAGTGCGTTTGGATCGTTTGCAGTATTTTGATAATGTGAATATTGAAACGCCTGCCGTTCCAGGTACTTCCGACCAGGTGGACATTAACGTCAACGTAGCGGAAAGATCAACAGGTAGCGTGCAGTTTGGCGCAGGTCTATCCAGTAATGAAGGTGTCGTTCTAGGCGTTACGGTCAATCAGCAAAACTTTTTAGGCACTGGTAATCGTGTTTCTGCACAAATAAATACAGGTAAAGTTAACACGACTTACTCATTATCTTATACTGATCCATATTTTACGCCTGATGGCATCAGTCGCGGTTTTGATGTGTATCGACGTGATGTTAATACCCGTAGCTTGGATATTGGTACTTATAATAGTTCGTCCTATGGTGCAGGCGTGCGATTTGGCTTGCCATTAAGTGAGCGTGATTTCTTCAGTGCGGGACTGACAATAGATTTTACAAAAATCGATTTATCTAATAACAGTCCTAAACAGTACTTAGACTTTTGTGGAAATGGCAGTGGCTGTACCAGTAATTCATTGCAATTATCTGCGGGCTGGACGCATGACTCTCGCGACAATGTCATGTTCCCCAATAATGGTGTTTTGCAGCGTTTAACTGCCGAAGCCAGCGTGCCTGGCCTGGATTTGCAGTATTACAAACTAGAGTACAAACACGCTTGGTATAAAGAAGTGTTTAAAGACGTCACTTTCTTAGTGAATGGCGAATTAGGTTACGCAGATAGTTATGGTGGCAAAGCTTATCCATTCTTCAAAAACTTCTATATCGGTGGTGTTAACTCCGTCAGAGGTTATGACAATGGCGCAATCGGTCCGCGGGACGTAGATCCTATCACTGGTCAGAATTTTGCTGTAGGCGGTACGCGACGCGTGTTAGGCAGTGCAGAGGTGTTTATACCAGTGCCATTAATTAAAAAATCCTCGCAATTTCGCCTGAGTGGATTTTTCGACGCTGGCAATGTATACGCAGAAAGTGAATCATTGTCTTTGGGCGAGTTACGATACTCTGCAGGCGTAGGCATTAGTTGGTTCTCACCATTTGGCCCGCTAAAATTAGTATTTGCTAAAGCTTTGAATGCCGATCAAAATGATCGTACACAAGTCTTACAGTTCCAACTTGGTCAACAATTTTAGTTGCGTTATTGCCCAATAAATATCATGCTGATATTGACAGTAGTAGTTAGAATAGCAATAGTTAAGCAAGCGTATAAACGCATGATGTTAGGAGATTGAATTGAATCAAATGTTAAAAACGTTAATTTCCACTAGTTTTTTTGCGTTAATAGCCAGCTTAAGTACAAATTTAACCGCGGCAGAGCTTAAAGTGGGCTATGTGCAAGTAGATAAAATTCTGCAAGAGGCGCCACAAACTGCTGAAAGTGGAAAAAAATTAGAGCGCGAATTTAGTCCTCGTTCACAAGAACTTGATCGTACCCAAAAGCAAATTCGAGATATTGAAGCTGCTTTAGATAAAGAAGGCGTGACGCTTTCAGAATCAGAGCGCCGCAATAAAGAGCGAGATGTTTCTAATCTTAAAATCGAGTTTCAGCGTAAACAACGCGAGTTGCGCGAAGATATTAATTTGCGTAAAAACGAAGAGCTATCTGTGCTACAAGACCGCATTAATAAAGCGGTTCAAACCGTATCTGAAACTGATGGTTATGACTTAGTGGTTTACGGCGGCGTTGCTTACGCCAGTAAAAAAATTGATATTACGGATAAAGTATTAAAGCTGTTAGGCAAAAAATAAGCCTGATAGGTGGTTAATTTTATATTTTCTAGTCTCAAATCAGTTAGTTATTTTTAATGAGCCAAAATTTATCGCTGCAGCAAATTGTTCAACAACTTGGTGGATTAGTTTTAGGCGAGCCTGATACGCCTATTTGTAGTGTTGGTTCTTTGGCACTTGCGCAAGCCGGTGCCATCAGTTTTTTTAATGATACAAGATATACAGCACAGCTACAAAATACGGCTGCAAGCGCTGTTGTTTTAAAGCCAGAGCACGTCGCACTTAGCAAGTTACCCAAAATCATCACTGATAATCCTTATGCCTATTTTGCCAAGTTATCTCAATTACTTAACCCTGTAACTGTTGCAAAAATCGGCATACACCAGAGCGCTTTTATCGATGCCTCATCTGAGGTTCCCGCAAGTTGTAGCGTTGCCGCAAATGCAGTTATAGAAGCGGATGTAAGGCTGGGTAATTATGTGGTTATCGGTGCAGGCTGCGTAATAGAACGTAATGTGACAATTGGGGATAATACTAAATTAGAAGCCAATGTTACGGTAAAACACGGCACTCAAATCGGTCAAAATTGTCATTTGTTTTCTGGTTGTGTAATTGGCAATGATGGCTTTGGTTATGCTGAAGAATCAGATTCCATCTCAGCTGGAAATAAACACTGGGTTAAAATTCCGCAAGTAGGGCGTGTCATTATTCATGACAATGTTGATATTGGCGCAAATACTACCATTGATCGCGGCGCTATAGACGATACGGTGATTGAACAAGGTGTGAAATTGGATAATCTGATTCAGATTGCGCATAACTGCCACATTGGCGCACATACTGTTATCGCAGGCTGCGTGGGCATTGCGGGCAGTGCGGTGATTGGGCAACACTGCAAAATAGGCGGTGCCGCCATGATTTTAGGTCACTTGACCATTGCAGATGCCGTTACCATATCACCTGGCAGCATGATTATGCGATCCATCCACAAAGCCGGCACTTATACCGCGTTAATGCCATTTCAAGAACACCATGCATGGCTGAAAACGGCTGCAAATATTCGCCATTTAAGTCAATTAACAGATAAAATAAAGACTTTAGAAGAAGCAATTGAAAAATTAACTTCTCCAGGTCAAACATAGAGAACAATATGGCAGATAATCCAGCAGATCAAAACGCGACATCAGGCATGGATATTCATGAAATTCTGGATCATTTGCCACATCGATATCCATTTGTATTGATTGATCGGGTTATTTCGATGCAAATTGGTAAAGAAATCACGGCGTTAAAAAATGTCAGCGTCAATGAACCATTTTTTCCTGGGCATTTTCCATATCACCCTGTGATGCCCGGTGTGTTAATTGTAGAGGCGATGGCGCAAGCTGCGGCGATACTTTCATTTAAAACCATGGGTACTAAACCCAGCGATGATTCTGTCTATTACTTTGCTGGTATCGATAGTGCGCGCTTTAAAAAGCCCGTTTCACCAGGCGATCAGATTATCTTGAATGTTAAAATAGACCGCATCTTAAAAGGCATCTGGAAATATACAGGCACCGCGACAGTAGATGGCACAGTCGTTGCCGAGGCCAGCATGATGTGCATTTTAAAAGCGATTGAAAAATAATAAAAAACAATTAGTTAAGTTAGCAATCTAAAGTAAATAGTTAACACTAAAATTATAATAAGTTTAATTCATGTCTGCCAATATACATCCAACCGCTATTATTGACCCTAAAGCCGAACTCGATTCCAGCGTGAAAGTCGGCGCTTATTCAGTCATTGGCGCCAATGTAAAAGTAAACGCAGGCACTACAATTGCTAGCCATGTTGTTGTGCAAGGGCCGACGACAATTGGCAAAAATAATCAGATTTTTCAGTTTTCCTCTTTGGGTGAAGCGCCGCAAGATAAAAAATACCGTGATGAACCCACCACTTTAGAAATTGGCGATAACAACACTATTCGCGAATTCTGCACATTTAATCGCGGTACTATTCAAGATAAAGGTGCGACTAAAATTGGCAACGATAACTGGATTATGGCCTATGTGCATATTGCGCACGATTGCACGATTGGTAATCAAACTATCTTGGCCAATAATAGTTCGCTTGCCGGCCATGTTGATATTCATGATTATGCGATTTTGGGCGGCTTTACGCTTATTCACCAGTTTTGCAAAGTGGGCGCGCATGTGATCACAGCAGTCGGTTCAGTTGTCTTTAAAGATATTCCACCTTATGTAACTGCTGCTGGCTACGATGCCAAACCGCATGGCATCAATGCGGAAGGCCTTAAACGCCGCGGTTTTAGTGCCGATAGCATTATCCAAATCAAACGCGCCTACAAAACTTTATATCGTCACGGTTTGACTTTAGATGAAGCCAAAGCTGAATTAATAAATATGCAAAAAGAATGCAATGAAATTGCGATGTTAACCGATTTTTTAAGCGTTTCTACCCGCGGCATTGTCCGCTAGTTAGTTTGTTATATGCCAAAAATTGCAATAGTGGCTGGCGAAGCCTCAGGAGATTTGTTGGGCAGCCATTTGATGCGCGCTTTAAAAGCGCAACGCAATGACTTAACTTTTATCGGCATCGGCGGCCCAAAAATGCTGGCCGAGGGTGCCAAATCATTATTCCCCATAGAAAAGCTGTCTGTGCGTGGTTATGTGGAAGTGCTCAAACACTTGTACGGCTTGCTTAAATTACGTAAAAGTCTATTCAAACAATTGCTGACAGAAAAGCCCGCACTTTTTATTGGCGTTGATGCGCCTGATTTTAATCTTTGGCTTGAGCGGAAATTTAAGCAAAAAGGCATAACAGCCATACATTATGTCAGCCCTTCTATTTGGGCATGGCGCGGCGGGCGTGTGGCAAAAATCAAACGCGCAGTGTCGCATATTTTGGCTTTGTTTCCCTTCGAGCCTGCTTTATATTTAGCCGCCAATGTCCCCGTCACGTATGTTGGACATCCCTTAGCAGACGAATTGCCATTAGAGCCTGACACGCAAGCGGCACGCGAAATACTTAAAATTAAGCCCAGCAAATTAGTGGTCGCCATGTTACCTGGCAGTCGCCAAAGCGAGGTGAAACAGCATGCGGCCTTGTTTGTTAAAACTGCACATTTGCTAACCAAACAGCATACAAATGATGCGTTAATGCCTGCCGAGCATCATGCTATACAGTTTTTAGTGCCACTCATCACGCGCGAAACACGTGATATTTTTGAGCATGCCATTCATCAGGGTTATATCGAATACCCAGATGTCGAATTGAACCTGCACATATTATTTGGTCATGCGCATGATGCGATGGAAGCGGCCGATATTGTGATTGTGGCCTCAGGCACCGCAACTTTAGAAGCGGCTTTGCTTAAAAAACCCATGGTAATTACGTATCGCATGCCAAGCTTAAGCTGGTGGATATTAAAACGCATGCGTTATCAGCCTTTTGTTGGGCTGCCGAATATTTTGGCTGGCAAGTTTTTGGTACCAGAATTACTGCAAGATGAAGCGACTCCGCAAAACTTAACCGATGCGACCAATCGATTACTAAGTGACGCCAAGTACTGTAGCGAGATTAAACAAATATTTACCAAAATTCATGTTAACTTAAAACAAAATACTGCGGAAAAAGCCGCGACGGTGATTTTAAGTTACCTCAAATAAGTTTGAATAATCTAAGCGTTATTTGTGGTGTAGACGAGGCAGGGCGGGGACCTTTAGCTGGCAGTGTCTATGCAGCGGCAGTGATTTTAGATGTTAAAAATCCCATTATTGGCTTAGCAGACTCTAAAAAATTATCTGAAAAAAAGCGCGATTTTTTAAGTGCAGAAATTAAATCTAAAGCACTTGCTTGGGCAATTACCAGTTGTAGCGCGCAAGAAATCGATGCAATCAATATTCTGCAGGCGAGCTTGCTGGCCATGAAACGCGCGATTGAATCATTGGACTTAACACTAAAATTAGGTCAAAAACTTGAACGAGACGCAATTTTGGTACAAGTGGATGGCAATAAATGCCCGAAAATTAGCTGGCCATGTGAGGCGATTGTAAAAGGCGACAGCAAGGTGCAGGCGATTTCAGCAGCTTCGATACTTGCCAAAGTGGCAAGAGACGCAGAGTTGTATGAATTGGATAAAATATACCCGCAATATGGATTTGCCAAACACAAAGGTTATCCGACTAAATATCACTTAGCAATGCTCAATTTTCACGGTATTTGCCCGCAACATCGTTTAAGTTATGCGCCAGTTAAGGCACTGATTCAATAAGCATTAAACTTAAGCCAATAATAAAAATACGCTTGGTCTTTTATGCAAATCGGGCAGAAGTGATTTTTTCCAGATTGCAATCGTTTTGGTCACTATTAATTCCGTTTCCAAGCTAATATCGCAAGCGATGCACAACCGCGTATTTGGCTGGCAAACATTGATTAATGCCTCCAACATGTGCTGATTACGGTACGGTGTTTCGATAAAAATCTGCGTTTCTTGTAGCATCAGCGAACGCTTTTCAATCTCTTTTAGTTTAAGGTTTCGTGCCACTTTATCCACTGGCAAATAACCTAAAAATGCGAATTGTTGACCATTAAGTCCACTTGCCATCAAACTCAGCAATATAGAGCTGGGGCCGACAAATGGCACGACTTTTATATTTTTTAAGTGTGCTAACTCAATTAACTTAGCACCTGGGTCAGCGATACCTGGACAACCTGCATCCGACATTAAACCTACATCTTTGCCAGCTAATAATGGCGCTAACAGTACAGAAATATCTTTATTTAACGTGTGTTCATTAAGCAAATTTAAAGTGAGCTCGCGCACTGGTTTAATGGTTTTGATGGTGCTTAAAAAATGGCGTGCAGATTTTTCGCTCTCAACCACAAAGGTATCTAGCTTTTGAACGATAGCAATCACCTCGGCTGGCAAAACATGGGCGATGCGGTGATCACCCAAGGTGACTGGAATTAAATACAGTGTACCGAATGCGCTCAATTGTTTGATTACCCTTTGTACTTAGCTTGTTAATGCTTAATCTGTTAATACTTAATACTTAATACTTAATTTTTAATACTTAATTTTTAATACTTAACTTGCGCTCGGTAAATCAGCGTGACTTTGCCTTCTGCTAGAACTTCTATTTTCCATTCGGCCAAATGGCTATTCACTTTGGTATGCGCGCTATTTTCACTCAAAATTTTCCAATCGCCGCTAATCGGTTCTTGCACGATTACAGTAACTTTGTCTTTTTTAGCATTTTTAAGGGTTAACTCAAATGCGCTTTCGTATAAGTTGTTACCTTTAGATGGCTTTGGCAACACTTTAAAATCGGTTTGTTTTTTGTCCGCTGTTACATCAAACGCATCGCCTAATTTTAGGCGCACTGTTTCGTTTTTTGGCGTGTGGTCAATATTATCTTCACCCACAAATTGCGCGTTGCCAGCGCTATCTTTTTTGTACACGCGCAATATGCCTTTGGGCAAAGGCATGCCTAATTTGGCTGTTTCTTTGTTATCAAACTCAATAAACACGCCCACTTTCATTTTACTGCCAATCTCGCCATATTGGCCTTGATAGTAATAATCGGCACCACGCAACACCAACTCTTTTCGCACTGGCACGCCGCTGGCAGAAAGCAAGGCGACTTGTTTGGTTTGGTTTTCTGCAATTGTAGTAGGGCGTTCTAGCGTGTATAAATGAAATTCCAATAACGATTCTTCAGACATTGGCGCGGTGGCTTCTGCCATCATCATTTCATTTTTGCGCATTTGCATCATCGTGCGCGGCAATTGCTGCACGCGATTCACATCGCCCGCTACCAATTGCAATTTGGCATTTTTATAAGTGGTGCCGCTGGTGTTGGTGAGTGTTACCCATCCCGATAAATCCAGTTGATTTTCTTTGGCATTTAACTCGGCCACATAATCGGCTTTCCAGCCTAATCCGCCAGTTAAATAACTTAATTCCACTGTTTGGTCAGTAGCGCCTTTATTACTAATCTGCGTGACCAAAGTAGGGCGGTCGCGTAAATTCGCCGGCACATCGTCATAGACAATACGATTGGTAGAAACGCCTGTTTCAATGCGATTTCCCACTTTTAACACCACGCCATTATTGGCAGATAACACCGTGGCTTGCTCAACGCTTTCAACGCCTGTAGTTGGATGCGTTTTAATCAAACCAACCGTTTTACCAACATATTTTTCCAATAGTTTTTCTGGTGTCAGCAAATCAAAATCAAAATTTTGTTCTAATAAACTCAAGCTACCAGGCGCATTAATGCTACGTAATAAGGCAGTTTCTGGCCGAATTTGCGCGCTGACATCACGCAATGCCAGCGCGTTTAAACCCGCATTCAGTTTGATCCTGCGCGTATCTTTTACTAAGGCTAAATCACCGTTATAAATCGTCACTGCAACACTTTGTTGATCGCTTAAGGTGCTTCTTGTTTCGTTAAGACTATTTTCTAAAGCGTATGCGCCCATTGATAAAACACTGCATATGGCCAAAATAACTGCACGACGTTTTAACATGCTGATCCTCCAAATCGATTGTTATTGGCTAACGTACGCGGCTTATATTACGCTGACACCTTCATTATTAAGCATGGTAATCAGCTTAATTAAGGGCAAACCAATCAGCGCATTGGGGTCTTCGCCCAGCATGCGTTCAATCAATGCAATGCCTAAGCCTTCCGATTTCGCGCTACCCGCGCAATGATACGGCTGTTCTTTGTTTAAATAATGTTCAATTTGCGCGTCCGTTAACTGCCTAAATCGCACCAAATAAGGCACAACCTCTGCCTGCATATGGCCGGTGGCTGCATTAAACAAACATAGCGCGCTATGAAAAGTGACATCACGCCCACGCATCATTTGCAGTTGTTTGGTGGCATTATTGTGGTTAAGTGGCTTGCCTAATTGCTCACCATCTAAGGTGGCGACTTGATCGCAGCCAATGATTAGCGCATGCGGGTACTCGCTGCCCACTTTTCTAGCTTTATCTTGCGCTAATCTCAAAGCGGTTTCGTGTGGTGCTTCGCTTGGTAATGGCACTTCGTCCACATGCGGCGAAACGCTGCTAAAAGGCAATTGCAGTTTTTGCAAAAGCTCACGCCTGTAAGTAGAAGATGAAGCGAGGATCAGTGTTTGTTTCATGGTTTATTATCAATAAAATTAAGGTGTTTGAACAGATAAAATAAAAGGCGCAAATAAATAAAAGCTTAAATAAAAAGCCGATAGCACATTCACTATCGGCTTCGATTCGTCAATTAATGCTTAAGTTAACACTTATTCTGGTTGAATTTCTAATAAAGACTCGTCAGGCGTTACCGTGTCGCCTTTTGCCACATGCACCGCCACTACTGTACCGGTTTTCGACGCCTGAATTTCATTTTCCATTTTCATGGCTTCAATCACCAAAACGCCATCACCCGCATTGACTTTATCGCCCACTTTTACTTTTATCGCCACAATAGTGCCTGGCATGGCGGTCGTTACACAACCTGCATGGTGCGGACGAGGGCGGCCGTTAGAGGTGGAGCTTGCTTTCTTTTTATCCATGCTTTTGGCGCCATTACTCACTGCACCGTTGCTGGATACTTCAATTTCGCTTAGTGTTTCCACAATCACTTCTTCCGCAACGCCATCTACAGACACATAGAATGGGCGCTGTTCTTCGCCTGAATGGCCGCTGCCAGTCAGTTTGATATGAAAAGTTTCGCCGTGAAGCGTTACTTTAAATTCGTTTGGCGCAAAACGTGATGCCTTTGTATTAACTGCTTCTTTGGTTAATAAAGCTTCTGGTTTTAAGCTGCCAGCGTTGCGTTCTTGTAAAAAAGTTTTGCCGATATCAGGGAACATGGCGTAGGTTAAAACATCTTCTTCGCTTTTTGCGATGCGATCCGATTCCGCTTCTAATTTAGCCATTTCAGGCTCTAATAAATCGGCAGGGCGACAAGTAATCACTGCTGAGTCACCAACTGCTTGCTGTTTGACTGTTGCATTAACAGGCGCGGGCGATTGGCCATATTGACCCATGAAATAGTTTTTGACTTCATTAGTTACCGATTTATAGCGTGAACCTGTCATCACATTTAACACTGCTTGGGTGCCGACGATTTGCGAAGTAGGCGTTACTAGCGGCGGATAACCCAGATCTTCGCGCACACGCGGAATCTCCGCTAACACTTCATCCATGCGGTTGAGTGCGCCTTGCTCTTTTAATTGGTTAGACAAATTGGAAATCATGCCGCCTGGTACCTGGTTCACTAAAACCCGCGTATCAACACCCGTAAATTCGCTTTCAAATTGCCAATATTTTTTGCGAGTATCGCGGAAATACGCGGTGATTTCTTGTAATTTTGCTAAATCCAAACCAGTGTCATACTCGGTTCCGGCCAAGGCAGCCACCATGCTTTCGGTAGTTGGATGACTGGCTCCTTCTGAAAACGATGAGTTGCACGTATCAATAATATCGGCACCGTTTTCAATGCTTTTTAACATCACCATACTGGCCAAACCAGAAGTCGCATGGCTATGCACATGTATGGGTAAACTCACTGCAGCTTTAAGCGCCTTGACTAAATCTGCTGCCACTTGCGGCGTTAATAATCCGGCCATATCTTTAATACCAATACTGTCCGAACCCATGCTTTCCAGTTCTTTTGCCATCGCAACAAAATAGGCAATATCGTGCACAGGGCTAGTTGTATAGGAAAGCGTACCAATCGCGTGTTTTTTGACTTTTTTAACAGCATTAATGGCTTCGCGCAGATTGCGCGTGTCATTCAATGCGTCAAAAATACGGAATACATCGACACCGTTGTCAGCAGATTTTTGCACGAAAGCATGCACTACGTCATCGGAATAGTGACGATAACCCAACAAATTTTGGCCGCGCAATAGCATATTAATCTGGCTGTTCGGCAACGCTTTGCGCAACTTGGCCAAGCGTTGCCAAGGATCTTCTTTCAGATAGCGAACGCAGGCATCAAAAGTTGCGCCACCCCAAGCCTCCAGCGACCAAAAGCCAACTGCATCCAATTTGCTGCAAATCGGCAGCATATCTTCGGTGCGCAAACGTGTGGCAATCATCGATTGATGGCCATCGCGTAAAACCAGTTCTGTTAAATGTATTTTGCTCATCAGTTTAATCTTTATATAGTCATTCTTTAATGTCGCGTTTTTAGTTAACTTAAATATCCGTAATTAACTTAAATACCTTCGTGTGCTGCAATCGCTGCCGAAATAGCCGCTGCTATCAATTCTGGCGGCAATTCGGTTGCATAATTAGTCAGTTCCGGATGCGTTTCTACAAAGCTGGTATTGAAATTGGCTTTTTTAAAATCAGGATGCTTCATGATTTCCTGGTAATACGGAATCGTGGTTTTAACGCCATACACTTCCATATCACCCAACGCCCGGCGACCACGTTCTACGACACTTTCCCAATCTAATGCCCACACAGTCAGCTTGGCACACATCGAATCGTAATAAGGCGGAATGACATAACCCGTGTAAATCGCCGCATCCATGCGTACACCTGGCCCACCGGGTGAATAATAACGCGTAATTTTACCAAAACTAGGCAAAAAGTCATTTTTTGGGTCTTCTGCATTAATGCGATATTCCATGGCAAAACCGCGATAGCTAATTTCCGATTGCTTATATTGCAAATTTAAACCATACGCAATACGAATTTGCTCCTGCACAATATCCACGCCAGTAATGCTTTCTGTCACCGTATGCTCAACTTGCAGGCGCGTGTTCATTTCCATAAAATAAAACGTATTGTCAGAATCCAGCAAAAACTCAACCGTGCCTGCATTTTCGTAACCGACCGCTTTGGCCGCTTTTACCGCTAAACCGCCAATATAATCGCGCTGGGCTTGACTTAGCTGTGGCGAAGGCGCAATTTCAATTAACTTTTGATTGCGCCTTTGAATAGAGCAATCGCGCTCAAATAAGTGAATCACGTTGCCATGGCTATCCGCCAAAATCTGCACTTCAATATGGCGCGGTGCCACAATGCATTTTTCTAGAAACACTTCTGGCTTGCCAAATGCTTTACTGGCTTCGCTGATGACGCGATCGTAATTGGTTAATAAATCTTTTTCAGAATCACAGCGCCGAATACCACGACCACCGCCGCCATTGGTGGCTTTTAACATGATTGGGTAGCCAATTTTACCAGCCAGTTTTATCGCATCTTCCAGGCTGGCTAAATTACCATTACTGCCTGGCGTACAAGGAATTCCCGCATGAGTCATTGCGTTTCGCGCTTGAATTTTGTCGCCCATTTGACGAATGACAGCCGCATTTGGGCCAATAAACTTAATGCCACGACGTGCGCAAATTTCAGCTAATTCAGGATTTTCCGACAGAAAACCGTAACCTGGATGCAACGCATCACAACCAGCAGCAACTGCCACATTGACAATATTATGTGCGTTTAAATAGCCCGCGACTGGATCTGTGCCAATATTATAGGCTTGATCTGCTTTTTTAACATGCAATGCATGCCGATCTGCATCTGCATAAATGGCAACAGATTTGATACCCATTTCAGAGCAAGCGCGTACAATACGTACTGCGATTTCACCCCGATTAGCCACAAGAATTTTTTTGAACACTTGAACCCTTAGAATTTACAACATTAAGAATTGTCGACGACTTTTTATTCCGAAAACATCAGAATTGTAACATGCTGTTGCAGTCTGCAAAATAAGCGCTGGGCTAAAAGTTTTTCATTATCCAAGATTTAACGCATCTATATAAACACCATGAAAATACAATCAATCAATAATCTCGAGTTTGCCTTATCTGAACAAACACTATCTGGCAGCGCTGAGCCTAAACACATGCTGCGATTGTCTGATATGTTGCTAATACAAGCAGCGCCAGCGCATGCCGGTGAAATTCAATTTACATTAATTGGCGCTGCTAAAAAATACAGCTTACCTAGCTTGCATCTGAGTGTGGATGCGCGATTACCCGTTGCATGTCAGCGTTGTTTAAATGCAATGTCTGTGCAATTAAAGCTAGAGTTTGACTACTTAATTGCACATTCTGAGCCAGCCGAGTTTGATGAAAATGACGAATTAGATTGGCTGGAAATTTCGCAAAGCATGTCGATATTGGATTTAATAGAAGATGAATTATTAATTGCCATGCCAATAGCGCCTTCTCATTCAACGCAGCATTTGCATGAATGTGTGCAACACAGCATGCAAAGCGGTGAAAAGCCTAATCCATTTGCGGTCCTTAAAAGCTTGAACAACAAACCTGATCATTAAGTTAACACGATAAAACAGGTAAATTTTTGCGTCATACACTGTAAATTTGCGTTATATACCGCGTTTGTGTTTGCAGACAACTATAAAATAAATTATAATTGCAGATTAGCTACTTAACGCATTTGCTTAAAGCATTTTTTGGAGTTTTATCATGGCAGTTCAACAAAACAAAAAGTCACCCTCTAAACGCGGCATGCACCGTTCGCATGACTTTTTAGTGAATCCACCTTTGGCGGTTGAGCCAACAACGGGTGAAACACATCTGCGCCATCACATTAGCCCAACTGGCTATTATCGTGGTCGTAAAGTATTGTCTGCTAAGGGCGAATAAGCCTTTAATTAGTCTTTTTGACTAATTTTGATTGCCCGAATAGTTGTACCTAGTAGTTATACTTGCCGCGCCGTACTTTAAAAAGTGCGGCGTTTGCACATTTAACGCGTAATTAAATTTAAGTGCAAACTGCTTATGTACAAAACCCACCAACAGATGATTGATTGCCTAAATTTATTGACAAACATTTCATCATTACATCTAATGGCTTAAATGGATATTACAATTGCAATTGATGCGATGGGCGGGGATCATGGCCCTCATGTTACGGTTCCGGCAGCGCTAAGGGCGCTTAAGGAAGACAATGAGCTCAATATTGTACTGGTTGGTTTGCAAGATGCGATTCAGGCTGAACTGAAAGCACATAAATCCTCTATCAGTCCACGTTTGCGCATTCATGCCACAACCGAAGTTGTATTAATGCACGAATCGCCACAAAGCGCGCTGAAGAATAAAAAAGATTCGTCCATGCGCGTAGCCATCAACTTGGTTAAGTCTGGCGAGGCGAATGCTTGCGTGAGCGCTGGCAATACAGGTGCTTTAATGGCTACCGCGCGTTTCGTGCTAAAAACCTTGCCTGGCATCGATAGACCCGCCATTGCATCTTCTCTACCTTCAGAAAAAGGTAAGACCTATATGCTGGATTTAGGTGCAAATGCCGATTGCACGCCAGAACATTTACTGCAATTCGCTGTAATGGGCGCGATGCTAGTGAGTTGCGTTGAACATAAACCGAATCCAACAGTTGGCTTGCTAAATATTGGTTCTGAAGATATTAAAGGTAATGAAGTCGTTAAGCAGGCGGCTGAATTATTGCGCGCCAGCCACTTAAATTTTTATGGCAATATTGAAGGTGACGATATCTTTAAAGGCACAACGGATTTGGTGGTGTGCGATGGCTTTGTCGGTAATGTGTCGCTTAAAACTACCGAGGGTTTAGCACACATGATGGGCAAATTTTTAACTTTAGAGTTTAAAAGAAACTGGCTGACCAAATTAATGGCTTTAGGCGCGATGCCTGTATTAAAAGCGTTTAAAAAACGCTTGGATCCTCGTCGTTACAATGGTGCCAGCTTTTTAGGCTTGCGCGGTATTGTGGTTAAAAGTCACGGCGGCGCAGATGAATTAGCGTTTTATTATGCCTTACACGTCGCGATAGAAGAAGCACGCAGCGGCGTTTTGCGTCGCATCACCGAACAATTAGAAATCGAACATATACGCCCGCGCAGTAGCGCATCAATCACTGATAATTTGGCAGAAGAAGACATGAACACATGACCAAATTAAACGCAAAAATAACAGGCACCGGCAGCTATTTACCGCAAAAAATCTTAAGTAATGCGGATTTGGAAAAAATGGTCGACACCACCGATGAGTGGATTTTTACCCGCACCGGCATTCGTGAAAGACATATTGCGGCGGCAGACGAATTAACCAGCGATTTAGCCTTAATCGCCGCGCAGAATGCTATCAGTAGCGCGGGCATTCATGCTAATAATATCGATTTAATCGTCATTGCAACCACCACGCCCGATAAAGTGTTTCCTAGCGTTGCTACTATGGTACAACGTAAATTGGGCATTTCTGGTTGCCCTGCGTTTGATATTCAGGCCGTGTGCAGCGGTTTTGTTTATGCATTGGCAACGGCCGATAATTTTATTAAAGCGGGCGGTGCCAAATGTGCATTGGTGATTGGTGCAGAGACGTTTTCGCACATTACCGATTACACCGACAGAGGCAATTGCATTTTGTGGGGCGATGGCGCTGGTGCGGTTATTCTGCAGGTATCATCCGAGCCAGGTATTATTTCCACACATTTACACGCAGATGGCAATTATGAAAAAATGTTGCATGTGCCGCGCAATGATAATGGGCCCGACACCGTATTAATGGAAGGTAATGCCGTATTTAAAATGGCAGTGAATACGCTAGACCAAATTGTGGATGAAACTTTGGCCGCAAACGGCATGCAGAAAAGCGATATCGACTGGCTGGTGCCACATCAAGCCAATATTCGCATTTTGCAGGCAACAGCGAAAAAACTGGATATGAGTATGGATAAAGTGATTGTCACAGTGGATAAACATGGTAATACTTCAGCCGCGTCTATTCCACTGGCATTAGACGTTGCCGTAAAAGATGGCCGCATTAAACGTGGCGATATTATTTTGATGGAAGCTTTTGGCGGAGGTTTTACTTGGGGTTCAGCACTTATTAGATACTAACATTTAAATAGTAAGCCTAAATTGAGTGTTAAGTAGCTTAAATTTAGCTGAAAATAAAGCATTAGAAACGACATAAACAAACAATGAATCAATTTGCATTTTTCTTCCCTGGTCAAGGCTCACAATCGGTTGGCATGATGAGCAGCTTTTCCGATATCAAGTCTGGCGAAAGTCCTGTTATCAAGCAAACATTTGTTGAAGCTTCCGATATTCTGGGCGTCGATTTTTGGGCGATGGCAACACAGCCAAATGATTTGCTCAATATGACCCAACATACGCAACCTTTAATGCTGGCTGCGGGCATTGCTACTTGGCGTGCTTATATTCAGGCAGGTGGCGCGCAACCGAGTATTTTCGCAGGCCACAGCTTGGGCGAATATGCCGCTTTGGTGGCAGCGGGTGCAATCAGTTATGCCGATGCCTTGCCCTTGGTTAAATATCGTGCAGAAGTGATGCAAAGCGCTGTGCCAGAAGGCGAGGGCGCAATGGCGGCAATATTGGGCTTGGATGATGAAACGGTGCGTACAGTGTGCATGGAAGCTGCGCAAAATGCAGTTTGTGAAGCCGTTAACTTTAATTCGCCAGGCCAAGTAGTGATTGCAGGTAATAAAGCAGCGGTAGATCGCGGTATGGAAATCGCAAAGGAAAAAGGCGCAAAACGCGCACTAGCATTGCCCGTCAGCGTGCCATCGCATTGCGCATTAATGCAGCCTGCGGCAGAAAAACTCGTTACATATTTAGCTGATGTGACAGTGCGTGTGCCACAAATACCTGTTTTGCATAATGCCGATGTCGCCAGCTACAACAATGCTGATGAAATCAAACAGGCGCTGGTGCGACAGCTATACAGCCCAGTGCGCTGGGTAGAAACGGTACAGGCAATTTATGCTAAAGGTTTCACCAATGCCGCAGAATGTGGCCCAGGAAAAGTGTTAACAGGCTTAACCAAACGTATCGCCGCAGAGTTTTCATGCGTTGCGCTGGTTTCAGATGCAGCTATTGCTGAGTTTGTATTGAATAACCAACAGTAATAATCAATAGAAATAATTAATCATATAAAACAGTTAATTAAGAGGCTTATTTAATGTCAAACATTCAACTATTAAGCGGTCAAATTGCCTTAGTAACTGGCGCAAGCCGTGGCATTGGCGCGGCAATAGCAGCAGAACTTGGTGAGCAAGGCGCAACGGTGATTGGCACTGCAACTAGCGTTGGCGGCGCCGCAAATATTAATGCCAGCTTTAAACAAGCGGGCTTTAATGGTGTTGGCATGGCGTTAGACGTGAATGATGCCGCACAAGTTACGGCCGTTTTAAAAGAAATTGCGGCGCAATTTGGCGATATTTCAATCTTAGTGAATAACGCCGGCATTACGCGCGATACTTTGTTAATGCGCATGAGCGATGACGATTGGGATGCCGTAATTGCGACCAATTTAAAATCGGTTTTCCGCATGAGTCAAGCCGTTCTACGCCCGATGATGAAAGCGCGTACTGGGCGCATTATCAACATTTCTAGCGTAGTAGGTCATATGGGCAATGCTGGGCAAACCAACTATGCAGCGGCTAAAGCGGGCATGAGTGGTTTTACTAAATCATTGGCAGCAGAGGTTGGCAGCCGTAATGTTACGGTGAATTGTGTGGCGCCTGGTTTTATTGAAACCGATATGACCGCCGAACTGCCAGAAGCGATTAAAACGAAAATGCTAGATCGCGTGCCGCTGGGCCGTTTAGGCAACGTAAAGGAAATCGCTGCAACCGTGGCATTTCTAGCATCACCAAATGCAGCTTATATTACCGGTGAAACCATTCATGTGAATGGTGGAATGTATATGGCCTAGCGATACTTAACCACTTTTTTAAGGCAAATTTTAAAATTAATCCGCATTAATTTAAAAAAGCATTTTTGTTTTATTCTAGAGTTTTGTTAGAATACGCACTTAGCCTAACTATACTGATGTAGCTGCTAATTTTTAATCAAAGGGGTATTTAGATGTCTGACATCGAACAACGTGTAAGAAAAATCGTTTGCGAACAATTAGGTGCTAACGAAGCCGACGTAAAAAACGCATCATCATTTGTAGATGATTTAGGTGCTGATTCATTGGATACAGTGGAATTAGTGATGGCGCTTGAAGAGGAGTTTGATTGTGAAATTCCGGATGACGAAGCAGAAAAAATCACCACCGTGCAACAAGCGATTGATTACGTCAACGCAAACCTTAAGTAATTCAATATACCCTGCAATTTTCAGCCCTCTCAAAATGAGGGCTGAACTTTGTTGAGTAGTCATTTTTCATGCAATTCAATCTTCAATCTTCAATCTTCAATCTTCAATCTTCAATCTTCAATCTTCAATCTTCAATCTAACCATGAAATTAATCATGAGTCTAACGGTGAAATCTAAATCATGAGCGAAAAACGTCGAGTTGTCATTACAGGTTTAGGTGTTGTTTCTCCAGTTGGTATTGGCACAGAAACCGCTTGGGCTAACATTGTCAAAGGCCAATCGGGTATTGCGCGCATTACCAAGTTTGACCCATCTGCATTTTCGTCGCAAATTGCAGGCGAAGTTAAAAATTTTAATGTTGAAGATTATTTATCCGCCAAAGAAGCCCGCCGTATGGATACTTTTATTCAGTATGGTTTAGTGGCTGGTATTGAAGCATTTAAAGATTCAGGGATAGAAGTAACTGAACAAAATGCCGAGCGCATTGGCGTGTCTATCGGCTCTGGTATTGGTGGTTTAGGGTTAATTGAAGCCACCAATGATGTATACGATGAAGGTGGCACACGCAAAATCTCGCCATTTTTTATCCCGGGCACCATTATTAATATGATTTCTGGCAATTTAAGCATCATGTTTGGCTTAAAAGGCCCCAATGTAGCCATTGTTACTGCGTGCACCACAGGCACGCATTCAATTGGTGACGCGGCGCGCATGATTGAATATGGCGATGCAGATGTAATGGTGGCTGGTGGCGCCGAAGCCGCGATTACAGAATTAGCCGTTGGCGGGTTTGCGGCAGCGCGTGCGCTTTCAACCCGTAACGATGACCCGGCAACTGCAAGCCGCCCTTGGGATAAAGATCGCGATGGTTTTGTGATTGGCGAGGGTGCTGGTGTAATGGTGCTTGAAGAATATGAACATGCAAAAGCCCGTGGCGCACGCATTTATGCAGAGCTAGTCGGTTATGGCATGAGCGCAGATGCTTATCACATGACCGCACCGAACATGGATGGGCCACGTCGCTCTATGAATAACGCGCTTAAAAATGCAAAAATTGATGCAACACAAGTGCAATATGTAAACGCGCATGGTACATCTACGCCATTGGGTGATGCCAATGAAACCAATGCGATCAAAGCCGCTTTTGGCGCGCATGCCAGCAAAATTGTGGTTAACTCAACCAAATCCATGACAGGTCATCTATTAGGCGGTGCTGGCGGCCTGGAATCGGTATTTACCGTGCTGGCGATTCATCATCAAGTTTCGCCACCAACCATTAATATTTTTAACCAAGACCCAGATTGCGATTTAGACTATTGTGCAAACACTGCGCGAGATATGCAAATAACCTATGCGCTTAAAAACAACTTTGGTTTTGGTGGGACTAATGGTAGCCTAGTTTTCAAGAAAACGTAGGTTGCCAGTTTGGTATTTAAATAAGATTTAACCATTTAAAAATGCAAGCGGATTGATTAAGCTTGATTTGTACTAAAAGCCTGTAAATTAAACACTTGCAGGCTTTTTAATTCAAGCCAGCTATGGTTTAATTGCGCATCATGTTGCGCACACAATCCTTTATTATTAACGGCAGTTTTGATTCCGCCATCTCGCCATTCGATCGCGGATTTGCTTATGGCGATGGCGTTTTTCGCACCATGCTAATACGAAATGGCATGCCCGAATGTTGGCCGCAGCATTACCAAAAACTGGTGGCTGATTGTGCTGCCATTAAAATCGTTTGTCCCAGTGCAGAATTACTAATGAGCGATCTGCAACAATTATTGGCAGCCGATGAAACCGCGATTGCAAAAATAATCATCACCAGAGGCGAGGGCGAGCGTGGCTACGCACCGCCTGCAATCACTAACCCGTTAAGAGTCATTATTAAATCCGCTTTGCGTGCATACCCAAATAACTACCTTATCGAAGGTGTTAACTTGCACGTTTGCACAACGCAATTGGCCACGCAAACCGCGTTGGCTGGCGTTAAGCACCTAAATCGGCTAGAAAACGTATTAGCGCGCATGGAATGGACAGACCCGAATATTGTAGATGGTATTATGTTCGACGATACTAAGCATGTGATTGCCTGCACCGCGGCGAATATTTTTATCTGTTGCGGCGACACGTTAATCACACCTAAATTGGACCGTTGCGGTATTGCAGGGGTCACCCGCCAACGCATTATCGATTTAGCACATCTGCTTGGCTTAACAGTAAAAATTCAGCAAATTGGTCTAGAACAATTACTCTCTGCAGATGAAGTACTCATCACCAATAGCATTTACGGCGCTTTGCAGGTTAAAAGTATTTTACAAACCGTTTGGAAGCCCACTTCACTTGCTGCCGATTTTAGAAAAGTATTAAAAGTATGATGCGATTAATCAAGTTAACACTGGTTTCAGCCTTAATTGTGACGATAATTTTGGGCGTCTGGCTATTTAGTTATGCTAAAACCTCGCTAAATTTAATGCCAGCCGCACAGGAAATTACCATTAAGCCTAAAAGTGGCCTTAAAAGTATCGCCAATCAATTGGTGAATCAAAAAGTTTTACCCACGGCTTGGCCATTTGTTGTACTGGGCAAAGTGCTTGGAAAAGAACCCGATTTAAAGGCGGGCGACTACACCTTAAATAAAAATATCACACCTTATCAATTGCTGCTGTCACTTAATCACGGCAAAGCAACGCAAGGCAGCATTACCTTTATTGAAGGCCGAACATTCAAGCAAATGCGTGAAAAACTGCTTAAAAATGATGCAATTAAAAGCACCATACAAACCTTGGCCGATGCAGAAGTGATGGCATTGGTAGGCAAGTCTGAGCCGCATGCGGAGGGATTATTTTTTCCCGACACTTTTTATTTCGACCGCGGTACGCAAGATACCGTATTGCTTAAACGCGCTTATGCTGCGATGCAGACCAAGTTAAATAAAGCCTGGATTAATCGCTCAGCCAACTTGCCTTATAAAAACAGTTATGAGGCACTTATTATGGCTTCGATTATAGAAAAAGAAACTGGCCGGGCATCAGAGCGCAGGTTGATTGCGGGTGTCTTTTTAAATCGCCTACGCATTGGCATGCGCCTGCAAACAGACCCAACGGTGATTTATGGCATGGGCGAAAAATACGACGGTAATATTCGCCGCAAAGATTTATTAACCGATACCACTTACAATACCTATACGCGTTTTGGATTGCCGCCAACGCCAATTGCCATGCCGGGCATCGCTTCTATCGAAGCGGCATTGCACCCCGAAAAAACAAAAGCATTATATTTTGTCGGCAAAGGCGATGGCAGTCATGCATTTTCAAATTCGTTGGCTGAGCATAATCGCGCCGTGGCAAAATTCCAATTAAAACAAAAAAACTAAAAAATGATGCTTACAACAAAAACTGACGCAATAAATACCAATGCGATAAAAAAAGGCAAATTCATCACGCTAGAAGGCATGGACGGTGCAGGCAAAAGCACGCATATACCCACGATTATCGCATCGCTACAAGCCCGCGGATTAGAAGTGATTTCGACCAGAGAGCCGGGCGGAACGCCATTGGGCGAAAAACTGAGGGAGTTGCTGTTGCATGAACCCATGCACGCCGAAACCGAAACGCTGCTGATGTTTGCCGCGCGGCGCGAGCATATCGCCAATGTGATTGAGCCGGCTTTGGCGCGCGGCGCTTATGTGGTGTCAGACCGATTTACTGATGCAACTTATGCCTACCAATGCGGCGCCAAAGGTGTGCCAGTGAAAAAAATCCAGCAACTAGAAACATGGGTGCAAGGCGATTTACGGCCAGACGCCACATTATTGTTTGATGTGCCTGTTGAAATCAGTCTGCAAAGATTAGCTGTAGCGCGTGAGCCTGATAAGTTTGAACGTGAAAACGCACAATTTTTTGAAAAATTACGCCAAGCTTATTTATTAAGAGCGGCAGAAAATACTCATATTTTTCATGTAGTAGACGCCAATCAATCGATTGAAAAAGTTAACGTGATAGTTGAAAAAATAATTGCATCTCTATAATTAATATGTATATTTGGCAAAAAAAACAATGGCAACATATTATGCAGCAACGCGAAGCATTGCCACATGCATTGCTGTTGCGCGGTTGCGCCGGCACGGGCAAACACGATTTTGCACTGGAATTAGCGCGCAGCCTGTTATGCAAAGCGCCAATTGAAACGCATGCCTGCGGCGTGTGTGCCAGTTGCATTTGGTTTAATGAAATGCACCATCCAGATTTTCGCTTGATTAGTCCAGAAGACGCTGACGTAAGTGAAGATGCGCCGAAGAAAAAAGCAATAAAAAAAACGCAGATTTCCGTTGCACAAATACGCCAACTGATTGATTATTTAAGTTTATCTCATCACCAAGTGAATAGTTACCGCGTAATTCTCATTTCGCCTGCCGAGACTTTAAATATCGCTTCTGCCAATGCGCTATTAAAAATGCTAGAGGAACCGCCGGCAAAGAACTTATTTTTATTGGTTAGCAACCAGCCACAGCGCTTATTGCCCACCATTATCAGTCGCTGTCAGGCGATTGATATGCCATTGCCCAACAAACAAGATGCTTTGAGCTGGCTTGAAAAACAACATGTTAGCAATGCAAAAAATCTACTGGATTACACAGGCGGAGCACCTTTACTTGTATTGCAAACTGCTGCAGATAGCGACATGACAATTAATTTGATTCAGCAGCTTACGCTGGGTGCTAAATTACAGCCATTTACTTGCGCGCCATTGTTTTTAACGCTGGGAATGGAGCGCGCCATCGACACGTTGCAAAAGTGGATTTTTGATTTAACTATTTATAAACTCACACAAAAATCCAACTATCACGTACAGCACATTAGCGCTTTGCAAGCTTTATGCAAAAGCGTAAACTTGAATTTGTTATTGAATTTTCAGCAAAGATTAGTGGATGCAAAAAAAATGGCAAACCACCCATTAAGTAATGAAATGCAGCTAGAAAACATGCTTTTGCACTATACTAAAATCTTTAGTTAACACTTTTTTATTCAGCAAAAAGAAAGATTTCAATTGAGTACGCAAGCCAATATTACTGCCAATACCGATCAATCAGCGAGTAAGCCTGGCGTTTTGTCGCTGGCTATTAAAGAAAAATCTGCTTTATACGCAGCTTATATGCCCTACATTAAAGGTGGTGGTTTGTTTATCCCCACCAATAAAAACTTTAAAATTGGCGAAGAAGTGTTTATGCTGTTAAGTCTGGTGGATGATCCAATCAAGCTAAAAGTAGTGGGGAAAGTGGTGTGGACAACGCCTGCCGCGTCAGCCAATCGCCCGCAAGGTATTGGCGTCCAGTTTAGCGACAAAGATGGAGGTTTAGAAGTGAGAAACAAAATTGAGTCATTATTGGGTGGCACGTTAAAATCCAATCGCCCCACACACACGATGTAGTTTTAAGCCATATACTTTTTCGTAGCCTTTAAATTTAATCCTGTTATGTTAGTAGATTCGCACTGTCACCTTAATTTCCCTGAAATTGTCAGTAATATTCACGCAATCAGGCAATCGATGCAAGATGCGCAAGTGGGGCATGCACTGTGCGTTTCTGTCACATTAGATAAATTTCCTGAAGTGTTAAGCTTGGCCGAGCAATTTGACAATTTTTATGCTTCTGTGGGCGTGCATCCTGATTACGAAGATATCGAAGAACCTACTGTAGACGTGTTAGTTAACCTATCCAAACACGCTAAAATTGTGGCGATTGGTGAAACCGGTTTAGATTATTTTAGATTAACAGGCGATTTGGAATGGCAGCGCGAGCGGTTTCGCACGCACATTAAAGCTGCCATTTTAGCCAATAAACCACTCATTATTCACACCAGAAGTGCGGCAGAAGACACGTTGCGCATCATGCAAGAAGAGGGCGCAAATAGAGTGGGCGGCGTGATGCATTGCTTTACCGAAAGCTTGCCAGTCGCGCTGGCGGCGATAGAAATGGGCTTTTATATCTCGTTTTCTGGCATTGTGACTTTTAAAAATGCCACGCAATTAAAAGAAGTGGCGAAAGCAATTGCGCTGGATAAAATGCTGGTAGAAACGGATTCTCCTTATTTAGCGCCTATTCCTTTCCGCGGCAAAACCAACCAGCCCGCTTATGTGAGATACGTCGCGCAAGAAATTGCCAATTTGCGCGGTATTAGTTTACAAGAAGTGATGCAAGCGACAACCGATAACTTTTTTACGTTGTTTAAGCACGCAAAGACGCAGTAAATAAAAAAGCGCTGAAATAGCGCTAATAAAGTACAGTAAATAAACGCAAAAATAAAAAAGCACAATAATTAGCCATGCAAATCACGTTATTAGGCGTAGGATCTAGCGCAGGCACGCCTGTGGTGGGTTGTGGTTGCGCAACCTGCCAATCGCCTAATCCACGTAATAAACGTTTGCGTTGCTCAAGTCTGATTACGCTGAAAAGTGGTGAAAATATCTTAATCGACACCGGGCCAGATTTGCGGCTGCAGGCCTTGCGTGAAAATATCAAGCGCGTGGATGCCGTGCTTTACACGCATACGCATGCCGATCATTTGCACGGCATTGATGATTTACGCGCTTTTTGCCAAATTCAGCGTGCGCAGATTCCGCTGTATGCGAAGGCGGATTCAGTCGCGCATATTCAACAGAAATTTGGCTATACGCTGCGTGAGCCAACTGATTTCTGGGATTTGCCTGTTTTACGCATCGCGCCTGTTGAACAAGCTTTTCACCTTTTTGGTGTGCCGATTATTCCAATTCCCGTATTGCACGGCAAAAGCCATATTCATGGTTATCGCATCGGTAATCTTGCGTATCTGACAGACGTTTCAGCGATTCCAGAATCGTCATTTGAATTTTTAGATAATCTAGATATCTTGCTATTGGACTGTTTGCGTGAAACGGCGCACCCAACGCATATTAATCTGGAACAAAGCTTAAGTTATGCAAGTCGTATCAAAGCAAAACAAACTTATATGATTCACATGACACATGATTTAGAATATCAGACTTTGACCGACAAACTGGCCGATATTACGCAAGGGCAAGTGCTTGCAGGCTATGATGGTTTAAAATTAACATTCAGTTGATTACGTCAACATTGGCTTGATACAGGCGTTAAGACTGAATAGCCAATTGGCTTTTTTATGGGAACGATTTATGCAAACGAACTTTAAAACGATATTAGTGTTAATGGCAGGTTTATTAGCACTTGGTTTAACCAATGCAGTCACCGCGGCAGGCAAAACGTATACTGAGGACGAATTTTTAAATCACTTTAGTGGTAAGTCAAAAAAAATAGTATTGAGCAAATTAGGTACGCCAGCCAAAAAACAACTCGCTGTTAAACCGACCAATGCAGGCGCGGTGATAGGCAAAAATGTCGATGAAGAAAAAGGTAAAAAACCAGTTGTTATTGAAATGTGGTATTACAAAAGCATTGTGCGATACGACCCAAAAAACACCTACAAACAAACTGAAATTACTTTTGTGAATGATCGTGTGATGAATATTGCCTTTTTTAATAATCGTTAAAACTTCAACGCTGAGATATTCGTAACGCATTTCATTATTTACTTCATACTTCGCATTAAATAAAAGCAGCTCTTGAGGAGCTGCTTTTATTTGTATTTTTAGGATAAAAACTAAGCTTATTAATGTCATGGTTAACCAATAAAACCTTGCAAATTTTGCAGGGTTTTAAAGTGAATTAATGCAATTATTGCATTAAATTTTGTGTTAACTCCATCATTAATGAGTGCTTTATAAAATTAAATATATCTAAAACAATTGGTTAGCTTTATTTTTCATTTTAAAATTTAGTTGGCACCATGTTTGCGATAGTAATGGCAACACTCATTACGATCAATAAAAAATGCCATTACTGAATACCGTTTTACGTCTATTTTTTGCTTTAAGTTACCTATTAATCTTACTTTTAGCTTCCAACGCCATTGAGTTTCAGGTTATTTATGCAGAAAATAGCCTGGCTTTTGTATTTTTATGCGTTGCGCTGTTGATGTACGGCGTATTTTATTTAATTCCCGCGTATGTCATTACGCACATCAGCAAAAAACTCCTCAAGGTTGAATCCCAGCAAAATAACCGCCAAAAAACGGTTTACGCCGTTGCAATAATAACCACCGCAATAACGACTTTACTATTTTATGCAAACGCCAAGCTATACGCCTTATATGGTATGTATATCAATGGATTCATCTTAAATTTAGTGTTTACACCTGGTGGATTGGAATCGCTGGGCGGAAGCGCTGCCACCGATTTAAGCTTTGCAGCGATTGCATTGGGCTTTTTAGTTGTGCAAATTGTGCTGCTTTATTTAGCACATTTTATTGCCGTTCGTTTAAATCAAAGCCAATTTGCGCATCAAGTGAGTGCATTCAACTTTATCCCCAATTGGCGTTTTGCATTAGTTGCCGTAGTGGCGGTAATTGCATTGCACATGACATTTGCTTTTGACCGCTTTACGTCTAACGGTTTAGCGTCGGTTGCGCAGGCGGTACCTTTTTACCAAACCGTTTCTTCACGCAGTTTATTCAGGGCGATGGGATTAACGGGTACGCGCGACACCGCACTTAAAATCAAGGGCAAACTCAATTATCCGCTTAATCCGATTCAATTTAAGCAACCAGCCAAACCTTACAACATCATTTGGCTGGCGGCAGAATCTTGGCGTGCAGATACTTTAAACGAACACATCATGCCTAATACCTGGCAATTTGCCAAACAAGCGACGCGCTTTACCCAGAATTATAGTGGTGGCAATGGTACGCGCGCAGGCATTTTTAGCATGTTCATGGGCCTTCCAGCCAGTTACTGGTTTCAGTTTTTGCAGGAACAACACGGCGCGGCGATTATTGATGTAATGCATAAACAGGATTACCAGATGCGTTTTTTTACCAGCGCGCTATTTAGCTATCCAGAATTTGATAGGACCGTTTTTGCACAAGTGCCAGAAAATAAAATGCAGGCTTTGCAACGTAACGGCAAAATTTCCTGGCAGAATGACCAGCAGAATGTCAGTGATTTACTGCAGTTTATTGAGCAGCGTGACACTACGAAACCATTCTTTACCTTTATGTTTTTTGAATCTCCGCACGCACGTTACTTTTTTCCACCAGAAAGTGTGATTGCAACACCGTATCGCGATGATTTGAATTACGCCGCTTTGAGTAAAGAAACACTGCGCCAGGATATCGTGCCGATTAAAAATCGCTACCTCAACGCTGTGCATCATTTAGACAGCCAATATAAACGCGTGTTTGATTACCTTAAAGACAAAAACCTGCTGGATAACACCATTGTAATTTTAGTGGGCGACCATGGCGAAGAGTTTATGGAACACGGTTTTTGGGGACACAATTCTACTTTTGTAGATGAGCAAGTGCGTACGCCGTTGGTAATTTACGCGCCTAAACAAGCGGCAAAAGTTGTTGATCAATTAACCAGCCACAGCGATATTGTGCCAACCATTATGCCCATGCTAGGTGTAACCAATCCAAATAGTGATTACAGCATTGGTATTAACTTATTCAGCGATGAAACACGCGACCACACCTATATTGCCGATTGGGACAAATTGGCTTATGTGGACAAAGACGTAAAAATTGTGCAACCAGTCGATGGTAAAGCATTTTTTATGCAAAAAGTCAGCACCATGCAAGATGTTCCAATTACCGGTGCGGCAGCCAAAGCCATGCTGGAAAAGAAACGCGCCAGCAATATGCAAATCATGCGTGATTTAAGTCACTTTACCAAACGCACTAAGAAATTAGATTCAAAATGAGCCGCATCGCAAACAGGCCAAACTCAACATAACCATGACCATTTTGAATTTATCTCAATCAACTGTGTGGAACATTAAGCAAGCCTTTGCCTTGTTAATATCCGCAGTATTTTTACTGTGGATTTACCCGAAAACTCACCTGGATTTTGATTTAATTAACCCTTATTTTGATGCGGAAAATAAAGTATTTAGTTTAAAGCACGATGTTTTTTTGGTGCAAGTTATGCATTTTGGATTGAAATATCTTGTTATCTCGATTGCATTAACCATGCTTTCCTTAGTAATATTCGGTGGCAGATTAAAGCTAACCGCATTGGTTCGTCTTCAATTAGGCTGGGCATTTTTGGGGATGATACTCAGCACCTTCGCAGTGGCGGCCATCAAAAGCCAGAGCATGCATGCTTGCCCTTGGGACTTAACCGATTTTGGTGGCAAATTTTTATATTATCCATTACTGGCAAACTTGCCAAACGGGGCAGCATCAGGGCATTGCTGGCCGGGAGCGCATGCCAGTGGTGGTTTTGCATTAATGGCAATTTACTTTGCGTTTAGACAGACAAAGCCGTTGTTTGCGTGTTCCAGCTTGGTGATTTCACTCATACTGGGCTTTGTGATGGGTTGGGCGCAAATGATTCGCGGCGCACATTTTCTATCGCATACGCTGTGGGCAGCATGGGTGGTTTGGTTAGTTTTAGTTTTACTCAACCTTTGCTATTCGCCAAATAAAAAACGCGAAAAAAACCCGCAACAATCATTAATTTTTAGCCATTCACTTTAACAATATCAAAAAGAAATTTATGCAAAAATCATTAAAATCAAGCCGTATTCAACTGCCTTTTGTGGTATTTTTAGGCTTAATCGCACTGAGTTTGTGGCTATTGTTACGGTTGGTACTTTGGATAGATGTTGGTCCAACCCAGCTAACTTTAGGCCAAACCATTAAAATGTTTAGCCGTGGTTTATGGTTTGATTTAAGTACGCTGGCTTATTTAATCGTGCCTTGGCTATTGATTTCAATTGTGTTACCAAATAGTTGGCGCAGCAAAAATTGGCTGTCCATATTAAAATGGGGCATCGCTTACATTGTTACTTTTAGCTTGATATTTGGTGTTGTGTCGGAAGTTATATTTTGGCAAGAATTCACCACCAGATTCAATTTTATCGCGGTCGATTACCTTATTTACACGCACGAAGTAATCGGCAATATTCGTGAATCATATTCTGTGCCATTAATAGTGTTAAGTATTGCGGTGATTGCGCTTTGCATGATGTGGCTAGCGCACAGGTTTATTGCTTTTAGGCAATACGCTTTACACGCCAAACAAAAGATCATCTTATTATTGGCGTTGTTAGGCTTGCCGTTATTGAGTTACCATTTTGCTAATGCCGATCAGATGGCACTTAGTAAAAATGCCTATGCCAATGAGTTATCGGGCAACGGCTTATTTACGCTGGCTTCGGCCATGCGGCGTAATGAGCTCGATTATGACAAGTTTTATAAAACCATGCCGCAAACCGAGGCAGATAAAGTACTGCGCGGTTTAGAGGTTGAGCGCAAATTAACCACGGATGTACTGTCAGAAAATGCGCATCCAGTCGAAGTATTTGAGATGGGCAGTTTTACGCGGCGGCCTAAAAACGTTGTATTGATCTCGGTAGAAAGCTTGTCTGCAAGTTATGTTGGCGCTTATGGCAACACTGAACACTTAACCCCAAACCTGGACAAAATAGCCAAAGACGGCTTGGTTTTTGACAAAATTTTTGCCACGGGCACGCGCACCGTACGTGGATTGGATGCACTCACTATTGCGATTCCACCCATCCCAGGCCAGGCAATAGTGCATCGCCCTAATAACGAACACCTAGCCACCATTGGTGAAATGTTAACGTTGCAAGGGTTTAACACTTTTTTTATTTATGGCGGTTACGGTTACTTTGACAACATGAATGCTTATTACAAAGGCAATGATTATAAAGTAGTAGACCGTACTGATTTTGATAAAAAAACCATACAGCATGAAAATATTTGGGGTGTGGACGATGAAAGTTTATTTGATAATGCGCTGTTGCATTTAGATGAAACCGTTAAAAGTGGTAAACCATTTTTCGCACAGATTATGACGACCAGCAACCATCGGCCATTTACGTTTCCGGCAGGCAAAATTGATTTACCACAAGGTAATCGAGATGGCGCCGTCAAATATACCGATTACGCGATTGGCCAATTGATTGAAAAAGCCAAAACTAAACCTTGGTTTAAAGACACTTTATTTGTGATTGTTGCTGACCATTGCGCATCAGTGGCAGGTAAAACCAAACTGCCTGTGGCTAAATATCATATTCCACTCATTTTTTATGCACCAGATATGTTGCCAGCCGCCCATTACAGCCGCATGGCAAGCCAAATAGATATCGTGCCTACGCTATTAGATGTGTTGGGTAAAAAGGGCGATGAACACTTTTTTGGACAATCACTATTTGAAGAAAAAGCTGAACAAATTGCTCCACGTGCTTTTATCAGCAATTATCAGGAGTTGGGCTATTACAAAAATGATACTTTAATCGTGTTAAGTCCCAAACAAAAAGTAGAGGCTTACAAGGTAGATCCAATTACGATGGAATCTACTTCCACAAAAATGGACAGTATTTTACTCAATGAAGCAATTGCCTATTATCAAACCGCCAATCGCGCTTTTAAAACTGGCGCATTAAAAGAATCAGAAAATCTGGATCCTTAAGTCTGGATTCTAAAACTTAAGTCTTTAATTTTAGCTCATGAAAAATCTTGAAGAGGAAATTGCATTGTCAGAAGCATTAAGTAAAGTTCCCGCACTTACACTCATATTTTGGGTAATCAAAATTTTCGCCACAACGCTGGGCGAAACTGCAGGTGATGCCATGTCGATGTCACTAAATCTCGGCTATTTAGTGAGCACATTTATTTTTGCTGTCCTGTTTTTTTTAGCGGTTACTGCACAGATTAAAGCCAAACAATTTCATCCCTATTTGTATTGGGCAACCATAATTGCCACCACTACAGTGGGCACGACATTGGCCGATTTTGCAACGCGATCATTGGGTATTGGCTACACAGGCGGGTCGGCGTTACTATTAGCGCTTCTACTGGCTTCTCTCACTGTCTGGTACAAAACTTTCGGATCGGTTTCCATTAACTCAATCCATTCACCTAGAACGGAAATGTTTTATTGGGTTACCATTATGTTTTCGCAAACTTTAGGCACTGCCCTTGGCGATTGGACAGCCGATACAGCAGGCTTAGGTTATGTTGGTGCAGCAGCAATTTTCGGTAGTATTTTAATCATCTTAACAGGCGCACATTTTTTTACAAACATCTCTAAAACCCTACTTTTTTGGGCAGCCTTTATTTTCACACGTCCATTGGGCGCAGTCGTTGGCGATTTCCTTGATAAGCCTGTTGCCGCAGGCGGACTTGCACTAAGCCGCTATTCGGCATCTATCACACTATTGTTACTAATTTTGGTATGTATTATGTTTTCCCCACAGCGTGCGGCAAAAGCAGGCGAACATTAGTTTTTGATAAGAAATTTGATATTGCTAGCAGTGAGCTTAAATATTCCACTGTTTTTATTGCCGGCCTGTTTTAACTTATTAGTAATGCGCCAGACACCATTATGTTTGTTAATTCTGGCGAAGAATCACCGTCTATCCGTTATGGGTCTTGTGTTACGAAGACCATAAAAAGCATGTGAGATAATGACAGCATGACTGAGTTTAAATACATAAAAGTATGCAATGTGTTTAAAGTACTGGCATTATTGTTGACGTAGACTTAATCATTTTAAGGTGAAAATGGAACGCTGGGTAATATATGCAATGATTTCAGCTAGCTTTGCTGGGTTTACTTCAGTCATCGCTAAACAAGGTCTTAATGGTATTTCAGCCGAAGTAGGGTTAACGGTTCGCACACTTTTTGTTTGTGGATTTGTATTAATGTTTGCCACTCTTTCATCCACACCAGCCGAATTCAAAGTGCTGCAAAAAGCTAATTACATTTGGCTGGCACTTTCGGCATTTGCCACAGCTGGTTCTTGGATTTTTTATTACAAAGCACTTAAGTTAGGCGATGTAGCAACGGTTGCATTAATTGATAAAGGCAGTGTGGTAGTTGCAATATTGCTTGCTTGGTGGCTGCTCAAAGAATCAGTCACGTGGCGAATTGCCTGTGGCATGCTGTTAATAATTGCAGGTTTAATTGTGATTTCTAAAAAATAACTTTGATAAAAATATATATCCGCCTCCCAATCATGCTACTTCGTATAATGTATAACAAAGCAAGCACAATCGCCATCATTCCCAACTCTTCCACAACCTGTTTGTATTGCAAGCCCAGCTTTACTTTCGGGGTTGTCAGCCCATCATTAAACATTAGATCCTTTTTTAACTTAGCACAAAAACGCTTCAATTTCATCCATGCAGCAAAAGCGCACCAAACCAACAAACTCAAGCAGCCATACCCCTGTCCGCAAGCAACGTCTCAACATACACAATCGGACTTTGAGCAACTTCGACGCCGAATAGCGCGGTCGCGCTACTCGGTTGCTCACGCGCTGCCGTCCCATGCACCAACGAAACAACGCCTTTGACCTGGCGTTTCGCGGCAGTAGCCGAAGGACGAGCCCGCGAGGACGCCAACGCACGCCGCGCAATCTGCATGTAAGTCGAGAGATATCGCAGGTTCTGAACGTCAAAGCCCTTGCCCTCTGGTGACCACAGCTTGTTTTGCCAGAATGACCAGTCCTGCCAGTCGTCACCTAATCGCTTACTGACTGCAACCAACGCATAGCCACCCAGCAGCCGCATCAGCCTGAAACTGGGGTAGGGGATAGTAACCGCCCCATTCTCGTAATTGCGAATGGTGCGTTCACTGACATTTAGTTCGATGGCTGCTTCCAGCACGGTTAGCCCTGCTTGTCTGCGGGCAAGGTAGAACGCATCGGGGTCGATGTATTTACGTTGCTTTTTGAGTTTACGCATAAGAGTTTTGCCGGTGGGTAAATCCACCATTTACGGGTGCGTCCATGCAGTCTGGCACCAAATATCTTGCCTTGTCTGCATAGTTTCAACACGTAATCAGGAGACAGCCCGATGTTTTCAGCGAACATGCGCGCTGATACGCCCTTGCCGCCAATGCCATCAGAATGTAGCAAGTTAGCCATGTTGCTTCACATTTCGATAGTCGCCTGATGCCCAAGCGGCGAATTTTTGAGAGCGGATTGCGTCGTTTTCGGCTTTTTCTGCTGCTGTTTCTTGCGTGGCCGCTTCAAACACATCTAGGAGCGTCTTAAACCCGTTTTTATTCAAATCTGATACACCATCATCGATGTATTGCAGTTTTTCGTCTACAAGGCGTCCTATGAGTTTGCATTGACCGATTGACAGCTTAATTTCTGTTATTTCATGATTTCTTGCATTTGATGTTTGATACATGACAATTCCTTCAGTTTTTCAGATGGCAAAATGCCGATAAAAAATACTGTGGAAAAGTTTTCCGAGATATGCCCAAAAAAACGCTAAAAATTTAGCGTGATTTTAGGATGATGATGACGACACTGATTTTTTAAGTTCGGATAGTAACACTAGTCCGTTCAGTCTCAAATTGAGACTATTGAGAGCAAATTGAGGGTTAAAAACAGCTGCTGCAAACCCTCGAATCACTCCCCTTAAAAAATCCGCTCACTTCGTATAATGTATATTATGTTAAATAAACTTTATTTTAGCGCATTAATAAGTCGCTTATTTATTAATACGCCTAATTAGATAATCCACGCTTAACTTACCCGCACCGTTTAATAACAATGGAATAAACATAATGATATATAGCAACGGTAATTTATAATTGCCAAAACCATCTTGCTGTGAGTCTGTTATACGATAGCCTTTCACCAATTCCGCTAACGTACTCCAATGTTCTGGCCAATGCACCGCAGCGATAGCAACAATGGTTAATATAATCAGCGAGAATGAAAAAAAGCGCGTTGCCAAACCCAAAGCCAATGCAAACGCACCGACTATTTCAAAAAAAGTGGCGATGCCCCAGCTAATATCTGGTGGCAATAAACTAAATGGAAACGGAAATGCAATATCTGCAAACCAATTAGTGCCATGCAATTTTTCGAAACCTGCTTCACCAAACTCCCACGCCAAAATAAGTCTTAAAAACAGTTGTGGCAACCAAGTACCTAAAGCGTCTAGTTTTTCGCGAATAAACTGATAAAATTGATTGATGCTATTGAAAAACAACATGCCAAGCTCCCTTATTGTAATTATTGAGTTAGTCTTTTTAAACGGGCAATCCTTACAAAGTCTTTACAAATCCCTTACATCGCTTTGCTGAGTTTTAATTTTAAGCTCGGCTGGTATTTGAAATACAACCGAATGGACAGTAATAAAACTAGCATAGCGGCATAATAAAATGGCTCTGTGATGTCTTTTTTAACCAGCATCCAAAAATGGACGACACCAAGAATAGCGATTAAATAAACCAGTTTATGCAGTTTTTTCCAGTTGGTTTTAAGTTTTTTAATCATCCAACTATTTGAGGTGGCTGCTAGCGGAATAGCCAGCACGAACGCCGCAAAACCCACCAGTATGCGCGGGTGTTTGGCGACATCTTTCACTATCTCATTCCACATCAGAGCAAAATCCAGCCACACATAGGCGGTAATATGCAGGCAGGCATAAAAAAACATAAATAAGCCGAGTATTCGGCGTAATTGTATTGGCCAAACCAGCCCAGTAATCAAGCGAATTGGCGTCATGCTTAAGGATATGAGCAAAAATACTAGCGCCCAAATGCCAGTCGAGTGCTCGACAAATTCGACTGGATTTGCCCCTAAATTATCGTTAACTCCCAACCAAATAAGGCGCGTAAGCGGCAAAAATGCGAATATCCATATCGCTACTTTCACGAAAACGATGTGTTGCTTTTTCATAGGAATAACAAAGTTAACTATTTAGAAGATTAACTAGAAATTTTTATGTAGATCTAGACCAGCGTACATTTGTGCCACTTGTTCGCTGTATCCGTTAAACATTTTGGTTTTGATACGACCAGCAAATAAGCCGCCGCCAATCGGTTTTTCGGATGATTGCGTCCAACGCGGATGATCAACATTGGGGTTAACGTTGGCGTAAAAACCATATTCTGAAGGCCCGGCTTTCATCCAGGTTGTTAACGGCATTTTTTCAACAAAACGAATTTTTACAATGGATTTTGCGCCTTTAAAACCGTATTTCCATGGCGTAACCAAGCGCACAGGCGCGCCGTTTTGATTCGGCAAATATTCACCATATAAACCAACTGCCAGCAAAGTTAATGGATTGGTGGCTTCGTCCATGCGCAAACCTTCGTTGTAAGGCCAATCGAGTATTGGCGAATTCACGCCTGGCATCGTTTGCGGGTCAGCCGCAGAAATAAACTCGATATATTTTGCATTGCCAGTTGGCTCTGCCAATTTGACTAAACTCGCCAGCGGCAAACCTACCCACGGAATCACCATTGACCAGCCTTCTACACAGCGCATACGATAAATCCGCTCTTCTAATGGCGCTAGTTTAAGCAAATCTTCGATGCTGATAGTTTTGGCTTTTTTTACTTCGCCTTCAATGCTGATCGCCCACGGGCGTGGCTTAAATAAAGTAGCTTGAACTGCTGGATCTCTCTTGCCTGTGCCAAACTCGTAATAATTGTTGTAGGTGGTGATATCTTCGTATTGCGTCAGTTTTTCACCTGCGCCATACGCTGTTTTGCTGTAGCCGCTTATTTTTTGCCTTGCACCCGCTTTAAAAGCCACTTTTTCAGTTGACGCAACGTTAGCTCGGCCAATTAGGCGCCCTGCGCCTTCGGTTACACCGCCAGAGATATTAGCAGCGGCGCGTGCTTTACCCGATAACAATAATGCCGAACCAGCAGCCAAGCCAAACCCAGCAGCTTTTAAAAATCCACGCCTGTGTTCAAATACGTCTTGCGGCGTAATTTCTGAAGGCCGAATATTGCTTGGATTTAACTTGGATTGATTCAAAATAATCATGAAAATGTCGCCTTAATATGAACAAATGTCGATTGCATAATGCTTATCGAATAGTGCTGAATGAGGTTTAGTCGCCAACAATGGCGAATCCTTACAGTTAAATCTTTATTAATTAGGCTTACGGTCAATTTAAGTTGCTCAGTTCAATCATGAGATTATTTTTAGAATAATTAGCCAGTTTTTGGCTAGTTACTGATTTTTTGAGCTAATTAACGGGTTAAGTTAACCCGTTTAATTGCCTAATACTTTAAATGCAGCGTCAGTTTCAGCCAGCAAATCTGGTGCATTAAGCGTCTGCGCCATTTTTTGTGCGTCTGCCAGCAAATTTTTAGCCGCCGCTTTATCACCGCTTGCGGCTTTGGCCTGTGCCAAGCCGATATTGGCTTTTACTTCATAATAAGCACCACCATTTTCCTGGCTAAACTGCACCAGTTTTTGATAGGCTTTTTCGGCATTGGCATATTCTTTAGCCGCCACATAAATGCGCCCCATTTGCAGGCTGGCATTGGCAAACTGATCCAAAGTGCCCACTCTTCTGTGCATTAACAGCGCTTTCACTTGATATTCAATTGCCGCATCATGCTTGCCCAGCGCGCTGTAGGTATTGGCTAAGCGCTCATAACCATCTGCGCGCTCATTGTCATTATTGGCTGATTTGTCGCCTGCAATGTAACTATCCAGTGCCGCATTTAAATCGTTATTTTGCGCTTGCGTTTCGCCGATTAAATTATGGTTAACGCGTACAAATTGATTATTTTTTTCGCTAAGCGCAATTTGCCTACTTTTTTCATAGCTGGCGATAGCTTGCGCATTCTTATTGTTTTCTTTGTTTAAATTACCGATTAAAAGATAAGAAATCATTTTATCCAAACCCGTTTTGGCTTGAGTAAGTGACTGCTCAAGCGCAATTAATGCTTGCGCATATTGTCCTTGACCACCAAGCGCCCTGCCCTTGCAGAGCAAACCATCTCGATTATTGGGATTTGCAACCAGCATTTCATTGGAAATGTTCATTGCTTTAGCAAAGTCAGCTTGATTTAAAGCCTGGGTGCATGCAGATGCTTTGGTAGAAACCTCTGCTGCTTGCAAATTAAAGCTTAATATAAACAATATAATAAATAGTTTAGTTAATGTATTTTCTGGTTTAATAAATGCTAAGTTCATGATTGTTTTCTATGGGTTAAATTCTAAGGGTTAAGTAAATAAAAATTGTTAGTTAAAAACTAGCTTATTAAAATAATGTGGATTGCGGCGTTATTGCGTCTGACGCAGGAATAACACGATTAGTTGCTTGTGATGCGGCTGATAAAAGTTGCTGTAACCCGTTTTCGTCAATCACTGGCACGTACAAGCTTTGGGCTTTTTCTAATTTGCTGCCCGCTTCTGCCCCAGCAACCACAAAATCTGTTTTTTTAGATACGCTGCCGCTCACTTTGCCACCAGCCGCTTCTATCATCGCTTGTGCAGTATCGCGCGATAAGTTGGGCAGCGTGCCTGTGAGTACGAATACTTTGCCAGTCAGTGCGCCCATTGTGCTCTGTTTACCTGCATTTTCTGGCCAGCTAAGGCCTAAATCGCGCATTGAGGTAATCACGGCACGGTTATGCGGCTCACTAAAAAACTGCAATAGAGATTCTGCAACGATTGGGCCAACATCGTTTACCTGTAGCAATGCTGCCAAATCGGCATCCAGCAACGCTTGCAGGTTGCCGAAATGCGCACTTAAATCTTTGGCGGTTGCTTCACCCACATTGCGAATGCCCAACCCGTAAATAAAGCGCGCCAGCGTGGTTTGCTTGCTGTGGTTTAACGCGTTAATCACATTTTGGGCGGATTTTTGCGCCATGCGATCTAAATTAGCCAGCGTGTTGAGGTCTAATTTATAGATATCGTCCAAGGACTTAACCAGATTTGCAGCGACTAATTGATCGGCTAGTTTTTCGCCCATGCCTTCAATATCCAGCGCGCGGCGCGATGCAAAATGGGTAATGGCTTGTTTGCGCTGCGCGGGGCAAATTAAACCGCCGGTGCAACGTGCAATGGCTTCATCTAACGGACGCTCAATATGCGAACCGCATTCTGGGCAACTGCTTGGCATGTTAAATATTGTGGCGTTATTCGGGCGCAAATCCAGCAAAACAGTGACCACTTCAGGAATCACATCGCCTGCGCGCCTCACAATAACGGTGTCATTTATGCGAATGTCCTTGCGGCGCAACTCATCTTCATTATGTAGTGTGGCATTGGTGACGGTAACACCACCGACAAACACGGCCTTAAGCCTGGCTACAGGCGTTATTGCGCCAGTACGCCCAACTTGAACTGTGATGTCTTCTACTATTGTTTGCGCTTCTTCGGCAGCGTATTTGTGTGCGATAGCCCAACGTGGCGCGCGTGACACAAAACCCAGCGTTTTTTGCTGCGCAAATTGATTGACTTTATACACCACGCCATCAATATCAAACGGCAAACGAGCACGCCTTTCACCCATCGCCAAGTAATAATCTTGCAGGCCGCGCGCGCCTCGTTTAACTGTGCGTAAATCACTTACTGGAAAATGCAACTCAGTTAAATAATCCATGGCTTGTGCATGCGAATTTAACGGCGGCACGCTTAAAGCTTCGCCCAAGCCATAAGCAAAAAAGTGTAGTGGCCGCGTGGCAGTTATTTTTGCATCAAGCTGGCGCAAACTGCCCGCTGCTGCGTTACGTGGATTAGCAAACAGTTTGTTGCCGGCTTTAGCTTGCGCTTGATTCAGGCGCTCAAAATCGCGTTTAAGCATAATCACTTCGCCGCGTACTTCTAACAGTTGCGGTGGGGTTTTTACCGCTAATTTAATGGGAATCGCGCGAATGGTGCGTAAATTGTGCGTGACATTTTCACCGGTATAACCATCGCCACGCGTTGCACCTTGCGTAAACAGACCATTTTCGTAAGTTAAGGTAATCGCCAAGCCGTCAAACTTAGGCTCAACTGCATATTCCACTTGCTCAACGCTCAAGCTATCGCGCACGCGTTTATCAAAAGCCAGTAATTCGGCATCGCCAAACGCATTATTTAATGACAACATGGGTTGCCGATGCACCACGCTATTAAAGCTGCCAATTGCGCTGCCAGCAACGCGTTGCGTCGGTGAATCTGGGGTAATTAGTTGTGGGTATTGTCGTTCTAAATCGGTTAACTGGCGATACAAACCATCGTATTCGTTATCGGAAATAGTTGGCGCATCCAAAACGTAATATTGATAATCGTGATGCGCGATTGCAGCGGCAAGTTCAGCAACTTGCAAACGTGCAGATTCTAAACTTGCCATTGCTTTTATACGGCCATCAACTAATTAAACAAGCGCATGCTGGCCGCGCTGCCAGGCATCACGCCGCGCGCCACCATCGTCGCATGAATCACCTTAAGCTGCTGCCGGATTTTTTCTATCTGCAAATCACCCAAGGGCTTTTGATTATCATCGACCAGATTGGCGTTCAAACTGCTACTTAATTTTTGTGCGATTAAAATCATCTGATTAAATGCTTGTTCACAGCTTGGCACTTTGGGGATTTCTAATTGAAAAGTAACGGCTTTTAACACGCTATTACGCAAACTTTCTGCGCTAAACGGTTGATTATTAAATTCAATCACACTAAATAAGGGTAATTTTTGCAATGCGGCGTAATAGTTAACCTCATTATTGGCGTAAAAATAAAACTTACCGTCTTCGTTTAACGCCCCGCCACTTGCCTCGGCCAAGCCTCGAAATTTGGTGCCATGAATCGGCAACTCGCCTTGGGCTATATGCACATTAATTAACTGATCGACTTCGATACAAAATTGGTCCAGCTCGATTGCGCGCTGCAATACATCGCCGCTGCCTTGCCATTCCACATGTGCATTCAGTTCCAAGCCCATGTTTTCAACCGCAAACTGAAATTTGTTCAACAGGTTTTTAGCGACAGGTCCGCCACGATCCGCCAACTGCAAGCTGCAGGTTGCCTGCATATATTCCATGTCGCTTAGACTGGCGTTTTCCAGGGCGGCTTGGTTGCTTCGCACTAAATGCCATTTTTCTGCATGATCTAAACCGTAAATCACCATCGGCAATCTAATTTCATCAATACTATTAGCCATGTCGCACAAAGCTTGATGATTTATTTTTTTGTTGGCATACAGCATGGCGGTTAAATCGATTTGTGCATGCACGGCCGCAGGCAATTGCATAAATGTATTGTCAAATCCACTTTGTGCGCTCGGCGGCCTTGTATCTGGCGCTGTTGGTTTTTGAACCGATTTTTGGTTGACGGCAGAATTGTTAATGACATTATCGTTAATTATGCCGCTGGCTGAATCCGCTTGAATAGCATCAACCATTTCATCTGCAAATTTTGTGCTTAAATTCGGGTTAACTTCTTCTGCATATGTAGACGTTTGCGTCTCTTGTTCGATTGATGTCGCATCGTTAAACGCTGTATTGAAACCTGTTGCTGGCTTTTCTGCAAATTGAGCCGATTGTTCAACCTTAGATTCCCGAGCAGGCTCTTCAAAAATAGAATGTTTGAACTTATAAGGCACTTCCGCCAGTTCTTTTTCAACGAAAGCATCGGTGTCAATGTAAAAATCTTCGGCCAGCACATCTTTTTGCGGCACAATAAATTCCTCCATTACCTGGTTGCGCAGTTTTCTCTCTTGCAACCAGTTGTACAACACAACGCCGGCAATAATAAATGCGCCTAAAATAATGAGTGCTATTTGTAAATCTGACATGAATATAGTTTTTTAATATTAAAAAAGTTTAAAGCGACGGCTTGTTCAAAAACTTAACCTATTTAAACAAGCGACTATTGTCTGTTTAATTGGATAATAATTCAAGCCTGCATGCTTAACGCGGCTTCAATATCAACATCCACAATACGCGAAACGCCAGACTCTTGCATGGTAACACCAATGAGTTGCTGCGCCATTTCCATGGTGATTTTATTATGGCTCACAAATAAAAATTGCGTGTTTTCGCTCATTTTCTTCACCATTTGGCAAAAGCGCTCGGTATTGCTGTCATCCAGCGGTGCGTCTACTTCATCCATCAAACAAAATGGCGCTGGGTTTAACCGAAACAATGCAAACACCAAAGCCAGCGCAGTTAAGGCTTTTTCGCCGCCGGATAATAATTGAATCGTGGTATTTTTTTTGCCTGGCGGCTGCGCAAATACTTGTAAACCCGTATCTAAAATCTCATCGCCAAGCAGTTCCAACCTTGCTTGACCGCCGCCAAATAAAGTTGCAAACAACTCACCAAAATGGTGATTTGCGCTATTGAACGTGTGCATCAGTTTATCGCGCGTTTCACGGTCAATTTTGCGAATCGCCTCTTCCAGCGTATCCGTTGCCTGCCTTAAATCCAGCATCTGGCTATCTAAATAAGTTTTACGCTCTGTTTCTGTACTTAATTCTTGAATGGCGGCCAAATTAACCGCGCCCAAATCCATCATTTCTTGTTGAATCTGGCCAGATTTGCGCAGCAAATCGCTCACTTTAGCTTGCTGATTTAAACTAGACGCCAGCATTTGCTCATCTTGCCCGTTTTCAGCCAAGCCCGCCTGACATTGCTCAAAAGTCAAACGCGCTTCTTGCTCATTTAAACGGTGCTGTTCCAAGTTATCTCGCAACGGATGCAATTGTTGCTCGTTTTGCATGCGCACGCGGTCAAAATCCTGCAAAATCTGCTCCTGCTCTGCCAAGTGATTGCGCGCAACTGCCAAAGCAGACTCGCAGCTTTGTTTGGTATTTATCGCCTCAATCAGATTCGCTTTCAGCGTATCCATTGGCGCAAGCAATAATGTTTGTTCTAGCTCTTTCTGGCGCAATGCAAGCGCAGTTTTTTCTTCAAAATTTACCTTAATTTTACTGGTTAACTCAATGATTTTACTATTAATTAATTTTAAATTAAAACCAAATTCTTGATGATTTTTTTCAGCTTGCATAAGCGCATCGCGCGCTGCAAAATAATCCTGTTCTGCCAATTGTTTGGCTAATGCATCATTATCTTTAGCCAAAGTTAACGCATCAAGTTGCGCAATAATTGCGTCTTGTAAGGCTTGCTTGCTGGTTATATCCTGCGTCAATTGCGTCAATTTTTGTTTAAGCGCAGCCAAATCTAATTGAATACTTTTTTCGCGCTGCAAGGCATTTTGTCGCGTTTGCTGTATCTGTGCTAATTTAAGCTGTAACTCATGCTGATGTTGCGTGGCGGCACGCAATTGTACGTTTTCCTGCTGTTGCTGTTGGCGCGCTAGTTGCAGTTGGTTTTCTGCGGTTTTAAGTGCTTCATTAATTGTGTGCAAGTTTTTTTGCAAATTCGGCTGGTTTTTTTCCAGCAACTCTAACTGCGCCTGCCTTTCCAGCACGCCATGCAAGCTAGATTGCGCGCTGTGATACGACACGCTGTGGCGGCTGAATATATCGCCATGCTGATTCACCAGCGTTTCACCGAGTTGAAGTTGGTTAACAGCGTTTTCAGGCAAATCACCAGCAGGCAATAGATAAGCGCCTTGTAGCCAATCTGCCAACATAGGTTTTAAATCGGCATCACAATGCTCAATTACTTGAATCAGCGGCGTTAAGTTTGCGTGATGTATTGATGTTTGCTCATTAGCTTTATCTTTATGATCAAAGCCTAACACCACTGCAGTTGGCGGTCTTTGTTCTGCCATGCTATTCGCCAGTGCGTTCTTGTTTGCAATCAATGCATTTAATTTAGCGCCCAAAACCGCTTCCAGTGCCACGCGCCAGTTGGCATCGATTTTAATCTTTTGCCACAAATAAGCATTGTCTTTTAAACCGTAGCGCGCCAGCCAGTCGTTTAATTTAGTTTCAGAATGCAGAGACTGCTGCATTTTCTGCAAAGAATGCAATTCAGCATCCGCTTGATTGAGCCTACGTTGCGCATCATTTTGCGTGTCACGCAATTGGCGTATTTCAGCTTGATAAGCGGCTTCACGGGCACGCAAATTCTGACTACCTTTTTCAATCGCATTAACCGCACTTTGCGCTTGTTGCCAATTAACTTCACAGACTTCTAAATCTGCCACATTTGGCAAGATTAAACGTGTTAACTCACTTTCAAATTGCTGTATACGTTGTTGATTTTCTTTAATATTTTTATTGATAAATTGTAAATTATTGCGCTCAACCTGAATGCGTTGATTGGCTTCATTTAACACTTGCTGGCTGGTTTGTGCCAAGATGGCCGCCACTTTTAATAAGGCTTCTTTTTCTGGCAGCGTTAATTTTAACGCTGCCAATGCTTGATTGGATTGCTGTTCGCTGGATTGCGCAAGTGCTAAATCGCTATTTAATTGCGCTAAATCTTGTTGTAAAGCGGCGCTATTGCTGGCGTTTCGTTCAATTGAAAGCGTTAACTGCTGCAATTGTTGCAACAGTCGTTCACGCGCTTCTGAGTTCTGCTTGACTTGATTCTCTAAATTAGACACTTCTGCATTGGCTTCGTAATAAGCCGCTTGCGCGCTATTAATGCCCTCAGCTGCGGCATAACGCGCTTGCCGACTTGACTCTAATTCGGCCTCACTTTTTCGCAACGCCGCCATTTGCGCTTCTAATTGATTCACCAATTGCTCAACCAGTAATTTGGCTTTCTGCCAATTGCGGCTGGCATCGCGTTTTTTCAAAAGCCACAATTGTCCTTCTACCAGTTTGTATTCCGCTTGCAGCGCATGGTATTGCTGGGCTACAACTGCTTGAGATTCCAACTTGGTGATTTGTTTTTGCAATTCGCGGCAGATATCTTCTACTCTGAGAAGATTTTCACGTGTATCACGTAGCCGCAATTCGGTTTCGCGGCGGCGCTCTTTGTACTTGCTAATACCTGCCGCTTCCTCTAAAAATACGCGCAACTCTTCTGGTTTGGCTTCTACAATGCGCGAAATGGTGTTTTGGCCGATGATGGCATAAGCCCTGCCACCTAAGCCTGTGCCTAAAAACAAATCCGCCACATCGCGCCGGCGCACGGCGGTGTTGTTAATATAGTAAGTAGAGCCTTTTTCGCGCTCAATCACGCGTTTGACAGAAATTTCAGCGTATTGGCTCCACGTGCCAGCCGCGTTGCCTAAGCTGTTATCAAAAATAAGCTCTACCGAAGCCCTGGATATCGGTTTTCGATTGCCAGAACCGTTAAAAATAACCGCATCCATCGCATCGGCGCGCATTTCTTTGGCGGACGATTCGCCCAACACCCAACGTACCGATTCCATCACGTTGGATTTGCCGCAGCCATTTGGGCCAACTACGCCCACGCGCTGACCACGCAAATGAATAGTGGTGGTTTCTACAAACGATTTAAAGCCAGCAAGTTTTAGGTGAGTTAAACGCAAAAGTTAAATGTAAATACGGGGTAAGATTCGCAAAAAGAGTGGCTAGTTATGTTTATAATAGCGCTATTATTTGATATGAATGCCAATATGTCTAGCACCAACTTACACGATAGCGTTACATTATTGGGCGACTTGAGCGCACAGCCTTCTAAAACGCTGGAAGCTTTCCCGAATCCTAACCCCAATCGCGATTTTCATATTCACATGGAAATTCCAGAATTTACTTGTTTATGCCCTAAAACTGGTCAGCCAGATTTTGCGGTGATCACTTTGGATTACATTCCAGACCAGCTTTGTGTAGAACTGAAAAGCTTAAAACTTTATACCGTATCGTTTAGAAACGAAGGCTGCTTTCATGAGGCGGTGACAAACCGCATTCTGGATGATTTGGTGGCAGCAATCCAGCCAAAATTTATGCGTGTGACGGCAAAATTTTATGTGCGCGGCGGCATCTTTACCAATGTGGTGGCCGAACATCGTCAAACGGGTTGGCAGCCAGCACCAAAAGTTGACTTATTAGCATTTGAATCACAAAGTAATACACGCGGATAACTTATCCATACAAGTGACTTAACCCAATATTTATGCTGATAAATACGCGTAAACGCTAACTATTCGTTGACAATTAGTGCCTGCCTCTTTAATATTGCGCCTTCTTTGAGTTGCGCGAAAAGTTGTTGTTAATTCAAGGCCAAAATTGGTGGTAATAATGGGGGTATAGCTCAGCTGGGAGAGCGCTTGCATGGCATGCAAGAGGTCAGCGGTTCGATCCCGCTTACCTCCACCAACGTATTGAAAAATACAGTATAGATAAATACGCTTTAAAGACAAATATCCTTAAAGAAATTCATCAAATTGTAGTAAAATGCCGTTGTTGTAAATAAGTAGCATTTCTTAGGTCCCCATCGTCTAGAGGCCTAGGACACCTCCCTTTCACGGAGGCGACCGGGGTTCGAATCCCCGTGGGGACGCCAATCCAACCTTAACTGGTTGATTCGCAAAAAAATCAAAAAAACAGTAAGTTATAAACTCAAGCGTTACACACAGCTTTGACACTCAAACTATGTGCTTGCCTGTGCAAGCGTACTTAATAAAGCGTAACGGCAGATATTTTTCTACAGAAGCATTCCTTAATAATTACTCCAGTATTACCCACCTAAATCACAGACAGTAATTTCGAGTTAGTTAGAGCATGCCATGCAAAAGCAGCAAAGTGAGGTTTTATTTTTTTGCTTTGTAAGTACAGTTATGGGTCGCAACTAAAGCTAAAGAATCCGATCCTAATTTGTGTAGGGTTTGGCTATCAGAATGCTAAATAGTATAGTTATAAACATGCGTTCATCCATGACTTACCAACCAACGCAGCCATTAATATATAAGCTTAAAAATTAATCTAACACCACATTAACAATACATTTTTAGTGGATTAATTTATGCTAATGTCTATGTGATTAGCAAAAGCATCAATGTAATAAGTTACATATCTATAGTATTTGAATAAAATAAATGAAAAAACGATTTTGTGAATAAAGTTGTGGAGTAAATGAAAATGATAGAAGTAGTTAATTTCTCACCAGTTGGTTGCAAAGAGTGTAGAGATAAAACAAAGCTGGGCATTAACTTCACAATGGCTTTCCAGCCGATTGTTGATATTTCTAGCAAGACCATTTTTGGCTATGAAGCATTGGTGCGCGGCCTGAATAATGAGAGTGCGGAATCAGTGCTTTCACAACTTAATGATAGCAATCGATATCGTTTTGATCAGGCAATTCGGGTTAAAGCCATCGATCTTGCCAAGAAGCTAGACCTGCAAGGTATGTTGAGCATTAACTTTTTACCAAATGCAGTATATAAACCAGAAACCTGCATACGCGCTACCTTAGAGGCAGCAGCGGAAATGGATTTTCCAACAGATCGCATTATGTTCGAAGTAACCGAAGGTGAAAAAGTTTTAGACAATGATCATTTGCGTAATATTTTCATCGAGTATAAAAAGCATCGGTTTACAACTGCTATTGATGATTTTGGTGCTGGCTACGCTGGGCTTAATTTATTGGCTGATTGGCAGCCAGACATCATCAAACTTGATATGTCATTAACGCGCAATGTTAATAGTGACAGGGTAAGACGAGCGTTAGTGTTTGGTATTATTTCTATCTGCAAAGAGCTTAATATAAAAGTGATTGCAGAAGGCATTGAAACTGTAGAAGAATGCTTGACCTTAGCCGATGAAGGCGTCTCATTATTTCAGGGCTTTCTATTTGCCCGCCCCAGTTTTGAATCTTTACCCGTCGTGCCAGCCGAAATTTGGCCTTTGATAAAAAACCGTCGCGTCAAAGACCGTCGATAGCAGACTTACTTAATTCATTTTTTCGATTTTTGTCGTTAAAGCCATTCCAATACCCCTTATGATTAACTCAGCTCTCACGATATCAACGCAATGTATTTGCTTTGATCATGGCATAATCACTATAAATGACGTGATTAACCTCTCAGAGAATGGCGTCACTGCTAGGCTTTCTGACGATGCTAACTATTTGCAATTTATTCAACGTGGTGCAGACTACGTCATGCAAATTTTGGCAGAAGGAAAGCCTGTGTATGGCATCAATACAGGATTTGGTGATTCATGTGATGTGGTTATATCCAATCATTTAGCGTTATCACTCTCTGCCCATTTGTATACCTATCATGGTTGCGGGCTTGGGGCATACTTCTCAAACGAACAAGTCAGAGCCATTATCGCGGTACGTATTACCTCCTTGGCCAAGGGCTATTCTGGCATAAGGCCATTGCTGCTTGAGCAATTGCTTGCTTTTTTAAACCATGGCATCAGCCCACTAATCCCGTCTGAAGGTTCAGTGGGAGCAAGTGGTGATTTAACACCCCTATCCTACTTGGCGGCTACTCTTTGCGGTGAGCGTGAGGTATGGTTTAAAGGTGAGCGCATGACGGCGCAGATGGCGCTTAAGCAAGCCGGATTAACTCCTCTCACTTTACAGCCCAAAGAAGCATTGGCGCTGATGAATGGCACTTCAGTAATGACTGCATTGGCTTGTGAGGCTTATATGCGTGCCCATTATTTGATGCAGTTAGCTACGCGCATCACCGCCATGGCTTCTTATGCGCTTGATGGCAATGCACATCATTTTGATGCATTTTTATTTAGCTTAAAGCCTCATGCCGGCCAACAGAATATCGCCCGATGGATTAGGCAAGATTTGGTAATAGATAACGATGTGCACGCCGGTCGCATTCAAGACCGATACTCTATTCGCTGCGCGCCGCATATCATAGGCGTCCTTGCCGATGCATTGACTTGGATAAAAACGGATATCGAGCATGAGTTGAACAGTGTCAACGACAACCCTATTATTGATGCTGAACACAAGAGAGTGATGCATGGTGGTCATTTTTATGGTGGTCATATTGCATTTGCCATGGACAGCCTTAAAAACCAAGTAGCCAACTTAGCCGACATGCTAGATAAGCAAATGGCGCAATTGGTAGATAGCCGGTACAGCAACGGCTTACCTAATAACTTATCTGGTAGTGGTGCCGAAAATGCCCCTATTAATCATGGCCTAAAAGCACTGCAGATTAGCGTGAGCGCATGGACCGCGGAGGCGCTGAAACTAACCATGCCAGCGTCTGTGTTTTCACGTTCTACGGAATGTCATAATCAAGATAAAGTCAGTATGGGTACCATTGCCAGCCGTGATTGCTTGCGTGTTTTAGAATTAACAGAGCAAGTGGTTGCCGCCTTGTTAATTAGCGTATTCCAAGGTGTGCACTTACGCTTGAGATTGCCGCAGCAAGCCAGCCTGCATCCAAGTCTAGCCAGCATGCTACAAGCGTTATCGCACCACCTTACTTTTATTGAAGAAGATCGCGCCTTACAACCTGAGTTAGAGCAATTGATGGCCCAAATCCGCTTGCGTGCCTGGCCTTTGTATGATCAACCAGAATCCTCAGAGACCGCCACATGAATTGGCTGATGTGGGTGTAGTTACAGGCGAAGCTTTCATGCTAGACACTTTTGCATGGCACAGCGCCGCATGATAGACGCATGGTTTCAAACACCAGCACGATTACAAAGTTTTGTGGTTGATCTGCTCATGGCAGAGCTCGCAGCGTTACGGCAGAGCCTGCCATTATCTCTATCCATGCCAGACGATGACCAACTATCGTTTGGCGAGTCAGACTTACAATTAGATTCATTAGAGCTAACGGCGCTGTCGGTGGCGCTGTCAAGAGCAATTCATCTGGCTGAAAGTAATATCGAAGAAAATCTATTTAGCCAGCCTAGTTTGGCCAATTGGTTATTGATTGCGCATAAAAGCTTAACTGTTTATTCTGAGTTTATTTCCTTTAAAACTTCGGGTAGTACAGGCTTAAAAAAATATCATCGCCATGCGCTGGTGCAGCTGGAACAAGAAGCCCAATTTTTAGGGCAGCTATTTAAAGGCCGTCAACGTATTGTATGTGCTGTGCCCTCGCATCATATCTATGGCTTTATTTTTAGCGTGTTATTGCCACGCACCTTAGAGCCTTCAGTACCAGTTATTGACATACGCGGCCTTTCACCAAATGCAGTGCAATCAAAGCTACGCCGTGGCGATTTAATTATTGGCTATCCCGAATTTTGGCAATGCTTGGATGGGGCTAATGTACAATTTCCTGCTGATATTGTGGGTATTAATTCTTCCGGTCCTTGCCAGCCAGAGGTGGGCATCAATCTGCTGGAAAACAGCCTATCTGGCTTTTATGAGGTGTATGGCAGCTCTGAAACAGCGGGCATTGGCTGGAGAGACCATCCATTAAAGGCCTACACGCTGTTTCCATTTTGGCAAAAAGCGCCTGTAGATACTGCGGTCATACGACTGTTTACCGCAGACAAACCGCTTACTTTATCATTGCAAGATAATGTGCGTTGGTTATCGCATACCCAATTTATAGTTAAAGGCCGTAAAGACGCCATGGTACAAATAGGCGGCATCAATGTTTCACTATCAGCTGTGCGCGCCATATTAATCAAACATCCTTTGGTAAAAGACGCGGCTGTTAGGATGATGCGGCCAGAGGAAGGTGCAAGACTAAAAGCGTTTATCGTGCTTAATGAAGGCGCTCATGTCAGTGTAGATGAGCCGAACAAAATTAATCCAACCGATATAGTTAATCAACTACAACAATACATTAATACGCACTTAAGCACCGCAGAGCGGCCAAAATCTATCAGCCTTGGGCTAGATATACCACGCAACCATATGGGCAAGTACTGCGATTGGTCTATTTAAAGAGTCGCTAATCTAAAAAACACGTCTAGTTTTGCTAGACTGGTTGCGTAGCAACAGTCACACGGTTACGACCCGCCTGTTTAGACAAATACAAAGCCTCGTCCGCCAGCTTAAGTAGCATATCCACGCCGGTAACATGCTCGTCAACCTTACTCACGCCTATGCTGACTGTATAACGGATGACCTGTCCATCTACTTCAAACTCAGCTTCTGCAACCGAGGTTCTAATGCGTTCAGCAATTTTGACTGCACCTTCCAAATCAGTAGAGGGTAGCAGTGCGCCAAACTCCTCGCCGCCCAATCTAGCCACAATATCCATGGTTCGCACACTGTCTTGCAGTATCTGAGATAGGTGCTTTAACACTTCATCACCGGTTGCATGGCCATATGTGTCGTTCACTTTTTTAAAGTGATCGGCATCAATGGCCAGCAAAGCCAATGGTCTGGGCCGTCTTTTCCAGCGCTCAAACTCTACTCCCGCCACTTCAAAAAAAGCCCGGCGATTGGAAATACCAGTAAGGTAATCATTAAAACTGGCTTTAATAATTTCCTCAGCAGAGTTACGCTTGTCGTTAATATCACGAATAATCAACGAGTATCGCGGTGGGTCTAAAAGTTCGCGGTAAGCATCGACCAATGGAGAGATAATACTGCTGCCCCAAAAGCGGCTGCCGTCTTTTCTTAAACACCACCCTTCTAATAAATCCCAGCCACTCTGATCCGCCTCCGCAAGCCGATCTTTTAAACGTTCTTCATTGGTTGCATCATCAGGAAAAAAGATACCATAAGATTTATTCTCCACATCTTCTTGTGCAAATTGGGTTAATCTTTGCATGCTTATGTTCCAGCGTTCAATATTACCGTCTAGGTCGAGGCTTGCAATAGCGTACTCTGTGGCATCAGTAAAAATCGCATTAAACCAAGCTTCATTATGCTGCAATTGTCGCTCTCGCTTGACGAGCAGCGTGACATCGGTAATAACCGCCATAATACGATCGACATCCAGTTTCAGCAATGTAAAAGCAAGAAACTTAGCGTCCTCTTTTCCAGGGATGCCAGCACTTAATTGCACGCGTAATCCATCACAAATTTGACCGCGTTTTTTTTTGAAATTAGCGCATAGACTTTGTAACTCTGGTGCCGTATCTTCAAGTGTTTGGAAAAGATTGGACAAATCACCACTGGGCGTTATGGGTAAAAGTAGCTGTGCAGATAAGGGGTTAATCATCACAATATGTCCGTTTGCTTGCATTTGCACTAGGCCCACTGGCGCCATATACATAAACTGCAAAAGGGATTCGTAATCAGATTTTAATGCGTCACTCATGGTATGTGTCTAAATTAACCTTAAAATGATTAAATAGTGAAACGGTAATTGTGGGCTGCTAATCAGCCTTAACTTAACCCGGGTTGGCTTCATCTTAAGGGTCAATACATAATCCATAATCTCATCTAATTCAGCCGCCTCTTCTAGCGCATCTTCAAACTTTTGCGCCACTAAAAAGTTATTCATGCAGGGGGCTACTGTGTTAAATAAGTCAGCGTCTATAACACTTTGGAGTGACAACCCAGCCATCTTAGATTCATAGTCGTTATAGACTTTTACAAGCCCCTCATCATCAAAACCAATCACGCCAAATTCAAGTGCATCCATTTGCTGCGTGCTAAGCTCACTCAATAATTTTCCAAGACCTTTTTCATCGAAGTTGATTTGATTCAATTGGTGTTACCCCATAATAAAATAATTTGATTTGCATTCGCAAAATTACCCACAACTTAACTATACATTGCAAACTAAGACCCTACATCCGCAGGAGTGTCTTGCAATTACCAATCCATTACGACCCCAGTCTTAAGCGAAAGGTTTAATCTGATTCATTATTTGTATAACAACGATGTTGGCCCAAGCAAAATGTCTCTATAAATGTATCTAAATAAGTGATGGTAATCGGTAATTTCCACATTCAACTCAACTCCAGCTTTGGTCTTAAAGCCAACACAACTAAACGCGCTTATAGCGCATGCAGCTCTCGTGCACATATATTAAGCTGGTATTGCATTAAATATTAGCCACAAAAATATGGTTAACAATAAACCAATGTGCAAGGGAGAAGTAACACGATTCAAACTAAACACTTTAAAGATTGCTTAATATTAAACTTAGATCAGCCTTAATTAAGCATTATTAAACAGGCTGCTATTAAATAAGCTAGCGGCTAAAATAAATCCAAGCGCATCACAAATCAACAAATTAAATATGCGTTCATTTGAGTACGGCAACTTTTATATCAGTTATTACTGATATATCCGATAAAAAAGCATCAGTTAAACCGAAATCAAGTTAAGCCAATCGATTGCCATCAAGGTATGGCTAGCAGCCGCATCAATTCAGTTTTAACTGCATGATAACACTCACAAGTAGCAAGCTCCAAACCAGCGCGATTTAATACAGAAATGTGGCCTCTACGACAGCTGATCAGCCCTGCGCGTTGCAAATGACTGGCAGCTTGCGTAATGCTTTCGCGCCTTACACCCAATACGCCTGAAACCATCTCTTGCGTCACCATTAATTCGTTGGTGGATATTCGATCAACAGCGAGTAATAGCCAGCGACAAAGTTGCTGTTCAATAGTGTGATGCCTGTTACAAACCGCAGTTTGCGCAATTTGTGTCCATAACACTTGAATATAACGTAAAAAAATTTGCTGCAATGCGGTGTGTTGCGCAAACGCATATTTTAGTTGATGACCGTCTAATTTGTATGCGTAGCCCGAAATAAGCACAGTAGCTGCGCTGGGCATGCTGTCGCCACTCAACACCAGTTGCACGCCAATCATGCCTTCGTTGCCAACGCTTGCCGCTTCGGCTGTTTCGCCAGTGCTTAACTCACTAAACAATGACACCATACAAGTAGTGGGAAAGTAAGCATATTGCAACTTTAATCCTGGCTCATACAGCATTTTACCTACGGGCATTAATATCAGCTCTAAATGTTCACTCAAGCAATCTAATTCTTTTGCAGGCAATGCAGCAAGAATGGAGTTTTTTTGCAAATGATTGCTGTTAAACAATTGTTGTGGCCCATTTTTGTTGGCTTGATTTTTTTGAGCGAGAGTAAGCTGACTTGAAGCATTCAAATTTGAAGCATCTAATCCTGAACCATCCGAGCCTATGTTATTGCGAAATGTCATTTTTTAAAGCCTGGCAAGCCATTGTTTTATTTATATAATTCAACACCAATGCCACGATAGCCAATAAAGCGGCAATGCGAATCAAACATCGGTTCGCCACTAACCTGAAATTTTTGTTGCGAGCCATTGGCATTTTGGCGGCTAAAAATAAAATCTAAAAACGGTTCGCGGTTGGCGATTCTTGATTGCAGTAATGCGCGTTCTTGTTCGTTCCAACCATTGCTTGCATGGCTTGATAACGCATCTTTGGTTAAGCTTTCTACTTGAATACCCAGCATTTCTAATACTGGGCCAGAAACCTTGGTAAATTGCATATTTTCATCCTGCTCCCAATACCAATCAGAAGCCAATTCAGTCAAGCTGCGAAAACGTGCTTCGCTTTCACGCAATTCAGCGGTGCGTTCAAGCACTTCTTGCTCTAATCGTTTGCTGTAATTTTCTAATTTGTTGTAAAGTAAACGCACTTCTAACATGTTATGGATTCGCATTTTCACTTCAACCAAATCAAATGGCTTGCTGATAAAATCTTTAGCGCCCGCCTGCAACGCGCGCATTTTATGGCCTGGCTGCGCGGTTAACACCAGCACCGGCAAATAAGCATCTGCATGGCTAGTTTTCAGGCACTCCATCACCTGAAATCCGTCCATCAACGGCATCTGTAAATCCAGTAAAATCAAATCGTAATGGTGTTTGCGATGCAGCGCGCACACTTCTTGGGGGTTCATGGTTGAGCTCACATTGGTGTAATCAGCCTGATTAAGCATTTGCGTTAGCAAGCTAATGTTGGACGCTTGATCATCCACAATGAGAATACTGGCGTTTAGAATATCACTGGCGTTTAATTTCATGATCTATCTCTTCATTTTTTGTGTTTTTAAAGTGGTTAGCTTGGCTGGTAAAATTGGTTTGATAACGCTTCAGATATTACGGATTCAGACAATACAGGCTCAGCCATTAATTTCACCTCAATCCAAAATTCACTGCCTTGATTAACCGTGCTTTGCACACCGATTTTGCCTTGCATCAGCTCGATCAGTTTTTTGCACACCACTAAACCGATGCCAGTGCCTTCTTCGCCATTTTTTTCTTGGCCAAGCCGATTAAACGGCTGAAATAATTGCGTCAACTGGCTTGCATCCAGCCCGGTGCCCGTATCTTTAATACTAATTCTAATCACGTCGTTTATTTGCTTGCAATCTACTGTCACTGTTCCAGCTGGCTTGTTATATTTAATCGCATTCGAGAGCAAATTAATCATAATCTGTTTTAGTCGTGTCTTATCCACCATCACAATGCAATGATCGATTGACTTGTAATTAACACCAATGCCGTATTTTTCTGCTATCGGCGCCATAAAATGTTCGCATTCGCGCATAATCTGTGCAAGCAATACCGGTTCAATCAACAAAGCTTGATGGCCAGATTCAATTTGTGCTAAATCCAGAATCTCATTAATTAAAGTGAGTACATACCAGCCACCATGGAGAATCTGCTGCACATTATCTTGCTGCGTAGGCGTTAATGACGTTGCGTTTGACTGGATAAGTTGCGCAAAACCTAATATCGAGTTTAACGGTGTGCGCAGTTCATGGCTCATGCTAGATAAAAAATCGGACTTAGCCAGATTGGCTTTTTCGGCTGCTAATTTTGCGGCTTGCAGTTCAAGATTATTGGCAAATAGCGCGTCTTCCACATTTTTTCGATAAGTCATGTCGACTAAACAATTCATCGCGCCAGTGATTTCGCCTTGTGCATTTTTTAAGGGCACAACGTTGGCCACCACACTAACGCGCGAGCCATCTTGCCGCTCTAAAATGGCTTCTACATCATACGCAAATGGAACACGGCCTTGCAGCACAGCGGATACTGGGTTTTCTGCGTGCGGTAGATGCGTTCCATCGGGTAAGTAAATTTTATATGCGCAGCAATAGCGTTCGCTAGGGTCGCCCCGTTTTGGTTCGCGCCCCCACATCGTAACAGCGTTACGGTTATATTCTTGAATGGCGCCCGAAACATCCACCGTGTACATGGCAACTGGGCCTAAATCAAATAAAACGCGAAAACGCTCTTCAATCTGGCGCAGCGCTTGCCGCTCCAGTTTACGTTCTGTTACATCAGATGCTGTGCCAAACCATTCAGTAATTTCACCTTCGCTATTTAATAATGGAACGGCACGTGAAAATGTCCAGCCCAAGCTATTATCTGCGCGCAAAACGCGGTGTTCCATTTCAAAAGTGCTTTTGGTTTGAATGGCCTGGTTAACTCTCGCCAACACTGCGGCTTGGTCATCTGGGTGAATGTAATCCTGCAGCCAATTGAAAGTGGCTTGATTAATATCATCAAGAAAATCTCGGCCATGCAATTGTTGCATCACACTCCAATCTGGATTCATGCTGTACACCACATCAGAGGTGGTCTGCACAAAGGCATGCAAACGCGCTTCACTTTCTATTAGCGATTTTTCTGCACGTTTATGTTTGGTCACATCGCTAAATAAAACGCAAACCTGATTTTCCTCTGCATTTCCAATTTGATAAGCGTAAATATCAAACCAGCGATCCATGGCTTTAACCTCATAATCAAAGCGAATAGGCTCACCGGTTAATAATACTTGCCCATAAACATCAAGCGGAAATTGGTCCATATCAGGAACCAGTTCTGTGATGGTTTTACCGGTAGCATTGATTAAGCCACATTGTTCCTCAAAAGCGGGATTGACCTCTAAAAACCGAAAATCCACTGGATTTTTCTGTGCATCAAACATCATTTGCAGCACGCAAAACCCTTCGTCCATCGAGTTAAATAAACTGCGGTAGCGCTCTGCGCTTTCTGTATATTTTTGTTGCGCGCGTACATTCGCTGCAATATCTTGAAAATAACAAACAACCCCATAACGGCCATCTTGCAGTGCAATGCGGTGGATTTGCCAAGTGTAGTGCTCCACTGTTTTAATGTCCAAGCGCTGCTCAATCAGTTCAGCGTCTACATAAGATTCGCCTGACTTTAGCGTGTGGCGGAATTTTTGAATGATTTCTTCGGCTCTATTTTGCGGCCAAATGATGCGCATGACATCGCCTAAATCTCGGCCAATCAAGTGGCTGATACCTCCAAATACGGGCAGCGCATAGGCGTTTATTTGCAGAATATTAAAATCCGCACCAATCAGATAAATACCGATTGGCGCTACGTTAACTAAACTCTCAAATTGGTCCGAGCGTATTTGCTTTTTTTGTTCGGTTTTTTTGCGCTGGGTAATATCGCGAAACAATAATACCGTGCCTAACACAACATTGTTGAGGTCAATAATAGGCGAACAGGTTATCGCAATCGCAATCACTTGACCGTTATGCGTCGCCAGCAAAAAACGCCTGGGTAATTGATTTGCCGTGCAGTGGGTTAAGGTCTCTAATAAAGCCGTAGCAACAGGCTGGCGCGTATCTGCGTCAATCAGATAGATTATTTCGTCAATTGGGCGCCCAATTGCTTCAGATTGTTTGCAGCCAGTAAGTTTTTCGGCAACAGCATTAAAGCGCGTAATACGCGCGTTGACATCGGTGGCAATAATGGCATCGCCAATAGAGTTAAGTGTTGCAGCCAGCATTTCGCTTTCGACACTTAATTGTAAATTTAACCCATTTTGACCGTTAAGTATGGGCAGATTGACAACACTAGAACCCATATTGCTTTTTTCTAGCATTTTCTGCCCCTTATGAATCAAACCTTTAAACGTTTTAAATATATGTTAAAAAAAACGTTACAAAAAGTGTTAACACGCCAAAAATCGGTTATTCAGTATGACGTTTTTATTAAATATAAACTGTGTGTTAGCACACATATGGCAAATATTATTCTGCATTAAAGGGTAATAGCGCTACAAAATAAAGTGCTTTATAACCACACCTCAACGTTGTGCACGATTCGGTCATCCGCAATCGGAATAATGCATGACGCTGCATCAGTATTATTGCCATCGCGCCCGTTTAAACTAATTTCGCTAATATCGATATTATCGAGCATAGCGCGCATCGGCAGGCCAGATTGTGCGCTATTGCAATGTATGGTGATGTGATACAAAGTGTTTTTGTGACGATAGTGAATTTTATACGATTGCCAATGCTGCGGCACACAAGGCGCAATACGTAGCTGATTTTTCTCTAAAGTGATGCCCAGCAAGGTTTCTAATGATAATCGATACATCCATCCTGCAGCACCTGTGTACCAAGTCCAACCGCCACGGCCCGTGTGCGGCGCAGTTGCATAAATATCGGCACTCATCACGTAAGGCTCCACTTTGTAAGTGTTGATTTGCGCTGGCGTATTGGCGTGATTAATGGGGTTTAGCATGCCAAATAATTCCCATGCACGTTCACGGTCACCTTGCATGGCATACGCCATGGTTGCCCAGATTGCAGCATGCGTATATTGGCCGCCGTTTTCACGCACGCCCGGCACATAGCCTTTAATATAGCCAGGTTCTAGATTGGATTGATTAAATGGCGGGTCAAGTAATTTAATCAATTGCGCATCGCGGTCGATTAAGCGCTGATTCACCGATGACATGGCCTGGGTTGCCCGCTGTGCATCGCCACTTTTTGAAATGATCGACCAACTTTGGCTGATGGAGTCAATCTGGCATTCGTCGTTATCTTTTGAACCCAATGGCGTGCCATCATCAAAATAAGCGCGTCTGTACCATTCGCCATCCCACGCGTTGGTTTCAATATTGCCTTTTAATAGCACCGATTGTGTAGCGCAAATTTCGGCAAAAGTACTATCGCCATGATTATTGGCAAGCTTACTAAAACAATTCAGGTTATCCACCAAAAACCAAGCTAACCAAACGCTTTCGCCCTTGCCATCTTTTCCGACCAGATTCATGCCGTCATTCCAGTCGCCACAACCCATTAAGGGTAATTGATGTATGCCAAAACGCAAGCCATGCTTGATGGCGCGTACACAATGCTCATACAAACTGGCCGATTCGTTGGAACGCTGCGGTAAATCGTAATACGCTTCTTCATGCTGATTTAAGGCGCGCCCTTCCAGGAAATGGATAGATTCATCCAACACGGCGGTATCGCCTGTTGTCGCCACATAACGACAAGTCGCATAAACCAGCCATAAATAGTCATCAGAAAAATGGGTACGCACGCCTTGCCCATTGGGCGGATGCCACCAATGTTGTACATCGCCTTGCGGGAATTGACGTTCGGCACAACGAATAATTTGCTCACGCGCCAGCCACGGGGTGGCGTGAATTAACGCCATGGTATCTTGCAATTGATCGCGGAATCCATACGCACCACCCGATTGGTAATAACCACTGCGACCCCATAATCGGCACGAAATAGTCTGGTAAAGTAGCCAGCCATTAACCAACACATTAAGCGCAATATCGGGTGTTTCTACTTGCACCGCGCCCAAGGTATGGTTCCAGTATTCGTAAACAGAATCCAGCGCTTGTTTAGCGCCAGCCAAACCGCCGAATCGTTGAATATAATGATGCGCTTCTTCCTTAGTTTTAGCGGTGCCAATCACAAATACGATTTCACGTTCTTCATTTTCAAACAAGGTAATTTGCGACTGCAAAGCCGCACATGGGTCTAATCCTGCGCCCGTTCTGCCTGATAAGCGTTTGCGGCGCATGGCTGCTGGGCTGGCAAGCGAGCCGTTTCTGCCAATAAACTCGGTACGGCTGCCACTCACAGACACTTCTTTTTCGCTCATATGTACAAACATGATGCGGTTTGCACACTCGCGACCATACGGATTGCGTGCAAAAACGGCACCAGTTTGGGTATCAATTTCTGTCACAATATGCATTAAGTTATCATGTCGCCATTCGCCTAATACTATTTCCAGATAGCCAGTTAACGATAATTGCCGCGTGCGATCTGAAAAATTACGCAGTTTAATTGCAACAAATTTAACGGGTGCATCCATCGCCACATAAGTGGTCATTTCTGAGCTGATACCTGCTTCGGCATGCTCAAACACGCTGTAGCCAAATCCGTGTCGACAGACATAATCACTGATATTTTGCGTAGCAGTGCAGGCGGGCAACGCTGTGGGCGACCAGAATGCACCTGTTTCTTCATCGCGAATATAATACGCTTCGCCGCTGCTATCCGATAATGGATCGTTATGCCAAGTTGTTAACCTGAATTCGTGGGCATTTTCTACCCAGGTGTAAGCGCCACCACTTTCACTTACTACTGTGCCAATATATGGGCTGGCAATCACGTTCACCCATGGCGCAGGCGTATTTTGCCCGCTGCTTAATGTGATCACATATTCGCGACCGTCTGGTGTAAAACCACCCGTGCCATTGTTAAAAATAAGTGCCCGTTTAGGCTGCAGCGTTTTTGCATGGTTATAAGCGGGTAACAACGGCTCTAGCCTTTCTGAAATACGCTCAGAAACGCGCCCTACAGACGAACGACGTTCTACTTGCTCAATTAAACTCTCTACGCCGTCTTTCGTTACAGCATCGGTAAATACCACACGGGCAATGGTTTGAAATAATACGCGCGCTTCTTCGGACAATTCTTCCACACGCTTGATAAATACGCCACCTGGTTTATCGATGGTCTGCGATTCTGGGCCGGCATTAATCAACCCAATAATTTGATCTTGCAACACAGCGCGATAACCAGAAAAATCTTCATTAATAATCACTAAATCGACGATTAAGCCATTCATGCGCCAATAGGTATGCGCTTGCAGCATTTGTTTAACTAAGCTCAAACGATTTAAATCCCCAATTCGAATCAGTACAATCGGCAAATCGCCAGAAACGCCAAAACGCCATAAGCCCGATTGGCCTAACTGATTCCGCACAATGACACTTGCTGGCGCGCGGCGCAGCGAATTGCAATAAATAACCGAACTGGCTAAACGACCATACACTTGAGCATCTGCCTCGGTTGCATTCAGCATGCGCAATACTTCCTGGCTTTGAAACCAGGCCATTTCAAAAGCACGCGCGACAAAATGGCGATCACCATATTTATCAATCAAGGCCAGTGCGGCTTCTCGTGAGTTGGCTACACCCGAAATAATTTGCACCGCAACCGATTGATCTGCTGGCAAATTCACAGTGCGCCGAATGGCGACTATTGGATCTAGCACCGAACCGCTGCTGTTAGATAATGGCTTTGTGCGGTTTTTGGCAGATTTATGCACTTGCTTGCCAAAAAATTGATCGCTAATCTGCGTAGAAACCTGCTCTAGCAAATTGCCCGTTGTTTTTAATTCATTTTCTACGCTATCAAAAACGATTGGATTCATGGCCGTACGCCCACGCCCAATAAATTTTGCACGATCTGTTTCGTAAGTTGGCGGCGCTAGATTTTCAGTTTGGTTATCATGATGCACACCGTTTGGAACGGCCATCAAATGGAACATCCAAGGCACTCTTTCGCCATCTGTACGCGGTCTTCTGGTACAAATAATTGCTTGTCTATCCTGTAGAATTTCTGTTTGCACAAACAGATTACTAAAACTACGGTGGGCTAAATCGGCATTCTGTGCTGCCAGCACCACTTCTGCAAAACTGGTCATTTCTATGCTGCGTGGCCGCGCGGATAAATTAGTCAGCGTGATGCGGCGGATTTCTACGTCATCTTCTGGTGAAACACTAATTTCAGTATGCGTTTCAATCGATTGATCGCGGCGGCGATATTCTGCACGCGCCTGGGTAAATATCGCCTCATAAGAGTCGGCTTTACGCAATGTGGGCTGATGCGCGTTAGACCAATAACGTTGCGTTTCACAATCGCGCAGGTAAACAAATGTTCCCCAATTATCTTGCGTGGCATCTTCACGCCAACGCGTGACGGCTAAATCGTGCCAGCGACTGTAGCCACCACCTGCATTGGTTGCCATGACATGGTACCTGCCATTGGATAATAAATGCACTTCGGGTATCGGCGTATTCACATCGGCAAATACCCGCATCGTTGCGCCTGCGGCTTCAGTATTGCTAACTATACTGGCATTCACTTCTGCCGCATGCGGCTGTAAAGTACCACCTTGCTTAGGAATGCGCTCTTGCAGTAACAACTCTGTGGCTTTAATGTGTGCTGGCGCCATAAATCGGCGCTGCATCGGCCCGTTAAGTAACACGTGCGCAAATGCCAATAAACTCATGCCTTGATGATGCGCCATAAAAGCCATTATCGCGGCATGTGTTTTGCCACGCGGCAAGCGATTGGGCGTGTAATCAATCGCCTCATAAAACCCATATTGGCCAACAAAACCATGATCAGCCAGTTTTTGCAAGTTGCTGCATGCTTCTTGCGGCATCACCATTAATGCCAATGCACTGGCGTACGGCGCGATCACCAAGTCATCGGCCAACCCGCTTTTAAAGCCTAAACCTGGCACGCCAAAAGCGCGGTATTGATACACTTGCGCCATATCGGTAGCGTTGTAACAAGATTCTGAAATGCCCCACGGCACGCCTTTAAGCTGACCATATTGAATTTGCCGTTTAACCATTGCCTTAGAGGTTTGATTGAGCAAAGTATTTTCAAAGCTGGGCATTAATAACTGCGGCATTAAATACTCAAACATAGAGCCAGACCAGGAAATCAAACTCACATCACCCGCCACACTGGTTAGTAAACGACCAAGCGAAAACCAGTGCTTTTGCGGCAACTGGCCTTGTGCGATCAATAAAAAGCTGGCAAGTCTGGCCTCTGATGCCAATAAATCATAGCAAGAAGGATCGCGCCGACGCTCACCCACATCAAACCCGATACTTAATAAATCGGCGGCGGTATCGTACAAGAAGGTGAAATCCATTTCGGCCAACTGAGCAACACGCGCAATTAAATCGTCAATTTTCTGCAGGCGCTTATCAAAAAAGCTGGCATTAGCATTTAATGTATTGTTCACATCGTCATAAACGCCATTCGCCTGCTGATTAAACGCATGCACCCAATAATACAACTCAGACTGCACATCAATTTCTGCAGGCAACGCCAGCACCAATTGCTGTGCAGTTTGCAATATTTTTGCATACAGCGGGCTTGTTTCGGACGCATTTTTTGGCGGCTGTAACAAATGCTGCTGTAACGTTTCTTGCAAAGACTTAATATGTTGCTCAATGGCTTTAACGGGCAACAATGGTACGTGTTCGGTCAATATAGTTAAGGTTGCTTTTAAACCTTGTAACGTCGTTTTAGCGTTAACAGGCCGATTTTTTGCTTCAATTAACTGGTTAAGTTTTTCTGAAGATTTTAGCTCTATCAAGCCCGCCTGCAAAGTCAGCAGGCTGCCAGCCAGATTGCCGCTATCGACCGATGAAACATAATGCGGATGCAATAATTCCAGGCTACGCGTGTCATACCAATTGTAAAAATGGCCGTGATAGCGCGGCATTTTTTCCATGGTTGTCAACGTGTTGTCGGTTAAACGCAGTAATTTATCGGTGTTGATATAACCAAAATCATGCGCCGCCAAGTTGCCCAACAAACCCATGCCAATATTAGTCGGTGATGTGCGCGATGCAATTGCGGTGGCGGGATAAAGTTGCACGTTGTCTGGCGGCAGCCAATTATCGTCTGCGGTAACAAATTGATCAAAATAGCGCCAAGTACGCCTTGCACTAATATGTAAAAAATCGCGCTGATCTAAGCTTAAGTCAATCGTTTTAGTCAAAATCTGCTGGCTGATTCGCCACGCAATTAAAGGCGACACAAACCACAGCAACAAGATGGGCAGACTAAATGCCCAAACCATTAATGGCGTATTTTGCAGTGTTTGGATATAAACAAAAAACGCAGTTAACAGCAAGGCAATCGCTGGCGCAATCCACATTTCCCTATAAAAATCTAATCGAGTATTGCAGGCATTGCGCTTGGTGTAGATTGGCAAATGCCACGATAACAAACCGCGCTTGGTGAACAACATGCGCCCAGCGGATTGCACGATTGCATCCAGATTAACGGCGACTTCGTAAGGCAATAAAACCAATGACAGGATTGATTGCACTAATGAATGGCCTGCCGATTCGCTTGATAATCGAATATGCAGCATCCACGCGCGCTCTTTTGGCTTATTTATTAACCCAATTAAACTGCTTAAAATGGCTGGCAAAAACAGGATTAATAACACAGCCGTTTGCGTTGCCAATATGGTGAGAAAGGAATAGCCAATCAGCCACCCCGTGACTAATAACCCAAATAATGCTAATGGAACAAGGCTGCGCCTTAAATTATCAACAATTTTCCAAATCGATAAAGCGCTTAATGGATTACGTTGTCTATTGGCATTCAAGTTATCTGCCGCCGGCACGCGCGGCAATAACCAGCCTAGTAGTTGCCAATCGCCGCGAATCCAGCGGTGACGGCGACTGATATCCATGGTGTAACTGGCGGGATGTTCTTCAATCAAATCCACATCGGTGATTAAGGCGCTTCTGGCGTAGCCGCTTTCTAAAAGATCATGGCTTAAAATCAGGTTTTCTGGAAAGCGTCCGTCTACCGCTTGCCTGAATGCATCCACATCGTAAATGCCCTTACCGATGAACGATCCTTCGGCGAATAAATCTTGATACACATCGGACACTTCACGCGTGTAAGGGTCAATTCCGGCTTCACCCGCATATAAGCGCGTGAACCAGGTTTGGTTAGCACTGATTAAACCAATAGAAGCGCGCGGTTGCAAAATAGCATAACCACGCACAATGCGACCAAGTTTTGCATTAAACACTGGGCGATTGAGCGGATGCGCCATATTGCCGACCAGCTTGCACGCCGAATCACGCGGCAATTGAGTGTCGGTATCCAGCGTAATCACGTATTTAATGCTGCTTAAAATGGCCATATCACCCACGATATCGGTGAAGGTGGATACAACGCTGCTATCCATATCGCCATCGCGCAGCAAGGTATTAAATTGCTCTAATTTGCCACGTTTGCGCTCATAGCCCATCCACACCTGATCAATTTCATTCCATTCACGCTGCCGATGCAACAGGTAGAAAATAGAAGCGCCATCTGCCTGATATGTAAGATTCAAGGCTTCAATACTGGCGCGCGCATAAGCGGTTAAAACAGCATCCTGCGGCATTACGCGTGCAGTTGCATCGCGAAAATCGGTGAGCAAAGCAAAAAATAAATTGGAATCACGGTTACCTAAATAGCGAATTTCCAGCGCTTCCACCAGATTATCTATTTCTTTCAGACTGTCGATTAAAGTCGGCACGACCACCATAGTGCGGTGCGATTCTGGTATACCTTTAGAAAAATCCAGTCTGGGCAAGGCGTGTGGTTGCGTGGTGCGCGTCACAAACAAATTGACCAGTGAAACAGCGAATGCAGAAGCGCCGATAAAACCGATTATCGCTATCAGAATATTGCGCCAATCGTTCCAGGCATGATTGTTCATCACCACAAGAATAATGCCAGTGAAAAACGCGCTTAGTATTAAAATTGCGCTGATATAAAGCGTTAAGCGATAAGCGATAGAAGCAGGTTTTGCGCTTAATCCTTTTGAACTAAAACTTGAACTAAATCGTGAACTAAACCGAAGCGGCTGAGGACAATTTAACTTTTGTTTAAGTAAGGTTAACCCATCGTCAATCAAGTAAAAGCCAACATGCGCACTTCGATCATTTTCACCCAGCAAATCGCGCGCGGCATTGGCCAAATCAATGGCAGCACGCGCGGTATTCATCTCATATTGCGCACATTGCTTGTTGTCGGTTTTTTTGGCTTTTTTAGCACTTAAACGCGCAACATTTTCAACTGCATGCCGATAGCGATCGCGCGTGGGGAAATCTTGACTAGCGTATTGATGACTGGGATCTTGCAGTAACATGTGCTCTACCGCACTCAGCGATTCGACATAATTGCGCCAATCCATTGCACCAATAAAACGTAAACTGCCAACACTATTTGCGATTGAAATTTGATTAGCGGCCGCAGTGCGGCTGGCCGCTTCTAATAATTGCGTGGCGGTAACATGCTGCAATAATAATTGTTGCTCCATCCAGGTTTGCACAAACGCCATAGCAGCGCCTTGATCTTGCAGACGCGCATAAAATTCTTCCACAAAAGATGCGGTTAAGGGAATATCAGCATCCGCAAATTTTGCCAACAATTGAATCAATTGCCGCGGCTCATTTTCAGCCGCTGCCAGCATGCGGTCAGCCCAAGTGGTGGCAACGACTTGCTCTTCATGTCGATTAGCGATTCGCACTGAAACGCGGCGCAGATTCTCTAATAAAGCCAATTGCAGCATAATGGGGAACGCCCACAATTCACCCAGCATTAGCGGCTCTACTGTTTGATAAGCCGCAATAAATTGGGTGCTGTTTTCGCTATCAACACGGCCATCCATATGGGAGATTAATGCCAACGCTAAATCATAAATGCGCGGCAAACCATCTGACATGCCGCCCAATAATTGTGGCAATTGGCGACTGTAACCGCGTGGCAAATGCCGCTGTGCCAGCGTAATTTGCTGTTGAATCAAATAATAATTATCCAGCAACCAACTTTCGGCTGGGGCTAATCGCTGCCCGGCATTCACAATATTGGCGTTTGTTGCTGATATGACTTGATAAGCACTTAAAATAACACTGGCATTATCGGCAAGCCTTGCCAGCAATTGATCGGGCTTATGACGCGGATTAATTTTGTGCAATCTTGCCAGCGTGATGGCGTGGCGTTTAAGCTGTTCAATACTCAGTAATTCAGCCCGTAATAATTCTGGCTCGCGCTCATTGTGGGTGGGGCGATGCAGATACGCCAATAAATCAGCGCGCTTTTTTGTCAGAAATTTAAACGGATTGATGATGATATTAGCTTTCAATCATAATGGATGTGCAGAAAGATGGGTTTGCAGGCAGTGGTCAGTTTAGCGCTTTTTATACAATGCAGGGTATCCAATGCATGCGTTTTAACATTGTAGGTTTTTTGCGCTTTAAATTCTGTACGTTATCGTACGCACCAGCCTTTTGAGCAGCAGAAATTGCGATTAGTTAACCGCTTATTTCTGTTAACTTTTTAATTTATTCACTATTTATTTTGACGCGATCCGTATATCTTGGAATAGGCCCAGGTAAATTCAGCACCCAGGAAAAATATTTGTGCTGAATAATAAACCCAAACCAATAGTGCGACCAAAGAACCCGCCACACCAAAACCAGATGCAATCGCGCTTCTGCCAATGTATAGGCCAATTAAAGATTTGCCTGCCGTAAATAATACAGCAGTAATGACTGCACCTATCCACACTTCGCGCCATAGAATTTTAACGCTGGGCATCAGTTTGTATATCAGCGCAAACATCGCGGTAGTCATGACAAAGCCGAATATGATATTAATGCTGCTCAGCAGCGTGACCCATTCTTTAAACTGCGGCGACCACCACTGACCAATTGCGGATAGCACCGCACTGAATACCAGTGACACCATTAAGATAAAGCCAATGCCTAATATCATGCCGAACGACAGCAAACGATCGTGCAATAAAGCCAATATCCCATTGGTTTTTGCACGTTCCGGTGCGCGCCAAATGCGGTCCAGCGAGTTTTGCAACTCGCCAAACACGCTGGTTGCGCCCATTAACAGCAGTACAACACCGACAATGCTTGCTATAAGTCCTTCTTCTGGTTTATTGACATTTTGCAATAACGCTTGCACTGCAATTGCGCCCTGCTCGCCCAATAAACCCTCTAATTGCCCTGCTATTTCGCCGCGTGCGGCTTCTAAGCCAAACACAAAACCAGTGATTGAAAGCACAATAAGCAATAATGGTGCAATTGAAAATAATGTATAAAAAGCCAATGCCGCGCCCATGCTTTGTGCATAATCATCGTTCCAGCTTTTTACCGTTGTTTTGAGAAGCTGCCAAATCTTTTTCATGCACTCACTCTATAAAAATTGCGCGTTATTACCTGCCATAATAATAACGCGTATTAACTCAAGTTTAATACGCGTTAAGTCATTATTAAAACGTTAAGTTGCTACATATAAGTTGCTATATAAAAGTTAAACAACCGTTTACGCGTTAAGCAACAATCGCATCTAAATCAGACCGCTCAGGAAAGCGGTGTTTCGCGATTGCAGCAATAAATTGGTCAACAAACGCTTTGTCAACGGCTTCACCCAATTTTACAATAACGCCAGGGCCTTTAAATTCGCCATTATCAACACCCGCAACGTGCGCCGCTTTATTGATTAACATGGTGCCACCGTCACTGGCCCCAATGGCTTTACCATGTTTATAGGCTTCTTTCACAAATAGCACGGCATTCGCATCGTTGCACAAACTATTGGCACTAATTTCATCACCTGGAATAAATACCGCATCAAATAATACCGACGAGACAGTTGGCAAACTGTGATCAATATGCACTTCCTGACCTTGATTACCAACAATATTGCCCAATTTAGGTGCCAGCAATTTAACAACAGCGCCTTGTGCTTCTAATGCCTTACGCATCGCATCCACCACTGCGGTATCCACATTCGTGTTGACTAAAATGGCTATTTTACGTCCAGCAATGCCCATATCTGGCACTTTAGACATACTCAATGCCGCATCCATTTCTGGCTTATCGGTATAAGGTACATCTTCATGCCCACGGGGTGGCGCAGGTAAGGGCATACCAAGTCCATCAGCCACACGTTGCGCTAACTCTGCATCGACTTGCGTTAAAGTCGCTACCATGCGCTCTCTGATTGCAACGATTTCTACTTTACCCAATTCGAAACAAAAAGCTGCCACAATATGGTCTTGCTCCCATTTGGCCTGGCTGCGCCAAAATAACGCGGGTTGTGAAAAGTGATCGGCAAAACTGGGGCTACGCGCACGGATTTTATTGCCTTCCATGGCTTCGGGATGCGATACAAAACCGCCTTGTTCCCATGGACGTTGCATCGGACAACCGCCGCCTAACGTGTTTGGCTCATAACTCACTCTGCCTTTTACAATCGCATGGCGCATATGGCCATCGCGTTGATTATTATGCACCGCTGCCAGCGGTTTATTGATCGGCAACTCATGAAAATTAGCACTACCTAAACGCGATAACTGCGTATCGGAGTAAGAAAATAAACGGCCTTGCAATAATGGGTCGTTACTAAAATCAATGCCCGGCACTAAATGGCCAGGATGAAAAGCCACTTGCTCGGTTTCGGCAAAATAATTATCCGGGTTGCGATTTAACGTCATTTTGCCGATGATTTGTACTGGCACCAATGATTCGGGGATTAATTTTGTCGCATCCAGTAAATCAAAATCAAATTGATGTTCGTCTGCTTCTGGCACAATTTGCACACCTAATTCCCATGCTGGGTAATTGCCGATATCGATACTTTCCCACAAATTACGGCGATGGAAATCCGCGTCTTTACCGCTCAGTTTCACTGCCTCATCCCACACCAAAGAATGCACGCCTGCTAATGGTTTCCAGTGAAACTTCACAAAACTGGATTTACCAGACGCGTCAATAAACCGAAACGTGTGTACGCCAAAGCCTTCCATATCGGCAAAACTACGTGGTATACCGCGGTCTGACATCACCCACATAACGGTATGCGTGGTTTCTGGCACCATGGAGATAAAATCCCAAAACGTATCATGCGCAGACGCTGCTTGCGGAATCTCGTTATGCGGTTCTGGCTTAACCGAATGAATTAAATCAGGAAACTTAATCGCATCTTGCACAAAGAAAACCGGTATATTGTTGCCGACCAAATCAAAATTACCTTCTTGCGTATAAAATCGCACCGAAAAACCGCGCACATCACGCGCAAGATCGGATGAGCCGCGCGAACCTGCCACAGTAGAAAAACGCACAAAAACCGGCGTTTTTACATTCATGTCGTTTAAAAACCCCGCCTTGGTGACGTGGCTCATATTTTCATACAACTCAAACTCACCATGCGCCGCCGCGCCACGCGCATGCACCACACGCTCTGGAATACGCTCATGATCGAAATGCATGATTTTTTCACGCAAGATATGATCTTCAAGCAAAGTTGGCCCACGCACGCCAGCGCGCAGCGAATTTTGATTATCGCTAATCAACAAACCTTGATTGGTGGTTAACGATTCGCCTGGTTCTTCAGCCTGCACAGAAGCCGCTTGTTGCGAGCGATTCGCATCTGACGGACTTGGATTTAACCCGGTCAAATTATTGGAATCCTGCTGATTGTCATTTGGGTTTTTCATCAAAATAACCTTTGTGTGTAAATTGTATGTGTCAATAAAACTAGCTATAAAATCAGCTAGTGCGAGATTTCGTGTCAGATATCGAGATTTGCTTAACCAATGATTAGCTTCAATATTTGGTTTTTTTTGCTTTTAAAATAAGGTTAAGTAATACTTAAATTCAATATTTTTCCTACATTTGCGCTACATTTTTGCTTATCTTTTTACTGTTTTTGATCACTTTTACTGTGATTTTTTAAATGGCATTGCTTTCATTAACACCATAACCTGCCTCGCACACAGCGCGCTTTAATGCATCAACCGAGGTAACTATCTCGTTATACTGCACCAATGCTAATCCGGTTATCAGCGACACGTTTACATTGGCAACGCCATCTATCGCAACCAGTGCGCGCGTCACATTACTAATACAAACGCCACATGTCATGCCTGTTATGTTTAACATTTGTAATTGCATGGGGGTTTTCTTTTAACTACCCCTTTTTCAATGGTCGATTAATGAGAAATTTCTTTGCAAATACTGACAATTTGGTGTTGCAACGTCTGTACGTTGACGCACACAATATTGTTAAAACGCGGGGTAATTATGCAGGGCTTATAAAAGCAAAATGGCGCTTTTGCATGTTGATGTTACCGTGGCAGTTAATCATTTTATTTTGATGAATGTTTGCTAACGAACAGAGTTAAGCCGACTTTTGGCACACACTGAATGCGCGTAGACTGAATAAACAATCTGCTTGAGATTAAGTTAAATATTGAAAGGAATAGAGCCATTAACAGCCAAATTCACACAGCAAAAGTCGTTCAATCTAATGCATTAGTGCAAAGCATGTTTTTACCTGCGCTGCCGCCACGCAGTTTGGATGCGCATAAAGGCAATTTTGGCAGTGTGGCGATTGTGGGTGGCGACACTGGCATGATTGGTGCGGTTTTATTGGCTGCGCGCGCTGCGCTATTTTGCGGTGCTGGGCGCGTTTATGCGGCTTTTATCGCCGATAATGCACCTAGCGTGGATACTTGTCATCCAGAACTGATGTTGCATTCGGCAAAAACGCTGACTAATTTAACGCAGCTTAATTGTGTGGTGATTGGGCCAGGATTAGGCCAATCTAGCGCGGCTATCGAGTTGTTGGCATTTTGCATGGCGCAAAATGTCAATTTGCTAATTGATGCAGATGGGCTTAATTTAATCAGCCAGCATCCACATTTAGCCGAAATGCTTAAAAAGCGTTCCGCCCAAACCGTGATGACACCGCACCCCGCCGAGGCAGCAAGATTGCTCGCTACCACGCTAGAAGACATTCAAGCTAATCGGCAACAAAGTGCGCAAAATTTAGCTTATAAATTTCAAGTAACCTGCGTATTAAAAGGCGCAGGTACTATTTGTGCCGATTGTGAAGGCAATTGGTTTATTAACACTACTGGCAACCCAGGTTTAGCCAGCGGCGGCACAGGCGATGTATTAAGCGGGATTATTGGCAGCTTGATTGCACAAGGTTTAAGTATATTGCAAGCCGCAAAACTGGGTGTTTATGTGCATGGCGCAGCTGCCGATGCGTTGGTGGCAAGTGGTGTTGGCCCAGTCGGATTAACCGCAACAGAAGTGGCGCAAGAAGCACGCAAGCAAATTAATTATCTGAATCAATTAGTGCAACCCGCAATTAAGATTGCGGACAATCGTGATTCAGCATAAGCGAATTCGGATGATGAGATAGTAACGTCCAAGTATGACGCGCCATTTGGACGTTTTCATTAGACTGCATAAGCGCAACTGCAACGCGCGAACCTGTATCGCTGATTGTATTCACACAGCTTTGAGCATGTGCAGATTGATTTTTTACTGAATCTAAACTCAAACCTATAAAGGCTAGTTTTTTGCAGATTTCAGCGCGCACTAAATAATCGTGTTCGCCGATACCGCCTGTAAAAACCAATAAATCAACGCCGTTCAGTACAGAAATCATTGCCGCAACCTGTTTTGTAGCGCTGTAGCAAAACAGTTCAATAGCCAATTGTGCATCAGGGTTTGTTTGGGAGGATTTATGCAAAATTCGCATGTCGCTACTCAAGCCAGAAACGCCTAAAAGGCCCGATTGGTGATTAATTAATGCTTCTATAGATGTTAAGTCGTGGTTCTTTTCGCGCATTAAATAAATTAAAACACCAGGATCAATATCGCCGCTGCGTGTACCCATCATTATTCCGCCGCTAGGCGTTAGCCCCATGCTGGTGTCGACTGACTGCCCATTTTTTACCGCGGTGATACTGGAACCGCTGCCTAGATGCGCAATGATTAATTTTTCTGGCAGTAAATCACCCAACTGCGTGACTATCGATTCGCATGATAGTCCGTGAAATCCATAGCGTTGAATACCGATAGCATGCAAATCTTTAGAAAGCGGTAATATTTTTGCAACATCAGGCAAATCACGATGAAAAGTGGTATCAAAACACACCACTTGAGGTAACCCGGGGAATTTTTCGCGCGCGAATCCAATAATGGACAATGCAGCCTCATTGTGCAACGGCGCAAAGGTGGTGATTGATTGCAACTGCCGCAGAATTTTGTCGTTTATAAAACCATGTTGCCTCAAGTCTGGTCCACCATGCACTACTCTGTGCACAATCACTTGTGGTGATGGCGTGCTAAACCCCGCAATGAATCGAATTATATGTAACGCAGCATCGGCAGAGTTTACTACTGCAATCTCTTCGTCAATCACTATACTGTTTAAATCGTCTTTTACATAAAACCGATTGACGCTTGCAGATGCTATTTCAATTTCACCATTGAGCAGCGTTTGCAAATGAAATGTTTCTGCTGATGCAGTCTTATTTAATATGGATTCAGTAGGAGACTTAACTTTGGTTGAATCATCAAAAATTGAAGATTCCATACGAAAATAACTAAATTTAAGTGAAGAAGAGCCGCTATTAAAAACTAATATAGTCAATGCATTCATGGTCTGTTTACGATGCTTTCCACTGCCAATTCAATATTTCAGGCATATCCTCGCCGTGTTCACTAATGTAGGACTTGTGTCGCTGCATGGTGGTCCAATAGCGCGCAGTTTCAGCTTCTACAATATGTTTGAGCCTTGGAATGCGTTTAATTGCATCTAGCGCCAATTGATAGCGGTCTAAATTATTCAATACCACCATGTCAAAAGGCGTAGTGGTCGTGCCTTCTTCTTTGTAACCGCGCACGTGAATATTGTCATGATTGTGGCGGCGATAAGTGAGCTTATGAATCACTGCAGGGTAACCATGAAAAGCAAATATCACGGGCTTATCTAAGGTGAATAGCGCGTCAAATTCATGGTCTTGTAAGCCGTGAGAATGCTCAGACTGCGGTTGCAGCACCATTAAATCGACCACATTCACCACCCGAACTTGAATATCTGGCACATATTCACGCAATAACATCACGGCTGCTAACACTTCAAGTGTTGGCACATCGCCAGCACAGGCCATGACGACATCGGGCCCGATCCTTTCTTCACAACTTGCCCACTGCCATACACTTGCACCCGCCGCACAATGTTTTACGGCGCCTTCCATATCTAACCATTGCCATTCTGGCTGTTTGCCTGCCACAATTACATTAATATAATGGTAACTGCGCAAACAATGGTCGGCGACTGATAACAAGCAGTTAGCATCAGGCGGCAAATACACGCGTACGATTTCAGATTTTTTATTGAGTACATGGTCAATGAAACCTGGGTCCTGGTGCGAAAATCCATTGTGATCTTGCCGCCAAACGTGCGAGGTCAATAAATAATTAAGTGATGCAATCGGCGCACGCCAAGGAATTTGATTACACACTTTAAGCCATTTGGCATGCTGATTCAGCATCGAATCAATAATATGAATAAATGCTTCGTAACAAGAAAATAAGCCATGCCGCCCTGTGAGCAAATAGCCTTCTAGCCAGCCTTGACACAGATGCTCACTTAATATTTCCATCACACGACCGTCAACACTTAAATTCACATCGACACTTTGTGTTTCAGCCATCCATTCTTTGTCTGTCACTTCAAACACAGCATCTAACCGATTCGAAGCGGTTTCATCTGGACCAAAAATTCTAAAATTTTGATTGATCTGATTTAACTGCATGACATCGCGCAAAAATGTGCCTAAAACCTTGGTCGCTTCTGCTTGCACGCCGCTAGGCTTTACTACTTTAACGGCATAATTATCCATATTTGGCATCGCAAGCGCTTGCAGTAATTCACCGCCATTTGCGTGCGGATTTAAGCCCATGCGCTGATGGCCGGTAGGCGCAAGTTCCGCTAAATCTGCGTTTAACTTACCATTTTCATCAAATAACTCCTCTGGTTTATAACTACTTAACCATTCTTCAAGCAGCTTTAAATGTTCTGGTGTTTTGGCATCACCTTTTTTAAAATTGGCGATGGGCACTTGATGCGCGCGCCACGTGCCTTCGCTTTGTTTTCCGTCGACTACTTCTGGCCCAGTCCAGCCTTTTGGCGTACAAAATACAATCATCGGCCAAATTGGGCGCTCAATATCCTGCACTTTTTTATCGTTAACTTGATTAGACCGCGCGGCAGCTTGAATTGTGTGGATTTTGGCCAGAACGATATCTAGTGTGCTAGCTAAGCTTTGATGCATTTGCATAGCATCAATCGTGCTAGCATCGTCACTCTCAACAAAGTAAGGCTCATGGCCATACCCAAGCATTAAATTGGTTAATTCTTCTCGGCTAATACGTGATAAAACGGTGGGGTTAGCAATTTTAAAGCCATTCAAGTGCAATATTGGTATCACTGCGCCATCTCTGGCAGGATTCAAAAACTTATTGGAATGCCAACTGGCTGCCAGTGCACCCGTTTCTGCTTCGCCATCGCCAATAATACAAGCAACAATTAAACTGGGATTATCAAACGCTGCGCCATACGCGTGTGCTAACGAATAACCCAGTTCGCCGCCTTCATGTATCGAGCCTGGCGTTTCTGCTGATACATGACTGGGAATACCGTAAGGCCAAGAAAATTGACGGAATAACCGTTCAATACCATGACTATTTTGCTCGATTGCGGGATAACGTTCCGTGTAAGAGCCTTCTAAATAGGTATTAGCCACAATAGCTGGCCCGCCATGCCCAGGGCCGATAATGAACATCATGTTTAACTGATTGGCCTTGATTAACCGATTTAAATGTACGTAAACAAAATTTAAGCCTGGCGTAGTACCCCAATGCCCGAGCAAGCGCGGCTTAATATGTGCCAGTGTTAATTTTTTCTTTAATAGCGGATTGTCCTGCAAGTAAATTTGACCAACAGAAAGATAGTTGGCCGCGCGCCAGTAGGCGTGCATATTGTGTAACAGTTTGGCGCTTAATATTGGCTTAATCGTTTTAGCCTTATTTAAAATAGCGCTAGTCATTCACTATCGCCAAAAAATGTAGTCGTCATTAGTTTTCGCCATTAAATTGAGTTTGCATTAACTGTCAGGCTTTTCTGGCACAATGTCTGCAGGCATATTCACTTCAGGCGGTGGAATAATAATCGCCGGGTTGCCAGGCGGATTGATTGGTTCGCCTTGAATACCTTTATCAATTGGCTCTTTTTTCTCGCGCTGAATGCCTTCATCTCCAGACGGACCTGGCATGCTTTTATCCGTTGCTCCATTCGCATCCACTGGTTTACTGCAAGCGCCTAATTCTAAAGCTGCAATTACAATCGATATCACAATTAAGTTATGCATCACAAATCCTTATCGAGACACATTTAAATTACCATGCTCGCCCATGCCGATTGGCTTGGCGGCGGCGATTGAAACCGCCATGGCAAACATGCGCACCATTTTACTGTGCGGTGCATCCCAATATTCTGCCAACTGTGGCACAAACTTTAACAAGGCCAAATTGCTGGAATCTACACCTTCAGGAAACCAAGGCCGTGCAAACACCGACCATAATTGATCAATACGCGCGCGGTCTGTCACTATTTCGCCATGGCCAGAAATCGACACATACGTGCCTTTCGCTTCATGAGAGAACGCGAGATTCATCGAATGTAAATGTTGTACTTTGGTGGTGTTAGGATCGGTTAAAAACCAGATTGCGCCCTGCCCGCACATTTCCTGCGGCGACATTGGTTTTGCCACCAGGTGATTTTCGTCGTCCAAAGTGGTTAACATGCACACCGTCATGTCTTGTATTAACTGGCCAAGTTGCGTCAGTTCTGCTGTATTTTGTGTTTCGATATTCATTTGGATGATTGCCTTAGTTTAAATATTGTTTATTTGCTGGTTATATTCAGCACAAAATTTCGCTTGGCTGAAACCTCCACTCATCATGTTGCACCAGCATATTTTTATCTGTGTGCCAGCGAACATAATTTGCGCAAAAATAAAACGCATAAATGCATGCAATGTTAGAAAGCGTACAGACGGTATTTTTTGAGGACTTAAAATTACACCATCGGATTTAACCAGTCAGATTTAAACCACAAATTTAAATCAGTCAAATTTAAATTAACCAAATTTAAAATCAATTTAAGGATTTCAACATGCTAAGCCTAACCACCAAATGCCCGCAATGCCCGCAATGTCTGGGATATACCGTGCGAATTCATCGCAGACTTTCTGATCGTGTGCTGAGTTTAGTAAAGCCAGTGCAACGTTATCAGTGCCAAAAATATTTTTGTGGATGGGAAGGAAATGTGCGGGTTAATGGCACGGTTGGCGCAAAAATTAACACACATACAAAAGTTGAGCCTAAATTTAATTAAGGTTTAGTCAGCAGTATTCTGACAGTACTTTAATTCTGGCTGTACTTTAATTTGGGTAACACTTTTTTTCTAAAATTAATACATTAGTTTTGATTAATTAGTTTTGATTAATTAGCTTTGATTAAATGGTGCATTAATCTTGATTACTTGGCTACCAATAATCGCCCGCTGTTGCGTTACTTAACCCATAATTTTAATCAAAAAAACACTACTCATTAAAGTTATTCTACTCATTAAAGTTATTAAAGTTATTAAAGTTCGTTGGCGTACAGACTGCCTAAATTAGAGCTTTTAACATGGTTATTGTCGCATTGACTGCAATATCCATTTAATTACACAAAGGATTTATCATGAACCAATTTATTACACGCACTATAACTGGTGCCATTAGCGCTGCATTTTTAGTTGGCGCACTTTCAGCCACCGCAGCAACCACCAACGAGAATTTAGATGACGGTAGCGCGATTGGCACGTCAGATACGCCACAAATTAAACAGCAAAATAAAACAATCAATAAAAAAGCCAGCAAAAAAAGCACCAAAAATTACATGCAGCACAATGACCAACAAATGAAAATGATGGATACCGATAATAATGGCATGGTATCTAGGGACGAATATCTGGCTTATCACGAAACCGCTTATGGCAAGATGAATCCGGGCGCAGATGGCGTTAGCTATAAAAACTCGATGAATAATAAGCCGATTGGCACAACCACTGGCGTGAGCAAAAATGGCAGTGTAGATGTTACAAAAGAAGGCCCAATTAACGGTACAACCACTGGTACTAATAAATAATAAACCTAACACGGATTAACGATGCTGTATTTTTACAAATGCCAGTGTTGCGCAATAGTTAACCCTTAAAAACGGCCATATTTTAAATAGTTGGCCGTTTTTAGAGCCGCTTAGTCGATGCCAATCTACCATTGACTGAGCGGTTTTTTTTATGCCCATTTACGCGGCAATTTTCGTTAATCTAATCTAATTTAATTTAATTTTACAAAAATATTAATGCATATTCTGGCTCTATATGTTGTGTTGCGTACATACTGGGAATAATATCGTTAACATAATAAGGCTCAATTAAGTTGAAATTTATTTGAAAGTAGCTATGACGGCTTCCAATCCAAGACAGAATCATCTTTTAGATGCATTATTTGTCGCAGAATACGACAGGCTTTTCAACGACCTTGAATTGATTACACTGCCTTTAGGCAAAGTGCTATACGAATCTGGCGAAGCGTTAGAATATGTGTATTTTCCCACCACTTGTATCATCTCGTTGTTGTATGTGATGGAAAACGGTGCTTCTGCCGAAATAGCCATTGTGGGCAACGAAGGTATATTGGGTGTCTCCATCTTTATGGGTGGCGAAACAACCTCTAGCCGCGCCGTGGTGCAAAGTGCCGGTTTCTCCTATCGTTTAAAATCGCAATTGTTAAAAAATGAATTCAACCTGGCCGGCCCAGTGCAGCGGTTGTTATTGCGTTATACGCAGGCTTTAATCACGCAAATGTCGCAAACCGCCGTGTGCAATCGGCATCACACGCTTGAGCAGCAATTATGTCGCTGGCTGTTGCTTAGCATCGATAGGCTTTCCAGCAATCAATTAGTGATGACACAAGAATTAATCGCCAATATGCTGGGCGTGCGCCGCGAAGGTGTGACGGAAGCAGCGGGAAGACTGCAACGCGATGGTTTAATACAATATAGTCGCGGCCATATTAAGGTTATCGATAGGCCAAAGCTGGAAGAGCGTTGCTGCGAATGTTACCAAGTCGTTAAAAACGAGTTCGATCGTTTATTGCCTTCTTTGCACGCCATTGCCAAATAAAGTGAATGCTGTTGTAACAACTCCCTGTTTTAATCAACCATCGTATTAACAAAGCCTTGTTTAACCGACAACAGTTTTAAGCGACGACAGTTATAAGCGACGACAGTTTTTAATCCGTTACCACATTTATTGAGCGATTTATTCCATCCAAATGTCATTAAACAGTATTGCACCCGCTAAATATTCATTTTAACGTATTTTTATGTTCGTTAATGCACAGATGAAAACTGACAGATGCGGATAATTAACTTTTACTTATCTGACATGTATCCACAATATGCATGCGTTAACTGTCAATAAAAAGTGTAACTCTATGTTTAATCAAGCTAAATTGAGCCTGTTATTAGTCATTGTGCGTAAGCTTGCTAAAACAATTACGCCTCTGCCTGAATCAACCAAACTAAAAGTCGATACGCTTAATTCATCTGGTGTGCATCAATTACTAAACAATAAATCGCCGAATAACAAATCCACAAATAAATCGAAAAACCGGGCAGAGATCGCGCTTAACTCAATTAGCGATGGCGTAATTTGCACCGATATCAATGGCAATATCAATTATCTAAATTCAGCCGCAGAAAAGTTAACGGGCTGGCAGCGTCACGAAGCCAATGGACGCCCGAGTGATGATGTTTTAAAATTAATGGATGCTATTACCCGCTTGCCCGCTTGTCACCCAGTGGATTATGTATTGAAAAATAATAAACCCAGTGTTTTAGCACCCAATACTATGTTAATTCAACGCGATGGCGATGAGATTGCAATTGAAGATTCTACTTCACCCATTCACGATACAGAAGGTCGATTCACTGGCGTAGTCATTGTGTTTCATGACGTGAGCGAAACCAAAGCCATGGCAATCAAAATGACGCATCTGGCGCAGCACGATTTTTTAACCAATTTACCCAATCGTATCTTATTAAACGATCGCATCGCACAAGCGATTGCTGCATCAGAACGCAACGGCACGCAGGTAGCATTGCTGTTTCTGGATTTGGATAATTTTAAGTTTATTAACGATTCTTTGGGCCATGCAACAGGCGATAAATTATTGCAATCGGTTGCACAACGTTTAACCGACTGTGTGCGAAATTCTGACACCGTTAGCCGGCAAGGTGGAGATGAATTTGTCATTCTATTAGCCGATAGCCAAAGTGAACAAGACGCCGCTTTAACGGCCGAAAAAATCATAAGCGCCTTAACTTTGCCGCACAAAATTGGCAATTCTCAATTGCGCATCAGCGCCAGCATCGGCATTAGCATCTATCCACAAGACGCTGTTGATGCAGAGACGCTGCTTAAAAGCGCGGATACTGCCATGTATCACGCCAAAGAAAAAGGCCGCAACAATTATCAGTTTTTTAAAGACGAGATGAATACCAACGCCATGCAACGCATTGTTGTCGAATCGCATTTGCGTGATGCATTAAAAAACCAGCAATTTGATTTGCATTATCAACCTAAAGTGAATTTAGATACCAATCAAATTACGGGGGTTGAGGCGCTACTACGCTGGCAACACCATGAATGGGGCGAAATGCTGCCAGAAAAATTTGTGGGCATTGCAGAAGAATCAGGTTTAATTGTGCCCATTGGCCGCTGGGTATTGCGCGAAGCTTGTAGGCAAGCCAAAAGTTGGCTGGATTGTGGTTTACCCGCAATGACTATCGCGGTAAATATTTCTGCCAAAGAATTTTTGCATAAAGATTTTGTAGAAGGCGTGCGCGCCGTGCTTATTGAAACGCAATTGCCCGCGCACTATTTAGAGCTGGAAATTACCGAAAGCGTATTGATGCACGATGCGAAATGCAGTAGCGAAATTTTACATCCACTGAAAAAAATGGGCATCAAATTGGCGATTGATGATTTTGGTACGGGTTATTCCAGCTTGAGTTATTTGCAGCGCTTTCCAATCGATGTGCTCAAAATCGACCAATCGTTTGTGCACAATATCACCTCTGCCAGCGACGAAGGTATTATTGTGAGCGCGATTATTAACATGGGCAACAGCCTTAAATTAAGAGTGATTGCCGAAGGCATCGAAAATCCAATGCAGTTAGAATTTTTAAAAAATCATCGCTGTGAAGAAGGCCAAGGTTACATTTTTAGTCGCGCTTTAAGCGCAAAAGATCTGGCGCTGCTTGTTTCAAATTCTATTGTTGGAACCAGTGAATTTACCACCTAAAAATGGCCATTTTATGTTGCCTAACGTACAGAACAACACGACTTTAGCGTTCAAAATACATTTTTATTCATTGTGATTCAAGCATTGGGATTCGCCCATTTGTAACGTTTCGCACATAAAGGAAATAAAAATGAGCTATCAAGACAGAGACACTTACGGCATGTACAGCAGCAATAATGGCGAAGGCCCAGGCCCAGAATTAATGGGTGCCAATACTTTAATTGGCAATGATGTTTACAGCCAAAATGATGAAGATTTAGGCGACATTAAAGAAATAATGTTAGATACGCGCAGCGGAAAAGTATGTTATGCCGTGTTATCTTATGGCGGATTTTTAGGTATGGGCGAAAAGTTATTTGCTGTGCCTTGGCAAGCGTTAACGTTAGACACTGAAAACAAACGCTATATTTTAAATGTGGATACTGAAAAACTAGATTCAGCACCTGGTTTCGATAAAGACAACTGGCCAAATATGGCCGATGAAACTTGGGCTAACAGCGTTCATAGCTACTATGGCACCGATATGAAACGTACCGATTCACAGCATTCTACAATGTAATTACACAGCTAATTTTTACCTTATCGATTTCCCCCCCCACGCCTTCCCTGACGTGGTTAAGCTCCCAGCAATGGGAGCTTTTTTTATATTTAAGTTAAATTAATTTGCTATGAGTTAACACTATTTTTGATGCTAAAAATAGTGTTAACTTATTAAAAAACAATAGGTTATTTAATATAGTTAATGCTATTTGTTGATTAAAAAATATATCTTTGCATTAAACAAAAATACGTTTAGCAGATTGTGCAGGTAACGGCTTTGCGTAAATATATTGATCTTTTGATGGATTTTTGCGTTGATTTAAGCTCATTAAAAGCCCGTTTTGATTGCGCTCTAACCGCGTCGTTTTGGCCATGGCTCTTGCATTTGCTATGGATTGATCTTTCAATATTTGCGCTTGATTGGTACAAGATGCTTTATTTTTGATGGTTGATGAACCACATATTGCGATGGCAATCGCATAATTCGCTTCCGCAGTCACAATGCGCGCATCCACCTGATGCTCTAACGTCGGTTCAAAATGCGCTTTTAATAACGCTTTAGCAATGCTATTGCGCCCTTTTGCCTTGGCCATACAAATATCTTGTGCATTGTCTTTTAATGCTGAACATTGGTCTTTGGCGGATTCATAATTGGCTTCTACCCGTTTGGTTTGTTGTTCATATTGGTCTTTTGACAGACTTTCAGCCATTACGCCAACATGAAAGGTCACTCCAACAGCTAACAAAATCCACTGTTTAATGCATTGCTTGGCTAATTTTTTATCGTGTTTTTTCATCTAACGTTTTTTTCAACTACAGTCTTGTCTTTATGTTTTTAGCATTGTTATTCACCATGCCTTCCAGCATATTTTGCACGTCTAGCAGATGCTTAGCGGCTCTGTCTTTTTGGGTTTTGTGTGCATGATGAATATCTTCATTTAAATCTTGTACATTTGAATTAACCTGTTTCGCACCCAAACTTTGCAGTGGATGATCATCAATCTGATCCCGACGTCGCTTGTCGTTCTTTTTACCTTCTAACCAGTTATCGTCGTTTCTATTCCGGTGCATATATATCCTTTATGTTTATACAAACTCCCTATGCTTAGCGTTGAGTAGTCTTAGATTCGTAAAAATGGCCATCAATATTCTGTTGATTATCCAGCCAATCCGCTAGCTGATTTTCGGCTTCTGCCTGATTAACGCCATACATTATTTGGATTTTTCCTGTCAAATGTTCCCGTTTTCCTGCAATCATATCCAGTTGATTATCGGTGATTTTGCCCCACTGCTGCCTGATATTGCCTTTATACTGCGTCCAATTACCCTCAATTTCGTCCCAGTTCATTCATGTTCCTCTCAACCGATGTTGGAATAATGCATTTAACTTACGGCGGCTTTGTCTTGAGGTATTAGATTAAATTTAATGCATTAAAAAATCGGTGTGTTAACACACATATCGTATTAGTTTTTGCTGTTATTTTGGTGTTAAGTCAACAGATTCGATACACCGATTTAGTTATTACCGCTGAAACTAAAGTACACCTTATTGCCAGCGCTGTATGTGCGGTTTCCAACGTTAATAAAAAATAATTGATTTTATTTTCAGTCTCATAGCGTACATAAGCGCTTGTGCAATCCTTAATTAACTTACTATCAAAACCTGTGTGCTAACGAACAGACGCCATTTGAAAATTGCTTTAAGTTAGCTCTAAAAGTGTGATTATTTGTAGCCTCCGACATCTGGAACCGTCAAGTTATTTTCCTTTTGCCGCCTGTTGCCTTTTAAAAAATATAAAAAATATAACAGTGCCAAAATAAAGGAATATAACGTGTTAATTACTCAAGCTGCTTTTGGCGGCAACCATTTATTAAACTTACTTACCGATAATAGCCGAAAAGGCTTTATTGAGCATTGTGCTGTGGTAGAACTTGAATTGGGTGATGTGCTGAATTACCCAGGCGAATCCATTAATTATGTGTATTTTCCCACCGAAGGCATTATTTCCTGGGAGAAGCAAATTACCGATAGCCCCTATTTGGTCATCTCGCTGATTGGCAATGAAGGCATGCTAACCACTTGCGCGATGCTGGGCGTTAATGTGTCGCCATGTCGTGCTGTGGTACAAAAAAACGGTCTTGTTTACCGCATTCCAGTGGATGTTTTTCTCCGGCAAATTGCCCAAATCCCTGCGCTAGATTTAATCTTAAAACAATATGCTTTTATTGCACACAGCCAAGTGTTGCAAACGGCTGCCTGCAATCTTTTTCATGTGTTAGAAAAGCGTTTGGCGCGTTTGATCTTGATGTTTCAAGACCGATCCCGCTCGGATGAGTTGCATATTACCCAAGAGTTATTGGCGCAAATGCTAGGTGTACGCAGAGTAGGCGTAACCAAAGCGGCGGGTTCATTGCAACGTCAAAATTTAATCAGTTATAGCCGTGGCAATGTGGTGGTGCATGATGCATTAGGTTTAAAAGCAGTATCTTGCCTGTGTTATCAAGCGGATATTGAAGTGTACGAACACACGTTGCATAAGCCAGTAATGGTTTAACAACAGGCATTTTGCATGTTTTTTACCAATAAAAGCGTTCTCCACAAAGCTAACAGGCTAAAATTACCGATTAAACCAGCTAGCCATAAGCGCCTGTAATCGCCCGTTAAAGTAGTCAAGTTTAGCTTGGTGGTGGTGGTTAAAATTTATAGGTAAAACTAGCCACAATATTCATACGATTTGCATACCAAACATCTCCGCGGGATAAAACTGTTGCTAGATAAGTTTTATCGCCTAAATTCGTACCATTAATGGCAGCGCGCCAATCTTTGTTTTCATATGAGAGCATGGCGTCTAGCAAAGTCACTGATGGAATATTAAGCGTATCGGTTTCGTCGCTGGCACTGCCAATGTATCGCAAACCAGCACCTACCTTAAAACCAGAAATGTCAGCAATTGAGAATTGATAAGTCGCCCAAGCAGAAGCGACATGATCATGCACCTCGGCCACACGGGTGGTTACAGTACCATCATTTCTGCGCGCTTTGGTATAGGCATAATTGGCAATCAAATCGATGTTGTCGGTTAAGTTGGCTAACGCTTCCAACTCAATACCTTTTGAAGTGAGATTACCACGTTGTATTTGGTTAAGCGGGTTACTAGGGTCTGGACTTAATGCGTTTTCTTGCTCTAAATCAAAATAGGAGATTGTGTATCGACTATTGGAATTAAGTGGTTGATAGCGCAAACCAATTTCATATTGTTTGCCAAATAAAGGTTTGTAGGCTTGTCCGAATATATTATTGCCAATGACTGGCGCAAATGATTCTGCATAGCTCGCATAAGGTGCTAGCCCATTATCAGCCAAATAAACTGCACCTATACGGCCAGTCACTTTGCGATCAGTTTGCTTACCAGAAACGCCCTGCGTTGACTTGTTAGTTTCATCATGGCGTAAACCCGCAGTAAATGCCCAATGCTTACCTAACTTGATTTGGTCTTGCAGATAGAAACCAATTTGGTCTGTAATATTGTCTGGCTGGTCAGTCGGGTTCGGTAATTCGGCAGCATTAAAATTACCGTAAACTGGGTTAAACAAGTTAAATGGCGTAGAGATAAACGTAAACGCATTTTTCTCATCAATCTTAGTCTTAAAGTAATCGACACCGGCAATCATGGTATGTTGGGTGTCGGCCCAATCGAATTTGGCTTGCACGTTATTATCTAATGAGAATGTTTTGGTTTGCGCTTGATTGGCGTAGCCAAATCGCGTTACCTCACTTAATTCTGGGTTAGTAAAAAAGGCTGTGGTGGCCACTCCACCGAAAATATTGGGAAAAAGCGTCACATAATCATAATCAATATGTGAATATCGGCCATTTTGGCGAATGGTCCAAGTGTCATTAAATGCATGTTCAAACTGCCAGTTAATGGCTTGGTAATCCATGTGGGTTTTATCCACGCCTGGCTCACCGGTAAAACGCCGTGATGGAATAGTGCCATTAGGGTTGGCGACCACCGTGCCAGAGTGCGGCGGGAATGCGGCGGTTGCCCCGTCTGTTTCATCCTTTTGAATATTCAACTGAATATTGAGGCTGGTATTTTCGCTAGGTCGCCATGTGATCGATGGTGCAATTTGATAGCGCTTATTGTCGGTGTACTCCACCTGCGTGCCAGTATCCTTCGCCAAGCCGACTAGGCGGTACAGAAATTCGCCGTTTTCATCTAACTTACCTGTTAGATCAACCCCAATTTGCTTGCGATCATACATGCCATATTGCACATTAATTTGACGGCGGGTTTCTGCTTGTGGGCGTTTTGACACAATATTGACAATACCGCCAACTGAGCCCTGTCCAAATAATACAGAACCAGGGCCACGTAGCACTTCTACACGCTCAAGAAAATAAGGGTCAGGGCGCGGAATATCAAACGATTGAATATGGGTACGTAAACCATCATAAAGTTGCGTCGGCTCTACACCGCGCACAAAAAACCAATCGCCGCGGTTATCCAAGCCATAAGCCCCCGCTGTAACGCCTGTGGTGTAATTAAGCGCATCTTGCAGCGTATAAGCACCCTGCTCTAATATTTGCTGCTGCGTCACAATCGAGATCGATTGTGGTGTTTCGATAATGGGTGTGTCGGTTTTAGTCGCCGTGATACTGCGATTAGCCACATAATCTTCCACATTATCCAGTGCGGTTTCTTTGACCGACTTTGCCGAGACTGACACTTCTGGCATTGTATCTTCAGCTGCTGCAATTAGCGGTAATGCGGCCATTACGGCAACAACGATAATTTTACGACGGTTAATTTTGTTTTTTAATGAATGCTGCATGAATATTCCCTATAAATTTGAATGACTAAATTTTTTTGCTGGCTACAGGAAATGCTTCGTTGGCTTGCAGAACTGCTATTGAAAAACTCTATTTAAACAATCTAATAAATTTCCTATCTTTTAATCCAATAAAAATAAACCACTACTAAAATTGGCATCACTAAGCCTGCCAGAGAAATTTCCTCCACCAAGCCATCGTCGAGCAACATCAAGATTAAGCCCAACGCCATTATCAAGCCCAGAATTGCCGGCCAAATAAAGATTTGTTTTAAATTTTTAGCTTGCATAAATATGTGCGTCACCATGAATTAATAAGCCTCACTAAACCTGATCTTCGATTCGATATCGGGGATGTAATGCTTGCGTTTTTTCCACCACAGCATCAATCCAGTCCATAACACGGCGATGGTTAATAAATCCAAAATCGCCCAAATGATCTTGAGTGGCAATCCACCATAATCGCCAAAATGCAGGGGCTGTGATATCAACAGTGTGGCTAAATACCAAGGCACATCGCGACTATCCGTTAATTTGGCGGTTTGTGCATCGATGAGTACCGGCTTAAATAAACGCGACGTAATGGGGCTATTGCCCCGCATAAACATGCCGTAATGATGCTGGCTGGAAAAATCTGTGCCTGGAAAAGCAATAAAGCCTAGCTTCATATTCGGTTCGCGCGCCTGTGCAGTATCGACTGCCGCTTGCAAAGATCTCAATTTTGTAGGCGGAGGCAAACCCTTGTATGGTAAGGTCATGGCAGACATTTGATCTGACTGCCAGTATTTAATCACCAAATCGGACCATGCATTAATTACACCCGTTGCGCCTACTACTAATACCCAAACCAATGTCACTACACCTAAAAAATTATGGGTATCTAAACGCTTTAACTTTGGCGCGCGGTGTTTGCGAATCTCACCAAATTCTAACTTGCGCATAAAGGGTGCATACAACACTATGCCCGAAACTACTGCCACCAATAGCAGTGCGCCCATTAGCCCTAAAAAAAGCATGCCGGGTAAACCTGCAAATAAATCCACATGAAGCTTAAACATAATGTACATAAAGCCTTCATTAAATTTTGGCTCGTGTAAAACTTTTGCGCTGCGAGCATCTAGCATCACAAATTTTGTATCATCAACTGAAGTGGGTGTCTTACCTAAACTGACTGTCCAAGTTTTATCTTCGTCAACATCACGAAACACATACTGCACAACTCGCGCTGGATATAGCGCTTTAGCCTTTGCCAAAAGATTATCCATGCTGGCGAGTTTTGTTTCTGCAGGCATATTAGGTGCTTCAACTTCATTGCCAAGGGCATGATTAATCTCATGGACAAATATCAGTGGCAAGCCTGTTAAACACAGTAACAGCATAAATGCCGTGCAAATTAAGCTAGACCATTTATGCACCCAAGCCCACTTTTTAATCGATTTAATATCCACAATACACCAGCCTATTGCGGCTCGCTGACAAAACCTAATTTAGTAATACCTGCATTTTGTGCATCGGCCATAATGGTGGCCAGTATTTGATATTTGGTATCTTTATCGGCACGTATTTGCAGCTCTGGCTGCGGTTTTCTATCCGCTGCTAATATTAATTTTTGTTTCAGTTCGCCTTGCGCTAATGGCGTGTCGTTCCAATAGGTTTTGCCTGCGTCATCAATGGCTAACGAAATCACTTCTGGCTGCTCTGGCAATGGCTGGCTGCTGGCTTGTGGTAAATCAATTTTTACCGCATGGGTTAATAATGGCGCAGTGATAATAAAAATCACCAATAACACTAACATTACGTCGACCAAAGGCGTGGTGTTAATCTCACTCATCGGTTGCGTATGCGCTTCATTACTAACAGAATGTCCGCCTACCATACTGACACTCCAACTGGTTTTGCATGCATCACTTTTACGTTTTGTCGATTTTTTGCGTGTGGATGTTTAACCGCCAAAGGCGCGCCGGTGGTTAATACAATATGTAAATCTTGTGCAAAACCATCCAGGGTGGCGGTTATCGTGCGATTTTGTTTAACAAACGCGTTATAGGCCAACACAGCAGGAATCGCCACCGCTAAACCAATTGCAGTCATAATCAGCGCCTCACCCACTGGGCCTGCTACTTTGTCTAACGTGGCTTGACCACTAGCACTGATGCTGGCCAAAGCGTGATAAATGCCCCAAACCGTACCAAATAATCCCACAAATGGTGAAACACTGCCAACCGATGCCAGTACCGATAAGCCTGCTTCAAGCTGAGCGCTGGTTTGCGCCAAGCTACGGCGCATACTGCGCGCCACAAACTCATCATAATTGCAGGAATCTGCTAAATTATTCGCAACATGGGTATGGTGGTGATGTGCTGCATCTAACGCGTTAACTGCCAATTGATGTGCTGGCGATTTAATTTTAATATTGGAAATAGCCGCTTGCAGATTGGGCGCTGCCCAAAATTCTGCCATATAACGCTGCAGTGCGTTTTTTAACTGAATAACTTGAATGCTTTTTACAATCATAAAATACCAGCTAGCTACCGACATCATCAATAAAATCAGCGCGACTGCAATAGAAACAAAGCCACCTTGCATAATAAATGCCAGGCTATTAAATTCAGTAACGACATGAACGGGTTGCATACGATTTCCTTTGCTTAAGTTTTTTAATTTAACTTTTTAATTTAACTTTAATTAAATAATAATTTTTAATGGGAATAAACTTAACGGCTTAAATTTAACTGTTTGAATTAATCTAGCTAAATCCTGTATTTTTTCAATCAAATAATGTGTTAACTATTCAGCGAAAATTTCATCGGCACCAGCACATAAGCGCTTAGTGGCTGATTATTTTTTTTAGCGGGAATAAATCGCCATTGTTTTACCGCGTTCACTGCTGCTTGATCCAAGCGATTTGAACCGCTGGTCGTCTCAATTTGCACTTCTTGCGCAGTCCCTTCACTTGAAACCAACACTTTCATCAGCACGCGTCCTTCTTCGCCGATACGGCGCGACATGGCCGGATAATCTGGCGGCGGATTGTTTAAATAGGACACACCAAAACGCGGTGGCTCTATCTTTTCTTCGACCACTGGCTCTGATTTTGGTGGTACTTTGACGGCGTCAGCCACTTGTACTGGTGCAACTTGCGCGATTGATTCCTCTTCAATTACAGGTTGTGCAACAGCGGCTTGTACCAAACGTTCGGCTGGTTTTTCAGCCAATTTTTCAATTGGTATTTCAATCGGCTTTATTTTCTCAATATTTTTTTTAATAATTGGCTTGGGTTTAATGATTGGTGTTGGCTTAACAACAGGTTTGGGCGGCTCTATCACAGGCACGATTTCTGGCGCTGGTGCTGGCGGCGCAATCAAACTCACCATTAACGGTTTTGCTGCAATTATCAGTATTTTTTCAGGCATATTTTGCGTGATTAATGCGTAAATAATGCCTGCATGTGCCAGCACAACAAATGATGCGGTTAACCAAGAATGGGATTTTTGCGGCGGAAAGGCACCTGCAGATAGTCTGTTTTGCAAAGGTAAATCATTTAAGCGATTGGCTTTTGCCTGTTTAGCAGAAATTAAATGGGTAGCGGAAACGCCGTGCTGAAACTGCTGGCGCGGCTTTGCTTGGCGCGCAGCAGATAAATTAACGACCGTTGAGGTTTGGCTGCTCATAAAATATCAATTAAATCGTTTTGCTGTAAAGTTAAAAAGTTGTTTTTCAGGTGACATATTTTTGCCTGTTTAAATGTGTTAAGTATCGTTAACTACTTGGTTAAAATTAACTTATTTTGCTTGGTAATGCGCAAAATATAGGTTTCGTTTAAATGCTCAATCATCACCTCTTTTACGTTGGTAAACAGCTGCTCCGTATTAAAGCGCTTTATGCGCGACATTTTAATATTGCGATTCGGCAATTGGTCCGCCACAATCGCCACATCAAAACTCATGTGTTCTTTTGCCGTTAAATTGGTGATCACTTTCATGTTTGCCTTAAATATTTGCCTTGCTAAAAAGTGACCGTCTTACATGGTTAAGTTTTTAATAAACTGAATCAATGCAGCCATAAATCAAGGAGATGCATTTTCATGCATTTGCAACATTTAAGGCGTTGTTAGGGACACCTTAAATTCGTTTGCCAAGCGCGCAAAACTATAAAAAGTTACACGCGGTTAGCGTAATATTCCACCACCAATTGCACATCCACTGGAAAAGGCACATCTGTAACCGCAGGCAAATGCGCCACCTTAACCGTATGTGCTGATTCATCCCAAGCTAGCCATTCTGGTCGCGCTAATGGGGGTTGCTTAATGGTTTCTACCACCATTGGCATATTTTTACTGTTGGTTTTAATCACCACTTCATCACCCACTTTTAAGCGTATCGACGGAATATTGGCGGCTTTACCGTTTAACATTAAATGGCCGTGAGAAACTAACTGCCGCGCAGCAATAACTGTTGGCGCAAAGCCAGCTCTAAACACCACATTGTCCATGCGGCGCTCTAATAATTGCAATAAACGCTCGCCAGTCGGTTCTTTGCCTTTACGCGCATCTAAAATCATTTTGCGCATCTGCGTTTCGGTTAAGCCATAATTAAAGCGGATTTTTTGTTTCTCTTGCAGTTTTATGCCAAAATCGGAGCGGCGTTTGCGTGAGGCTTTATTGCCATGCTGGCCAGGCGGCGTTGGACGCGCTTCAATCGTTTTGCGCGATAACCCAGGCAAATCGACGCCGAGTGCACGCATAATTTTCACTCTTGGGCCGGTTAATCGTGACATATTTATCCTTAGTATTTTTTTAAGTGTTTTTATTTAAATATTTTTGCTTATTGCAATGTTGCGTGTACGGGTAATGCTTTTATTTTTAGCGCCTGATGCACATCTACGATTTCTGACCATTGATTCAGCAATTGCTCGGCAATTTCTGTTGATAATGGGCTATCCATATATTCTGGCGCGGTGAGCTTTAAGGACAAATCGGCCGCCAGTTTAGCTAAACGAAACGAAGGATTAATTGCATAATGCGTGGCAACGCAGCAAATTGCTGCCAATACATCTTTGGTTGTTGGTAATTCTGGGTCAAATAAAACACTGTGTTTTACAGGTTTTTGCCGATAAAGCTGCATAAATTGATTCACTTATAATGTTAATGCAAATGATAATAGTTCTTATTTAAAAAGTAAAGACCTTCTAGATAATATTTTCTTTATCATCTTTCTCTAGTAAATTTTTTGGGCAACAACGCCTGTTTATCAAGCATCACCATTTACAATCTGCTTTAACTGTTCATTTCAAAAGCTTGGCATGAAATCCACCATTCAATTGGTAAAACGCTACCCTTTTGCCATGTTGCTGGCGGTGCAACAATTTAGCGTTTTGTTTGATGGAGTTATGACCAACTCAAAAACCAGCGTGCTTATTTTTAATTATTAGGGTTTAATCGTGCCAATCTTAGCGGTTTGAGTGGTGTATCGTCGCCCTGTAGCAAGCTGGGTAGCTTTTGTTTTAGTGACCATCTCAATTAGCACAACACTATTCGCCTTATTTACGGGTGATACGCATTTATTCATGTGGGCACATGCTTTTGAAAGTTTGTTATATTTTTATGCAGCAATTGCCATGGTGCAGGTAATGTGTGCGGATGACATTGTGACGCTAGATGAGTTGGCGCCACCTTTACTTTACTGGTGTGGGGTTTTGCACTGGCGTACTCTGTGTGCCAGCAGGTATATCTGCAAAGCTTATTGGCGGCGTTTAATGCAACTGATCCGCGTAGCTGGGCGGAGTTGTTATTTATGAGTTTTTCGATTCAATCGGGCACAGGTGTTGGCGATATCATTCCTATCTCCAGCCCTGCGCGCGCGATTGCTTCATTGCAGATTTTTTCCAGTGTAATGTATTTAACCATTGCGGTTTCGCGCCTGGTTGGCTTAACCATTCACTTAAAAAGTGTTTTTAAAAATAATACAGAAAAATAATTAAGGCAAGCGATACACCAATACCGCATCGCCTTGCTTGTAACCAAATATTGAGTTGCCGCCGCTGGCTACTGCGATGTATTGCACGCCATCAATCGTATAAGTGATTGGCGGCGCGTTCACACCGAACGCTGATTTGGCTTGCCATAACATTTCCCCCGTTTGGCTATTGTAGGCATTAAAGTTGCCATTGCCTTCACCTGTAAACAATAATCCGCCAGCGGTTGCCAGCACGCCGCCAACCAATGGTTGCGCAGTTTTGTTCTGCCATGCTATTTTGCCTGTGCTTAAATTAATGGCCGATAACAAGCCCCATCGCGCATCTTGTGTAGGCTCACTGGCAGCGTAGCGAATCGCGGGTTTGCCATCTTTGCCCGGTGTTTCGTGCAGCGTATATTTAATCGGCGCATGAATCGCTGCTACAAATGCGCGCTGATTCGCTTCATCCACACTCACTGGTGACCAGTTTGAACCGCCCAGAATACCTGGATAAACCACCGTACCTTCGGCTGTCGCTTTTTTAAATAGATTGTGTTGCGGCACAAATGCGTCGGATTTTTTAATCAACTCACCCGTTGCACGATTATGAATATAAAACCAACCTGTTTTGCCCGCCTGGCCTACAGCTTGCACCATTTTGCCAGCTAAATGGTAGTTAAATAAAACGGGCGGACTGGCCAAATCGTAACCCCATAAATCATGCGGCACTTGCTGATAATGCCATTTAATGGCACCGGTATTGGTATCCAGCGCCACTAAAGAAACAGTGTATAAATTATCACCAGGACGCGAAATATCGTTCATCTGAGGGCTTGGGTTGCCCGTACCAAAATACAAGGTATCGGTTGCAGTATCAATGGCAGGTGTACTCCAGGCAGAGCCGCCACCAAAACGCGCAGAATCTGGGTATTTGGATAAATCGGCTTTTTCTTGTGCCACATCGCGATCCAGCATCATGCCATCATCCGTTGCTTGGGTAAACTTTCCTTCCCAGCCATTATCTGGAATCGTGTCAAATTGCCATACACGTTTACCATTGTTTACATCATAAGCCGCTAAAAAGCCAGGGCGGCCAAAACGGCCAGTGATGCCAATCACCGCACCCAGCGGCGCATCGGCAGTTGGGTTATCAATATGCAAGCCGTAACCAACACCTGTAATGCCAACGATAACTTTGCCTTTATAAACCACTGGCGCCATTGCGATGCCAATGCCGGTACCGCCTGTGACTTTACGCGCGCTATTCGGATCATCTTTGTTTAAAGAGTCTTGGCCTTCTGAGGTAATTGCCGCCTTGACTACATCGATATCCCATTCTTTTGCACCTGTTTGTGCATTTAATGCAATTAAACGCGCATCTACCGTGCCGATAAACACTTTACCGTTGGCAACCGCCACGCCTCTATTGGCTGGGCCGCAACACATTTTCCAATCGATACGTCTGTCATGCTGATAACGCCACAATTCTGCACCAGTTTTAGCGTTAAGTGCCACCACATGATTATAAGGAAGCGATAAATACATCACACCGTTTTGCACAATAGGCGTAGTTTGAAAGCTGCCAACTACGCCGCTTTTATATGCCCAAGCCTGCACTAAATTCTTTACATTCTGTTGATTAATCTGCGTATTGGCAGAAAAACGTTGCCCTGCTAAATCGTGCCCAAAGCTTGACCAATCCTGATTGCTGGCTTGTGCAGAAACAGGATGAGTAGCGTCATTTTGGTTGGCAACACACGCTTGCAATATAAGCAGTAACAATAAACAAATGCTTTTAAAAAAATGATTTTTCATCTCGACAGTTATTCAATTAAAAAGTATACCGATTAGTATACACCAAGATATTTCATTCGCAACAATCAAATAAATGCACATTATTTTGAATCTAAAAAACAAATTGAACGTATAAAAATACGCGTCATTAAGTATTAAGCTTTTTTACTTTTTTAAATGGTGTTATTTAGTAAACTACTCATGCACATTTTTCAGATGGCGCTTAACAAAAATAAAAAATAAGGTAGTATCAAGTTTTATTTAGTGGGTTAAATATGATGAGTCAAACAAAATCTTCAGAAGAGTTATTTCGCCTAATCGCACTGAGCGGGCAAGGTGACCGAGCGGCTTTTCAAAGCCTGTACGAAGCCACATCTGCGAAGTTATTTGGCTTGTCTTTGCGTATTTTAAATCGACGTGATTTGGCCGAAGAAGCTTTGCAGGATGCGTTTGTTAACATCTGGCATCACGCACAAAATTATCGCCCAGAAAAAGCTGCTGTGATGACTTGGATGACCACAATCGTGCGCAATAAATGTTTTGATTTATTGCGTGCCATGCCAAAAGAATCTCAATTGCTAAATGATGAAAGTATGGATGATTGGGCGTCAGACGATTTAGGCCCGCTAGAAAAAGTTACCGAACAAAGCGAGTCTAAAGCCTTGCTCAATTGCATGAACGGTTTAGCACCTTTGCAGCGCCAGGCAATCGCCTTAAGTTACTTTCATGGCATGGCACACGAGCAACTTGCCACACATTTAGTACAACCTTTAGGCACCGTAAAAACTTGGATCAGGCGCGGCTTACAGGCGCTAAAAAGTTGTTTACAGGGAGCATCAACATGAGATACGACAACAAATTATTAGTCGATACGTTATCTGCAGAATATATTTTAGGCACTTTAAAAGGTACGGCGCGTAGACGTTTTGAGCAGTTAATCCGCCAGCGGCCTGATTGGGCGCAAACGTTTAACTGGTGGGAATCACAGATGCATCTGCTGGCCGACACCGTGCCTGCGGTTAAACCGTCAAATAAAGTATGGAAAAATATAGAATCGCAACTATTTACGCGTAAAGCGGCTCAACACACTGGCTGGTGGAAAAGCTGGGCATTTGTGTCCACTGCGTTGGCGGCATCATTTGCGACTTTGTTATTGATACAAACGCCGCAAATGGTAGTTGATACAACGCCTGCTTCGGTTGCATTGCTTGCCACAGATAAATCTGAAGCAGGTTGGCTGTTAAATGAAAGCAAAAAATCCGATAACAATGTGGTGATTAAGGTAATCACGTTGGCTAGTTTAGCAATCAAGCCAGATAACGCGTTTGAGCTTTGGCTATTACCCGCCGATAAATCCAAACCGATTTCACTGGGTTTATTGCCGCAAAAAGGCAACGCCAGCGTAAAAGTGCCGGTTGAGGTAATTCCCCTGATGGCAACAGGTTTGCTGGCGGTAAGTTTAGAGCCTGTCGGTGGTTCGCCCACAGGTCAGCCAACTGGCGCGGTGTTGTACCAAGGCAGGATGACAAAAACTTGATGTATAGCGCTTAAATATCAGGCTCAAATATTTAAGCCAAAATATGGGTTAAGTATTCACTTTACACAGAAAACATGACAAAGAAAGTAAATAACAATGGGTTTAGCGATTAAATTAGCAGAATCGGGTAATTTGCCTGACTCTATCGTGCGACAAGGTATTCGGCAGTTGGTTAAGCAGCGGTTAGCCGAGATTTCTGCAGACGATTGCGAAGTTGGCATGGCCAGTTTAACCACGTTTATTGCCAATATGAATGCATCAGCGATTGCGCCGGTGCCAGAACTGGCCAACACGCAGCATTACGAAGTGCCTGCGGCGTTTTTTCATTTCTGTTTGGGTGTTAACCGCAAATACAGCAGCTGTTTTTGGATGCCAGATACGCAAACGTTGGATGAAGCAGAAGTATTAGCGTTAACACAAACCTGCAATCATGCCGATTTGCAAAATGGCCAGGCTATTCTAGAACTGGGTTGCGGCTGGGGTTCGCTGTCACTTTGGATGGCAGCGCAATACCCCAAAGCCAGCATCACTGGCGTATCAAACTCTAATTCGCAGCGCGAATATATTATGAACACGGCGAAATCGCGCGGTTTAACCAATATCAATATCATCACCGCCGATATGAATACATTTGAAGCGCCATCAACATACGACCGCGTCGTTTCGGTGGAAATGTTTGAGCATATGCGCAATTATCAAGTGCTATATGGCAAAGTCGCCAGCTGGTTAAAACCAAAAGGCAAATTCTTTAAGCATATTTTTGTGCACCGCAATACACCGTATGCGTTTGATGTGCACAATGACGACGATTGGATGAGCCAGTTCTTTTTCAGTGGCGGTATTATGCCAAGCGACGATTTGCCATTGCATTTTCAGGATGATTTAAAGTTAATGCAACGCTGGCGCTGGGACGGCACGCATTACGAAAAAACTGCTAATGCCTGGTTAGAAAATATGGATAAAAACGCCAAAGCCATCACGCCGATTTTAGCCGGTACTTATGGCGATAAAGACGTGGAAATGTGGCGTAATCGCTGGCGTATGTTTTATATGGCGTGTGCGGAATTATTCGGTTACAACAACGGTCAAGAGTGGTGGGTAACGCATTACCTGTTTGAGAAAAAATAAAAAATCGCATGCAACCACGTCTGATTATTAATTTTGCATTGTTTCAAATAGGTTGGTTTGCCTGTGTATTAGGTGCCGCCAAACAAATGCCCTGGCTTGGCGTGGCGGTTGTGATTGCCATTATTATCTGGCACTTAACGCAAGCCAAGCAAGCAAAAAAAGAAATGCAATTGTTACTGATTACTTTGGTGATTGGCGGCACTTTTGATCAGATTATGCTGAATCATCAGCTAATCAGTTACCAAGCGCATGGTTGGAGTAATTTACAAAGTTGGAATAATTTACAAAATTGGAATAATTTATTAGTGCCAGTATGGATTTTGGCACTTTGGGCAGAGTTTGTAACGGTGTTGAATGTTAGTTTGCGCTGGATGAAAGAGATGAAGTCGCGCGCGCGTTGGCTTGTGGCTATTTTATTTGGCGCCGTTGGCGGCCCATTGGCTTATATGGGCGCAGAAAAACTAGGTGCAGTTACGCTGAATAATCTACCAGCCAGTTATATTGCATTAAGCGTTGGCTGGGCATTAATAACACCTTTACTGCTTAAATTATCGACAAAATTTGATGGATTTCAATAGTTAACATGTTTAATTGGTCTATTTATCTATACAGTTTAATTGCCATCGGCTTATTCGCGCTGATGGGTTGGATGTTGAGCTTGATACGCGACAACGTGACGCATGTGGACAGCATGTGGAGTTTATTCTTTGTATTAGCCAGCTATACCAGCGCGCTATTTGTATTTGACAGCACAGCACGTATTTATCTGGTTTTAACGCTAGTTACGCTATGGGCGGTTCGATTATGCGCATACCTCACTTGGCGCAATTGGGGGCCGCATGAAGACCATCGTTATGTGGAAATCAGGCGTAATAATGAGCCGCATTTTTGGCTAAAAAGTGCTTATATTATTTTTGGCTTGCAGGCGGTTTTAGCGTGGATTATTTCACTGTCTTTATATGCTGCAATTGATGCAAATACGCCCATAAATGTATTGGACTATCTTGGGTTAACACTATTTTTATTGGGATTTTTCTGGGAAACTGTCGCCGATTGGCAATTAACCCGATTTAAAAGTCATGCGAAAAATAAGGGAAAAGTGCTTGATACTGGTTTGTGGCGCTACAGCCGTCACCCCAATTATTTTGGCGAATGCTGTGTGTGGTGGGGATTTTACCTAATTGCACTGGCAGGTGGTGCTTGGTGGGCGATTATTTCGCCAATTTTAATGACGCTGCTTTTACTTAAAGTGAGTGGCGTTAGTTTGCTGGAAAAAGACATTGCAGCGCGTCGTCCTGCTTATGTTGCTTATATTAAAAATACCAATAGCTTTATACCGGGTTTACCTAAAAATTAAATGATGAGGTTTTAATGCTTAACTATAAAAAAGTATTCGTATTCTTAACTGCAGCCATAATTGCATGGCCCGCAATGGCTGAGGAATGGACGTTTGATGTGTTTTTAGATAAAACTAAAATCGGTAAGCATACTTTTACTTTAGATCAGAATCGCAACCTGACCAGCCGTGCCAAATTTAACGTAAAAGTACTATTTATCGAGGCTTATAGTTACGACCACACCGCCAAAGAGCAATGGAAAGAAGATTGTTTAACCAATTTAGAGGCTAATACGACTGAAAATAAAGTGTTTACCCGTGTTAAAGGCACAAAAAAAGACGCTGGTTTTGAAGTAACGGATGGCAAAACTGCGCAAGTTTTACCCGCCTGCACCATGACTTTTGCTTACTGGAACCCGAAAATTTTAACGCAAAGCAAATTGCTAAACCCGCAAAATGCAGAATTTTTAGACACGCAATTTGAAAAGCTGTCCGTAGAAACTATTACCGTAAAAGGCAAGCCAATGGAAACAACACACTACAAACTCAAAGGCAGTTTGAATGGTAAAAACAAGCTCAATATTGAGCTGTGGTATAACCTTAAAAATGAATGGGTCGCTTTAAAATCCATCACGCCAGAAGGTTACACAATTAACTATAAGTTAATATAATCAATATGATAAATTACTATTATAAAGTATTACTTTTAATATTATTTAGCTGGTTAATCACTGGCTGTGCGAGTACAAAAATGGATACCATACCAATTGTAAAGCAAGTTGATTTACCGCGTTTTATGGGTAACTGGTACGTGATTGCAGCGATTCCGACTGCGATTGAAACGCAATCTTACAACGCAATTGAACATTACAAGCTGGATGCAGATGGCACAATTGCCACGACATTCACCTATTACAAAGGCGCTTTTGATGGGCCGCTTAAAACCTATAAACCACGCGGTTTTGTGGTGAAAGATTCAGGCAACGCGCTTTGGGGCATGCAGTTTATCTGGCCAATTAAAGCCGAATACCGCATCGCTTATTTAGATCGCGATTATCAGCACACCATCATTGCCCGTAACGCGCGCGATTACGTGTGGATTATGGCGCGCGAACCGCAAATTTCGGATGCAAAGTATCTCGAATTAACCGATTTTGTGGCTAAATTGGGCTATGACACTGCCAAATTGCGTAAAGTACCGCAAAACTGGACTTTGCAATCTGGTACATCCAAATCGAATAACTCCGAAAAAAATGAGTCAACCTATGTCAAGTAAACGTTCTTTTTTGAAAGTTTTATCCAGTTGGCTAGATAGTGCCGCAGTTTCTGACGCTATAACTTTAGATACATCAATTTCGGGCGAGAGTATTGACGACAAACAAAATATCGATTTTTGGCGCGTGATTCCCTTTGTTGTCATGCATCTGGCTTGCTTCGCCCTGTTTTGGGTTGGTTACAGCTTGTTTGCGATTATTTTTGCAATTGCATTATATGCATTAAGAATGTTTGCGATTACCGGTTTTTATCACCGTTATTTTTCGCACAAAGCCTTTCAAACCAGCCGCGCTGGCCAGTTAATATTTGCTGTTATAGGCGCAACTGCTGTGCAGCGCGGGCCATTGTGGTGGGCAGCGCACCATCGTCATCATCACAGCCATTCAGATGAAGAAAGCGACGCACACTCGCCCGTGCAACACGGTTTTTTGTGGAGCCATATTGGCTGGTTCTTATCGCGCAACAATTTTCACACCCAATTAGACCGTGTAAAAGAACTGGCTAAATTCCCCGAATTGCGCTTTTTAGACCGTTTTGATGTATTAATTCCGACTATTTTTGCGTTAAGTATTTTTGGCTTGGGCATGTTGCTCGAAAAATATGCACCCAGTCTAGGTACCAACGGCTGGCAATTGCTGGTGTGGGGGTTTGTGATTTCGACCGTTGCGTTGTATCACGCCACATTTAGCGTAAATTCGCTGTCGCACACTTGGGGCAAACGTCGCTATGCGACACGCGATGAAAGTCGCAACAATTTTTTGATTGCAATTTTCACGTTGGGCGAAGGCTGGCATAACAACCACCATCACTATCCTGGCTCTGCCAGCCAAGGTTTTTATTGGTGGGAAATCGATTTTACCTATTATGGATTACGCCTGCTATCTTCGCTCGGCTTAATATGGAACTTGCGAAAAGTACCCATCGCCATTCGCGAATCCAAAAAATATAAAGATTAGAAATACACTATATAAGATGCCAATAAAAGATGAAAATAATTTTTACAGACATAGCGTTTTGGAATGCCTGATGAGGCGCTTAGAATTGAGAATGCCAAATATACACCCGTAAGTAAATTGAGGTACATGAGGATTTCGAGTACCTCGCAACGCAGTAATACGGCAAAAAAATATCTTTTAGAGATTATTCATGAAAATAGCTATTATTGGCAGTGGCATCGCTGGCAACACCATCGCCCATCATTTACATCAGGCACACGACATCACCGTGTTTGAAGCCAATAGTCACATTGGCGGCCACACACATACGCATGATATTGAATTATTTGGCAGAAAATATGCGATAGACACCGGTTTTATTGTGTTTAACGACCGTACCTATCCCAATTTTATTCAAATGCTGGATACGCTAAAGGTTGCTTGGCAGCCCAGCCAAATGAGCTTTAGTGTGCGCAATGAAATAACAGGTTTAGAGTACAACGGAACGACTTTAAATAGCCTATTTGCACAACGTCGCAATTTTTTTAAGCCCAGCTTTTACGGCATGATTCGCGATATTTTGCGCTTTAATAAACAATCGCTGGCTTTATTACAAAACGATAGCGAAATTAAATTAGGCGATTATTTAGCGCAAAATCATTACAAACCTGCGTTTATCAACAATTATATTCTACCGATGGGCGCGGCCATTTGGTCTACCGATGCGGCGCAGATGCTGGATTTTCCTGCGCGTTTCTTGGTGCGGTTTTTTCATCATCACGGTATGTTAACGGTGAACAACCGACCGCAATGGCGCACCATTACTGGCGGGTCTGCTCGATATGTTGAAAAACTAACCAACCCTTTTAAAGACAACATTCAGTTAAACACTCCAATTATCAGCGTAAAACGTTTAAAAAATGCAGTTAAAATTCAGCCCTTAAATAATGAGGAACAAACGTTTGATTATGTATTTTTTGCATGCCATAGCGATCAGGCTTTAAAAATATTGGGTGCAGATGCTACGGCGCAAGAACGCAATATTTTGGGGGCGATTCCCTATCAGGAAAATACGGTTTATTTGCATCACGATATTAGTTTACTGCCAAAACGCAAGCTGGCTTGGGCGGCCTGGAATTACCATGTGACGGCCAAACCATCACATGCCCAGTCTTCAGAAGTCAATCCATCCAACAAAGTGCAGGTGACTTACAACATGAATATTCTGCAAAATATTCAATCGCCTGAACCGATATTAGTGACTTTAAACCATACCGATTTTATCAATCCGGCAAAAGTCATTAAACGGCTTAAATATATGCATCCTGTTTACACACTGGCTGGGGTGGCGGCACAAGCAAGGCATGCGGAAATCAGCGGACAAAATCTGACTGGATATGCGGGTGCCTATTGGTTGAATGGCTTTCATGAAGATGGCGTTGCCAGCGCATTGAATGCGTTGCAACATTTTAAAACACATAGTAGAAATGATTAAGTGTGAATAGCGCTATCTACAAAGGCTGGGTTGCGCATCACCGCTATTTACCCAAAGTGCATGGTTTTCGTTATCGCGTGTTTATGATGTACTTGGATTTAGACGAATTGCCGCAACTGTTCAACAAATCGCGCTTTTGGTCGCTGGAAAAAGCCAATATCGCCCAATTTAAACGTGCCGATTATTATGGCAATCCTGCCAAACCGTTAAAAACAGAAATAAGCGATTTAATCGCCGCCGCGACCGATAATACACCACGCGGAGCGATTCGCTTGCTCACAAATATGCGCTATTTTGGACATTGTTTTAATCCAGTAAGTTTTTATTATTGTTTTGAAGCCGATGGCACCACGTTGCAAGCGATTGTCACGCACATCACCAACACGCCGTGGGGCGAAGATTATGCTTATGTACATGATTTTATGCGTAAAAATTCATCCGAAAAAGTGGTTAAGTTAACCAAAAATGGTGAGATAACCGTGTTTAAATTGCACAAAGACTTTCATGTTTCACCGTTTATGCCCATGGATATTGAATATGATTGGGCGTTTAAATTAGAAGCGAATCAATTATTGGTGCATATGAAAAACCTGCAAAATAATCAGCAACTATTTAACGCCACGCTGGCTTTGCAACGCCAAGAAATCACTGAATCCACATTAAACTGGCTGTTAATTCAATATCCGTTTATGACGATGAAAGTAGTTGCAGCAATTTACTGGAATGCGCTTAAATTATGGTTAAAACGTGTACCGTTTTATTCTAACCCTGCGCATTAATGAAGATATTTTTTGAATCTGAACGAGTTTTGATACCGTATATATCGCTATGAATACCATCACTAATACAACAGCATCAGCCGAAACTTTGACCACTGGACTAAAGCAAAAAAGCCGCTCTAAATGGGTAGCGAATTTTGCTAAAGTACAAATTCTTAAGCGGCTCAACCATCTTAAAATAGGCAATCTGACGATTATTGATGGACAAGAAAAACATATTTTTGCTGGTTCTGAAGGTATGAAGGCGACGATTCAGGTGCTCGATGCACGTTTTTATGGCGAGATTGCGTTCGGCGGCAGCATTGGCGCAGGTGAAGCCTATATGCTGGGTTACTGGACAGCGGATAATCTCACCAATGTGATTCGCCTGATGTGCGTCAATCAATCGGTGATGGATGCGCTGGAAGGCGGCTACCAATGGGCAACCAAACCGCTGATGAAAGTGTTGCATTGGCTTAACAGCAACACCGCAGAGGGCAGCCGCAAGAACATTGCCGCGCATTATGATTTGGGCAACGATTTCTTTAAGCTTTGGCTAGACCCGACCATGATGTATTCATCTGGGATCTTTGAAGATTCAACTAGTACATTAGAAGCCGCTTCACTCAAAAAACTAAAAGTCATTTGCGACAAATTAGACTTAAAAACCACGGATCACGTAGTAGAAATTGGCACTGGCTGGGGTGGTTTTGCGATTTATGCCGCACGCCATTATGGCTGCAAAGTCACCACAACTACTATCTCAAAACAGCAATATGCACTGGCGGTGGAACGTGTTAAAGCGGCAAATTTAGATTGTGAAATAACAGTTTTATTAAATGATTACAGGGACTTACAAGGACAATTTGATAAATTAGTTTCAATTGAAATGATTGAAGCGGTTGGGCATCAATATTACAATACTTATTTTTCTAAATTAGGCACATTACTTAAACCCAATGGCTTGGCGTTAATTCAAGCTATCACCATCGCCGACCAGCGATTTGAATCTGCAAAAAACAGCGTGGATTTTATTCAGCGCTATATTTTCCCAGGCTCCTGCATTCCATCGAATACCGCCATGCTCAATAGCATCACCAAAACCAGTGATTTACGCTTATTCGATTGCGAAGATATTGGCCCGCATTACGCAACTACTTTGGCCGCCTGGCGCGAAAACTTTTTTACCCACATCGATGCAATACGCAAGCTTGGTTACTCTGAAGAATTTATCAAAATGTGGGAATTTTATTTGTGCTACTGTGAAGGCGGCTTTGCAGAGCGCGCGCTGGGAGACGTACATTTATTATTAGCCAAACCAGAAAATCGTAGAGCAGCGCTAATTTAAGATTCTCTTCTTTGTTTTAACTGTTTGCTTTTAAAATGAGATTCCTATAATTTATTCATCTCAATTTATGCCAAACTCTGCAGTTAGCCCAATCGAATGGCGCACTGACCAACAAGGCCAACCTCAGCCCTACTCCACCATTTTTCAGGATGTCTACTACTCCAGCGACAATGGATTATTAGAAACAGATTATGTTTTTTTGCAAGGCAATCACTTAACGCAACGTTGGCAACAATTAAAAACCAGCACTTTTACTATTATTGAAACTGGTTTTGGTACTGGCTTGAATTTTTTATGTGCCGCGCAACTTTGGCTGCAATATGCACCAGAAAATGCTAGTTTGCACTTTATCAGCATAGAAAAATTTCCACTGAGCTTGTCAGAAATCGGCACGACTTTAGCACTTTGGCCTGTATTAAATCAAATTTCAGCACCATTTTTGGCCCTATATCAGGACTTAACCAGCAAAAGTGTGCAATTATTCGATGGTCGCGTGCAATTAACCTTATTGATTGGCGATGCGACAGATTGCTTAACAAAAACAACAGCAACAGCGGATGCGTGGTTTTTAGATGGGTTTGCACCTGCAAAAAACCCAGATATGTGGCAGCCTGTACTGTTTGCACAAATGACGAGATTATCGAAAAACAACACAACATTTGCCACTTTTACCAGCGCTGGTATAGTTAAGCGCGGTTTGCAAGCCGCTGGTTTTCATGTCAGCAAACAAGCTGGCTTTGGTAAAAAACGGCAAATGTTAACTGGGCACTTTATAGGTGAGAATAAGCCAAGTGGCCAATAAAACCGCCATCATTATTGGCGGCGGCATCGCGGGTTGCAGCACTGCTTATGCGCTTTCAAAGCGCGGCATCGCGGTGACTTTATTAGAGCAACACAGCGAATTGGCACAAGTGGCATCTGGCAACCCGATTGCGACTTTATACCCAAAATTGAGCATTAAGCCCAATGCACAAAGCGAATTAACGCTGCAAGGCTTTGCTTTCACCTTAAATCTATTGCAACAATTACCTAATAACGCAGATTTTTTTAATCCCTGTGGGCAGATTCAATTAGCTTATAACGCACGTGAACAGTCCAGACAAGATGCATTATTAATGCAATCAGAAGATGGATTTTTTCAAGCTTTAGATGCAAAAGCAGCCAGCGAAGTGGCTGGCATTACATTAAAAGTAGGCGGATTATTGTTACCGCTAGCGGGCTGGCTAAAGCCAAAAGCGCTTTGCAGAGCCTTAGTAAACACGTCGAATATCACAAAAAGTTTCCACACACACATTCTCAGCATTGAGCAAAACGCTTCGCAGTGGCAAGTTAAGGCTGTGAACGCTGAATTTACAGCCGATATTGTGGTGTTATGCAATGCCAATGATGTGCAGCGATTTGGCTTATGTAAAAACCTTAACAGTATGGATGTGCGCGGGCAGGTAAATTTTTTTGCGCCTACAGCAGCTAGCCAGCGCATAAAAACCATTATTTGTGGCACACACTATTTAAGCCCAGCAGTTGATGGCCTGCATTCAATAGGTGCGACCTATGCACCCAATGACATGAACCCTAACTTAAGTGAAGCAGATACCTTAGAAAATATGCAGGCTCTGCGTAAAATTTCGCCCGCCGTTTTTGACAGTATTCAGCAGAACTTAACTCAAAAATACTCAGCACAAGGTCGCGTTGCCTGGCGCAGCCATACACAAGACTATCTGCCACTTGCAGGTCAATTAATAGACGAAACAATACTGCGCGCCAAACCGCCCCGTTACAACGCCAACCCTGCCGATTTGCCCTGGTTGGAAGGTTTATATGTGAATGCGGGGCATGGCTCTAAAGGCATGATTACCGCACCGATTTGCGCAGAGTTAATTGCTTGTATGGTTTCAAAAAATGCTTTAAATCTCGAAAGTAACTTGGCGAGCAAACTGAATCCGAGCCGCTTCATACTAAAAGAGTTGGGCCTAAAGCAACTAGCTAACGCACTATATTGATAAACTTGCACTCAATGCAGAGTTAAATATAATCAAACTGGATTAAAATCGCGGTATGCATGCAGACGAAACAATCCAAGCAAACGAAGCTAAACTTAAACAGTATCAGCAAGTTTTATTGCACGACCCAAAAAATAGAGACGCGCACATTCATTGTGCGAATTTGTGCGTGGAACTCAAACGCTTTGAAGAGGCGGCTGGTTATTTTCGCCGCATTGTACGCATGCTTAAAAATAACCAGCCCGCGCGCGATGCGTTGTGTTTTGCGCTGCAAGAAATGGGTAATGCCGCGCATGCCAATGGTCGATTTATGCAGGCAGAAGCTTGTTTTGAAGAGGCACTGGCTTACCAGCCAGACAATGCCATATTTTGGTACAACATAGGCAATGCGCAGCGCGAATTGGGCAAATTATCTGCGGCTTTAAATAGCTTTAAACAATCGATCAAACTCAATGTTAACGACGCAGATGCACATAATAACGGCGGCAATGTGCAACGCGAATTGGGCCAGCTTGACCAAGCCATTGCCTATTATGAAAACGCATTGCGAATAAATCCAACTCTGCATCATGCGCTGGCGCACCTGGTGCATCAAAAACAGCATATTTGCAATTGGGAAAATATTAACAACCAAATCAATCAGTTACGCGATTTGGTTATATCAACACCAACTGCAAAAATATCGCCTTTCGCATTTTTGAGTATGCCTGGCACCACTGCCGAAGAGCAAAAACAATGCGCCAGCAATTGGACTAATAGCTTATACAGCGAGTTGATTCAGCAGCATGCTGGCTTTAGTTATTCGCATGTCCAAACGCATCAAACCGAATCAACTAAGTTAAAAATTGGCTATTTATCTGCTGATTTCAGGCTGCACCCGTTGGCTTTTTTAATCACCGATTTAATTGAAAACAGCGATAAAACGCTATTTGAAGCCATCGCTTATTCTTACGGCAGCGACGACAAAACGCCTGAACGCAAGTGTTTAGAAAAGGCTTTTGATCAATTTAACGATATTAAACAGTTAACCGATATTGAAGCTGCGAAAAAGATTAACCAGGATGGCATTGCCATTTTGGTGGATTTAACTGGTTTTACCCAAAACAGCCGCACTGGCATTGTGGCGTTAAAGCCTGCGCCAATCAGTGTTAATTGGCTAGGATTTCCCGGGACTATGGGTGAAATCGTGGGTGAAGTCGCGGGTGAAGTCGCGGGTGAAGTCGCGGGTGAAATTGCGGGTGAAATGCCAAGCAGAGAAAAAGCCAAACCGCTATTAGATTATTTACTGGCAGATAAAACCATTGCGCCAGATGCTCATGATTTTAGTGAGCACTTGCTGTACTTGCCGTGCTACCAACCCAATAACAGCCAGCGCCCTGTTGGTAAAATTACAGAGAAAACCGCACACAATTTGCCAGAAAATAGCGTTGTATTTTGCTGTTTTAACCAGAGCTTTAAAATCACGAAAGAGGTGTTTGCAGTTTGGATGCACATTCTGCAACAAACTTCTAACAGCGTACTTTGGCTACTAGATTGCAATGTCTGGGCATCGGCTAATTTGCGACGCGAAGCTGAAAAAGCAGGCATTGAGCCAACAAGACTTATATTTGCGCCGCGTGTTACGATTGCAGAACATTTAGCACGCCATGCGCATGCAGATTTATTTTTAGATACCGCGCCCTATAATGCACACACAACTGCTAGCGATGCATTATTGATGGGTTTGCCGCTATTAACTTGTGCGGGCGAAACTTTTGCCGCGCGCGTTGCAACCAGCTTATTACAACACATCAACTTAACTGAGTTAACCACTCAAAACTGGCAAGAATATGCACAAAAAGCAGTTTTCTGGGCGAAAAATCCAGATGCTTTAAACCAATTAAAACAACGATTAAGCACGCAAGTTAAAACTAGTCCACTGTTTAATCCAGCCCAATTTGCGTGCAGTTTAGAACAGCAATACAAGCAAATCTGGCAAACTTATCTGCAAAAAAAACATCTCTGTTGAATAAGGCATTTAACGCATAATTGGGCTATAAAAGCTGCGATAAAATATGAATTAAAAACACGGCTTGTGCTAAAGTTAAGCATAATTAATTAATAAAGATAGTCACCATGGCAGCCATCGACATTACGCCTGTACTCAAATTTATGACGGACAAAGGCGGTTCTGACTTGTTTTTCAGCACCAACACGTCTATTCATATGGATATTGAAGGTGAAACCGTATCGATTAATAATCAGATAATGGCGCCTGGCATGATTAAAGAAATTGCCTACGCAATCATGAGTGTCGAGCAGATTAAAGAGTTTGAATCTATACTGGAATGCAATTTTGCGCTTGGACGTAAAGATGTGGGGCGTTTCCGCGTCAATGTATTTCGCCAGCGCGGCGAAGTCGGCATGGTGATTCGGCATATTAAAACAGACATTCCCACGCTTGAAGAATTAGGTCTGCCGCCTATTTTAAAAGAGCTGATTATGCGCAAACGTGGGCTGATTCTGATGGTTGGTGCGACTGGCTCTGGCAAATCCACGTCACTGGCATCGATGATTGACCACAGAAACGAAAATGCCACTGGCCATATCATTACCATTGAAGACCCGATTGAATTTGTCTACGCGCACAAAAAATCCATCGTCGACCAGCGCGAAGTGGGCATTGATACTTTAAGCTTTGATAACGCCTTAAAAAATGCCATGCGTCAGGCGCCTGATGTGATTTTAATCGGCGAAGTGCGCGATATGGACAGCATGAAACAGGCGTTGGCTTATGCCGAAACAGGTCATTTGTGCCTGGCAACTCTACACGCCAACAATGCCAACCAGGCATTAGAGCGCGTGATTTCATTCTTTCCGACCGATGCCAAACATGGCTTATTACTGGGATTATCACTTAATTTGGTTGGCATTGTTTCGCAACGATTAGTGCCAGGTATCACCCAAAAACGCGCGGCGGCAGTAGAAGTGATGATTAATTCGCCGTATATGTCAGAATTAATTCAAAAACAAAAGTTAAGTGAAATGAAAGAGATCATGGCGGATAACAACGATATTGGCATGATTACGTTTGATCAAGCGCTGTTCAAACTATTCAGCAACGGCAAAATCAGCGAAGATCACGCGCTGGCTAACGCGGATTCACGTAATGATTTATCCTTAAAAATACGTTTTGCCGCAGAAGGTTCACGCGGCGGTTTCGGCAATTAACTGAGGTCAATTTAGTGTTAAGTATTAGCAATTAAACCGTTTATAACTAGTTATCGCTATAATTAAAAGCCGCCAACAATCCCGCTGCAATAATAAATCCACCGCCTATCCATTCGTTTAGCAACATCGCCTCATTTGCCAGATAATAAGCCGCAATCGCCGCCACAATTAATTCAAACAGAAATAAAACCGATGCGCGCGAAGCGGGGATTTTAGTCACCCCATATTGCACAAACAAAGTGGCCGCCATCAATAAGATGGCGATAAAGCCCATGATTAACCAATTATTTAGCGTAAAAAAACTAAGGTCAGGAAATTCAGTCTGTAAAGAATCATTTGATTGTAACGTTACGTCGCCCAAAAACGGCATTAATAAAAGAGACATGCTGGCAACGCCAACCCATACCAGCATGGATTTTGCCGCCAAAGTTAAATGTACTGACTTACGCGTGATCACATTGGTGAATGAAAAGCCAATGCCTGCCGACAAAGCCAGCCACTCTGCTTTATTTTGCGGTAGAGGAATATGATTCGCCGCGCTGTTAAATGGATCTGCCAGCATGATGTAAGCGCCAAGCATGGCAATCGCGATTGAAAAAAATCCAACTTTTGAAATCGCCTCTTTTAACCAAAAATGCGCTAAAAGTAATGTCCAAAGCGGAGACAAATAAAAGAGTAACATCACGCGCATCACTTCACCATCAATCACAGCAAGCACATAACTCAAGTTAGTCCAGCCTGCAATTATGCTCAACCAGATGGCGCTTTTTGGCAACTTGAATACACCGCGCCAATCTTTAGCAAATAATACCGCACCCAAAATAATCGCAATGCTGTAGGTATAAAAACTGGAGGCGATGCCAGAAACGCCTGCATCATTCATAATGCGATACGGATACCAAATAATGCCCCAACACATGGCGCCGAATAAAAGCCCAAATATGGCTAAATAGTTTTGTTTGCTGCTGTTGTGCACTCTATTTCCTAATTAATAGCTTCCTAAATTATAATAACGCGATGAATCCAAATCTAAACCTATTACAACCCTATCCCTTTCAACGCCTGCGTGATTTATTTGCCGGCACCACACCAAACCCAACGTTTAAAACGATTAATTTATCAATCGGCGAGCCAAAACACGCCACACCACAACTGATTAAAGAAGCTTTGGTCAATAATTTAGCTGGGTTGGCTAATTATCCCACGACTGTTGGCAGTTTGGCGCTGCGTTCTGCAATCTCGCAATGGATCGCGCGTCGCTATAATTTGCCTGCGCTAAATCCAGAAACCAGTATTTTACCGGTGAATGGCAGTCGTGAAGCGCTGTTTGCCTTTGCGCAAGTGGTGATCGACCGCACAAAAAATAAACCGATTGTGATTTCGCCCAATCCTTTTTACCAGATTTACGAAGGCGCGGCTTTTTTAGCGGGCGCTGAACCGTATTTTTTGAATACGTTGCCAGAAAACGAATATGCAATGGATTTTGAACAAGTGCCTGCTGAGGTTTTGAATCGCGCGCAATTGGTTTACGTTTGCAGTCCAGGCAATCCGTCTGGCAAGGTGATGAGCTTGGCGCAGTGGAAGGTGCTATTTGAATTGTCAGACCTATATGGCTTTGTGATTGCTGCGGATGAATGTTATGCGGAAATTTATTTTGATGAAGCAAATCCGCCATTAGGTGCTTTGCAGGCGGCACATCTGTTGGGTAGAGATTACAAAAATCTAGTGGTGTTCAGCTCACTTTCAAAACGCTCCAACGTGCCAGGCATGCGCTCTGGCTTTGTGGCAGGCGATGCAAAAATCATCGGAGCATTTACGCTTTACCGCACCTATCATGGCTGCGCGATGAATCCTGCCGTGCAAGCTGCATCTGAAGTGGCTTGGAACGACGATGCACACGTGATTGAAAATCGCCGACTGTATACAGAAAAATTTAAAACCGTAACGCCGATGTTAAGCAGCGTTTTAGCGATAAAAATGCCTGATGCGGCATTTTATCTGTGGGCAAAAATTAAAAATCCCGCAATTACTGACACCGATTTTGCCTTAAAACTGTATCGCGATTTGAATATTACCGTACTACCTGGCAGCTATTTAGCGCGAGAAGCGCATGGCATTAATCCTGGTCAAGGCTTTATACGGCTGGCATTAGTGGCCAGTTTGGATGAATGTTTAGAAGCGGCAAAAAGAATAAAGACAATTTAGTTTGAATGCGGCTACATTACTTTTTTTGTAGTGGCATATATAAACAAGAGTATTTACGTGTTTGATTGATCGTTTATAATTCCGCTACCAAGAGCAACGATTTAGTGAGTTTGTTAAATTCGTACTGATAAGATAACTCACAATTAAGTCATACCTTTTTACAAAGCCACTTATCTAGCGACCATTTTCCGCCACCCACTGCCAACAAGTACAGCGCACCCATTAGCATAGCCCAGTCTGTACGAGTTTCATGTAGCATACTCCACAAACCATAGCGCTTTAGGTCCCGCAACTGGAATATCCACCAATCCTGCCCTAATAAAATAGGTATTTTGGTAGAAATAATCGCTACTAACATCGTAATAATGAGCGGGATGGCGGCAAAACGCGTAAAGATGCCTAGCAGTATCATTAACCCACAGATAAGTTCTACCCACCCAACGAAAGGCCCCATCATCTCTGGGTAGGGAATGCCTATACCAGCAAAGCGGCTACTACCTAAAATTTCGGGAAATAGCAGTTTCTGCAAACCTTCTGGTGCAAATACCAAACCGACACTTACACGTATCAAAATAACCCATTTTGAGGCGGTACTATTCAAAGCGCCATCCAACCAATTTAAATGCATTGAATACTCCTTTATCATTTGCCAATATTGGCTTTAATTTTGTTTGATGGTGACTGTTAAGTTTATACTGAGTCAAATTAACAAGTTCAGATTCTCAATTAATCAAGATTTTATTGTACTTAGACTTTAACTAACTTTGCAACTTGCTGCAAAACTAACGTATTCAAATCCAGATTCAAACAATCCAACTCAATCACATCACCCATTCCGCGCAGCCAAGTCAATTGCCTTTTCGCTAATTGCCGCGTGGCAAAAATGCCTCTATCGCGCAATTCGGCAATATCATATTCGCCACTTAAATACTCTAAAGCCTGGCGATAACCCACACAGCGCATTGAAGTCGATTCAGCGGTTAAGCTAGGATATTTAGCCAATAAAGCTTTCACTTCATCCAATAATCCATCTGCCAGCATCTGCTCAAAACGCAGTGCAATACGCGCATGCAACACTTTACGGTCGCTTGGCAACAACGCGATTTTAAGCACGTTGTAAAGTAAAGCTTCATTACTTTGCTTGGCAAATAAGCTAGACAAGCTTTCACCCGTTATTTCAAACACCTCTAACGCGCGCTGAATGCGTTGCGCATCGTTGGCTTGCAAACGCGCGGCAGTTTCTGGGTCAATCAATGCTAGCTTTTCATGCATGGCAGGCCAACCAATCAATGCCGCACGCGCATCCAATCTTGCACGCACTTCTTGATTCGCCTCTGGCAACCCGCTTAAACCACTTTCAAGCGCTTTAAAATATAACATCGTGCCGCCCACTAACAAAGGAATCTTGCCACGTGCCGTAATATCTGCCATTAATCGCAATGCATCACTTCTAAAATTTGCCGCAGAATATGCGCTGGTCGGTTCAATCATATCAATCAAATGATGCGGCGCATTCGCCAAGGTTTCAGCATCTGGCTTGGCCGTGCCGATATTCATGTCTTTAAACACCAAGGCAGAATCGACGCTGATGATTTCAACAGGGAGTTTTGCATATAAGTAAACCGCCGCGCCCGTTTTGCCGCTAGCGGTTGGGCCTAATAAAAAAATAGCGCGCGGTAATGTGGACTGATACATTAAAATGTATATAAATGTTGTAAGTTAGATATTTTATCGATGATTTTGTGCAATATAACGGCTTTAACGAAATAAATCACCTGAATCTAAAAATGTTAAATACGATAGCGATATAATATTTAGACATTCACTTTGATTAACTCCCGGATATCACACAATGAATTTGGAAAAAGTCGTCTTTGGTTTTTTTATTGTATTAGCCATGACCTTAAATTTTGGTTTCTTTTTAGGCGAAATTGACAATCCCTCGCATCACCATGTATACGAGCTTTATGCTGCCATTATTGTTAGCTTAATTGCTACTGTGTTGAAATTTGGCGACCGCACACACGTAGGAGCATTTTTACTTTCGACCAGTTTAGCTGCCGATTTACAGTTGATTACCGCTGCGATTTTATGGGCTGCTTTAGATGGAAAAATGGATCCTACAAGCTTAATGGTTTATATCGTTTCGTTATCTGGCGGCGCGTTAATGGCCAATTTTGTTTCTGTCATATTGCTCATCTCTGAAACGATCAGCCAGCGCCGTTAATTAGCTGTATTAATTTATGCTTTTTACTAAAACCTATGCGTCAGAATACGTTAAGTTAACCGTAGTTAATCGTTAATTATTTGCATGGATAGCATTTTATTTTTAATATTACGGCGCTTAAGGCGGCCACTCATATTGATTATTGCAAGCTTTGCAATTGCCACACTAGGTTTAACGCTAATGCCAGGCATCGATGTAAATGGCAATATCTGGCACATGAGTATTTTTCAAGCGTTCTACGTCATCAGTTACACCGCTACTACAATTGGTTATGGCGAAGTACCTTATGCTTTTAGCCAGGCACAACGCATTTGGACTACTTTCTCGATTTACTTTACCGTTATTCCATGGTTTTACGGCATCGGCAAAATTATTACCTTGCTGCAAGACACAAGCTTAAAACAGGCCATTTCTACCAATCGCTTTACACGCGATGTCAGATTGCTACAAGAGCAGTTTTATATTTTGTGCAGCTATGGTGAATCGGCCAGCCTATTAGCTAAAATATTAGACGAAAAAGGCATGCGCGTAGTCATTATTGAGTCGCAACAATTTCGCCTAGATGAACTTGAGCTTAGCAATCCCAGAAGTATTATTCCCTATATTTGTGCCGATGCGAAACTACCAGAAAATTTGGTTCGCGCTGGAATACACCATCCGCTATGCAGTGGTGTGGTGACACTTACCGATATTGATGAAGTTAATTTAGCAGTCGCGGTTGCTGTCAAGCTGATGCGCCCAACCTTACCGGTTATTGCTCGAGCAGAGCGCGAAGATGTCGCGGCTAACATGGCATCCTTTGGTACCGATCACATTATCAATCCCTACACGTTATTTGGTGAGCAACTGGCAATGCGTGTACATGCATTGGGTACTTATTTGCTGCATCAATGGTTAACTGGCGTGCCAGGCGACACTTTGCCGCCACCCGAAAATCCACCACGCGGTCGATGGGTTGTATGTGGCTATGGTCGATTTGGCAAGTCTGTGGTGGAGAATTTGGAACGCGAGCACTTAAGCATTACCATTGTGGAAGCCATGCCAGAATTGACAGAATGTGACATCTGTATTGTGGGCAGCGGTACAGAGGCCAAAACTTTGTTAGAGGCTGATATTATGCATGCGGTGGCGATTGTGGCTGGCACCGATAACGATATTAATAACTTATCGATTGTGATGACAGCAAAAGAGTTAAATCCTAAACTTTTCTTAGTAATTCGCAAAAATAAACGGCATAACAATGCACTATTTAAGCAATTTGATGCGGATATTACCATGCAACCGACTGACATTATTGCGCATGAATGTTTGGCGCACATGATTTCACCTTTGCTGGCGCAATTTTTAGTGTTGGCTCGAAGCCAAACCAATAATTGGGCGAATAAACTGATTAGCCAGCTTGTTAGTGTTATGGGTGAAACCGTCCCAGAAACATGGGTTGTCAATATCCAATCCACATCAGCACCTGCTGTTGCAGAGTTGTTGAATCAGCACACAAAAGTAACACTGCAAAACTTGATGTGGGACCCTGCCGACCGAGATAAACAACTTGATTTAGTGCCTCTTTTGTTGATAAGAGGCATACAACAAATATTACTACCCGACGCATCTATTATCATGCAGATGAATGATCGCATTCTATTTTGCGGCACAGCTAGTGCTAAATCAGCACAGCCTTTGCTACTGAATAATATTAAAATAATGACTTATATAGTTGATGGAATTGAGCTAGCAGAGGGTTTAGTATGGCGATATTTAAAGCAAAAATTTAGTTAACTTGCCTAAATAAGCAACACCATACGCTTTGTGTAATTAACTTTGTGGCTGGTTGGTTTACTTACCTCGCATAAACATTTTATCCAAATCAGCCATTGAAACCTGAAACCAAGTTGGGCGACCGTGATTGCACATTCCGCTACGTTCTGTGGCTTCCATATCGCGCAATAAGCTGTTCATTTCTGGGATAGTTAAAATGCGATTAGCGCGCACGGCAGCGTGGCATGCCATGGTGCCCAGCAGCTCATTTCTGCGTTCAGTTAACGCTCTGCTTGCGCCAAATTCGCGTAAATCTTTAAGTACATCGCGCGCTAAAGTGACTACATTCGCATCTTGCAGCATGGTTGGCACAGCGCGTACGGCTAAGGTATTAGGCGATAGAATGGCGAATTCGAAGCCGAGTTGCTGTAAGTTGGTTTGGCCTGAAGTCAATTCCTCTTGCACGGTTGCAACTTCTAATCTATCGGCATTAAAACTCACTGGAATTAATAGCGGCTGCATCGGTACTGCTTTATCATCTAGCGCATTTTTAAGTCGCTCATACATAATGCGCTCATGTGCAGCGTGCATATCCACCACCACCAAGCCTAGCTTATTCTGCGCCAATATATAGACGCCGTGAATCTGCGCAACGGCAAAACCTAGCGGAAAATCATCCTTAACATTCGCTTGCTGATTAGCTGCATCGTTTTGAAACTCATCTGCATAGCACACAGGGCTTGCAAACTGGCGATCTTGCTGATTATTTGAGCCAAATAAAGTGTCATAAAACGCAAGTGGTTGGTTAGCATTTAAGTTGATTTGCGTTTGATATTGCGGGTAATTGGGCGAGTTGGTGTATTGCGACACAAAAGGATTATGTGCGGCTTGGCTGGCGGTAACCGCATTCGATATTCCTGTAGGCGTAGCCAGATTTTTATTCAAGCTGTGGTAAATAAAGCGGTGAATGGCCTGCCCGTCTCTAAAACGCACTTCAGTTTTGCTGGGATGTACATTTACATCCACCAAGCTTGGGTCAAGCTCTAAAAATAGTACAAAAGCAGGATGTCTATCGTGATGCAAAACATCCTGATAGGCTTGGCGAATAGCATGCGCAATGAGTTTATCGCGCACAAAACGGCCGTTCACATACACATATTGCGTATCGCGGCTGTTACGATTAAAAGTAGGTTTTGCGGCAACGCCCCACAATCGCAAACCTGCCGCTTCTTCATCCACTACAATGCTTTCTGCGGCAAATTCTGCGCCTAATATTTCAGTGAATCTTTTGACTGGTGTGCTTAAGCTTGCTGTAATAGCAGCAAAGCGGCTTAACACTCTGCCATTATGCTGCAAGGTAAAGCTGACATCCGGGCGCGATAATGCCACGCGGGTAAACGCAGCTTCGCAATGACCAAACTCAGTCGCATCGGTTTTTAGAAATTTACGCCGTGCGGGTGTATTAAAATACAAATCACTTACTTCAATCACTGTACCGACATCCAATGCCGCTGGCTGGATTGTGCTGATTTCGCTACCATATGAAGCAATACGCCATGCGTGTTTGGTCTCAAGTGCACGACTTACAATCAATGTGCGCGAAACCGATGCGATGCTGGCTAACGCCTCGCCGCGAAATCCCAAACTGGCAACTGATTCTAAATCTTCTAAACTAAAAATCTTGCTGGTGGCGTGGCGGGTTAAGGCCATTTTCAAATCATCTTGCGCAATGCCGCTGCCGTTATCCGCCACACGTAATTGCTTGATGCCACCTTGCATCAGCGAAACTTGGATATCGTTGCTGCCCGCATCTAAGCTGTTTTCCAGCAGTTCTTTCAGTGCAGACGCTGGTCGCTCCACCACTTCGCCTGCGGCGATTTGGCTGATTAATTGGTTAGGTAAAAGTTGTATGCGCGACATATTATATGATGATATTTTACCTGTTTTAACGCACAATCTGGCAGCATGAAATCGCTCAATTTAAATTTACATGATTACACCGCCAGTTTCGCCAAAGCGCGCGCTATAAAGCGCCATCATCACTTCTATATTGGCCCAACCAATTCTGGCAAAACCTACCACGCACTTAACACTTTAATTATGGCAAAATCTGGCGTTTATCTTGCGCCATTACGTTTATTAGCGATGGAAGTGCGTGACAGACTAATGGAAGCAGGCGTGCCATGTAACTTGATTACGGGCGAAGAGCGTGTAATTATCGCAGGTGCACAGCACACCGCGTCGACCATTGAGATGATGAATCCGACCAAGTTGGTGGACGTGGCAGTGATTGATGAGATTCAGATGCTGCAAGACCCAGACCGCGGTAGCGCCTGGACTGCCGCGCTAGTTGGCGTGCCTGCGCGGCAGGTTTTTATTTGCGGCTCAAACGCTGTCACTAAATTATGTTTGAGTGCAATTGAGCACTTAAAGGAAACCGCTGAAATCACAACATTGCAGCGTATGACGCCGTTAATATTAGAAGATGACAGCTTATGCGGCACGCGATATAGCAAGCCAAAGTTGAAAGCCAAGCTACAAAAAGGCGATGCAATTATCGCGTTTTCGCGTAAAGATGTACTCACCTTTTCGGCCAGATTTCGCCAATGGGGTTACCGCGTCGCCAGCATTTATGGTGCACTTTCACCAGAAGTGCGCAGGCATGAATCCGCCCGCTTTTGCAATGGCGAAGCAGATATTTTAGTCGCGACGGATGCGATTGGTATGGGTTTGAATCTGCCGATTCGGCGCATCATTTTTGCCAATATATTCAAATTTGACGGCGTGGCATCGCGCTTGTTAAACGCGACTGAAGTGCGCCAGATTGCAGGCCGCGCAGGGCGTTTTGGCATTTATGATAATGGCTACGTGAGTGTCATGGAAAGTGAAGAGCGTTTTCATATCGCGCATATGCTGACGGCTGACGATACGTCTGATTTGCATAAGCTGCCGGTTGCTATCAATATTGAGCAGATAGAAGCGATTGCCAAACAATTGCACACTGCCAAAATTTCAGAATGTCTGGAATATTTTGTCTATCGCTTGCCATTTAATCATGCAATATTTGCATTAAGTAAAATTGCCGCACAGCTGAATCAGGCCTTGCTGGTCGATACATTTGCGCCTAAATTATCCTTAAAAGACAAATTTATTTTCACTTGCGCGCCGATTGCGATTAACGTGAATATTGAAAAAGATTACTATTTGCTGTGCCTGAAAAGCGTGGTTGAACACACGATTCGCGCTTTGCCGTCAGCGCCAGTTTGGCTAGATTCAAGCAATGCTCAATATTTAGAAACCGCAGAAATACTTAGCCAGAATATCAGCTTATATGCATGGTTAAGTTATAAGTTTCCACAGATTTTTGTGGATGCTGAGCAGATTCCGCAATTGAGAAAATCAGTCAGTCGCTATATTGAACGCGCCTTGCTCACGCAAGCAGGTTATATTGACACGCAACGCGAACTAGATCTTCTGCAAGCCAGAGCTCGCTAGAATTGAATGCTCTTAATTATTGAGTACGCTTAACCACATTATCGGTGCCATTTTTAAGGATTAAACGCATATTTTCTGATAAATCGGTTACCTCGGCACCCAATTTAACCACCAAACAACTTTCTGCAACAGTGTCACTTGTCTGTGAATCGATCCAGTATTGAAAAAAATGCAGCAGCTTTTGTACCGCAGTTTTATCATTTGCAAACAGCGCAGCTAAATGCAGTCTATATTTAGCAAAGTAATCTTCTAATAATGCACTGCCAAATTGCTCTTTCGATTTAAAATAGTGATAAAACGAGCCTTTTGGCACCTTGGCAGCGGTTAATATTTCGTTCAAACCAACCGCTGTATAAAGCCTTTACCCAAAATAATTTCTTTGGCCGTGTCTCATATTTGTTGGCGTGTCTCTACAAACTCTTTAATCGGCAAGATGTTACCCATTGTTGTGTTCTCTCAAAATTTGTCTTGTTGCAATTAATTGTTTGCAACGATTAATTGTCGCGTCTGGCCAAAGCGGGGTTGGCAGCAAAGTATTTTTTGATGCCGCTTAAAATTGAATCAGCCAGCTTTTCCTGGTAATCATCGTTGTTCAGCTTTTTTTCTTCTTCTGGGTTGCTGATAAAAGCGGTTTCGACCAAAATAGAGGGAATATCTGGCGATTTTAAAACAGCAAAACCCGCTTGTTCAACATTATTTTTATGCAGTTTATTGATTTCACCAATATGTCCAAGCACTAGTTTTCCCAGCTTTAAACTGTCATTAATGGTGGCGGCTTGCGATAAATCGAGCAATGTTTTAGCTAATAGCGGGTCTCTGCCATTTAAACTGACGCCACCAATTAAATCTGATTCATTCTCTTTTTGAGCCAGATAGCGCGCGCCAGCACTGGTCGCGCCTTTTTCTGACAATGCAAACACCGATGAGCCGCGCGCGGCAGGATTAGTAAAAGCATCCGCGTGAATCGATATAAATAGATCGGCTTTTAATTTACGCGCCTTAACCACGCGCGTGCCGAGCGGGATAAAATAATCGCCATCGCGCGTCAATACGCCGCGCATAGTGGGCTCTGCATCAATTTTGGCTTTTAATTTTTTTGCCAGCGCCAAGGTGATGACTTTTTCGTGGCTGCCGTTAGCACCGCGTGCGCCAGGATCTTCACCGCCATGGCCTGCATCAATTGCAATGGTAATTAAACGCGTGTTGTCTTTGCTTTTTGAACTGGGTTTTTCTGCATTATTCGGTTTTTCTGTATTAATGGGTTTTTCTATATTATCGTTACCGTTAATGGATGGTTCAGAAGCTGGCGATTCAACTGCGTCTGCTGCTTCGCCAGAGCTTGGCGGCAACGGCTCAATAATCGGTTTGGGCTGGTTATTATTAACGATTTCTGGCTTGTTATCTTCTTCACTTTTCTTCATCAACATTGCCATTAACGCATCTTGCAATGGGTAAATATCCAGCACCAATCGATATTTATAATCGCCTGCGGGTGGCAATGCAAAAATATTGGGCTTAATTTCACCTTTTAAATCAACCGCAATGCGCACTACATTGGCCTGAAAATTAGCAACACGCACTTGTTTAATATACGGGTCGCTCGATAAAATCTTATCTGTTAAGGTTTTAAGTGCACTGTTTAAATCAATATTTTCAATATCCAGCGCAAGCCTATCGGGATTTTTTAAAACAATCAGTTGGTATTTAATTGGCTGTTCAGATTCCAGCGTAATACGGGTGTAATCTTGCGCAGGCCACACACGGGCAGCTGTAATTGAGTTGGCGGCATGTACATTTAAACTAAGTAAAATCCAACTAGCAAGCACTAAAAATTGCTTTACTATTGTGTTTAATATTACTTTACTTAACACTTTATTTGGCACTAAATTTGACATGGTCACATTATACTTAATAGCGATATCATCTTTAATGACATGCTTTATCGGCATAAACATTTTGCAACATTAAGTATTGTGTTGGTTTAAACATTGTTCACCTTGCTGCGTACTGGCTAAAAACTGGATTTTTCGTTTACTGTGATGATGCGTTAAATGCACCTGAATATCGGGTTCTGGCAATAAATGCCCTGCTTTTTCAGGCCATTCGATTATACAGATACTCTGCGGATTAAAATATTCTCTAAAGCCAGCCGCTTCCCATTCTTCTTCATCGATAAATCGATATAAATCAAAATGATATACAGTAAAATCCGCCAAAATATAAGACTCAACCAGTGTATAAGTGGGGCTTTTTACTTTACCCGAAAACCCTAAACCACGCAAAAATCCGCGGGTAAAAGTGGTTTTACCTGCACCCAAATCGCCATGTAAAAAAATGGTTAATCCAGCAACTACACGGTTGCAGAATTGCGCGCCAGCCGCCAAAGTTGCTGCTTCATCTTCCAGCAAAATAGCATTAAATAAAATGCTGCTAGAAGAAGCATTGTTGGGGTTAAGTGTAATATCATTCACCATATGCAAGTAAATTCAAGCAACGACTGGGCAAAGCTTTCTGCCGACATAAAAAGCTGGGGAGTGGCGCTGGGCTTTAATCAAATCGGTATTACCGATACGCATTTGCAGTCGGCAGAAACTGAACATCAAGCGTGGATTGCTAAGGGTTTTCATGGTGAAATGGATTATATGGCAAAACATGGGGTGAAGCGAACCCGCCCTGCCGATTTAGTGCCAAATACTATCCGCGTGATTTCTGCCAGATTGGATTATTTGCCGCCCAACGCTGCGAACAGCGAGATGGTGATGCACGATAGCGGAAAAGCGTTTATCTCGCGTTATGCACTAGGGCGTGACTATCACAAAGTGATGCGCAACAAATTACAAAAACTCAGCGAAAAAATTCAATCTGAAATAGCCCAGCTTAATATTGGCGGTTTTAATATCAGCGATTTTAGTTACCGCGTATTTACCGATAGCGCGCCCGTGCTGGAAGTAGCACTTGCCGAAAAAGCAGGTTTGGGCTGGCGTGGCAAACACACTTTGTTGCTGAACAAAAATCGTGGCTCCTGGTTTTTTATCGGTGAAATCTACACCAATTTACCGCTTAAAACAGATGAAGCCGCGACAAATCATTGTGGCAGTTGTAGCAGTTGTATCGATATTTGCCCGACCCAAGCCATTGTCGCGCCTTACCAGGTTGATGCAAGGCGTTGCATTTCTTACCTGACCATAGAGCTAAAAGGCAGCATACCAATAGAATTCAGGCCACTAATTGGCAATCGCGTATATGGTTGCGATGATTGCCAATTGGTTTGCCCGTGGAATAAGTTTGCCCAAGTGAGCAAAGAACCAGATTTTGCGATTAAAAATGGTCTGGATGATATTAGTTTGGTGGAGTGTTTTAAATGGACTGAACAAATATTTAAGCAAAACACGACTGGCAGCGCCATTTACAGAATTGGCTACACGCAATGGTTGCGAAATATTGCGGTTGGTTTGGGCAATGCTGCAAGCACGCCCGAAATAGTTAACGCATTAAAAGCACGCAAAAATGACAGGAACGAACTGGTGCGTGAACACGTGGCTTGGGCGTTAAATAATCATAAAAATCGTTTGAGTGAGGCTGTTGATAGCTATTAAGGCGAAAACTAAAGCACAATCCTTAAGAGTCGAAATTAAGGCGCAAAACAATCCAAATCATCCGCAAAAACGGGTTTTCCTACAAAATTCTGCGCAATTGCCTGCAGTGTTTCCGCCTCACGGCCTAAAGTGCGTAACATACGGTGCGACAAAACTAATTGTTTGACTTTAGCTTCGGCCGCAATACGGCCAATAACACTTGGTGTCATATGCAAATTGCGTGCAGCGCCCGTAGCGCTTTCTGGCACTGCATTATGCGCAACCAGCAAATCGGCAGCGTGCGCTAGTCGTTGCAAATTGCCGTTATTTCCATTGGTATCGCCACTAAAAACAAGGCTTTTTTCAGCGATATCGATGCGCCACGCTAGTGCGGGCACGCCACCATGCCGCATTTGTGTGGCGCTAGCCTTAATGCCGTTTTGATTGAATATCTGCTTTACTTCCTGTGCGTTTATGGCAACATTACTTGCTTGAATCGCATAACTGGCTTTGCCAGGCTCAATAAAGTCGTTTAGATATCGATAAGCACCTTTTAAACCAAACATGACTTGCACAAACTCTTGCGTACTGGGAAATGCTGCATTTCCAATTGGCCCATAAACTGGTAACGGCCGCGTGCGATCTTCAAAATAAGTCGATTTAATCAGCGCGGGGAAATCGGCGCTGTGATCTACGTGCAAATGCGTAAATAGCACTAAATCGATATCGGCCATTTGCGCGCCGCTTTCGCCAAAACGCAGCGCACTGCCACCACCACTGTCAATTAACACACGCGCTTTGCCATCCAGCCAAATCAGGTAACTGCTGGACGCACGCTTGTCTTGCATCTCTGGGCCGCCAGAGCCTAGCACTTGTAACTCCAGCCCACGTCCAGTGCAACTTTGCGCATTCGCAGCGCGCATCGGAAAAACAATGGTTAAAATCAGGAATAACAATTGCAATAACAGCAGAAAATATCGCATATTGTTATTTAAAAGCGCTTGGCTTAATCGCATAAAGTTAATTCCAAAAAATCAGGCTTTTTGTAGTGTTAACAGCGCCGCGCCAATCATGCCTGCCTGGTCGCTCATAGTTGAAATCGTAACGTTCAGTTTGCCGCGTAGCACGGGAATTAAATCCTGTGTTAATTGTTGCTCAAAAGTCCCCTGCATCAAAGGCCAAGCCGCACTCATGCCGCCGCCAATCACAATATTGGTAATATCGATCACCTTCAGAACATGCGCCAATGCTTGTGCTAGCGCGTTTCCAGCTAGTGCATAAGCTGCCAGCGCGGCTTGTTCACCTTTATTAGCACGCATGGCGATTTCCGCCGCGCTACAGTGCTGATTGGTGGCTTCAAAATAACTAATTGCTACGCCGCTGGCTGAGGCATATTGCTCCATGCAGCCTGAATTTCCGCATCCGCATTGTCTGCCATTCGGTGCAATAATGATATGCCCTACTTCCATTGCAACGCCATGCTGGCCTGTAAACGGCAAGCCATTTAACACCAATCCACCGCCAACACCAGTGCCTAGGCCAATATAAATCAAGCTGTTGCTAGCTTGCAATTTATTGCTGGCAAATTCGCCATAAGCGGCGGCCAATGCATCGTTTTCTACTACAACAGTTAACCCAATTATCTGGCTTAAATCTGTGCTTAAGTCTACGTTGCTTAAGCCTGGCAAATTAGGTGACTGCGCTATTTTTTTTGTGTGTGGATCAATAAAACCAGGAAAACCAATCCCCACCGCAGACACAGTTGGATATTGTTGTCGCACTGTTTGGATCGCATTGGCAATGGTGTTTAAGATATCCTGCCAAGCTTGCTCGGGTGAATATAAATGCAACTTATATAGGCTGGAAAAATCGGCCTGAAAGCGTATTTCGTCGATTAATTGGTCGGCACCTGACAAACGCTCCACCACGCCTAAACGCAAATTGGTGCCGCCTACATCAATGCCAATTAACAAGCTCATTTATCAATATTGTTCCGAAGAATGTCTTCCGGACTTTTGGATAGCGTTTGCAAAATGCTGCTTTTTTTCGATGGTTAACTGTGACCAATCAAAACGCCACACCCAATTACCACCTAATGTACCCGGCGTGTTCATGCGATTTGAACTATCCAGCGCTAAAATATCCTGCATGGGAATAATCGCCAAATCCGCATTTGTATTAAATGCCATATCTACCAATTGATTCGGTATATCAGGAGAGTCATTACCTAACATGGCATGCAAATGATTTTTTGCATTGTCTTCTAGTTGCTGATACCAACCCAAAGTGGTGTCATTATCGTGCGTGCCTGTATACACCACGCTGTTGGCTTCAATATTTTGCGGCAAATACAAATTATCATCGCCACCGCCAAATGCAAACTGTAATATCTTCATGCCCGGTAGCTGATATTCATGCCTTAATGCATTCACTTCATCCGTAATAATGCCCAAATCTTCTGCCACCAAACACATCTTTTTAAAGCGTTTTTTGATGCTGCTTAAAAGCAGACTGCCTGGTGCAAGCTGCCATTTTCCGTCAATTGCGGTATCAGACCGTACCGGAATCTCCCATGCCGCCTGCAAGCCTCTAAAATGGTCAATGCGTACCATATCAAACAGACTATTTTGCGTGCGCATACGTGCTAGCCACCATTTAAAATCTTGCTTTTTCATGGCGCGCCAATTGTAATGCGGGTTACCCCAACGTTGGCCTGTGTCAGAAAAATAATCGGGCGGCACACCCGCCACAACAGTCATACTACAGCGTTTATCTAACTTAAATAAACTGGGATTCGCCCACACATCGGCGCTATCAAATGCCACAAAAATCGGAATATCGCCAAACATGGCGATATTTTTATCATTGGCATATTGTTTTAATGCGCACCACTGCTTAAAAAAGATGAACTGCGTGAATTTAATGACATTAATCGCCTGCGCATGCTGTTTTTTGGTCCGATTCAGTGCCTTTGTATCGCGTTTTTTGTACACAATAGGCCAGGTATTCCAACTTGCGTGATTGAATTGTTCGCGCAATACTAAAAAAAGCGCAAAATCCTTCAGCCAATGACTGTGTTTTCTACAAAATCTTTTATACGCAGTCTGTTCGGGCGAATCAATCTGTTGAGAGAAAGCTGCAAACGCTTGTTCGAATAACTTTTGGTGAAACACTAAGTTGGGATTAGCGACATAACGCTGCAAATCAGCTGCAGTAATTAATTTTTCATCCACTAATTGTTGCAAATCAATGAATGCAGGATTGCCTGCATGCGCGCTCAAGCACTGATATGGCGAACCATCGTTATGCGGCATATTTAAAGGCAATGTTTGCCAAACACTTGCACCAACGTCACTTAAAAAGTCGACGAATCGCCTTGCTTGTGAACCAAGCGTTCCCTCAGGTAAAGAACTAATATGTAATAAAATACCTGCTTTGCGCTGTTGAGATTTCTTCATCTTTTATCTTTGTTATTATTCGTGCTTTAACACATTGGTACGCTAATAGTAAGTACCTTAATCTGATTATTAGCTTGGTTTTTATGGCTCAATATTGGTCATGCTATTCCTGTCCTCTGCGCATGGTTCCACTGAAACTTTCATTAGTCGCATCATTGGCGGCATGGCTTACATCGCCGATACTGATTGGTGAATTAAGATGCTCAGGTACAGGCAATTTTAACAGGAGGTACAAATTGATTAAATTGCGGCGATACAACTGATCGAAACTGCTCACGCTCATTGCGGCGTTATAATCGCCTAACCACCAAAACCAATCAGAGCCTTCACATACAGAGAGCTGGTCTTCTGCGCGCTGTTTTTCTTCTGCACTTAATTTGCTTGATTTAATGACTTTGTCGTAAGCTTTTTTAGCTTCACACAGCAAATCCCAACCGTAATTTTTATCTACACTGCCAATCCAGGTGCTAAAGCTGCCATACACCCAGCTACCCGCAGAAATTTCTGGCAAATTGCCGCAATGAATTTTGTAAGGGCTTTTTTCCGGTGCTTTAATTGCTTGCAACACTTCAGATTGCGTTACCATCTCAATATTAGGATGATTTGCCAAGGCGGCATACAGCTCGGTTAAAAAGTAATGGCCATTATAAGGATAATATTCCCACGCATTTTCTCCATCTAAAATCACGCTAACAACCGGATTTTCTGGGCGCTGATAGGTATTGTAAATATGCTCTAAGGTTTGAATGAAATCGTTAACCGCTTCGCTACTGTGTAATTTGGAATATTCAAAACCGATTTTGTCCGACAATCGATCATCCCTAAAAAAACAGGTAATTTCGTCATTGCCTTTGCTCACTTTGTAAGGTTTATACAGGTAATCATGACGTGAAACTAACGCTTTTTTAGGGTTAGATTTGCGCAGGCTATTTGCCAGCACACCTTCGCCAGATGCAGCCCATTGCACACCTTGGCTCGCCATTAACAGCAGGCTTTCTTTGGAAACGGCGCCTTCAGATGGCCACATACCGTTGGGGACCATGCCAAAACGACGCTTATGAGAAATGGTTGCATCTTTTAAATGATCAATTGCACGCGCAACACCGCCAGGATATTTTGCGGTTTTTGGCAAAATAGCATTGCTCATCGCATCGTTAGTGGTTTCAAAGTCAATTAGTAACGGCAATATCGGGTGATAATGCGGTGTGCTGGATATTTCAATCCGACCTTTTTCTGCCAGTTTTTTATAACGTGGAATTAAATTGGTGATGAGTTCACCAACCAAATCATACAGCGCCAATCTGTCTTCGTTGGTGAATTTTTTGCCTTTTGCCATCAAATTTTGCACTAAGGTATTATTTTGGCGCACACTTTCGCCCATCCAGGCTAAGTGGTACCACACCAGTAAATCAGACAAATATTGACCCGATAAATAGATTAAGTCATCGCGGCCATCTTCTGTTAAAAACTGATACATCTTGTACAGTCGCTCATAATCAGGAAACGGCTTTAACATTTTTTCGTGATAACTTTTAAAACAACTGTCTTTAATTAATCGACGTTCCTCAGCCGTAATCGCCCACAAATCGTTGGTACTCAGTAGTTTTAATATGGGATCCTTAACGCGATTGCTTTTAAATTGCTGCGCGTAATCTTCCAACTGATCCAGCAAAATTGGCACAAAGTTAAAACTAACTTTGGCCTTAGGGTTCATTTCCAGATGATATGCCATATCAGAATAATCTTTAATCGCATGCAGATAAGTCCAAGGCAGTACATACTCGCCCGAGATAGAATCGCGATAATCTGGCTGATGCATGTGCCAGTAAAGCGAGATTAATAGTTTAGGTTGATTCATTATTTTCGATATTTCACTCTTATTAAACAAACTGATTATGACAAGCTGATTAAAAAAACGGATTAGAACAAACTTATAATTTAAGCAACATGGGTTTAGTCACCAAAACGGTACCATTTTCAGATACATAAAACCGCTTCTTGTCCGCTTTTAAATCAAATCCAATTTCAATGCCTTCTGGAATTTGCACGCCTTTGTCCACCACCACATTTTTTAGCTTGGCGTGACGGTTAACTACCACGTTCGGCAACAAAACCGCACCTTCGATATCGCAATAACTGTGCACGCGCACATTGGAAAATAACACTGAGCTGGTGACGCATGAGCCGCTAATCAAGCAACCGCCAGACACAATGGAATCGGTTGCTTTGCCTGTTCTGCCTTCATCATTGAATACAAATTTTGCTGGCGGCACTTGTTCTTGATAAGTCCAGATAGGCCATATATTGTCGTACATATTTAACTCGGGTATAACACGGGTTAATTCCATATTGGCTTGCCAGTAGGCATCAACTGTACCGACATCGCGCCAGTAATAAAACCCATTTTTGGCGCCAACACAGCTTTCACTAAACCGATGCGCGTAAACACGCGCGCGCGAAATTAAATAAGGAATAATGTCTCCGCCAAAATCTTTGCTAGAATTTGGGTCAGTCGCATCTCTGGCTAATTGCTCATATAGAAATTGCGCATTAAACACATAAATACCCATGCTGGCCAACGCTTGCGTTTCATCGCCTGGCATATGTTTGGGGTTGGTTGGCTTTTCTGCAAATTCGATAATGCGGTCTTCATCATCCACCGCCATCACACCAAAACTCTTGGCTTCTTCTAATGATACGTTCAGGCAGGCAATCGTCATGTCTGCATTGTTTTTAGCATGCGTGGCCAGCATTTGGCCGTAATCCATTTTATATATATGATCGCCCGCCAAAATCACTACATATTGCGCATTGCTCGATTGCAAAATATCCACATTTTGATGCACCGCATCGGCAGTACCTTTGTACCAGTCTTCGTTATTGTTTTGCTGCGAAGCCGGCAATAGCTCAATATACTCGTTAAATTCGCCGTTTAAGAAACTCCAGCCCCGCTGAATATGACGGATTAAGCTGTGCGATTTATATTGCGTAATCACACCAACGCGGCGAATGCCTGAATTAATACAATTCGATAAGGGAAAATCGATAATGCGGAATTTTCCACCAAATGGAACGGCAGGTTTTGCACGACGGTCGGTTAAATCTTTTAAGCGACTTCCACGTCCGCCAGCTAAAATTAGCGCAACCGTATTTTTAGTCATCGTGCTGATATATCGTGAACCACTTACATCTTGTGCCATGGCTGCCCTCCTCAGATTTAGTCAATAAATAGCAAATATTATTGTCTTGCAGGCTAGATTAGCCATGTTGGGCAATTAACATTAAATTAATAATCATTTTATACACTAACTAATTACAATTTAATTATAGGCTTAGATAAGGGTTATAATCTAGTCTAATTCAACCGATTTTAAAGAAATTATATCGTGGCTAGCACATCTAAAAACCAACTTAACCTAATTCTTGACGCAAAACACCATGACGCTTTTGCCTATTTAGGACTACATAAAGAAGGTGCGGAATTTGTGTTTCGTACCTTTTTACCTTATGCCAAAAAAGTCAGCTTAAAAGTCAACACAAAATGGATGGAATGTGAGCGTGTTCACACAGCAGGCTTATATGAATGGCGTGGTAAAACTGCGCCTGCATCGCCTTGTGTGATTCAAATTGAAGCGGCGCAGCAAACCGTAGAAACGGTCGATACCTATAGTTTTAATCCAATATTAACCGATGACGAACTGCATTTATTTGGTGAAGGCACTCTCAATCAAGCTTACAACACGTTTGGCGCGCATCTGGTTGAACATCAAGATGTGCCAGGCGTGCGTTTTGCCGTGTGGGCGCCAAATGCCGAGCGTGTCAGCGTTATCGGCAATTTTAACCAATGGGATGGCCGCATCAATCCGATGCGGGTGCGTGGCAGCACGGGCGTGTGGGAGTTGTTTATTCCGCACTTAATGGCAGAAACCTTATATAAATTTGAAATCCGCAATCGCCACTCGCATGCCATACTCAGTAAAACCGACCCGTTTGCGCGCGAATTTGAATTGCGCCCTGGCAGTGCCGCTAAAGTATCGGCAATCAGCAACTATAAATGGCAAGATAAAGCTTGGTTAAATAAACGCGCAAGCGACGACTGGTTGCATGCGCCATTTAACTGTTACGAAATCCACGTTGGCTCATGGCGCCGTAAAAATGGTAATTTGCCATTAACCTATCGGGAGCTAGCCGCCGAGCTGGTGCCTTATGTAGTAGATATGGGCTACACGCATATCGAATTGTTACCCATTACCGAACATCCGCTTACTGAATCGTGGGGCTATCAAACCACCGGTTATTTTGGCGTGACTAATCGTTTTGGGTCGCCAGACGATTTGAAGTTTTTGATTGATGCCTGCCATCAAGCCAACATTGGGGTAATTTTAGATTGGGTGCCTGGTCATTTCCCCAAAGACGATTGGGCATTGGCACGTTTTGACGGCACGGCATTGTACGAACATGAAGATCCGCGCATTGGTGAGCATCAAGATTGGGGTACGCTGATTTTTAATTATGGCCGCAACGAAGTGCGTAATTTCTTGGTGTCTAGTGCGTACTTCTGGTTAAAAGAATTCCACATTGACGGCCTGCGCGTCGACGCAGTGGCATCCATGCTGTATTTGGATTACTCACGTAAAGCGGGCGAATGGCTGCCGAATAAATTTGGCGGTCGCGAAAATCTAGAGGCCATTGATTTCTTAAAGCAACTCAATATGATCGTGCATCAAGATTTTCCAGGTGCTCTGACTATCGCAGAAGAATCCACTGCTTGGCCAGCTGTATCGCGCCCAGTTTACTTAGGCGGCTTAGGTTTCAGCATGAAATGGAATATGGGTTGGATGAACGACACGTTAAGTTACATTGAAAACGAGCCAGTGCATCGCAAATACCATCACAGCATGCTGACTTTCGGGCAACTTTATGCTTATAGCGAAAATTTCGTTTTACCGTTTTCGCACGATGAAGTCGTGCACGGCAAAGGCTCTTTAATTGGCAAAATGCCAGGTGATTCGTGGCAAAAATTTGCCAACTTACGCCTGTTAATGATTTTGCAAATGACCAGCCCTGGCAAAAAACTCAACTTTATGGGCAATGAAATCGCACAAGGCGTTGAATGGAATGTAAATGCCAGTTTGGATTGGCATTTGCTGGAATACGAAGCGCATATTGGCATACAGCGTGCAGCGCGTGATTTGAATATGCATTACCTTAATCTTAACTGTTTACATAGCTTAGATTTTGAAGTGCAAGGCTTTGATTGGATTGATTGTCACGATTCCGATCAATCCATAATTAGCTTTATCAGACGTGGCCAAGACAATTCTTTTGCTATAATAGTGTTGAATTTTACGCCTGTCTTACGTCAAAACTACCGCATTGGCGTGCCGCAAGCGGGCCAATATGCCGAAATATTTAATAGTGATGCGGGATATTACGGTGGTAGCAATCAAGGCAACGGTGCAGGGTTGCAAACAGAAAATGTGGCCTGGATGCGTCATGCACAATCGCTGTTAATTACATTGCCGCCATTAGCGGGATTAATCATCACCCAAAAATCTTAACACCTAAAAATAATGAATTTATTTAATAATTAGCATTAAATATACACAATAACTTACTGTTTTAAATAATAAATGACAACTCTTACTCAATTCCCAACTTGGCAAAAACTGTGCGCGCATCAAAAAAAAGTAGCTCCGTTACACATGCGCGATTTGTTCGCCGCAGACCCAAAACGCTTTGAAAACTACAGCTTAAAATTTGCCGATGTGCTGTTTGATTATTCTAAACATCGCATAACCGATGAAACCTTGCCGATGCTGTTTCAAATGGCCCGCGAAGCCAATATTGAACAATGGCGCGATAAAATGTTTGCAGGTGAGAAAATTAACATCACCGAAAATCGGGCCGTGCTACACACCGCGTTGCGCAATCGCAGCAATACGCCAGTTTTTGTAGACGGCAAAGACGTCATGCCCGATATTAATGTGGTATTGGCTCAAATGCGCGAATTTTCTGAAAAAGTGCGTAATGGCGACTGGTTAGGTTTTACTGGTAAACGCATCACCGATATTGTGAATATTGGCATTGGTGGCTCTGATTTAGGTCCTGTGATGGTGTGCGACGCCTTAAAACCTTATGCCAAGCCAAACCTTAACATTCATTTCGTATCAAATATTGATGGCGCACACTTAATGCGCGCGCTGGAAAACTGTAACCCAGCAACCACCTTGTTTATAGTTGCTTCTAAAACTTTCACCACACAAGAAACCATGACAAACGCCATGTCAGCGCGCACTTGGTTTTTAGAATCTGCAAAAGATACCAGCCATGTGGCTAAACATTTTGTCGCGTTATCAACCAACAGCAAAGCAGTAAAAGAATTTGGCATCGATACTGCCAATATGTTTGCATTTTGGGATTGGGTGGGTGGCCGTTATTCGCTATGGTCTGCCATCGGCTTAAGCATTGCCTTATATGTTGGCATGGACAATTTTGAAGCTTTACTAGATGGCGCGCATGAAATGGATATCCATTTTAAAACCGCGCCTTTAGAGCAAAATATGCCCGTGATTTTGGCGCTAATCGGTATTTGGTATAACAATTTCTTTCATGTGGATACGCACGCGATTTTGCCTTATGATCAAGGAATGGCGCGCTTTCCCGCTTATATGCAGCAAGCAGATATGGAAAGTAATGGCAAATTTATCTGTCGCGATGGTAGCCGCGTGCAATACAAAACGGGCCCTGTAATTTGGGGTGAGGCTGGCACCAACGGCCAACATGCGTTCTATCAATTAATCCATCAAGGCACGCAGATTGTGCCTGCCGACTTTTTAATGCCAGTGCACAGTCATTACGCCATTGGCAAACACGGTTATGCCCATCACAAAATTTTATTAGCTAACTTTTTAGCGCAAACCCAAGCGTTAATGCTGGGCAAAACCAAAGAAGAAGCACGCGCTGAATTGGAAAAACAAGGCTTAGGCGATGATGCGCTGGAAAAATTATTGCCACATAAAGTGTTTGAAGGCAACCGCCCTACTACATCCATCTTGTTCGATAAGTTAACCCCAAATACCTTAGGAAAATTAATCGCGTTATACGAACACAAAATATTCGTGCAAGGCATTTTGTGGGATATCAACAGCTACGACCAATGGGGCGTGGAATTCGGCAAACAAATCGCCCAGCAAATTTTGCCGCAATTAACCAGCGAAGGCAAAGTGACTAATTACGATAGCTCAACGAATGGGTTGATTAATCACACTAAAGCATTAAAATAACCTTGTAAACTGTTGATTAAATTAAATTTATATATTTAACAGCAATACAATAATAAGCTGATTTTATTATGTTTGTACTTTCTTTTTAAGGATTAACGTGGAAGATAAAGACGCTAAATATAAAAAAGCACAAATAATTACTGACTATTTTTTTGTAATCGCATCAATAATTACTATTGCAGTTGGCTTTTTTTATGCAAGCGTTAATTTTTCTGCAATAGGTTTAACCTTAGATCTGTCAGGATTTTTATTAATTTTCGGATTTGGCCTCCCTAGCCGGTTCGCAACTGTTTGGGATCCATCAACAAGAATTCCCTTTGCAAAAATTTTGTCTTGGACGGGAGTTGGCTTAGTAATATCAGGTTTTATTTTTCAATATCTTAGTAGTATCAGCGTAAACCTCTAATTCAAAAACTATGCTGAGTAAAGGAAGCCAAAGATGAAATAATAACCACTGGTGCTACGTTTAGTGTTGGTGGCTTTCGGCCCTCAAATACCGCAAAACCAATTATTCCATAAACTAATAGAGACCTTCTATTTAGCGATGAAGCATATTTGAAAAGCAAAAAAATTTCGTGGATGATTTTGGGTTTTGGAATGCACTGAAATGGAGTAAGCTTTGATATGGTGCGCAAGGCAGTTTTAGCTTGTCGGGCGGCTATTGGAGTTCGCATATTATATTAAAAGTCCAACAGACGCGCGTTTTTATTTTAAACATTGATCTGCTATTTTAACGTTAAGCCTTTAACCATCGCATCAATCCCAACCGCTTTCGCCATACTAGCCCCCAAGCGTTTTGCAAAGCGGTCAGTAATGCTGTCTTGGTAAGTAAAATCGACGATTTCCTCTTGTTTAATCACTTCACGCGCCACGTAATTGGCGCTACCTAACGCATCAGCCAAGCCGATTTTAATGCTTTGTTCGCCGCTCCAAAATAATCCACTAAAGGTTTCGTTGTTTTCGACCAAGCGTTTACCGCGACCTTGGCGTACCACGGTTTTAAACTGTTCATGAATTTGATTGAGCATATTTTGTGCATATGCTTGATGTTTTGGGTTAACAGGAGAAAATGGATCTAACATGGCTTTATTTTCACCCGCCGTTAATAAGCGGCGTTCAACGCCCACTTTTTTCATGGTTTCAGTAAAACCATAACCATCCATTAACACGCCAATTGAGCCAACAATACTGGCTTTATCCACATAAATTTTGTCGGCCGCAGCGGCAATATAATAGCCGCCAGAAGCGCAAATATCTTCCACTACCGCATAAACTGGAATAGTTGGATGCAATTTCTTTTGACGTGTAATTTCATCAAAAATAATGCCTGCTTGTACTGGGCTGCCACCTGGGCTATTGATGCGAAAAATAATGCCCTTGGTGCCTTTATTGTCATACGCATCATTTAAGCTATTCATCACCGAATCCGCATTCACATCGCCGCCCGCTTCTATCACGCCGGCAATTTCAATTAGCGCGGTATGATCTCCCGTCGCTGTTTTACTACCGCCAAGCCAACCTAACGCTAAAAACAATAGAAAAAATAAGTAAATAAACATCAATGTTTTAAAAAATATACTCCAGCGTCGTGCCGATTTTTGCTCTTGCAAACCAGATAATGCTAATTTTTCGATGGTTTGTTGTTGCCAATTATTGTCTTGTGACATATGCCATGCTTTCTAAAAGGTTAAAACTTAATCTAATTAATCGGTTAACCTGTTAATCAATTAATTTGGCCCAGTTTCTTACAAAAATTTTTACAAGTATTTTTTAATTTGATCTAAATGAATGATGATTTGATTATTTTGTTCTGTAACAGGCAGCGCATGCAAGCTTTTTCCTTTACATGGCCCCATCACGCAGTAACCCGTATCTGGCGAATAATGTGCGCCGTGGGTTGCACAAATCAAGTAATCTTTGCTCACTGTAAAAAACTCGCCTTGATTCCAATCCAGCTCGATAGGCACATGCGCACACTGATTCACATAAGCATGCGCTTTGCCGTGATAGCGCACCACAAAACCCGTCGCCATCTCGCCCAATTGCGGCAAATCAAAACGCAGGCCCAGCGATTTTTCAACTAAATCGTGGCTATTTAAAATAATGGTGTGTTTTTGCATCTGTTTCAAGTGTTAAGTAACCAAGTACTTAACGCGCTAAATTGATTAAATATTTGCAAAGGATTATAACGTACTAACTTATCTTGTGTCTGTGCGCCAAACGTTACGCCAACAGATGCTACGCCTGCATTTTGCGCCATTTGCAAATCATAACTGGTGTCGCCAATCATTAAAGTGCGCTCAGGTGTTGCCACCAGCAGATCCATTAATTCATCCAACATTTGTGGATGCGGCTTTGAAAAACATTCGTCTACCGTGCGCGTGGCATGAAAATAATTGCCCAAACCACAATGCTGCAAAGCCAGATTTAAACCGCGCCTGCCTTTGCCCGTTGCAACCGCCAGTTTATAGCCGCGCCGATTCAACTCAATGATGGTTTCTTTTGCGCCATCAAATAGCGGAATTTCGCTCTCACCCGCATAATAATTAACTGTATATTGCGCTGCTAACGCTTGTGCTTTATCAGATGGAATATCGCCATATAATGCGTCAATCGATTCTTTCAAGCCCAAACCGATAATATTGCTGGCCGCTTGCGGATCTAGCGTGGGCAAGCCAACTTGCTCGGCCGCTTTCACAATGGCATTGGTTATCATGCCGGTTGAATTGGCAACTGTGCCATCCCAATCCCATACAATTAAATCAAATCGTCGGCTTTTATTGTCATTATTTTCTGGCATGCTATTTTTTAACATATTTGACGTGTTAACTTTCTAACTGATTCAAACTATTCATAAATTTTTGCAATTCTTGCGGCAATGGCGCAATTAACTTTAGCTTTTCTGCCGACACAGGATGCTTTAAATTTGTTTCAGCAGAATGTAAAAACATGCGTTTTAAGCCTTTTTTCTGCAAGGCCTTATTATTAGCAAAATCACCGTATTTATCATCGCCTGCAATTGGAAAACCCAAATGCGCCAGTTGCACGCGTAACTGATGCGTGCGACCTGTGATTAATTGCGCTTCAAGTAAGCTAAAGCCAACAAAGGCTTGTTTTAGATAGAAAATCGTTTCTGAATGTTGCGCTTGGTCGTATTTGTCTTTTGATTTATCGGTGACCACATTCACACGGCGCTCACCATTTGGCAGCACATATTTCTGCAAATCTAGCGCAACGCGCTTTTTCTTGTCATGCCACTCACCCGCAACCAGCATTAAATAACGCTTGTCGGTTTGATTGTTGCGAATCATTTCATGCAACGCAACCAATGCTGCGCGCTTTTTTGCCAGCATTAGTACGCCAGAAGTTTCTCTATCAAGTCGATGCACCAACTCTAAAAACTTGGCTTTAGGGCGCTCCATGCGCAGTTGCTCAATCACACCACGGCTGACGCCGCTGCCGCCATGCACGGCAAAACCCGCCGGTTTATCAATCACCAGCAACGCATCATCTTCAAAAATAATGGTGCTCTCCAGCACAGAAGTGGCGGGTGCCGTCATGATTTCTTTATCATGGGTTGCCACGCGAATCGGCGGCACACGCACAATATCGCCGATTAATAATTTGTACGAAGCATCGATGCGGCCTTTATTGACGCGAACTTCACCACTGCGCAAAATACGATAGACATGGCTTTTGGGCACACCTTTGAGAATTTTGGTTAAAAAATTATCAATACGCTGACCTTCACTGGCCTCATCAATGGTGACATTTGCCGCAGCATGTGCGCCAATTTGATTTTCCAATTGTTTATCCATTTGAGTAATTAGTGGATTGTTTTGCTCTATTTGCATGTTTAATTTTTGCTTAAAAAACTGATTACGCCTATACTATTGATGTTGTTGAATTTAATAGGCTTATATAGCTTTTTTAACAACAAACAACCAAATAGTATATTCATTAAAAAATTCATTCTAAAATATATTATGAGGAACAATATTTTGGCTAATACCGCTCGCCATATTTGTAAGTAGCGATAAAACAATTGCGCTCTAGCCGCCGCAGACAAATAATATAAACGCGACTAAAGTTACTGAAGACCGAATTTTAACGGATTTATGTCAAACCAAACACAAAAGGTTTGACATCAATTTAAAGATGATAAGTTTAAGATGCAGGTGCATTTCTAATTAATCAAGCCATTGTAGCCAAATTATTTCTTTATCGACCATATTTATATCGACTCTATAACGAAAAAGCTGCAATAGAAAACGCTATCAGCGTTAGGTTAATATCGCGCAGCCAGACGCTGCCATAATGCTCACAAAAGCTTAATTTAGCGCACTACAATTACATATTTATATCATGTTAATCTGTAAACCAAAAGTGCGCATTAAATCTAAAGTCCCTTTCAATTCAACCCTTTAGATAATTTTATCTAAGTAAACTGTCTGCATTGCTCTGAGCGCGGGAGCAATCAATGAAACGCATGTTATTTAATGCAACGCAATCGGAAGAATTACGCGTTGCCATCGTAGACGGACAAAAACTCGTCGATTTAGATATTGAACACGCTGGTAAAGAACAGCGCAAAAGCAATATTTACAAAGGTGTTATTACTCGTGTAGAACCATCCCTTGAAGCTGCTTTTGTCGATTACGGCATGGAGCGTCATGGTTTTTTACCTTTTAAAGAAATCTCACGCAGCTATTATTCAGAAAAAGCGGACAGCGGTAAAACGCGCATTCAGGACGTCATTAAAGAAGGCTTGGAATTAATCGTTCAAGTGGATAAAGATGAGCGCGGCAACAAAGGCGCGGCATTAACTACATACATCTCACTGGCTGGGCGTTATTTGGTTTTGATGCCAAACAATCCACGTGGCGGCGGTGTTTCACGCCGCATTGAAGGCGAAGACCGTAACGAATTACGTGATGTAATGGCACAGCTTGAAGTGCCAAAAAACATGAGCATTATTGCGCGTACCGCAGGTATTGGCCGCAATGCAGAAGAGTTGCAGTGGGATTTAAACTACTTAACCCAATTATGGACAGCGGTTGAAGAAGCCTCGCATATTCAACCTGGCGCGTTTTTAATCTACCAAGAAGGCAGCTTAGTGATTCGCGCGATTCGCGATTATTTTAGTGCCGATATTGGTGAAATTTTAATCGATACGCCAGATGTGCATGAACAAGCCGTGCAGTTTATGAATCACGTGATGCCAGGCAATGTGGCGCGGGTTAAATTGTACCAAGATGAAATTCCGCTATTCTCACGCTTTCAAATTGAACATCAAATCGAATCCGCTTTTTCACGCGAAGTGCGTTTGCCATCTGGCGGCGCGATTGTGATTGACCATACTGAGGCCCTAGTTTCAGTTGACGTCAACTCTGGTCGCTCGATCAAAGGTGCAGATATCGAGCAAACCGCGTTTAATACCAACTTAGAAGCAGCAGAAGAAGTGGCGCGCCAATTGCGCTTACGTGATCTTGGCGGTTTGGTGGTGATTGATTTTATCGATATGGAAAGCCAACGCAATCAACGCGAAGTGGAAAACACATTGCGTGATGCTTTGCATGCAGACCGTGCGCGCGTGCAAACGGGAAAAATCTCACGCTTCGGTTTGTTAGAGCTTTCGCGCCAGCGTTTGCGTCCAAGCTTAGGTGAAACTAATCACGCGGCTTGTCCACGTTGTAGTGGTACAGGCCATATTCGCGGTATCGAATCGACAGCCTTGCATATCTTACGCATTACGCAAGAAGAAGCGATGAAAGACAATAGTGCGATTATTCAAGTGCAATTGCCTGTTGAAGCAGCCACTTTCTTGCTGAACGAAAAACGTGCGGATATTCATAAAATCGAACAGCGTATGGGTGTTGAGGTGATTTTAATTCCGAATATTCATATGGAAACGCCAAATTACAGCATCACGCGCATCAAGCAAGATGATGTGACCGAAGAAACATCGCAAGCCAGCTACAAAATGGTTGAACTGCCCGCAGAAACCGCTTATGAGCGCGGTTTAAATGAAGACGCAAAACCTAAAGCACCAGAAGCATTAGTTAAAGGCATTAAAACAGCCACCTCTGCGCCGCTGGTAGCGCAAAAAATAGTGACTGAAATGGTTGCTGCGCCAATCGCTAAAGTATCGTTACTTGGCCGCATTAAAAAATGGTTCGGTGCTCAAGATGCAGTTAAAGTTGAAGAAAAAATAGCTGATACGGCCACACGTGAATCTGGACGTGCTAATAACGATCGCAATCGTAACAATAATCGCGATCGCAATCGTACCCGCGACCGCAGTGCCAATAATCGCGATCGCAATAATACGGTGGATGCCGAACGTACGAACAAACCACAGCAACAGCCAAAACCGCAGCAACCAGTGAAGTCAGAACGGCCTGAGCGTCAAGCGCGTCCAGACAGAATTGACAATAAAAATGAAATACGTGCTGATATTGTAGAAAAAACTGAGATAGCGACAACTGCGCCTACTATGCAAGGCAATCCAGTAGCAGATGCCAATCAAGCCTCACGTCCAGAGCGTACTGGTCGTCGTAGCCGTGGTGGCCGAAATCGCAATAAAAATCGTGATGTCAATCGTGAGGATAATCGCGAAGCACTCGACTCAAATGCGGTAGCAGCTTTTGTGCCGAATGATGTAGTGGTTGATACTACGCCAGTTGTGGTCAAGTTGGATTCTGCAGAACCAAACGGCTCGCCAAATGAGGCAAAAGAAACAAAAGTAAAAACTGAGAAAGTACAAAAACCTGCAAAAGCTAAAGCACCAAAACCTATTACAATGGATGCCAATATTGAAATGGTTTCGACTAAAGAAGCGATTGTGGCCGAATCAACTGAGCAGGCAGCAATTGAAAAAGTAGCCAAACCAAAAGCAGCTAAAAAACCAGTACGCAAACCTGCTAAACCGCTTGATCTGCCAGCTAGCGACTTGCAATTAGTCGAAACTAAAAGTGGCGCAAATGTAGCTGCGCCAGCGTCAGAATCGGAAAAACCAAAAGCGCCGCGTAAAGCAGCAAACTGGAAAAAAACGTCTGAATCTAATACGGATGAAGCACCATTAGTAATGGTGGAAACACAAAAATAGCGCGGTAAAGTAAGTTAAGAAAACAAAAAGCCCAGTAACTAAGCTGGGCTTTTTGTTTTTAAATTTGTGTAAGTCAATTTGTATTAAGTCAATTACATTAATATATGGCCAAAATAAATGGTTAACTTTTAAAATATTGCACTAACATAAAGCCAATTGCGGTCATTAACAAGCTGCCCACAACATGGCTTGCAATATGCGTCGCTGCCCAAGCGTATTCTTGCTTGTGCAGAAAGTTAAATGCTTCGGCTGAAAAAGCCGAAAACGTGGTCAGCCCGCCTAAAAATCCTGTCATGACAAATAAACGTAATTCATTTTGGTGCGGCGTAGCGATAAAATAAGCCATCGCCATGCCCATTAATAAACCGCCGCCTAAATTGGCGACCAAAGTCCCCATCGGCAATATGCTGGCATTTAAGGCTAGGCCAAGTCCCCAGCGCACCCAAGCACCTAAAGCTGCGCCGCCGCCCACTGCTAGCCATTGTGCCGTCACTAATTTTCCTGCCACCATATTTCACTTTCCGGTTAAAAAAACGCACTTAAACTATTATAATAGGCAATATACCATCTAATTAAAGAGAATAATTTGCGCGTTTTATTTGCCACCTCTGAAGCTTATCCATTAATTAAAACGGGCGGCCTTGCCGATGTAAGCGGTGCTTTGCCAAAAGCCATTAGTCAATTGGCCACTTTTAAAGGCGACATCAAAATCGTTATGCCTGGTTACAGTGCGGTTTTAACCAAGCTAAAAAACCCGCAAATAATTGCGGATATTGTAGTGCTTGGTCAAGCATGTTCCATCATCGCTGGTAAAATGCCCGATACGAATTTAGAAGTTATCGCGATTACAAATGCGGCGCTTTATGAGCGTGCTGGCGGGCCTTATTCAGACGAAAACGGTAAGGATTGGTCAGACAATCCCTTACGATTTGGTGTGCTTTCGCGTGTTGCCAGTTTACTTTGCAGCGCGCAAAGCCCATTGCCTGATTGGCTGCCCGATTTGATTCAATGCAACGACTGGCAAACGGGTTTAACGCCTGCGTATATGAAGTTAGTCGACAATTCGCCTACTAAATCTGTTTTTAGCATCCACAATCTGGCATTTCAAGGTAATTTTCATGCAGACTGGCTTGATCGGCTTGAATTGCCAGCTGAACATTTTCAAATCAATGGTTTTGAATATTTTGAGCAGATATCCTTTTTGAAAGCAGGCCTTTTTTACGCCGATAAACTCTGTACCGTGAGCCCCACTTATGCACAAGAAATTCAAACAAAAAATTTCGGCTTTGGCTTGCAAGGCTTGCTGCAAAGTCGTAGTGAAGATTTAACAGGCATTTTAAATGGTATCGACACGCAGGAATGGAATCCTGCGACTGATGTGCATTTACCTAAAAACTACAGCAATCAACGCATTACAGGGAAATTCACGGTTAAGCATCTATTGCAACAACAATTAGGGCTTCAAATTGATGCAAATGCCCCTTTATTGGGCATCGTCAGTCGCTTAACCCATCAAAAAGGTCTGGATTTATTACCGCCCATTATGCCGCAATTGATTAAGCAAGGTTGTCAGTTTGCTATTTTAGGCAGCGGAGACAAAATGCTGGAAGCTAGTTTTACCGATTTAGCAGAGCGTTTTCCTGAGCAAGTCAGCATGAATATTGGCTATCATGAGCATCTTTCGCACAATATCATGGCAGGCACAGATATGTTTATTATGCCATCACGTTTTGAGCCTTGCGGTTTAAATCAATTGTACGGATTAGCCTATGGAACGCCGCCAATTGTAACGGCTACAGGCGGCTTGGCTGATTCAGTCACTGACACGAATGCAAGCACTTTTAAAGATAATACAGCGACCGGATTCGTACTGAAGTCGATCAATTCTGCGTCACTTTTGGTCACTATTCAACGGGCATTAGAGCAATGGAAAAGCAGAGCAGATTGGCGGAAAATTCAAAAAAATGGCATGAATCGCGAAGTCAGTTGGGCGTTTAGTGCGCAATATTATTTAGATTTGTATGAAAAAACCTTGTTAACTAAATAGGGAAAAAAGTTGGCACAGCTGATGCTTATACAATACTTAAGCTTCTCCAAAGCCAATTTCTCCTCCCTAGGGGTGTAACCTGATCGTTACGCCCCCTTTTTTTACTGGCGATTGTAGCGATGCAAATTGTTCTATTTATTGCGTTTTAGAGCCGTTTACTTAACAATAAAATGTTCGCGATAATATTTTAGCTCATCAATTGATTCATAAATGTCCGCTAGCGCTTCATGCTTACTGGCTTTCTTAAAGCCAGAATATACAGTCGGTTTCCAACGGCGCGCCAGCTCTTTAAATACGCTCACATCCAAATTTCGATAGTGAAAATAGCCTTCTAGATCAGGCATATAGCGCGCCATAAAACGCCTGTCTTGACAAATGGAATTGCCGCACATAGGCGATTTACCTACTGGCACATACTGCTTTAAAAATGCAATCATTTGCTCGGTTGCAGCTTGTTCATCCATGGTGGAAGCTTTTACTTTTTCAATCAAACCACTGCGGCCATGTGTGCCTTTATTCCAGGCATCCATGCCATCTAACACGCTATTTGCCTGATGAATCACCAAGACTGGCGACTCACCTAATACATTTAAATCGGCATCCGTCACCACGGCGGCAAGCTCCAAAATGCGGTCGCTGTCGGGTAATAATCCGCTCATTTCCATGTCTAGCCAAATTAAGTTGTCGTTTGATTTCAAATTGTCTGTATTATTGCTTAAAGTGGCCATCATGATTTCCATTAAATACGATTAAAATGTTTAAATTATTGCAGTTAAGTTGAACGTATAGTGCGCAAATGCTTCACAATATCATTATATTCAACTTTCCAGTTTTTTAACGATTAAGTCACCTTATGGCATCTACACTTACTTTTATTTTTGTTTTCTTATTAATATCAACCACTGCCGTTCGCATTTGGCTAGGTTCACGACATATTAACCACATGCAGGCGCATCGCGGTACTGTTCCAACAGCTTTTGCAGGTAATATTAGTTTAGAAGCACACCAAAAAGCGGCTGATTATTCTGCTTCCAAAACCAAAGTGGCTTTGATTGAGGCAACTGCGCAAGCCTTGTTATTGGCAATATTAACCATTGGTGGCGGTTTGCAGTTGATTGATACTGCTTGGTTTAATTTGTTGCCAGGCCATGAGATTATTCGTGGCGCGCTGGTGATTTCTAGCGCTATGTTAATTAGCAGCTTGATTGATATTCCATTTGACTATTACAAAACATTCAGTATTGACGAACAATTTGGTTTTAATAAAATGACCCCAGCCATGTTTTTTAGCGATATGCTAAAACACAGTTTGGTTGGTTTGGCGTTGGGCGCGCCCATATTATTTGCGGCATTATGGTTAATGCAAGGTGCTGGGCAATACTGGTGGTTTTATTTATGGGTGGTTTGGAGTGTATTTAATATTGTTATGTTGGCGGTATACCCTACTTTTATTGCCCCATTATTTAACAAATTTACGCCATTGGCGGATGAAAATTTAAAATCTCGCATTGAAACACTGTTAATTAAATGTGGCTTTAAATCACAAGGCTTATTTGTGATGGATGGTTCTACACGCTCTGGCCACGGCAACGCCTATTTTACGGGCTTTGGCAGCAGCAAACGTGTGGTGTTTTTTGATACTTTGTTAAGCAGATTAAATACAGAAGAAATTGAAGCCGTGCTTGCGCATGAACTGGGTCATTTTAAACATCATCATGTGATTAAACGCATCGCGATGTTATTCTTTATGAGCTTTATTGGCCTGGCTTTGCTCGGCTGGTTAATGAATCAAAACTGGTTTTACAATGGCTTGGGCGTCACTGAAATGAGCAATCATATGGCCTTATTGCTGTTTTTATTAGTGTCGCCAGTATTTTTATTTTTGCTACGCCCGTTAATGGCCAGCTATTCACGTAAAAATGAGTTTGAAGCCGATGACTACGCCGCCAAACATGCAGACGCCAACCAGTTAGTTAAAGCACTGGTTAAGTTGTATCGCGATAACGCCTCTACCTTGACGCCAGATCCATTGCACTCGGCATTTTATGATTCGCACCCGCCAGCGAGCATGCGAATTTCAAAATTAGCGGCGTATACTGGTTAATCGGTTGGATTAAGCCAGTGTTAATTACACAAGCATGCAGGAGTACTTAACATGTTAAAACATAGGATATTTTTTGTACTGTTAGTTTGCAGCTTTAATACACAGGCGAACGAGCTATTTGCAAAAGCAGATGTCAATGCGGGCAAAACCTTGGTGAATCAGCATTGCATTAGTTGCCACGCCAGCAGTTTTGGCGGTGATGGCTCGGCTATTTATACACGCCAAGATGCAAAAGTTAAAACTTCTAAAGGCCTAGTTGCACAAGTGCGCAACTGCAGTACCATGCTGGGTTTAAAATGGTTCGAAGATGAAGAACTGAACGTCGCTGCGTATTTAAACCAAAATTACTATAAATTTGATCATTAACCCTATTTTTGCCTTTGAAAACTAACCAGTAATGCCGCAAGGTTTAGTTGTTGCCTCCTACGGCAAACGTTACGATGTTGAACTTGCCGATAAAATACGCATTAGTTGCGTGACGCGTGGCAAAAAAACCGATTTAGCCTGTGGCGACCACGTCAATATCAAGCTGACCGCTACCACTGAAGGCGTTGTTGAATCTAGCCTGCCGCGCACCACACTGCTCTACCGCAGCAATGCCATCAAAAGTAAAATACTTGCATCCAATGTTACGCAAATTGTGATTGTTTTAGCCACTCAACCTAGTTTTTATGAAGCTTTATTAAACCGTTGTTTAATCGCAGCAGAAGCGGCCAAAATTAAGCCACTGATTGTGTTAAATAAATGTGACTTAACCGATGTGGACAACGCAAAAGCAAAGCTGCAACTGTATGCGGATTTAGGTTATCAAGTGGTGCATTTATCGGCAAAACAAGATATCCACAGCATCAAACAATATTTAGCCAATCACCAAAGTGTTTTAGTTGGTCAGTCGGGCATGGGCAAATCGACCATTATCAATGCGCTATTGCCCCATGTGAATGTGCGCACGCAAGAAATCAGTACCGTGCTCGATAGCGGCAAACATACCACCACCGCCACGCATTTATATCATTTGGATGGGCTTGCTTTTACAGAACCCAGTAGCTTAATTGATTCGCCTGGCTTGCAAGAGTTTGGCTTAAATCACCTTTCAAACGAACAGGTTGAATTGGCCTTTAAAGAATTTAAACCGTACTTGGGCAAATGTCGATTTAACAACTGTAAGCACACTCACGAACCCGATTGCGCCATACTTAACGCAGTAAAAGCAGGTAAAATATCCACCACGCGCCTGAATTTTTACCAGCAGCTATCGCACGAACTATCTTTGTCTTAAGTGCAATAATCCTGCATTTGATAGCCAATTAATTTTTGTCTATCATTTGAGTGTTAACTCAGCCTTAAAAAATGTTGTCTGGTTGAAACAGCGATTCATTTCTACTGCATAGCATTTATGATCGTTTGCTGTATTATCACAACGGAAACAACAAATTAACAATTGAATCACGTTGTAATTAATTTTTTAAAGTACTGGTTTTTTTAAAAGTTTAAATAATGATTGATTTAAAAAAAGAAAGAGTGGAAGTAGCAAAGCTTGCACTCGGCATGTACGTGGCCGAGCTGGACAGGCCTTGGATTGGCACGCCGTTTATGCTGCAAGGCTTTCTACTGGACGATCCATCCGATATAGATGTCTTAAAATCGATTTGTATTTTTGTGTATATAGACCGTACTAAATCGGCAGGCGATCAGTTTATATCGCCAGCAAAACTAAATGTGGCGATTAAACGCGAAGGCTCTGTGATCAGGCTTAAAGATCCCAGCAAAATTATGTCCGATAAGCAGGTTCATGCCAGCGCCAATCGTAAACAAACCGACAAAAATTCTTTTATCGAAATTTTAAGAGATTTAAAAAATCAGCAACCAAAAAAAAATATTGAAATAAATCTAAAAGATGGCGCCATTTTCAATTTACGATACGGTGCAAACAGCGCGGCGCAGCTAGTGTTGTCTGATGAAAATTCTGTTAAGCCCCCGATACAAGAATCAATTACCAAACAATTAGCTAAAGATGTTGGCGGATTTATTGGTGGCTTATTTAAACGTGATAAATTTAAAGATACTGTTAACGGCGCTGGCAACACCAAAAATGGCCAAGTTGCACATGATGACGGTTACCGAATTACGATTTACGAAGAAGACCCGCCAGTTGAAAATGAAATTGCACTGATAGCACCCGTCTATGAGCAATCGCAAATTGCTACACGCGATATTTTTGAGTCTATAGCCAATGAACAGCATCTTGATTTAACTGCAGTAAGCGAAATTTTAGACAGCATGGTGGAAAGCATCGGGCGCACGCCAGACGCGCTGTTATGGCTGGCTAAACTGAAAAAAACCGATGATTATGCCTACAATCATGCATTAAATGTATCGATTACATTGATGGCATTTGGTAATTTTTTGGCTTTATCCAAAGTACAAATCAAAGAACTGGGCTTAGCAGGTTTATTGCAAGACGTGGGTAAAGTAAAAATATCGGCCGATATTTTATTAAAAGAAGGTAAATTGACGCATGAAGAGTTTGAACATGCGAAAAAACATGTTGATGAAAGTCTTAAGATTTTAGAAACCACACCTAATATACCCAACAGCGCGATTTTTTTAGTCGCACAGCATCATGAACGTATCGACGGTAGCGGTTATCCGTATCAACTAAAAAGTAATCAAATTGGTTTAATGTCACAAGCAGCAGGCTTAATCGATACCTACTGCGCGATTACCACGCACAAAAGCTATGCCAAAGGCGTATTTCATCAGAGAGCATTAGATGAAATACATCAATTAAGCGGGGTCAAATTTAGCAGCGAATTGGTCGATCAACTGGTACAATTTATGGGCATGTATCCAGTGAGTTCTTTGGTAGAGCTGAATACTGGCGAGGTGGCCGTGGTTATTCAGCAAAACCAGGTCAGAAGGTTATTGCCACGTTTAATGCTATTAATGGATCCCGATAAAGTGCGTTATGACTCGCCAGTGATATTGAATTTGCTAAACAACCCTAGCACTCCCGCAGGAGATCCGTATAAAATCACCCGAAGTTTGCCACCTGATAGTTTCGGTTTGAATCCGAACGATTTTTATCTGTAAATATCCGTTGTATAAATCAATTATTTAAATAGTGCGATAAATAATGGACATTAAAGAATCAGTCGCATCAGCACAGGATGATGCGCAAGTCGCTGAAATTGAAGTCAGTTACACGGAACAACAGATTGCAGATAAACTGACTCACTATACTATCAATCCAAGTCAGTTGTTTTCTCACTTGAAAGTCAATGTTAACCAGATTGAAACAATAATATTTGCATATTCTGTTAAAGACGAATTTTTTTTACTTCCCCTTAAAAACGCATTAAGTAACTGGCCAGCCAACTTAGATTTAAAAAGCTTTACTGCCAATTTGAATCAACTGATATTTTTATGGTTATCCGCCATTGAGCACCATACCGATGTGCAAGCGATTCTTAATTTAATCACCTGTTTTGAAGCAAAATCTTTATTCCGCAATGTAAGCACAGCCAAGTTACACTTATTTCTGTTTAACTTAGTTGCCGAAACAACGCAGCAACATCAACGGCAACAATTAGATTACGCGCTTAATTTTGATACCAATACGCAACTGCCCAATGCTAGCCAACTATTTGATTACTTAGCAGAAACATTAAAAAATCTCACTCAAAATCAGATTGTCGCCTTATTCTCCATTCAATTTCAGATTGCCAAAAATACACTTAATTTTTCACACATTGTTACATCCAAATTAAGCCAAAAAATCACCAGTATACTTAAGCAAAATATTTCTTCTGATGCTGTTTTATTTTATAGCGGCAACCTGCAATTTGATTTATTGGTACCTCATCTAGATAATGATTTACAGCTTAATTTACTCGCAGCTAAGTTAGGCCGCGCGTTTGAAGAAATGCTGGTATTAAGTAACGAATCCATTCTGGTCACGCCTTTTTCGGGTGGTGCCAGCATCAAAAATTTAGCAACGGATGGCGACCAACTATATGAACAGGCTAAATCTGCACTAGAAAGTGCAATTGCTACACAACAGTATTTTGTACTATATTCACCAGCAATAGAAGGTGAACTAAAACGTCAAAACGCGCTAGAAAAAAAAGTATTGGAAGCTTTTGCAACCGATAGTTTAACCTTGTTTTTTCAACCAATTGTTGACCTTGAAGATTCGACCTGCGCAGGAGCAGAATTATTATTGCGCTGGTCAAGCGATGCTGGCGATAATATATATCCTAGTGTGACCATAGAAATTTTAAACAAAGTAGGCAAAGGTAAATTGTTTACCCGCTGGCTGATTAATTCCGCTTGCCGTTATGCGAGTGAATTAATCCACGATCACAATTTACCAATTTATTTAACCGTTAACTTGCGTGCGGAAGATTTATACGATATTGAGCTACCGCATTTACTCTTGCAAGCCATGGCATTGTGGAAAATTACCGCGCAGGATATCGTGCTGGAGATCACCGAAAACGGAATTTTAGAATATAACGAATCGTCTAATTCAGTGATTAAAACGTTGTCTGAAAATGGCTTCAGGCTGGCTTTGGATGATTTTGGTACTGGTTTTTCTTCTTTATCACGCTTGCGCACCATGCCAATTGATTTAATTAAAATTGATCAATCTTTTGTGCGCGATATCAAACACTCACGTCAAGATTTTGATATTGTCAGCTCTATCGCCGCGCTGGCTTACACATTAGGTAAAGAAGTTCTAGCTGAAGGTGTAGAAGATGTGGACTGCTTGGAACTGATTAAGCGCATGAAAATCCACAAATGCCAAGGCTATTATTTTGCCAAACCCATGCCTTTTGAGCAGTTTCTGCTCTGGGCAAAACAGCATCAACCAGTCTGATGATAGGGTGATGTTATAATCACAATATGCAAATCACCACACGTTTAGATTTTGATGCTGGGCATCGCATTCCATCACACAAAAGTCAGTGCCGTAACTTACACGGCCACCGTTATACGCTGGAAATCACGCTATCAGGTGATATTGTCACGCAAAACAATGTGTCTGAAACTGGCATGGTGATGGATTTTTCTGACGTAAAACGCATCGCACGCGAAAGCGTTGCGGATATTTGGGATCACGCGTTTCTGGTTTATTGTGAAGATAAAATCGTTCTGGATTTTTTGAACTCGCTACCCAATCACAAAACGGTGATATTCCCTACCGTTCCAACCGCAGAAAATATGGCAGCAGAAGCGTTTAAGATTTTAAGCCATCAATATAAAGATACTTATGGCAATCATTTAAAATTAGAGCGTGTTCGGCTATACGAAACGCCTAATAACTGGGCAGACGCACTAGGTTAACACTTAAATTTGGTCTAAAAAGCTTAGGCTTATTCAATTGATTGCAACACTTGCTCTAGCCCATGCTGCCAGCTTGGCAACACAATACCAAACACTTGATTAAGTTTTTGATTGCTCAATGTTGAGTTGGCTGGGCGCACGGCTGGCGTAGGGTAATCTGCCGTTGTAATCGCTGTAATAGCATCGACATTGGTTCTAAGTGCTGCTAAATCTTTAACCTGCGCCAAACGATTATATTCGCACACAATTTCACAACTAAAACCGTGCCAAGAAGTTTTGCCTTGATTGGACAAATGATAAACGCCAGTTTGCTGCATATTTTGCGGTTGCCACGCCGTTAATAATTTGCACACCGCTTCTGCAATGCTTTCACTGCTGGTTGGCGCACCAAATTGGTCGGCCACAATGCGTAAATTATCCCGCTCACTTGCCAGGCGAATAATCGTTCTTAAGAAATTTTTGCCGTAGGCGCCATACACCCAACTGGTGCGTAAAATCAAATGCGGCAAGCCTACTGCTTGAATCGCCGCTTCCCCCGCCAGTTTGCTTTTGCCATAAACACTTAATGGATTCACCTTGTCAGTTTCAACATAATCGCGCGTATTTAACCCATCGTATACATAATCCGTTGAAAAATGTATCAGCGCCGCATTGATTTTAGTAGCTTCCTCAGCCAGTATTCGTGGCGCAGTTGTATTAATCGCGTAGGCTAAATCTGGCTCTGTTTCTGCTTTATCCACGGCTGTATAAGCTGCTGGATTAATAATTAAATCGGGCCGAATGGTTTGCACGACGAGACGAATCGCATCGGCATCGCTTAAATCAAGTTGCTCACGATTGAGTGCAACCACTTGATGATGAGCAAGTTTTTTTTGCAATGCATGGCCAACTTGGCCATTGATGCCTGTTAACAGAATTTTTTTCACTGAATAAACTTGGTTAACCTATTTTTTATGCGAACTTATGGGCATAGTGCAAGCTTAAGCCTATATTATCCTTGGCAGACAATAATGGGCTGGCTTGTAAAGGCCACTTTATGCCAACAGTTGGATCATCCCATTTAAGGCAGCATTCATGCTGCGGCGCGTAGAAATCGGTAGTTTTATATAAAAACTCTGCGGTTTCAGATAGCACTAAAAACCCGTGAGCAAAACCCGGCGGGATCCACATTTGACGTTTATTTTCATTTGATAAAACAGTCGATTCCCACTGGCCAAATGTGGGCGACGATGCACGCATATCAACTGCCACGTCAAACACTTCACCTTGCGTTGCGCGTACCAACTTACCTTGCGCCTGTTCAATTTGATAGTGCAAGCCACGCAACACATTTTTAGCGGATTTTGAATGATTATCCTGCACAAAATGCGCACTTAACCCTGTTGCTTGCTCAAATATTTTGGCATTAAAACTTTCAAAAAAGAACCCTCTTTCGTCACCAAAAACTTTAGGCTCAAATATGATCACTTCTGGGATACTGGTTGTGACGACATTCATTAAAATACTCGCTCTGTCAGCAATAGTTTTAGATATTGGCCATAACCATTTTTTGCATATTTATTGGCCAATATCTCAAGCTGTGTTGCATCGATAAAGCCCATACGGTAGGCAATTTCTTCTGGGCAGGCGATTTTTAAGCCCTGGCGTTTTTCAATCGTTTCTATAAACGTGCCTGCTTCCAATAACGATTCGTGCGTACCTGTATCCAGCCAGGCCATGCCGCGACCCATTACTTCTACCTGTAAATCGCTCCACTCTAAATACTGACGATTGACATCGGTGATTTCCAGTTCACCGCGCGCCGATGGTTTCATATTTTTAGCGATTTCCACCACACGATTATCGTAAAAATAAAGCCCAGTGACGGCATAACGCGATTTAGGATTGGTCGGCTTTTCTTCTAGGCTTACTGCTTTGCCTGCCGCATTAAATTCAACGACACCGTAGCGCTCAGGATCGTTGACAGGATAAGCAAATACCGTCGCACCATTGTCACGTTTTGCGGCATTTTGTGCCATTAATGCTAATTCGTGACCGTAAAAAATGTTATCGCCCAACACCAAAGCGCAGGGGTCGTTGCCAATAAATTGCTCGCCAATGATGAATGCTTGTGCCAAACCGTCAGGCGACGGTTGTACCGCGTATTGAATATCCATCCCCCATTGTGCGCCATCGCCCAGCAACTCTTTAAAACGCGGCGTGTCTTGCGGAGTGGAAATAATTAACACTTCTCGTATGCCTGCCAGCATTAGCGCTGATAGCGGATAATAAATCATCGGCTTATCGTAAACTGGTAATAGTTGTTTAGAAACTACTTGCGTGACTGGATATAAACGTGTGCCTGAGCCGCCCGCTAGAACGATGCCTTTCATCGACTTATTTTTGCTTACCATTATGCTAATTCCTCACCGCGTTCTTTATAATTTTCATTGACCCAGTTTTTATATTCGCCACTGGTCACATTATTTACCCAATCCTGATGTGTTAAGTACCAGGTAACGGTCTTTTGAATACCTGTTTCAAAGGTTTCGGCGGGCTTCCAGCCAAGTTCGCGCTCAATTTTAGTGGCATCAATCGCATAGCGTTGATCGTGTCCTGGCCTATCGGTCACATAAGTGATTTGATCACGATAACTGCCCGATTGTTTTGGTTTTTGCTGGTCTAACATATCGCATAAAGTATGCACGACTTCCAGATTGGTTTTTTCATTCCACCCACCAATATTGTACGTTTCACCTACTTTACCCGCTTCTAGCACGCGACGAATCGCACTGCAGTGATCTTCTACATACAGCCAATCGCGCACATTGCTGCCATTGCCGTAAATTGGCAGCGGTTTACCGTTTAACGCATGATGAATTACTAATGGGATAAGTTTCTCTGGAAAATGATATGGGCCATAATTATTAGAACAATTGGTGGTTAACATTGGCATGCCATACGTGTGATGATAAGCGCGTACTAAATGGTCAGAAGCCGCTTTGGACGCTGAATATGGGCTGTTTGGCTCGTACGGATTAGTTTCTGTAAATGCAGGGTCGGTCGCGCTAAGCGAGCCATACACTTCATCAGTAGACACATGCAAAAATCTAAAATGTGTTTTATCCGATTCATGCAAATCATTCCAGTAAGCACGCACGGCTTCCAGCAAATTAAAAGTACCGACGATATTGGTTTGAATAAATTCACCCGGTGCGTGGATAGACCGATCGACATGGCTTTCGGCGGCAAAATTCACAATCGCACGTGGCTGATATTGTTTCAAAAGCGCATCAACAATCTTTCTATCGCCAATATCGCCTTGCACAAAAATGTGTTCTGATTTTTCTTCAATATCAGCTAAATTGGCCAAATTACCTGCATAAGTCAATTTATCTAAATTAATACACTGTCCAAAATCGCCTTTTATCCAATTTAGAACGAAATTGCTGCCGATAAAACCTGCGCCGCCTGTCACGATAATACAATTTTTCATAAGATTAAAACCCAATTTAAATAGCTACCTATTGTTGTAAGATTTCTAGGCTGCTAGATTTCTACGTTGTTAAATTTCTACTAATGACTTAAAAACAATCACCACCAAACTTTAGCGCCTGACTTAATCAAACCATTCAAATATTCTTGATGCGCGGCCAATTCATTGTCATCTGCCTTCAAAACTTTTAAAACACCTTGTTTATTATCGCCTGGGCGCAGCTGCATGATTGATTGCGATTCACCTAGATCCATCATTAAACTATCTTGCCCACGTGTCATCGCCATGTACACTTCAGCCAGCAGCTCTGCATCCAGCAACGCCCCATGTAATGTGCGCCTGGCATTATCAACGCCAAAATGCCGGCATAAAGCATCTAGATTATTGCGTTGGCCAGGCCTAGAATCTTTGGCCATTCTAAGCGTATCGGTAATACTACCGCAAAATGTCTCAATTGGCTGTAGCCCGATGCGGCCAAATTCACTATTTAAAAAACCGACATCGAAAGGTGCATTGTGAATAATTAGTTCAGAATCATGCACAAAAGTGATTAACTCTTGCGCAATAGAGGCAAATAGCGGCTTATCCTTTAAAAACTCCAAGGTTATGCCATGTACCTCTTGCGCGGCAATATCAATTTCGCGCTGCGGATTTAAATACACATGAAAGTGATTATTGGTTGGGCGGCGATTCATCATTTCAACCGCGGCAATTTCAATTATACGATGACCTTGTGCGGGATAAAGACCTGTGGTTTCGGTGTCTAAAAATATTTGACGCATGGTTTACTCTTTTAAAAATCTCTAAATCTTGCCAATAAAATTGTTATAAAAACCCTGCAACGCCTTCGTTGGCCAGCGCATCAGCACGTTCATTGCCAATATTTCCAGCATGACCTTTTACCCAGATCCATTCAATTTGATGTTGCTTGGCTAACGTATCCAGCACTTTCCACAAATCTTCATTTTTAACTGGTTTTTTATCCGCTGTGCGCCAATTACGGGCTTTCCAGCCAATAATCCACTCTGATATACCTTTTTGTACATAAGAAGAATCGGTGTATAGTTTAACCTCACAAGGCTTTTTTAACGCTTCAAGTGCGCGAATCACGGCGGTTAACTCCATACGGTTATTGGTGGTGAGCACTTCGCCACCACTCAACGTTTTTTCTTTGCCTTCACTTAGCAACCATGCGCCCCAGCCGCCAGGCCCAGGATTGCCTTTACACGCACCATCGGCATATATTTCAACTAAATTTGACATGATTTAAGAGGGGTTCTTTACGATTTTTTGTTGTTCAATTTTTTGTCGCGGATGCGGCTTTGTTTTTTGTGAGCTAGCCACCGCCAATCGAGATTTTAACGAATTTTTTTTCCAATTGGGTTTTAAAAGATGCATATTGACCACACGTTTTTTGGCCACAATAAAATAAACGCCGCCCATCATTGGCCACCAACGGCTACCTAGTTTTTCCATCAAGGCACAACGATTTAACCATTTCGGATTATTAATCGGTGGTTCGTAACAATGCATTTGCCCACGCACATATTCTAACCCCAATAAAGCCAGCCAGTCTTTAATGCGCGATAGCGTAAAAAAATGCCCGTTCCACGGATAGCCATCTTCTTGGCTTAACGCGTATTTTAAACCCCAAGCACTAATTGGATTAAATCCAGTTAAAATTAAATGCCCTTCCGGTACCAATATACGCTCGGCTTCGCGCAAAGTCTGATGCGGATTTTCGCTGAATTCCAGCACATGCGGTAAGCAAATTAAATCAATGCAGCTTTCGCCAAATGGCAAATAATCGCTTTCGCACCACACTTCTCCTGCACGGTTACCCACATGCAAAATATGCGGAATGCGTGAATTTTTAAGCGTATCCATTTGCAGCATACCAAGCTGGATTGCATTGAAGCCAAAAATATCGCCCACAGCAGCGTCATACATTTGCTGCTCGTGCTGTAGCAAATATTGTCCCAATGTTGTAGTTAACCAAGTATTTTGCTGCATTAATTTCATGGTGGTATTGTTACATTAATGTGTTGACAAAATCGACCATCGCGCTAAGTATTGAGATTAAATTTTAATGGCATCACTACACCGATAAATATGCTGCACATCATTCCGATTCCCGCTTTTGACGACAATTATATATGGCTTTTGCATAACCAAAACCATGCAGTGGTGATTGACCCTGGCGATGCGTTACCTGTTATCGATTTTTTGCAGAAAAACAATTTAATTTTAAGCGCCATTTTAATAACACATCATCACGCAGACCATATTGGTGGCGTGGCGGAACTGTTGCAAACGAATGCGGTGAAGGTCTACGCACCGATGTATGAAACGTTTGAATTTAAACATATATCTGTTGAAGAAAATGATGCTATTAAATTGCCAGAAATTGATCTGCAATTGCGTATTATGTGGTTACCAGGTCATACTTTGGGCCATATTGCATTTTATAATGATGATTATTTATTCTGTGGCGACACTTTATTCAGCGCAGGGTGTGGGCGTTTATTTGAAGGCACGCCAGCGCAGATGCTGCGTTCACTTAACCGCTTAAAACGGCTAAATTCTGCGACAAAAGTTTTTTGTACACATGAATATACAGCTAAAAATATTGCTTTCGCCATGACATTAGAACCCAGCAATACTGCATTGCTGAATCGGCAAAAGCAGGTGCAACAGTTGCGCCAACACCAATTGCCTAGCTTGCCGACAACGATTAAGCTAGAACTAAATACCAACCCTTTTTTACGCTGCAATCAAGCTCAAATCTGGCGAAACTCGCAGGCTGAAAATAAGGATGAATTATCGGTTTTTACTGCAATTAGAGCATTAAGAAATCATTATTAATCATCAACATAACATGCATTAGTCAAGTAAAACTTTTACTTGACTAATGCTCAGGCGCTCGCTACCATGCAATACGGTTTATCGTGTATTAACGCGTTCAATAACCTTAAATTTAAACATAAGGACCAATGCCATTGATGAATAGTCGCGCCACACAATCAGTTCAATTGATGCATAAAAAGCAAAGTAACGCACAACAGCAAAAATTGATGACTGCTTTGTTGGGTGCAATTCTACTCATCGCTGGCTTTGCTTATTCTCAAGAAATTTTTGCAGATACCAACGTATCGGGTGTTGAGATTGAAATTATCAGCGATGCGGTTGTAAATGATTTAACAGACGATCCTGTGCAGGACTTTTTGGGCGAGGTTGATACAAATGAACCCGATCAACTGACTTATCAAGACGATACAAATGGCGCGGCGACTGACGATTTATGGTCGCGTATCAAAAGTGGTTACGCCATCCCCAATGTCAAATCTCAATACACGATTAATCATGAAACATGGTATGCATCGCGCCCCGACTATATAAAGCGCATGTTAGACCGTAGCCAGAAATACTTATTCCACATTGTAGAAGAAGTTGAAAAACGCGGCATGCCAACCGAAATTGCGCTGCTGCCAATGATTGAAAGTGCATTTAATCCACAAGCAAATTCACGCAGTGCGGCATCGGGTATCTGGCAATTTATCCCCTCCACGGGCAAACATTTTGGCTTGCAGCAAAATTGGTGGGTAGATAATCGACGCGATGTGACGGCAGCCACCAATGCAGCACTGGACTATTTGCAAAAACTGCATGGCATGTTTGGTACGTGGGATTTAGCGCTGGCCGCCTACAACGCCGGCGAAGGCACGGTACAACGCGCGATTAACAAAAATCGGCGCCAAGGTTTATCGACGGATTACCAAAGTTTAAGTTTGCCGCCAGAAACCAGAAATTATGTGCCTAAATTGCAGGCAATTAAAAATATCGTCACGCATCCTGAGCAATTTGGCCTGAAAATTAACTCCATTCCCAATCACGCCTATTTTGCACGTGTGACCACGCCAAAACAGATTGATGCCAAGCTGGCCGCACAATTGGCCGAAATTTCTTCTGAAGAATTTAGCTCGCTTAATCCCAGTTATAACCGGCCTGTCATTACCTCGACTGACGATAAGCATCAGTTATTACTGCCTGTTTGGGCGGCTGAACGCTTTGTAACCAACTTATCAAACTACGATAAACCACTGACTAAATGGCAAACCTATAACGCCAAATTTGGCGAACGCATGGATAAAATTGCGCAAAAATTCGGTATGAGTGTTGCACAATTACGCAGCGTTAACGGCTTGTCGTCATCCAAAAAAGTGCGCACTGCGCAACCAATGTTAGTTCCCGCGATTTACAATCGCAAAATGGATGATAACGCAATTGATCATTTAAATACGCCAGAAGTCGTTGATGTTGCTGCGTTAGAAACGGATAGTTTTACCGACTTGAACAAGCAAAAAAATGAACCTAAATTATCCTCGCCTCTCCTATACAAAGTTAAGCGTGGCGATACACTGCATTCTTTAGCCAGAAAATATAGCACCAGTAGTAAAAGCTTGATTAACCTAAATAATTTAACTACCAGTCAATTAAAAATAGGCCAAATCATTCAGTTAACCAGTTCAAAAACCAGTAGCAGTAAGTACAAACAAAATGTAAAGAAATTAACCGTAACGCATCGCATCAACAGTAAAAAAACAAGCGTCAGACACATTAATGTGCATTCGAATATTCGATTAAAATAATGGCTAAGTAATATTGGTTAAGTATTGATCATGTGTATTTTTTTAGTTTTTTTAAACACTTAATCTTAGAAGCGCCCGATTAATCCAATGAATCCATTTAATGCGTTTTTACTAAAATCATCCATCAATTTGTTATGTTTGATTTCTATCGCCTCCTGCGGTAAACCATATCAAGACACCCTTGATTACAATAAACAATATCCAAGCGAAACTGGCGGCACATTAATCGATGCAACAATCGGTGAACCTTCTGGCTTAATCTACATGGTTGCAGGCGAATCTGCTGCGGCTGCCATTTCTGGCAATATTTTCAATAAGCTGCTTAAGTACGATAAAAACCTGGATTTAGAAGGTGAATTAGCCCAAAGCTGGATTATCTCACCAGACCAAAAAACTATTACCTTTAAGTTAAAACCCAACTTAAAATGGGCAGATGGTAAAACGCTTACAAGCGAGGATGTATTATTTACCTGGAAATTGGTGACGGACGAGAATACCCGCAGCCCATACGCCTCCGATTATCAGTTGGTAAAAAAGGCAGAAGCACCCGATCCACAAACCTTCAGCGTCACCTACGACCAAGCATATGCGCCCGCCTTGGACACGTGGTCTGGCTTACAAATATTGCCAAAACACCTGTTAGAAAAACAAGACATTCACACCACTGCTTTTGCGCGCAATCCTGTTGGTAGCCATTATTACAAGCTGGATAGCTGGACGCACGGCGAGAATCTCAAATTGTCGCGCAACCCTCTATCTGTATTAGGTCCAGCCAATATTGATAAGCTGGTCACGCGTATTATTCCTGACAATTCAGCGCAGTTTTTAGAGTTAATGGCGGATAATATTGACAGCATGGGATTAGACCCAATCAAGTATTCGCGCATTATTCCTGCACGGCCTGAACTACAAAAAAAATTGGCTCTATATAAAGAGCTGGGCAATAGTTACACGTATTTAGGCTTTAATCTAAAACACAAGCCATTTGATGATGTGCGTGTGCGAAAAGCGATTAATTATGCGATTGATAAGCAAGAGATTATTGATGGCGTTTATTTAGGCTTGGGCATTAATATTGCATCGCCTTACAAGCCAGGTACGCGTTGGAGCAATCCAGATTTACAGCCTTACCCTTACGACCCTGCAAAAGCAAAAGCGCTGCTTAAACAAGCTGGTTTTATCGATACGGACGGCGATGGCATATTAGAGCGTGATGGCAAACCGTTCGAGTTTGAGATTGTCACCAACCAAAATAAAGAACGCGAAAAATCCGCTGTACTGATTCAGCGCAGGCTGAAAGAAGTCGGTATCGATGTCAAAATTCGCGCCATTGAATGGGCCAGTTTTATTAGCCGCTTTATTAAAACAGGCGATTTCGATGTAGTGGTTTTGGGTTGGGGCTTGGGTTTAGATCCGGATCAATTTAATATTTGGCACTCTAGCCAAAATCAGCCTGGGCAGTTTAATTTTATCAATTACCATAATCCTCAAATCGACAAACTGCTAGAACAAGGCAGACTAGAACTTGACCCTGATAAACGCATGAAAATTTATCATGAATTTGCAAGAGTATTGCTGGAAGATAGCCCAATTGTGTATTTGTCCGCTGGCTATGGTTTAACCGCGATTCATAAGCGCGTTAAAGGTATTGATTCACCAGCTCCGCCTGCTGGCATCGGCTACAATTCGCATGAATGGTATATTCCACAACCGCTAAGACGTATTGAAACAGGCCGTAATGAAATCGCAGAAAAATAATAGGCAATCCACTTAAAAACTATGCTGAAATATTTAATTAAACGCGTGCTGTGGATGATTCCTTTGCTGATTGGCATCAGCCTTATTTCTTTTTTTATCATGCACTTAGCACCTGGCGATATTACCAATAACGAAGCTGCATTCAATCCAAAAGCGTCTGAAGAGTCACGTCAAAAATTGCGTGCGTTATACAATTTGGATAAGCCAGTAATTGTGCAATATGGCTTGTGGATTAAACGCATGGCGACTCTTGATTTTGGCAATTCTTTTGCCTCGCATCAAAAACCCGTGTTTTGGCAAACCACCGATAAAGATGGCAATGTCACCAAAGGCATGATTCAAGAGGCGCTGCCAATTACCTTGATGATTAATATTTTAGGCTTAATTATTACGTTAAGTTTAGCGATTCCACTCGGCATAAATGCCGCGCGCAAATATACTTTGTGGCAAGATAAATTCATTACGTTATTTAATTTTATCGGCTTTTCCATTCCCGGTTTTTGGCTGTCATTGTTGCTGATGTACTGGCTGGGCGTAATGAATAACTGGTTACCAATCTCTGGTTTGCACAGCATTAATTACGAATCATTCGACACTTGGGCTAAAATTAAAGACAGTGTTAGCCATCTTATTTTACCGGTATTGATTCCATCATTAACAGGTTTAGCAGGCATCACTTTATTTGTTAAAAACGGCATGCTGGATGTGTTTCATCAAGATTACATCACCACTGCGCGCGCAAAAGGCTTAAGTGAACACAAAGTGGTGTATACACATGCGCTACGCAACGCGCTTTTACCTTTAATTACCATTATTGGATTGTCTATTCCTGGCCTTATTGGCGGCTCGGTGATTGCAGAAACGATTTTTGCGATTCCTGGTATGGGCAAATTATTTTTCGATAGCGTGATGATGCGCGACTTTCCTGTCATCATGGGCATACTTACCATCGGCTCGGCACTAACGCTTATGGGCAATTTACTGGCAGATTTAGCTTATGCCTGGGCTGACCCGCGCGTACGTCGCGGTGTAGTCAAAAACTAAAGCAAACCAGAAACGAACGGTGATTAACCATGAATAAAGCCTTGTTCAAAAAAGCCTTATCCAATCCACTCGCCTTGGTGGGATTTATCATTATCGTCAGCGTATTTATATTGGCCATGCTGGCGCCAATTATTTCGCCTTTTGACCCTAATAATATTGATGTTAAAGCCATCTTACTCGCGCCCTCCTGGCAGCACTGGATGGGCACAGACGGCCTTGGACGTGATGTGCTTAGTCGCATGCTGCATGGCGGTCGCATTTCATTGCTGGTTGGATTGGTCGCAGTAGGCATAGCTACTGTAATTGGCATCGTGTTAGGCGCTATTTCGGGTTACTACCGCGGCTGGATAGATACCTTTATTATGCGTTTGGTGGATGTCATGCTTTCTATCCCCAGTTTCTTTTTAATATTAGCCGTTATCGCCTTTTTAACCCCTTCTATCTGGAATATCATGGTTGTAATTGGGTTAACTTCCTGGATGGGCGTCACGCGACTGGTACGCGCTGAGTTTTTAAGTCTAAGTGGCCGTGAGTTTTTGCTGGCATCGCGCACCTTGGGTGCAAAAGATGCAAGATTGATTTTTACACATTTATTGCCCAACAGCCTGACACCGATTATTGTTAGTGCAGTTTTAGGCGTGGCAGGCGCCGTATTAATGGAGTCAGGCTTAAGCTTTTTGGGGCTCGGCGTGCAAGCGCCGCAAGCCTCGTGGGGCAATATTCTCACCGATGGTAAAGAATATATTCAGTTCGCCTGGTGGTTATCACTGTTTCCTGGGCTTGCCATTTTAATTACAGTGTTAGGGTATAATTTGCTGGGCGAAGGTCTGCGCGATGCGCTAGATCCAAGATCACATATTAAATAGCCAATTTAAACATCTAATATTAGATAATTGTACAAATAAATAATGTTAATAAATTGCTCAAATAATCGTTTGGGCAATATCACCAATCAACAGGATTCGTTATGGGATTTTTAGCAGGAAAAAAAGTGTTAATCGCAGGCTTGTTAAGCAACCGTTCTATTGCTTATGGGATTGCAGCCGCTATGAAGCGCCAAGGCGCAGAGCTTGCTTTTACCTATCAAATGGAAAAACATGCAGACCGCGTAGCAGGTTTAGCGGCGGATTTTGATTCTAAAATCATATTACCTTGTGATGTAGCAGAGGATGCGCAAATTGACGCCCTCTTCCCAGCACTGGCAAAACATTGGGACGGTGTTGACAGCGTGGTACATTCACTGGCATTTGTGCCAAAAGTGGCATTGGATGGCGACTATTTAGACGCAGTCAATCGCGAATACTTCCGTATCGCGCACGATATCAGTTCATACAGCTTTTCTGCTCTCGCCAAAGCCGCCTATCCAATGATGCAAGGCCGTAATGGCAGCTTATTAACTTTGAGTTATTTAGGCGCAGAGCGCACCATGCCAAATTACAACGTGATGGGCGTTGCTAAAGCCAGCCTAGAAGCTAACGTGCGCTACTTGGCACAAAGCTTAGGGCCACGCGGCATTCGGGTTAACGCAGTATCTGCAGGCCCTATCAAAACGCTGGCGGCATCTGGCATTGCCGATTTTGACAAAATGATTGGCTTTAATGAGCGCCATGCCGCTTTGCGTCGCAATGTCACCATTGAAGAAGTGGGTAACACAGCAGCGTTTTTATGTAGCGATTTGGCTTCAGGCATCACGGGTGAAATCACCTATGTCGATGGCGGCATGAACATCACCGCGGCTGGGCAAATAGATTAAGCAACAAAGCGATATAAAAACGCATGTAAAAAAGCCGATATAAATATCGGCTTTTTTTGCTTTAAATGAACAGCTTGTAAAATTAACGCTTAAATAGTGTTAAGTCATTGATGCTTATTGTTCTGCCTTAGCTTCAAGCAGCTTTCGATTCACCACAATATCACTTTTTGCTTTAAGCGATTTGCCATAAGCGCTCATATATTCTGCAGCCACAGCAGCCTCAAATTCGGCATCAGCCGTCTGCTTCACTTCAGCACTTAACTTATTATCAATGCGGCTCACCTGCACAATTGTAAAAGCACGATTGCCATCCATATAACCCGCGTAAGCAGGCAATTTGCTGGCATCCATTTTAAATGCCTGTTTCATTACAAGCTCGGTTAAACCTTGCGCATTTTTACGGTCAACCGTCACTGGGGGAATCCAATCCAACTCATCAGAAACACTATCCGACGGATGCTTTGCCGATTTAAATTCTGCCAATATCGCCAAGCCTTTTTCAGCGGCCAGTTTAGATGCTTGTTCCAGTTTTAATACCGCTTCAATACCACCTTTTACTTCATCAAAACTGCGTGGCGCCACAGGTTTGTACTCAAGTACGCGTGCTGAAACCAAATTATTAGGTGATACTTCAACCGCTTCAGAATTGCGTTTTTCTTTCAGCACTTCATCCGAAAATACCTGGTTCATCAACTTATCATTTTTGAAAAACTTGGCGCCATCTTCACGACTCATCCATGGTCCAGTTTGTACCTGCAAGCCAAATTTCTCTGCCGCAGGCTGCAAGCTACCCGATTGTTCATACACAGTATTGCTAAAATCATCGGCAAGTTCTGCATACATGGCTTGTGCTTTTTGAAAAATCAATTCGCCCTTAATTTGTGCCTTCATGCTCTCAAAAGAAGAAGATTGACCTGTAATGCCGTTTAATTTGATGATGTGATAGCCAAATTCAGATTCCACCAGGCCGCTTATTTGGTCCACTTTCAGGCCAAAAACAGCATCTTCAAATGGCTTAACCATTGCGCCACGGCCAAAACTACCTAAATCGCCACCTTTGCTGGCAGAACCAGGATCCTGCGAGTTTTTAATAGCTAATTCTTCAAAACGTTTAGGATCTTTTTTCAGTTGCATTAGAATATCGGCGGCTTTGTCTTTTGCAGCCGCTTTTTCTTCAGGCGTTGCAGTGATACCAAAACCAATCAGAATATGGCTCGCCTGGCGCTGTTCGTCACCTTGAAACTTAGCAGCATTATCATCATAAAATTGCTTCACTTCTGCATCGGTCACCTGCATTTTTGATACCAAGCCAGCCGCCGATAACAAGACAAACTCTAACTTAACCTGCGCTGGTACTTTAAATTTATCTTTGTGTAACTCGTAATAGGCTTTTACTTGGGCTGGCGTTACATTGGTTTGCGCTATAAATTGCGCGGTTTTGATTTCGGCAAAACTAACATCGCGTTGTTGATAGGCAAATTTTAGCGCATGTTCGGCCACGCCATTTGGCACAGAAACTAAAAATCTTAAGCCATCGCGCGCCTGCTGCGTTAGTAATTCATTACGTCTATCATTTTCAAATTTGCTGACTGTTAACTTGTTTTGTGCTAGCGTTTTTTGATAAATATCTTCCGAAAACTTACCACCTTGCTGAAACTCAGGCATGCCCAAAATATATGTACTCAGTTGTTCATTACTAATCTTAAAATTAGCCCGTTGAATTTCTGCGTTAACCAAACGGCGCGTAATTAAGCCATCCAGAACAGATTGTTTTAACTCAGGACTTTGCAACATGGCAGCATCCACTTTTTGACCTTCTGATTGCAACCGATTACGCACATTTTCAATTGAATTGCTATATTCCTGAATGGAAATTTTATCGCCATTGACTTTAGCAACCGTTGCATTACCACCGGCTGTATTAAAGTAGGAATCAATGCCAAATAATGCAAAAGGGATAGTAATTAAAGCCAAAATGACTTTTGCCAGCCAACCTTGAGTGTGATTACGGATTGCATCTAACATAACTGAACTTTCTAAAATCTCGCCATATTTAAATAGTGAATTAAGGGTTAAAATAATAGCTGAATTATAACAGCTGTGCCTCTAAGCATCTAGTTTAGTCATATTGTTTTAGTATAAGGAGAAATACAAATTGTGCCTAGGCAATCCCTTAAACTTAACACTAAAAATATGCCAAAAAAATTGCAGCTGTAATTAATGGGTATTGCTTGAATTTTCATTAGTCAGTAAGTACGTAGGAAATAAAAAAGCGAGCTTTGCAGCTCGCTTTTTTGTGTTGGCGGAGTGGACGGGACTCGAACCCGCGACCCCCGGCGTGACAGGCCGGTATTCTAACCAACTGAACTACCACTCCAGTTTTTACTGCTAAATTTGTATTAAGTATTCAATATCAAGTAATCATACAAACTTATAGCCTTCAAAATTAAAGAGCGCTAAAAATCTAGCACTCTTAATTAATATGGAGGCAATATTTGTTAGTTTTTGGTGGGTGCTAACGGGGTCGAACCGCTGACATTCGCCTTGTAAGGGCGACGCTCTACCAACTGAGCTAAGCACCCTGTGCCATTTTGCAACTGTTGATTTTTAATCAAATAAATACAATTTATTTGATTAAAACCACTTAACTAACTGGGTTTTTGCGATTAATTGCTCAATCACTAAAGAACACTAGTTTACAGCATCTTTAAGCGCTTTACCAGCCCTAAACTTAGGAGAATTTGCAGCTTTAATTTTAATTGTGGCGCCAGTGCGAGGATTACGGCCGTTACGCGCTTCGCGTTTACCCACATAAAATGAACCGAAACCAATTAAAGTTACTAAATCACCTTTTTTTAATGCTTTAGTGACAGCAGCGGTAGTTGCGTCTAAAGCGCGGCCTGCAGCAGCTTTTGAAATGCCAGCTGATTTTGCAATATCATCAATCAATTCTGATTTGTTCACGAGTAATCCCCTCAAATGTTATTAACTTAAATAACAGGCGTATCCTGTTATGACTTTATATCAAGCTACAAAAGCCTGTGTCAAGGCTTTGCGGGCTATTTTGCACCATAAACAGTAAATTAATGCAAAATTATCGCGATTAACCCTTAAAACTAGTGCGTCACTGGCAAGTTGCTATCTGGCTCTACTTCTGCAACCACCGCCACAATCTCAACGGTTTTTTCTGCCAACGGTTTAGGTACACTTTCCAAAGCAAGCTCTAAGACTTGATCTATCCATTTAACTGGATGGATTTGTAAATGGTTTTTGATGTTTTCAGGAATCTCAACCAAGTCTTTTACATTCGCTTCTGGTATTAAAACGGTTTTAATACCGCCGCGATGCGCCGCCAGTAGCTTTTCTTTTAGGCCGCCAATCGGAAGCACCTCACCGCGCAGGGTAATTTCACCGGTCATTGCCACATCAGCACGCGCAGGAATGCCTGTTAACACAGAAACTAAAGCCGTTGTAAGGCCAATGCCTGCACTTGGGCCATCTTTGGGTGTAGCGCCTTCTGGCAAGTGGATATGGATATCTTTTTTCTCATAAAAATCTTCACTAATGCCCAAACGTGCTGCGCGGCTGCGCACAACGCTCATGGCGGCCTGCACCGATTCCTGCATCACGTCACCTAATTTACCTGTGGTAATGGTTTTGCCTTTGCCTGGCAGCAATACCGCCTCAATGGTGAGCAATTCACCACCAACAGAAGTCCACGCCAAACCTGTGACTTGTCCAACCTGATTATCTTTGGCTGCAATGCCGTAATCATAGCGATAGACGCCAAGATACTTTTCTAAGTTTTTAGAAGTGACGCTGATTTTTTTAGCTGTTGTAACGACAGATTCTTTTGCGGCAACATCTGTAGCGCTAATATCGGTGGCGCGACGCACTTTTTTCGCATTGGTTTGATTCAGCAACAATTCTTTCACCACTTTACGGCAAATCTTAGCGATTTCTTGTTCTAATCGACGCACGCCAGCTTCGCGCGTGTAATAACGCACAATGTCGCGAATGACCGATTCTGAAATGTTGATTTCCGTTGCCTTAAGTCCGTGTGTTTTAAGCTCTTTAGGCAACAGATATTTCATCGCAATATTAATTTTTTCATCTTCGGTATAACCCGCCAAGCGAATAATTTCCATGCGATCCAACAGCGGCGCAGGAATATTCATGGTGTTAGCGGTTGCCACAAACATCACGTCCGACAAATCATATTCCACTTCAATATAATGATCGGCAAAGGTATGGTTTTGCTCCGGATCTAGCACTTCAAGCAGCGCAGACGATGGATCGCCGCGCATGTCCTGACCCATTTTATCCACTTCATCTAGCAAAAATAATGGATTTTTAACCGCAACCTTGGTCATGCTTTGCATGACTTTACCTGGCATCGAGCCAATATAAGTGCGTCTGTGGCCACGAATTTCCGCTTCATCGCGCACGCCGCCTAATGCCATGCGAATAAATTTACGATTGACTGCTTTGGCAATGCTTTGCCCAAGTGAAGTTTTGCCGACACCTGGAGGGCCAACTAAACACAGTATTGGCGCTTTAAGCTTGCCCACGCGTTGCTGTACTGCCAAATATTCCACAATACGTTCTTTAACTTTTTCTAAACCATAATGATCAGCATCCAAAATGTCCATGGCTGACTGCAAATCTTTACTGATTTTGGTTTTTTTCTTCCAAGGCAAATTCACCAAAGTATCAATATAGTTGCGCACCACAGATGCTTCTGCCGACATTGGCGACATCATTTTCAATTTTTTAAGCTCTGTATTGACTTTGGTATGCGCTTCTTTAGACATACCAGATTCTTTAATGCGTTTTTCTAAATCGTCTAACTCTGCGTTTTCATCTTGCTCGCCTAACTCTTTTTGGATCGCTTTTACTTGCTCATTCAAATAATATTCGCGCTGACTTTTCTCCATTTGGCGTTTTACACGGCCACGGATACGCTTTTCAACCTGCAATATATCAATTTCAGATTCCATTAAATGTAGCAAATGCTCTAAGCGCTCTGTGACGCTTAACATCTCAAGGATTTTCTGTTTTTCCTCTAATTTTAGTGTTAAGTGCGCCGAAATGGTATCGGCTAAACGCCCTGCCTCATTAATCGTGGCAAGTGAAGTTAGAATTTCGGGTGGAATTTTTTTGTTTAATTTAACGTATTGATCAAACTGTGTGAAAACTGTGCGCATTAATGCTTCTGTTTCACTATCGTTTTCAATTGGGTCAGCGATTTTTTCCGCTTTGGCTAAAAAGCATTCTTCGGTTTCTACAAACTCAGACACGCGCACACGATGCAAGCCCTCAACCAGCACTTTTACTGTGCCATCGGGCAGTTTAAGCATTTGCAATACGGTCGCTAAAGTACCAATTTCATATAAATCTTCTGCATCGGGCTCATCTTTATTGGCCGACTTTTGCGCGACCAATAAAATCTGTTTGTTACTATCCGAAGCAATTTCTAACGCTTTAACCGATTTTGCACGACCCACAAAAAGTGGAATCACCAAATGCGGATATACCACGACGTCGCGCAGCGGCAATAAAGGCATTAAGCCATCTTTCATGGTTACTTTAGATAAATCGTCTGTTAAAGTTTGTTCTTTCATAAATACTTTCAAGGTCGCATAGACACATAATCTGGCAGGTAAACCGCCTATGCTATTAGGTTGGGAACATACTTTGATAGTTCAAGAGCGATTGCGAAATAAATCGTTTATCGTCATTAACCTATATTAATGACTATAAACGAGTGAGTTTTAATTGCAATAGTCTTGTTAATAGTGAGGCGAATTGCTGATTATGCAGTGAATTAGCTGGCTGATTCAGCTTTTTTTGGCGCGTCTTTTTTTTGTGCATCTTGAAAAATCATCAATGGTTGAGATTCGCCTTTGATCGTGCCTTCATCAATCACCACTTTACTTAAGTTTTCAATCGATGGTAAATCGTACATCACTTCCAGCAATGAATGCTCTAGAATCGAACGCAGGCCACGCGCGCCAGTCTTACGTTGTAATGCTTTTTTAGCGATTAAAAGCAAGGCTGACTCTCTAAACTCGAGATCAACGCCTTCCATTTTGAATAACTTTATATATTGTTTAGTTAATGCATTTTTAGGCTCAACTAATATCGTCATTAAAGCCGCTTCATCTAATGATTCTAGTGTTGCAACGACTGGTAAGCGACCAATAAACTCAGGAATCAAGCCAAATTTAATTAAATCTTCCGGCTCTACATCGCGCAACACTGCACCAACTTCACGCAAATCATCTTTGCTTTTCACTTCTGCACCAAAGCCAATGCCGCCCTTTTCAGAGCGCCTGCGAATCACTTTATCTAGACCATCGAAAGCGCCACCGCAAATAAACAAAATATTGGTGGTATCTAGCTGCACAAATTCTTGATTAGGATGTTTGCGGCCACCTTGTGGTGGCACAGACGCAATGGTGCCTTCAATCAATTTTAGCAATGCTTGCTGAACGCCCTCGCCCGACACGTCGCGCGTAATGGATGGATTGTCTGATTTACGCGAAATCTTGTCGACTTCATCAATATACACAATACCGCGCTGCGCTTTTTCAACATCGTAATCGCATTTTTGCAATAATTTCTGCATGATGTTTTCGACATCTTCACCCACATAACCCGCTTCAGTTAATGTGGTCGCGTCTGCCATCACGAATGGCACATCGAGCATACGCGCTAACGTTTGCGCCAGCAATGTTTTGCCAGAACCAGTCGGGCCAATCAGCAAAATATTGCTTTTTTGAATCTCAACATCGTCTTGACTCACATTTTTAGTATTGGTATTTTGTGAAATATGGTTATGGCCAAGCCGTTTGTAATGGTTATAAACCGCGACTGATAAATTCTTTTTAGCTTGTGTTTGACCAATCACATATTGATCTAAAATCGCACAAATTTCTTGCGGCGTAGGCAATGATTTATCGGTCGATTTAATGTCGCTTAAGCTTTGCACTTCTTCTTTGATGATATCGTTACATAAATCCACACATTCATCGCAAATGAATACAGACGGGCCTGCAATCAGCTTTTTAACTTCATGCTGGCTTTTGCCGCAAAAAGAGCAATACAGTAATTTTTCACTTTCGGCTTTAGTCGCCATTCAACATCCTTAACCCAACTAGCTTTATTATATTTAAATACAACACGCGCAGCTTAAACAGCTGCCAAGCGTGTTTCAATCACTTTATCAATCATGCCATATTCAACCGATTGCTCTGCACTCATGAAATTATCACGCTCAGTATCGCGATCGATTTCTTCAGTGGTTCTGCCAGTATGCTTGGCTAAAATACCATTTAATTTGCCACGCAAATACATGATTTCTTTGGCATGAATTTGAATATCGGTCGATTGTCCTGAAAAACCACCGGACGGTTGGTGAATCATCACGCGTGAGTTAGGCAAACTAAAACGCTTGTCTTTAGCACCTGCTGCAAGCAAAAACGCACCCATGCTGGCAGCTTGACCAATGCATAGCGTGCTGACGTCTGGCTTAACAAACTGCATAGTATCGTAAATAGACATGCCAGCAGTCACTGATCCACCTGGCGAATTAATATACAATGAAATATCTTTATCTGGATTTTCAGCTTCTAAAAATAGCAACTGAGCCACCACCAGATTGGCAGACATATCGTTAACAGGCCCCACCAAAAAAATCACGCGCTCTTTTAGTAAGCGCGAATAAATGTCGTATGAACGCTCACCACGGCCGCTTTGCTCAATCACCATTGGAATATAACCTAAGCCTTGTGGCTCCGACATATTGCTGGCATTTACTTCATAATTACTCGTATTATTCATCATGCTATTTTGTTAACCTTCTCATTAATCTTGCCGACAGTTAAGTTTGTCGCTTTGTACTTACTGTCCAGCCATTAACTCATCAAATTTGATTTTTTTAGCGGATACTTTCGCTTTTTCCAATACCCAATTCACCACATTTTCTTCAGTTGCCAAGGCTGCTGGTTCGTCCAGACGTTTCACATCGGCATAATACCAACTCACCAATTCGCTGGGTTTTTCAAAGCTCTGTGCAAACGTATCCACCATGGCGCGTATTTGGTCTGCACTTGCTTGCAAATTATTCTTGTTCACCAGTTCGCCCAGAATCAAACGTAAAGCCGTGCTGCGCTTGGCTTGTTCTTCAAACATGGCTGGTTCCAATTGAATCGATTTTGGGTCCATGCCGCGCTGCTGCAAGTTTTGTGCTGTTTGCTGCATCATGCGATTGATTTCAACATTCACCAATGCTTTTGGCGTTTCTATTTTTGAATCTAGCACCAAGGCTTGAAAAACCTGTTCTTTAACGCGGGCTTTAATGCGTTTTTCGACTTCTTGGTCTAAGCTGGCTTTGATTTCAACATGCATTTTTTTCACATCACCATCATCAATGCCTAAACTTTTGGCAAAATCCGCATCAATTTTTGGCAATACTGGCTGCAAAACATTGTTGTAGGTAACTGCATAATGCACTGTTTTACCTGCTAGTTGCGCGGGATTGTGGTCAACTGGATAAGTGATTTCAAACGTTTTGGTTGCGCCGACTTTTCCGCCCGTTAATTGCTCATCAAATTCTGCAATGCGACCTGGTTCACCTAATACTAAATCAATGCCTTTTTCGCCCGTGCTTTCAACCTGCTTGTCATCGATACTAGCAATCAAAACCACATTAATCTGGTCGCCTTTTTTTGCGGCGCGTTTAACTGGCTCATAACTTACGCGCTGTTTAACCAGCACATCTAAGGTTTTTTCTACGTCAGCATCTGTTACGTCTAAAGTCGGTTTTTCAATTTTTAATTTGCTTAAATCGTTTAACTTAACTTCTGGAAACACCTCAAAAGTTGCGGTATATTCAAAATCAGTCGCCGCTTCTGCAAATGGTTTGTGCTCAATATTTGGGAAGCCAGCTACGCGTAATTTGTTTTCTTCTACTGCATTGCCAAAGCTGGTTTCAACCGCTTGAGAATACACTTCATCGCGCACTTGGTCGCCATAATGTTGACTCACCAAGCCAATTGGCGCTTTACCAGGCCGAAACCCTGCAAATTTAGCGGTGCGAGAAATCTGACTAAGCCTTTGTTTAATCTGACCTTCAAGCGGCGCTAACGGCACTTTAATCGTGATACGACGTTCTAGATTACTAATTGTTTCAAGCGATGCTGCCATGTTGCAATTCCTGTAAAAGTGCTGCCTAACATGCTGATTGGGCAACGATTAATGATTTGATAAGGTTATGACCTGCATACCCACGTTCAGTTTAAATTTGAACTGATTAAATTTGAATTTAATTTTAATTCAAACTTCGTTTTTTATGATTGAAAATAACGATTTTGATTACTTCATATTACTCTCGAAATATATCACATACTAGGCATGAAATAAACGACTTTAAATCAGCATGTCGATTGCTGCAAGCGGCATAATTGGCTTTAAATTGTCGATTCCCTAGTATAGTTAACCAGTTTTTAGCCTCAAATTTTATCATTGGCTGCAAATGCCATCTCACGTTTGCGTTTGCGCGCTTGATGGGAAGAATAAAAACTAGAAGCAATCACTACAATGGTTACAGCTGTAATGGTGACTGTTGCGGCAGCATTAATGGTCGGATTTAAGCCTAAACGTGCGCGCGAGAAAATAATCATCGGCATCGTCGAATAACCAGGGCCGGATAGAAACGAGGAAAGCACAACATCATCAAATGACAACGTAAAAGTAAGCAAAAACGCAGAAACCAGCGCAGGTGCAAGCAAAGGTAAAGTGACCAATCTAAAAACCTGTAGCGGCTGGCAACCCAAATCCATCGCCGCCTCGCCTAGCCTGCTATCCATTTCTCGCAAACGTGAAGTAACCACAACCGCGGCATAAGCCGTGCCTAGTAGCGCATGGCCGAGCAAAATCGTCAGTAAACCACGCTCTGGAAAACCTAACCAATTTTGCACTGAAACCAACATTAACAGCAGCGATAAACCCACAATCACATCGGGCATTACCAATGGCATGGTTGACATGGATGACAGCAAAGTACGTCCGCGAAAGTTTTTATAACGATTGAGTGCAAAAGCCACAAATGTGCCAAAAAACACCGATATTAATGCAGAAAAAAAGGCAATTTTTAGTGACAGTCCGACGGCGGCAATTAAATCGCCATCGCTCATTAACGCCTTGTACCAGCGAATGCTGGCATGGCTCCACACCGTGACCAATTGCGAATCATTAAACGAAAATATGACTAAAGTGATGATAGGTAGGTATAAAAAAACGTATACCGCTATCATCCAGCTACGCGCGACATACGGATGATTGGCTTGACTCATGATGTCGACTCAGCCTGTCTGGCTTGATACCGATTGAATACAGCCATTGGCAGCAAGATTAATATAATCATCACAATGGCGACAGCGCTAGCCATGGGCCAATCATTATTACTAAAAAACTCATCCCACAGCACGCGGCCAATCATCAAAGTATCTGAAGCGCCCAGTAGCTCGGGTATTACATATTCACCCATGGCGGGTATAAACACCAGCATGGAGCCTGCGATAATGCCGGCTTTTGACAGCGGCACAGTAATCATCCAGAACGTTTTAAACGGACTAGCACCTAAATCGGCCGCCGCTTCTAAATAGCGACAATCCAGCTTTAATAAATTAGCATACAACGGCAATATCATAAATGGCAAATATGAATAAACCATGCCTAATAACAGCGAAAATGGTGTATTCATCATGTGTAAAGGCTCGCTAATCAACCCTAAATTGATTAGTGCATGATTGATAATGCCATTATTCACCAGTAATGTTTTCCAAGCATAAATACGCAGCAAAAATGATGTCCAAAATGGCAACATAATCAGCATTAACAACATTGGCTGCAAGTGTTTAGGGCCGCGCGCCATAAAATAGGCAAAAGGATAACCAATCATTAAACAAATAATCGTGGTCAATAAAGCATATTTAATCGATGAAATATAGGCTTTAGCATAAAACGGATCAGTCATCATAAATAAATAACTGGAAAAATCCATTTTTAACGTAGGAGAGCCATTGTTCCAATTGAGCAATGGCAATACGGACGTAATGTCCATTTCTGACAAGCTGATTTTTAATATGATGAATAACGGCACTGCCGCCAGCAGCAAAAACCAGCAATATGGAATGCCGATGACCAGATTTTTACTTTGAAACAAGTGTTTACTTTTAAACAAGTTTTTACTTTTAAACAAGTGCTGCCAATCGCTATTTTTCTGCATCATTTTTAGTTGGATTATTGTGTTAACACAACCATCGCCATGTCGTCCCAATAGGCAAAGGCGTGGTCGCCCCAAGTGAGGCCGTGGCTTAAATCACGCGTGTTGTTCATTTTCTGCGCCTTAATCACTTTGCCATTGGCTAATTTAAGATGGTAAGTGGTGTGGGCACCAAAATAAACGATTTCAATAACTTCGCCTTCACACCAGTTAAAAATGCTTTCTGCGCGGCCAGTAATTGAACAATCAGCAACTGGCCATTGTTTAGATAGATGAATTTTTTCAGGCCGCAATGCAACGCCTACCGATTGGCCAGGGCTGCAACTGATACCATGTCCAACATAATGGATGCATTCTGCACATTTGACCGTCACGTGATCTGCCTCATCTTCTCCAATAATGCCTTCAAAAATATTCACATTACCAATAAAATCAGCTACTTGCCTGCTATTTGGCATCTCGTAAACCGCATCTGGCGCACCCACTTGCAAAAAATAACCTTCACTCATCACCGCAATCCGGCTCGCCATCGTCATGGCTTCTTCTTGGTCGTGTGTCACCAAAACACAAGTCACGCCAACTTGCTCAATGATATTAACCAGTTCCAATTGCGTGGTTTCGCGCAATTTTTTATCCAGCGCGCCCAAAGGTTCATCCAGCAATAATAATTGCGGGCGTTTGGCCAAACTGCGCACCAAAGCAACGCGCTGTTGCTGACCGCCAGAAAGCTGATGCGGTTTTCTCGCTGCAAATTTGCTTAATTGCACCAATGCCAGCATCGACTCAACCCGCTCAGCAATTTGCTCTTTAGCCAGGCCATCACGTTTTAAGCCAAAGGCCACGTTTTCCCACACCGTTAAATGCGGAAACAAAGCATACGACTGAAACATCATATTGATAGGTCGTTGATAAGCGGGCAATGCAGTAATGTCTTGGCCGCGCAAATAAATCTTGCCGCTGGTTGGCGTTTCGAAGCCAGCCAGCATGCGTAGCAATGTAGATTTTCCGCAACCTGAGCCGCCCAATAGTGCAAAAATTTCACCTGTAGCAACCGTTAATGTCACATTATCGACTGCTTTTATGGCGCCGTCGTACACTTTGGTTAACCCTTCGATGCGCAATAAATCTTCGCTTATCAGGTCATTTTTTGCCGCAATCGCCATCACAATCCTCAAATCAAATTTTGGTAAACCGATTAACTGTAAACTAAATAATTATTGGGTTTGGATACAGTTAACCGGTTATTTGCATGTATTTTTATGGTCGCAATAATACTGATTAACGCACGATTTAAACACCGGTTTTAAAGCGCGTAAACAAACGCGTCATGATACGCCGCGTTGCTTTATCCACATTGCCTGGCGGAATTAAATTTGCCACATCAGCATCCGATAAAAAAATGGTTTTATTGTTTCTAATCTGCGCATCTACAAATGGTATAGCCGCTTTATTGGGGTTAGCGTAGGTCACTACATTGGTTAAACTTGCATGCACTTGCGGGCGCAAAATATAATTAATAAAAGTATGCGCATTGCGCGGATGCTTGGCGTCGGCTGGAATCGCCATGGTATCCATAAACATTAAAGCGCCCGTTTTTGGTACCAATGCCACAATATTTTGCGCTAATTTATTCTCAATAGAACGTTTGCGCGCCAGGTTAAAATCGCCCGCCCAGCCCAAAGCCACACAGGTTTCGCCACTCGCCAAATCCTCAATTTGTCCGCCTGAAGAAAAACGTTTGATATCGGGACGCACTTTTTTAAGCATATTATAAACGGCAGTGTAATCCGCTAAATTATTGCTAAATGCGGGTTTGTTTAAATAATGCAACGCCACTGGAAACACCTCTGAAGCGGTATCCAACATGGTGATACCGCATGATTTTAATTTGCGGGTATAGATTGGGTTAAACACTAAATCCCACGCATTATCTGGCATCGGCGTTGCGCCAAGCGCCTTTTTCACTTTATCCACATTAATGCCAACGGTGGTGTAACTCCATAACCAATCCACCAAATAAGCATTGCCGGGGTCTAATTTCGCCATTTGCGCCAAAATATTGGGATCTAAATTTTTCCAATTAGGTAATTGTTTTTTATCCAGCTTTTGATACAACTTGCCGTCAATCTGCAGCTTTGCCCAATTAGAAGAAGGTACAACAATGTCGTATCCCGTTTTTTTTGCAATTAATTTGGCATGCAAAATTTCATTGGTATCAAAAATATCGTAACGCACTTTGATGCCTGTTTCTTTTTCAAAATTAGGGATGGTGTCTGGCGCTAAATAATCAGACCAGTTATAGATATTCAGCACTTTTTCTTCTTCTTGCGCCAAAGCTGCCAAGGGAAAAGCAAAACTTAAGGCGGTAGCGATGAAGATATAAAAGAGGATTTTATTGAATATTGCACTCATTAACATTTTCCAAAAATGAGTTCATCATTATTAATAAGCTTAAACTAATTAAGAGATTTAACTTAACGCTACAATTGCTTCAATTTCTACCAATGCATCACGTGGCAATTTGGCGACTTGCACAGTAGAACGCGCAGGCGTATGCGATCCAAATACTTCTGCGTAAATGCGGTTCATTTCAGTAAAGTCGTCTAAATTCTTTAAAAAAACCGTGGTTTTAACTACCTTGCTTAAGTTGGCACCTGCAGCTTCAATCACGGCTTTTAAATTGGCGAATACTTGCGTAGTTTGCACCACAATATCGCCATCATTCAATGTGCCATCTGGGCGCAATGCAATTTGACCAGAAGTGAATAATAAATCGCCAACAACCATGGCTTGCGAATACGGGCCAATGGCGGCTGGCGCGTTGCGGGTCTGAATCACTTGCATGTAAAGCACCTTTTTAGCATCATTTATGTGGTTAAGTCTGTATCAGAATAGCGAAATTGTACCCGTTTAACGTTGCAAAACAATTCGTATGCAATGGTTTTTGCCGCATTTGCCACCGTGTTCGCCAATATTTGCTCGCCCCAAAGCTCTACTTTGCTGCCCACATTGGCAGATGGAATATCGGTTAAATCCACCGTTAACATATCCATGGAAACACGGCCGATTAACTGCGTTATTTGTCCATTTACAGCCACCGGCGCACCAATGGCAGATCTTGGGTAGCCATCTGCGTAACCGCACGCCGCCACGCCAACAACAGTATCGCGCTGTGCGGTAAAAATACTGCCATAACCAACGGATTCGCCTTTAGCAATACGATGCATTGAAATAATTTCAGATTGCAATTGCATCACAGGTAATAAAGTCTGTTCAATTAGTGGCGGCGCGGCATTTAATTGATTAGGTAAATTTGCCTCTAAAGGATTTGCGCCATACAACATAATGCCTGGGCGCGACCAATGTTGGTGCTTATCTGCAAAAGCTTGCGGCCAACCAAGCACAGCGGCAGAATTCGCTAAACTCACGCTCATTAAACCTTTATGAATGCCATTTAAAGCATTAATTGTTTGCTTAAATAAAGTAATTTGCGCGGAAGTATGCGTTGAATTTAAATCATCGGCATTGGCAAAATGGCTCATATGCACGATTTTTGCTGCATTTACGTGCTGATTCAGCCGTTCAAAAGCGCTTAAATACTGTGTTGGCGATAAGCCAAGCCTGTGCATGCCAGTATCGAGCTTTAACCAAATCTGCAATGGCTTAGCTAACTTAGCTGTCAGCAATTGATTGATTTGCCACTCTGCATGCAACACAATCCATAAATTATTAGCGACAATTTCCGCTAACTCAGCCGCTTCAAAAAAGCCTTCCAGCAATAAAATGGGCTGTTGAATACCTGCTTGACGTAACTGTAGCGCCTCTTCTAAACATGCCACTGCAAAACCATCTGCCTCATCTGCAATCGCCTGCGCACATTGCAATGCACCATGACCATAAGCATTGGCTTTAATCACAGACAGCGCATAGCTGCCACTTAACTGTTTGGCAACGCGGTAATTATGCCTGAATGCATGCAGGCGAATATGTGCAATAACGGGACGTGACATAAGTTATATTTGATTATAGAGCGTTATATCAGTCATTTTTACTGTCACTTAATTTTTTATTAACCCAAAAAACATTTGTACCATATGAGATTAAAAGTAAATATTTAATGTATGTAGATAGAATTTTTATTGGTTTTAATATTCTCAAGCTCTATGGTGAGTTGGTTTTCAAAATAATTAAGCGTTTTAATAGCTTCTATTAAAGTGGTTCCATATTCTTTGAATTGGTCTTGAGTATAAACAACATTGCTACTAACAAAAATATTGCAGTTGAATTGTATTTCTCTAATTGCAGACCTAAGTGATATATGCAAAATAATCATTTCTGGATTTTTTAGTTCGTATATAGAGAGGTTCTTGATATCTTCGAGACTGTCTTGAAATGCATTTACGTAAATGTCTATTTCAAACTTTCGAAGAGTTCGGCCCTCCATTGCACTCTTCCCCGAATTAGCAAACAAAGTAGTAGTTGCACCTTTGATTAGATTAACGCGTTCTTTTAAAGCAGTAATTAAAATAATTTGTTTATCGATAAATTCATTGTTACGTAGTAATTTGTCATTTTTATGCTGTGCGGCAACTTGTTTCATTGCACTTTTAGATGCCCACCAAATAGCAGCAGCAGATAATAATGCTTGAATCCATGCGGGAGCAGAATCCCAATTAACAACACATCCATGTTGAAAAAACCAACAACTTACGTTGTGATAGCTCATGCGTAAATTTCCAATTTTTGTTTATTACACAACATGTTACGCCTAGTACTTATTGCTAACAATATCAACCTGTAAGCGTAATAAGACACTACTCTTAATAACTACTATTATGAGCAAGCTTAAATCTAGTTATAACTCATTAAAAACTATTTTGATAGTGCTTGAAAATAAACAATTCTCAGCCTAATTGAAACTTACTAATTATGTTGGTGCGAAAGAAGAGACTCGAACTCTTACGCCTTACGGCGCTGGAACCTAAATCCAGTGCGTCTACCAATTCCGCCACTCTCGCAGGTGTTCCGATATGTTATTCAAGCTAGGCCAAAACAACAAGATGCATATTGTATCTTAATTTAAACCAGTTTGATAAGAGAAAGTCATGCTTCACTAATAAATATTAGGCAAATATTACGCCAAGGCGCATAAGTTGGTTGACAAGCACACATGACAGATTGCAAGATGCTAGCTAATTCACAAGAAAGTTAGATTTTATGCAAAACTCGTCATACACCGCTGAAAACAATATGTTGCGCGCCGAACTGGAATTACTGATGAAAGAGCGCGAAATACTGTTGATTATTGCAGGTGCAGCCACCGGTTTAATCGCTGAGCTTAATACACATGATTTGCCAATTCGCACGGTTGAGGCGGCAGATTTATTGGCAACCACTATTAATAAATTATCCGAAGAAACCTTACAAGACGCGCTGGCTTCTGTACACGCAACCATTGATGCATAACATTTAGCCATTGGCGTTAATGCTTTTATTAACCGATTATTTTTAACCGTGCGTTCGGTCATCTCACTTTTGTTTTAAGCTGCTTTAGCTATGAAAATCCTGCAGAAAATTCAGCTTATCAGCACGCTGCTTATTTTTTGCGGCTTAACTAGCAGTTGCGCCAAAGAAAAATATGTAGCCAAGCCGCTAGATGCACAAGCAGTTAGCTCTAAAATTTTAAGCAAAAATTTATCTAACCCTGCATTCAAAGATTATCTATTTAAACAAGGTTACACTCAGCCAGATTTGCCGATTCAGACCTGGGGCTTGAATGAATTAACGCATGCCGCGCTATTTTTCAATCCAAAACTAGATGTTGCCAAAGCGCAATTGGCGCTAGCCAATACCGCAATCAAAACAGCTAATTTAAAGCAAAATCCCAGTATTAACGCATCCCTTGCACGTAGCGATCGCGCTAACGGTGATATTAGTCCTTGGTCGTATGGGCTGGACGTGTCAATTCCGATTGCCACCAACAATAAACGTGGGATTCAGGTTGAAGAAGCAACGCAACTGCGTGACGCCGCGCAAATGACAGTGGCCGAAACTGGCTGGCAATTGCGCAGCCAGATTGCAAAAGATTTAATGGCTTATTATGAAAATAGTGCCGCTCAACAAGCGCTAAGTATTGAGTTAAACACACATGACAGCATGATCAATATGCTTGAAAAGCGGCTTGAATTAGGTTTGTTGGCGAGTTCGATATTAAGTGACGCAAAATTGTTTCGCCAGAAAACAGAAATTGCGGCGAATACTTTAAGTACACAACGCCTTGAGATTCGCGCAGCTTTGGCGGCAGATATTGGATTAAGTCTTGCGCAATTAAATGCCATTTCCATTAAGCCAATACAAATCGACACGGTTTTAAATCAAGAAGCCAGTTTACTTAACACCTCAGAACAGTTAAAAAACTTGCAGCAACATGCTTTGCTTAACCGCTTGGATATTCGGCGCAGTTTAGCTAAATACGCCGCAGCAGAAGCCAGAATCAAATTAGAAGTCGCCAAGCAAACACCGGATATTGCACTGACACCGGGCTATATTTTTGAATTTGGCGACCGCATCTGGTCGCTTGGCTTTTCCAGTTTACTGAATCTATTAAATAAAAATCAGACATTGATCGCCGAAGCAACTAATCTGCGCGAGATAGAAGGTGCGCAGTTTGAGGCATTGCAAACCAGCATTATTGCTAATTTAAATTTAGCTTATGCAAGCTATCAATCGGCGCTGCAACAGATTCATCAAACAGAGTTGCAACTGGCATTGCAAACTAGGCAACAACAAGCGCTGCAAAAACAATTAGATGCAGGTTTAATTGACCGTTTGACAGTGACCCAAAATGCGCTGCAACAATTGCTCACGCAGCAACAGTTAATCCGCTTAAAATTTAATGCTTTACGAGCAGCAATTGCCATTGAGGATTTGATGCAACGACCATTATTGGACCAGACAAAATTTGACAATTCAAAGCCTGTAGAATTGAATCAAACCGCAGGATTAAACCATGAATAAATTAAACTATGAATAAATTAAACTATGTATAAATTAAATCATGAATAAATTTAACCATGAATAAAAAAATTAGCCTTATTCTTGGCTTGCAAGCCTTAATTATTGTGACGCTGTTTTGGGTGTTGATTTTTTACGGCAAAGATGAATACGAAGCCTATCAAGCAGAGCAGACAGAAGAAATTGAAAGCCCAAACCGCGTTAACGAAGTAGATGGCATTAACACGGTGACACTGCCTTTGGCTACACAACAAAACAGCGGCATTCAAACCGCTAAAATTGCCAGTACGTCTTTTTCTGGTGAAATTAAAAGTTTTGGCACTGTGGTTGCCATTGATGGCTTAATTGCAGCCAAAGCGCAGTTTTTAACCCTGCAATCGAATATTCAATTGGCACACGCAGGCAGCTTGCACAATAGTCAGCAATATCAACGGCTTAAAATACTTAATGCCGACGATAAAAATGTATCGGATTTAGCGCTGCAAGAATCGCTAACCGCTGTGAATGCAGACAAAGCCAATATAACTGCGGCAGAATTGCAGCTTAAAAACCTGCAAACCAGCTTGCAATTGCAATGGGGCAAAGAACTGGCAAAAATAGCATTAAGTGACCAGCTAGCGCCACACTTGGCTAATCTATTAAACAAAAACAATGTGTTGGTGCAGGTTAACTTGCCACTTAATACGCCTGCACCGCCTAAAAATTCGACGGTTGCTATCACGCCATTAACCGATGTTTCGCAGCCCATTAAAGCGGTGTATGTGTCAGCCGCCACCAGCAGTGATACCAATGGCTTGGGTAATACGTTTTTTTACAGCGCGCCTGCCAACTTGTTACGTATCGGCATGCGTGTCAACGTAGAGGTTGAATCAGCGGCAAGCGATGCCAGTAATGGCGTGATTATTCCCAGCAGCGCAGTAGTTTGGTACGCGGGCAAATCGTGGGCTTACTTTAAAAAAAGTAGTCATGACAAACTGGTTAACCAGTTTGTCCGTAAACCCGTTTCTACCGACACCGAAATTGAGGCCGGCTGGTTTAATCAAGGAGTAGACGCGGATAGTGAGGTGGTTGTCAGTGGCGCGCAATTATTATTGTCAGAAGAATTTAAGTATCTGATTAAAAACGAGAATGAGGATTAATTCATCATGTGGGTGACTTATGTGTGGGTTGCACAAGGGTTGTGGGTGCGCTAGCATGATGTCGGCAATCGTTCGTTTTTCCATCCGCTTCAGTGGCGTCATCGTTGCGCTAGCCGCTTTAATGGTTTTTTATGGCATATATAGCTTGTCGCGGGCAAATTTAGACGTATTCCCTGAGTTTTCGCCATCACAAATCGTGATTCAAACCGAATCGCCTGGCTTATCGGCAGAGCTGGTTGAAACACTGGTGACTCAACCGATAGAAACCAGCATCGCAGGCACCGTGGGCGTGACAGATATGCGCTCACAATCCATTCCTGGCTTATCGATTGTGAACATTTTTTTTGACGAAAGCGCGGATATTTACAGGAATCGCCAAGTGGTTGCCGAGCGATTAAGCACATTAACCAACCAGATTCCCAAAGGAATCATACCCAATATTACGCCTCTGACTTCTTCTGCCAGCACTGTTTTAGGTTTTGGCGTCACATCTAAAAAGCGTAGCTTGATGGAATTGCGCACCATTGTTGACTGGACCATCACGCCCCATTTATTGGCGATTCCAGGCGTGGCGGATGTCAACGTATTTGGCGGTGAAGTGCGGCAGTTTCAGGTGCAAATTGATCCCGCTAAATTGGTGCGCTATAAAATCAATATTAATGATGTATTAACCGCCACGCAAAAAGCCACTGGCGTCAGTGGTGCAGGTTATATTCAAAACAGCAATCAGCGCATTATCGTCAATGTAGAAGGCCAAGCGACTACAGCGGCAACATTAGCCAAAGCAACGCTTTTGCATCTAAATGGCCACACCATTCAATTAGGCGATATTGGCAACGTAGTCGAAGGCGCGGCGCCATCGATAAGTGCGGCGGCGATTAATCAAGAAACGGGTATTTATTTATCGGTGCAAGGCCAGCTGGGCGCAAACACGCATGCGGTCACGCAAGCCATTGAAGCCGCGTTGCACGAACTTAAGCCTGTTTTAGTTGCAGAAAACGTTGTGTTACATGAAGGCTTGTTTCGCCCTGCAAACTTTATAGAAACAGCCATTGAAGGCGTGCGAACGGATATTTTAATCGGCTCAATTTTAGTCATCGCCATTTTATTTTTGTTCCTGTTTAATGCCCGTACTGCATTTATCTCCGCCACCGCAATTCCACTGTCACTACTCACCGCAATTGTGGTGATGCATTATTTTGGTATCGGATTGAATATCATGGTGCTGGGCGGTTTGGCGATTGCATTGGGTGAAGTGGTGGATGATGCGATTATTGATACTGAAAATATTTTCAGGCGCCTGCGTGAAAACCGCCTGCTGCAAACGCCTCAGCCTGTTTATCAAGTAGTCTACAATGCATCAATGGAAGTGCGTAGCTCGGTTGTTTACGCCACCATTATCGTGGCGCTGGTATTTGTGCCACTACTCACCTTAAGCGGTGTGGCAGGCAAACTTTTCGCGCCACTCGGTTATGCCTACATTGCGGCGATTATCGCGTCACTGATTGTCGCACTTACGCTCACACCCGCCCTTTGCTACCTTATGTTAGGTAAAGCCAACTTATCCAGCGAAGATTCACCGATGATTAAATGGATAAAACGTGGCTACGTTAAGTTACTTTACAAAATTGAAAAGCAATACAAATGGATACTGACATTAAGTTTTTTATTAATTACCATGGGCTTGGGCTTGTTGCCTTTATTTAAAACTCAGTTTATCCCTGCCCTACATGAAGGGCATTTTATTATGCATATGACCGCCGTGCCAGGCACATCTGAAACAGAATCATTGCGTTTGGGCAAACAAGTGGCCAAAGTAATTGGCGCCATTAAAGGGGTTAAGTCGGTGACGCAATGGGTTGGGCGCGCACAAAACGGTGCCGACACCTTTGGCACGCATTACAGCGAGTTTGAAATTGAAATCGGCACGTTGTCTGGCGAAGAACAAAACCGAATTTTGGCAGATATTCGCGAAGAATTAGCAGGCGATGCAGCAGACGCCGACAAAGACGGCAAAGCCGAAATTGGTTTTGTCGGCGTTAATTTTGCCATTAATACTTTTCTAACCGAACGTATTGAAGAAACTATTTCAGGCTATGCCGCCTCAACAGTTATTAATATTTACGGCACCGATTTAGATGCGCTAGACCGCGATGCACAAAAAATTGCAGGCTTAGTTTCCAGCATTAAAGGTGCTAGCGAAGTATTAGTGCAATCGCCTCCAGGTACGCCACAAGCAGTGATTCGCTTGCGGCCAGATGCGCTGTCGCGCTGGGGACTGCAGCCAGTCGATGTGTTAAGTACGATTCGTGTGGCCTATGAAAGTGTGCCAATTGGACAAGTGTATTTAGGCAGCCGCGTGGTTGGCTTGACTGTGGTACTAGAAAGCGAAGCGCGTGATGATATTGGTGATATTGGCAATATTCCGCTGTTTAATCCTGACGGAAAATTGCTGCACTTAAAAGATATTGCATTTATCAGCCAGGAAAACGGCCGTTCTAAAATATTACATGCGGGCGCTAAACGCATTCAAACCGTCACTGCAAATGTCGAAGGTCGCGATGTAGCCAGCTTTACAAACGAGCTGAAAAAACGCATTAAGCGCGATATTCAATTAAGCAACGGCAATTATGTGGCGTTAACAGGAGAAGCAGAAGCTAACGCCAAATCACGCGAAGACTTAATTGTGCACTCATTATTAGCGGGTGTAGCGATTTTCTTAATGCTATATATCGCATTTGGACGACTGCGCAATTTATTACTCACATTCGCCAATCTTCCGTTTGCCTTGATTGGCGGCGTGCTGGCCGCTTTATTTACCGGCGGCTGGATTTCGCTCGGTTCATTAGTTGGTTTCGTCACCTTATTTGGCATCACCTTGCGCAACAGCATCATGATGGTGTCACACTTTCAACATTTGGTTAACACCGAAAACTGTGTGTGGAATTTAGAAACCTGCATTCGCGGCGCATCAGAACGCTTGCCATCGGTATTAATGACCGCGTTAGTCACCGCGCTTGGCTTGTTGCCATTAGCCGCTGGCAGCGGGCAGCCAGGCCGCGAAATTGAAGGCCCAATGGCCACCATTATTGTCGGCGGCTTGGTCACTTCTACCATATTGAATTTATTGATTTTGCCCGCGATTATGCTGCATTTTGGGCGGTTTGAAAAACAAGATTATTAATACGATTAATCGTCATACTTAATATACTTAAATCTTGCATCGTCATTGGGCGTGCCTTGTAATGCACCATTCTCCAAAGCGGGCTGCCAGCCAATTACCTGTTCAATCTTAATAGCTAATTCGAAGTCTTTATCGGTAATACCTTTGGCGTCATGCGATTGCAACTTAACGATGACAAACGCATAAGAAACCGTTAAATCGGGGTGATGCCATGCGGCTTCGGCCAAATGCCCTACCGTATTCACTACCATTAGCGTGGCTTTCCAGCCGCTGGTTTTATACTTGCGGCGTATCCATCCGTTTTCCAAAATCCAGTGTGGCAGTTCCTTTTCAAGTCTTTGCGTGGTTTCTTGTTCGGAATAAACTTTAGCGGTCATTGTGATTTTATCCAGTGTCGAGTAATGCTAGGTTTAGTGAAGAATCAAAGAGCCGATTTTGCGCAGTTTCTGCTCGTCAATGCCGCCTTCAAAGTGCACAAAATCAGTATTTTTAACAATCCAGGGTGAAAATGCTTTATCCAGCATAAAATCGCCAAATACGCGATCAACTAAACCATGGTCGGTAATGGCCTTCAGGTTGAGTATTTTTTCATTTGGTTTTTCCGATTTAACTAAAATGAGATGTTTTGCCTCTAATTTTTTGGTTAACCATGCGGCGATGCTGTCGGATGTCGTATCCCAGTTTTGCGCAATAGTATCATCTGCAAGCACCATTTTACTAGGCAGCCAGACGACACCGCGATGTTGCCAGCTTCGTTCATCTATTTCCATCGGCGTGCTTGCCGTAGCCAGAGCGGGATTCATATTGGTCAATAACAAGCCCATCTGATCCATCGCCAAAACCGCCAATTGATGCGCGCAAGCGTCGCTTATTTTAGATAATTTTTGCGCTTCTCGCACCGCGTCGGCAAATACCCCGCCACCAGGTACAATAATGATTTTCCCATCGCCATACTTGGCTACTGCGTCCAGCCAATGTTTTAACTCTGGCGAGCCTAATAAGCTACCGCCAATTTTTACCACCCACATGGATTTTCCCTTGGTTAATTTTTCCATAGTGGCTTTGATTACTTCCTTTCAACTCAACAAGTTAACTTGGGTTAAGTTAAAACTATTGCATTATTATTAGTTATTATCACCCTTAAAAATGCTGAGGATTTTTATTATTTTTCATCGTTAAGAGGCTTAAATCATAGCCTCATAAAAAACTTTATGATCATTACAAGATTAGACGCTTTGTCTAAGGTTTCGGCGTATTCTTTTGATGCGTCCGAATCTGCAACTATACCACCACCGGCATAAAAGCTCAGTTGGTTTTTACAAATTACCGCGGTGCGAATCGCGATATTGGTGTCCATTTTGCCATCGAAACCAATATAGCCGATTGCGCCGCAATACAATCCGCGTTGTTGTGGCTCTAATTCTTCAATAATCTGCATGGCGCGCAACTTGGGTGCGCCTGTGATTGAACCTCCTGGAAAGCACCCTTTCAGTAAATCAACAGCGGTTGCCGTTTGCTTTAATTTACCGGTCACAATGCTCACCAAATGATGCACATTGGCAAAGCTTTGTAGCTGAAACAGTTTTTCTGCCTTCACACTGCCAATGGTGCAATTTTTGCCAATATCATTGCGCAGCAAATCCACAATCATCACATTTTCCGCCTTGTCTTTAAGGCTAGTCAATAGCTCGTTTGAGTAGGCTAAATCCTGTATTGGGTCGGCCGAGCGCGGGCGTGTGCCTTTAATTGGGCGCGTTTCCACATGATCGCCATCCGTTTGCAAAAATCGCTCTGGCGAATTGGATAATATTTGAAAGTTCTCTGCTGCGTTTAAAGGCAGATTCATATACGTCATAAATGGCGCAGGGCTGATTTCGCGTAATTTTTTGTAGGCTTGCCAACTATCGCCCTGCACATCAGCCGCGAAGCGTTGTGCTAAATTCACCTGATAACAGTCGCCAGCAGAAATATAGGCCTTAATTTTGGCAAATGCGCGCTGATATTGCGGTTCGGTTAAGTTAAAGTGAATGTCCGATGTTACTTCAAAGGGTGATTCGGCCTTTTCATGCGGGTTAGCCACATTAAGTTTAACCGCATTAAAGTCATCAAATTTTTTACATTCAAACTTTTTACATAACACAGGCCAATTGGCTTTTGTGGCGGCTGTTAGACCATGCGAAACCAGCATGCTGCGTTTTTCACGGTGATCGACAATCACTGCCCAATCGTATAATCCGAGCATCATTTGTGGAGTTTCAGTGGCTACAGCTGCAGTTGTAGGCAATTTTTCAATTCTGCGCGCTAAATCATAGGCAAAATAACCCAGCAAACCGCCTGCGAAAGGCAGCGAAGTTTTGGGTGCTGGATATTGCAGCAGTAATTCTTTAATAATGAAAAATGGATCTTCTTCGGAAACGGTTTTAACACCATCTTGCATAACAGTAGTTTTTTGACCTTCAGTTACTACAGTGATAAACGGCTCTGCAACAAGAATATCATAACGCCCATACTGGCTCCCCGCGTTGCCGGTTGCTACGTTAACGGCTTGTCCACTATCTAAAAAAATAGCCCAATCATCTTTTTCAATGCGCTCAAACAAGAGGCTACTATCGTGATGATAAGGTAATTGATGTTGCAATAAACTCATATTGATTTTGCTTTAAGGTCATGTTGCAGGCTTAATTGCGCCACTGCATAAGCAGGAAAACACACGTTTAGCGCCTGCGAATATCTATTATGTTGCGGATAAGCAGCGATTAAATCGTTAGCCGATTTATATGTGCAATTTAACTCTGTCGCCAATATTTTAACCAAAAAGCTGCCAGCGCCAGCGCCAATAATTGATGTATTGGGTTTAAGATGTTTTAAAATGACGTTTTTAAGTAAGTTCAGCTGTATCGCTCTGCATGAAAAAGCCAGTTCAATCCAAGCATTCATTGGCTTACCATCAACATCATATCCCACCATGCGCGCCAATCTGCGCGCGGACTCTAGCTGTGTTTTGCCTTTTCCATCTGCTGTTTCAGCCATATTAGCGTCACTATCCAATTCGCCAGTTAATCGATACACATCTGCCATAGTGGCAAAATGCTCCGCCATCACATTAGTTTCAACGCCAGTTAACACTATTTTTTGTGCTAAAGCCATTACGGGCGTTCGAATAACGCCTGTGTAAACCAATATATCTTGCTGTAATCGGCTGGCATCCGATAATGCGGATGACAAAACTTTGCCAGATTCAATCGCAATAATGTCGCTGGTTGTGCTGCCAATATCCAGCAGCAACGCATCAGTACAATATTGCGCCAGCAAGCTAGCACTGGCGTGCCAATTGGTAGAGGCAATGAAATTTGTGCTAACTGCAACCTGCTCCATCGACACAAAACCCTTATTGGCGGCATAAAACTGGCAGTTGTTTCCTAGTAAACTAATGGCCAATTGTGCAATCTCGATCACGCCAGTGTGACGATTTGAAAATAAATCCACCAACTCACCTGTCATGGTGATGGCATGTTGCGCATCATGTGGGTTTATGTTGAAGCTATTTAACACCGTACTGATGGCAAACGCTAAAGTATCCAAACCGCGCCATAAGGCACAAGGCGTTTGCAACGTATTCAATAGATTGCCGTCTGCATCTAACAAAACAGCCTTAAGATGCGCACCACCAATATCCCAACCAATTACGTTTAATTTAGACATGGATATTCACAATATGCCGTTGCAGTTTGGGCCAGCTAAAATTGGGCTGCGTTAAAGTGTTAATGATTAGCGCAGCCGGATTTTGCCCTGTTGCTTGCTTTAATCCCGCATAACTGGTGGTTAAGCGCGGGTTAATTTCTACTACTACAAGGTTATCGTCACTTTTTACAATCACATCAATTCCAACATATCCTTCTAAATCCATATCGGTTTCGGCTACTTTTTGTGCCAATGATTCAAATTCAGTCCAAAGATTTTGCATGGCATTTATTTGTGTTCCTGCATAACAAAACGCATTATTTTCAATAGTAATCAATTGTTTATTACAACTCAGCAGATACGCGCGACCTTGATGCATAACGCACGAAATACTGGCTGAAACGCCGTGTTGATAAGGCTGAATCACATGACTTTTGGACTTATAATTTTGTGTCATCCAATGCGCTAATGCCTGCGCTTTTTCAACATAAAAAGTATCCACACAACCTGCGCCATCATTGGGTTTTACTACCCATTCACCGTTTGTTTCAGACCAGTTTTCAATGGTATAAGTTGGAATAGTGGCAATTCCCGCTTTAGTTAATGCTAAATAAGTACTTAATTTTTCGCTGGTAATCTCAACGCTTTTCAGCCCGCAACCTAATATTAGCTTGCCTTGCAGCGCTGCTAATTGCGTAAGTCTTTTCAGCAAACCATCGGTTTCAGGCGCTATCAACCACACTGCATCTACTTGCTGAATTTGCTGTTGCCAAATCTGCCAAACATCGTCATTCGCCTTAATGTGCACGCAAGTTTCACAATATTCAGGCTGTTTTAAACGCGCGTCGACCGTTGTGCTGATGCAATAAGGTAAACTGGATAAATCATGCAGTAAAGCATCGCGCATCAATGCGCCTTCATGCGCCAAACTGGCTGGTAAATCTGCGTGATTAAAACCACCTGCTGTGATAAATTCACACACAAATATTTTTTTGATGTTGATGTTAGGCAATTCGTGCAAATTATCCCTGTTATCGATTTAATGCAAGGTCAAGTCGTACATGCCAAACGTGGCATACGTAGCCAATATCAGCCGATTGAATCTGTTTTGTGCACTAGCAGCGCGCCTTTAAACCTGATTGATGCCTTATTGAAATTATACCCATTTCAAACCTTGTATATTGCAGATTTAGATGCCATTTTAGGCGTTGGTAACCATACTGAGTTAACGTCAGAAATTAGTCAAAAATATCCCGATCTCACTATTTGGTTAGATTGTGGCATACGCCAAGTGAACGCGCGCGCTTTATATCATCGCAACAATATTCGGCCTGTGGTGGGTTCTGAAAATATAGTCAATTTGCAGGATTATCGCGCCATCAGTTATGGTTGCGAAAGCCAACATATATTATCGCTGGATTATTCGGCCACTAGCGCGATGGGGATTGCTGAGCTACACAGTAGCGCGCGCTTTTGGCCAGATAACACTATTTGCATGACGTTAAACGCGGTAGGCAATACGCAAGGCGTTGATATTGATAAGCTAAATGATTTAATACAACTGAACAGTGCCAGAAAAATTCCCTCTAATTTATATGCTGCTGGCGGCGTACGTCACCTAGCAGATATTTACTTACTGGAAAAAATGGGCATTGCTGGCGTGCTAGTTGCCACTGCGTTGCATGCTGGCAAATTAACGAAAGCAGATATTGAATCTATTCACGCAATAAAAACCCGAGCTAACTCGGGTTTTTATTGAAGTTAAGCACATAAAAAGCGCAAATAATTACTTCATATAATGACCCCAAACGATTACTCTAAGTTTGCATGAATCGCGCGCATGCCTTCTTCGGTTAAGCCTTTGGCAAAAATATTGTCTGCAATAATCGCTTCTAAATAAATTAGTGTTGAAAGCTCAAATTGTGAGCCCATTGGCATACCTTGTGTTAGGGGGAAGCTATTATCATTACCGATTTGAATGGTCAAATCAGCCACGTCTGCCATTGCAGATTTTGCTTTCATTGAAACCACAGCTAATTTAGCTCCAACTGATTTTGCTTTTTTTACAAACGGTAAAAGTGTTTCCGTACCACCTGAACCAGACACTAAAATCAACAAATCACCCGCTTTAATTGCCGGTGTAACCACTTCGCCAATCATGCTCACGTTATAGCCACTATGCACTAGACGCATGGCAAAAAAACGTGAAACCAATAAGGAGCGGCCTGCACCGCCAATAAAAATACGACCAGCACCTTCTACTAGTTGCATTAATTTTGCAGCATTCGATTTGTCCGTTTCAGACAGAATCGTGCTTAAACGATCTAAAATAAGTTTTTGATTATCCATCATTTTTTCCTTCATTTTTAGTGTTAAGTATTCGCATTAATCTGCTTTAACTCAGTATTAAACAAGTTTAAAAAAAATCCCGACCCATTGCTGAGTCAGGATTTTTTATTTACTCATCTCAATAATTTCTTATTGGGCTTGGTTAATAGTTTGGTTTGTAAAAACCAATGCTTAACTTAAGCGTGAGCGATTGCAGTGATTTCAGCAGCAGAAGCAGCAGGATCAGCAGCGCCGTAGATAGCAGCACCAGCAACAATGATAGTTGCACCTGCGTCACGTACTTGAGCAGCTGTTGCGGCTTTAACGCCACCAGCAACTGAGATTTCTACGCCTAGGTTCAATGCAGCAACCATTGCTAAATCGGTGAATGGTGTTTGACCAGCAGCTTGTTGATCTAAACCAGTGTGAACACCAATGATGTGCGCGCCAGCAGCAACAACTGCTTTAGTCACAGCAGCTTTATCAGCAACGTTGATCAAGTCAACTTGTGCTTTTTTGCCGTATTTGTTCGCAACATCAATTACACCTTTAATTGTACCGATATCAGCACAACCTAACACTGTACAGATATCTGCACCCGCTTTGTAGAATGGCTCAGCTTCGTAGAAACCAGCATCCATTGTTTTTAAGTCAACTAAGATTTTGTTGTTTGGGAATTTAGCGCGTAAAGTCTCTAATAATTTAACACCATTATGCTTAATGCATGGTGTACCGATTTCTAAAATATCTACGTGTGGAGCAACTTGAGTTGCCAATGCAACTGTTGCGTCAAAATCTAATGAATCTAATGCCATTTGGGTTAAAGCCATGGTGTACTCTCCGATTGAAAATTATTATTAGTAACTAAAATTACTTAAAGTTATTGATGAACAAAAATCGATAATTATAAGAAATTGTTACAAAAATTTACTACTTGTATTACAACTAATTTGTTTTGCAACTACTATTTTGTGCAAATAAATTTTTACTTAAATTTTACTAATAAGTGCTTGCAGGCTAGTTATTGCCTAGCGTTTAGTGCATTTTAAGCTGGACGCATTATATTATGCGTCTCGCTTATTGTTGTCAATGTTAAACCACAGTTGTTACAACTAAGTTACAGTTTCATATTAAAAACTATAAGACTTGATCATTTAAAAAAGCGACTTAACACTAAAAAAACTGAGAATTTTGCGCCTTATAATTTTGCGCTTAACGCTGCTTCTAGTTTGTTTTGATCCGCTACAAAACCGCGAATACCTTCTGACAATTTTTCAATGGCCATTGCATCTTGGTTTAATTCAAAACGGAACTCTGCTTCTGTCATTTTTGCCGGTGGTGTTTTAGTCGCGCCAGTATCTTTCAACACTTGTACCAATGTGCCTTCAGTTGCGGCCAGATCTTGCAATAAGTTTGGTGAAACGGTTAAACGATCGCAACCAGCCAGCGCAATTAACTCGCCAGTGTTACGGAACGAAGCACCCATCACCACTGTTTTATAGCCATGCTCTTTGTAATAGGCGTAAATTGCGCGCACTGAAACCACACCTGGATCGGTTTCTTGTGTGTAGGTTTCGCCTGTTTTTGCTTTGTACCAGTCTAAAATACGGCCAACAAATGGAGAGATTAAAAATACGCCCGCTTCAGCACAGGCACGTGCTTGGCCGAAACCAAATAACAATGTTAAGTTACACTGAATGCCTTCTTTTTCAAGAATCTCGCCCGCTTTAATGCCTTCCCAAGTGGATGCTAATTTAATCAACACGCGGTCTTTGCTAATGCCTGATTCTTCGTACAATTTGATTAACTTGCGGCCTTTAGCCACCATTGCATCTAAGTCAAAAGATAAACGTGCGTCCACTTCGGTTGAAATACGGCCAGGCACTACTTTAGTAATTTCAGCACCAATCAATACCGCTAATTTATCAGCTGCGCTGTCAATTTGTTGTGCTTTAGTACCGCCCTGTGCTTTTGCGTAAGCAATCGCGGTTTCAATTAGTGCAGCGTATTGTGGCAATTGACTTGCTTTTAATACCAATGAAGGATTGGTTGTTGCATCGACTGGCTTAACGCTTTTAATCGCTTCTACGTCGCCCGTATCAGCCACGATAGTCGTCATGCTTTTCAATTGATCTAATAAATTTGCCATTATTGCCTCCTGATTTGTTTTCGCATTGTTTATAAAAATTCAACTCAATATTATAACGCAAAATAAATTCAGAATGATTGAAGAATCTGCAAAATTTAACACGGTTAGCGTGTTAAGTAGCAGTAAATAGTGCATTAAATGGCTCGCGGCTACTCACTCGTCCGTTTACCAAGTTAAAACGTAACTAAACTTAAGCTATACTTCAGTCATCAAATTATTTAATGCATCTGCAAATAAAACCGCCACGGTTAAATCTGCGCTTGTGCCTGGGTTAATCTGCGTTTGCTTAAGTTGATGATCCCACGCCAGCAATTTGCCTTGATACCGTTTAGGATTATCTAAAAGATTAAACGCGGTTAAATGTTGCTTGGCTTGCTGTTGAATATCGGCAGCAACTTTTGCACCATGCTTGCGCTTAATATGTGAATCGGCAAAAGTGGATAGAAAGGTGAGATAAAGCTTGGTGGTTATCCAGCTACGATGCAAATGGCTGGCTTGATTAAATAAGGGCAAGCCCAAGTTAAAAATCGCATCAAAATTATTGCTATATTGCGCCGCAATTAAATCGCGGTGTGCGGCCGCTTGCATGGCTTGCAGTAAAGTGCAATTGGCGGTTTGGTGCATATCATATTTTCTTACGTCGTATTGCTCTGCCTCACCCAAGCCAGCCGGATTTGCCAGCGCAATCGCAGTAAAAGCCAACTGCGCATCTTCAATAGTTGACTGCTGTAAAACATGCATTAAATTGCTGTGAAAATTGGTGTTAACTGGCGTTAAAATTGCCTGAACCATGGGCGCGCACAACAAAATAATGCCTAAATTAGTATTGCAACCCACCGCTTTTTGCGTGGCTTGCACGCTGTATAAAATACGTTGTCCCAAGCTTAAATCTGGCACTACAATCACCTGAGACACTGCATCCGCACTGTCAATAAAATCCTGCACCGTCATGCCGTGGCCATCTGCAAAAATATGCACATTGCCAGGTTTTAACGCTTCAATCTCGGCCATACAAGCGGATTTAAAACACTGCGCAATCCTTGCATTTAAGGCAGATCTTTTATTTAAACTTATACTTAAGCTTTTGTTTATATCAGACATTAATTCATTGGACTTAACCATATTTATCAAGCAATTTTTTCCAGCAAATTATCCACTAAACTTTGTGCAATATTAATTTGAGTAACGCTCTGCAAGCCACGCCAAGCGGCAATGCTATTCACTTCCAGCACAAATAATTCACCAGCAGCATCACGAATAATATCAACGCCACAATAAGCGATGTCCAGTTTAATGGCGGCTTGTTGCGCCAGCGCTAAAATATCGGCATCATCCGCCGCATCGCACTGTGCGCCAAGTGCTACGTTATATAACCAATTTTCGCCACTGCGGCGCATGGCAGCGATTGCTTTATTGTTCACAACCATTACGCGGTAATCGTGACTTGCTTTTATAAATGCTTGCAAATAATAAACGCCATCCACAAATCGGTCCATCGGCAAAGGCAAGGGCGCATTTACCAACCGAACTCCCTGCCCTTGCGAGCCGAATAAAGGCTTAATAATTAACTGTTTTTTAGTGTTAACTTTTTCAGTCTGTATGATTTCATGCGTCATCGCGTTTAGAGCCATGAGCTGATGGGCAAAGTCGCGCGATTCGCACACCCAAGTTTGCGGCGTTTTAATGCCCGCTTGATGCAATAAAAAGCTGGTCATGGCCTTGTCTACTGTGCGCTCAATCGCCTTGCCATCGTTATAAACCAGCACGCCCAGCATTTTTAACATATGTAATAAATTTAAACGCGTGGTAATTTGCTGCAATGTGCCGCCCGCAATACCTCGCACAAAAACCGCTTTGGGTAAATCTTCAAACTGCGGGATTTGAATGCGTGGCAATTGTTGAGATAAATCGATGACGCAATCTTTTAATGAAACAAAAACAGCCTCTACCCCACGCGCCGCAAAAGCGTTGGCTAGTTGCGCACCATGCCAGCCACCTTTGGTTTGCACTTCATCGGTAAAAATCGGAATCTGCATTAAAAAGAACCTATGCGCCAAATGATTGGTTGAGCAAAGCCTCATTAAATGCGCCGCCAAAATAACTGTTGCCAGTGGCTAAATTGGTGATGGTGACTTTTGCGGGCGAAAATAATAGCGGATCAATCAAGTAGAAATCCATATTTACCGCTTTAAACACTTGCGCAAATGGTTTGCCGTAATCTTTCGAAGATTGACTGGGCAAATCAGCCGCCAGTTTTTGCGCCTGTTCGTCTGTGCATTGCACAAATAATTGTACAAAGCCACCAAATAAAATCGCATCATTGGTGCGGCCCATGCCAGTCAGAAAATCGGGACTAGGCGGCGGCAAAGGCGCAAAACCAATACCGTCGACAATCTGTTGCAATGGAAAATGTAGCGTATGCACTTTATGTAAAGCCACTTCTAACACGCGCGAAATGATTTGCACCGCACCAGCCAGGCTGCGCGTTGGCGTTAATATAAACGTTAAATTTTCTGGTTTGATATTGGTGTCACGCGCCACTTTTTCAACGATTTTAAGCGGCGGAATTTTATCTGTTTCTAAGATTAATACCGACTTTTCAGCGCTGTCTTTATATTGCAACGCTTTAAAAATATCTTCCCGTTGCGCAATACTGCGCGCCGGGCCTGAGCCTAACGAAAAAAACTTGTCATGACCATTTTCAAAACTCAACGCCCAGCCCGCATATTGACTGCCCAGACAAGTTAATACTGGATTTTTAGCCGTCACTTGCACGCCCGTTAACCAGTTTTTAAATGGCATATTTTGAGTAAAAGTTACCTGCCCCAAACCGCCCATGCAAATTTCCGCAATGCGCCGCCCAGCTTCTAAACCGCCATTCGCTTCAATTCCCGCATCAATGATGGTGGCGCCCGAAATATGCTGCGAAACATTTAGATTCAACGCGTATGCGTCATTGATAATCGCTTCAACTAAAGGTTGAGATAAGGCATTCACACTAATATTTTTATTTGGTTGCATAAACAAGGTTAGCCATTAAACGTACTCATATAAAAATTAGAGGTTATCACAGGCTGGCCGCACGCTCTAAAACCTTTTTTTTGGCCAATTTTGCCGTGCGCGCTTCGGCCAATATTGTGCAAATAGGCATTCCCGCCAAAATTATACGATTAGGCTGCGGCACGTCTGACACCCAATTTGGCCAATCCATATCCATTGGAATTTTTGCCGTTTGATTGGCATAAATAATTTGCATTGCGCGTGATTTTTTTTCGATAACTGGCCAATCATTATCTGGCCAAGCGACTTTATGCCCACTATTTAATTGTGCTGTAAAAGCCGCTACGTGCGCGGCAAATAAATGTCCTCGCTTTGCTTTATATAAATCAAATGTAGCGCTTAAGCGTGGGTTCAATTCCAGCATAAAAAGCTCATTATTATGCACAATAAAATCGCAACTATTTAAGCCTTTTAAGTCCCATTCTAAGCTGGCGGCTTGTACGAATTCTTCTAATTGATGCTGAACGTTATCGCTTAAAACTGCATGACTGACTGCGCCGCCAAAGCGATAAGGCGATAACGTGGCTGGGCTGCACCATTGCTCATTTACACCCAATATTTGCACTTGCTTGCTGTCAGCTAAAAATAAACACGACATTGGCGTGCCTGCTTGTATTTTCTGATAATAAACAGGCTGAGTTAACCCTAAATTTAATGGCAAAACCGGCTTAATATGCGCGCCGCCTGTGCCTCCTATCGTTTTTTGCAGCCATCCTTGTGTACGATTTGGCTTTTCAAACGAAGTAGCTGGATACTGAATATTCAGCACATCGCACAGCGCAAAAAACCGTTGTGGATTTTTGCACGCTTTAACGACAGTGGCCGCATTGCCAATAATGGGTAATATTTTTGCGATATCTTCCAGCAAATCGGTTTGCGCTTCAAAACCAGCGCCATAGCAAAACCCAATACACTGCTTAATATCGATTTCGGTTAAACTTTTAAGTAATAATTCCCGCTCAAATTGTCCGTTGACTACGTCTAATTGAATCACTTTTTTGGCTATATTCAGCGTATCCACATCGGCAAAGGCATCGATTGCAATCACTTCGAAACGAGCTTCTATCGCCGCTTGCACATATATTCGGCTGGAAATTGCTGCAATAATAATCGTGTTAATGCTGTTCACTGGTTAAAAGCTGTTTCGCCACTTCAAATGCCTGGCTATAAGCCAAATGCACCGGTTTTTCAGCCATCAACATTTGCTGCAGCATGGTGTGCTGCGTTTTATACTTTAATTGACCAATCGCCAGCGCACCTATCCCCATTATTGCTGAGTCTTGAATAGGCGTAGTGTCACTCATTGCATCAATACCCGCAACGCCCGACGGCGCAACAGCATTCACATCTGCAATAATTTTAAGCGTTTTTGAATCGCAAAAATGCGCATATTCAAGCACACGCACTCCTGCCGCAGCAGCGCATATTGCAATCGTTGCGGTGTGCAGTAATTGCGTTTTAGCAAGATCATTTGTGCCATCCACAACTTGCATACTTAACCCATATTTTGCCTGCAAATCTGCTGCGTAATCTTGCATTTGTGCTAGCTCTTTATATGCAACCAATTGTACGGTTGCACCTGATGCAGCCGCGATTAAAGCCACCGCACCACCAACCGTGCCACCGGCACCAAAAATAGCAATAATCTGTTGCGCTAAATTTTGATTCATGCGCTTTAATTGTGCGTCAATTTTAGCCAGCATGGCAGCAGCGGTTGTAAAAGCGCCAGATGGGTCAGCAAATGTGGATATTTCAAACGGCGTAAACATGGCATTTTTGGCAGCTTGCTGCATATCAAGCGCCAAATGGATATCGCGGCCGCCAAAAAAAAGTGCCTCACGTTGAATGCCACTTTTTTCTTGTTTAGCCGAGGTACTGCGCGAAAAAATCGCGTCCTGCGTTAACGCTGCAACTTCATTCAACGCAACATTGGTGTAAGGCATAATTTTGTCAAAACCCGCGTCATAAGCCATGTTCACATCAAATGGACTGGCGTTTTTTGCGGCGGTAATCAGATGTAATATAGATACTTTTTGCATGATATTTTAGGTTAGTTAAGCCTCATTTAATTGAATAATCGCACCGGTATTTTTCGCGCGCACCATTTGAAAATGCACATTGCGTAATGACGAAAACTGCAGCATTAATTGATTGAGCATAAGATTAGCTTGCGCATCGTTTTCAAAAACGGCAAACCCAGTCGGGCCCCAAGAACTTTGGCCTACGCCTACCAATCCTGCATTTTTTAAATAACTTAACACGCTAGCAACAGCCGCACTTTTATAATGTCCACCTTGTGCGGCAGAAAAATATCGTCCAGTAGCCAGCTGCAACGCATCAATTGCTTGACAAAACTGCGCATAGTCGTGTTCAACAACTGCAGGTAAAGCTTGCATTAATACACGGTGACTTAACGCCTGCGCGGTGGCCAAATCCGCCTGACTTAACGCCTCAAAAGCCTGCAATTCCGCATCGCCAAATACACCCTGATCGTCATCATCCATAATTAATAAAATCGGCCAGTGCGGCGGAAAATCGTGCCGCGCTATAATCGGCGGGGATTTGAAGTTACTTACTTGCAAGTTATTCCGTTGCGAGTTGCCTCCTTGCAAATAATATTGCTGCTGTATGCTTTTGCCGCCATCCAGCACCAAACCACCTTGCTCAAACGTACCAATGCCAATACCTGATCGACTGCCTCTGCTTGTAATGCCAGCCAATTGCGCGATTGTAAAATTTAAATCAAATAAAGCATTCACGCTTGCGCTAATCGCTAAAGCCAACTGCGTGCCAGAACCTAAACCCGCATGTTCGGGAATATTTTCATGCATAATCACCGAAAAGTTAACACTTATTTTTAGCTGATTTTTGATACTTTCGACGATTTTAGCAACATAATCGTAATTTTTAGCATCAATTACCGTTTTTTCGCTTTTAAAAATGGTTAACTGCGTTTTTGGCGCATCTAACGCCAAGCCCAAACTGCCAAATAAACGGCCTTGGCTACCATTCAAATCAATAAAACCCATGTGCAGGCGCGCAGTGGTTGTCACTGTGACTTTTTCAAGCTGTAACTTTTCGGCAAATATGGGGCTTAAACGGTTCATGGCATTGCTTAATTATGCTTTATTCAACTATTTTTAGTATTTTAGCTTAATCCAGCAAATTAATGATGCATTTGCTACTTTTAGCCGTGTTAAGCTACGGATGTAACGTGACATTAACAGGCTATTTTGGCACAATATTAAACATAAACATTTAAACTAAAAATAATGTACGTCTTTAACACAGCACAATTTTACAAATCATTATTAAATCGCAATCTTCTGCAAAATTAAGGGAATCTCAGCATGTCAGTAGCTCACGTAGTTCCATTTGAACAGCTCCGCAACACAGATGTAGGCTCGGTTGGTGGTAAAAATGCTTCTTTAGGCGAAATGATTTCACAGTTAAAAGCAAAAGGTGTGCGCGTGCCAACTGGCTTCGCCACTACCGCGCATGCATTCCGTGAGTTTTTAGCACAAGATGGTTTGGACAAAAAAATTAATGATTTGCTAGATGAATTAAACGCAGACGACACGCAAGCGTTAGCGATTTGCGGCGCGAAAATTCGTGGCTGGATGATGGAAGCACCTTTCCCACCCGCACTAAACGCGGCGATTGCAGAAAACTATGCGCGCCTGACTGATAATTCTGCCGCTGGCACTACGTTTGCAGTGCGCTCTTCTGCTACGGCAGAAGATTTACCTGATGCGTCTTTTGCTGGCCAGCAAGAAAGCTTTTTGAATATTCATGGTTTGGATAATATTACCCACGCCGTTAAAGAAGTATTCGCCTCCTTATATAACGACCGCGCGATTTCGTACCGCGTGCATAAAGGGTTTGTGCATGCAGATGTCGCTTTATCAGCTGGCGTACAGCAAATGGTGCGCTCCGATATTGGCTGTGCCGGCGTGATGTTTACCATTGATACGGAGTCTGGTTTTAAAGATGTCGCGTTTATCACATCCAGTTACGGTTTAGGCGAAACAGTGGTGCAAGGCGCGGTGAACCCGGATGAATTTTATGTGCATAAACCATTATTGGCGCTTGGCAAGCCAGCGATTGTGCGCCGCACCATGGGTTCTAAGCTGATCAAAATGGTGTTTTCAGATGCCACGCAAGCGGGAAAAAGTACCAATACAGTCGATGTTGACACGGCTGATGCTGAGCGTTATTCATTAAGTGACGCGGATATTTTAGAGCTGGCAACTTATGCCATGACGATTGAAAATCATTATGGCTGCCCGATGGATATTGAATGGGGAAAAAATGGTTTAGACAATAAGCTGTATATTTTACAAGCGCGACCAGAAACGGTTAAATCGCAAGAGCTATTAAAAAACATCACTGAAACTTACAAACTACAAAAACATTCCGCTAAGCCTTTAGTAGCAGGCCGCGCTGTAACGCAAAAAGTAGGCGTTGGGCCTGTTAGAATCGTTTTAGATCCTGCACAAATGCATGAAGTGCAACCTGGCGATGTTCTGGTGGCGGATATGACCGACCCAAACTGGGAACCTGTGATGAAACGTGCCGCAGCCTTGGTTACCAACCGTGGTGGCCGTACTTGCCACGCGGCGATTATCGCGCGCGAGTTGGGCATTCCAGCGATCGTTGGCTCAGTGAATGCAACCGATTTACTGCGTGAAGGTGAAATCGTCACGGTTTCATGCGCCGAAGGTGAAACAGGTTTTGTCTATCACGGCGCACTGGACTTTGAAGTATCCACCCAAGCCAATAGCGCATTGCCAAAACCGCCTTGCAAAATTATGATGAATGTGGGCAACCCCGATATGGCCTTCAGTTTTGCGCAAATTCCCAATGATGGCGTGGGTTTGGCGCGATTGGAATTTGTGATTAACAACATGGTGGGCATTCACCCAAAAGCCATTTTAAATGTGGACGCGATGCCCAAAAGCATTCAAACCATTATTAAAAGCCGTGCACGTGGTTACGCCTCGCCCAAACAGTTTTATATTGATAAAGTCGCTGAAGGCGTTGCAACGATTGCCGCTTCTTTCTACCCAAAACCAGTGATTGTGCGTACCTCTGATTTCAAATCTAACGAGTATAAAAAACTGGTGGGTGGCGATATTTATGAACCAGATGAAGAAAACCCAATGATTGGCTTTCGCGGTGCCGCGCGTTATATGGCAGAAGATTTTAAAGAATGCTTTGCCATGGAATGTGTGGCCATGAAAAAAGTACGCGATGAAATGGGCTTGGTTAACGTTGAGTTAATGCTGCCATTTGTGCGCACATTGGATGAAGCCAAAGCTGTGACGGAAATCATGGCTGAAAATGGGCTTAAGCGTGGCGAAAATGGTTTGCGCCTGATTATGATGTGCGAAATTCCATCGAATGCTTTGCTGGCTGAGCAATTTTTAGAATATTTTGATGGTTTTTCTATCGGCTCTAACGACTTAACCCAGCTCACGTTAGGCATGGATAGAGATTCTGGCATCTTGGCTGACGGTTTTGATGAGCGTAACGATGCGGTAAAAGCGCTATTGAAAATGGCAATTCAAACCTGCAACCGCTTGGGCAAATACGTGGGCATCTGCGGCCAAGGCCCGTCTGATCATCCGGATTTTGCGGAATGGCTGGTGGCGGAAGGCATACAATCGATTTCATTGAATCCCGATACTGTTGTTGCGACTTGGCAACGTTTAACTAAAAAATAAACCAAGAAATAAAGCTAGAAAATAAAAGGCTATTTAAAAATGGATCACCGTACTGTATTTTTTATTTCTGACGGCACTGGTATTACAGCTGGCGCTCTGGGTAAGTTACTGGAGCATTTTCCACGCACCAATTTTAAACAAGTACGCATGCCATTTACCGATACGCTAGAAAAAATTAGACTGGCTAAAAATGCTATTTTAGAAGCCACTGAAGAAGATGGCGCAAGGCCCGCAGTGATTATGTCGCTCGGCAGCATTGAATTACGCAACGACTTAAAGCAGGCCAACGCTTATTTTATCGATTTATTCACTGCATTTATCGATCCACTGGGGCTGGAACTCGACCAGAAACCATTGACTGGCGCGGGTATTGCGCATAGCGTGATGGGCACTAATTATCATGAACGCATGGAAGCGATTAATTTTACGCTTGGGCATGATGACGGCATGACCAATTCTGGCTTAGATGAAGCGCAGGTGATTTTAATTGGCGTGTCGCGTTGCGGAAAAACACCAACCAGCATTTATCTGGCGATGCAATTTGGCATTAAAGCCGCCAATTACCCGCTGATTCCTGAAGACTTTGAGCGCGGCACGCTGCCAGAAGTGTTATACAAACATATCGATAAAATTTTTGGGTTAACCATTAAAGCCGAACGTCTGCATTCTGTGCGCAGCGAGCGCAGGCCAGATAGCTTTTATGCATCATTGGACAATTGCCGCAAAGAAATTGCTACGGCGGAAAACTTAATGCGTAGCAATAGCATTACGTGGGCCGATTCGACCAGCCGCTCAATTGAAGAGTTATCGGCGATTATTTTGCAAAAAATTCGCCAACCAGCCAAACAAGCGGCTTAAATACTGTGTGTATTTAAGTGTTAAGTAAACTAATCACATTATCAAAAAGAGGCTTGTAGCCTCTTTTTTTGTTTATCGTTTTTATCTAGCCATTTATTTTAAATATGGTTTTATTTTGCCAGCAATTTCTGCCGAATTAGGCAACACAGTACTTTCAAATGCATACACCTGCTTACCGCCTGGCAAAATCACATATTTATAAAAGTTCCACAGCGGTGCTTGACCAGATTTGGCTGCCAATTGCTGATAAAAAGCATTAGCATTTGCGCCTGAAACCGAACTTTTGGGTGTCATCGGGAAATTCACCGAGTAAGTTGCTTTGCAAAAATCTCCAATCGCTTTGTTGTCAGCAAGTTCCTGCTTGAAATCGTTTGACGGAAAACCAATCACCAACAAACCTTGGTCTTTATTCTTTTTATACAATCCTTCCAAAGCCGCAAACTGTGGCGCAAACCCGCACTTGCTGGCGGTGTTCACCACCAAAATTGGCTTATCTTGATAATCACACAGGTCGATTTTTTCGCCTTGCAACGTTGTATATTGATGGTTATACAGTTCTGGGCAAGTCGCTGCGTTTGCCACAGCGCTGGTAAACAAAATAAGCAAACTGAACAAGCTGGTGTAAAGATGTTTCTGCATGATTTTTGCCTTTAAAAAATGGTTAAGTACACTCATACAATGGACTTAGATTCAGATTATTGGTTCGATTAGTTAATGCAAAAACAGGATTTAAAAAAATAGTTAAAACACAATATGGTGCAATAAACCCACTAAGGCAAACATCCAGATTAAGTGCAGGATATTCAGTTTAAATTGAAACAAAATAAAGGCTGCAGCTAAAGTTGCTGCGCATGCAAACCAATCCAGTGTTGCCAGCGCAGTATTTAAGCTAAATCCAGCGCCAAAACTTGTTGAACCAAACCCAGTCGGCCAAAAAATATGCATTGCAAAAAATGCCGCTAAACTGACAATAACGCCCACAACTGCCGCTGTAATCGCCGTTAAAGGCGCAGTTAATTTTAAGTTATTTTGCGTCGATTCAATAAACGGTGCGCCGACAAAAATAAAGATGAATGATGGCAAAAATGTAAAGAAAGTCACTGCGCTTGCGGCAATAATCGCAGAGGACAAAACGCTGTCAGCACCCAAAAATGGTTGTGTCCAGCCGCCCACGAATCCGACAAAAGTCACCACCATAATCAACGGTCCGGGTGTGGTTTCGCCTAACGCTAGGCCATCCATCATTTGCGCAGTAGTTAACCAGTGATAATTGGCAACCGCGCCTTGAAACACGTAAGGCAATACCGCGTAGGCACCGCCAAAAGTCAATAACGCCGCTTTGGTAAAAAACCAGCCCATTTGGGTCAGCGTAGCGTCCCAGCCAAACTGAAACAGCAATATCAGCATGGCAATTAGCCAAATAAAAGCGCCAATGACGACAAAATTAACCAGTTTTTTAAGCTTAAAAATGCCATGTGCTGGCGTTGGCGTGTCGTCATCAATTACGGCGGTGCCGTAGTTTTTCTGCGCCGCTTTGTGGCTGGCCGAAACCTTTAAAAGTGCTGGCTGAAACCGATTAATCATGAATCCCAGCAATGCTGCAGTCAATATGATGATTGGAAACGGCAATTCAAAAAAAGCAATCGCCACAAAAGAAGCGCATGCGATTGCCCACAATGCTTTGTTTTTAAGGGTGCGCGAGCCGATTCTGTACGCAGCAAATAACACAATTGCCACCACTGCGGGCTTGATGCCATACAAAATGCCTGCAACGGCTGGCAAGCTGCCAAAACGCATGTAGATATAACTTAAAGCGATTAAAATTAACAGTGACGGCAATACGAAAAGTCCGCCCGCAATCAAGCCGCCCCAGGTGCGATGCATGAGCCAGCCAATGTACGTGGCTAATTGTTGCGCCTCTGGGCCTGGCAGCACCATGCAATAATTAAGCGCATGCAAAAAACGTTTCTCCGAAATCCAGCGCTTATTTTCAACTAAATCTTGATGCATGATGCTGATTTGCCCAGCAGGTCCGCCAAAGCTGATAAAACCCAGTTTGAGCCAATACCAGAACGCTTCCGATAACGTTGGCGGGTTGATAACTTCTGTAGGTGTTGGTTTTTGGTTTGATGAGTTATTTTTTAACATAGCACTTTAATAAAAAAATTACGTCATGCTTTAATTAAATGCAGCTAAAAGTAAAACAGTGCAAGTCAGAAAAATTGGTTAGGAAATTTAATCTAAGCGTTTAGTAAAACGGCAGTCCAATGATAATTGAGAGAGGGATTACTAAAAATCTTTAAAAGCCTTGTTGATATTCTATTTATCAATATTTTTAAAATTAGCTTACTCCCAATAAAATAGAAGTTACTACTTTTTTCTATTCTGTAAATTTACTTTTTACTGGATGTTTATATTGAGGCAGTATCGTAAGCGATACTTAATTTTAATTGTACACACTTTTGACTAGCCCTCTTTTATTTTGAAAAAAATTTTGCCTCATCTTTTGAATTGGAGATGTGGATATTCTAGGTAATAGTCGGTGCTTTTTTCTTAAAGCTCTTTAGTTTCATGCGTTCTGCCTATTCAATTGAATTTGCATGTTTATGTACTGGCGTGGTTTATTAATCGTTAATTAATTCTTTTACTGTCTCATGTTCAATGATGTGGGAAGTGATTCGTTTAATAATTGACTTTAAGAGAATGATTACTGCCCACGCGGTCTTTTTGTTGAAAACTTCGGCTCAACATAATGACTACCAGCTTTAACGTTTACACATGGCTTACTTGTACTTGTGTCGTTGCCTACAAACCCATCTTTACTTTTAGATGAGTCGCAATCAGGATTTGATTCATTCATACTTTTGCAATCTTTACTTATTTGCTTATCGTTACAAGTTTCTAAAGCACCATTGTAGATAGTATTAAAATCAACATTAGCAGCTTGAACATGGGTAACGCTTAATAAAAGTAATGAAATAACAAGTATTGTTTTTGAAAAAATCAATTATTTAGCTCCTTAATAAACTCTATTGCTTTAATTTATTTAGCACTATTAGAGATGCTTCAATGGTTAATTAGTTTCTGATAGTTTGAAATAACACCATTTACAGGGCGAATGATCTTGATAGTTAGTAATTGCGCTAAATTTTTTGGCTTACTCATTAATATTTAAGTAAAATCATTAGTGCTTATTGCGTGAAGCGCATAGGGTTAGTTTTTAATTTGCGTTCATAATGCAATATATAAAGCGAATCACTTTGAATCGCCAAACATTAAAGGATATTGATCATGTGGACAACACCAGCAGCTACTGAAATGCGTTTTGGCTTTGAAGTTACAATGTACGTAATGAACAAGTAATTCGCTTTAACAGATTACAAAAGCCCATTCAAATTTGAATGGGCTTTTTTGTAACTAAATTTTATTGAGTCGATCACGTTGTTCGCGCATAAGTTTTGAAAGCCTTTGTAATTCCGCTCTATATCCGCCTTTAAAAGCATTACATGAAGCCTTAAGTGTTTTAGCCCCCCGTACTATTTAGCCACGGCTGCCATTGCCTTATCTTTATTGATTGTTATCTGCGTTGCGCTAATGTCCAAATTCTCGCTGCCATTATTATGTAATGGTCTGCTTTCGATAATGTCGCTAGGTTTAATCTCACTGCTTAAAACTAACTTTTGGCGGAGAGAGAGAGATTCGAACTCTCGACAAGGTAAACCCTGTGCCACCTTTCCAGGGTGGTGACTTAAACCGCTCATCCATCTCTCCTGTTTCAAGCTGGTTTTCTAGCTTGAGCCGCGGATTATATACGATACGCATTAGATGACAAAGCTGCGCAATCAATCAAACACAATAAAACAGTCAACCTTTTAAGAAATAGGTATTAACCTGGCCTTTACCTTTAATCGCAATCAGGCCACGCGGCTCAAAAACGTGCTGTTCTTTAAGCAGGTTATACGTAAACTCACTCACTTGAATGGTGCCCGGCAAGCCATTCTTTTCCATTCGGCTGGCCATATTGACTGGATCACCCCAAATATCGTAGGCAAATTTACTAGTGCCAATTACACCCGCCACTACTGGCCCGCTACTAATGCCAATGCGCATTTGCAACTGTTGGCCAATTTGCACATTAAATAGCGCCAGTTCCTCTTGCATTTGCAGCGCCAGTTGCGCTATCACATTGGCGTGATCGTCCAAATACACTGGCGCGCCGCCGACCACCATATAACCATCACCAATAGTTTTAATTTTCTCCAGGCCGTATTTTGCCGCCAGCAGATCAAACCGAGAAAATAATTGGCTTAATAGATCCACCAATTCCGCTGGCGGCATGGTGGCGGTCAATTTAGTAAAATCCACAATGTCGGCAAATAAAATCGTCACGGCTTCAAAACTATCCGCGATGCGCATATCGTTATCTTTCAATCGATTGGCGATGGATTTAGGCAAAATATTCAGCAGTAACTTTTCTGAGCGCGCTTGCTCTAACTCCAGTTCATGCAAAGTACGCTCTTTTTGACTTTGAAAATAACGCATCACTGCATACAAAATACAGGCTGTGCCCATAATGTTCATCAAGAAAAAAGTATCTTTGATATGCGATGGAATCGGCAGCGAATTACCGGCAAATAAGTAGTTAAGTTTCCAGGATAAGCCTGCTAGAAAGGCAAATAGAATAAACCAAGGCGTGGATTGCTTTGTACCTAATATCATCAAGGCACCGATGGGCGACAATATGGCCCAGATGGCAATGCCGCTAGAAGCCTCGTAGCCGCCAATTGCCCATTGCATAAAAAAAGGCATAACCAGCAGCATGACCAATTGCGTAAAGGTAAAATATTCGAATTTTTTAGTGCGGTAAAAAACCAGCAAACTGGCGTAAGAAAGAATAATGTAAGCGTACGGCACGGCGGCCATTATTGCGTAGCCTTCGCCCAGACCAGAAAGTGTGAATATCCAAAAGATACAAACTAAACTCTCTGCAAACACCAAAATAGAGAGGATGGCTTTGCCTAAACTCGCATCGGTGGGATGGCTGATATTGTGCCAGAATTCTCTAGTTGTAATGCCAAAAACAGGGTTCGTATTGGAATTAAGCAACATGTACTGTTTACCCACTTTAATAATTATTTTGTCTGCCAAAAGTAACATGCAGTGTCAGACTTAACTATATAACAAGCGTCAGATATTCGCTACTTGCATGTTACAAATTATTAACAATAAAATGGATTTATGCTTGATTTACAGATGGCTAAGGTTTATTGTTTAGCTCGCGCTTGCATTCTTGAATGCCAAGTTAAAAATCAACAAACCCCCTTATAAATAAGGGCCAAAGAAGATTGTTAAAGTTTTCGTAAATAAAAAAACAGCAACAAAGCAATGCGGTTTTAAAAGCAGAAATACTACATTATTAATAGCAAAACTAGAGGAGCTAGCATGAGTTTAGATTTACTAAAAGGCCTTGGCGTGAAAATACCTTATAAAGCAAAGTACGATAATTTTATTGGCGGCAAATGGGTTGCGCCGGTAAAAGGCGAATATTTTGATGTCATTTCACCGATTACTGGTAAAAACTATACGCAAGCGGCACGTTCCAGTGCAGAAGATGTTGAGCTAGCATTAGATGCAGCACATGCGATTGCCGAACAATGGGGTAAAACATCTACTACAGAGCGCTCCAATATTTTACTCAAAATTGCCGACCGTATCGAAGCCAATTTAGAGCTTATCGCCATGGCTGATACCATTGATAACGGCAAACCAATTCGCGAAACCATGAATGCCGATATTCCATTAACCGTGGATCATTTCCGCTATTTTGCCGGTGCAATTCGCGCACAAGAAGGCGGCATCAGTGAAATTGATAACACCACTATCGCTTACCACTTTCCTGAACCATTGGGCGTTGTTGGCCAGATTATTCCGTGGAACTTCCCCATTTTAATGGCGGCATGGAAATTGGCACCTGCGTTAGCCGCTGGTAACTGCGTGGTTTTAAAACCAGCAGAATTTACGCCAATCAGCATTTTAATTATGATGGAAGTGATTGCTGATTTGGTACCGCCAGGCGTGATTAATATTTTGAATGGTTACGGTCGCGAAGTGGGCGCACCATTAGCCAATAGCAAACGTATCGCCAAAATCGGCTTTACAGGCTCAACTGCCACAGGCCGCGCCATTGCAACAGCCGCTGCAAGTAATCTAATTCCTGCTACCTTAGAATTGGGTGGTAAATCGCCGAATATTTTCTTTGCTGATATTATGGATGAAGATGACGCTTTCTTTGATAAGGCCATCGAAGGTTTGGTGCTATTTGCGTTTAACCAAGGTGAAGTTTGTACTTGCCCATCACGCGCGATTATTCAAGAATCCATCTACGACAAATTTATTGCCCGCGTATTAGAGCGCGTAAAAGCCATCAAACAAGGTAGCCCGCTAGACCCAAATACCATGTTAGGCGCACAAGCTTCTCAAGACCAATTGAACAAAATCATGAATTATATTGAGATTGGTAAACAAGAAGGTGCAGAAGTGTTAATTGGCGGTGAGCGTAATATGCTGACTGATGATTTGGCCGATGGTTATTATGTACAACCGACGCTACTAAAAGGTCACAACAAAATGCGCGTGTTCCAGGAAGAGATTTTTGGCCCAGTGCTTGCGGTAACCACCTTTAAAGATGAAGCAGAAGCGCTTGCGATTGCCAACGATACCATTTTTGGTTTAGGTGCTGGCGTTTGGACGCGTGATGGTAGCGTTGCCTATAGAATGGGCCGTGGCATTAAAGCAGGCCGTGTGTGGACAAACTGTTACCACGCCTACCCTGCCCACGCTGCATTTGGTGGCTACAAAGAGTCTGGCATTGGTCGCGAAAATCACAAAATGATGCTCGACCATTACCAACAAACCAAATGCTTGCTGGTGAGCTACAGCCCGAACAAATTAGGTTTCTTCTAATTTTTTAAGGTTTTTTAATGGTTAAGTAAGATAAAAGAGGCGGGATTACTCGCCTCTTTTTGTTTAAAAAAGGAATTGAAAATGGCTGAACGCGTTTCTGCGACACCTTCTGCGCTTGCGCTGATTGATAAACTTACTGCCGAACATGGCCCGATTATATTTTTGCAATCTGGCGGATGCTGCGAAGGCAGCGGCCCAATGTGCATGCCCGTTAAAGAATTTAACCCAAGCGCATCCGATGTGGTGTTAGGAAAATTTAATAATGCCACTTTTTATATGGGCGACAGCCATTTTAGCTTTGCTGAAAATATGCACACGATTTTAGATGCTATGCCCGGCTCAAGCGGTTCATTTTCGCTGGATTGCGGCACTGGATTTGCGTTTATTACCAGTGGGCGCCTATATTCAGATGAGGAATTACAGCAATTGCCGCCAGTTGAACGTGTTGGTTATAAATAGACTATTCTCATCACTTATTTAAAAGTCTATATTTTTAAGCATTCTATGTGGTTAAGTCGACCGATTCGGCTACAAAATCAGGTCGATTTAAGGTAAAATCAAAATTGGCGGGCCTCCCCGCATTGTAAAGTAGCCAATCTGGTCAGATGCGGAAGCAAGCAGCCACAACTATTAAGCAAGTGCCGGGGGTTTGGCTCGCCTCCTTTTAAATTTCATTTCAATTATTCATCTGCGGCGTTACTTGGTACTCAAAATCCTCATGTACCAATTGTACATTCCGGTTTTTGCGTGCCGCGCGCCTTGCATCTAAACAATTCAAATGGATTTTTGGCATTATTTTAGTCATAAAAATAGAGACGAAAAGCCTCTTTTAAGCTACAGTTTCATCTATGTCATATCAAGTTCTCGCACGCAAATACCGCCCAAAATCCTTCGAAACCTTAGTTGGTCAGCCACATGTTGTGCGCGCATTGACTAATGCACTGACGCAGCAACGCTTGCATCACGCTTATTTATTCACTGGCACGCGTGGCGTTGGCAAAACAACGATTGCGCGAATTTTGGCTAAATCGCTGAATTGTGAAACTGGCATCACAGCAACACCGTGCGGTGTATGCAATGCCTGCACCGAAATTGATCGTGGCCGGTTTGTGGATTTACTGGAAGTAGACGCGGCATCGAATACGCAAGTGGATGCGATGCGCGAATTGCTGGACAACGCCCAGTACGCACCAACCGTTGGGCGTTTTAAAGTCTACATTATCGACGAAGTGCACATGCTGTCTAAAAGTGCGTTTAATGCCATGCTTAAAACGCTAGAAGAACCACCAGCACACGTTAAGTTTATCTTAGCCACTACTGATCCGCAAAAAGTACCTGTCACTGTCCTATCGCGTTGTCTGCAGTTTAATTTGCGTCAAATGGCTAGCACCACTATATCTGAACATTTGCAGCATGTGCTCACGCAAGAAAATATCACGTATCAGCCTGCTGCAATCAGCCTGATTTCAAGGGCTGCGGCTGGCAGTATGCGCGATGCATTATCGCTGACCGACCAAGCGATTGCGTATGGCAATCAAACCGTGAATGAGGCCGAAGTGCGCAGTATGTTGGGTGCGATTGATCAAACCTATTTATACGATATTTTGCAGGCTTTGATTAATCACGATGGCGCAGAATTAATTAATATGGCGCAAACCATGCAAATGCGCAATATTGCTTTTGAGGCCGCATTAAATGATCTGGCCAATATTTTACATCAAATCGCTATTTTACAAACTGTGCCAAGCAGCATCGCGGATGACGATCCAAAGCGTGATTTATTGGTGGATTTAGCACAGAAACTGCATCCTGAAACCTTGCAACTGTATTATCAAATTGCCTTATTAGGCCGTCGAGATATTGGCCTGGCGCCAGATGAGTATGCAGGCTTTACTATGAGTTTACTGCGCATGCTGGCGTTTGCGCCCAATGAAAAATTGCCTGAGAAATTGAATCAATCAAGCGCATCTACCCCGTTGTCTGCGTTGCAATATCCACCGAAATCTGCATCTGTTAATACCCAATCTGCTGTCAACATAAAGAATTTGCCAGTTAACGACATTACATCACCGCTACAACCAGTTAATCTGCGATTAGAAACTGTGCTAAAAACAGATACGCCAACGCAAACTTTTGACGGTGATTGGCGCGGTTTAGTGGAGAAAAATCTTAAACTCGGGCTAGCACGTGCCTTAGCGCAAAACTGCGAAATGATTAATTACGATGAAAATAGCATTAACTTACGTGTGGCAGAAAATAATAAACACTTAGTCAATGCCAATTACCAAGAAAAATTATCCAGTGCCATTAATCAGCATTTTGGCAAACGCATTCGACTCAATGTTGAAATCAGTGGCGAATCGCATGTTCAAATCAACACGCCAGCCAAACAATCTGCGGTGGAAAAAGCACATATTCAGTCATCGGCAGAAGAAGCGATTATGCAGGATAGTTTTGTAAAAGATTTGCTGGCTCAGTTTGACGCGACCATCATCCCCAATAGCATTAAACCCATTTAAACGATATAGACTTAAAACTAAATAAACTTAACCCATAAAAAAGGAGAAAAATATGATGAAAGGTGGCATGGGCAATATGATGAAACAGGCCCAGCAAATGCAGGCCAACATGCAAAAAGCACAAGCAGAACTAGCCGAAACCTTAGTTGAAGGTATCGCCAGCAATGGACTGGTAAAAATTAGCATGACTTGCAATAACGTGATTAAACGCGTCAATATTGACGATTCTGCGATGGATGACCGCGAAACTTTGGAGGATTTATTGCTGATTGCGTTAAACGATGCTAGAGCCAAAGCAGAAGCAACATCTAGTGCGCGCATGTCTGGCATGATGCCAGCAGGTTTTAAATTACCGTTTTAATTCAGTTAATTTTTTCTTTGAAAAATCCTCCTGCGCTTGAGCAATTAATCGATTCGCTACGCTGTTTGCCTGGCGTAGGACCAAAATCTGCCTTGCGCATGGCTTATTATCTATTGCAGCGCGATAGAAAAGGCGCAGCTAAATTAGGCAATAGTTTAGAAAACGCCTTGCAAGCACTAGGGCATTGCACACTGTGCAATAACTTTTCCGAATCCAGCATTTGTGCTTTATGCACCTCTGACAACCGCGAGACTGGGAATCGTGATTCCAGCCAGTTATGCGTGGTAGAAATGCCAACCGATTTGATGATGATGGAACAAACGCATTCTTACAGCGGCATGTATTTTGTGTTGATGGGCCGATTATCGCCATTAGATGGCATTGGCCCTAAAGAGATTAACCTGGATAAACTGATTAAACGCGCGCAAGACGGCATTGTCAACGAAGTAATATTGGCCACAAATTACACGGTTGAGGGCGAAGCGACTGCGCATTACATTAGCCAGTTACTTAAAACACGTGGCATTAAAGTAAGCCGCATTGCCCGTGGCTTGCCGATGGGCGGTGAGATTGAGTATGTAGACAGCGGAACACTCGCTCAAGCAATTTTAGAACGCAGGCCTGTAGCTTAAGTTTTGTTGCAGAAATTGTATTGCAGATGTAATTTGTATCGCACCTGTTTTGCAATGCGCTCAGTTTTTATGGTTTTTTTGATATCCAACTTAACAGTTAATTAAGCCCAATAAATCCGCAGGCGCTTGTATCAAAGCGTCAGCGCCCCACTCATGCGGCCTATCAGTTGCATCAATATAGCCAAATAAAGCCACCACAGTTTTTATACCAGCCGCTTTGCCAGCTTGCACATCGCGCTGTGCGTCACCGAGATAAATGCAGTTTTCAGGCTTAACGCCGATTTGTTGACAAGCTAACAAAAGGGTTGCAGGCGATGGCTTTGGTTGCGGCGCGTCATCGCCGCTAATCACACAAACAGCACGATTATCTAAACCCATATTTTTGATTAATGGCTGTGTAAAACGGCGTGGCTTATTAGTGACAATTCCCCAGCTTAAGTCTTTCTTTTCAATGGCTTGTAATAAATCTGCAATGCCATCTAGCAAAACTGGGCTGCGTGTAAATACAGCGTCGTAAATACTTAAGTATTCATCACGCATCGCTATAAAGCAATCATCTTTTGGCGTAATGCCAAAACCCAACCCTAATAATCCGCGCGAGCCGTGCGAAGCAAATGGCCTGATAACCGCATCACTCAACGGTTGTTTAGCATGACGAATCAATTGAATATTGAGTGCATGACCTAAATCTGGCGCAGTATCGACAAGCGTGCCGTCCAGATCAAAAAGTATGGTGTTAATCAAATATCAAGCTTTCATTGCGTGCATCATATAATTAACAGAAACATTATTATCCAGCCAATAATGTTGAGTAATCGGGTTATAACTCATGCCAATTTGATGGTTAAGTAACAAATCTGCAGTCCGCATCCAGCCTGCTAATTCAGACGGCTTGATAAATTTCGTATAATCATGCGTGCCACGTGGCAACATGTTCAACACATATTCCGCGCCGATTACCGCGAATAAATACGCTTTTGGATTGCGATTGATGGTAGAAAAAAACACATGTCCGCCTGGTTTAACCAGTGCCGCGCAAGCCTGAATCACACTGGCCGGATCTGGTACATGCTCGAGCATTTCTAAACAAGTGACCACATCAAAACTGGCTGGCGCTTCTTTGGCCAACTGTTCCACCGCAATTAAGCGATAATCCACAACAACGCCACTTTCTAAACTATGCAACTCCGCTACTTTTAAGGCTTTTTTCCCCAAATCAATGCCAGTGACTTTAGCGCCTTTTTGCGCCATTGATTCACTTAATATTCCGCCGCCGCAACCAACATCGAGCACGGTTTTTCCAGCTAAAATTACTGCTTGGTCAATGTAGTTTAAACGTAGCGGATTAATATCATGCAGGGGTTTAAATTCGCTAGTTTTATCCCACCATTTATGGGCTAACTCACTGAATTTATTCAGTTCGGCTGTATCGTAATTAGACATTGATGATAACTTTATGCTTTATAAAATAAGGTGATTAACTGGATTTAGTCTGTCGGGTTTCAAGTTCATTCGATTTAAACTCAGACAATTTAATTTGCCATTTGGCAGCAATATCAGCCAACTCTTGTGGCTCAATATTACTGTAAACGCCGTTACAATGGTTAGATTGTTGATATTTTAAATCGCCATTGACCCAAACATGGCTTACCTGCTCGCGTTCAGCCACATAGACCAAATGCGATGCAACATCAAAACATGGCTGCATGTTTGAATCATTTAATTTCACAGCCGTTAAATCGGCCAATTTACCGATTTCAATTGAGCCTATTTTGTCATCTAGGCCCAAAGCTTTGGCGCCGTTAATCGTTGCCATCTCTAACGCTTGATGCGCAGGAACTGCCGTTGCATCGCCGCTAAAGCCTTTTGCAAGCAATGCGGCCAACCGCATTTCAGTGAATATATCCAGTCGATTATTGCTAGCCGCGCCATCCGTGCCTAAACCTACGTTAATCCCCTGGCTTGCGTAATGTGCAACACGCGCAATGCCCGAAGCTAACTTCAAATTAGAGCTAGGGCAATGCGCGATGCTACAGCCGTTCTCGGCTAGCAAGCCTATTTCAACATCATTTAAATGTACAGCATGCGCGAAAGTGGTAGTTGACCCTAATAAACCTAGTTTCGCCAACCGCATTAAAGGCCGCAGGCCATAGGCTTGTTCACTTTGTTCAATTTCGGCTTTTGTTTCATGTAAATGCGTATGAATGCCAATATTTAACTGCGCACTTAAGGTGTTAATTTGCACAAAGGTCTCATCGCCGACTGTATATGGCGCATGTGGCGCAAAACTAAAACTAATCAGCGGCTCATTTTTAAGCGCATCGCGCGCTTGCGTGCCTTTATCGATATAGCTTTCGGCATGATTAGCATATTGCGTTGCAAACTCTAAAACCACCAAACCTAAATTGGCACGCATACCTGTTTGAATAATCGCTTGTGCCGCTGATTCTGGATAAAAATACATATCGTTAAAGGTGGTAATACCGCCTCTTAGCATTTCTGCGCAAGCCAGCAAAGTGCCATCATGCACAAAATTGGGTGATACAAACTTGTGTTCCGCTGGCCAAATGTGCTGCTGCAGCCAAGGCATTAATGGCAAATCATCTGCCAAGCCGCGCATTAAATTCATACTCGCGTGCGCGTGTAAATTAATGAAGCCTGGAATTAATACGTGTTCCGCCAATTGAACGTATTCTTTTGCCTGATATTGTTCATTAGCTTCTATGATAGAGCAAATATCAACAATGGCACCTGACTGAATCACTACAGCTTGATGTTCTGATAATTTATTTTTAGGAATAATGGGTATTAACCAACGCGCTTCAATAACCAAATCAACAGGCTTTTTCATAGCATGATTATAACGATAAAGTAAGCTGTGATTAAAAGAAAGTGCGGGCAATATGAAACTACATGCAATAAAAAAGCCCCGCAAAGCGAGGCTTTTAAACAAACCTTAGAACTTAATTACAACCTTTTTCAACTGAGCGAGTTGCTTCAATTTCTACACGACGATTCGGTGCTAAGCACTCAATCTGTGCTTTACGACCTTTAACATCGTCACAGTTAACTTTAGGCATACTTTCGCCTTTACCTACTGCAATTAAACGATTTGCATCAATGCCTTGACTGATAATGTAGTCACGCACTTGGTTAGCACGTCTTTCAGAAAGTGCTTGGTTATATTTTTCACTACCTAATTTATCTGTGTGACCAACAATTTTTACTGATGCAAATATTGAATTTTCTTTCATTTTTGCAACGACTTCACGATCAATTTCACTCGTGTCAGTTAATTTAGCTTTATCGAAGCCAAACAATTTCTCTGCTTGTAAAGTAATTGTTTCAACTTGTGGCGTACACACTACTGGTGCCGGTGCCGGTGCAGGCGCTGGTTCTGGCATAGGCTCAGCCATTGGCTCTGGTGCTGCTGCAATTGGCATTGGCTCTGGCGCTGCATCTGCAACGACTGCCGCTGGTGCGCCAAAACGGAAAACGCCACCTAAACTTAACAATGTATTGCCGATAGTTTTTGTATCGCTAGTACCATCAAAATCGATTTTAGCGCGGCTCCATTGGTGACGCAAATCAGCTTGCAAACCAAATTTATCATTGATTAAATATTGCGCACCAAACCCTAAACCAGCTAACCATGATGTTTTTTTGCCATCAACATTGACACCTGGAATATTGTAATCAACGTCATTGCGCGCTACGCCTAAGCCAGCCAATAAGAATGGACGGAATTTATCACGGCTAAACATATACAAAGCATCTAAACCTAGTGTGGTATTTTTGTAATGACCGCTTGCACCAGGAATATTGGTATCTTCATCTAAACGGTTATGACCTAAACGACCTTGTATATCCCAATATTGGCTTACTTCTTTACCAATACTAAGAAAGCCGCCACCGCCATTATCAGCATCTAAATCGCTATCTGTATTCATGTAACTAACACCTGGCACTGCATACCAAGCACCGCGATACATATCTTCTGCAGATGCAGCAAAAGCGGACAAACCTAGTGTAGCTATAACAGCTAGACCAATTAAATTCTTTTTCATCATAAAACTCCTAGTTAAAAACATTAAAACAAATATCTACACACGAACTATACTTAAACAATGTTAACTATGCAACGCTATACATGTGCTAACAAGGGCAAAATCGTTGAATTTGTTGTGTTCCTGCAACAGTTTTTTAATATTGTTAACCTTATCCACCATTAAGGTGCTATTTCGCACATTATTTACGCACGCCCCACCCCTAAAACCAATATAGGATGGGTTAACCTGTTTAAAATATTCAATATGTTGTGGTTTTAAAGAACCAGCCAAGCCTGATTTTAAGGCATTTTTTTCGCACATTTGCGTAAACAATCGCAAGTTTTGTATGCTGCAAATTTCAAGTAGATTTTGCTGCTTTTTATGCGTGTCAATCATCGCGCCATAAAATCCACTTTTTTTAAATTGCTCCAGCAAAGTCGGGTCAATGACTTTATTTTCAAAGAGTTGATCTGCAAAAAAAACCGCTACTAACTTGACATCATCAAGCTTCAAGTCTGCTATGCTGAAAAATTTGGAAGGCGCTATTTTAATAATATCGATGCCCATTTTTACTCTGTCGTGAATATCTTGTAGCAATGCAGCTAAATTGGGATGATTTTCACCCACAGTTGCGCTGATAACTGGGCATTTTTTCGCTAGACTTAACCGATTAACTTGTTGAATAATTTGTACAATTTGCTGGGTATTGCACATATCCAATGCGCCCAGCGCACCAACATCAGGATCTTTTAAGTCAATAATATCAACGCCTGCGTCTAACGCAATCATGGCTTCTTCGGCATTCTTAACGCTAATCAGTAACTGTGTCATGCTTACTTTTATTCTTTGGATTTTTATTTTCTGGATTTATATTTTCTGGATTTATATTTAAAGGCGCCGCATAAAATTGCTGTATTTTTTCGGTTAACCAAATCCACGCTTGCAGTTCATTTTCGCCTGCGGTTTTCTCTATCGCAATTTGCAGATAGTGCATTTCGGCTTGGATTTTTTCTTGCGGCAATAAGTGTATGCGACTCACCAAAACAGCTAGCTCTATCACCGCTGCTTGCGCACGATTAAATCCGTTAAAAGCTTGATGTTGCTGAACATGCATTTTTTGCATCACCAATTGCGGCCTAACCGCGTCGTCACGCACTTCAATTAACGCCAGTTCCACATGCTGTATGCAATCTGCCAGCCTGAAACCTTTTATCTGACTTGTTGGTAGCAATTGCCACGCTTGTCGATTGGTTAATGCGGCGGCAAACACACGCACATCGGCAGTAATATTCATCACCGCGTGTTTGCTTGCCAATATATTCGCCAATGTAGTGGATGGTTTATAAGGCGAAATGATGACGTTTTCACCTGCATAGCGCACACCAAAAGGCGTGACATGCGCGACGCCTTCTGCATTGATAGTGCTAATAATAGTTTCAAAAATCATGTGTTTTTATCAATTATTTTGCCTTTTTCATGCTGATTTTTTCTTTAAGGGACGCATCGCGATGACTTTTTGAATGACTTTTATTGTCACCGACTTTTTCTATCCAGCTGGAAACGCCCCAATCAAGCAATTCGTCTTGCACATAGCGTTTTTTTAATTGCCATGCAATTTGCGCGCGCGCCAGCTCAACACCCAAATAAAACGCATGCGAGGCATCATTGTGCACGCCTAAATTGGGATAAAATGCAAATGGATCAATAGCTTGCAGCAAGCCATCACGGTTATACACATGCACGCCCGATTCACTTACCATAATTCTAAAACTAGGGTCTTTGATTTGCGCAGCGATTTCGCCGATTTCGTCTTTGTTATATGGAAAAGGCTTTCTATCATGCAAGCCCAGCAAACCATTGCTATAGCCACGCGGCAACCTGTCATCCAACTTTGCACGATGCATGACACGGCGCGCATTGTCCGCCTCAGCAATCGCGTTCACCGCATGCACACTGACCGAAGTTGCCAACACGGCTTGAATACCCAACTCGCTAATTAAGCCAAATAAAATCGCATTAATGCCAGTGGTATCCGCATCGGTTAACTCGGTTAAATTACCAATTCCCATCATTATTTGTATGTGTGGATATTTTTTGCGCAATCGGTGATAACGCACAATCGAATCAGTCAGCCCAAAATGAATCGGATCCAAAATCGCATCGGCAATAAACGGCTTATCGCAGTTAAGGCAATGCTCAATGGCGCGATACAGCGATGCCATATTGCCAGAACCACTTTTACCTCGTGCAGGAATTAAAATCGGCGTGGCAGCAACTTCATCGGCAATCCACAGTGTGTGTTCAGTCAAACTTAACAAGTAATCTGCACCTGATTTTCCAGCCAGCAATAAATCTTCGGCATGCATCGAATCGACGCTGACTTTAAATCCAGCCGATTTAAGTGTTTGAATCGCATCTTTTAAATGCAAAAATGGCTTGCCAGGCAAGCACCCTAAATCAATCACATTGGCGCCCTGCGCCTGAAAGCGCAACGCTTTTTGTAATATCGCATCGACACTTAAGTCAGGTGCATCGACAATTTCGGCAAAAATTTGCACTGAATATTGGGTTAAGTCAGGCGCAATACCTTTGCTGCCAAAGTATTGCGGCAAGTCTTTTAAATCTGCTGGTCCGCGCTCAATCGGCACGCCATATTGGGTTTGCAGCACAGTTAAATCGCCTTGACACAATCCAGGCAAAATCACTTTATCTGCATTGCCGATATCTTTTAAACGCCTGGCGATTAAATCCGGCGTCATCAACGCGGCGACAGAGACGCCAATTTGCTCGATTCGATACTTAAACTGCGGTGTTTTGCTGTCGGTTTGGATGGTTTGTAAGACCTTATTCAAGCTTTTTTCAGCCAGTTTTCCTGTTACAAACAGTAAGTTTTCTGGCTTATTTGGCTTCATTTAAATAAGTTCTTTTAAACGTTGATACACTGCTTTTTCAAGCGCATTGATACTGGCAACCACATTTGTTGATTCAAAATGCGATAACTTAACCACATTTTCCAGGTCAATTTTTCGCGGAAAAACATTGACAATATTGTCGCGCGGCGCTTCTGATTCTATAAAAGAAACGCCAGATTCTGGCACCGTATCGCAGGCAAATACAATGCTGGGCACGCGCGTTTTGCCGGCTTGCGCATAAAGATTAGTCACTAAACTATCTGAAAAACCATACGCCATTTTGGCGACTGTATTGGAAGTCGCAGGTGCAATCACCAATGTGTGATAGTGGCCTTGGTAAAAAAACTCAACTGGCACACTACTGGCGGTTTTATCTTGAAAAATACGATGCGCAGATGCTTCTAATTGTGCCTGAAAGCCATATTGCTGAATAATCTCTGCTGCGGCACGGCTCAAAAAAACATCGACAAACGTTAAATCTTGATTTTTTAGCAACTGCAAAACTTCCAGACATTCGCGCAGATAGTGTCCAGAACCTGTGATTGCCCAAGCTAATCGCTGTTTTTGTAAAATGGACATTTAGTTTATTTTCGCATAATAAAACGCAAAATCCTAAGCTAGGCTTGTTTAAATAGAATGGGTGCCAGTAAAAAATCGAGCGCAGCATACAGTTGTTGCGAGCGATGATTTTTTATGCAGTAACGAAGCATCGCAACGGAGTTTGCGTTTTATTATGCGAAAGGATGCTCAATAATAATGGTCTCGTCGCGTTCTGGGCCCGTTGAAACAATCGCGATTGGCACGCCACATAATGCTTCTAGGCGTTTAAGATAGTGCTGCGCATTTTTAGGTAAGCCATCCCAAGTTTTAACGCCAAATGTGTTTTCTTTCCAGCCTGCAACTGTTTCATAAATCGGTTTGCAACGCGCCACATCATCCGCGCCCACTGGCAATAGTTCGACCACTTTGCCGTCCAACTCATAGCCAGTACAAATATCTAAACGTTCAATGCCATCTAACACGTCCAGCTTGGTGATACATAAACCTGTTAAACCATTGATGCGTGCTGAGCGGCGCAACGCTGCTGCATCGAACCAGCCACATCGTCTTTTTCTTTTAGTCACGGTGCCAATTTCCTGTCCTTTAGTCGACATTTGATAACCTGGACAATTTTCTGTTTCAATGTCCAACTCACTTGGAAAAGGGCCGCCGCCAACTCTAGTTGTGTAGGCTTTGGTAATGCCCAGCACATAATGCAACATATTGGCGCCAACGCCAGTGCCCGCAGAAGCTTGACCTGCGATGCAATTGCTGGAAGTCACGTATGGATAAGTGCCATGATCGATATCCAGCAAAGTGCCCTGTGCACCTTCAAATAACAGATTTTCGCCTCTGGCGTTTGCGGCGTAAAGTTCGGCTGAAATATCCGCAATCATCGGTTTTAATGCAATCGCATGCGCCATACTGGCATCATATTGTTGATTGAAATCAACGGCTTTTGCACCTAAATAATTGGTTAATACAAAGTTGTGGTAATCCATTACTTCGCGCAATTTTTCGGCAAAGCGTTCTGGATAAAATAAATCATAGACCCTTAAAGCCCTACGCGCGACTTTGTCTTCGTAGGTTGGCCCAATGCCTTTGCCTGTAGTGCCAATTTTAATCGCGCGTTTCGCTTCGCGCGCGGTATCTAGCGCCACATGATGACTTAAAATCAGAGGGCAGCCTGGGCTTACTTTTAAGCGACTTTTGACTTCTAAACCGTCTTTTTCTAGCGCGGCGATTTCGCTTAGCAAATGCCCAGCATCCAGCACCACGCCGTTGCCGATAAAACAATTAACGCCTGCACGCACAATGCCAGATGGCACAAGATTGAGTTTGTACACGCGCTGTTCGCTACCTTGACCTACAACCAGCGTATGGCCTGCATTATGTCCACCCTGAAAGCGCACCACGCCTTGGGCATGGTCAGTCAGCCAATCGACAATTTTGCCTTTACCTTCATCGCCCCATTGTGTTCCAATAACGACCACATTTTTTGCAGGATTTTTTTGTGTGTTTTGCGCCATAACTTTTACTTAACTGTTTTTTCGACTGAATTTATGAATGGAATTACTAATTATAAAGGCCGTATTTGCCATTGATGATTGTTGTAAATTAACTGTTGGTCGCAATTTAGCTCAAGCCTATTGCTGGTTGAATCTGGCAATGCCTGTATTACGATTTGACCTTCTGTGCGCAAAGTTTCAATTGTGCTAAGCAACAGCGTATCATCGCCAGCTGGCGCAAGAATCGCTTTTGCGTTAATCGCAGGTGTTAATGCCGTAACAGCGCCGCGCAAATCCAAGCTAAAACCCGTTGCTGGGCGCGCACGACCAAACACCAAGCCCACTTCGTCATAGCGACCGCCTAACGCAATCGGCCCTGTATAACCTTTTGCATACGCCGCAAACACAATGCCGCTGTGATAGTGATAACCGCGTAACTCACTTAAATCGAACGAAACATGTACGTTTAAATCGCTTAACTGCGCCGCAACGCTGGCTAAATCGGCTAACGCTTTGGTAATAGCAGGAATTTTTGGCAATTGCTGTTGCGCTTTTTGCAGCACATTCACATCGCCATTTAAATCGGTTAAATCAATCAGCGCCTGTTTAATAGCGACCTCTAAATCTTCTGCTAACAAAGCCACGCTGGCTTTATCTTTACTTTGCAATGCAGCGTATAAAGCCTGTTCTAAATTGGCATTCATGTTGCACGCTTTAACCAGGCTTTCAAAGATGGCCACATGACTAAAATCAATATGCAGCTCTTTTAAACTCAGCGCTTGCAAAGCTTTAATCATCAGGCGATGAATCTCAATATCGCTTTCAATGCCTGCATGACCAAATAATTCCGCACCCAATTGAAGCGGCTCACGCGTGCGCGCAAGGCCATCTGGCTTGGTGCGCAGAACAGTGCCAGCGTAACACAATCGCGATACGCCTTGATGGTTGAGCATGTGCGCATCGATTCTGGCGGCCTGCGGCGTCATATCGGCACGAATGCCCATTAAGCGGCCTGTTAGCTGATCCACCACTTTAAAAGTGGCCAAATCTAAATCATGACCTGTGCCCGTAATCAACGATTCTAAATATTCCAGCGTGGGCGGAATCACATATTGATAGCCATGCACTTTGAACAAATCCAATAACTGGCGGCGCAATGATTCAATACGCGCAGCCTCAGCAGGCAACACATCTTCAATATATTCAGGGAGCAACCAATTACGCATGATTAAGTTTTTTATTCGGTGGTGTTAAAGCTTTTGAGCGCGATAAAATCAAAATTAAACAACAATCTGAGATTTTATCGCTATTTGAGGGTTTTGTAGATATTAATTTGTTTTATCTTGATTGATTTCGACGCGCCAACAAAAATTAAGCGCATTCAATGGAAACAAAACTTAAAGTATTTTTAGTGTTAACTACAGTTTATATGCAGTTTAATGGCGGATTAGTCAGCCATTTTATTTGGATAGCCAAAACAATAATGCGCCACCCGCTATCGAAAAAAGCCCCACAAATCGTAGTTGTCCATCTTTCAACGCTATCATGCGCTGAAATGTTTCGCGCCAGGCTTTTGGTGCGATTAGAGGCATCAATCCCTCTAGAATCAGCATTAAACCTAGCGCAGTTAGTAAAGTGGTGTTCATTGAAAGATCAACTTAACACTAAAATAAAGGCTAAATTTGCCTGCATTTATTTACCGCCTGCACTGCGCATGTATTTAAAGAATTCAGATTTTGGATCTAGCACCATCACGTCTGATTTACTTTTAAAGCTATTTTTGTAGGCTTCTTGGCTGCGATAAAACGCATAGAACTCTGGGTTTTTGCTGTAAGCACTTGAGTAAATCTCAGCGGCTTTTGCATCGCCCTCACCCTTCATTTTTTGCGCGTTACCAAACGCTTCGGCAATAATCACTTCGCGTTGTTTATCAGCATCTGCACGAATTTTTTCGGAAGCCGCAGAACCTTCTGAGCGCAACTGATTGGCAATACGCTTACGCTCTGCAATCATACGATCGTAAACTGATTTACTGATATCTTCAGAATAATCGACACGCTTCAAACGTACATCCACTACTTGAATACCGATTTGGCGCGCTTCTTTATCTGCTCGGGTGCGCATATTATTCATAATTGCCGCACGCTCGCCAGAAATAACATCGTGTACAGTACGTTTACCAAATTCATCGCGTAAACCAGCGTTAACCACTTGCGTTAATCGATCTTCCGCAGCAGATTCACCGCCTTCTTTAACCGATACATAATATCTTGATGGGTCAACAATGCGCCATTTAACAAATGAATCCACAGTCATGGTTTTATTTTCACTGGTGATAATTTCAGCTGGCTGCTCATAGTCTAGCGTCAAAATGCGCTTATCAAAATACTTGACGCCATCTAAGAGCGGCACTTTAAAATACAGGCCTGGTTCTTTTTTAACAGAGACAATTTCACCCAACCTGAACACCAGCGCGTACTCGCGTTGATCGACGGTAAAAAACGATAAGGTGAGTATCACCAGTAATACAAATAATCCGATTAAATATAAGCCAATATTTTTCATTTCAATTCTCTTTATTAAGCGCTTTTATTGCTAAATTTTTAAAAAGTAAATTCTTTACCACAAACGTTTTTAAATATAACTCTGTTTTTAACGTTAACTTTATTAAAATTAACGACTGTCCCGGTCACGACTGCGCACCAAATCACGCGAACTGTCATCTTCATTTTCAGGTTGTTTCACCGTGTTAACTGTCGATGCTGCATTGGTTGTAGCAGTCGGCCCTACTGCGCCAGCGGCCATTAATTTATCCAGTGGCAAATACAATAAGCTATTGCCGCCAGCTTGATCCACAATGACTTTGCTGGTGCTAGACAGTATCTGCTCCTGCGCATCCAGGTACAAACGGCTACGTGTTACTTCTGGCGCCTTTACATATTGCGCTAAAATCTGCTCAAAACGGCTGGCATTACCTCTGGCTTCATTTTCTACTTTAAGCTTATATCCAGAAGCCTCTGCCGCAAGCCGCGATGCGTTTCCGCGTGCTTTTGGAATCACATCGTTGGCGTAAGCCTGACCTTCATTAATTTGACGCTGATAATCTTGATTCGCACGGTTTACATCATCAAATGCTTCCTTTACCTGCTCTGGCGCAGCGCCTTTTTGACGCGAAACGCTGGTAATCAGCACACCACTTTTATAGCTATCCAAAATAGCCTGCATGCGCTCGGAAGTATCTGGCAAGCCTTTTTGCAACAAATCGTCTAATTTACTTTTACCCACGATTTCGCGAATAGCGGTTTCTGCAGCCGACATCACCGAACTATCGGTTGAACGATTATTAAATAGGTAATCCTTGGCATTTTTTAATTTGTACTGCACGGCCACTTGCATATCGATGATGTTTTCATCTTCAGTCAACATCAACGCTTCTTTTGGCTGTCTTGTTTTGCCGCCCGCACCGTCGCCACTACTTCTGTAACCTACTTCTAAACGGCGCACTTGTTCCATATTAACCACTTCTGCCGATTCAATTGGATACGGCCAATGCCATCTCGGCCCTGGCTCTGTAGTTTCAACGTATTTTCCAAAACGAAGCACTACGCCTAAAGAGCCTTGATCGACAATATAAAAACCAGTTGCTAACCAAATGGCGGCAATAACCGCTAATATTGGCAATACAGGCACATCAAAATCTTTGCTGGGCGATGGCTGACTATTATTGCCATTGCCTTTTTTGCCAAAAACATTGTTTATTTTTTGGCTTAAATCACTCAATATTTTGTCTAGATCAGGCGGACCTTCATTACTGTTTTGGCCAAAACCAGGAAATTTAATCATGCATAACTCCGAACACTATTGCTAAATTATTGAAAACAATCAGTCACTTAAAATTAGTAACTTGAAAACTGGTGACTTAAAAACCAGCGCCTTAAAAACCAGTGCTTTAGAAAAATGCCGCCCTTAAAAATGCGACTTTGATCATAAATTTTTAATCTTTAAAGTCATAGATATGCACTTTCTTCTGTGCTTTGCCGTTTTAAAAGCTGCTGATATTCTGTTAATGCTAATTTTAAATAATCTATTCCATCGCCTGTGGCGGCTGAAATACTCACTTTTGAAATGTTACCATATTCATCGCGAATCAAGCCTGCAGACATATCCAGCTTATCAATCTGATTTAACACCAAAATTTGTGGCACGTTTGATGCGCCGATTTGTTGCAAAACCAGATTCACTTGTGCAATCTGCGCATCGCGGTTAGTGCTGGCAACATCCACCACATGCAGCAACAAATCCGCTTGTCCTGCCTCTTCTAAGGTTGCGCCAAACGCTTCAATTAAAGTAGTGGGCAAATGTTTGATAAACCCGACCGTATCTGAAATCACCACCGAGCCGCCACCAGAATGGTAATTTTCACCCAAATACATTTTGCGCGATGTGGTATCTAGCGTTGCAAATAATTGGTCTGCCGCAAACACACCCGATTGAGTTAACCGATTAAATAATGTCGATTTTCCTGCGTTGGTATACCCAACCAGTGAAACCGTCATCAAATTAGAACGCTTACGTGCGCGCCGCTGCATATTGCGTTGCGATTTAAGTTTATCTAATTTTTCGCGTAATTGCTTAACACGCACCCGCAACATACGCCTATCCAGCTCCAGCTGCGTTTCACCAGGGCCGCCACGCACGCCAATACCACCTTTTTGCCGCTCTAAGTGAGTCCAGCCGCGCACCAGCCTGGTGGATAAATGTTCCAGTTGCGCTAGTTCGACCTGCAATTTACCTTCATGGCTTTGTGCGCGTTGCGCAAAGATATCGAGGATCAAGCCAGTTCTATCCAGCACTTTTGCTTGCAGAAAACGTTCTAGATTACGCTGTTGCGAAGGACTTAGATCGTGGTTAAACGCCACCAGATTAGTCTCGCTCGCTTCCAACATCAACTTCAATTCGTCCGCTTTGCCGCTGCCGATAAACAATTTTGCATCAGGATGACTGCGCTTGCCTTCCACAGTGGCACGTACCTGCATTTTTGCTGAGATGACTAATTGACGCAATTCATGCAGGCTTTCTGCATAATCTGGTTCACCAAAATCGATGCTGACTAAAACAACGCCACCATCCGATGGCGCGGTTAAAGTGGTTGGATTCGCTAGGGTATTTTCGCCGTAACCGGAAGGTTTAATTGCCAAGTTCTACTCTTCCGCTTGATCTGGTAATGTCATATTCACCGCACGCGCTGGCACGATGGTAGAAATAGCATGTTTGTAGACCATTTGTGTCACTGTGTTTTTTAGCAAGATCACGTATTGATCGAACGAATCGACTTGGCCTTGTAATTTGATACCGTTAACCAAATAAATAGATACTTGCACATGCTCTTTTCTGAGCGCATTTAAAAATGGATCCTGCAGCATTTGTCCTTTGTTATTCATTTTGTGCTCCTTTTAGTTGTAATAATGTTGGAGTGGCTTTATTAAAAAGCTAAAACTGCCATGCATACGACTATTGTTGTGACTTTTTGTTCTCTTTTCAATAGTAGTTTTGACAATTTTGCGGATTTTCTAAGTTAAAGTGGTTTTGCATATAAAAATTCACTTTAAAATTTACTTCAATTAAATTAAATACGCATGCATTCTTGCCAAGGTTTCTTTTTGTCCTAATAACGCCATCACCTGATCGATACTAGGCGATTGCGCGAGGCCAGTTAACATCACGCGAAGCGGCATGGCTACTTTGGGGAATTTAAGCTGGTTTTCGGTAACAACAGTATTAATCGCATGATGAATAGCCTCAGCCGTCCAATTAATTGCTGCCAACTTTAAACTTAACCCTTTAATAACAGGCAAAATATCAGCCGAAATATGCTTATCGACATCTGCCACATTGGCTGATGGTAAGCAGTAAAAATACGCAATATCCGCAGCCAATTGATTCAAATTATTGGCGCGCTCACGATACAGATTTAACACGGCGTTTAAATCTGGCAATGCAGTGACCTTAACATGCATTTTGTCTAGTCGGCCTGTAATATCAATGGCTAGCGTGTCTAAGCTGGATTCTTTAATATAATGCGCATTTAACCAATTGAGTTTTTCGGTATTAAATTGCGCGGCTGATGGCGTAATATGATCCAAATCGAACCATTCGCAAAATTGCTGCATGGTAAATATTTCCGCGTCACCATGGCTCCAACCAAGCCGCGCCAGATAATTCAATACCGCTTCTTTTAAATAGCCGCCTTCATGATATTGCATTACACTTACCGCGCCGTGCCGCTTGGAAAGCTTTTGTCCGTCATCGCCCAATATCATGGATAAATGCGCGTATTGCGGAATCCTTAAAGTTGAATCTTGTGCACCTAAAGCATTGAGCATATTGATTTGACGTGGCGTATTATTCACGTGATCATCACCGCGAATCACTTGCGTGATGCCCATTTCATAATCATCCACCACCACGCAAAAATTATAAGTCGGCGTACCATCTGCGCGCGCAATAATCAAATCGTCTAACTCACTATTGGCAATTTCGATGCGGCCTTTAACCAGATCATCCCAAACCACCACGCCTGTTTGCGGATTTTTAAAACGCACGACAGGAGAAATACCCGCTGGAATTGTTGGTAAAGTTTTACCCTTCTCTGGCCGCCATTTACCATCGTAACGCGGCTTTAAACCTTGCTGCATCTGGCCTTCACGCAAACTTTCCAACTCCTCTTTGCTGCTGTAGCAATAATAAGCAGTTCCATTTTCCAGCATAGTTTGCAGCACTTTTTTGTAAGTATCCATGCGCTGCATCTGGTAAAACGGACCTTCGTCATAATCCAAGCCTAACCAATGCATACCATCTAAAATCGCTTGCACCGCTTCTGCTGTGCTGCGCTCTACGTCAGTATCTTCAATTCGCAAGATAAATTGGCCGGCATTTTTTTTGGCATAAGCCCAGGAAAACAGGGCTGTGCGCGCGCCGCCAATATGTAAAAATCCGGTTGGGCTAGGTGCAAATCGTGTGCGTACAATCATATGCAAAATCATTTAATCTAAAAACGCTATTCTAGCATGCCTGTTATTTACCGATTTTGCATATTTAAAGTGGTTAATAATTAAATAATGCTTGATTATTCAATGATTTATTATTATATTTTAATTAATTAAATTAGAATAATGCCGCAATAATAAAAAATAGGAATCATTGAATTTAATGAAAAATATTATTCAACAACTGTTTGGTAGTGCGTTGGTTAAAAAAACCAACGCCCAATTCGCATGGGTTGACGATCTTGCGGAAATGGATGATATTGCCGCTTTAAAATTCTGCTACCAGCAATTGGCTTCGCTGATTGCACATATGCAATCTGACCAAGCGACAGATTATCAGGCATTGCTCGAGCTTTTAATCAGGCTGGAAGACGTGAATTTTGCGCGACTGGAAAAACTATCCGCGCATTTTGTCCAAGTAGAAAACCTAAAACTCGAAATTGAGATCAGCATGTCGGAAACCTGCTACAACTATTGCAGGCAATCGTATATCGCGCATCTTAAAGTGATTGAGAAAGTCATCAATCCAAGCAAATTTAAGCTTGAAGGCAACATGCCGATTATTATTATGTCCAGAGCCATTTATTCGGCGACGCACATGATGAAATGGCGCATGTATACGCAGACGAACCCGCCAACCAAAATGTGGCTGCAGCTGTTTATGCTATACCGCATTTCTAATCAGCAAGGCTTGTTGAATATTCCAGTCGAGTTGTTTAAATCCTCGCCTTTGACGACGCTTTCTGCTTATTTTGTGCAAATTTGCATGTTAGGTCATCTGGTACAAGCTAATTTGCACAAGCAACAAGTTGATATTGCCTGCCGCGTATTGAGCAATTGGCTTACGCGCGCACACATCAGCAAATATTTTACGCCTGAACAATACGTATTTTTTATCGATCTAGAAAAAGATCTGCCAGCCAAACGCATGCGTAATTTTGAGCCGAATGAGCATTGCCGTTACTGGGAATTAGACGATTTAGAAAAACAAATAAAAGTCGGCATCACGGTGACTGATAGAGGTGAAATGCCTGAAAGTTTGCTGATGGCAAAAATAGATAACGTTAACAAGTTAAACGATACGCTCAATATTATGTTGGCGGAATGGACTAAAAACGATTACGTCAGGCAGCGCCGTAAAGAACCGCGTCTGGCCAGCTCTAAAACCGCTAAAGTCAATGCAGGTATTGTTAATATTTGCAATCAGGTGCAACAAGCCAATCAGATCAGCAGCGGTTTGCGGTTATCTAAAGATGGCAAATCGTTTGATGAGCAACTTCGCGCGCATACTTCTTTAACGCAACTTAGCAATATCACCATCAACAGCGGCTCATTGGACACCTGGATTGTGACCGATGAAAGTCCGCATGGATTTGGCACCAGAGTGAATAAATACGCCAATATTCTGGCAAGGCCAGATAAACTGATTGGCTTGATGATGGATGAAGACCCTAGCCAAATCGTGATTGGGATTATTCGCGGCGTGAAACCAACCACTGGCAATCAGCTTAAAGTTGGCATAGAAATCATGTCGCGACACCCAAACTGGGTGCAATTGCGACAATTGCGGCATGAAGAATCTTTTGCAGATACGTTAGCGGAAATGATGGAAAGCAATCAAGCGCAAACCGTTAATATTGGATTTTTTTCAGGCATTTATTTGCCCATTGAATCAGGATTATCCAGCATTTCTACACTACTATTGCCAAAAATACAGTATCGACCAAACACCAGCTACGCGGTTAATATATTAGGTACGCCTAAACGTGTGATATTAGGTGAGTCGATTGAATCACGCGACGATTGGGTTAAAGTCGCATTTCCATTTTAATTTTTTAATGCCCAAATTGATCGAATTAATTTAATTAGCCACCTTAATTTGCTTTAGTAGCTACAGGCGCCGTATCTGATTGCATGGAATCTGGCTGGGCGCTATCTGGCTGCAGACTTTCTCGCCAATCCCCACCCAACACTTTAAACAACTCAACCGTTGCTAAACTGCTTGCCTGGCGCGCTTGAACATTGGCTAAAGCCGCATCGTTATAAACGCGTTGCGCATCCAATACTTCTAAATAAGCGGAATATCCTGCTTTGTAGCGATTTTCAGCCACCGTTAACGCTTTTTTGGCAGATGCCTCGCTTGCCGCTAAACTTTGCTCACGCTCAGCATTTAAGCGCCTAGTCACCAGTGCATCGTTCACTTCTCTAAACGCATTTTGAATCGTGGTTTGGTATTGTGCCAGCGCTTGTTTTTGTCGCGCAGTTGCCTGCTCAACGCGCGCGCTACGTCTGCCCGAATCAAAAATCGGTAAATCCAAACCTAAACCAAATGTCCAAATGCGCGCGCCGCTTTTCAATATATTGCCTAACTCTAAACTCTCGCCACCGTAATTGCCAGTTAAACTAATGCTCGGATACAAAGCTGCCTTGGCAATGCCAATTTGTGCGTTTTCAGCAATCAGTGCCTGTTCTGCCTGACGAATATCCGGTCGATTTTCAAGCAATGCCGAAGGCAAACCTGCTGGCGGAATGGGCGGAACCGGCAGCGTCTTGACATCTGCCTGATTTAAATTGGCATCCAGTTTTAAGTCTAATATACCTGTTAATACCGCCAATTGATGCAAAGTTAACGCACGTAAACGGTTCAATTCGCTCAATTGCGCATTTAAATTGCTCACACCCACTTCGGCTTGGCTTACTTCTAAACTGCTGGCAATGCCACCTTCAAGCCTGCGTTGAGTTAACTTAAGTGACTCTTCACGACTGCGTTGGTTATTTTTTGTCACGGCAATTTGCGCCTCAATGCCGCGTAATTGCAAATAATTACTGCTCACCAAGCCAATTAACGAAAGCTCAACCGTTTGTTTTGAAAAGCGCGAAGCCAATGCTGCTGCGGTTACCGACTCCTTGGCGCGTCTGACCTTTCCCCAAAAATCTAACTCATAATTAGTGTTAAAGCCAAACGTATAATTATTGCGAATGGGTGAAATAAATACCGGAAACGCACCCAATTCTGTCACTTTGTTGCGGGTTGCACCAGCAGAAAAATTCACCGCAGGGAATAGCGATGCGCCTACTTCGCGCATGCTGGCATCGGCTTCTTCAATACGCGCCACCGCCAGTTGAATATCGGTATTATTTTTTAAACTTAACGCTACTAATTCATTCAATTTTGGGTCTTGATAATGTTTCCACCATTGCTTCATCACCTCATTTTTGGCAGACACGCTGGCGTCTGACTCACTGAACGTAGCAGGCAGATTAGGCTTACTGCGGAAATAATCCGGGCCAAGCGCTTTGCAAGAAGTTAACAATAGCAGCAACAATAAACTGAATTTTCTCATGCTTAAATTTTTCATATCGGTATCTCTATAACCCTTCGCCATGATGTTTTCTGTCCACATGGGTGTTGCTTAACCAGGTAAAGAATAATGGAATAAAAATAGTCGCCACAAAAGTGGCTAGTATCATGCCACCAAATACGCCAGTGCCCATGCTGCGACGCGCTGCTGCGCCCGCACCCGTTGCAATTACCAGCGGCACGATACCCAACACAAACGCCATTGAAGTCATCACAATCGGCCTGAAACGCATTCTTGCCGCCTCTAACGCCGCTTGCGCTACTGGCATGCCCTCTTCCATTTTTTGGCTGGCAAATTCCACAATTAAAATCGCATTTTTTGCAGCCAAACCAACCAGGGTAATTAAGCCAATTTGAAAGTAAATATCATTGGGCATGCCGCGCATTAACACGGCCAATAATGCGCCTGCCAAGGCAAATGGTACCGCCATAATTACAGCCAAAGGTAAGGCCCAAGTTTCAAACTGCGCGGCTAAAATTAAGAACACCATAATAATGGCAAAACCGAAAGCAAATATCGCGGCAGAACCGGTGCGTTTTTCTTGATAAGCTTGGCCTGTCCAAGCAATTTGATAGCCATCTGGCAAGTTTGCAGCCGCAATTTTTTCGACCATTTTAATGGCATCGCCCGAACTCACGCCAGGTGCGCCGCCGCCTAATACTTTGGCTGAAAGTAAACCGTTATAGCGTTCTAGCTGCTCGGCACCCACAATATTGCTGACTTTACTTAACGCCGAAAGTGGCACCATTTGTCCCGCTTTAGAGCGCACATACACTTTGCCTAAATCTTCGGCTTTCATGCGGTATTCTGCTTCTGCCTGCAATTGCACGCGGTAAGTACGGCCCGATTTATTAAAGTCATTGACATAAAGTGAACCCATGGTACTTTGCAAGGTGGCGTAAATATCAGCTACTGGCACACCTTGTGAAATGGCTTTTTCTTCATCCACTTCTACAAATAATTGCGGCACGGTTGGGCGAAAAAATGAGTTAATGCCAGCCAAACCTGTTTCTTTTCGTAGCGCATCCATAAAATTATTCACCACGACAGAAAGGCGCATTGGGTCAGAATCACTGCGGCTTTGCACGTACATCTCAAAACCGCCAGAACTACCTAAACCACGAATCGCAGGCGGATTAAACGCAATCGCCATGCCGTCAGGCTGCTGCGCGCCAATGCCAAATAGCTTACCCACAATTTCATCCGCTGTTGTTTCACGATCTGCCCAATCGGTTAAACGCACAAACATGGTGGCCGCACTGGTTTTGTTGCCCCCGCCAATCAAGTCAAATCCGTTCACTGCAAATTCATGTGCCACTGCAGGGTCTTTTGCAATGGCCGAACGTACCGCCTCTGTGGTTTTAATGGTGCGACCTAAGGTTGCGCCATCGGGCATAATCACCGCAGTAACTACGTAACCTTGATCTTCAGCCGGCACAAAGCTGCCGGGCACAACTCTCAGCAAAACAACTACGGTTGCGACAATCGCGCCAAATACCAGTGTGCCGATAATCTTATGATGCAAAGTTAAATTGACAGTTGAGGCATAAAAATTGGTTAACTTTTGAAAGCCACGGTTAAAAGGCCTAAAGAATGCGGACTCTTCATGCACCGATTTTAATAAAATTGCGCATAAAGCAGGCGTTAAGGTTAATGCCACCACACCAGAAATAACCACCGCAACCGCAACCGTTACCGCAAATTGGCGATACATTTCACCGGCAATACCGCCCAGAAATGCGACTGGAACGAATACTGCGCACAGCACCAGCACAATCGCGATCACCGCGCCTGAAACTTGCTCCATGGATTTAACCGCCGCTTTGATGGGTGACAACTTCTCTTCTGTCATCAATCTTTCGACATTTTCTAGCACCACGATAGCGTCATCCACGACGATGCCGATGGACAGCACCATGGCGAACAAAGTGAGTGTATTAATAGAAAAACCGAATATCCACAAACCTGCAAATGTACCGATTAACGAAATTGGCACGGCGATTAACGGAATGAGTGTTGCGCGCCAGCTTTGCAGAAACACGTAAACCACTAGCACCACTAGCAGCATCGCTTCAGCCAGCGTTTTAATCACTTCTGTAATAGACGATTTAACGAAATCGCTGGTGTCATAAGGCACCTCCCAATCAACACCTTCTGGAAAGCGTTGCTTCAGTTCTGCCATTTTCTGTTTAACCGCTTCTGCTGTTTCTAACGCATTTGCTCCCGTCTGTAAAAATATGGGTATACCAACACCCGGTAGCCCGTCTAGTGAAGTGCGCACGTTGTAACTTTGCGAACCTAACTCAATACGCGCAACATCCTTTAAATACAGCACGCCGCGCGGCCCATCGGCGCGAATAATGATATTACCGAACTCACTTGGGTCAACTAAACGGCCTTTTGCTGTAACCGTGTACACCAGTTGTTGCGCGCTAGTCGATGGTTCCTGGCCGATTTTACCAGCCGCATATTGTGCATTTTGTGCTTGAATCGCACTGGCAATATCGGTTGTTGTAACGCCCAATTGCGCCATGCGGTCGGGCCGCAGCCAAATACGCATCGAGTAATCCTGCGCGCCAAAGATGGTCGCATCGCCCACGCCTTTAATGCGTTTTAATTCATCTAATACATTAAGCGTGCCGTAATTGCTTAAATACAGCGGATCATATTGACGTTTTTTATCTGTTAACATCACCACCAGCAAAATATCATTCGAGCGTTTTTGCACGACCAAACCAGTACGCCGCACTTCATCGGGCAAACGTGGCAAGGCAATATTCACGCGGTTACTCACGTTAAATGTGGCCTGATTCACATCAGTGCCCACTTCAAAAGTCGCTGTAATCGTCAATGTGCCGCTGGAATCTGCACTGGAATTAAAATACAGCAAACCTTCCACACCGCTTAATTGCTCTTCAATCGGCGCTGCAACGGTTTTAGAAAGTGTATCAGCACTCGCGCCTGGATAAGTCGCGGTAATTAACACGGTGGGTGGCGCAATTTGTGGATATTGCGCAATAGGCAATTTTAATGCCGCAGCCAAGCCGGCCAGCACAATGATGATGGACAAAACACTGGCGAAAATAGGCCGAGTAATAAAAAATTTGGTCATGGGTTTATCTACTTAAATGTAATGATTGGCCAAGTAACTTAACGGTTTGGTCACTTACGATTTTGCCGCAGCCTTAGCTGGTGGAGCAGCTGCCGATGCTGGTGATTCTGACGCTTGCGCAGAAAGATGCGGAGCAACAACTGCACCCGGCCGCAGTTTGATTAAATTATCCACAATCACTTTATCGTTTTCATTTAAGCCTTTTAATACAATCCAATCTTTACCAAGCCACTCACCCACAGTCACTGGCCTTGGGGTTGCCGCGTTTTCAGCGTTGATTACATACACATATTTACCTTGATCCCCCGTCAGTACTGCTGTTTGCGGCACTAAAAATACGCCATCTTGCAAACCTGTTGTTACGCGCGCGCGCACAAACTGGCCAGGCAATAACGATTTATCTGCATTGTTAAACGTCGCACGTAATTCTTGCGTGCCTAACGTTGGATTAATCTGGTTGGCCGTAAAATTCAGTTTACCTTTTTGGCCGTATTCAGTACCGTCTGGCAATATCAGCGTTACATCCGTCACGCTATTGGCATTAATACTTCCGCCCAAGCTAGCAATCTCAGTTTGAGATAAACTAAAACGCGCCCATATTGGCGATATTTGAATAATGGTCGTTAACAAGCTGGTATTGGCAGCGACCAAAGCACCTTCAGAAAACTGAAAACGTCCTGCAATGCCCGAAACAGGAGCAGTCACTTGCGTGTAGGAAAGATTAAGCTCCGCCTCTTTAATGCTCGCCTGCGCTTGCATCATGTCAGCCTGCGAAATGCTCACGTCCGATGTTGCATTATCGTATTCACGCTGACTGACTGATTGCGTTGCCAATAACTCTTTTAAACGACTGGATTCGCGCGAAGTTTGCGTAATACGCGCGCCTTGCCCTGCCGCTTGCGCCTTGGCTTGAGCAAGTGCAATTTGAAACGGCACAGGATCAATTAAAAAAAGTACTTGCCCTGCTTTAACGGGCTCGCCTTCTTCAAACATTTTTTTAAGAATAATGCCGCCCACACGCGGCCTGATTTCCACCTCTTTTGCACCTTCCGTTTGCGCAACCGCCTCTACACTCATGGGCACCGAAGTTGGCATAACGCTAATATAGCGCACAGGCATTGCAGCAGGCGCAGGTGGCGCGGCTTCTGGCTTTTTACCACAACCAACTAAAGCGGCAGAAACTAAAAATGTGGCCAATAACGCTGTAATTGAACCGTTTGGTTTTTTAAAATGACGCTGATGCAATGAAAAGTGCATGGTTGAAGGCCTTGTTTAATAATGTTTATCATCATAAATGGTTTATTTATGATCGTATTTGCTGTATATTATATACAAACAAGAATGTATGTAAACTGTTTTTTAATCAAATCGTTAAACATGAATGTTCGGCTTGAGTAATTAAAGTTAACACTTAAATTGACTCAATAATTAGTTTAGTAATAGAAATTGAATTGGATAGCACGCAATAAATTATGGTTAGAAAAACCAAAGAAGACGCTGAACTGACAAAGCGGCGCATTATCGACGCAGCGAGAGTTGTATTTTTAAAACGTGGCGTAAGCCGCTCTACGCTTGAACATATTGCCACCGAAGCGGACGTGACGCGCGGCGCGGTATATTGGCATTTTAAAAATAAAACCGACATTTTTTATGCTTTACGCGATCGTGCATTTTTGCCGTTAATCGACCGTATGTATGACACGCTCGCCACGCAAACAGATAACATAGACCCACTCACTCAAATTGAAAATAGCTTGTGCGACACCATTAATGAGCTTAATGAAAACATTGAAATGCGTCAAATTTATGAAATTATGATGATTAAGTGTGAATATGTGGATGAATTTGCTAGCGTGTTGCAGCAAATTTTAAATAATTGCGCTAATATTACCGAGAAAATTCAATTGGCGTATGAGCGCGCGCAAGCACAAAACCTTTTATCCGCCGCGCATACACCCCACGACTTAGCGCAAGATACCCATTTATTTTTTAGCGGATTGCTGCATATGTGGGTTAAAGATGCAGATGGAAGCAGATTCAGGCATCAAGCAAAAACGCTGATTCAATCGCATATTAATTTGCGTCGTCAATAAACCCGCATATGTTTGTTAGCGCACCTTATAAAATAAGGCTTGTGGCAATACCCTGTTTAACATTAAGATAAGTAATACCTTACTACGCGAGGCATTATGATTGTGCATACAGGCGAAATTTACGGCAAACAAACTACTACTAAATTTGTGATGTATAACGTTTTAAAAGTCACTACATCCAAAGGCATCATTCACAAAATTGTCACCTTGCAAAATATTGATAACCCGCTCAGCTTATTTGAAACGACTGCGCAAAAATTAGCCTCCTCTGGCTACGTACGCATCAGCCAAACACCTTATATTGATTTACAAGCTAGTTCTTCGAAACGCCGCATAGCCGTCAAAAAACCTACTCGCTGCCCGCTTACCTTCGATTTTTTAGAAGAACGCGCAGATAGCCAAAGGCCTGCACCAATATTGCCAGATTTATTTAGCGCAGCTTAATTTTAAATGAGTCGCTTCTTGATTGTCATTCTAGCGCTGGCAGGAATGTAAACGAACAACAACTTAACACTTATTTTTACTTAAAATTTGATAGTCTGGATTCTTCGCCTGCGCGGGAATGACAAAATCGAAACAGGAAAGACCTGCCAAAAAATTAGCATTGCATCTTTCGACTGGTTTTGATTTTCAATCCCCTTTGTCGCGTGTTCGGCTTGAACGGCAAATGGAAAGTGGCGAGGACTGTATGAGAAGAATTCGCAAGCTCAGTAGCCGTCCATCTGCGGCGTTAATGCCGAAAGAATAGCGTCGGCAGGTGTCCTTTTACTTGTCTAATTCAAAGTAGGCTTATCAAGTCGTAATTGATTCTCAGCAGCAAGAATGTCTAGTCTTGAATGCTCGTGTTTGTTGCACAACTCAACATATCGAGCTGAATCCTCAACGTTTATATCAGCAGTTTCCTCCTAACTTCGATTGGCGTACTCAATATAAAACTCTGTTTTTTGCCTTGTGAGACCAACAAGAATCTCCTGACCTTGTCTATCAGTGGAAATTGCACGCATTTCTGTAAGATAAATGAGGTCAGATTTTTTTAAAAATTGACATAGTTATTCCTAGCTTGTTGGCGGCCCACCCCATAAATCATGCCCATCCGCGCTATAAATCTCAACTTCCACAAAATCGCCAGGCGTTAAACCTTCGGCATCTTCCATATATACCACGCCATCAATTTCTGGCGCATCGGCTTTAGTGCGGCCAATAGCCTCAAAGTTACCTTCTGTATCGCGCACAATTTCATCTACCAACACTGTTTGCATGCTACCAATTTTGGCTTGCAATTTGGCCGCGCTGATACGCTCTTGCACTTGCATAAAGCGGCTCAAACGCTCTTCTTTGATTTCTTGCGGTACGTGGTCTGGCAGTTCGTTGGCTTTTGCGCCGTCGACTGCGGAATAAGTAAAGCAGCCGACTCTATCCAATTGTGCTTCTTCTAAGAAATCCAGCAACATTTTAAAGTCGTCTTCCGTTTCACCCGGGAAACCCGCGATAAACGTGCTGCGAACAGTGATATCGGGGCAGATTTCGCGCCACGCTTTAATGCGGACCAAATTATTTTCGGCATGCGCTGGGCGTTTCATGGCTTTTAAGATGCGTGGGCTGGCATGCTGAAACGGCACATCTAAGTAAGGCAAAATCAAGCCATCTGCCATCAGCGGAACCACTTCATCCACGTGGGGATACGGATACACATAATGCAAGCGTGTCCAAACGCCCAGTTCACTTAAGCTTTGGCACAGCTCTGTCATGCGGGTTTTAACTGGGCGTCCGTTCCAGAAGCCGGGGCGATATTTCACATCAACGCCGTAAGCGCTGGTATCTTGCGAAATCACTAAAATCTCTGAAACGCCTGCATTCACCAAGTTTTCCGCTTCGTTCATCACTTCACCAATGGGGCGGCTGACTAAATCGCCACGCATGCTGGGAATAATGCAAAAACTGCATTTGTGATTACAGCCCTCTGAAATTTTAAGGTAGGCATAATGGCTGGGTGTTAAACGCACACCTTGCGGCGGCACTAAATCAATAAATGGTTCGTGCAATTTAGGTAAATTGGCATGCACATGCGACATCACTTCTTCTAGTGCGTGTGGGCCAGTAACAGCTAGAACGCTCGGGTGCGCCGCTTCTACCACGCCTTTTTTAGCGCCTAAACAGCCTGTGACAATGACTTTGCCATTTTTATTAATCGCCTCACCAATTGCGTCTAGTGATTCTTGCACAGCAGAATCAATAAAGCCGCAAGTGTTCACAACCACTAAATCAGAATCCTCATAGCTGGCTGAAATTTCGTAACCTTCGGCACGTAATTGAGTGAGAATACGCTCAGCGTCTGAGCCTGCCTTTGGGCAACCCAAAGAAACAAAACCTACTTTTGGCGAATTACTTTGGTTTAGTGCAATTGTTTTCATACTAAATAATGTCTCTTAAATGTGTTGCAGGCTTTATTCCAAAAAATAGCCCACAAGAAAAATGGATGCAACGCCACAAGCAATTAAGGTTAGTTGCGAGATAGTGGCGCGCAATTCGGTGCGTTTATGCAAGCTGGGAATCAAATCGGCAACTGCCACGTAAAGCATGCTGGAAGCGGCCAATCCTAAAATAATCGGCACCCAGCTTTGCACATGCGATAAGGCAAAATAGGCGATAAAACCGCCCACCGCAGTGGCTAAGCTAGACACTAAATTAAAAATAAACGCTTGTTTTTTACTGTAGCCAGAATGCAGTAGAATTAAAAAATCACCGACTTCTTGCGGAATTTCATGCGCAATAATGGCGATTGCCGTCACGATACCCAGTTTGATATCCACCATAAAAGCAGAGGCAATTAAAATACCATCGACAAAATTGTGAAAAGTATCGCCTATCATAATCATCATGCCGCTGCGACCACGGTCATGGTCTTGCATCTGATGTTGCGGGTGTGCGTTAATTGAAGGCTGCTTAACAGTTACTGCTTTGTATTTGCTGGGGTTTACATCAGTTTGCGTAGCATTTAATTGTGCGTCTGGACACTCTTCCGCCGTATGTACCGCATGCACTTCGCAATGGTCGCCATGACAATGGCGCCACAGTACTAATTTTTCTAAGGCAAAAAACAGCAATATGCCAAAGAGTACCGTGGCTGTCATCTGTTTTGGGCTGATAGCGACTTCGATGGCGTGCGGTAGAATCTCTAAAAAAACTGCGCCCAGCATCGCACCAATCGCATAGCTAATCAGCATGGGAATAGCGGTTTTGTTGATGTTCAGCGCAACCAAAGCTGCGCCTGCTACGCTGAGCACGCCACCTAGCAGGCTGAATAATACAATCCAGAGTAAAACAGAAAGATTCGGAATAATCATGAAAAATGAGCTAAATTAAAGCATTGAGTAATTGAAATATTACTAATTAAAAGCAAGCGCATTATAAACTAAACTGGCTTTGATGCCGTTAACCATATCAGTGTGGCCATGCGGCCTGTCAAATTATCGCGCCGAAATGAGAAAAAACGTGCGCTATCGGTCACTGTACAAAATTGCTCTTGCTGGCCACCATATATTTGGCTGATGCCCAAGTGATTCAAACGTTGTGTGGCAATGGTATAAATATCTGCTAACCATTTATCGCTATCCTGCGACTGAAAAGCACACTCTGCTTGCGCGTCTTTTGCAATAAATTGCGCCCTCACTTCATCGCCTACTTCAAACGCCTGTGGCCCAATCGCTGGGCCCAGCCACGCCATTAAATGCTCTGCATTAACGCTTGTAGATGCTAGGATTTTTGCAACTGTTGCCTTAATAACACCATCGCACAAACTACGCCAGCCTGCATGAACACTTGCGACCACGCTACCAGCCGTATCGCAAAGCAATATAGGCAAACAATCGGCTGTCATGGAGGCGCAGACCACATTATGGCGCGTAGTAAAACTGGCATCGGCATCTGGCACGCAATCGGCATTTGCCGCATCTACCACGTTAATGCCGTGTATTTGATTCATCCAAACGGGTTCTGACGGCACAAATTGACTTAATAGTTGACGATTCTGCGCAACATGCAAAGGATTATCTTGCACGTGGCTACCTAAATTTAAACCTGTGTAAGGCCCAACGCTTACGCCGCCATGCCGTGTAGTTTGCAGGCTATGCACATTGGCAGGCGCTGGCCAATTGGGGGTGATAAAATCACTTTTTTTAAGCAAAATTAATCTCCTTCTAATTCGTCACTGTTTAATTCATCGCCGTCTAATTCATCACCATCAAAATCTTCAAACTCATCATCATCGGCCTCGCCTTCGTAGTAATCACCATCGTGGTAGCCAAAATCAAATTCTTCACCTTCATCTTCCAGTGGAGGATCTTCATGGCGCATGGCTTCTAGCAACACTTTCATATCATCAGCCAGCTCAATTTGCCATTCCATGGCCTCATTTGTTTTAGGGTGAATCAAACCCAATTTTACTGCATGCAAAGCTTGGCGGTTAAAATCACTCACCGCATCGCGCAAGGTTTGCGTCATGTGTTTGTGTGGAATAATGTTGCCAATACCATACACAGCGTCGCCCAACATGGGCGCTTTTAAAAATTGCATATGCACGCGAATTTGATGCGTGCGGCCCGTTTCTAGCTGACAACGCAAATAGGTGTGCACGCCAAACCGCTCTAAAACCTCATAGTGCGTAATAGCGGGTTTACCAGTACGCGAAATGGCCATTTTGGTACGCGCATGCGAGTGGCGGCCAATTGGTTGATTAACCGTGCCGTTACGCCACAATTGTCCCCAAACAATCGCGCGGTATTCCCGCTTAACCGTGCGCGCCTGCAACTGGCGCACCAAGCTGGTTTGCGCCTCTAAAGTTTTAGCCACCACCAATAAACCGCTGGTATCTTTATCCAATCGATGCACAATGCCTGCGCGCGGTACTTCACACAGTTGTGGCAAATGATGCAATAAAGCATTCAGCAATGTACCGCTCCAATTACCCGCAGCCGGATGCACGACTAAACCTGCCGGCTTATTAATGACTAAAACAGTGTCATCTTCATACACAATATTTAACGGAATATTTTCCGGCAAAAAAGCCTGTTCTTGTGGATTAATCTGCGGTGTAATATCGACTTTTTCACCGCCCCAAACCTTGGTTTTTGAAGTGACAGCCGCTTCATTTAGCATCACCAAACCCTCTTTAATCCAGGCTTGCAGGCGCGAACGTGAATGTGCAGGCAACAATTTTTGCAAAGCGACATCCAACCGTTCTCCGCCCAAACTCATGGGGATAATCAGCTTAACGCTTGGGTTAAGCTGGGCGTCAAGTTGGGGCTTAAGTGGTGTATTAACAGTTAACTCTTTTTTTGGCATCAGTTTTTAGCAGCTTAAGTTATAATTAAACTTAAATTGTTTGTAGGTTTTAATAGTGAAACGTATTTTACCGCTTTTATCCCGTTCCATTGCGGCTTTATTGCTGCCGTTTGTATTAAGTAGTTGCGCCATTTTTGGTGATCCAACCGAGTTAGATGATACGGCTGGCTGGCAGGCGGATCGTATTTATGCGGCTGGTGAAGCCAAAATGATTGATAAAGATTATGATAAAGCACTGGTTTATTTTCAAAAGCTTGAATCACGCTTTCCGCACGGCAAATATGCCACGCAAGCACAATTAGAAATCGCTTATGCGCATTATAAAAAACAAGACCCCGTTTCTACAGTGATTGCGGCGGATCGTTTTATCAAGTTACACCCCAATCATCCCAACATTGATTACGCCTATTATTTAAAAGGCTTGGCGAGTTTTAATGAGCGTGGCGTCATCGAAAAATATACCGCGCAAGAAATTAGCGATCGCGACCCAAAAACACTTAAATTATCTTTTGCCGCATTTAAAGAACTGGTGGAACGCTATCCAAAAAGTCGCTATTTTAAAGACGCAACGCAGCGCATGTTGTACTTGGTGAATGCATTGGCGCAGCACGAAATGCATGTGGCGCGCTATTACATGAATCGCACCGCCTATTTAGCCGCCTTAAATCGCGCTAAATATGTACTGGAATATTATCCAAATTCGACTTCGGTAGAAGAAGCTTTGGTGGTGAGTGTAAGCGCCTACGACTCGATGAGCTTAGATGACTTAAAAGAAGACACATTGCGCATTCTTAAAACCAACTATCCAGAAAATCCGATGGTATTGGGAAAAGTAAGTCAGGACGAGCGCATTTGGTGGAAATTTTGGGAAAGTCTTTATTAAGCGATTTTGTATTCAATGTTTAAGTATTCAATATCTAAATAACGCCGATTTTTAGCACGAATTATAAAAAATTTAAGCTGAAAAATGGGTTAACTTTTTTAGTTAAGTATTGTATTTAATCTTTAGCATTAATTAAAAACTTGATTTAAAGTGTTGCACTCACTTTAACGCTTTTTATCTTCCACTTCTTTTTTTGCTTTTAATTCAGCCCGTTGCGCCGTTTTACGGCGGCGCATACTCACAATTCCTTCGCCTGCTTTGCGTTTATCAGGTTCAGCAAATGGATTATCGCCTTGTTTAAATTGAACTCTCAATGGTGTTCCAACCAGTTGAAAAGTTTTGCGATACACGCCTTCTAAATAGCGCTTGTAACTGTCTTTGATATCATCAACATGGCTGCCGTGCACCACCACAATTGGCGGATTCATGCCGCCTTGATGTGCATATTTTAATTTTGGCCGCGTACCACGACTAATCGGCGGCTGATGTTGCGCAATGGCATCAATCAATACGCGCGTGAGTTGCGGCGTGGCCAATTTTGCCATTGCTGCCTTAAATGCACCATCCACTGAGATAAATAACTCAGGCAAACCTTTTTTGCGTAAGGCTGAAATATAGTGAAATTTGGCAAAATCCAGAAATATCAATTTGCGGTCAATTTCTTTTTTAATGAATTCGCGTTCGTCTTCTGGCAAACCGTCCCATTTATTGACCGCCACCACCAGCGCGCGGCCTGCGTCCAGAATATAAGCCGCCACGTGTGCATCTTGCTCGGTGATGCCTTCCTGCGCGTCCACCACCAAAATCGCCACGTTGGCATCTTCAATCGCCTGCATGGTTTTCACCACTGAAAATTTCTCAACCGCCTCAAACACGCGACCGCGTTTACGCACACCCGCAGTATCAATGATCGTATAAGTCTTACCGTCTTTTTCTAAATCAATTTCAATCGAATCGCGCGTGGTGCCCGGCTCGTCAAACGCGATCACGCGTTCTTCACCCAGCAAGGCATTCACCAGTGTCGATTTACCTACATTCGGGCGACCAACAATGGCGATTTTAGGTTTTTTAAAATTGGTTCGTTCATCTTCATACACATGCTCGGGGAAGTTCTCCAAAGCCAATTCGACCAGATCTTTAACGCCTTCGCCATGCGCAGATGAAATCGATAGCGGCTCGCCTAAACCTAATTCGTGAAAATCAGCCGAAACCACCGCTTTATTCATGCCTTCGGTTTTATTCACCGCCAGCAATACAGGGCGTTGCGATTTGCGTAGTTTATCTGCAATGATAAATTCTTGCGGCGTCATTCCGGCACGTGCATCCACCAAAAAGATGACGATATCCGCTTCATCAATCGCCAGCAATGTTTGACGCGCCATCTCTTTTAAAATACCGCTTTCGGCCGTTGGTTCAAAACCGCCAGTATCAATCACCAAATAAGGCTTGCTTGCGCCTACGCCACGACCATAATGCCTGTCACGCGTTAAGCCCGGTAAATCAGCCACCAGCGCATCGCGACTTTTGGTCATGCGATTAAAAAGAGTGGATTTGCCGACGTTTGGTCGGCCAACTAAAACAATGGTAGGCAGCATATTGGGAGATTAATTATTTGACACTAACTGCAAAAATTCCGCCGCCGCGGGTTTCTGCAATCAATTGTGAGGCATTTGAGCCAGGAATAAGTGACATCACCGCATTATCATCTAACTTGATACGCGCCGAAAAATTACCATCATCACGACTTAAGAAATGGACATAGCCTTCTAGATCGCCAACCGCGATTAAACTGCCCATTGGCAATGGCGTTGTTAAACGACGATTAGCTAAAGCACCCTGGCGCCAGAATGTTTTGCCTGTGGTGTAATCCAGTGAATAAACTGCGCCTAAAGTATGCGATACGAATATTTTGGCGTCTTCTGCACTTAAGCCAGAATAGCTTGAAATATCGCGTGCCCAGACCACTTTGCCAGTCGCGCGATCAACCGCGGCGATTTTGCCTTGATAGGCAACTGCATAAACCAGAGGTCCATCAACAAAAGGCAAGCTGGTAATGTCGGCAATACGCTCAATTTCCGTCACGCCTTTGGGCTGCGCTACGGTGGCTTCCCATAAAATTTTGCCGGTATCAGCGCGAATGGCCACTAATTTTCCACCTGCGAAACCAGCATACACCGCGCCGCCATCCACCACAATTCCCACGCTGCTACGCAGCGATAATGCGGGTGTTGCGCGTTCATAAACCCATTTTCGGCTGCCATCTGTCGCATTTAATCCATAAATACGATTATCACCAGAGCGCACAATAACCAAACCATCAAAATAGCGTGGCACACTTAATATTTCGCTAGACACTTGCGCTTTCCACAGCAGTTTGCCAGCAGTATCGTAGGCATGCACATAACCTTTGTTGCTGCCCACCATCACAATGCCAGCGCTTACGCCTACCCCGCCGCTAATAGGTTCGCCAATATCCACACGCCATAATTGTTTACCATTTGCCGCATCCAGCTTGGTTAACTCGCCTTTTACATTGGCCGCATAAACAGCATCAGAATCTTTACCCACTGTGTAATCGTATTTTTCGGTGGCGCCCGCATTGCTGGACCAATCGATTTTGGTCATGTAAGTGGCTTTAATCTGCTCTAGTTCAGCAGGCGGGTTCGGCGGCTCGCGCCCAAATACCTTATCGGCAAAGCTAGAACGCAGTTCTGTTAATGTGCTGCAAGCCGTTAGCGTGATTAAACTCGTGACCAAGCCCGCAACTAAAAACCATGGATAAAAACGTGTACGCATATCGGAGCTCAAGAATTAAGCACCAGAAGGCTCAGCACCAAGCGACTCCAGCTTTTGCATGGTGTATTGCCACATTCTGCCTTGCGTATCGAGTCCATCCAGCGCCAATTCGTAGGATTTTCTGGCTTCTGTTCGCTTACCTTGTGCCATATAAATATCACCTTTAAGGTCATCTTTTAAACCCATAAAGCCTTTATCACTGTCTTTGGATAATAATTGTAGCGCTGCATCGTAGCTTTTTTCTTCAAACAAAATGCCTGCTAACTGCAAACTTGCAATCGCTTTAGTCGTACTTTCTTTGGCGTTTTTTGCCGCCCATTCTAATTGGATTTTAGCGGCTTTGCTGTCCTTGGCAGCAGTGCTGGCTTTTGCCGCAATAATCGCCGCGCGGCCAGCATAAGGCGTGCTGGCATAATCGACAGTTAGCTTTGCCGCTTGCGCTTGAATCGCAGCCACTTTACTGATATCGGTGATGATGAGGTTTTGATACAAAGCTGATGCTTCAACCGCTTTTTTGTTTTGAAAATAGCCGTAGCCTAGCCACGCCGCATAGGCAATTAAAACAGCCAATACTAGATTGATCGCTAATTTGCCGTTTTTTTTCCACCACGCTTTAAATTCGTCTAACTGCTCTTGTTCTTCTAAATCGTATGCCATTACTGTTCTCTCTTTTTTAACTTTAAGTCTTTGCCAATGCTGTATATAAACTAAATTTGCTTTTTTGAGCTAAATTTAGGGTTAACTTTAAGCGGCTTTTCGACCTGGAATCGCACTTAACAACTGCTGTGTGTAGGCTTGTTGCGGCGCATTATAAATATCCACCACAGTGCCCTGTTCTACTATTTTACCTTTGTGCATCACCACTATTTCATCGGCAACATGCCGCACCACGCGTAAATCGTGACTAATAAACACATAACTTAACTGCATTTCTTGTTGCAATTCTTTTAACAACAATAAAATCTGCGCTTGCACCGATACATCTAAAGCAGAAACGGGTTCATCGCACACCACCACCTTGGGCTGCAACACCAACGCACGCGCAATGCCAATTCGCTGCCGCTGGCCACCAGAAAACTGGTGCGGATATTTAAGCGCGTCACTGGCGCTTAAACCAACGCGCTCTAACATTTGCTGCATTTTATTTTTTTGCTCGGCCGCATTGCCTAAGCCATGAATTAACAATCCTTCGCCAACAATTTCACCCACACGCATACGTGGATTGAGCGAGGCAAACGGATCTTGAAACACCATTTGCAAGTTTTTACGCATCGCTCTGAGTGATTTTGCATCTAGCTTGGCTAAATCTTGGCCTTCAAACAACACTTCGCCGCTGTCGAAAGGGTGCAATTGTAACAGACAACGCGCTAAAGTGGATTTGCCCGAGCCAGATTCGCCCACAACAGCCAAAGTTGAACTTGCTTTAAGCGAGATGCTGACATCATCTAATGCCTTGATTTGACTAGAGCCAAAACCAAAACGCCCACTGCTTTGCGCGTAAGTTTTAACCAAGTGCTTGGCTTGCAGAATAATATCGGCCTCTTTTAAATTGTGTTGCTGATGAAGACTCATATAGCCTCCTGAGTTTGTTTCAATACATCCTGTTTTAACCAAGCATAATCAATTGGTTTAAGCTGTTTTTTACCCTCTGCGTCTGGCACACAAGCCAACAGCGCTTTGGTATACGGATGTTGCGGATTTTCCAGCACCTGTTGCCTGGTGCCTGTTTCAACAATCTCACCTCTAAACATCACAATCACATCATCCGCAATATCCTCTACTACGCCAAAATCATGCGTAATAAACAGCATCGCCATATTCATACGGGTTTTTAACTCGCTCAACAATTTTAAAATTTGCGCTTGCACTGTCATATCAAGCGCAGTTGTCGGCTCATCGGCAATGAGCAACGCTGGCTCGCATGCAATGCTCATGGCAATCATCACACGTTGCCGTTGCCCGCCTGAAAGCTCATCGGGATAACTATTGGCTCTATCGACTGGAATGCCGACTTGTTGTAGCAAGCTTTCGATTCTTAACTTTAAACCTGAACCTTTAAGCCCTAAATGCGCCGTTAATGATTCGCCGATTTGAAAACCAACCGTCAATACAGGGTTAAGGGAAGTCATCGGCTCTTGGAAAATCATGCCGATTTTTGCACCGCGGATTTTTTGCAGGGCTTTACTATCCAATTTGGTAATATCCTGCCCTTTAAATACCACGCGGCCACTTGCTTGCAATTGATTTGACAGCAAACCCATCACGGTTAACGCGGTCAAACTTTTACCGCTACCCGATTCGCCAACAATACAAGTGGTTTTGCCCGCAGATAACACAAAAGAGGCATTTTTAACCAAAAAACGATTTAGGGCATTTTTAGGCGTTACCGTTAAATCACTAATTTCTAAAATGTTGCGCATATTTTATTGCATGCTTTATTCAATGTTGTAAACAATGGTCACCACAACGCGCGCGGTTTTATTAATGGTCGATTTATCATACACACCGCCGTAGCTGTCGTCTCCAGCATCGCCGCCAACTGGTAAAATATAAAACGCGCCTTGCGATGCCGATTTCATCACACCTACCTTTACGCCATCTTGCTTAACAAACTCTGTTGCGCGATTACGGGCATTTTTTGTTGCATCGGCAATTAAAGACATTTTAACCGCATCTAAATTGCTCACTAAATAATTAGGCGGCTGGACAGATACAGGATGATTATCGGCACGCAACTGTAAAAATGCCTTGTTTGCTGCGGTAATTTTGACCAAATCTTGAGTGTTAACTCGAATGTTTTGATACGCATCAAAGCCATTTTGTACTTGGCGCGGAATGTCTTTAATAAATACTTCTTCGTAATGCGGGCCAATGGTTTCCACATCTGTTAACCATGCATTGTCAGTAAAACCTTGTTTGCTTAAAAACGCTTCCACCACTTGCCGCTCGGTTGCCAAACTTTTTAACGCCGCGGCTTGCGTGGCTTGCGTAACACCAACGGTAATTGTCCATTCAGCGCTATCTGCCTTAATAGGTTTTTCGGCCAAACCTTTAACGGTAATCGATTGTTGGCCAGAAACCGCACGCTTGGCTTGTACGCCTAATATAAATGCGGCACTTGCCATGCCAATGGCCAGCAGCAAACCCAAAATAATCATGGCATTGGATAAACTTTTATTGTCAGTCATTACCACCTCCAATATATTGCGCAACGTCGCAAAGTTTACATCTAACCTGCTCGGCTTTTTCTAGTAATGGCTTAAGTGATATTTCATTTGCCGTTATCTCATCGTCGCCTAAAATCGCAGCAAAGCGCGCGCCACTTCTGTCGGCTTTTTTCATTTGCGATTTAAAACTACCGCCACCCGCATGCAATGCTACTTCTAAGCCTGCATTTCTTAAAGTTTCTGCCACCACAAACGCCTGTTGTTCAGCCAGCTCCCCAACATTGACCAAATAAACATCAGGGCAATTGCTGGCGGTTATGCCGTATTCCTGCATCAATAAAAATACACGCTCTAAACCAATGCCAAATCCACAAGCAGGCGTTGGATTGCCGCCTAATTTTTCTACCAAAGCATCGTAACGACCGCCGCCAGCGATAGTGCCTTGCGCGCCCAATTTGGTTGTCACCCATTCAAATACGGTGCGATTATAGTAATCCAAGCCGCGTACCAAGCGATGATTGATTGTATAAGCGATTGCCGCATCGCTAAGCAGTTGACACAGCTTTTCAAAATGGGTTCGGCTGGCAGCGCCCAAACAATCCATCAGTCTAGGCGCGGCTTCGCATATGGCTTGCATGCGTGGATTTTTACTATCCAAAATGCGTAATGGATTGGTGTGCAGACGACGTTTTGCATCTTCGTCCAGCAGATTTTCGTGTTGTTCAAAATAGGCAATCAGCGTTTGACGATAAGCTACACGCTCTTCAGCATCGCCAATGGTGTTAATTTGCAGTTCAACATCAGCAATTCCCAGTTCTCGCCACAGCCTTGCCAACAATGCAATTTGCTCTGCATCAACCTGTGCTGATTCAAAACCAAGCGCCTCAACGCCAATTTGATGAAACTGGCGTTGACGCCCTTTTTGCACATTTTCGTGCCGAAACATCGCGCCCGAATACCATAATCGCTGCGGACCATTGTAAGTTAAATTATGCTCAATTACCGCCCGCACACAGCCCGCTGTGCCTTCTGGGCGCAAGGTTAGTTTGTCGCCATTGAGTTTATCTACCCACGCATACATTTCTTTTTCGACGATATCGGTGTGCTCGCCCACGCTGCGCACAAATAAATCGGTATTCTCCACCAAGGGCATGCGAATATTGCTATAACCATACTGCGTCAACACGCGTCTGGCTGTATCTTCTAACTTAAACCACAGCGGGGTCGCTTCTGGCAAAATATCGTAAAAGCCTTTTATGCTTTGAAATTTTTCACTCATTTATGCTGACTTAACACTTGAATTGGAATGATTTTTTGCACGGTATGCCCTAAATTTAAACTCGCCCGCAACTTGCCGCCTTCTACATAATTTTTCCGCACATACTCTTCTACAATCGATTGAAATTCCTGAGCGATGTAATCACCTTTTAACGTCACGGTTTTTTCACCATCCACAAATACTGGTGCAACTGGGGTTTCGCCTGTGCCTGGCAAACTGATGCCGATATTGGCTAATTTTGACTCGCCAGGCCCGTTAACCACGCAGCCCATCACCGCCACGCTCATGTCTTCTACGCCTGGGTAAGATTTGCGCCAAATCGGCATTTGTTCGCGCAAATAACGTTGAATTTGCATCGCCAACTCTTGAAAATAAGTCGAAGTCGTGCGGCCGCAACCTGGACAAGCCGTGACCAATGGCGTAAATGAACGAATACCCATGGTTTGCAGAATCTCTTGCGCGACAACAACTTCTTTGGTACGCGATTCGTTTGGCTCAGGCGTTAACGAAATGCGAATCGTGTCGCCAATACCTTCTTGTAATAATAAGGATAACGCGGCTGTTGAGGCAACAATGCCTTTAGAACCCATACCCGCTTCGGTTAACCCTAAATGTAGCGGATAATCGCAACGGGCTGCTAAATCACGATAGACTTTGACTAAATCCTGCACATTACTGACTTTGCAGGAAATAATAATCTGATTAGGCTGCAAGCCAATATCCACTGCTTGTTGTGCGCTTTCTAATGCCGATTGTATCAAGGCTTCGCGCATCAACTCGTCGGCGGATAATGGACTGGCAGACTGCCCATTTTCATCCATCATCTGCGCCATTTTTGTCTGATCTAAGCTACCCCAATTGACGCCGATGCGCACCGATTTATTGTATTGAATCGCTGTTTCAATCATATAAGCGAATTGCTCATCACGCTTACTGCCCTTGCCCACGTTGCCAGGGTTAATGCGATATTTGGCTAAACTTTTTGCACAATCCGGATAAGCCGCCAGCAATTTATGCCCGTTGTAGTGAAAATCACCCACCAGCGGCACATTACAACCAAGCGCATCCAAACCCGCACGAATATTACCTACTTGTGCAGCGGCTTCTGGCGAGTTAACGGTAATACGCACCACTTCGCTGCCCGCTTGCCACAGCTCGAATACCTGTTGAATAGTGGCTTGCGCATCTGCGGTATCGGTATTGGTCATACTTTGCACGACAACAGAAGCAGAGGCGGTGCCTTGCAGGCCACCGCCAACAGGCACGTGACCAATCATTACCTGTAAACACGCACGACGCATATTGATATTACTCAAACTGACTTAACTCAAGCTTATCCACTTGAATCCGCGCGACATTGCTGCGGGTATGTGGCGCGAGATCGACTAACTTATTGTTCATGCTCATTGTGGTACCACCTGCGTTTCCCACTGTCACGTTGATTGGCAGCTTAACGGCGACACTTTCACGACTTCCCGCAAAAATGGTTTTATTGTAAATTTGTTTGCCCGCTTCATCCACAATGCTAATCCAGGTTTCCTGATTGGCATTAAACTCCAATTTTGCCATGTCGCTTAATACCTGCGCTGACTGAAGTTCAGGTAATGCAGCATTTGCCACAGTCTCGGTTGGCAATGTAGAGCTTGCTAATACAGCATTCGCAGAATTGTCAGGTTGAGGCAATTCGCTAGTTGTAGCAGGCGGCAATGCGATGTCTATTGACTGTTGTTGCGGCGATTGTTGTATAGTCGATTGCTCTGCACGCTCGGCTGCTGGCAACGCAGGCTGCGGTAGATGCTCTGATTCCTCAGTGCCAGCTGGCAGGGTTGGGCTTGGTTTTTCAATGTAATTCTGGTAAAAAAGCCAGCTGGCAAGTACTAATAAAATCAACAAACCAAGCCAGATATAGCGGCCTGTTTTAGGCTTTTTGTAACTACTTACTTTCATGCTGCTAGTGGGTTTTATGGTGAAAGCCAATGGCTCTTTACTTGGCACCAGTACGTTATAAGCATCCAACAAAGGCTCAGCCTCTATTTTTAGCAATTTGGCATAGTTGCGGATAAATCCTCTGACAATAGTCGATTCGGGCAAGTTTGCAAATTGGTCCGCTTCAATCGCCTCAATCTGGCGACTACTTATTTTTAAGTTGCTCGCCACATCGTGTATAGCCAAACCTAGCTTTTCACGTGCGGTTCTTAGCGCACCGCCGCAGCGTGAGCGCGTATAAGCCATACTTTCATTTGAACCAGTGTCAGACGATATTGGATTTTCACTCCTATTGGCCGGATGATTACTTTGCTCAGCCTGTTCTGACATTTTTTTATCTTCAGCAGTTTGTATGGTTTTGCGTGCCATATTATCCTTAACTTCTATCAATCGTTATTGACCGCTTAATAATAAGCTTGTCTGTTCAGAGCTTGGGTATTGCTGACGCAATTGCAGGGCATAGCTTGCTTCGTTATCTCGCCCGCCCAATATGCGCTCAATTTTAATGGCTAGCCATAACGACTCTGCACTGGGCGCGGCGATTAACACATTTTGTAAGGTCGTTTTTGCAGTTTTTATGTCGTGACGTTTAAACTGAATTTCGGCCAGTTGATAAGCCGCAGAATGCGTTAAAGGCTGAATCTGCAAGGCTTTATTTAAATAGATTTCGGCATTCTTAATATCATTTTTGCGTGCAGAACAAATGCCTGCATTGGCATAAGCCAGGTTAGGTGTTAGATAAAGCGGGTTTTTAACCGCCTCTAAATAATGTCCAATTGACTCATCGTAACGCTTTCTATCACACAAAAAATTGCCGTAGTTATTATGTGCTTCCGAACTATCAGGCTGAATTTGAATAGCACGCTTAAAGTTAGCATCCGCTTTGGCATCTTGCCCAAGCGCCGCATGCACTAAGCCTAAACCATTGTAGGCAGGCGAATAATTCGCATCAATCTGTGTGGCAATGGTAAATTCCGCCAAAGCGATTTCAAGCTTATTTTGTTGTAAATAAGCAGCGCCTAAATCACTGTGCGCACGCGCCCGTTCAGTGGTCGCGGTTTCATTATAAATACCAGTATTGGTCTGTGAAGTTGAAGCACATGCAGCAAGCAAAGCCAAAACAGCGCCAAGCATGCCCATTTTTATCAACCTAACATTCATGAAACCGCCTCTATTGAAATTGTTTTATTAAGACTAGCATTTTTATTCACATCAGAATTCAGCATATTGCGTTTGGTTTTATCCAGCACTTTGCCGGCCAATTGCCCACAAGCCGCATCAATATCATCACCACGCGTTTTGCGCACCGTGACCACATAACCAGCCTGCATTAAAATATCACGGAACACGCGAATATGGCTAGGTTTAGATGTGTCGTAACCACTATTTGGGAATGGATTAAATGGAATCAAATTCAGTTTACACGGCACGCTTTTAATCACTTTTAATAATTCGTGCGCATGCTCAACCGTATCGTTAATACCGTCTAACATCACATATTCAAATGTCACAAAATCACGCGGCGCTTTTTCCAAGTAACGATTACACGCCGCCATCAACTCTTTAATCGGATATTTTTTATTGATTGGCACCAATACATCTCTTAACGCATCATTGGGCGCATGCAACGAAACCGCCAAAGCCACCGGGCAATCTTCTTTCAGCTTATCCATCGCAGGCACAATGCCACTGGTTGAAAGCGTGACACGTCGGCGGCTTAAACCATATGCGCTGTCGTCCAGCATAATCTGCATCGCGGTTACCACGTTATCATAATTGGTTAACGGCTCGCCCATGCCCATCATCACCACATTGGAGATAATGCGATCATTAGCAGACAGCAAATCGTAACCTGATTCGCTACGCAAAGATTTATTGGCAATTACCAACTGACCGATAATTTCTGACACACTTAAATTGCGGTTAAAGCCTTGTGCGCCGGTGCTGCAGAATGTGCAAGCCAACGCACAACCCACTTGGCTGGATATACACAAAGTCCCGCGGTCATCTTCGGGAATAAACACCGTCTCGATACTGCTGGCAGCGCCAGTTTTAAGGTCGTTTGTGCCGATTAACCATTTGCGTGTGCCGTCGTTGGAGATTTGCTCTAACTGCACATTGGGCAACGCAATTTCGGTGCTCACTGCTAATTTTTCGCGCAAGTTTTTGGCAATATCGGTCATTTGCGCAAAATCATGCACGCCAAAATGATGCATCCAGCGCATCAATTGTTTGGCGCGAAAAGGTTTCTCACCGATACTGGCAAAGTAATCGGCGAGCTGTGCTTGATTATAATTTAATAAATTAATCAGATACTTAACCCAAAAATAATATTAAAAAAGTTAACATTAAAAATTAACGCCAAAATTAAACTAACACTTAACCGAAAAAATACTTAATTTCGATTGCTGCGTTTTCAGCAGAATCACTACCATGCACTGCGTTTGCATCAATACTTTCAGCAAAATCTGCACGAATCGTACCAGCAGCCGCTTCTTTAGGATTAGTTGCGCCCATCAAATCGCGGTGCGTTAACACAGCATTTTCGCCTTCTAACGCTGTAATCATCACAGGGCCAGAAATCATGAATTTAACTAAATCGTTAAAAAACGGACGTGCTGAGTGCACAGCGTAAAAACCTTCTGCCTCAGCTTTAGTTAATTGCGCCATTTTGGCCGCAACAATTTTTAAACCAGCGTTTTCAAAACGCGTATAAATTTGACCAATCACGTTTTTTGCCACTGCGTCTGGTTTGATAATGCTAAGGGTGCGCTCTACTGCCATGCTTAAACTCCAATAAATTAAAAAAGTTTCCGAAAATTATAATTAAATGAACAACTTACGAAAAAAATGATTTTAACATTTTTGGAGGGTTTGATAAACTACAAATTGACGACTTTTTATCATTTAGCGTTTTAATCAATCTCGTTTTAATGCAAGATTAGGATTGATTAATCAACTGCTTTTAGTTGAATCCTGATTCACATCAAAAATATGCACCGATAATGAAATCTCGCGCAAAAAGCAGCCCAAGCCAATAATCAAGCTAGTCATGGCAACAATGAATAAAATCGACACGATGCGCGATGGATTGATGTTGACCACTGCGCCCACAAATAACGCGCCAATCACCAGCGCAACAAACAAGGCAGATGCGGTGCACAGCGTAATCGCCCAATGCACCCATGCTGCACGAACGGCCAATATAGTGAGCTCGCGCGACTGGTTTGGTGGCAACACTGTGTCTGTTTCGGTTAGCACTCTAAAACGGTCGACTTGTCTGCCAAGCCTGCCGGTAAGCACGCTTAAAATGGCGCCAATGCCAGTTAACAAAAAAACAGGCGCAACGGCCAGTTGAATCACATGTGCAACATTGGTTAAATTTTCGGCAATAATTTGCATGCTTGTTAGCTTGAATTTAAGTAAGTGCATTCTAACGTCATTAATTAAAAGTTAAAAGCAACAAAATCAAAAGCATGAATTGTGCGAACTGTGTCAAAATCTTAACATGGAAATTACGCCCAATAATGCGCAAGTTAATACCCAAGTTAATGCACAGAATCATACAAAATAATATAAGTACAATCACAGCCACCTGCCCAGCTTGCGGCTTGCTGTGCGATGACGTACAACTTGAAGCTGGGCAAAATCACAGCAAAGTATTAGCCAATGGTTGTACAAAAAGCATCCAGTTTTTTGCGCAGCCTTTCAGGGATAATTCAGCAAAAATCAATGGCGAATCTGTTGCTTTACAGCAAGCCGTTTTACTTGTTGCCAAATTGCTAAAAGCCAGCAAAAAGCCTTTATTTTCGGGCTTAAGCACCGACGTGCAAGGCTTTAGAGCTATTTATAATTTGGCTCTTAAAACCAATGGAAAATTGCAACACATGAACAGCCCAAGCATGGCACGTAATATGGCGGTTTTGCAAAGCACCGGCTGGCAGATGACAACGCTGACCGAAGTTAAAAATCGCGCCGATATAATTGTGTGCATCGGCACCGATATTGTTACGCATAACCCACGATTTTTTGAACGATTTATATGGTTAACTAACCAAGATGCAGGCGCCATGTTTACAGATGCGCGTAAACGCGAAGTAATTTATATCGGCGAAAATCTAAACAGCAAAGCAGGCGTTTCGCCAGATGGCAGACAGCCCACCTCTATCCATTGTAGCAAGGCTGATTTACCAGAAGTGATGGCGGTTTTGCGCGCTTTAATTGCTGGCAAAATACTTAAAACGCAAAGTGTTGCTGGAATCCAAATAAGTAATTTGCAAACGGTGGCTGACAAATTAAAGCAAGCCCAATATGCCGTATTAGCTTGGGTTGCGAAAGATTATAATTTTTCGCATGCCGAATTAACGATTCAAAGCATTACCGAAACAGTCGCATTATTAAACCAAAATGATGCAAATCGAACCGGTCGCGCAGCGGGCTTATCCTTGGGCGGCAGCGATGGCGATACATCTGCCAACAACGCCAACACTTGGTTAAGCGGCGTTAGTTTAAACAATAATAGAATCGATTACGATGCCATGATTTGGTTTAACAGCTTTGATGCAGAGAAATTGCCGCCACAAACCGATAAACCATTGGTTATTTTAGGTAATGCCAATACAAAATTTGAAAAAATGCCTGCTGTATTTATCCCCATCGCTACACCAGGTTTAGATTGCAGCGGTACATTATTCAGGGTGGATTCGGCAGTAGTTTTACCATTAAAAAAAGTGCGCGAAAATAACCTGCCAAGCTTGAGCGAAGTTGTGCACCAGATTGAGGCTCAACTTTTAAATTTAAATCAGCTAGATTCAAATCAAGCATGATTACACACTTAAAAAACGGCCGAATTTACTGCCCGGTGATGGGCGCAGACGGCGTGGTGCAGGATATTTATTTTCGTAAAGGCAGGATTATTGCCAAGCCAGCCAGCACAGAAAAAATCAGCCAAACGTATGATTTAACAGGGAAAATCGTGATGGCTGGCGCAATTGACATGCACAGCCATATTGGTGGCGGAAAAGTGAATATTGCGCGCATGATGCTGCCAGAATTCCAAAATAAATGGCAACAGGAAACTAAAAATTTTAGCGAGCCTGAAGCGCATATTTGTACGCCAAATTGCTCGCACAATGCAACGCCAAATACAGCAGATACGGGTTTTAGATACATAGAAATGGGTTATACCGCCGCTTTTGAACCTGCGATTTTGCCAATTAACGCCCGTCAAGCGCATCTAGAAATGGCCGATACGCCAATGATAGACAAAGGTGGCTACGCCATGCTGGGCAATGATGATTACTTTTTGCGGCTTTTGAGTGGTCATGCCGACCAAAAAGTGATTAACGACTACGTAGCTTGGACATTACACGCGACGCAAGCCATTGGTATCAAAGTGGTAAACCCGGGCGGCATTTCGGCTTTTAAATTTAATCAACGCCGCTTAAATCTGGATGAAAATCACAGTCACTATCAAGTTTCGCCGCGGCAAATTCTCAAAAGTTTAAGTCGCGCGGTGCATGATTTAGGCATTGCCAAACCCTTGCATGTGCATTGCAACAATCTCGGCGCGGCGGGTAATTTTGAAACAACGCTCAATACCATGGGCGCGAGCGACGGCATTGCTATGCATCTCACGCATATTCAGTTTCACAGTTACGGCGCAGAAGGCGATAAAAAGTTCTCCTCCGCCGCTGCGCAGATTTCTGAAGCGCTGAATAAAAACAAACATATCACCGCTGATGTTGGGCAGATTCTATTTGGGCAAACCGTTACTGCTTCGGGCGACAGCATGATGCAGCATTTAAATGCAAAATATGCTAACCCAAAAAAATCGGTGATCATGGATATTGAATGCGATGCAGGCTGTGGCGTGGTGCCGTTTAAATATCGTGACCAAAATTACGTGAATGCGCTGCAATGGGCAATTGGCTTAGAAATTTTCCTTTCGGTTGAAGACCCGTGGCGTATTTTCCTGACCACTGATCACCCAAATGGCGCGCCATTTACCAGCTATCCGCATTTAATTCGCTTGTTAATGGACAAAACTTTTCGCAATGAAGCCTTTGCAAAGCTTAACTTGGACGCACAGGCGATGAGCAACTTAACCAGTTTAAATCGCGAATATTCATTATACGAAATTGCCATTATGACGCGCGCTGGCGCAGCTAAATTAATCGGCTTAAACGACCGCGGCCATTTAAGCGTAGGCGCAGCGGCAGATATTACCATTTACACCGACCAAGCAAACCGTGAAGCCATGTTTGCCAAACCGGATTACGTGTTTAAAGATGGCGAATTAGTGGTAAAAGATGGCAATGTAGTGAAAGTGGTTTGGGGCGCAACGCATACCGCTAAACCTGCATTTGATATGAGCGTAGAAAAAAACTTAAAACAATATTTTGACAAATACCATAGCATTCAATTAGATAACTTTAAAATATCCAATGATGAAATCGCCGACAACGGGCGCGGTAAAATAATCGTGCATACAAAAGGAGCGTAATTTGAGCATACATTACAGCAAACAGCACCGCGCATTACAAGCGCAATTTGGCACCGAAAAAATGGCCGATCGCATTGAACAATTAGCTAGCCACGTTGAATTTAATGACGACGCCAAAGGCTTTATTGAGCATAGCGAGATGTTCTTTTTAAGCACGATTAACGACAAAGGCGAGCCAACCGTTTCGTATAAAGGTGGCGATGCTGGCTTTGTCAAAGTGCTTGACCCTCATACATTAATATTCCCCAGTTACGATGGAAACGGCATGTTTTTGAGCATGGGCAACATCAATGGCAATGCCAATGTCGGCATGTTATTTATCTCGTTCGAGCGGCCGCACCGCATCCGCGTGCAAGGCACAGCCAGCATTTCGCAAGATGCCAAATTACTCGCGCATTATAAAGAAGCCGATTTTGTGGTGAAGGTTAAATTATCTGAATTATGGCAAAATTGCCCGCGCTATATTCCAAAATACGAAAAAGTGAGAAGTTCAAGATATGTGCCGCGCACTGATTGTGAAACGCCCTTGGCTGAATGGAAGCGCATCGATTTATTTCAAGATGTGTTGCCATCGGCTGATTTAGCTAAATCAAAAACCACTGGCACTATAGATATTACGCAATGGATAAGCAAAATTCAGGCAGGCGCGGATGATGCTTAAAGCCTAAACATGCAAATTAACAGCATACAAATTGACGACACATTTGCCGAAGCATTTAATATGCGGGCTACACGCGTTATCGTCACCGCAGTTAGCCTAAAATGGGCTTATCATGCCGCCAACGCCATGACAGGATTTGCCACCAGCGTGATTGGCTGTGGCGTTGAAGCGGGAGTAGAACGCGGATTGTCTAGCGACGAAACGCCAGACGGCAGACCTGGCATCAGCATGTTGATGTTTGCAATGGGTAGCAAAGTATTAATGCAACAATTGGAAACGCGCATGGGGCAATGCATACTCACCTGCCCGACTGCGGCGGCGTTTGCGGGTATTGAGCCGAATGATGGATTGGAAATAGACCAAATCAATTTAGGCAAAAATTTGCGTTACTTTGGCGATGGCTACCAAACGTCCAAATTGATTAATGGTATAAGATATTGGCGCATCCCTGTGATGGATGGCGAGTTTCTCGTGCAAGAATCCACTGGCATGGTGCGCGCGATTGGCGGTGGTAATTTTTTGATTTTAGCTACTTCGCAAGCTGCCGCTTTGCACGCAGCGGAAACCGCGATTGAGGCGATGAAACAAGTGCCTAATGTAATTATGCCTTTTCCTGGTGGCGTAGTGCGTTCAGGCTCAAAAGTCGGTAGCAAATACCCAAAAATGTTCGCCTCTACCAACGATGCGTTTTGCCCCACATTAAAAGGCTTGGTGAATAGCGAATTAAGCGACAATATTGAAAGCGTGCTGGAAATCGTGATTGACGGGTTGACATTTGAAGATATTGCAACTGCCATGCGCGTTGGCATTCAAGCCATTTGCAACTTGAATAAAAAAGGCATTGATGCCTGCGGCGTAAAACGTATTTCTGCGGGAAATTATGGCGGAAAATTAGGCCCGCATCATTTTAAATTGCATGAAATTATGGGTGAATTTGCATCGTGAACCAACGTACATTCGCGCTTAAACCAACGATTACGCAGCAGATTGATTGTCGCTTTTTAACACCCAATAATTTAGCGCATTTAACGACTGCGCAAATTGAAAACCTCAGCTTACTTAACACTCAAATTTCACCGAAAATTAGCGATTATTTTGATATTTCTGGCACTAACAGCAACCATATTATTTTCAAAAATGCCAATCAGCAATTAGATTATATTGGTCACAAAATGACGCAAGGGCAAATTAGCATTGAAGGCGATTGCGGCGATTTTTTGGGTAGCCAAATGCGTGGCGGAACCATTAATTGCCAGGGCAATGCCAGCGACCGCGTTGGCGACCTAATGCGCCGCGGCCTGATTTTAATTGATGGCAACGCTGGCGAATATTGCGGTAGCCGCATGATTGCCGGCACGATTGGCGTTTATGAAAGTGTTAGCCGCTATGTTGGTTTCGGCATGAAGCGCGGTACTATTTTGCTCACCAAAACACCGCAATTACACGCCACAATTCAAGATTGTGGCACACACAGTTTGCCGTTTTTAGCGCTACTTTTTAAGTCATTTAATGGGTTAACTACACGCTTTAATGCCATAAAAAACCGGCGAGTGCAACGTTATGCGGGTGATTTAGCCTGTAATGGCAATGGCGAAATACTGATTTGCAACGCTGATATTTCTGTTTGACCTGATGTTTCTACATAGTTACGGTCAGTGTTAAAATGGCTTTTTAGTCATTGTTAAGCATCACCATGTCAACATCCCATACTAAGCAAAAACCCGACATCGAGCAAAAATATCTCACCGCCGCACTGTATAAATTTGTTAGCCTGCCAAACTACGCGGCGCTGCAAGCACCTATTCTTGACGCTTGCGAAGCGCATCGTATTAAAGGCACCATTTTATTAGCCTCTGAGGGCATTAACGGCACGATTGCTGGGCCACCAGAAAATATCCTAAAAGTTTTGCATTTTTTGCGAACTGACGCAATATTTGAAGGTAAATTCGCCGACTTAGAGCACAAAGAATCTTACGCCAACGAACATCCGTTTTACCGCATGAAGGTGAAACTGAAAAAAGAAATCGTCACTTTAGGCGTTGCGGGCGTTAGCCCAACCAAACAAGTTGGCACATATGTCAACGCGCAAGATTGGAACGTATTAATCTCAGATCCAGACGTGATTTTGATTGATACGCGCAACGATTACGAGGTGGATATTGGCACGTTTAAAGGTGCGATTGATCCGAAAACGACGACGTTTCGGGAGTTTCCAGAATACGTTGCAAAAAACTTGGATAAGTCCAAGCATAAAAAAGTCGCCATGTTTTGCACGGGCGGAATCCGTTGTGAAAAAGCCAGTAGTTATATGATGGCGCAAGGTTTTGAAGCCGTTTATCACTTGCAAGGCGGCATTTTAAAATATCTGGAAACCGTGGAAGAAAAAGATAGTTTATGGCAAGGTGAGTGTTTTGTATTTGATCAGCGCGTGGCAGTTAAACACAATTTGGCAGTGGGCGAATTTGATCAATGTTACGCCTGCCGCCACCCGCTTTCGCCTGCTGAAATGCAAAGCGATCAATACACGCCGGGCATTTCTTGCCCTTATTGCTATAACACGATTAGTGAAGAAAAAAAGAAAAGTTTAACTGAGCGGCAAAAACAGGTGATTTTAGCCAAAAAACGCGGTGAAGCGCACATTGGCGAAAAGCAAAACAATGATAAGAAAAGAATGAAGTGATGCAGAATTCTGCTGAACAAAAATTAGGTTAATCTGTAGTTCAATTAACTTAATATTGAGTCGATTTGTATTTAAGTTAACTTATTTTTTTGGGCAAAAATAGTGGTTAACTTTTCAATCGAACTGTCATGCCGTCAAGGCTGGCATGGCAGACCATCGTAGCGTCCAATCTAAAAATTTTTCGGCGTCTATCGGTTTACTCATCAAATAACCTTGCCCGTAATCACAGCCCATACTTTTTAAAATATCCCACACTTTTTGATTCTCAATGCCTTCTGCCACCACTTTTAAGCCTAGGTTGTGACCTAATTCAATGGTTGATTTCACAATCGTCACGTCATCTTGATCGCGCTCGATATTCATCACAAACGAGCGATCGATTTTAAGCTCATTCACTGGCAAGCGTTTTAAATAAGCCAGCGAAGAATAACCAGTGCCAAAATCGTCAATGGATAATTGAATGCCCATTTTGGCGATGCGTTCTACCGTTTCCAGCGCGCGTTCTGGGTCGTCCATAATGCTGCTTTCGGTGATTTCCAGCGAGATAGAATGCGCCGATAATTGATGTTCATCTAATATTTTTTTTAATTTATTGGGTAATTCCACATCGATTAAATCTCTGGCCGAAAGATTAACTGCCAGCGCAATATGCAAGCCCTGTTTTTGCCAGAGTGCGGCGTAGCGCGCAGCTTCTGATAGCATCCAGTAACTGATTTTATCGATATGCCCAGTTTTTTCTGCAAATGGAATAAACATATCGGGGAACACCAAGCCGCGCTCTGGATGATTCCAGCGCACCAAGGCTTCTGCCGCCAGTACTTTGCCGGTTAAAAAATCAATTTTAGGTTGCACGTATAAACAAAATTGGTTTTGTTCAACCGCCACTTTAATCTCGCTAATCAGCGATAGATTTTCCTCGTTCGCCACATCTAAGCCGCTGTGATAAACACAAACACTGCCTGGCGAATTTTTAGCCGCATACATGGCAATTTCTGCGCGGCTCAACAACACTTCAATATCGTTTGCATGCTCGGGATAATTGGCAATGCCGACACCCGCGCTTAAATCGACAAAAGAATGGTTTAGCGCAATCGGCGTTTCCAGTGCAGTATGCAATCGTCTAGATACTTCTAATGCCGTGTTTGTATCGGTATTGGCCAAAATAATGCCGAATTCATCGCCGCCCAAACGCGCAACAACGTCCTGCTCACTTTTACAACTATGGGTTAATCGCTCTGCCACGCCCGTTAATAAATGGTCCGCGACAGTGTGGCCTAGCACATCATTCACATGCTTAAATCGATCCAGATCCATCATTAATACCGAAAAAGTCTGCTGATTTTGCTGATAGTTTTCAGAAAACTTAACCAGTTGATCGGTAAAAAAAGCGCGGTTGGGCAATTGGGTTAATTCGTCCCAATACGCCAGTTTACTGATTTTCTGTTCACGCTCTGCTACCGCTTCGCGCATACGATCAAACGTGCGGCTTAAATGCCCTATTTCATCGTTTCTATTCGATTGAATCGCTTTGCTGTAATCGCCTTTTTCCAGTAATTCGGCGGTTTTAACCAGCGCAGTTAAAGGCTTGGTAATGCGTTTTGCGGTGAAAATACTGCCCGCAATAAATACCAGTGCGCCCAAAATAGTCAGTGCTAGCAGGTTCAGTTGCAAACTGAGATAAGGCGCCAAAGATTCACTAATCGAGCGCTGCAATACCGCGATTAACACTTGGTCGTCATGATTTAATAATTCAACATAACGTGTGCTGTAATCCAACCCTTGAATAGAAATTTCACTGTCTAACGTTTTGGTCATAGCGGCTTTTTTATGACTTACCTGCTGCAGCCAGTTATCAGGAATACCGCCAATCGTATCTTGCGCCGATAATTTGCTCATGGTGCTGGAAGATAAATTCCATTGCGATTTGCCTTCAGGTGCATGACTAGCAGACGTATGATTAGCGGCCGTTTTAGTGACAAAACTCACTTCTAAGTGTGACACGTCCTGAATGCGCTGCGCCCAGCTATCGTCAATTTTAAAGCCGGTAATAATCCACGCAATGGTTAGCGGCGCTTTTACTGGCACCGCCACCAGCAAATACGGCACGCCGCCAAATACCGCCGTGTTAAATGCATCGCCACCATTTTGCGCGCTTTCAATCAAGCGTAAAATGGGCGCATCTGTCATGTTGCCAGGCAGGTTGCCTGATGCAACTTGCCTGCTGCCACCTGGACTGTAGAGCATATTGACGTTAGATTCGATTCTGGTACCACTGTTTTCTAATGCCGATTGAATCGTCTCTTTGTCGTTGCTGGCAATTGCCTGACGAAAACCGTAATCGGTGGCTAAAATGCGTGTGCTTAAGGCTAAATTCTCGCCACTCCTGATAATTACCGTGCGCAGCACTTGTTCGCCCACACCTAATTGCTCGGTAATCGCCACGCGCGCGTTTTTATTGATGCTGAGCCAGATAGCGACGAAGCCAAAAAACTGCACCGCCAAAATGAGGCTAAGAAACAAAAAGATGATGCGGCTTTGTAAGCTCTTAAAAGGTAGCTTCATTAGAATGGATTATTATTGGTTATTAATTTAAGTTAACTATAAAAAACGGGTTATTTCTGGAAGATATGGTTATTTTCTGGCGGGGATTATAAAAGGTTTAAGTGTAAGTTGCATAACAACATTTTGCACCTCTTTCACTAGCAGCGGCTTTTCAACCAGCTCTTTATCTTTTGCCAGCGCATAATGCCACGCTTTGAGTGTGTAATTGCCATTGGGCAAATCGTGCAAAACGGCTTTGCCTGCTTTACTGGATATTGCGAAATAAGGCGTATCAACCACGTGAACAAACGCCACCATCGTGTCATGAATATTGCAGCCCAATATGACGGTGCCAGCTTTATCAAACTTAACTGGGTTGGTTGGCACGCCAGAGTACAGTTTAAGTTCAAATGTTTTGGCAGGAGAAAACGAATAAACGTGATGCCGGACGCTATCAAAATTAGGAAATGTAATATCTGCGCCAGTTTGCACCACGCTGACCAAAGGATTAAATTGTTTGCCGCGCTGCTCGATAATCGCAGCTGCTGGCGGTAACGCCGCTTTATTTTCAGGCTCTGCGTACACCACCGCGTTTTCAATCGGCGCACCAGCTGCATCCAACACGTCCACTGTTAACTCTGCTGCATGAATTTGCAGGCTAAAAAAACTAAAAAAAATGCTACTTGAAAAAATGCTAGTGCTGACTAATAGTGTTTTAAACAATTTTTATCCTTAAAATATCAATAAGATATATTTATACGTGTTTTAATCATATTCGATGCCGACAGCATTAACTGTGCCACTTATTTAATTTAAACCACTAATAGTTAATGAGCCTTAAGAAAGTTGACCACACATCAGGGTGTGATGAACTACTGAAACCCTTAATTTAATAACATTATTTTGTCGCCAAGTTAACCCACTATTTTAACCAAAAATATTGGTTAACTAAACCGATTAATCAGTGGATATTAATTGAATGTCACAATATCGCGCTTCATGGGCGCTAAAATTTTAAGCAACTCGTTTTTCTCGCGCGTAGCCACATATTTATTCAGCGTATCTCTAAACATGCTCACAAACGCATCAAACTCGGCTTCGGTTATCTTGGCATCGCGATGCGCATTGAGCATGGTTTCACCTTCGTATTCGCAAGGCCCGCCAGTGAGTTTGCACAACTGCGCAACAACGCTTTCTTTCAAGGTTTTTAGTTTGATACCGTCAAATGAACGTTTAGTTTTAGTCGAAGCGGCAACTTTATCAATAAATTCATCGGTAATTTGGGTTAACACAGGCAAGCCGCCTATTCTGGCAAACAGGCTACTTTGCGGGCTTTGAGATGATTTTAACGGCGGCGCATCTTTTAAATAGGCGCATCCAGTCAAGCTGAATACCATTAGCGAAAAAAATAATCTGATTGTGACTTTACCCATTTTTATTCCAATTACACAATAACACATTGAGCCAGCTTATATGGATGCAAGGTGAGATACAAAGTTGCAATTAAGTTGGTTCAGTTATTGCTTATACAGTTAACATTAACGCATAAAACGCTTAAATAACTAAGAAAAAACATGCGCTATATAATCTGTATTTTTAAAGATCATCTTTTATATTACATTATTCACATGCCTAAAAAATCTTTATTACCCATCTTTATATTGCTGCTTTTATTCACGTTATCTTTGTCTACAATTGCTGGCGAGCGTTTACTGGCAACGGGCGGCGTGATGCAAATTGAAGGTTCTGCTGGCGGCGGTTTAACGCCTTGGGCATTAATCGCAGGTTACGGTACGCAAGATCAGATAGGTGCTTCGGCTTTTTACACACATGCCAGAACCGATGGCGGCTTTGAAATGAATCTGGCGGGTTTTGCGGTAGGTTTCGACAATCGTGTCGAAATCTCATACAGTCACCAACGTTTAGGCTTAAGCGACACCGTGCCAAACCAACACGTTCGCATGCACACACTGGGCGCAAAAGTACGTTTATTTGGCGATGCGGTTTACGATCAAGACACTTGGCTGCCACAGGTTTCTGCTGGTGTGCAAGTTAAACACAATGTGGATTTTGACAAAGTGCCTAAAGCACTTGGGGCAGAAAGTGCTACTGGCGTGGATGTTTATTTATCGGCCACCAAGCTTTATTTAGCGGCGATTGGCGGTAGAAACGTATTGCTGAATGCCACGTTGCAAGCCACCAAAGCCAATCAATTCGGCTTATTAGGTTTTGGCGGAGATAAAAACAATAGTTACCAGTTTCAGCCTGCTGTATCTGCTGCATTAATGCTTGCGGATAATGTATTAATCGGTGCCGAATACCGTGCCAGACCAAACAATTTAAGCGTGTTTAAAGAAGACGATGCAAAAGATGTTTTCATTGCGTGGTTTCCAGCAAAATATTTAGCATTAACCGCGGCTTATGTAGATTTAGGCAATATTGCCGATAAAGACAACCAAAGTGGCTGGTATCTTTCAGGCCAACTGTCTTTTTAAAGCGTTCTCAAAACGTACATTTTTTATAGTTTTTTTTAATTGTAAAAAGTAAACCATTATATTTGATAGTTTTTCTTCAAAATTTAGCTCAACGCTCCAGTTGATTCTTACTTCTCAATGCATTTACACAAAAATTTTAAACCTAAAATTTTGATTATGTGTGCTAACGCACCGAAAAATATTGCTGTTTGTTTAATGATTAACTTGTTTTAAGAAAGGAAAATCAATGATCACTCGCAGCAATAAAATACTAGAAAAAGTCATTAAAAAAGGCGTTGAGCTGGCTAGAAGCAAGAAGTTTCAACTGGCCAGATCAGAAATGACAAAAGCGGGCGTTTCATATCTCATTATCGACCGCATATTATTTGAACCACACAATATTAGAAACACCGATTAAGCCCAACCGATATTTCAATCACGTTTTACTTGTAAACCAAGATAGGCACGCCATGCAATTAAAAACTATGCAATCAAGAGAAAACGTTGTATTTAACCATTTGGTGAACAAAGGGTTAATTATGAGTAAATATAGAAGCCCTGCCGAGGCTGAGCAAATGATGATTAGAGGCGGCTTGCCGACTATTATTATTCAAAGGATTTTGTCAGAATCACAAAAAGTAAGATGGACAGACTGGCGATAATCAAAACAAATCGGGCGTGTCCTGAATTTTGTATAAACGTTGGTTGATCACTGTTGAGGCATCCGCTCTTCAAAGTGAAATACCTACCCATTTAACGCTAGTTTTCAATTAAGCAGCTGCATCGTCAAACGTTTGCTGATGTTCATCAGCGCCAAATAAAACAACTTCAACAATTATGGGCTAATCTACTACAGCCCCAAAAAGAATCCTTATGACAAGCAGAAATATAGCTTGCCATAAGGGAATTAAAATAACTTATATAGCTGAAGTTGGATCAGTATCTTCAGGACTTGTTACCGCGATAGAATCGATTTCTCTAGGGTCAGCAGTTTCAGAAGTTAAATTATTAACTACTTTAAAGACCTCACAGATAAACGTATCAGAATTGCCCGCGCATTGACTAGCCGCCGAATTACTGCGGCCTCCACCTCCGCCACCACCACCGCAAGCGCCTAAAGCCAAGGTACCTGCGACTAATAAGGCGGTCATTGACCATTTACATATAGTTTTCATGGTTGACTCCTATTAATTGCTGTTGCCAGGCAATGGCGTATTTAAGTATGGGAAAGCGTTCTTAAAATCAGAAGATGTTTTCCGTACGCCGTCTGTTAAAGCTGCGGTTCCTGCTGGTGCATCAGAAGGTTGACAGCCTATTTGAAAACTATCTGCGGGGTCATTTAACGTACATAATTTGCCCATAGCCACTCTTAAAGACACGTCGATAACATCATCACCAGGACGACGGCCATTTGGGAAGCCACTATTATCGCCAGCAATTACCCCTAATGAATTTTGTGCGCCACGTAATGTTAATGGGATTGCTGTACTAGTGTTAAGTCGTAGCATTTCCGATGGTGTAACGGTGCTTAATTGATTTAAACCAACAATCCCGGTTAGAAACGTTGCAACTAAATCATTACGTGGAAATTTGGTTGGCGCTGGTGCTCCAGGAAACAAACCTTGAATAATGGTTGGAAGTGTAGGATTAGTCACATAGGTTAAGAACTGACCGTCTGCACTAGGTCTTGACGTATTAAATGTATCTTTGTCTTCTAAGCCAATCACTACTTCGTTAACCAATGGCATACCTAATCTTGAAACTTGCGCCCAAGCACCACCTTCTTTACTTGCACTATTGATACCAGAACCTGGTTTTGGATTGATTAATCGTCCTTGTCGAACGCTTGCAGTGGTAAAAGCCCCAATGACAGGCTGGGTTGCAGATTTGACCAAACATGCAGTGGGTACTTCTAAAGCAATCGTGCTGATGTTTTTATCTTCAAGATTATTATTATTTCCAGCAACTTCAGAGCCTAATGGATTTAAATTGATTTTATCGAATATTTTGCCTAATGCGATATAGAACGATTCCTTACGCTGTCCTACAAAAACCTTACCATTTACTGCACAATTAGGGATTTTAATGTCGTAAATATAACTGTTAGCATAGGCGTCGTAATTGGTTTTGTCACCAGCTGTCGCACCAAATGACTTTTCACCAATATAATCGACTGGCTTAGTAAACGTTTTACTGCCGTTCAACTGCGTGACAGACTCTCTTTTGCCTTTACGACTACCTTCTGTTACTAAATCAACGGTGTACGTTTCGGTGAGTTTTAGCGCATCTTGATTTGAGGCTGAGATTACACCCAAATCGTTAATTAAAGGAATGCGATTTGGCACACCGTTTACAGGAAGTTTGAAATCTTTGGTTGCTTTGTTAAAACGGAATTGATAGGTTAAATGTTCTTTAGCATCTCCAACGTTATCAATGTGAATTTCATATAAACCATTAGAATCAAATTGGTTAAAATTTGGTCCAGCATATGCGTCTTGCAAAGGAATATAGTTTGCAAGAATCGTTACAAAGTTTTCACGATTTGGTTCGTAACTACGAAACATATATAGGTCTGTAGCATCTAGCCTAGGTTGGCCTGCAATAAACGGTGCCTCTTTGTGGCTAGATGCCATAGTCGCAGTAGCCGCCATACCAAGTAATGCAGCGGATACGAAAAAAGCTATGGATCGAGATTTATTTCTAATTAGTTTCATGATTTGCGACTCCTGAATTGATGTTAAATGTTTTTAGCAAATGCTGATTAATAATGTAATGGTCTGAAAGAAATATCTGTACGTTAACGAACATAATTCTGCAGTTAACATCATTAATGGTTTATCTACGTTAAACAAACAGAAATAGATTCAAAAAAGTTCAAAAAATAAATATATTTAAAATTTTTAAAAATTTTATCGGATTTTTAATGAATTATATGCATCTAGTGTTAATGTTTCATACGATAAAAAATTGACTTGAATCAATTTCAAATTTCTGTTTAAGCAATCATGATATTTAAATTTACATTTATTAGTTTGTTATTAGCAAGTTGCCTAACTGTCGCAACAGCTGCACCCTATATTCCAACAAACCCTGCACAAGTACTTGAAACGCTTCCTGCGAACTCAAGCGTAACCTCCAAGGAATTTAAAAACTTAAAGGCATTATTAAGCATTAATCGCAATAATATTGCTGTTGCAACTGAGTTAGCCCAATTATATATAGAACGCTCTCGCAGTGAAGGCGATCCACGTTATTTGGGATATGCAGAAGCGGCGCTGGCATCTTGGTGGAAATTAAGGGAACCGCCCATTGAGGTTTTAATTTTACGTGCAACCATATTGCAAAGTACCCATCATTTTGATCAATCGCTTGTAGACCTTGATCAACTGTTAAATCGGGATCCAAGAAACGGCCAAGCCTGGATTACTCGTGCAACCATTTTGCAAGTTCAGGGCAAATATGCTGAAGCTTATAAAAGTTGCGAGCAGCTTTATACGCTTGCATCAAGGTTAGTTACCTTAACTTGTGCGACCAATATCCATAATTTGAGTGGGCAAGCTGTAAAAAGCTATCAAAAATTAAAAACCACTTATGCAGACTCTAATGAAACCAATCCATCTATTCGAGTTTGGGTGTTAACCTTGCTCGCAGAAATGGCGACTCGGCTAGGCGACAATGTAGCAGCAGAACAATACTTTCAGCAGGCGATAAAGATTGAAGAACCTGATAGCTATTTATTAGGGACCTATTCTGATTATTTGCTAGATCAAAAACGTGCACAAGAAGTCATTAAACTATTGAAATTACAAACAAAAGTAGACGCATTATTATTGCGCTATGCTGAGGCACTTAAAATTATCAATTCAGCAGACTCCGCCTTACAAATTGATACTTTGAAACAAAGATTTGCGGCAGCGATGTTGAGAGGTGATACGGTACATCAAAGAGAGCATTCACGATTTGAACTAAGATTAATGAATAACCCCACTAGGGCCATGCAAATAGCCAAACAAAATTGGGAAATTCAAAAAGAACCAGCCGATGCGCGGGTGTATTTAGAGGCAGCTATTGCCTCTAAGGATATTGCCGCCATTCAAACAATGACACAATGGTTAGCAACCTATCATTTAGAAGACATAGCTTTAACTAAGCTCATGACGAAATACAAGAGCGGTCCATGAGTAGGCATTTAAAAACTTTTTATTTATTAATAGTTGTCTTTTTCTGCTGCAACTCCCCTGTTTACGCGCATAAACCGAGCGACAGTTATCTAGTTGTTGCAGTCAAAGAGAATCATATTCTAGGACAGCTGGATATTGCTTTACGGGATTTGGAATACGCGATTGGCCTGGATGAGAATGCAAACAATGAAATTACGTGGCAGGAAGTGCTTAATAAGCAGCAAGAAATTGACGCATATGCCTTTGCAAGACTGCAAATTTTTAATAAGCAAAACACTTGCCTGATTACACCACAAAAAACATTAATTGATCATCATACAGATGGCGCATATGTAGCCATCAAATTTGCTGCGAGCTGCAAAGAGCCCATTAATGAACTCAATTTGAACTACACATTATTTGCTGACATCGATCCTTCGCATCGCGGTTTGCTTAAGTTGGATTATAAAAACACCACTAAAACCTCCATTTTTGGGCCTGAGAATGCTAAGCAATCGTTCTTGTTAGAAACGCCAAATCACTTAACCGAATTTAAAAACTATATAGTCGAAGGCATATGGCACATTTGGATAGGATATGACCATATTTTATTCTTAATATCGCTGTTATTGCCCGCAGTTTTAGTGCGTAAAGCCAACACATGGCAACCATCGCCTAGTTTCAAATCAACTTTCATCGAAGTGCTAAAGGTAGTAACCGCTTTCACTGTTGCACACTCCATTACTTTAACCTTGGCCACTTTACAAATTATTTCATTGCCTAGCCGCTGGGTAGAAGCTGCTATTGCTGCCTCAGTAATTGTAGCTGCCTTAAATAACCTATTACCGAAAATATTGAAATACCGCTGGATGGCTGCATTTGCCTTTGGCTTAATTCATGGTTTTGGATTTGCTGCCGTATTATCAGATTTAGGCTTACAAAATACTGCGTTGATTCTTGCTTTAGTCGGTTTTAATGTAGGTGTAGAGATTGGTCAAATTGGCATATTGAGTGTTTACTTGCCCATTTCGTATGCTTTGCGCAAAACATGGTTTTACAAAACAGTCTTCTTTTATGCAGGCTCTATCATCATTATTAGCATTGCAAGTATATGGTTCATTGAAAGAGCATTTGATATCAAACTATTTTGAATTATTCAATTGTGATACTTTCTTAAATAAAATACTTAATCGCTTAGCGTATCAGTTGGTTAATCTCAATAATCGGCAACATGATAGCTAGCACAATCAATAGCACCATGCCACCCATTGCAATGATCAGTAGTGGTTCTAAAATATTGGTTAAAATAATAAGCTTGTTATTCACTTCGTTTTCCTGCTGCACCGCTGCACTTTCTAACATTTTCCCGAGTTGACCAGTTGCTTCAGCATTAGCAATTAAATGAATAAGAATTGGTGGGAATTGCCCGCTTTCTCTTAACGCGCGACTTAACGTGCCCCCATCGCGCACAGCGGCTGTTGCTTCTTTTACGGCTGTTTGCATTGGCATCAACGTCACGATTCTAGAAGCAGCCTGCAGCGAGGTCATCAACGGCACACCGCTACCAACCAGTATTGATAATGTACTGGCTAAACGAGCCGTATTCAGACTACGCAGTAATTTTCCCAATACTGGTATTTTTAATAAGGTTTCATGCCATCGATAGCGCGTCGAATCATTGTTTAAAGACTTACTAAATATATACACACCGCCAGCAATTAATCCAATTAGATAAATCCATGTATGGCGCAAAAAATCACTAATAAAAATCATGATTTGTGTCAGCACTGGCAATGTTTGTTTGGATTGTTGAAAAACTCCAACAACTTGTGGCACGACATAAATTAATAAGGTACCAACAACCAATACAGCAGTCAGTGTAACCAGTGCTGGGTAAATAAAAGCAGATATGACTTTTTGCTTTATAGCATGACGTGATTCAGTATAGTTGGCTAAGCGTTCTAATACTTTTGCTAGCTCGCCCGACTCTTCACCGGCGTGTATAAGTGCACAATAAATATCAGGAAAAGTCTGTGAGTAAGTTGCCATGGAGGTTGAAAGCGCACTGCCTGCTACCACGCCAGAGCGAACACCAAGTAAAATTTCACGGATAATTGGCTTTTCCATCTGTTCCGCGATGGCGGCCAGTGATTGCTCAATATTGAGGCCAGCATTGAGTAATGTAGAAAACTGTCGTGTAAATAATCCCAGCTCATAGCTAGATACTGAGCCGCGCAAACGTACACTACCACTGGTAAACCCCGCAGACTTTTCCTCTTGCAAGGCATTTACCTTGAGCGGTGTCAGTTGCATATCTCGTAAGCGACTACGAGCCAGGCGGACAGTGTCCGCCTCTACTACTCCGCGCGTGATTTTGCCTAGCGCATCTACCGCTTCAAAGCGAAATGTAGCCACGATTATTAACCCTTACTCTTTAGTCACAGTGAGGAGTTCTTCGAGAGAGGTTACTCCCGATATCACCCATCTAACACCGTCTTGGCGTAAATCAAGCATACCTAAGGAATTTGCGTATTGACGAATCTTCTGTTCAGAATTACGGTCATGCACGAGCTTACGCATTTCGTCATCAATGACTAACAACTCATAAATACCGATTCGGCCTTTATAGCCTGTGCCCCCACAAGCCACACAACCGGCTGCACGATACAGATATTGTGGCGAATGGGATGACTTCAGCAAAGCCAGCTCTACATTGTCAGGCTCATAAGCAACGCGGCAATCGGTGCATAAACAGCGCACCAAGCGCTGTGCAAGTACACCAGACAGAGATGAAGCCAATAAAAATGGTTCAATCCCCATGTCGACCAATCGGGTGACCGCACTAACAGCATCGTTTGTGTGCAAGGTAGCAAGCACTAAGTGCCCTGTTAAGCTGGATTGCACAGCAATCTGTGCGGTTTCCACATCCCTAACCTCGCCTATCATGATGGCATCAGGATCTTGTCGCAGGATGGAGCGTAAGGCTTTTGCAAAACTCATGTCAATTTTGGCATTAACCTGTGTTTGTGAAATGTGTGGTAAATCGTACTCAATCGGATCTTCCACGGTCATGATGTTAAGCACATTGGCATCTAGGCGAGAGATTGCAGAATACAGCGTAGTCGTTTTACCTGAGCCTGTTGGACCAGTGACTAAAAAAATTCCGTAGGGTTGATGTGCCAATGCGTCGACTTTAGATAGAGTTTCATCAGACATACCTAATCTTGATAAATCAAGTCGCTTGGCATCTTTTTCTAAAATACGCAAAACAACACGTTCGCCATGCCCAGTGGGCAATGTTGACACACGCACATCAACCATTTTACCAGCAATCTTAAGAGTGATTCTGCCGTCTTGTGGCATACGCTTTTCAGCAATATCCATTTGCGCCATGACTTTAATCCGTGAAATCAAAGCGACATGTAAAGCACGATGCGGTTCTACAATATTGCGTAAGGTGCCATCAATCCTAAAGCGCACCACCGATTTAGTTTCATACGGCTCAATATGAATATCAGAAACACTCTCACGCAAGGCTTGGGTAAAAATCGCATTTATCATACGGATGATGGGCGCATCACCTTCAGCTTCAAGCAAATCTTCTACTTTTGGTAATTCTTGAATAAGACGCGATAGGTCTAAATTATTTTCGATGTCATCTGCAAAAGCACTAGAGGCACCTTCTTGTGCGTAAGTCTCAGTCAGCAACTTATCATAGATGTCCACAGAAACTTGATTCGCGGTGAATTTACCTTGCCACAATCTTAAAATCTCAGTAATTGCCTCGATTTTTACCCCATCACGCAGGCAAATTAATGCAACGCCATTTGTAACAGATTTTACAAATGCGCCTTGCGTTTTCGCATAACTATACGGAACAAATTTAGTTGGTAAAAAATTTACTAATTCAGTCATATTGGTTATGCTACAGTATAAGTACCCTATTTTTATATAGATGCTTTAATTCAATCTCAATGTTGAATTAACTATCCCTTTAGAGATTGAACAATTAATTATGATTAAGTATATCTATTAATTTTTCACTAGCCTAATCAGTAGCTATCACGCATAATTGAGGGGGTTTTGATGTGAATCTAAAGCTTAAGTATCATTGCCCAAAATAATATTTAAACATAATTGGCCTAATGAAAAAATATTTCTTTCAAACTGTTATAACGCTTATATTGCTTCTCTCGAATGCTGTCGGGTTTGCAGAGGATGTTAACGTGAAAGTGACCGATGACAAGGTGTCGCTTAATTTTGTCGATGCTGATATTGAATCTGTGGTTAAAGCAATTGGTCAGATTACTAATAAAAATTTCCTGCTAGATCCAAGAGTAAAAGGCACTATCAGTATAAATACAGCAAAACCAGTTCCACGGGCACTGACCTATCAAATACTCCTTTCGGCGTTACGTGTGCAGGGCTTTGCCGCTGTGGAAGAAAATGGCTATACCTCAATCGTGCCAGAGTTGGATGCGAAAGGTAAATTTACGCCGCGGTTGGTCACTGGCAAACAATCAGGTGGCCAAATCGTGACGCAAGTGTATGTACTTAAATATGAAAGTGCGAGCCTGCTAATTAATGTGCTGAAACCTCTCCTCTCTCCTAATAGCGTTATAAGTGCTTATCCGAGTAGCAATGCATTAATTGTTACTGACTATGCAGATAATTTGAATAATATTGTTAAGTTAATAAACACCATTGACCGACCTTCTCAAGCCGAGAACGTACTTGTTAGACTTAAATATGCATCTGCCGTTGAAATAACGCAAACCCTTAACCGTTTGGTAGCAGACGCTTCAAATACGGCAGATCCAACAAAGCGTCTACTAGCAGTAGCGGATGCGCGCTCAAATGCCATTATTTTACATGCGGAAAACCAATCCTTAATCACGCGTGCAGCTACACTGATTGAACAATTAGATGTGCCGACCAATGTTGGTAGCTCGATTCATGTCGTCTATTTAAAAAATGCTGACTCGACTAAGCTCGCTGCCACTTTACGTGCGTTGATGTCAGGTAAGTCCGCCGGAAGTACACTTGCACCTTCGTCTGCACCAAACAGCATTTCTCCTACGATTAATGGGGATATTGCTAAAAATGTGATAACTTCCCAGCCTGTTAATGTAGTTAATCCAATTAATCCAGTTAATACCGCATCTCCTTTCTCGGAACTTGCCTCAGCCCAAGAAAATGACATGATTCAAGCAGATGCTGCAACCAACTCATTACTAATAACCGCACCAGACCATGTTTTTAACATGATACGTGGGGTAATAGATAAATTGGATATGCGCCGCGCGCAACTCTACATTGAAGCATTGATTGCAGAAGTTTCTACGGATAAAGCGTCTGAATTTGGCATTCAGTGGCAAGATCTTGAAGCTTTCAGCGAAGGTACCTTGAATAGAGGCAATCTACAGGCGTTTGGAGGTACTAAATTTAACCGTGGCGGTAATATCCTTGGCGTGTCCAGCAATATAGCTTCTGCTGGTAATGGGCTTAATATCGGCCTTTTAAGAGGAAAGGTGAACATTCCGGGCATTGGAGAAGTCGCTAACTTAGGATTATTGGCTCGCGCACTTGAATCCAATGCAAATGCCAACATTCTTTCTAAACCAAACTTACTGATGTTAGATAATGAAGAAGCAAAGATTGTAATTGGTCAAAACGTACCTTTTGTTACTGGGCAGTATGCACAAACTGGCGGAGCTGCCTCAGTCACGCCTTTTCAAACCATTGAGCGTCAAGATGTAGGTCTGACGCTCCAAGTAAAGCCGCAAATTTCAGAAGGCAACACCATTAAACTGCAAATTCACCAAGAGGTTTCTAGCGTTCTAGATGCATCTGGCAGCGCCGGAATTACGACAAATAAGCGTTCTATTGATACTTCTGTATTGGTAGAGGATGGCAATATTATTGTATTGGGCGGTTTAATAGAAGACCGGATAACTGACAGCGTTGATAAAGTGCCCTTTCTAGGTGATATACCTGGCTTAGGCGCATTATTTCGCACGGTGGGGAGGACACATAAAAAAACTAACCTGATGGTATTCTTGCGTCCATATGTGATGCGTGGCGCTGAAGATTCAACCGGGGTGACAAACGATCGCTACGATTACATCATTCAACAACAAAAAAGCGTTAAACCTATAAAAATATGGCCTTTGCCAGAAGTGCCAGATGTCATCTTGCCAAATAGAGTCGAGCCCAGACTAAAAAGTTTGCTCGAAAAAACTAAGCCGTAGAGAGAAGTGATTCGTAGAGAGAAGTGATTCGTTGACAGGGTAAGTAAACTAAATTTTAGCAGCTCTTATTTAATTTGCAAAATACCTATGCCATGGAGAATGCCATGAAAAAGCTATTGATGATAACCTTGTTTTTATTAACCCATTTATTAGCAATTAACACAACCGCGGCCTCACTTGAGCGAATTCCTCTGTGGGGAGATACCTTTTATGGCATGACCTTAAAAGAGCTGTTGTTTGCTTTGCCAGATCTGCAGACAAGCCCTGCCGGTGCAAATGATTTAAATATAAAATCTGATGAACAAGTGTTAGCGAAGTTAAACACTCTTGACATAGCGGGAGAAAAATTTAGTGTCTGGTTTATCTTCAATAATGATCAATTAAGTCGCGTAACACTCACATTAATTCCTCAAGCGAAAAAAACAGCAGAAAATTCCACAAATGAGGATATAAATATACTTTATGCGCATTATGTAGACTTATTAACAGCTAAATATGGTCAGCCGGTAAAGAAAACTTGGCAGGATTATGCACCTCTAAACATCCGTTTACGGAATACTCAATGGATAAAGGGACTGACCAATATTGAGCTTAATGTTGATAAAACACAATTAGGCATTACTTACGGTGCGGAATACGCTGAAGATTTGAAGCAGTTATAACAAATGAATAGTCAGGCAATAGCGTTAAGAAATTTTAAGCTCATCATTACTATTTTAATGGTAGTAGTTACACTATACTTATTTACTTGGTGGAGACATATACAAACAGAACAACAAAAATTAACATTAGAACGTCAGCGCATAGGGACAACGCTAAGACAAGCAGGAATTGCTGCAGCTAAAATTCAACTATCGTTACCCCAATCGGCTAGTCATCAAGATAGTTTGGCGCCACATGAACTCACCGATGAAGCTGAATTAGCACAAGCTAAACTTTGGCAAAGTTTGCCAAAAGATAAGCGTGCAATCATGCAGACAGACATGATTCAATCAGGGCTGGCAGCATCCTCTAATAAGTAAACAAATTGCAAGCAATAAAAAAGCACTCAATAATGAGTGCTTTTTTATTAACAACTTGATAAAACTATTAAGCCTCTATTAGCGCATCCATCAAGGCTTCAAAATCAGCTGCAGACAAATTATCTTGATTGTTTAATAATAAATCATTCGCTGCCTCTAAACTCGTAGGTGTACCTGTTGCAATGAGTGCTTTAATTTGTTGCAACAAAGTTTGAACAGGCTTACTGCCCCCCCCGCCACCGCCACCGCATGCGGTAAGTGTAAAGGCAAACACAGCAATCATAACCACTCGGCTAATACTCCACCCCGTAGACGTTTTAATCATGGGTTTCATGATAAGTCCTTTCAAAAGTAAAATATTAGTTGGTTAAACCACCCAGTGGAGGAACAACACCAGTTACAGGGCACTGAACATGGCTGAAGGCACCACCTGAGGTATAGTCAATGTTATCAGTGCTAACGCCGCCTTGTGTTGTTACGCCACCAGGAACTTTATTAGCGACCAAACCAGTACCGGTGCCCTTGCCCACTAAGGCAGTACGTAGCTTCCAGGCAATCTCATGGTCAGCACAAGAAGTGTCGCCGCTTAAACCAATCGCACCAATCGCTTGCTTAGCAGCATTGTAAAGTGCTAAACCACCACCGAAAACATTGACGCCGCCCACACGTAAACCTACCATGGGGTCATTAGCCGTACCAAAAGAAGTCGCGGCACCTCTGTAAGCCACTAATGTATTGACGGGATTACTATGTTGCAAACCATACAATGAACCACCGGGTTGCACTGCACTGTATAAATTTGCTGTTGAAAGAGCGACATTTTCTGTACTGAACGAATTGGCCGTATTGGCTTTTTGTGCAGAAATCACACGACTACCCGGCCAAGGATCAGATCCACTTAATTTTGCCACAGCACAAACTCGGCCGCTAGAGTCAACCAGCGTTGCCCACATCGGCAAACCTAAACCAGCAGCGCCAGGTACTGCAGCTGCAAGCGCTACTTGTAAATCCGCAAAAGTTGGTAAGTTCGCACAAGTAACTCCTGAGCGGTCGGCAGCAAATGCTGAAGCCGAGAAGGATGCAGAAACTGCTAATACTAAAGCAGCAGAAATTTTCTTATTCATTTTAAATCTCCCAATTAGTTAAGTGATTAAAAAAACACAGAAATCTGCAGCTTAAATGCAGATAAATGAACTATACCGTACAAATAAAATAATTTGTAACGTAACAGTTACATTTAGTTATATTTTTTTAAAAATTGGTATGGCTATTTGTGGTGATGCACTGTTGGGCTTACGGTTCTCTAAATACAGCTTTTGAGTATTACCTTGCTGCCCCACTTCGACATAATCGCGATTAACTTTTTGCAAAAGAATGCCCGAGTTAATTTCTTGATTGATCAATACAGCACGCTGTTTACCATCGGCCAGTTTAAATACGGCAAAACTGGCATAACTGCTCGCCGATGCATAAGTACCGACTAACTTAAAATTCACGGGTGGAGCAGTCATCACAATTTGGCCAGTTGCTGGCGTAAACCAATGTGCTGCCAACACGGAGGTTAATTGTGTGGAGGTGGATTGCTCTAATTTGGGTGGTAGCTGCAGTGTCTTAGGTAAAATAAAATACCACGACCACTGTGCCATTAAAAGACCACCTAGCACAAATAATATTGCCTGTAATAACACTGCCAAAAGTTCAGGCCATTTTTTTTCAAATACTATTTTAGGTCGGAAAGTTTGTAGCTTCATCTATATAGTACTCCAAAAATTGTAAGGACCACCAGTAGTATAGGCTGGTGTATCATATAAACGGCAAGGCTATGTCGGCCTAACCATTGCACAGGTTTTAACGCGGCAGTAGGTCTACAAGCAAGTGGGGCAAGCTGCGTTCTAGTTAAAGCCCATTCGCCAATGATAATACCAATCATCATTACACTAATCCAAGGCAGCATTGGAACGTAGTCTTCAGTAATTGGCTTGTGTGTCATCATGCCCAACCACTGTAAAAGCGGCTGATCAAACACTGGTGACTGGTAGAAAAACCCTATTCCCAAAAGCGCAATAGCTGTCGTTAACATAAGTATTTTATGCTGCATCATTAACCCACAAATGAAACTAGCCACAACTACAAAATGCAATACGCCAAAAAATATCCACGAATCGGGAAACATAAAATAGCTAACCACACTCACTAACAAGGCGCAACCCGCAATAGGCACTAGCCTTACCAAGCGCTGCTTTAAAGTTTGAGGGGCTGCCAATGCCATACTAAACCCAGCAATGAATAAAAAAGTACCTAGAATCAAACCACGGGCAATTTGCCAAGTCATGCTGTGGTTAATATTCTGAGAGAGATAGCCTAGCATATTGAGGTCAAAACCAAAATGGTAGATCATCATAGCTAAAATAGCTAAACCGCGTATGCAATCGACGACAGGATAACGGATGTTTTTAATCATTATTATTTTAGAAGCGCAGTTGGTATTTACCACTACCCGCGGTTGTTTCGTTACCCATAACGCGCAATAATTCCTGCAACTGCAATTTTGCTGCAACTTCTGCTTCTGCGGTGCCTTCAAAATGCAAACCCCCATTTGCATCCCAACTTCCATTACCTTGTAACAGTAGCGGACCCATAGTAAGTGTGCTAAGTTGAATCGCGAGTCCCGCTCCATTGCCTTCCAGTTTGGTATGGTAACTGCCTAACGGGTTCACAATACTTAATGGTGAACTAGCTTGATTCCAATCTATTTCTACTTGTCCTAAAATCTCTTGTTGCGTCAGTGAAAAATTGTCACAACGCACTTCCAACTGCCCGTCAAGCTGTGCCGCCTTCAAGCTAGGCACTAAAGTAGATACAACGACTGCCGGCAGACTAAATGCTGCATGCTCAATATGCAAGCGTGACCTATCCAATGTCATCCAGAATGGCGCACCCTGATTCCAAATAAGACTAATAGCAAACTTACCTGCTAGCAATTGGAGTGGCTGCGTATCCCATGTGATTTTACCAAGGTCTACCATATCTGCCTGCTGTTCTAGGCTCTTGAGCAGTATATGAGCATTACCCTGCCAAAAGCTGCCTTTTGAATTAGCCAAATCTAACCTGTCACCACTCAATTTATTAAGAGCAACCCCCATTAATTGAGCTGGTGCATAAATGCACAAACCTACGCTAAGGCTTAAAAACCCAATGAAAAGATGTCGTTTCAAGCTCACATTTACTCCAGCGCAGTGAAAACCGCATCAATATTCACTAAGCCGCGCGAAGCGCTGGGCGTGATTAGGCAAGATTGAAGACGTATATGATGCTGGCTTTGAAGTGACTCTACCCATTTAAGCCAAGTATCAAAACTTACTTGCATTAGGGCCACTTTTAAACGATTAACATCACTATTTTGATCAGTTGGCGCATAGTTAAGGCTAATTCCACTCACTTTAGCAGACACTTCAATGGCTGCCTTGAGGCCACCAGAAGAGCTACGCAGAGCATTGAACTGACCACGCAAGCGCTCTATGTCTGCCGCCTGAGACCGCATAAGCACAAGTTTGGCTTTTTTCTCAGGGATGACTCGGTTCAAGCGTTCACGGCCATGCTGAACTGGTAGCCAAATAAAAGCATAAATTAATAGACAGATCACGATGAAAAACAGTGCAGCAAGCAATGACTGCTCTTTATTGGAAAAATCCCGCCAGCGCGCAATGAGTTGGTCTTTCATGAAGTGCTCGCTGTGACAGAAAGTAAAAGCTCAACCCCTTGATCGGTCGTGCGCGTTATTTCATATGCTGCCGATAGTCCAGATGTGTTTAAACGCTTTCGCATCGCTTCCGCTTGCTCCATATTTGGCAACAGTAAATTTAGTACCAGCTTATTATTTTGATAATCCATGCCTCTGAGTCTTTCAGCGGATACACTTCCAATGCTGTTTGTGACTGCAGCTAGCATTGGAATGTAATCTGAACTAACACCTTGCCCAGCACCATGTTTCATTTCTTCTAAATTACGCAGCATTTGTAAAGGAGCATCGACTACTGTATTAGCATCTGGAAACGTTGCTTTGAATTGCAACAATATGGCTTGGTCAAGTTTACGATTTTCATTAGCTTTTAGCGCATAATCAAACAAAGTTAAACTGATTTGTAGTGCAATTAATACGCCTAAAGTAATTGCCACAGACTTGAAAGCAAGCAAATGCCGCGTTACTCCTCCAGAGGGTTGAAACTCACCCTGCAATAAATTTAATGCAGGCTTACTAGGACTTACGAACCATTCTATCTGAGTTGCAGGCACTAAAGAAATACCCAATTGCGATTGCCAGACTTCAATCTGAGGTACTAACTCACCATGCATGGCAATACTGGCGGGTGGATTCAACTCACTTTGTTGCAAAGCCAGCGCTAACAGTAAAGGTGGTGTGTCATTATTAACATCCACATCAACTGGGATACCCTGCACAACACCCGTTCGAATAAAACTCTCATGACCTTTACACACCATTGCCCAGCCTTTATCAGGCAATGCCGGCAATAGCGTTTCAGGAAACATACGGACTGGAAAAATATCGGCGCGCGATAATTTTTCTAACAATATTTTCATCCAAGATTTTTGTATCACTGCCACAACGACTTGAGAAGCAGATTGCTCCGCAAGTACCGCGTGAGTGTCTTCTGGTGCGCTAATTAAACCCGATTCCACTAAAAACGCCAGTGCACCTAAGATTTTAGTTTGGCTGCCAGGCGGTAGTTGGGCAGGAATAAAACCAACCATCGAAGCTGGAGCAACAACCTCGACTTCATCGCATTGCGGTAGCGTAGTGAGTAAATCTTTGCCTCGTCGTACAACCTTAGATTGGCGGTCTAGAATTGCCCACTCGCAGCTGTCTTGGTAGGCATCCCACGTGGTGGGTATCATTAGGCGTAAGGTCGTCAACGGTATCTTTTCCAAATAAGTTGTGGCCATCCGTCCCCATCACGCTTGAGGAGAGCCTTAGCGATTATTGTACTCTTTCCGAACTGGGCCTGGCTAGTGACTAAAAAAAAGTGACTACCGACAGAAAATTCATTTTCACTCAAAGTGATTTTCTTTTGTTTCAGTCGTTGATTAACTTCTGCAAGATTTTCAAAAGGGCGTGCATTGCGTGACGCTATGATGGTTTGCAACTCAAACTCGGATAAATCTGGCAACATGAGTCCCAATAACTCAGGTGAGACCGTATTGATATTGGTCGTCGATTTTTCTGGTAAGGTTACGCAATAGGGTTTCAAGCTCGCAATATTTTCTTCGGTAAAACCTTGTATTCGACTTAAATTCCCTAATTCGGTAAGTGGTTGATTGGCAATACGATAGGGTGTCGGCTGTGTTAGATAATGTGCCTCTTCAGCACCATATGGATAAGTAATTTCAGAGTCTGTATCAATCCAATCAATCAGTGCATCCAAAGCGCTCGTGTTGATGTTTAGAGATGTCATTAACCGCTTGAAAAACTCATTGCCGCCATTATTTGTCGCGCCAGCCACTGCATTATTAAGGTTGCAAAATTGCTGTTCATCCGTCATGAAACCTCGAATGGTGCCGCCCTCAAATGGCGTATAAGGTAGCTGTATTGCCCAATTTTCTTTCAAGTGATCAACGGCACCGCTTTTTGCGTCTTCTGCCAAAATCGCACGCGACCAATGAATAGAGGCTTCTGCCATCCATCTTGCTTGTGTAGTAGAAAAATGATTATCTAGTTGATTAATAAAGCGCTGTTGATTAAAAATGATTGTTGAAGCGATAGAAACCACTAAAGCCGCCAGCAACATGGCAGAAACTACAGCAATGCCAGTTTCACGATTTGGCAACCTATGACTAAATAAATTACGGTTCATAAAGCAAATATACGAGTCACTGTTTCACCACTGTTTAACTTGATCGACATTTGCAAGGCTGACGGCGCGAAGGATTTTTTCTCTGACACCTGTAAAACATCAGGCCAAACGTTAACTAATCGGCCGTCCTGCGCAAGATAACTAAATGAGATTTGCGCTACGTGTGTCAGCACTTTAAATATTTCAGGCTTGGCACTGGGGGCGGCATCCAAGGTTGGCCAAATTAACAATTCAATCGCTCCATCATGCAGTCGATAAGCAACTCGGCGTGTATCCATCAAAAAACCTGTTTGTTCTGAATCGCCAAATCGACTGAAAACCAGTTGTGCGCCAAATTCGCCAGCGTACGAAGTGCTCCCGATAAAAGCTGGCTCTAGGCTACCGTCGCGTCCTCTGATCGGTCGATTCACACTTTGCTTCACATCTAACTCAACACGGTCAAAAAACAAAACCAACTGTTGCCATTTATCGTCTTCTGCGGCAACGCGCTCTTGAGTTTGAATGAGGCTATTCAAACCTTTATAGCCAACGACTGAAAGCACCGCAAAAATAGACAATGCAATAATGACTTCAATCAGGGTAAACCCTTTAGTTTTTTGTTTCAATTTGTGCTTTTTTGGGGGGTTCTAGCGTCAAAAAACCGACCAGCCGCCTTAGCTGATAATTAGGTTCCTCAACAGCAAAGACCTCAACCACAATTTTACGAAATGCAGGGTTCGGCGTTTCTGTAACAACTTCTTTCCAAATCATGGGTATATTTGCCTGGGTTTCTTGACCAGATGACTTGCCTGGCGCTAGCCAATCATGCCTTGCCTTGTGTATTTCTAAGCGATTTTGTGCGACGAGGTCAGCAATGACTCGGCGCTTCAACTGATTGCTGGTCTCAATCGCATGTCCTGCCGCGCGGCTTGCGGCGGCAAGAGCCACTGCGATAATTGCCATACCTACTAAAACTTCAATTAAAGTAAAGCCAATATGTTTAAATTTGATGTTCATGGTATAGGCGTGAGGTCCAAGTCGATCGGTAAAATGACTGCTTTGCCCATTAGATTCCCTTGAATGACACGTTTTTTTTCGCCAATGGTCAGTACCATTTGAAAAGGTGCATGAATTCCAGATGGGGAAAAGGTAATTAATGCATCGGTTGCGATGATAGTTTGTTGTTGCATCGAGGCTTTGAGTTTCACCCCTTCGGCGAGTTGACGCTGACGAAGTACGTCATCATTAATGAGAGGCTGCCAGATATTTTTGTCGTTATCAAACTGCAAAAAACGGTAGCCAGAAGCAGTTGGACTCCAAGCTATCCACACACCGCGACTGTTCGCGGTGTCAGCAGCATACTCCACCAACGCAATGAGCCGCATTGATTCTTCTTTTAATACATCGTCCTCATTTTTCATTAAATTGGGAATAACTAAACTTAAAGAAATACCGATCACTATCATTACTACCATTAATTCCAGTAGCGTGAATCCATAAATTTTCCTACAGCGCCCAAGAGCCGATATCGGCATCATTACCTTCTCCACCAATTGCCCCGTCTACACCAAAACTAAATATATCGATCTCGCCATGAACGCCAGGCAAAAGATATTGGTAAGGATTTCCCCATGGATCTACGGGCATTTTTTCCAAATAGCCAGAGGTTTTCCAATTAGGCGGTATTGGGGGTGAGCTGGGTTTACTAACTAGAGATTGCAATCCTTGGTCGGTAGTTGGATAGCGCTGATTGTCAAGTTTATACAACTTTAGCGCTTGCAATATTGAAGCAATATCTTGCTTTGCCGCAATTGTTCTGGCCTCGTCAGGGCGCCCCATAATTTTTGGCACGATTAAAGACGCTAATATTCCCATAATTACGATAACTATCATCATCTCAATTAGGGTAAAGCCCCGTTGCACAGGAGTAAATTTCATGATTCACCTTTAGTTTTTGATGCCTTTATCAGTTCGCAATACTGTTTTAGTATTACATGGCGTTTATCCCAGATTGTAAAGTAGATTGAAACAACGTAACTAAACATATAAATATCAGTAAAGGGTATTTTACTGATATTCTTAATTAATCGTATAAGATAAGTATGAATGTAACAGTCAATATTATAATTTGAAAGCCGAATTAATAATTAATGTTCTCATTTCACACACAATTGTATCGTTTAAAAATTAGCAACCAAATTTAAACGAAATGAACGTGATTCAATCGGGTGAAAATGAATATCCTCGACACCAGCTTCAGGCTCTCCAGGTAAACGTGAAGTGTAAAAATAGTCGATAGCTGAATCCTTACGGTTCGTCAGATTATAACCTTCGAGATTAATGGCGAGTTTAGGGTTAATTTTATAGCCTATACGACCATTGAGTGTCGCAGTTCCTTTTGAGCGCACACTGTTGTCTTCAAGTAAAGGACGTGGTCCAAAATATCTCAGTTGCAAACCGCCATAATACGGGCCTAGGTTATCAATTGACATCGCTAAAGAAGCCACCCCTTCTATAGAACCTGGGATTCTATCGCCAGCAATATCTGCATTGCGATATCGAGCGCGCGCATAGGCGATATCTGCATCAATTGTCATCCAGCTGGTAGGCTTATAATAGTTAGAGAATTCAAAACCTACTCTGCGACTTGGCCTTCCGGTGTCTGCCGTTGTGCCTGCATCACCTGCAAATAACAATTCTGAATCAAAATCTAATTGATAAACGGCTAAGCTAGATTGCAATCCAGGAATAATCTCAGTCCTCACCCCTACTTCAAAGCCATTCGATGCCACAATTGGGTCTTCGCGCGTTACACGGGTATCCGGATTTTTAGGGTCAACCGATATGGTAGTGCCGCGCGCATCGTTGCTGTGAAAGCCATTGCCAACATTAAAGTAATATTCCGTTTTTGCCCAAGGGCCGAAAATCATGCTCAACTTAGGGCTAAATTGCCTATCGTTGGCCTTGCCAGAATTGATCGGTAAATCACTACTCACATCATTGTGAAAATAGTCCTCCCGAATGCCGGCAATAGTGCGAAATTTTTCTGTCCAGTAAGTCGTGTTTTGAAAATAGGCACCTACGCTGGTTTCTACAATATGATCTTGCCTCGTTGTCGATAAGCGCTGGCGGGCTTTGGTATTTAACAAAGCGTTATAGATATTATCATTTTGAAATTGTAGCCCGACTTTATTTTCCGATTTGAAGTCTAAAAAAGGCATTTGCCAGCTATGGTCTGCATTAAAAGCTGTTGTGACGCGTCTATCAGGCTGATTGAACTGATCTCCATCTACTTGATTATCTAAAAAGTAGGTAAAGTTTGAATATAAATCGAGTTTATTATTTAGGATGTAGGCATTAACATTGGTAGCGCTGGTTGCCGAAGATTGATGCCAGGCACCAGATAAGCTATAGCGTTGCGCCTCACCGCCATCGGTTTCATCAATGGCAGCAAATCTACCTGATATAAATCCCGAATCGATGGCCCGTTGCGGAATTTGATCGGTAGCAGTCCATTTGGCACTGTATGCCATGGCAGTAATATTAAAGCCATTGGCATCGTCACCCTCACTGTAGCGTAATACCCCATTGATTTTTTTATAGTCGTCAGGATTTTTAAAAGGGCCATCGTTTCTATACAGCTCAAGCGCATAAAGTAAATTACCAGCACCTACTTTAGGTGAGTCTGCTAACAACATTCGTTTGTAGCCATTTTGCCCTATGCCAACACTGGCAATACCTTGATCTAATTGATCCGCATACAGCACACTGACAGCACCTGCTGAAGAAAAATCGCCCTCATCGGCATAATAGGGGCCTTTGCGATATTCCAGTCCTGCAGTAATTTCTGGAATCAAAAAATTTAAATCGGTCCAACCTTGACCATGACCATGACTTCTTTGATTGACTAACATGCCATCCACTGTGGTGCGTAAATCGGTGCCATGATCTAAATTGATCCCTCGGAGATAAAACTGATTGGCCTTGCCCTCACCACTGTGCTGACTTACTATTAAGCCTGGCGTGGCTTCTAAAAGCTCGCCTGGCCTGTAGACGACTCTAGCTTCAAGCTGTTTCTGCGTAATAAAACCTTGACTAGCGGCATCAGCAAGGCCCATTTGACTGGTACGAGATGCTTCTACGACTATATTTTCTAGTTCTATATCTGTTTCATTACTACCTTCTGCCCAAGCTAAAGGCAATAATGCATTCATGCTTAATATGGAAACCGTAAACCTTAATGCATTATTAAAGTATTTATTTTTTTGGTGATTCTTCTGCATGAATACAATCCTTTAGATTGAAAAAGGTATAAATTTAATTTATTAAAATTTTGAATTGATAAAGCAGTTAACAATATAGTATGAAGAAATAATATTTCTTCATACTATAACGTTAAATTTTTTATATTAGATTCATTTTTTTAAAATAAATGTTTTTACAAAGCTAAAAGGGGTCTTGCAGAGAAAACAAAATAATAGCGGTTGTTTTGTGTAAAATAGAATCCCCTGACCCCTATTATCTTGATTTTTGAATGGCTACATATAATTCTAAAAATAATTTAATCAAGGACTTATAGGTTTGCACAACTACGTTTTGGGTTGCAGATGAGTGTGAGGAATTAAACTGTGTGGGTGGTTATGCCCGTGATGGGTGTGCGAATGCGTTTCTAATTCAACAGGTATGGTATTAATATTGCCATGTCGAACACCGCTTAATGCAATCAATTGATTCGCTAATGAGTTGACAAGTTTAAATGGGCCTTTGAGTATTAAAGTTTCAAGACAATTGTCGTGATCCAAATGAACCTGCATGGTAGAAATGCAAAGATCATGATGTTCATGTTGCATATTCATAATCTTACTAGCCAACTCGCGCTCTGCGTGGTTATAAATATAACTCACCGTTGCAACACAATATTTAACCGCATATTTTGCTTTACGCTCAGCTTCGATCCTAGCCCTCAATAAGTCCCTGAAAGCCTCTGATCGATTGACGTAACCATGCCTCGCAATCAATTCATCAAATTGCTCGGCTAAAGATTCTTCAAGTGAAATAGTAATTCGTTGCATGATTGTGATGTATTAAAAATATTAATATAATTTCAGTTAAAAAATGACTCAAAAAGTGAAAACTGCACAGATGAAATTAAAGCGCTTCATGTGTTATTAAAATATAAACTGTCTTTTATCTGACTTAAGCTGGAACCACGATATTACTCTAACATACGAATTTATAACATTTGGAATGTTTTAAGAAAATACTTTTTCCCTGATACCGCTGTGTCAATTTTCTGTACAAATTATCTTTAAAGTATTCAAGTAACGTCATTAATTGATTTGAATATTATTCAACAGCTTTAAAATAATTTTAAAATAATACTGAAATAGACAAAATAATGCCTTAATAAGCACAAAACGCACATTCATTTTAATTAAACTTAATTAAATTGGCGTAAACTAATGTTAATGCAATTTAAACAATTAAAATCATTTCGTAAGTTTGTGCTATTGCTGTTAACAATATTCTTTATAAATACTGTTTACGCTAGCGGGATGATGGTGGCTGAGCAACTGTGTGACACACAGACAGTAAGCACTGAAAGCCATAATCATGATAATCATGATAATCATGACATGCATCAACATGATAACCATAAATCTGATGCAGAGCATACACAGTCAACGAATGACCACTGTTCTAAATGCGGTCACTGCATGGCTTGTTTTACCATTTTACCTCCTAGTCAATTAGAGAAAATGCAATCCCAAGTTCAAGCAATCGAAGTTCTTTTATTTAAACCAAGTTACCTTTCGCACGTTAGTGCACATCCCCAAAGACCTCCCATCTCTTGAATAAATTGTTGGATTAAATCTCAGCTTTAGGTCGAAACTCGGCCCAAAGCTGATCCGCCACATTTATTTTTGAAATGAGATTTCAATGAAACTATTCAACTTAGCGCCTCGTAGCGCATGTTTGCTGGTTTGTTCTCTTGCTATTGGTTGGCTTTCACCTGCAATAGCTGCAGAAGCGACCGTGCCAGAAACAAATTCATATCAATCATCTTTTGATGATTACAAACCATTGGCCGATGATAGTTTGGCTGATTGGAAAACCGTCAATACTCAATCCAATGGCAGTGGTCATGCAGGACATCCAATGTCTGGTATGCAACATCAGATGAGTCCTGAGCAGATGGCGAATATGCCTTCCGGAAAAGAAGCTCCTGCTAACAAATCGATGTCAGAAATGGAGAGTATGAACCATAGCGGTATGGAAGGCATGAAAAAAATGCCTCCTGACTGCATGAAAGACATGGATCACAGCCAAATGGATCATGATCATAGTGTGGCGCCAATGACAGAGATGAACCATTCTAAAATGGCCGGCATGGGTCATGACAACATGAAGCCCATGCCTGCTAGCAAGCCAGCAATGCGGCCAATGAAAAAAGAAGATATGCCAGAGATGAACCATGACGAAATGGCTGGGCATAACCATGGTGAGTCTGATACAAAAGCGATGGATCACTCCAAAATGGGTGAATCAAAGCCAGATGAAATGAAATCCAATCATCAAGATGCCGCGCAAGACGAATCTCAAGCGCACAAACACCCGTCGAACCAAGAGGCTGAGCATGCAGGAATGGCAATGCCTTCAATGGCTGCACCCTCAACGCAAATTACACCATGGCAGATAATCCCTAATTTTCATCCGATTGTAGTGCATTTCCCAATTGCTTTAACCATTATCGCATTTCTGTTAAGTATCGCTGCTTACGCACGACGTAGCCACCCCGTTTCTGCGCAACTGGCTGCCGCTGGCCACTTTACCCTGTGGCTCGCTGCTATCAGCGCTGCTACTGCTGTATTATTTGGCTGGCTGGCATTTAATTCAATCTCCAACCATGATGATGCTGGTCACGCTGCCATGCTGTTACATCGCTCATGGGCCATTCTAACGGCTATGGGCTTAATCTTGCTCGCGGGCTGGGATGCATGGAAATACCGTATCAATGAATTGATATCAGTACCAATGCTGTTTCTACTTTTTATGCTTTCTCAAGCAATCGCTGTGACAGGCTGGCTGGGAGGAGAAGTAGTCTATCGGCATGGCATAGGCGTATTATCCATGCCGTCTAGTGGAGGTGGAGGTCATAGTCACCATGGGGTTGCAGGTGTTAATGCCGCGCCCAAGACAGTGTCTGATGAACCTACAGAAAAGGCTAATGATAAAAAAGGAGAATCGCATGCGCACTGATACACCAAATGCAGCATTTAAATCTAGTACTTTAATCGTCCTAATCAGTGCCAGTTTTGCACTAGGCGGCTGTGCCACTTTTTCTAAAGATGGTGGTTTTGGCGCTGTGCAAGATAATACCCAAAAACACATCAAGCAAGAGATAGTTTGGCAAAAAACACAAGGTGAAAAGAACAAAGTCACCGAACGCGTAAATGAACTATTATCAAAACGTTTAAATGTAGAGCAAGCCGTTCAAATTGCGCTATTAAACAATAAAGGCTTGCAGGCAGATTTTTATAATCTTGGTATATCGGAATCCGATTTGGTACAGGCTGGTCGTTTGCCTAATCCTAAGTTTTCGATGTTATACACTCGTAACAATGGTGATTACAAGATAGAACAAATACTGACATTTAATATTTTCTCGCTATTAACCATGCCCAAAATGCAAGCAATTGAACGTCAGCGATTTGTGCAAACTCAGAAAAAAACCGCTTTTGAAGTGATTAAAATTGCAAATCACACACGTATCGCTTATTTCAATGCTGTCGCGGCAACAGAGCAAGTGCGTTATAGCGAACAAGTGAAACTCTCCGCAGAAGCAAGCTCAGAGCTGGCGCGTCGCATGTTTCAAGCAGGAAACTTTAATAAGCTTGATCAGATACGTGAGCAAAGTTTTTATGCAGATGCTGCACTTGATTACGCAAGCGCTGCAAATAAGCAAGTCTCAGCTTATGAAGCGCTATCACGCTTGCTGGGCGTTTCGGTTGATCAGCTTAATTTAGAGGAGCGCTTACCTGATTTACCTAAGTCAATCACCGAACTACAACCGTTTGAGAAAGCAGCGTTTGAGCAGCGACTGGATTTGCAGGCCATTAAACTGGAAAATGATGCATTAGCCAAACAACTAGGCCTTACTAAAACAACAAGGTTTATTAATTTATTAGAAATTGGTCCAGCCAGAGTGTTAGAAGGTCGTCGTGGTGACCCCTATAAAAAAGGTGTGGAGCTATCATTTGAATTGCCCATATTTGACTGGGGAACCGCCCGTGTTGCACGCGCCGAATCTATATATATGCAGTCAATCAATCGAGCTGCGCAAATGGCCATCAATGCGCAGTCTGAAATCCGTCAGGCCTATAACGCTTATCGTACCAACTACGACGTAACTAAGCATATACGTGATGAAATTGTGCCGCTTCGCAGAAAAATTCTGCAAGAAAACCAGCTACGCTATAACGGCATGCTAACTAGCCCATTTGAACTATTTGGTGATGCGCGCGCGCAAGTAACTAGCGTAAAAAGCTATATCGAGTCTTTACGTGAATTCTGGGTGGCCGATAGCACATTACAAATGACGCTAATTGGTAACGAAAATATGATAGAAGGGAATTAACATGGATTTTTCTAAATTTAGCAGACGTGACTTTTTCAGATTAGCAGGTGCTGGTATAGCTGCATCAGCTGTCAGTAAGGTAGCGATGGCCGCATTGCCCGAAATTGTTTCTGCAGAGCAAGCCACTACACAAGCGCCATTGCAACCAAATAGTGGCCGGCCTTACAATCCGGTGGTGACCTTGAATGGCTGGAGCTTGCCTTGGCGCATGAATAAAGGTGTAAAAGAATTTCATCTAGTAGCAGAACCAGTACTACGTGAAATGGCGCCTGGCATGAAAGCCCATCTATGGGGCTATAATGGGCAAAGCCCAGGCCCGACGATTGAAGTGGTTGAGGGGGATAAAGTCAGAATTTTTGTGACGAACCGATTGCCTGAACATACCAGTATTCATTGGCATGGTCAGCCTTTGCCTAATGGCATGGATGGCGTGAGTGGTTTGACCCAGCCGCCAATACAGCCAGGGAAGACTTTTGTCTATGAGTTTGAGGCCAAACGCGCTGGTACATTTATGTATCACCCACATGCTGACGAAATGGTACAAATGGCGATGGGCATGATGGGCAGCTGGGTGACGCACTCAAAAAATCCTAAATTTATGCCAGTTGATCGTGATTTTGTGTTTTTACTAAGCTCGTATGATATCAAACCGGGTAGCTATACCCCTCAAATTGCCGAAATGCTAGATTTCAATTTATGGGCATTTAACAGCCGTGTTTTTCCGGGTATAGACCCGCTAATAGTGCGCAAAAATGAACGTGTACGTATTCGTGTTGGCAATCTCACCATGACCAATCACCCCATCCATTTGCATGGACATGAATTTCAGGTGACAGGTACGGATGGTGGATGGGTTCCAACTTCTGCTCGGTGGCCTGAAGTAACAACTGACATCGCAGTAGGCCAAATGCGTGCGATTGAATTTTTAGCGAACAATCCTGGTGATTGGGCACTGCATTGCCATAAGAGCCACCACACTATGAACCCAATGGGGCATGAAGTACCGACATTAATAGGCGTAAAACAGGGAGATTTAATGAAAAAAATTAACAATCTAGTGCCAGACTATATGCCGATGGGCGCGACTGGTATGGCAGAGATGAGTGAAATGGCGACCATGATGGATATGCCGTTACCTGAGAATACGCTGCCCATGATGTCTGGCATTGGTCAATTCGGTGCGATTGATATGGGCGGCATGTTCACCACGCTCAAAGTACGTGAAGGTTTAGCGCGTAATGATTACAAAGACCCAGGACCTTACAAAAACCCTAAAGGCACAGTCGCACATGAAGTAATTAACGACTTGCCACCAGTGGAGCGATCACAAATGACCGTTCCAGAAAGTGGCATGGAAATGACGGTACGCAAACCAATCGGGCACATGGAGCATTGATCTAGGTTGATTGGTGCCATTTATACTAAAAAGTAGAAAAGTTAGCATAAATGGCACTTAATGCTTTGAATTATAAGAGTATTTTTTATATTTAATTGTTATCACTGAATGCTTTAAGCTACTAGCAGCATATAACTTAGTGCGCCAACGAACAGACCGAGAGCCCCAACTAATCGATGATATGTTGTTTAATCTGTGCCTAAATACTGCGAAAGGAATTTAACTATGCAAACTGCTCACTTAAAAGTAACTGGAATGACCTGTGGAGGCTGTGTTAATAATGTAACACTTGCACTGACTAACGTTAAGGGCGTGCAAGAAGTGACCGTGGCGCTTTCTGAAGGAAGGGTATCCGTCCTGTATGATGAAAAATTTACTGACCAAATGCACTTAAAATCGACTATTCAAACAGCTGGCTACGGGGTAGATTCAGCACCTGTGGATGCAACTCCTAAAAGCAAGAGTTGTTGCGGGTAACTCACTCAATATTAAAACTGCATTACATCAATTTATTAATAACAAAAACAGGAGTTGTGATGAGCCACTATATCAAATTTGGATTAATGATTATTACTTCAACAGTCATTATGTTTGGACTGATGTACTTAAATACTTATGCGTTCGACCACGTTTTTTTTAGTGAAACTCGTGCATATATGGCGATTTTGATGGGCGCTTCAATGGCTTTCATCATGCTGGCTTTCATGTCAAAGATGTACTCAAATAAAGCACTAAATAACGCAATCTATTTAGGAAGTGTCATTGTTTTTGCAGTATCGTTATGGCTAGTAAGAAGTCAAACTACGATTGAGGACGTCTCATGGATGAAAGCTATGATTCCTCATCATTCAATCGCGATTTTAACCAGTGAGCGTGCAAATATTACTGATCCAAGGGTGAAAGCGTTGGCAAATGGCATTATTGATGCACAAAAAAGAGAAATTTCTGAAATGAGAACTTTAATTAATGACTTAAATTAATAACTTAGAAAATTCAGATTAATACGGCTCAAGAAAAGTGAGTAAATACGGATGACTGATAACCCCGAATTGCAAGCATTGAAAGATCCTGTATGCGGAATGAAGGTGACAGCTCAATCTCCAAATGTATTCAATTACAAAGGCAAGCCAATTTACTTTTGTAGTGCTAATTGCAAAGCTAAGTTTGCAGCAGACCCATTGAAGTATTCGAATCTAGATTCAAACTCTGAAAAAACAATATCAGAAACAAAATCTACTCAATCCGAACCTGTGCCCATAGGGTCAATTTACACCTGCCCGATGCATCCAGAGATTCGACAAGATCATGCTGGTGCATGCCCTAAATGCGGTATGGCATTAGAGCCAGAATTGCCTAGTTTGGAAGATGGTGAGAGTCCTGAGTTAGCAGATTTCAAGCGGCGCTTTATTTGGACGCTTCCACTCACCATTATCGTTACGTTCTTGGCAATGCTCGGTCATCGCTTGCAATGGTTTAATATGGCCACGCAAAGCTGGATCGAACTCGCATTATCCTTACCTATTGTGCTGTGGGCTGGCTGGCCATTCTTTGAACGCGGCGTTCAATCAGTTATCAATCGTAGTCCAAATATGTGGACGTTGATTGGCTTAGGTACTGCTGCTGCATTTATTTACAGCGTTGTGGCTACCGTTGCACCAAATGTATTTCCTGCATCATTTATGGCAATGGGTCGCGTAGCCGTCTACTTTGAAGCCGCCGCAGTGATTATATCGTTAACGCTGCTCGGTCAAATTCTGGAACTCAAAGCGCGCTCACAAACTTCAGCTGCGATTAAATCGTTGCTTGGTTTATCGCCCAAAACCGCTCGTCGAATTAATGCTGATGGCAACGAAGAAGATGTGCCTCTTACTCACGTACATGTCGGTGACTTGCTGCGTATTCGCCCAGGCGAAAAAGTCCCTGTAGATGGTGTAGTGATTGAGGGTGGAAGTGCAGTGGATGAATCCATGTTGACTGGTGAACCAATGCCAGTCACTAAAGGTATCGGTGATAAGCTCATTGGCGCAACACTAAACACCAATGGCGCACTGATTATGCGCTCAGAAAAAGTAGGTTCGCAAACTGTTTTAGCCAGTATTGTGCAACTGGTGATTCAAGCGCAACGCTCTAAAGCGCCGATGCAACGTATGGCCGACCAAGTGGCGGGCTACTTTGTGGTCACTGTTGTCAGTATTGCGCTGATTACTTTCTTTGTTTGGGGGTTCTTTGGGCCAGAGCCGAGTTGGGTATTTGGTTTAATCAACGCAGTCGCTGTACTCATCATTGCTTGTCCTTGTGCCCTTGGTTTGGCTACTCCAATGTCCATCATGGTAGCCACCGGCAAAGCTGCAACACAAGGCGTGCTATTTCGTGACGCTGCTGCCATTGAAAACTTCCGTAAAGTGGATACATTAATTGTAGATAAAACGGGTACGCTGACTGAAGGTAAGCCACGATTTAATCTAGCCGTAGCAGCATCACGCTACACCGAAGACGAAGTGCTTCGCTTGGCAGCTAGCCTTGACCAAGGTAGTGAACATCCATTAGCAGATGCTATTGTCAAAGCAGCACGAGAACGCGGGTTAGTTATTGATAAAGTCGATGGCTTTGAGTCCAGCACCGGCATTGGTGTACGTGGCAGTGTCAACGGTAAACAATTGGCTTTAGGCAATACGGCACTTATGACCCAGCTTAATGTGCAAATTGAATCATTAAAAGCGCAGGCAGAAGACTTACGTGCAACAGGCGCAAGTGTGATGTATCTAGCTGTTGATGGTCAGCCAGCAGGGTTGTTGTCTGTTTCTGATCCAATAAAAGAAAGCACGGCCGAAGCATTAGCCACTTTGAAAGCGTCTGGTATGCGTGTCATCATGGCGACAGGCGATGGCCTGCTAACAGCGAAATCCGTGGCTGCAAAGTTAGGTATTGATGAAGTATACGGTGAAGTTAAACCTGCAGACAAATTAGCATTAGTCGATAAGTTGCAACGTGAAGGTCGCATTGTGGCGATGGCTGGTGATGGTATTAATGATGCTCCTGCTCTTGCTAAAGCCGATGTGGGTGTCGCGATGGGAACTGGCACTGATGTGGCGATGAATAGTGCGCAAGTAACACTTGTTAAAGGTGACTTGCGCGGTATTGCACAAGCTCGCGCTATTTCGGAAGATACTATTGCTAACATGAAACAAAATCTAGGCTTTGCATTTGTTTATAACGCATTAGGTGTACCACTGGCTGCTGGTGTGCTTTATCCTTTCACAGGCTGGCTACTTTCACCCATGATTGCAGCACTTGCAATGAGTTTGAGTTCAGTTTCCGTGATTACCAATGCATTGCGTTTGAGAAGGTCTAATTATTAAACTGCCCAACTGACTTTTAACAACAGTTACTGATTAATAATTGCATGTGAATTGTTGTTAAAAATACTTAACGCAGCATTTAACTAAACTCAAATATTCTTTTTAGCTTTTTGCTTGGCCCGCGTATCAGCTATCCTACGTTTAGAGTCTTTTTGGTTTTTGTCGCTAGCTCAGGGGAAAAGCCTAAAATCAAGAAATATACCGGTTTTGTGATATGGGTTGAACCATGAAGTTGGGAATCAATTTCAGATAATTCTTTTTTAAATTCGCTCATTATCTAAATCTCAAAAATCAAGGCCACAAACTTGACAGAATAAACGAGCCTGTAAAACCATCTATTGCGCGTAAAAGTTCGGCAATCTCTTTAGGCTCTGCAAAAGCTAGCATGTTCTTTACTAAGGTGGCAGTAATACGTTTTATAAAAAAAACCGCGTACCCTCAAACTGCACCCTCAAAAAAATGATGTGTAAAGAGACGAGGTGCAACTGCAATAGGCGTAAAAAAAGCCTAGAAGGTTGAATTTACTAGGCTTTTGATACTTACTGGTATTGCTTGAAACACTTAAATGGTGGAGCTGGCGGGAATCGAACCCGCGTCCGCAAATCCTCCACAGACAGTTCTACATACTTAGCCTTGTTGTTTAATTTAACTTAGTCCCCACCAACAGACAAGCACTGACTAAGCGAGCAACCTTAAGGTTAATGCAGTATTAAGTTACCCAATACAACACGTATCCCGTGTATATGACGCTGCGATGGTTTTAAAGCCACCCACCCCACGGGAGAGATGGTGCAGCGTCTAGCAGGACTAAGCTGCTAGAGCGTAAGTTTCGTCGTTTGCGACTATACTTGTTTCAGCTGTATTTACGAGGTGATCTGAGCCTCGGTATGCCCTGCACTGCTTTGTAACCCACGTCGAAACCTGGTCAGCCCCAAATCAGTATTATGATTATACGCTTTTATAATCTGAGACTATATTATTTATTGTGCGAGCGCATAATCCTGCCTTTTTCGCGCTCCCAATCCCTGGCTTTTTCGGTATCGCGTTTATCGTGTTGCTTTTTACCCTTGGCTAAGCCAATTTGCACTTTTACACGGCCTTTTGAAAAATGCATATCCAGCGGCACGATGGTATAACCTGCACGGTCTACTTTTTCGATTAATTTAATGATTTCTTCATTATGTAACAATAACTTACGGGTACGAATCGCATCAGGGCGAACGTGCGTTGAAGCCGCACCCAAGGGCGTTACATGGCAGCCGATAATGTAAATTTCACCGCGCTGAATAATGACATAGGCTTCTTTTAGATTCACGCGGTTATCGCGAATCGCTTTTACTTCCCAGCCTTCCAGTACGATTCCTGCTTCGAATTTGTCTTCAATAAAATAATCGAAAAAAGCTTTTTTGTTTTGGGCGATGCTCATGTTGCGGATATTGGCTGTTTATGACTTAAAATATTATTTTACGCTAGAATTGATGCAGACAATAAACCTTAAACTATGAATGTCGTTCAAAAAAACGTGTTGGTGATGCACTCGGCCGAGCAAATGTATGCGCTGGTAGATGCGGTACAAGATTATCCGCAATTTTTGCCATGGTGCGGCGGCGTAGATCTGCTGGAACGCACGGATAGCAGAACAAGTGCGACTTTGCATATTAATTATCACGGCATTAAACAACAATTCACCACGCAAAATAACAAGACTTTTCCGCATAGCATGGTTATTCAATTAAAAGATGGGCCATTTAAACAGTTAGATGGCAGTTGGCACTTTATCGCATTGCGGCCAGATGCATGCAAAATTGAATTCAGGCTAAATTATGAATTTGCGAATGGGTTTTTAGAAAAAATTATCGCACCTGTTTTTAGTCACATTGCCAACACGTTTGTCGATGGATTTGTGGCGCGTGCAGATAAAATTTATACCATTAACAAAGAGGCGATTTAAACATGGACGCTGAAACAATGACTGTAGAAGTGGCTTATGCACTACCCGAAAAGCAACTCATAATTCCGGTTTTAGTGCCTTCAGATGCGACTATCGAAATGGCGATTCAAGCTTCGGGTATTCTGGCTAAATTTCCAGAAATTGATTTAGCAGTGAATAAAATCGGCGTGTTTGGCAAGTTGTCTAAGTTAGACGCGCATTTACGCCATCTGGATAGAATTGAGATTTATCGGCCACTGATTGCAGACCCGAAAGAAGTGCGCAAACAACGTGCCGCAGATGGAAAAGCGATGAAAAAAGGCGGTGGTGACATGTTGACCGAAGAATAAAAAGAAACATTAAACCTAATATTTAAACTAGCTATTAATGATATAACTTAACCCTAAAATAAGGTTAAGTTATAAGCTTTGCACGGATTAAACCATTTAATTAACCCTATTTATTCAAGTTAATTAAACCTATTAATTCAAGCCAAATACGCTAATTACAATACTGCGTCATTTCGGCCCGCGCTTTATCAGCACCTTGTTTTAAGCCCGCGTCATCTAAATATTCACGCTCACCTTTTTCATTCATTTTATATATGCGCCCACCTTGTGCGTAAGAAGCAAAATTGGCTTTTGCCGCCTTGCAATTTTCTGCTTTTAGTTTAGCTTGGGCTTGTTTTTCTTGTTTATTATTTTTTTCAGCTTCTGCCGTACGCTGACGCTGCTCTGCCGCTATATCTTGCGGGCTTTGTGCTGGCGCTTCTGTCGTCGTTTTTGTGGTTGGTGTTGGTTGCGTATTGATAACGGGCGATAAAGGCGCTTTACCTGTGGGCTGGGTGATTTTTTTAATGCCGATATTTTCCAGCTTAACATTGGAAGGCGGTGGCGTATCGGAATAGCGCGTCTGACCGTCTTTATCTTTCCATTTATACACTTCTGCCTGGCCAGCAGTTGGCAACGCAATCAAAACGGCTAAACTAAGCAAAAAATATACAGATTTCATTTGAATTTCCCATCTACTTTTAAAACGTTTACTTAAATAAGAAACATTAAGCATAACTTAAGCCAATCAACGTTATTCAATCAATTGAGTTTACATAATTATGCCAATTTAAGCGATGGCTGGATGATTTTTAACACAATTGATTGTTCAACTTTTAATAAGTGTTGCAAATCGGTATAATCTCGTTTTGGAGATAAGGAATACTCATGCGTTTGTTGCAACAAGCTCTTACTTTTGATGACGTTTTATTAGTTCCCGCGCACTCTGTGATTATGCCGCGCGAAGTGAATTTAGGCACGCAACTCACCCGCAATATCAAACTCAATATCCCGCTGGTTTCCGCCGCCATGGATACCGTGACTGAAGCGCCATTAGCCATTGCATTGGCGCAAGAAGGCGGTATGGGCATTATCCATAAAAACATGACTGCAACTCAACAAGCGGCGCACGTTTCGCGTGTTAAACGTTTTGAGTCAGGCGTCGTGAACGACCCTGTTACTATTCAACCGCACATGACCGTGCGCGATGTTTTAGCCTTAACGCTCAAACATAAAATATCTGGCTTGCCTGTTGTCGATGGCAACAAAATAGTGGGCATTGTGACTAATCGTGATTTACGTTTTGAGACGAATCTAGATCAAGCTATCAGCAATATTATGACGCCACGCGCACGTTTAATTACTGTGCGCGAAGGTGCCAGCAAAGAAGAAGTGATTCATTTATTGCATCAGCATCGGTTAGAACGCGTGCTGGTGATTGACGAAAAAGACACGCTTAAAGGTTTAATTACCGTTAAAGATATTCAAAAATCGCATGATCATCCGTTGGCCTGTAAAGACAGTAAAGGCCGCTTGCGTGTTGGCGCCGCCGTTGGCGTTGGCGCAGAAACAGAAGAACGCGTAGCCGCCCTTGCTGCTGCTGGTGTTGATGTGATTGTGGTTGATACGGCGCATGGTCACTCACAAGGTGTGTTAGATCGTGTCAATTGGGTGAAGAAAAACTATCCAAAAATTGAAGTGATTGGCGGTAATATTGCCACCGCAGATGCCGCCAAAGCGCTTGTGGATGCTGGTGCTGATGGCGTAAAAGTGGGTATTGGACCAGGCTCAATTTGCACAACGCGTATTGTTGCTGGTGTTGGTGTGCCGCAAATCTCGGCTATCAGCAATGTTGAACTTGCCCTGCGCGGCACAGGCGTACCGTTTATTGCCGATGGCGGCATTCGCTTTTCTGGCGATATTTCAAAAGCGATTGCAGCAGGTGCTTACAGCGTGATGTTAGGCGGCATGTTTGCAGGCACTGAAGAAGCGCCTGGTGAAGTGGAACTATTCCAAGGCCGCTCCTATAAATCGTACCGCGGCATGGGTTCAATCGGCGCAATGCAACAAGGTTCTTCTGATCGGTATTTTCAAGACAATAATGGCAACGCCGACAAATTAGTGCCAGAAGGCATTGAAGGCCGTGTGCCTTATAAAGGCAGCGTGTTAGCGGTAATTCACCAATTAATGGGCGGCTTACGTGCATCCATGGGCTATGTAGGCGCGGCTGATATTAGCCAAATGCGTGAGAAAGCAGAATTTGTACAGATCACCAGTGCTGGGATGCGTGAAAGCCATGTGCATGATGTGCAGATTACCAAGGAAGCGCCGAATTACAGAATTGACTAATAAAATAGTGTTAAGTAGCACAAAGTTAACACGCATAATTGACGCATTTATTTAAATTAGGGCGAATGGTTAAATTTCAGAACCATTTGCCCTTAACTTTTACTATTGATTAAACATGTCCCACTCAAAAATCCTTATTCTCGATTTCGGCTCACAAGTCACACAGTTAATCGCGCGCCGTGTGCGTGAAGCGCATGTGTACTGCGAAATTCATCCTTGCGATGTTTTAGATGATTTTGTTCGCGATTTTAAAGCAGATGGCATTATTCTTTCTGGCAGTCACGCCAGCGTGTATGAAGCTGAAACAGATTCTGCGCCGCAAGCCGTATTTGAGATTGGCGTGCCTGTGTTGGGCATTTGTTACGGCATGCAAACCATGGCGCAACAACTGGGTGGCAAAGTGGAAGCTGGCACTAAACGCGAGTTTGGCTATGCCGAAATCCGCGCACGCGGTCATTCTGCCTTATTTAAAGATATCCAAGATAGGACCAACGAACAAGGCCATGGCTTAATCGATGTATGGATGAGCCATGGCGACAAAGTGACCGAGTTACCGCCTAACTTTAAAGTGATTGCCAGCAACGACACGACGCCGATTGCCGCCTTTGCCGATGAAACACGTCGATTCTACGGTGTGCAGTTTCATCCAGAAGTCACACACACCAAACTTGGCCAAGCCATGCTGGAACGTTTTGTGTTGAAAATCTGTCAGGCTAAACCCGATTGGATTATGGGCGACTATATTGCAGAAGCGGTTGCCAAAATCAAAGCGCAAGTGGGTGATGAAGAAGTGATTTTAGGCTTATCGGGCGGCGTTGATTCTTCTGTTGCGGCGGCGTTGATTCATCGCGCCATCGGCGACCAGCTTACCTGCGTATTTGTAGACCACGGTTTGTTGCGCCTGAATGAGGGCGATATGGTGATGGACATGTTTGCTGGTCGTTTGCATGTCAATGTGATTCGCGTGGATGCCACTGCACAATTTATGGGACATTTAAATGGCGTTAGCGAGCCTGAAGCAAAACGCAAAATCATTGGGCGAGAGTTTGTAGAAGTATTCAAAGCAGAAGCGGCTAAACTAAAAGCAGGTTCTGGTGGGCACTCTTTTTCTGGCAAACACAAGGGCGCGACTTTTCTAGCACAAGGCACCATTTACCCAGATGTTATTGAATCCGGCGGCGCAAATAGCAAAAAAGCAGTCACGATTAAAAGCCATCACAACGTTGGCGGCTTGCCAGAAAAATTGGGCTTAAAATTATTAGAGCCATTGCGCGATTTATTTAAAGATGAAGTGCGCGAACTAGGCGTTGCACTTGGCTTGCCGCATGATATGGTGTATCGCCACCCGTTCCCAGGACCTGGCTTAGGCGTGCGTATTTTGGGCGAAGTAAAAACCGAATTTGCCGATTTATTACGCCGCGCTGACGCTATTTTTATTGAAGAACTGCGCGATACCGTAGACGAAAAAACGGGCAAATCTTGGTATGCACTGACCAGCCAAGCTTTTGCGGTGTTTTTACCCGTTAAATCGGTTGGCGTGATGGGTGATGGTCGCACTTATGATTATGTTGTGGCATTACGCGCCGTTGTCACCAGCGATTTTATGACCGCGCACTGGGCAGAATTGCCTTACGCGTTGTTGGGCAAAGTGTCTAATCGGATTATTAATGAAGTGCGCGGCATTAACCGCGTGGTGTACGATATTTCTGGCAAACCGCCCGCAACTATCGAATGGGAATAAGCGACTTATTTAGCTTTATCAATAGGTTACGTTTTTTCAATATGTTATGATGCGAAGTGATTGAGAGAGGGAGTTAACCATGAAATTGATTCAAATTGTTATGTTAAGTGTATTAGCACTTGCGATTTCCGCTTGCGCTACCGATAAGCACGTTTACAATCAGCAACCACAAAAGATTTTTGCAGCGGTTAATGCCAAATATCCAAACGAAAAAAATACATTGGTATTTATCGATGCGCCTGAAGGATTTATCGCGCCTAGGTTAGCAAACTGTGCGGTTGAAAAAGGTGTTAACAATGGCAAAGTGGTGGCGATTGTAAGTAGCCTTGCGCTTAAAACCAGCACCGTCATTGTGGCCGGCGAAGATGAATCGCTGACCGCGACCACACTTGCAAAAGCATTAAGCAACAATAAAGACAAAATAAGTGGTGCAAAAGTAATTGTGGTTGGCGCTAAGGAAACGCGGCAGAAATTGACCGATTTAGCCGCTTATAATGAGGTTGTGCTCGAATTTATCGATACGCCTATTTAAATAATTAAAACCAACAGCCAAGCTTGCTGATTATTGCTAAGTTTTGCTTCACATAATGAGCCGCGGATTTGTTAAAGAAGAGGATTTAGAACACGCTGGTACTGACGTGCCAGAGCGGCAAGTGAGCCAGCACGCCAACTATGTCACACTAAACGGCTACTCTCAGCTAGAAAAACTAGCGAATGATTTAGAAAAAAAACGTGTAGATTTAGGTAGTAAAAAAGATGACCAAGCTGCAATGCAGCAATTGGCGGTGGTTAATCGGGATTTGCGTTATGTGGCGGCGCGTTTAGAAAGTGCGCTGATCACCAAGCCAAATATTGACGCTGAACAAATAGTATTTGGCGCAATTGTTAGCGTAGAAGATGAAACGGGCAATCAGCATACCTATGAAATAGTAGGCGAAGATGAAGCCGATATTAAAGCCAATAAAATCAGTTACACATCGCCATTGGGCCGTGCCCTGATTGGACACAAACTAGATGATTCTGTGACTTGGTTGCGGCCTGCTGGCAACCAAATTTTAACCATTACCGCAATACAGTATTTTTAGACTAGCATTTTAGAACAGAACTGACTTTTAGGATTAAGCACTTTGAACGTTATTGAAGCTATTACATTACGCCGCTCGATTAAACATTACGATACCAGCCACAAAATGACCCAAGCGGAAATTGAGTCATTGTTATCGCTCGCGATGTTATCGCCCACTGCATTTAATATTCAGCATTGGCGCTTTGTGGTGGTGACCGACCCTGTGTTGCGTCAGCAAATTCGCACTGTGAGTTGGAATCAAGCGCAAGTGGAAGAAGCATCATTATTAATTGTATTGACTGCTGATTTACAAGCCTGGGCTAAACAGCCCAGCCGTTATTGGCAACATGCACCACAAATCGTACAAGATCATTTGATACCCGCGATTGGCCTTTATTACGAAAATAATGAACGTGCTCAACGCGACGAAGCCATGCGTTCATGCGGCATTGCGGCGCAAACCATTATGCTGGCAGCAAAAGAAATGGGCTACGACACTTGCCCAATGGATGGTTTTGATTTTGATGCGGTTGGCCAATTGTTAAACCTTCCTGCAGACCATACGCCCGCCATGTTTATTACCGTCGGCAAGGCGGTTAAACCAGCCATGCCGCGTGCAGGGCAATTAGACATAAGCGAAGTGCTTATTTATAACAAATTTTAAGCTTAACCAACTCAAGCAACATAAAAATTTCACATAACATTCATTTTTAAGGTATCACCGTGTTAATCAGTAACAATATCACCATGCAATTCGGCGCAAAGCCGCTGTTTGAAAACATTTCAGTCAAGTTTGGCGATGGCAATCGCTATGGTTTAATCGGCGCTAATGGCTGCGGAAAATCCACTTACATGAAAATATTGGCTGGCGAATTAGTACCCAGCGCTGGCAATATTGCAATCGATAGCCACGAACGCATGGCGTTTTTACACCAAGACCAATTCGCTTACGAAGATCAACGTGTATTAGATGTAGTCATGATGGGCCACGAAGAAATGTGGGCAGCCAACACTGAAAAAAATGCCATCTATGCGAATTTAGAATCAACAGAAGATGACTACATGCGCGCTGCCGAATTAGAAGGCGTATTTGCTGAATACGATGGCTACACCGCCGAAGCGCGGGCTGGAGAACTATTGCTTGGTGTTGGCATTCCGATTGAGCAACATAATGGCTTAATGAGTGCAGTAGCACCTGGCTGGAAGTTACGTGTATTACTGGTGCAAGCATTATTTTCTAATCCTGATATTTTACTGTTAGATGAGCCAACCAATAACCTGGACATTAACACCATTCGTTGGCTGGAAGACGTGTTGAATAATCGCGACTGCACCATGGTGATTATTTCGCATGACCGCCATTTTTTAAATCAGGTTTGCACGCACACTTGCGATATGGATTACGGCAAAATCGCCATGTATCCAGGTAATTATGACGATTACATGGAAGCCAGCACCGCTGCCCGTGCGCAAGCCACCAAAGATAATGATAAAGCCAAACAGCAAGTGGCAGAACTACAAGACTTTGTGCGCCGCTTTTCGGCCAATGCATCCAAAGCCAAGCAAGCTACCAGCCGTGCCAAGAAAATCGAAAAAATCGAGATTAAAGAATTTAAACCGTCTAGCCGTCAATATCCGTTTATTCGATTTGAGTATGACGAACGCGAAAAACTGTACCGCAACGCAGTAGAGCTTAAAAAACTCAGCCATGGTTTCGATAAAATATTGTTCAACGATGTTGAGTTAATGTTTGAAGCGGGCGAAAAAGTAGCGATTATTGGTGAAAATGGTATTGGTAAAACCACCTTTTTACGCTGCTTGGCCAGAGACTTAAGGCCAAAGCACGGCGAAGTAAAATGGGCAGAAAAAGCCAGCATCGGCTATTTTGCACAAGATCACGAATACGAATTTGAAAACGGTGAAGACCTGTTTGAGTGGATGACACTATATCGCCAAACCGGCGATGATGACCAAGTCGTTCGTAGCATGCTGGGCCGTTTGTTATTTGGCGGTGACGATACTAAAAAATCCGTTAAAGTATTATCGGGCGGCGAAAAAGGCCGCATGCTATACGGCAAAATGATGCTGGCCCGCACTAACGTGATGCTGATGGATGAGCCGACCAATCACATGGATATGGAATCGATTGAAGCGCTCAATACCGCTTTGGATAAATACAAAGGTACGCTATTTTTTGTCAGTCACGATCGTGAATTTGTCAGCTCGATTGCCACGCGAATTTTAGAAATTAAAGCCGATGGCATTATAGACTTTACGGGCAATTATGAAGATTACCTGGCGAGTCAAGGCGTTGAGTAAGCGTAGTGCAACCGCTTTTATGCGATGATTAGATAGCTTGCCAATATTAATCCAACAAGGCTAATTAAGCTTGTCAGTAATATTGGCAAATATTTGATTGCCTGATAAGGAATATCTTGCGGCATTAGCGTTTTTAAAAAATGCTGATGATTATATTGTGCAAGCACCACAATTAAAACACCACTTAACACTAAAACAGCGCCTAAATAATGCGCGAAAGCGGTTTGTGATACAGCTTTTTGTGCGTATTGAGCGCTTAACAATTGTAAAAATAAACCAAATTTCGCCACCACAAAACCGATCGCGATAATCGCCAAAGCGGAGCGCACCCAAGCCAGCAAGGTGCGCTCTGCCGCAAAAAATACCCGTGGGTCTGTGGCAGATGGTTTTGCAATTGTTATTTTTTCAGTCATGATCTTTTCCACTAGTCAATAACCAGTTTATTGACTTAATACAAACTTAGCCAGCGCTTTTAATTCCGCATCGCTTAACGTAGCAAACGGCGGCATGGCCGTTGTGCCCCATTTATTTGCGCCACCTGCTTTAATATTGGCCATCACCGTTTCTAGCGCTTTTGGATTTTTACGATAGCGTTCTGCTACATCGTGATAAGCCGGCCCAACGATTTTTTGCTTAATGGCATGGCAACTTAAACAAGCGTTGTTAGTTAACACTGTTTTTACATCTATTTTGCTGTCAGTGGGTTTTGCAGGTTTGACAACTGCAGCTTTATCTGTCTTTACAGTAACCAATTTTTCACTTCCATAGCTTGTAGCAAGATAAGCACTAATCTTTTTAATATCGTCATCAGTAATGGGTGCGCCATAGGCATGTTGCATTTTGGTGACTTCTTTTGTCCACTGCCATAAGTTCATGCCAGGTGGTTGCAGATTAATATAATCGGCAGAATGACAAATGCTGCATTTTTGTTGGGCAATAGCATAGCCTGGGTGAACAGACTCTTTCAATTGTGCCGTTTCTGGCGGCAAGACAATCGTTTTAGCAGCAGCAAAAGCAGAACCAGAACCAGAAACAAATAAGATACTGGATAATAAGACGAAAGTAATATTGTTATTAAGCATGATTTTTCCTTTATGCAACATGAACTTTAGTGGTTTCAACGACATTGCGAATATAGCCGCCTGGGTTCCAGCTGGCCTCCAGCGGCTGCGTTTCACCTGCATTGCTGGTTGCACGCACCATTAAAATAGCACGGCCTTTTTTGTTTGGCACATAGGCAAATTGCCACTCACGGAAAGAGTATTTACTTAACTCTTTACCCAGTTTCGCCAATTGCCAAGTTACCCCATTATCGGCAGATATCTCCACCTGTTTAATACCACTGCCGCTATCAAATGCAATGCCTTTTAGGGTGGTTGCTTTGCCTAAATTAAGTGCTTGGTTTGCTTGAATATTGGTGATAAAAGAACGTATTTTTAGCTTGGTAATGGCTTTGGTGGCACTAGGTGCCGTACCTGCTGGTACGCACAGGCAATCGTTATCCGGCACACGATAAGCGGTATTCATAAAAAAGCTATCATGGCCTTCAAATGCAGTATTTAACACTTTAATCTCGCTCAAATGTTTAACCCAATACGTGCCAAAGTAGCCGGGTACAATTAATTTAATAGGATAGCCGTTTAAAAACGGTAGTTCTTCTCCGTTCATTTCCCAAGCCAGTAGTGGCTCACCATCTGTGGCGTGGTCGATGGCAAGCGTTTTAATAAAGTCAGAAGTTGTTGGTAATACAGGTGCATCTAACCCATTAAAAGACACTAAAGTAGCCCCTGCTTTAACACCAGCCAGCGCCAACACACTTTTAACCGATACGCCAACCCAGCGTGCATTGCCCATAGAGCCGTTGCCTAATTGCGCACCAAATACTCTGGGCGTTGAAAAGCCACGGCTATTGCCCGAACATTGATTCACTGCAATCACTTCCACTTTTTTCATCGCTTTTAATTGTTTAAGTGAAAGTGAAATTGGCTTATCCACATGACCTGAGATATTCAGTTGATAAGTATCTGGATCAATAGACATCGGGATATTAGCTAAGTGATAGCGCACAAAAAACGCATCATTGGGCGTCAGCACACCTTCATTAAATATTTCAAACGGCGTTTCTAAATGCGGTGGTCGGGTGGTGATGCGCATCAGTTTACGCTTTTGTGGGTAGGCAATCATCTCACGCTCACCATTACCAAATGGCATAGTCTCAGTGACCGCTGCCCAGGTTTTGCTGGGTAGCGCCATCAAGCCCACTAACCCTGCGCCTGCAGTCATTAAAAACTGACGGCGGCGTTTGATGATTTCTTCTTTATCGGGATGCATTGTTATGTTCCTTTTTTAATATCAATAATGAATAGAATTTACTTTTAATGTGTTAAACGCGCATAAATCCATGACAACAGCACGAAAAAGACCGTATGCGCCACTGCAAAATACAGCATGCCTGCAAGCGTTAAATGCTGGTTTCCTGCAAACCCTTCACCGATCCATGGCAACACTATCACAGCGTTCACTAGCCACACCAGTAAGGCATAGAGCAGGCCTTTTTTGATTGCGCTGCCAGTCAAAAAAGGCTCCAGCATCACGGCATAAATCACCGCCATCAGCAGACCGACTAAGACATGAAACCCCAGTTTAAAAACGGTCGTGTCTGCCGCGGGCAAACCTGCGCTTAGCCAGATATTGGTTAACTCACTGGCGCGTAACGTATCCCCTATCAATAGCTGTAGCAATTTAAGTAAACCGCCACGCGCGGTTTGTAACGGAATAAAATCGGCTAGCTGCAATAAAGCTGTATTGATCACAATGGCAATCAGCCCTGCCATCAAAGCGTATCGAATATTGGGCCGCAGCGCATTCATATTGTTATTCTCTTGCATCATTGCTGCACCTGTTGAATCGCATCAGGTTTTCCATCCAACATAGACACCACCACCAAATAGCGGCGTGGACTGTCGGTATTGCCTTGTGTTATTTTGCGCAAGGGGCCAATCGCCGTCACAATAGCCGCACCAGCAGGGTTACTCATAAATTTTGCTAAAGGCTCTAACGCGCCTGTTCCACCTGCATACTTGGCCAAGGCCAGCAAATAAGGCTTTTTAGGCGCGAGCCCAGTAACTGCGGCTTGCAGTAAATCGACCAACCCTTGGCTGTTAAGGCTAACAGTGCTTAATACTTGACTGTCTTTTGGCGACCCTAGCGTTAAATGAATCGCATCGTTGCCACTATCAATGCCAGCCAGATTCGCTGTTCCACTCCCCTCAGTTACCGCTTGGGGGATATACACCATACCTTGTGGCGACTGCCCAGAATCGATGGTGGACACGACTTTATTGCTTAAGGTATCAATCACCGCGACTGCATTAGCATTTTCTAGTCCAATATAAATCCGCTTACCATCGCCTGATGGCCATAATCCATGCGGCAGTGCACCTGTGGCAATGGTTGCCATCTGTTGCGGTTGGTCGTCTGTAGTGAACACTTTGACCGCATTGAGTCCGCCCACTGTGACATAGGCAAATTGACCTTGGCTATTACGCGCAATATTGACGTGATTGGTCAGTGGCCCAGTATCCAACACCGCCAATGTGTTAAAAGGGGGCGCTGCATTGAAAACCTGTGTCTTGCCTATGTCTTTCAATGTCAGCCAAACCTGCTTTCCGTCTGGCGTCGCAGCAATGTCTGGACAAAAAGGTGAAGCTTGTTTGATGCGACCGATAATTTGATGCGAGTGCGTATCAATGACCACGGTCTCAGGCGAGAAACTGGAGCATACATAGGCATAGGGTTTATCTGGCGAAAAAATCGTCATGCCTGGTCCATTAGGCACGCTAATGCGGCGGCTAGGCGCGTAAGTGTGACCATCTAGAACCTGAATATAATCTTCACCCCGTACAGTCACCCATACTTCCTTGCCATCAGGGGTAAACATCGCCTCATGCGGAGAGCGGCCAACATAGGTGGTATGTTTCACTAAGTTGGTTTGCGTATCAATAAAAGATACTGAGTTTGACCCAATCGACACCACTGCCAAGGTATGGTCTTTAGACGAAAACCCCATGCCATGCACCAATAACTGGCCTTTGTAAAGCGGGCTCAAATTACCCGGTGTTGGGTCACCTAGTCGAATGACGCCAAGCAATTTCTCGGTAAATGGATCTATCACAGACACGGTATTAGAAGTCTGGTCACTCAAATACACGCGATCTTGACTGCTAATAGCGATATCTGGCGCATTGGCCGCCAAAGGCGCTTGACCTGCGTAGATGCTCGTCGCAACTACTTGGAGCAGAATGAGTAACGAGCTTCGAAAAACGTTGGCTTTATTCATGGCGGTGACCTTTCATATTATCAGCAGTTGTCTGTTGAAGATGCATTTGCATCACCTCGATTTCCGACCCTTGCGTGACAATGATTTCCTGTGCTAAGCGCTTTAAGGCTGGGTTCTTACCATACAAAAGTTCAAGCTTAGCCATATCAACCGCACCTTGGTGATGCGGGATCATCATGGCGGCGAAGTCGTGATCGGCATCACCACTCATTGGCGCATTGGCCATGCCTTTATTCATTTCAGTCATCGAGTCATCCATCATTTGATGGAATGGCTTATTACTATTGATACTTGACTCATTTAATGCAGTTTTTGGTTTGGCTTTCTCCAGACTAAAACTATCACAATCAGATTCTATCGTCCCCATATTATTGCATTCGTCTTGCATGAGCTGTGCTGTGTCGTGCGCAAGCGCCTGGCTGGCAACTATTCCACAAATTGCAATAATTGTTAGTTGAAGTTTAAACATATTGATCTCCTTGAAAAAAATACAAAAAATTAGGTATATTGAAAAGCTATGTAAATCAGTTAAAACAATGGGATGCGATTAATCATAGCGCCGCCTAAAATCAACCAAGTGAACAAAATGCCACCGAGCAACATAGGTTTAAACCCTGCCTGTTTGATGGCTGAAATATGCGTACCTAACCCTAAACCGGCCATTGCCATCGCAAGTAACAAAGTATCAATATTCACGGCGGTTGAGACAACATTAGCAGGCACGATGGCAAGTGAATTAAGCCCAGCCACTGCGACAAAAATAACAGCAAACCATGGAATCGTAATGGGTGCTTTATCGGTGTTATCGGTCATGTGGTTTTGCGCTAATTTTGTGCGTGCCATATAGATGGATAACAGTACCAAGAATGGCGCTAACATCATTACTCGCACCATTTTGGCAATCACAGCCGTGTTAGTCGCAATATCACCCAATGGTTTTGCCGCTGCGACAACTTGTGCTACTTCATGCACGGTGGAGCCTGTAAAAATGCCAAATGCTTCAGCACTAGTAGGTAATAGATGCCAGCTTAAATTCCACTGAAATAATGCTGGGTATAACAGCATGCTGATGGTGCCAAATACCAACACGGTAGAAACAGCAACGGACACCTGCTCAGCACGACCTCTAATCACAGGCTCAGTTGCCATCACTGCTGCTGCGCCGCAGATGGAGCTGCCAGCACCAATTAAAATCACGGTGTTCGTATCTAACTTGAATACTTTACGCCCAACTACCCACGCTAATGCAAACGTACTCGTCAGCACTAATGCATCAATCAAAGCGCCATGCACACCTACATGGGCAATATCAGCAAACGTTAATCTAAAACCATAAAAAATAATGCCTAGTTGTAATAAGCGTTGTTTGGAAAACAACACCCCTTTTGCGCAGTGGGTTGCGATACTTGGATATAGGCTATTACCCAAAAATATACCGAGAATAATCGCGATAGTGAGTGTGCCGATTGCATGACTTTCTAGCCAAGTGATACTGGATAACTGTAACGATAGTAAAGCGATACCTAGACTTAGCGAGATACCTGGTAAATATTTTTTGATTGCTATTTGCATGATATAAATTCACTTAAATATTGTGTGTTGATGGTTGTGTTGTACTTTACAGACTCACAATACATAAATAAAACAGATTATTTATGTATAATCTACCAATAAAACTGGTATATAAACATCAATTTAGATTATTTTGTGACGGATGGTGATGATGCGAATGACATTAAGACAACTACAAATATTCATCGCCATTGCACAAAGTGGCAGTACAACAGCTGCAGCTGAAGTAATCGCGCTATCGCAATCTGCGATTAGTGCATCGATAGCTGAGCTAGAAAAAGCGCTGAATGTGCAGTTATTTGACCGCCTAGGTAAACGTTTAATGCTTAACGACCATGGGCGAGCGATGCTACCGCAAGCTATGTTTTTAGTTGATAGCGCGGCTAGTTTAGAGCTAGCATTTATGCAGGATAAACCTAGCCAGTTAAAAATAGGCGCTAGTTATACCATTGGTAATTATCTAATACCTAGCTTATTAGCGGATTTTTGGCAATTACAAGGCGTTGAAATTGATTTTAAAATTCCCGCTACTGAAGTCACTATTGCTAATTCTGCTGACATTACCGAAAAAGTAGCTAATTTTGAAATCGATATTGGCTTAATTGAGGGCGCCTGTAATCATACAGAGCTGGCAGTAACGCCTTGGTTAGAAGATGAACTTTTATTGGTCGTATCCGCAAAACATGAATTGGCGCAACAAGTGAATCATGCAATAGATATACAAACATTACATACCGCAAACTGGCTATTAAGAGAGCGGGGTTCGGGCACGCGTGAGGCATTGGAAACTGCGCTGTTACCCCATATATCACAGCTTAAAAGCAGTCTGCAATTTAATGATCACGAAGCGATTAAACATGCGGCAGTTGCTGGATTAGGCATTGCCTGCTTATCAAAATTTGTAGTCAAAGACATGATAGAAGCCAATAAGCTGGTAGTCATTCAGACCAATATCGGCACAATTAAACGTCAATTTTCAATTTTAAAGCATCGCCAAAAACAAATAACAGCTGGCATGCAAGGCTTTATTAATAGCTTAGGTCACACTAGATTAATCGCTTAAATCACACTAATTTGTCAAAAAGCCAGCTTGTGCTGGCTTTTTGACATCATTTTAAGTGTTAACTATTCTTTCAACGAGCGTTTACGCTCATGTTCAAGTAAATAACGTTTACGAATGCGGATGGTTTTTGGCGTAATTTCGACCAATTCGTCGTCATCAATAAACTCGACTGCGCTTTCTAAAGTCAATGCAATTGGTGTAATCAAACGCACCGCTTCGTCAGTACCAGATGAGCGCACGTTGGTGAGTTGCTTGCCTTTAATCGGGTTTACAATCAAATCGTTATCGCGACTATGAATGCCGATCACCATACCTTCGTACAATTTATCACCCGGAACCGCAAACATTTTACCGCGATCTTGCAATTTCCATAGCGCATAAGCAACCGCCTCACCATGTTCAGCAGAAATCAACACACCATTGCGGCGGCCTGGCATATCGGGTTTAACTGCTGCATATTCATCAAAAATATGGGCCATTAAACCGGTACCGCGCGTCATGGTTAAAAATTCACCTTGAAAACCGATTAAGCCACGCGCTGGAATTTTATATTCTAGCCGCGTGCGGCCGTTACCGTCCGATTCCATATTTTGCATTTCACCACGGCGGCGGCCTAATTCTTCCATCGCAGCGCCTTGGTGTTCATCTTCTAAATCGACGGTTAAAATTTCATATGGCTCGCATTTTTCGCCATTGATTTCACGGTAAACCACTTTTGGTTTACCCACGGCCATTTCAAAACCCTCACGGCGCATGGTTTCCAACAAAATCGTCAAGTGCAACTCGCCACGACCAGAAACGCGGAATATATCCGCATCTTCCGTTTCGTCTACACGCAAGGCTACGTTAACCAGCAGTTCTTTGGTTAAGCGATCGCGGATTTGACGGCTGGTAACAAATTTACCTTCTGTACCCGCCAATGGTGATGTGTTGACCATAAAATCCATGGTTAATGTGGGTTCATCCACACCTAAATGCGGTAAGCCCATTGGTTTTTCACGGTCGCAAATGGTAAAGCCAATACCAATATCATCCAAGCCAGAAATAATTACAATATCGCCCGCCAATGCTTCTTCAACAGGCACGCGCTCTAAACCTTGAAAGCCTAATACTTGATTAATTTTACCGACGGCAATTTGTTTATCTTCGTTCATCACCGTGACTGATTGGCCTGGTTTAATTTTACCGTTACGCACACGGCCAACACCTAAACGACCCGTGTATGTAGAATAATCCAAAGCAGAAATTTGCAACTGCAAAGGTGCTTCTGGGTCGCCTACTGGCGGCTTTACATGACTTAAAATAGTATCAAATAGCGCGCGCATATTGTCAGATGGCGTTTTCATATCCAACATGGCGTAGCCGTTAATGGCTGACGCGTACACCACTGGAAAATCCAATTGCTCATCGGTTGCGCCTAAATTAGCAAACAAATCAAACGTGTGGTTAATCACCCAGTCAGTGCGCGCACCCGGGCGGTCTACTTTATTGATTACCACAATTGGTTTTAAACCAAGCGCTAACGCTTTTTTGGTAACAAAACGCGTTTGCGGCATTGGACCTTCAACCGCGTCTACCAACAAAACCACGCCATCTACCATGCCTAATACGCGCTCAACTTCACCGCCAAAGTCAGCATGGCCTGGCGTATCCACGATATTAATATGCGTACCTTCGTAAACCACCGCGGTATTTTTAGCCAAAATAGTAATACCCCGCTCTTTTTCAAGATCGTTACTATCCATCACGCGCTCAACTACGGCGTGGTGCGAAGCAAATGTGCCCGCTTGCTGTAAAAGTTTATCTACCATGGTAGTTTTACCATGGTCAACGTGGGCAATAATGGCGACGTTGCGAAGATTGCGAGAATTTGGTGTAGAAGACATAGATGAAGCCATAGGTTTGAAAGGGCGCGATTTTACCACATAAACAAGCATTAACTGCTCACTCAATTTGAATAAACCTTTGACAAAGACAAATTAATGCTTATAATGCGCACAACTTAAAGCAAAGCTACTAGAAAATTTTCAGTAAAAGCTTAGTTTTAGACTCATTGCCCTGACCCATCTGTTGCTCAGTGATTTGTTGAAGCAACTATCATATAGATTCTTACTGATTAGATAATCTATCTTTTACTGGTTAGCGGCTATGCCCGTGCGCTGGTAAAAAGCATTCTTACTTTTTAGATTTTGCTTTACGCGTTTTTTGTTGATGCCTATTTAGATAGCTCAGCATTGATGTGATTGCTTGCGCCCTTTTTGCACTTATTAGAAAGGGACAATACTTTGTCTTTAGAATCAACCACATTTGAATCATTAGATTTACACCCAACTTTATTACGCGCTGTGCTTGAGGCTGGTTATATCAACCCAACCGCTGTACAAGCGCAAGCAATCCCTCCAGCCTTACAAGGCCGCGACATTATGGCCTCTGCCCAAACTGGTACAGGCAAAACTGCTGCATTTACATTGCCAGCACTTAACTTATTAGCCACACCGCATGCATTGAGTAGCCGTGGTCCACGTATTTTAGTATTAACCCCAACTCGCGAGTTAGCGGCACAAGTCAACGAAGCAGCGCGTAAATACGGTAAATATATCCGCGCCCGCACGGTAAGTATTGTGGGTGGCATGCCTTACCCGCTGCAAAACAAATTACTTTCACAACCATTGGATATTTTAGTCGCCACACCTGGCCGCTTTATTGATCACATGGAGCGCGGCCGTATCGACTTAAGCCGTTTGCAAATGTTGGTATTAGATGAAGCGGATCGCATGTTAGACATGGGCTTTATGCCAGATGTAGAACGCATTTGTGAAGCATTACCTAAAGAACGTCAAACCTTATTATTTTCAGCCACATTAGATGGCATTGGTCATATTGCCAAACAATTTTTAAACAACCCACTCACACTACAAATTGCTGGCCAAAAAGAAAAACATGCCAATATTGAGCAACGTTTGCACTTTGTGGATGACATGACGCATAAAAACAAATTGCTTGAGCATTTGTTGATTGCACCAGACATGAACCAAGCGATTATCTTTACCAGCACTAAACGTCATGCGGATGTGTTGGCAGAAGATTTATATGCAGCGGGTCACAAAACAGCCGCTTTGCATGGCGATATGACACAAGGTGCACGTAACCGCACCTTAACTAAATTGCGCCAAGGCGATGTAAAAGTATTAGTGGCAACTGACGTGGCAGCACGCGGTATTGACGTGCAAGGTATTTCACACGTCATCAATTACGATTTACCAAAATTTGCTGAAGATTATGTGCACCGCATTGGTCGTACTGGTCGCGCCAATAATAAAGGTACTGCCATTTCGTTTGCATCGAATATGGATCGCCATTTGCTACGCAAAATTGAACAATATACCGGCCAAAAACTAGAAGCTGCCGTCATTGAAGGCTTTGAGCCAAAACGCGCCATGAAAACAGAGGGAGCCTCTTCTGGCAGACGTGGTGGCAGTAACGAGCGTGGTGGTTATGGCGCAGGCCGTAATGAGCGCAGTGCGCACAAACCGGGCGACCGTGGTGGCTATCAATCTCGTGACAATAACCGTGGTACATTTGGTGACCGCGTCATGGGTGAAAAAACGCCAAATCGTGATGCGTTTGATGGACGCATGGGTGGCGAAAAAACCTACGGCGCACGCAGTGGCGGTTTTAACGACCGCAATAAAGAGCGCACACATGATAGCGCACGCCCTGCTCGCTCGTTTGGTGACCATCCTGCTTTTGGCGACAAACCAGCCTTTTCAAATTCAGAGCGTCCAGCGCGTAATGCTGAGCGTTTCGCTAGTGAAAACCGTGCAGCACCTTCACGTGAAGTAGATGGCAACAGCCGTAGCTATACTAAAGATACCGATATGCAATTCGCACGCGCCTTAAGTAAAGATACAGGCAGCAAGGGTTTTGGCAGTAAATCAACTGACAGAACAAGTGCTCCTAGATCAACCGAAAACAGACCATTTGCACGTAAGCCAGAAGGCAGTTTTAGTGACAGACCAAATCGCAGCTCTGCTCCGCGCAGCGATGCAGCACCCAGAAGCAACGCTGGTGAAAAGTTTGGTAATCCGCGCCCACGTGCTAACGCTAATCAAAACAGTGGCGACCGTCCTGCGCGCACCAATGGCGGCGATTCTGCACCACGTCGTCCACGTAGCTTTGTATAAAGAAACACAGTAAATGGATACAACCACTGAAACTGTCCTGTTTGATGCGTTAGGTCTTGCTGCGCCGCTATTAAAAGCGGTCAGCGAAACTGGTTACACCACGCCAACGCCAATCCAAGCCAAGGCGATACCTTTAGCCTTGCAGGGTTTGGATTTAATGGCTGGCGCGCAAACAGGCACAGGCAAAACGGCAGCTTTTGCACTGCCAATTTTGCAAAAATTATTACCTTTTGCTAGTAGCAGCACTTCGCCTGCCAAACACCCTATTCGCGCATTGGTGTTAACACCCACGCGTGAACTGGCGATTCAAGTAGAAGAAAGTGTTAAGGTTTACGCCAAACATACTCCGCTTAAAAGTTTAGTGGTTTTTGGTGGTGTCGATATTAAAACGCAAATACCGCACTTAAAAACGGGTATTGAAATCTTAGTGGCAACGCCTGGTCGCCTGCTTGATCATGTAGAGCAAAAAACACTTAATCTGTCTCAAGTACAAATTTTGGTGCTAGATGAAGCGGATAGAATGTTAGACATGGGGTTTATGCCCGATTTGAAACGCATTTTGGCACTATTGCCAAAACAGCGGCAAAACTTGATGTTTTCAGCCACATTCTCTAACGAAATCAAAAAGTTAGCCGATGATTTTCTGACTAACCCGACACTGATTGAGGTTGCGCGTAGCAATGCAACTGCAGAAAATGTGACGCAAAAAGTGTATTTAATTGAGCAAAGTAATAAGCAAAAACTACTGACGCAATTGCTTTTGGAGTCGAATAACCAACAAGTGATTATTTTTACTAAAACCAAAATAACCGCCAGTAAATTAAGTCGTGCTTTGCAAAAAGAAGGCATTGCAGCAGATGCGATTCATGGCGACAAAAGCCAAAAAGAACGTATCGAGGCGTTAGATGCGTTTAAAGCAGGCAAGATTACGGCATTAGTGGCAACGGATGTAGCGGCACGCGGCTTGGATATTAGTGATTTGCCGATGGTGATTAATTACGAAATACCCAGCGCGCCAGAAGATTATGTACACCGCATCGGCCGTACTGGCCGTGCTGGTGCAAGTGGCGTTGCCATTTCACTGGTGAGTGAAGAGGAAGAAAAATATCTAGCGGATATTGAAAAACTGATTAAACGCAACATCACACGTGAAAAAGCCGAGCTTAAAACAGTGGCTAAAAGCCATGCTAAATCGGTAACATCGGCTGAGCATAACAGCACACAGACAAGCGAATCACACAGTTCAAACAGGCAATCCGCAAAATCACGCCAGCCAGCGCGCAAACCATCGCGCGACCCTTGGTTTGATAAACCTTATGAACCGACGGTGAATATGCCACCGCAGCAATATATATCTTCTTCATCCAGCAAAACGCCTGTAGCGGCTTTATTAGGCGGTTTACGCGCGAAATAGTTAACCATATAAAACGCGCTAAAAATGCTGCTAAGCTTTTTTGAGCCAAGTTTCCATTTCTTTTGCTTCAAGTGGTGGTGAGTAAAAATAGCCTTGTACATTTTTACAGCCACTTGCAGATAAAATGTCTGCCTGCTGCTGATTTTCGACACCCTCACCCACTAAATTTAAACCAAGCGCATCAACCAGCGCTACAATCGCTTTAACGATCACGCGATCTTCTTCGCTATTGGCCAAACCATCGATAAAAGAGCGGTCGATTTTTACTTCATCTACGGCCCAGCGTTTCAGATACAGCAATGATGAATGGCCTATGCCAAAATCATCCAGTGAAATACTGAATCCTGCATCTTTAATCAGGCGCATATTGTTTTTAACCACATCGGCTTCTTCCAGCAGCGCGTATTCAGTAATTTCGATGCATAACATATTTGGCGTAATATTGTATTTGGCTGGAATGGTAATCAGCGTTTTAATCAATGTTTCCGCGCGTAAATGACGTGCTGAAATATTGATAGAAACACGCGGTACCTGATACTTTTTATTTTTCCAGACTTGCATCTGCTGACATGTCGCCTCTAGCACCCAATCGCCAATTTGATTAATCAATGATGATTGCTCGGCAATCTTAATAAATTCCAGCGGCGGAATTAATCCACGTTCTGGATGACGCCAGCGAACCAGTGCTTCCATGCCAATCAGTTTATTATCACTGGTGTCAATTTGCGGCTGATACACAATAAACAGCTGGTTCTGTTTAAGCGCATGGCGAATGCCGTGCTCCATTTCCAACCATTGGTGTGCAATAAAATTTAAGTTCGTGGTATAAAACTCAAAGTCGTTGCGGCCGTTTTGCTTGGCGCGATACATCGCCAAATCGGCATACACCAGCAAGGTTTGCGTATCGGTTGTGTCGTCTGGATACACGCTTACGCCAATGCTTACTGTACTGTATACTTTTTGTTGTTGAATCTCGAATGGCACGGCAAACGCAGCAATAATATCGCGCACCAAGCGATGGCCATCTTGCGGCGATGCGCCTTCCATAATCATCACAAACTCATCACCACCAAGCCGGCACAATACATCGGTCGCACGCACGCACTGGCTTATTCGTTTAGTCGCCAGCATTAACAACTGATCACCTGCCTGATGCCCGAGTGTATCATTGACCATTTTAAAATGGTCTAAATCAAAAAATAGTAGTAATACCTGATTATTTTCGCGTGCAGCTTTTGTCACTGCGTGCTCTAATCGCTGCCTGAACATGCTGCGGTTGGGCAAACCAGTTAACTCATCATGCGAAGCTAAAAACTCTACTTTTCGATTTAAGGCGATGGTTTCGCTTACATCGCGCCCCACACCGCGATAGCCAATAAAATTACCGTTATTGGCAAATACTGGTTTACCAGAAACGCGTAGATACACCAACTTACCTGTTTCGTCGGTAGAATGCACCACATAATCGGCAAAACGTTTATGCGTTTGCAAGGTTTTAAGCATTTCGTTAGAACTGTGGCTGTGACACGCCTCGGCTAAATCTGTCAGGCTGTAAAAATTCAAGCCTTTTGGGCCGCCAGTTATCGCGTTTATTTTCAAGTATTCGTCCGATTCCCAAAACCAGTCGGCAGATGCTTCCGCAAAATCTCTAAATCGCGCTTCGCTGAGGATTAACTTTTCTTTTTCCTCACTTAATTCAATGATTTTTTTATCTAACTTGCTGCGCACGCGGTCGGCGTGTTGCTTATCCAGTTTAAGCGGGCTACCGCGATATAATCCGCGGCTTTTAGGCAAATCGGCTGCCTGATTCGATTTTAAAACACCCTCCACAATATCCATTAAATCTGGCATTAACATGGGTTTTATCAAAAATTTAGTTGCGCCCAGCGATAAGGCAAAGCGTTTATCTTGGTCTGAAATGTAAGTGGCGGTGTAAAAAATAATCGGAATATGTTGCAGACTTTGATTCTGCTTAACCGCACGACACAACCCGTAACCGTCCATTTCAGGCATTAAAATATCGCAGATAATCAAATCCACAGCCTGTGTTTGCAGGTGCATCAAAGCCTTTAAACCGTTATCAAAACTGGCTACGGCATGGCCTTCTGCCATTAAAACGGTCTCTAGCAATTGCCTAGAGTTTTCGTCATCTTCTGCGACTAAAATATTCACGCATCACCTCGCCTTATTGTGTTTATTCTGGATAGCTTGTTCTATTTGTTGAATCACCAGCATGGGATCTATCGGCTTTTCAATACAACTGGTGCAAACCGCCGCCATTAATCTTTTGCGGTCGCCCGACATCGCCTAAGAGGTCATGGCAATAATCGTTCTATCGCGCGCCACTGGATGCGCCTTGATGCGCTTTAATACTTCCAATCCATTAATATCTGGTAATTGTATATCTAAAATTATAAAGTCTGGTGGAATAGTCAACGCTTGCTGTACGCCTTCCATTCCGGTCATGGCAAATCGCGTTTTATCATCGGCCTGTTCTAAAGTAAATCGAATCAATTCCTGATTGTTTTCATTGTCTTCTATAATTAAAGCAACTGTCATCATCGACTCTTTTCTGGATTAATATCCGGCAAATTCGCTTGTTGCATTGGTTTGATTGATGGCTTTTTTGACGCTGGATATTGATCTTAAATAGATGCAGCTGAAATGACGACATTATTGGATATCTTAACCGGTAATTTAATGGTAAAAATGCTGCCAACGCCCAACTCACTTTGCACGTCTACTGTGCCAGCCAGTAACTGAAACAAAATCTTGCGGGTTAAATATAAGCTCAAACCGTGTGATATTGACGCCACGAACATGGATTTAATGCGATAAGCCGATTCGGCGGCTTCGCGCGCGATAATAAGCGATGCTTGTAAGACTTTCTGACGCGAAATATCCAGTGCAATCGCCACCAATTGGCCTTGTTCACCTGCATTTTCTACTACCGCGCCCAGCGAGCATTGATATGCGTATTTTTCGTCAGCGGCGTTTTGCAGCAACATCTCTACAGCGCGAAAATCTTCGCCTTTCATCGCGCGCGCCGCAGTAGAAATCGCTTTTTTGCGAGATTCTTTGGCAACAAGTAACTCAATAAAATTCTGACCAATTACTGCATCTCGATCATAACCAGCAGCAGATATAGCCTCTGGGTTGGCTTCGACAATGCGGCCTTTTTCATCAGTAATGAGTATTGGCATGGGCGCATGTTGCATCACATAACGGTAGCGCCTTTGCGTTTTCAGCAGTTTTTGCGCATTTGCTTCCAGCGCTTTTTGCTTACTCATGTCTTGGCCGATGGAAATAATCACTGGTATTATCGTGGTCCAATTCCATGCTACGCGAAACAGTTAAGTCCACCGTGCGGCCATCGGCGCAGCGTATGGTCACTTCTTCACCTTGAATTTTATTGCCATATGCGACTTGTTTATCTAATGTAAACAGCTGCTGTTTGCTTTTGCATGCGCTGCTCGCTTTGTTGCAGTTTTTGCTGTGCGATTTGTTTATCGGCAATTTGCAGACGCAAGCGATTAATCCGCTTTAATAACTGGTTAATGCGTTTTAAATTACCCAATAAATAACCGCCGTACAACACAAAAATAAAAAAACCACCGCCATCCATTGCACATAGCGTTGATCTGCATAATATTGATAGATAAAGACCATCTGCGCATAAAAAATACTTAAACATACGACAAACAACAGCGCGAGGATGAGTATCTTTTTAGTGGCAAATTTAATAGGGCCAGCAAATGTTGCGCACGGCTGTACTGGCGAAATAGAACGCTATGTGACTTGATTTTTACGTTGCCAATCTAGCAGCAGCAAGCTGAATAAAATAATCGCCAGCATAAAAAGCATGGCTAAAGCGAGTTCAAATTTATGCTGGATAATCCAGCTCAAACTGAATTGAATATGCGGATGGACAAGTGCAAAGATAAGCGGATGCTGTGCTAAATATTCGCTACCATAAAAAACCATTGGCTTTGCTTTGGCCGAAATTGAAAATAACACCAAAAGAGGTATGCAAATGCTGCCAGCAATTTTTCGTCACAATCTGCTTATAATCAAGCAAAACCCCTTACTACAGCCGTTGTAGCAAAAATAACTATAGCATCCTGTAAGTTAGATACGCTAATTCTGCATGCATTTTGCCCTATTTTTAAGTGTTAACTTGCATCGGTTAATACTACTTGGCGGGTTTTAATCGGCATGATTTCGCATAAAATCAGCAACGCCGTACAGTTGTTCAGTGAGCGCCTGCATTAGCTTTTCATCCATTTTCATTTGGTGCATGGCGCTAATCATGCAATACATCCATTGATCGCGCGCACTTTGGTTGATGCTAAAAGGCATATGTTTGTGCCGCAAAAACGGATGTCCATAACGCTCAATATACAGTTGCGGCCCGCCTGTCCAGCCAGTTAAAAACATAAACAGTTTTTCGCGCGAGGCGGTTAAATCGGCTGGATGCATGGCGCGGATCGGCGCGGCTTTGCTATCCGTATCCATCACATCGTAAAAGGTTTCTACTAATTGACGGATAGCGGCTGTACCAGCTTGTTCGCCGCCTAACAATGTGTAAAACGTCGATTGACTGCTGCCAGCTTCTTGTCTGTTATTTAACATTAATTATTGGGCAAAAATAAGTGTTAAGTTAAGTGTTAAGTAATGCGTGTTAAGTCGCGCTTGGTTTAACTAAACTGGCAGCCAATTTGGCGCGATTTCTCGCTTCATCGGTGTCTTTTCCGGTTGCCAGGGCAACACCCATGCGGCGGCGCGCAAATGATTCGGGTTTGCCAAATAAACGGATTTCGCTATTCGGTACGCTTAACGCGCTTTCCAAGCCGCCATAACTCAAGTTGCTGCTTTGCACTGCGCCATAAATCACCGCACTAGCACCTGCTTGCGTCATGGCTACATCTACAGGTAAGCCTAAAATGGCGCGCGCATGCAACTCAAACTCGCTTAATCGCTGGCTGCACATGGTCACCATACCAGTGTCGTGCGGACGCGGACTGACTTCACTGAACCAGACTTGGTCATTTTTAACAAACAGCTCTACGCCAAATAAACCAAAACCGCCAAGGCTATCGGTAATGGTTTTAGCGATATGCTGTGCGGCTTTTAGTGCATTGGCTGTCATTTTTTGCGGTTGCCAGCTTTCAACGTAATCGCCATTTTTTTGCACATGCCCAATCGGCTCACAAAAATAGGTCTGTACCTCATTTTGTGCATTTTTTGCGCGCACTGTTAATAGGGTGATTTCATAATCAAAGTCAATTTGACCCTCTACAATCACCACGCCCAGATTCACCCGTCCACCAGTGGCGGCGTAATCCCACGCCGCTTTTACCTCGTTGGCTTGCGTGATGCGCGATTGGCCTTTGCCGCTGGAAGACATGGTTGGTTTTATAAAACAGGGATAGCCGATGCCCGCTTTTGCAGAATCGCCGTCGATGGCGGCTTGCAGTTCGGTTTCTGATCTTGCAAATGCATAAGGCGAAACGGGCAATCTCAGTTCTTCCGCCGCCAGTCGGCGAATGCCTTCACGGTTCATGGTGAGCTGCACCGCTTTAACGGTTGGAATAACTGTCGCCAAACCAGCGTTTTCAATATCCGCCAACGCGTCGGTATTCAGCGCTTCGATTTCTGGCACAATAAAATGTGGCTTTTCGCTTGCCACCAAGGTTTTAAGTGCTGCTGCATCGGTCATATCAATGGTATAAGCGCGATGCGCAACCTGATGTCCGGGCGCGTTGGCGTACCGATCGACTGCGATCACTTCTACGCCAAAACGTTGCAGCGCAATAATCACCTCTTTACCAAGCTCGCCGCTGCCAAGCAGCATCACTTTGGTTGCAGAAGCGCTTAAAGGAGTCCCCAATTTCATAAAGTAATGCCCTTAACCATGCCGAATATTTTAGTGTGAATCAAACGACAATAATACCATGCGACGATTCATCCTCGCGCCCAAAAACCAGGAGAAATCGATTAAGTTGCGTTAGATGAAACGATTGAAATTGCGTGTTAAAAAGTGGTTAACTTAGAAAATAATGCCATGTTTGTCCATGCGATAACGCATGGTCATGCGTGTAATACCTAATTTGCGCGCTGCTTCAGATACATTATTATGTGTTACTTCCAGTGCATTAAGCAGCATACTTTTTTCGGCCGCATCTAAGGTTAACTGCGATTGCTGGTTAGATTCGCCAGTCATTTTATGTTTATTATCGGTATTTTTAACATCTAAATTTTTACTGTCTAACAAATTTAAATCATTAGCGGTGATTTGCGATTGGCTACTCAATAGCACCGCACGGCTGATCTGATGGCGCAATTCGCGCACATTACCCGGCCAGCGATAATTTTGCATGACCTCAATCGCCGATTGGCTAAAAAAATGTTTAGCCAAACCATAACGCTTTTCAGTCAGTTGCATAAAATGCTTTGCCAGTTGCAAAATATCGTTGCCACGCTCACGCAACGGCGCCAGCGAAATCGTCATCACGTTCAACCGATAATATAAATCGGATCGAAAGCGTCCTGTTTGCGACATTTCGTGCAAATCGCGATTGGTGGCGGCAATAATGCGCGCGGGCACAATGCGTTCTTTGGTGGAACCCAAACGCCGCACACGTCTTCGCTCTAATACACTCAATAATTTAGCCTGCAAAGCCAATGGCAATTCGCCAATCTCATCCAAAAACAAAGTACCGTCTTCTGCCGCCTCAATTAAGCCTGGTCTGGCGGTAATCGCATTGGTAAATGCGCCTTTTTCGTGACCAAATAACTCACTTTCAATCAGCTCGTTGGGCAACGATGCGCAATCGACATGCACAAATGGTTTATCGGCATATGCGCCAGAAGCATGCAGTAAACGCGCCGCCACATCTTTACCGGTGCCAGTTTCGCCCATAATCAACACCGTCGGCGCAATCGCATCGCTCACATGACCCAATTGCGCAATGCGGGCGATTTGCATGTGAATGCTTTGCGTAGCAGGACTATCGCCAATTAAAGTGACGCCATCGCTTAAATGCGTATTACGCTGGCGCGAATAGTCGACACTTGCCTGCAGCGTGGCAGTTTTTTCATTTTTTTGAACGATTAACAATAGCTCTTCTAAATCGATGGGTTTTTTTAAATAATCGTTCGCGCCCAGTTTCATGGCGTTCACCGCATCGCTCACCTCGCCATAAGCGGTCATCACAATGGTGGTCGTGTTTTTTGCAACCAATTCGCTTAATAAATCCAGGCCATTGCCATCGGGCAAGCGCATATCCAGCAACACTAAATCGGCGCTAAATTGCTTATGAATCGCACGTGCATCAGCTAAATTTTCCACATGCTCGCACTCAAATCCAGCTTTTTGCAAACGCTTTTGAACGGCGCGCGCAAACAAAACTTCATCTTCAACAATCAATATTTTTTTTGATGGATTGAAGTGCTGTTTAGATTTTGAATCGAAGCTATTTGGCTGTATTTGTGGTGAGAGCAATGTTTTCCTTAAGGATTTAGCTTTAACAATTGATTAATCGTTATCAATGCGTGCTGCCGTTTTTTTGCCGCCGAACTCATAACGCGCTCCAAACCAGCCAGCACGCGGCGCACCTGGCGCAAAAAATGCGTTGCTGTCAGATTCAACCCCCGTAAACTGGCCATTGCTGGCATCAAAGCGATGCTCACCCAATAAACCGCCGTTATTATATTCACGGTCAAAAATGTTGTTAAGTTTAGCAAATAACTGCCAGCCGTTATTAAAACTATATCGCGTATCCAGGTTCATCACGGCATAACCGCTGACTTTTGCGCCTTGGCCTTGGTATTTGTTATTTTCGTTGCCGCGAGAATATTGATCGGAAAATGCAAAGATATTAGTGCCAACATTCCATGCCGGCGTTACGTCATAAGCCGCGCGTAATTTTAGTTGGTGTTGTGGAATACCGGGAAGATGATCGCCTTTTTTGACCTGCTGAACGCCGCTACCAGCTTCAGTCTCGTTTAATTCACTGACAATGGTAAAGTCTGATTGATAGCTGGCTTTGATAAAGCTGTAACCCAGCGACCAGGTTAGCTTTTCTAAGCGGCCGCCAATCGCTGCATCTAAGCCTTGGCGCCGTGTTTTGCCGACATTGTCAAAGAAACCGGCCCCAGTGGTAGATGATGAAATAAATTGAATATCATCAAAATTTTGCGCCCGATACACGCTAAACGACCAATGAACGCCAGGCGTTAAATTACCGCGTAAGCCGCCTTCAAAAGTTTTTGCAACCACTTGATCTAATGGCGGATCACCCGCAAATGCATTAGGCAAACGACATGGTTGCGCTGGGTTTGCACAACCTAACTCAATGGCTGTAGGCGCGCGGCTACCTTCGTTATAGCTAGCATAAGCGGTTAAATCTTTGCTTGGTGTAAAGTTAACGCCTACCGCTGGGTTAATACGATTGTAGCTTTGATTGCTGGTGAGTGACGTATTTAACGCTGGATCTGGATCAGGAATTGGATTGAGTCGGTCATCGTTTTCTACTTTAGTATGGTTATAACGCGCAGACATCGTTAAGTGCCACATTGGGTTAAGTGACAACGTATCTGTGGCAAATAAACTCCAAGTTTTGCTCACACCTTTTAAGTTAACAGGTGCTTCGGCGCTAAAAAAACCTAAAGCATCCACGCCACGCGTTGCATTAATTAAACCGTATTCAGTACTTTGTTTGAAATTGGTTCTACCATAATCGTAACCAAGCCCTGTGATAAACTGGTTGTTCATCTGCATAAGATCTTGACCAAATGTCATTTGCGCATTAAAGCCATAGCCCGTGCGGTTTGAATTGGTGCGATTGATTGCGCCAGAACAGTTTACATCGGGATTATTATCCGCTAAACAGTCATTATTATTTTCAATTAAGCCACCAGCTGCAAACACAAAGCCATCATTTCCGTCACCATTCAAGGTTTTTGTTTTAGCGTTTCTGTAATAAGCATTGCCACTTAACTGTGTTTGATCATTAAAAAAATGGCTGCCATTTAAACTAAAAAATGACAGCTTATTTTCGGTTAAGTCTGGTCTGGTTAAAATCGAATCACGGCCTTGTTGACGCAAAAAGTCATCTGGCGCTAAGCCGTTACCTATCAGCTTATTATCGGCGCCTGTGTAGCTTAAATTGAGTGAAGTGGTTTCATTTTGCCAACCTACTTTACCAAATAATTGTCCAACATCGGTCGGTGAAAAATCGCGCCAGCCATCCTCTGAAAACACATTGGCCGAAATAAAATAATCTATTGCGCCGTCATCACTTACACCGCCAAACTCGGCTGAGCCTGCTCTGCGGCCCCAAGAACCCATATACGCTTCAACCGCGCCACCTGCATTGGTGCGGCCACTTTTAGTTTGCACCGATAGCGCACCGCCCAATGTATTTAAGCCAAATAATGGATTAGAGCCTGGAATTAAATTGATGCTATTGATGGAATTGGTTGAAATTAAATCCCAATTCACCACATCGCCAAATGGCTCATTCACACGCACGCCATCCACAAATACCGACAAGCCTTGCGGCGTGCCTAATAAAGGCGAAGCTGAGTATCCATGAAAACTCACATCGGGCTGATACGGGTTATTTTGCGTGTCGTTGATGCTAACGCCAGTTAAATTTAGATTGATATAGTCAGCAATACTTAAGCTTTTTTGCTCCTTAAGCTGCTCACCTTTTACCGATTGCACATTAGCGGGAATCTGCTCTAAAGGTAATCCAATACCTTGCAATGGCGTTGTGCTAATCACCTCAATTTTTTCAGTACTAATAGCCGTTAACTCTTCTGCCATCGATATTTGCGGCGTGGCATAAGCGGCGATAACGGCCAGTAAAATATATTTTGGTTGTAATGGTTTTTTCATGTTTTCCCTTAGGCTTGGACTTATATATCGCTTTATATATGCAAAATACATTCCAGCAGCTAAGGTTCTAAAAGGTTGAATAAAATCAATTACTCACCAGCAAGGCATTGATAAAGAATAGATTATAAGCTTAAAATATGGCTGTATACAACCAATTAACTGGTTGTATACAGCCATAAAAACTAGTCTAAAAATATAATCAATTAGATGCTATTTAATAACTGTTTGGGCGGCACATTTAAATAGCCGCGAATCACCGACCAAGCGGCGAGTGGAATCAGCACCAAAGTGAGCGCAAATACACCGATTGCTAAACCAGCATTCAATTGATAAGGAATATCCAGCACAAAAATACTCAGGAAAAAACTTAACGCAACCGCCATGATGATAGACACCAAAGCCGCTACCATGCCAATACTGGCAAATTCTGCCAGCAACGCCACGGTAACTTGCTGGCGTGACGCGCCTAATATGCGCAGCAATGCAGACTCTTGCAAACGCGCCTCACGCGTGGCGATTAATGCGGCATACAGCACAATCAGCCCCGCAATCACGCAAAACATAAAAACAAAGCCAATCGCCAATGTGAGTTTACTCATAATATCGCGCAATTGATTCATGATATTAGCTGTATCTATCACCGTAAAATTTGGAAATTTTTGCACCAACGCATTCAATGCAGACGCCTGATTTTGCGGCAGATAAAAAGCGGTCATAAAGCTGGTGGGATAATTTTTAAGTGTATCTAATGGCGTTACCGCAAAAAAATTAGCCCGCATGCTGTCCCACTCTACTTTGCGGATACTCATCACAGTGAGATTAATCTGGCTGCCAGCAATATCATAAGTTAACCTATCGCCAAGCTTAATATTCAGCGTTTTAGCAATATCCTCCTCAATTGAAACCATGGGTAAACCTGCCTCATTCGCCTGCCACCAGCGGCCTTGTAGCAGTTTGTTATCAGGCTGCATATTGAGCGCGCTGGATAAATTAAACTCACGCGAAACTAGTCTTTTTGCGCGCTCATCTTCAAACCCATCAGGCGTAATCGCTTGATCGTTTTTAGCAATCAGCCTGCCGCGTATCATGGGGAATATTTGCGCTTTATGCACACTTAATTGGTTAATAAATGCGCTTACAGGCTGTACTTGATCCGGCTGAATATTAATCACAAATCGATTCGGCGCATCGGCTGGCATTGATGCGCGCCATGCATCCAGCAAATCGGTTTTAATCATCATTAACAGCATCAGCACCATTGCGCCTAAACTAAAGCCAACCATCTGCGCAATCGATAAACCCAAGCGCCGATTCAAATTAGCAAAACCAAATCGAATGGCATAATGACCTTTAAATCGCTGACTTACATAATGAAGCAGTTTAGACAAGCCATAAGCCAGCAAACCAGCCACTACACAGATGCCGATAATACCCAGTAAAAATGCGCCAGCCAATTGCAATGTTTTTGCCAGAGTGCCAATTAACAGCGCGCTCACCATGACAATTGGCGTATAAGTTAACCATAATTTAACGGGCGTTTCGGTGATATCGCGCCTTAAAATTCGCATGATGGATACATTTTTAAGCGCTTGAATATGCGGCCACATAATGCTGAATAAAATAGCAAACGACAGACTAAAGCCAACTAATACTGGCATAAAATTGGGTGATGGCAGTGTTTCTAAAAATAATCTGCCTGCAATAAAAGCTAGGCCAAACTGCAAAATGTAGCCAATCGCACAACCCAAAACACCGCCGATTAAGGCCAGCATAGCAGTTTGCAATAGCAGTATTTTTTGTATGGTTGCTTTACTTGCGCCAAAACAACGCAGCAAAGCTGCCATATTGGTGCTTCGGGCAACAAAAGGCGCACTGGCAAGCAGCATGGCAACAATTGAAAGCACCACACTGGCCATGGCGCTTAAGCCTAAAAAAGTCTCGGCTTTTTCCAGCGCACTTTTAATCTCAGGCCTTGCGGTTTTAATGTCTTCAACCCGTTCGCCGCGCTGTAATTGTGGGGTAATTGCGGATGAAAACTGGGCGATTTTATCTGCGTTGCCCGCAACCAGTAGTTGATATTTTACGCGGCTGCCAAATTGAAGCAGCTCGGTTTTAGCAATATCGTCACTATGCAGCATTAAGCGCGGCGCAAAACTGAACATATCACCGCCGCGCGATGGCTCGCGCACCAAAAGGCCTGCCACCTTAAAAGTTGCTGCGCCCACTTCTACCGTATCACCAATCGCCACATTTAAAATGCTGGCTAAACGCGGCTCTAACCACACTTCACTTTTATTTGGAATTGCGCGCAGGTTTTGCGATGGCTGATTATTGCTTAATTGAACGCCAAAATCGCCTCTTAAAGGAAAGCCGGCTTCCAATGCTTTTATTTCGGCTAATTGATTGCGCGAACCTTTAATGACCATGCTGGGAAACTCAAGCGTAGACGTGCTTTGTAGGCCATATTGTTTGGCAAGCTCTGTGTAGTTTTTGGGAATCACATGATCTGAAATCACTACTAAATCGCCACCAAGCAACAAGCCGCCCTGCGCATTTAGATGCAACGCGATGCGATTAATAAAAAAATTAACCGCGGTAATTGACGTTACCGCTAAAATCAGCGCGAATAGCATGACGCGCAAATCACCCGATTTCCACTGTGAAAATAATTGCTGAACGCTTAATTTAAAAATCATTATATTTGAAATCATCGTATTTAAAACTTACAACTCACCTAACTGACCAATCGCGCTTAATTGCCCATTCATCAAAGTGAGCGTGCGTTGGCAGCGCAACGCCAGTTTCACATCATGCGTCACCAAAATCAACGTCGTACCAGCAGCCTGATTCAAGTTAAACAGCAAATCAATAATGCGTTCACCTGTGGCTAAATCCAGGTTGCCCGTTGGTTCATCTGCAAACAAGATAGCTGGCTGCGGCGCAAATGCTCGCGCAATCGCTACGCGTTGCTGTTCACCGCCAGAAAGCTGTTTTGGATAATGACTTAAGCGCGTACTTAACCCCACTTTTTCCAGCGTTTCTATGGCGATTTGTTTAGCATTGGCTTGATTGGATAACTGCATCGGCAACATCACGTTTTCTAATGCTGTCATGGTGGGTAGCAGTTGAAATGACTGAAACACAAAACCCATCTGCTTACCGCGAATGGCGGCGCGCGCATCTTCATCTAAATCACTAAAAGCTGCACCTTTCACCGTTACACTGCCGCTTGTTGGATAATCAAGCCCAGCCAGCAAGCCCAGCAAAGTTGATTTACCAGAGCCGGAACTACCCACAATCGCCACACTCTCACCTAAGGCCACTTGCAATTGCAAATTGGATAAAATCTCGATGGTATTCGGCGCTTCTCCCACACTTTTATATAAATTTGTCGCTAAAATAGCATTACCGCACGTTGTTAAATCTTTATTGTTGGTTTGAATATTCTTTTCAGAAAGTAGCATGTATGCGTTCTCGTTTGTTTAATTTTTTAACTCAGATTTTTATTACGGGGTCTACAGTTACCTGGTTTAGTGTCATTGTAATGGCTTTGGTTGCAACTACCGCGCAAGCGGCACAAACTATCGTGGTTTTTGGCGATAGTTTATCTGCAGCCTATGGCATTCAGCCGAGTACAGGTTGGGTTGCGCTGTTAGATAACAAATTAAAGCAACAAAATAGTGATTATAAAGTGATTAATACCAGCATTAGCGGCGAAACCACCAGCGGCGGTTTAAGCCGTTTTAATCAAATGCTGGTTACGCATAAACCCGATATTATTATGTTGGAACTAGGTGCCAACGACGGCTTACGTGGCTTAAGTTTGAGTGAAATGCAAAGCAATTTAAACAGCATGATTAGCAAAGCCAAAGCGTCAAAAGCTACCGTAATATTGCTCGGCATGAAAATACCGCCCAACTACGGCATGCAATACACGCAAAAATTCAGCGCGATTTATACAAACTTGGCAAGCAAATACCAGCTAAATTTAGTGCCGTTTTTTTTAGATGGCGTGGCTGGCCATCCTAACTTGATTTTAGATGACGGCTTGCATCCCTCAGCCGCTGCACAGCCACAGTTACTAGAAAACATTTGGCCAACATTAAAGCCCTTACTAAAAAAATAATGACTTAACACCAAAAATTACCCAAAAAAAATGGGTTAACTTAACCCGTTAATTCAAACAGATAATTTTACAGTTTAATTCTAAAGTTAATTCTTGAAGTTAATTCTCGAAGTTAATCCAAATGCCATTCAATTATCAAGCCCATTTCTTCTGCTTGGGCTTGATAGTTTGCGTCGACAGCAACATTCGGAATCAGCACCAAACAATCATCCACAAAAATAAGCGGTAGTTGCGCACGCAGCCACGGCGGCATTGCTGCGCTTTGTAACGCGATTTTTAAGCTACGACTGGGTCGATTTAAATCGGGTTTAAATCGTTCGTTGCCTGCGCGACTTTTAATCCGCAACTGTTTATTATTCAGGTAACGAATGGCAAGACCTTGTCCTATTTCATGATGAAACGTTAAATAGGTAAGGTTGGGCAAATGTAACTTTGCTTCGCCTTGCCAGATACAATCGATCAATAAAGCATCAGCGGATTCAGCGCTTAAATATGCACGATGTTGATAGCGCCGGAGCGTTAATCGATGATCTAAATTTTCACTCTTTAACTCAATTTTAATCGCGGCATCCGATTTTGCGTATAACAATTGCTGGGTAATTTGTTGCAACTGCGCAGTACTTGGCATCAACACTTGGTTCTGACCTAGCCACCAGCGCAACACATTATCGATTCTAGGTTCGCTTAAATGCATTAACGGCGCTAATGCCAATGTTTTTTGAGCCGAATCGGCTGTTAAGCAATCAATCGCATCTTGCTTTGCAAGCGCGTCCAACAAGCTATTCGCCTGGGCTAAATGCTGTGCTGTGCGCGACAAAGTGTGCTTAATTGCAGGATATTGCTGCATAAAAATCGGCAAAAGCGTGTGACGCATAAAATTTCGGTCAAACTGCGTATTGGCATTACTTTCATCCTCTACCCAGTCCAATTGATGTTGTTTGGCATACGCGACTAACTCGGCTCTGGATGTATCCAGCAAAGGCCGCAATAATTTGCGCTTATCATCAATTTGCGCCATACCCGCCAAACCTTTTACACCAGCGCCACGCGCCAGTTGCAGCAATACAGTTTCGGCCTGATCGTCTTGATGATGTGCGGTGCAGATAAAATCAGCATTGCTGTTCTTCAGCGCGGCGTAGCGCCGCTTTCGCGCAGTCGCTTCAACGCCTAAGCCACTATTTATATCAACATTAACTTTTGAAATAGTAAACGCAATATTGAGTTGGCTGCAGCTGATTCGACAAAAATCAGCCCACGCATCCGCATGTGCGCTTAAACCATGATGCACATGATGCGCGCTCAGTTGAAAAGCCAAGGTTTGGCGCAGCTGCGCCAACAAATGCAGCAGTACGCAAGAATCTAAACCGCCACTTAAACCAACAACTAGCCGAGGATTAACTAATTTTTTTTCTGAAAAAACCGCGGTAAAAAAAGTGTTAAGTTGCTGTAAAAGTACAGTTTTTTGAGTCGCTATTTTTTTACTTGGGCTTTTTTTGCTTGCACTTTTTTTATCAGGACTATTGTTATTTAGGGACTGTTTCTTTAAATTTTCCATAACTCATCAAGCGGGCGTAACGCGCTGTTAATAGCTGGTCGGTATCTTTTTTCTGCAAAGCAAGCAATTGATCTTTAAGCGTTTTACGCAAAGACTGCATCACTGCGCTCATATTACGATGCGCGCCACCCAATGGCTCGCTCACAATAATATCCACCAAACCAAGCAACTTAAGTCTATCAGCAGTAATCGCCAATGTTTCGGCCGCTTCTGGCGCTTTACTGGCACTTTTCCATAAAATCGAGGCACAACCTTCGGGCGAAATCACCGAATAAGTAGCATATTGCAGCATTAATAATTGATCCACCACGCCTAAAGCCAGCGCGCCGCCAGAGCCACCTTCACCAATAATCACGCCAATAATGGGCGTTTTAAGCTCGGCCATCACATAGAGATTTTTGGCAATCGCTTCACTTTGTCCGCGCTCTTCCGCACCGATACCAGGATAAGCGCCAGGCGTGTCGATTAAAGTCACAATCGGTAAGCCGAATTTTTCGGCTAGGCGATATAATCGCAAGGCTTTGCGATAGCCTTCTGGACGTGGCATACCAAAATTGCGGTATTGTCGTTCTTTGACATCGCGGCCTTTTTGATGACCGATCACAATCACTGAAATCCCTTCAAATCGCGCCAAGCCGCCCACAATCGCGGGGTCATCTGCATAGGCGCGGTCGCCGTGTAATTCTTCAAAATCGGTGAATAATTCGCGAATATAATCCAGCGTGTACGGCCGTTGCGGGTGTCTTGCAACTTGCGATATTTGCCATGCACTTAAGTTTTGATAGGTTTCTTCTAACAATTTTTTTTGTTTTTTTTGTAGTTGATCCAGCTCTTTAGAAATATCCAGTTCTTCATGTTCATCATGCGAAACTTGCAAAGCTTCAATGCGTTTTTCGAGCTCGGCAATTGGTTGCTCAAAGTCTAAATAGCTAATTTTTGCATCGGTGGCGCGTCTGGAGGTCATTTTTATATTACTCAACTATTTCACTTATGTGATTTTATTTAAGTGATTTTATTTATGTGATTAAATCATGTGAATTACACAGATTAATTATATAGGATTTTTACGTTTTCTTTCGATAACCAGTCGGTCAGGTGCTGCAATAATTCATCATGCAATTCTACGCGCCAAGCATCACCCAGCATCATACTGACCTGGCTTTGCGTATTATGATATTCGATTTTAACGGGACACCATTTTTTATCTGATTCAGTATTTTTACGTTTATACGGGTTCAATATTGCGGTTAACTTTGCTGCATCGGATTGACCATTGCACGAAATCTTGAGCATGCTGGCGTACTGGCTACGCGCTGCGGCCAAATCGTACAATTTGCGTGCATTAACGCGTATGCCGCCAGAAAACTCATCATGGCTCACGCGGCCTTCAATAATCAATAAAGCATCTTCTCTAATCAGTTGCGCGGATTGATTTAACATCTCACTTCCCACCACCACATCTACGCGCGTAACCGCATCGTCAATCGTCACAATGGCCATTTTGCCGCGTTGCGTCATGCGCACGCGCACGCCAACCACGATACCAGCGATCAATTTTGGCTGTTCTTGAGGTGTTAAGTCGGCGAGCGTTCCACGCACAAATTGGCTGATATCTTGTTTAGCATTTAAAAACGGATGCCCGCTTAAATAAAAACCCAGCGCGGCTTTTTCTTCGATTAACGCCTGTTCTGGTGTCCACGCTGGCACTTTTGGCAAGTCATGCTTGGTTTCAGACACGTCACCAAATAAGTTATTTTGCCCGGCATTGCTATTATTTTGTTCAGCCGCAGTAATCGCCATGCTAACCGCCGCCAACAATGCCGCGCGATTCGGCTCCAGTTTATCAAACGCCCCCGCACGAATCAGTGATTCAATCACCCGCCGGTTCACTTTGCGTAAATCTAATCGATTACAAAAATCAAACAGGCTTTTGAATTGGCCGCTTTCCTCACGTGATAGCAAAATAAGTTCGATTGCCGCTAAGCCAGTGCCTTTTACCGCGCCTAAACCATATAAAATTTGATTATTATTTAACGGTGTAAATCGATATCCGCTTTGATTCACATCTGGCGGCAATACTTCTACTTTATTTGGTGCGCAATCATCAAAAAAGCTGTGAATATTGTCGGTATTATTCATATCCGCCGACATGGTAGCAGCCAAAAATGCAGCAGGATAATGCGCCTTTAAATAGGCAGTTTGGTAAGCTACCAGCGCATACGCCGCCGCATGTGATTTATTAAAGCCATAGCCAGCAAATTTTTCCAGCAAATCAAATAATTCAGTTGCCTGTTTTTCGTTAAGGCCATTTTTAAGCGAACCTTCAATAAAAATGGCACGTTGTGCATCCATTTCTTCTTTTTTCTTTTTACCCATGGCGCGACGCAGTAAATCAGCGCCACCCAAGCTATAACCCGCCACCACTTGCGCAATTTGCATGACTTGCTCTTGGTAAACCGCAATGCCGTAGGTTTCTTTTAGAATACTTTCAGTCGCTGGATGCGGATATTCCACCCGCTGTTTACCGTGTTTACGCCGACAAAAATCAGGAATCAAATCCATCGGGCCAGGGCGATACAGCGCCACCAGCGCAATAATATCTTCAAAACAATCTGGTAATGCCTGCTTCAGCATATCTTTCATGCCGCGCGACTCTAGCTGAAAAACTGCGGTGGTATTGGCCGTTTTGAGCAATTGATAACTGGCTTTATCGTTTAATGGCAGCGTTTCAAAACTGAGTGGCGCCTCACCTAAAATGGCGCGTTGCTTATTGGCATTTTCTAATGCCAGCTCTAAAATGGTGAGCGTACGCAAACCCAGAAAGTCAAATTTAACTAAACCAACCGCTTCTACATCGTCTTTATCATACTGACTGACTAAACTGGCGCCATCCGGCTGACAATAAATAGGTGAAAAATCAGAAATCTTACCCGGTGAAATTAACACGCCGCCAGCATGCATACCGACGTTACGCACCAAACCTTCCAGCCTTAATGCTAACTCTAATAACTGTGCGACTTCTTCTTCTTTTTCGCGCCGCTCTTGTAATTGCGGTTCTTTTTCTAGCGCACTGCTTAGCGTGATGCCTAATTCCAGCGGAATTAATTTAGCAATGCCATCCACAAAATTAAACGGTAAATCCAATACGCGGCCGACATCGCGAATCACCGCCTTAGCCGCCATAGTACCGAAAGTCGCAATCTGCGAAACCGCGTCTAGCCCATATTTTTGCTTAACGTAATCAATGACGCGGTCGCGCCCGTCCATACAAAAGTCGATATCAAAATCGGGCATGGAAACGCGGTCTGGATTTAAGAAACGCTCAAACAACAAGTTATAAGCCAGCGGATCCAAATCGGTAATATTTAAACTATAAGCAACCAGAGAACCCGCGCCTGAACCACGCCCTGGCCCAACTGGTACGCCGTTATTTTTAGCCCAGTTAATAAAATCGGCCACAATTAAAAAGTAACCCGCAAAACCCATTTGGTTAATTATTTTGCATTCAAACTCAAGCCTGGTTTCGTATTCAGCACGTTTTGCTTCGCGGTTTATATCATCGGGATACAAGCTTTTTAGACGTGCGGCCAAACCGATATGCGACTGCGCAATTAAATAGGTATCTAAACTAGATTGATCAGGCGTAGGGAAATTTGGCAGGTAATTTTTACCCAGCTCAATCACCAAATTGCAGCGTTTGGCAATTTCAACCGTATTAGCCAACGCTTCAGGTGCATCGGCAAACAATGCGCTCATTTCTGCTTGCGATTTAAAGTATTGCTGCTGCGTGAAGTTTTTTGGCCGCCGCTTATCGGCTAGCATATAGCCTTCGGCAATGCAGGTGCGTGCTTCGTGCGCTTTAAAATCATCTGGCGTGATAAATTGTATCGGATGCGTGGCGACTACTGGTAAATTGGCAGCACTCGCCAAATCAATCACTTGCTGGATTAAAAATTCTTGTGCAGGATTAGTTTTAGCATCAGCAACACGTTGTAACTCTAAATAAAAACGATCGGGAAATAAGCCTGACCATGTGTCGATTAACTGCTTTGCAAGCGCGGTATTACCAGCGATCAGTGCCAGCCCAATATCGCTTTGCGCAGTGCCAGAAAGCAATATCAAGCCTTCGGTATGGTGAAGCCATTCCTGCTTAATTTCTGCACGGCCACGATATTGGTTCTCGCGATAAGCGCGACTTAATAGCGCGCATAGTTGACGATAGCCCACTGTTGTTTGCACCAATAGCAATAATCGATGTGCCTGATCGCGGTTTTTAGTATTTTCCAGCCAGATATCGCAACCTAAAACTGGCTTAACGCCTCGCGCACGCGCCGCTTTGTAAAACTTAATTGCGCCAAATAGATTGCTTAAATCGGTTAAGGCAACAGCTGGCATGTTGTCTTGATGCGCGGCATCGATATAGTCATCAATGCGCACAATGCCATCCACAATCGAATACTCGCTGTGACAACGCAAATGCACAAACTGTGGACTTGCTGAATGCGAATTTTCTGGCTGAGTATTGGCTACATCTTGCATAACAGTATTTTACTCGACCCAGCATCAATTAATGCAAAATCTTGCGCAGTAAAAATAAAAAAACCACCAAATATTGGCGGTTTTTAAGGGTTAAGTAAGCTTTAAATCAGTGCTTGGTTTGTTGTTTCGCCAGCAATTCGTTCACTTTACCAATCAATTCATCATCTTGCACTGGCTTACCAAAGAAAGCATCTACGCCAATCTCTTTGGCTAAATTTTGATGCTTATCAGCAGTGCGCGAGCTAATCATAATCAGCGGCGTATTGGCAGTACGTGCATCATCGCGAATATTACGCGCCAAGCCAAAGCCGTCCATGCGCGGCATTTCAATGTCAGTTAAAATAATATCTGGCGTGATTTGCTGCAAGGTTTGCATCGCGTCCATGCCATCTTTTGCTACCAGCACTTCATAGCCTTCGCGCTCTAATAAACGGCCTAACACTTTACGCATCGTTAAAGAATCGTCCACCACCAACGCACGCGGCTTAGTCACCATTTTAGCTGCTTTTTTTGCCGTTTTAACCATTACAGTGCCCACCGCCAGTATTTCGCGATTGGCCAATTGCACTGGGTTAATAATCAACATAATGCTACCATCGCCCGCTACCGTTGCACCAACGATGCCGGGTACGCGCGCTAACTGCGCACCAATTGGCTTCATCACCGCCTCTTGGTTGCCAATCACCTCATCAATGTGCAAGGCCGTGTTGTAAGAACCGCTGCGTAGCAATAATACAGAAGAATACGCGTGATCTTCAGGCTGGTGCTCTTCGTGATCCAGCAATTTAGATAAGTAGTGAATTGGATATTTTTTATCTGCCCAGGTAATTTCGCCTGCGTTGTATGCGTTAACTAAATCTTGGCGTTTAATTTTTTGCGCCTGCTCAATCATGCCAACTGGCAACGCATATATCGTCCCGCCAGAGCGCACCGCTAAAACTTGCGCAACGGTTAATGTCACCGGCAAATGCACACTAAATACAGCGCCTTTGCCAAACTCACTATTTAAATCAACACGCCCGCCTAAACCACTAATATCGTTACGCACTACATCTAAACCGACACCGCGGCCCGAAATTTGCGAGACTTTATCGGCAGTTGAGAAACCTGATTCAAAAATAATCGACATCAATGATTGCTCGGTAACTTCTGAATTTTCGTCGATTAATCTATTTTGAATCGCTTTTTCTTTAACACGCCCTAAATTAATGCCTGCACCATCGTCAGAAATCGTAATATGAATTTCATCGTTTTCTTGACGCACTTTTAGTTTAATCACCCCAGTTTCTGGCTTGCCCATTTTTTTGCGTTCCGCAGGCAATTCTAAACCATGCGCCACGGCATTACGCAATAAATGCTCTAGCGGCGGGCCTAATTTATCCAGCACGCTACGGTCAATTTCAGTCGTTTCGCCCTCAATCACTAAATCGACAGATTTTTTAAGTTCGCGCGCAGTTTGGCGCACAATGCGCTGCAGGCGTTCTGCAATTTGTTGAAAAGGCAACATCCGCACGCCAAGCAAGGTTTGCTGCAGATCGCGGTTCATGCGGCTTTGCTGTTGCAGTGCGGCTTCAGATTGGCTTAAATTTGCAAGTAAACCATGCTGAATCGTTGCCACGTCGTTTACGCTCTCTGCAATCATGCGGGTCAACTCTTGCAAGCGCGTAAATCGGTCAAATTCCAGCGGGTCAAAATTCTCATTCGATTCTTGCAGAATACTTAAGCGCGATTGCAGTTGTGTTTCTGCTTCGATTTCCAGCTCGCGTAAATAATTACGCAAACGCGTCACGCTTTCGGTCAAATCGTTTGACGATTGCTTTACGCCGCTGATTTCCCGGTCCATGCGTGAGCGGATGATTGAAATTTCACCCGCATCATTAATTAATCGGTCTAACGTATCGGCGCGCATACGTAAAAATTGCGCTTTGCGGTCAGTTGAGCGACCTGATGGGGGCGCATCTTGTTTCTTAATGGCATTAATGGTTTCAGCAGGTGTTGCGTGTAACGCCTCTTCAAAAAAACTGCCAATTTTATCTAAATCGATAAACATATTGTCAAAATCAATATCCACCGCCTTGCTTTTTAAAGAGCGGATAACCAGATCTTCCATCTCGTGCACGGCATTGCCTAATTCGGCCTGCCCAGCCATGCGTGCACTGCCTTTGAGCGTGTGCAAAGCGCGCTGTAGCGAATCGGGATGTTCTGATTGTTTTGGATGCAAACGCCATGCGCGTAACTCTGTGCCAATTTCTGGCAGAATCTCGCGTGCTTCTTCAATAAACATGGTGAGTAATTCTTGATCGACTTGCGTTCTGTCTAAACCGGTGTTGTTACCGGCATTGTCCATTTCGGCGGCATTATCTTTGGTGTTGTGCTTATAATTTTTGCTGCGCGTGGCTAATTTAACCTCATAATCATCGTGGCTTATTTCAGTAAATTCGCCAGTACCAGCTAATTCTTTAGCGTTTGCATCCACTGGATTGTCATTTGCGGCAAGATTATCAGCGATTAATTCAGCTGTGGCTGTCTGAGCAACATCGCTATTCGATGCTTCTGGCAGGGTGAAGGTGATTGCATTTACTGCTTCTGGTATTTCATCCAAATCAACCGTTAGTGTTTGGCTTTGTCGCGCTTGTATAGTCGATTCATTGAGCACTTCAATCAGCGCCCTGGCCGAACGTGGATTGCGCAATTCAGATATTTTCACCCACATACTGGATATGGATTTAACCGTATTGCCATACAAAGTGTTGTGTTGCGGCGTCCAATTTTCCACTTCATCCAACCAAGCCTCAAGCGCACGACACAATTCGCCCATCGGTTTAAACTCTGCGGCAAGCGCATTACTGGCCAAAGTGTGCACCGCAAATTTTGCCTCAGCCGCAGGTTTTAACTCAGCCTTTGCAGTTAAATTGGCCACATCTTGCTCAAGCGCCATCAAATTTTGCAGGCTTTCTTTCATGAAAACCTCATAAAAAGCACGACTCATTTTACGTGTGCCTCCAATGAGCACTTGAGGTTCTGCTTTTTTAGATTTTTTAGCTGGCAATCTGGATGTTGACGTATCTTCAAACGCAGGCGCCGTTAGCGGCGAATCTAAGCTAGCGCCTGCTTGTGCCACTATTTCTGACAATGCAGCGGCACGTGCGTACCATGCCGTTTGATTCACTTCTGCCTGATTATTTGCGCGCAACTCAGAAGCCCAACCCGCAAAAGCGGCATTGATTTGCTCAATGCCACTGATTTGCGGTTGATTAAGTGCCAATTTCTGATCCAAAATGCCATTTAAAAACTGCTCAACCTGGCCAGCAATATCGCCCATGGCGCTCAGTCCAACGGTGCGCCCGCTGCCTTTAAGCGTGTGGTAACCGCGTCTGACTTCAACCAATGCTTCGCTATCGGTTGCATTGACACGCAAGGCCTGGCAATTTTGCGCAATGTGCGCCAGCACTTCTTCTGCCTCAGTCAAATAAATATCTAATAATTCAGCATCAAATGCTTGATCGATCACTTTTACATCATCTGAACGGGTTAATAATGGCGCAGATGCTGGTTCTAACTGGGTAGTATTGTTGATTGACTGATTAGCGGGTAATTTTGTGGAATCTTGATTTAAATCAGTCGAAATTGTCGCCTGCTGTAAATCGGTTGCCATAACCTCAATGCCTGCATCGGTTAACGCATAGTTTAAGCGCTTAACTGCATTCTCTAAGGCAAGCTCTGATTCTGGCCGCGTTTTTGGCATTTCATCGGCATACAAGCCAATCATGCTCAAGCTTTCTGCCACCAACTCAAACTGCTGTTGATTCACCACATAATTAGCAGCCTGAAAATGCTGAACAAAACGCTCACTGGCGCCAACGATGCTGTTTGGTGTTGCTAAACTTAACATCTCAAACACCGCAGAAATTTGTTTTAACGGCTTGAGCGCCAAGCTGAGTGAGGATTTTTCAGTTGGATTACGGAAAAAACTATCCAGCGCTTGCTCCACGATTTTAAGGGATTCTTTGATTTGCGTTACAACCGCTTTAACCGTGTCTCGGTCTAGCTCGCCCGCTCTTTCATTTTCCAGCCTATCGTAACTTTCGCCCGATGAAATTGCCTCTAAACGGCGCATTTCAGACAACAGTTTTTGCACGCGATCTGCATCCAATTGCTGATAATGATTAAGTGAAGTTTCCAGCAGATTGAGCGAAGCGGCAATCTCAATCAATGCGGCATGGTTCACTTTTGCCGCTTCATCGCGCAACGTGCTGCTGGCCATTTGCAAAGCGGCATACAAATCAACCACTACAACCTGGCTTAGTTGCTGCGTTAACGCTTGGCTGGCTATCAATGTATCTGAAAATTTAGTGATTAATACATTATCGATGTGCACTTGGGCAAGGCTGGCGTTAGCATTAATTTTGCTGAAATCAATGGTATTCGATACCTCATTCCACAATTCGCGCAAACCATCTAACTCGGTCATTAATTGCCGCACAACGATAAGTTCTTTGGCATCAATCGTGGCTGGCTCAAAACCAGTGCTGGATTTTTTATCGACTAAAAGATCCAGCTGGAAAACTTCTTTTACTCGGTGCACATTCATTCTATCAACGTTGCTGATGGCAACGTAATACAAAATTTCGCGCAGCAAATTATTATGCGGGTGGTTCACGCCTTCCGATAGATGGCGTAATTCCTGATCCAGCTTGCGACATAGGCGTTTAGCACCTAAATTATCAGCAATCTCTTTTTGCTCTAACGATTCTGTAAACGTACTTGCTACCCACCATAAGGTTTTATCGCTTACTTTTTGTTGCACTTCGCTCACATTAATAACGGCTTCTGTCATGCTGTTTAATGCAATATTTTGTTTGGTTTGCAACCAGCCGAGTAGTGATTTTTGGTAAATTAAGCGTTGCTCAACAATAAAATTGGTATATTCAGCTCCGCTTAATTGTTTGGCAGGTAAGTCTTTAGGCGCGATATTGCTGGTGTCTGGGAAAAATAATTCACTTTCATCCATGGTTTCGCCCAATGCCAGCACAATTGGATGAATAATAGGATATAAGCGCAGAGGGATGTCTGGCGAGCCATCCAGCAAATCTTGCAAATACGTTTGTAGCGCCTTAACCGCCTGCATAAACGCATCAATCAACTCAGGGGTCGCGTCAAGCGTTTTTTTCTCTAATCGGCCCGCCAGCTTTTCCAGTTCGACACAGAATCGTTTACAGCCTTCCAGCCCAACCATATCCAAGGCGCCCGATGCCTGATATAAATCCGTTTGTGACAGGCGTAATGGCGCAGTGTCATGCAAGTTATTTTGCACTGCTTTCAGGTTCACTAAAACAGCGTCAAGCGATTGATTGATTTGGTCTTTAACCCATGTTAAAGGGCCTATATCAAAATTTTCAGACACCTAGGTTTGACTCCAAATTAAGTATAGCGATCAAAAATCCAGTGCTCATTTAACCAACAAGCTCAATACAACTGCAAAAAAATTAAACACATTAACTGCTTTTTTTTGTGGCATAAACTTTAAGCCAATTTAAAATTTAAGCCAATTTAAAACCCGCAACCGAATCACGTAACTCTTCCGCCAGCGAGGTTAACTGGCCAACCGATTCAGCGGTTTGTTTTGTGCCTTCGGTAGTTTGCGAGGTAATTTCCTGAATTTGCTGCATGTTTTTGGTTACGGTTGAAGCCACTTCAGTTTGCGCTTCAGTCGCGGTAGAAATCGATTGAATCAAGCGCGCCAAATTATTGGTAACGGTTTCAATCTCAGTCAGCGCTTTACCCGCCGCGTCTGATAATCGTGCTCCCTCAACCACACCTTCCGTTGATTTCTCCATCGCCGCAACCGCAGAGTTGGTATCGGTCTGAATGGTTTTTACAATCGCGCCAATTTGTTTGGTCGCCTCTGATGAACGTTCCGCCAAGCGCTGCACCTCTTCCGCAACCACGGTAAACCCGCGGCCCGCTTCACCCGCTGATGCCGCCTGAATCGCGGCATTCAACGCCAGAATGTTAGTTTGTTCGGTGATGTCAGAAATCAACTCCACGATCTCACCAATCTCTTGTGAGCTTTCACCCAAGCGTTTAATCCGTTTTGATGTTTCCTGAATTTGCTCACGGATGCCGTTCATACCTGCAATGGTATTTTGTACCGCTTGCGAACCCTGCGTCGCCGCCTGTAATGAGCGTTGCGCAACCTCAGAAGCCTGACTCGCATTGCTGGAAACCTGCAAGATAGAGCGCGTCATATTAGAAACCGCATCGGTGGTTTCTGTAATCTGTTTCGATTGTTTTTCTGCCGCGGATAACAAGCCAACAGAGGTCTCTTGCGCCTGTCCAGTTGCCGTACTCACTTGCTCTGACGCACGGTTAATCTCGGTAACCAAATCGCGCAAGCTATCAATCGTGTAGTTAATAGAATCCGCAATCGCGCCAGTAATGTTCTCTTTTACCTCTGCGCGCACCGTTAAGTCGCCATCCGCTAAGTCACCCATCTCATCGAGCAAGTTAAGCACCGCCATTTGGTTTTGCTGACCGTCGTTTTCAAGCATCAGCACTGCGCTTTCAATTTGTTTCACTTGGCGTAAGCCAAAATAGGCAATCAAAAACAGAATCAATACACCCAATAACGCCAATGCAATCAAAATGGTATTCACTAACTTATTACTCGATTCAGCAATTTGCACTGATTCTTTTTGCACTTCTGCGTTTAGCGCCAACACGGCTTGCTTGTTTGTTTCATACGCAGTTGCCAAATCACCCAATGGTTTTGCTGCAGCAATTGCACCCAATTTAATGGCCGCGTCAAAATCTTTGTTGTAAATACGATAAAAATTTTCGTTAGATTTAAGCACTGCCTGAAACGCGCTGCCCATTGTGTCTAAATTCAGATTGTTTTTCCAAAACTCAACGCGTCTGTTGTATTCCGCTTCTGAGGCTTTCACCTCGGCTAATTTTCTGTCACGCTTCTGGTAATCAGAGTTTGAGGTGGCTACATAAGCCTCGTTTGCCGCCGCAAACGCATCTACCGCATAAAGTGGCGGTGGCAGAATATCCGCGCGCAAGTTATCATTGGTTTTAATCTTATCGTAAACGGGGCCGCCAACGCGCACCTGGCTAATGACGTAGAAGGCTAAAATAATGAAAATAATCAAACCAATCACTGGTCCCATCACTTGCCCATAACCGCCACTGCTGCCGCTGGATGATTTTTTGCTCAATAGTTGCCGTATTTTTAACGGGAGCTCTTTAATTGCCTGAACATTCAATGCCATGTTGATTCCTTTAAGTTTACTCAACTATCTCGATTTTGATTTATTAAGATGAAGATAATTATCTAACTATTTAATTACTAAGTTAACCATTAAAACGACCCAACTTTTCTTCAATGCATTTCTCTCCCATGCATTTCTTTCAATTACATTTCTGAACTACTGTATTTATTCTTTACTGTATTTATTATTTTTAGGTTGCATAAGGTGTTGCAAAATCTTTCGAGCGTATTAATTTATCGCAATCCAGCAGATGCCACACACGATTTTCACTATCTCGATAAGTCTGATTCTTTAAACAGATATTGTCTTCTAACAAGGTTTCGCCCAATTGCATTTCATCTAGCTTACGCAGACCAACCAGCTTATCCACCAAAAACGCCACGTTATTGGTGACGGAATCGCTAATTAATAGCAAACGCGCATTGGATGAAACATTGGTAAATGTATTCTCAATCAGTTGCGCCAAATCGTTAATCGCATACAACACGCCACGCACATTGGCCACGCCCAAAAACCAGGGTTTCACCAGCGGTACGCGATGAATATCCAGAATCGGCAAAGTTTCGCTGATTTCCTGCAAGTTAACCAATACGTTTTTTCCGCCAATAATCACGCCCAAATAGCCAGCTGGTGATTCTGCGCCGGCTTTTTTAGCATTTTCAAGACGCGCCAAAATATTAGTTTGGTATTCGCGTAATTGTGATTGTTTTGACATGTGTTGATTGGCCCGAACTTTTACTCTAATTTTGCAATCATTGCTTTTAATTCTGCTATTTGGATTGGCTTTTGCAAACAAGCTTTTGCACCCATTTTTTCTGCCCAAGCTAAATCAGTCACCTGCAACTTTCCTGAACACAAAATAACTGGTAATTTGGCGGTAGCTGGGTCTTTAGTCAGCGACCGCGTCGCCTGAAAACCGGTTAAACCTGTCATGATAATATCCATAATAACCAGATCTGGCGCGATGCCAGCCGCGCGTTCTACACAAGCCTCACCGCTTTCTAGCGCAATTACCTGGTAACCATCTGTCTCTAACAGTTCGGTTAAATAAAAACGATCGGTTGCTGAATCATCCACAATCAAAATTTTATTAATCGCCATTGTTTTCTCCCTGGATTTTACTTATTCGGCCACAACTGAGTTATTTTTTTGCTTGATATAAGCCTCGCTGGTATAGGCATTTATAGCCTCTATCAAGGTATCTTGGGTAAAAGGCTTGGTTAAGTATTCGTCTGAACCCGCCATGCGGCCACGCGCGCGGTCAAATAAGCCATCTTTGCTGGATAACATAATAACGGGGGTAGATTTAAAGCGTGCATTACGCTTAATGAGCGCGCAAGTTTGGTAACCATCTAATCGTGGCATCATAATATCGACAAAAATAACTTGGGGTAATTGATCCGCAATTTTAGACAGCGCATCAAAACCATCTTCGGCCAGAATCACTTCGCAACCAGCCGATTTAAGAAATATTTCCGCACTGCGCCGAATCGTATTGCTGTCATCAATAATCATGACTTTTGTACCAGCTAGATTTGCTTGTGCCACTTTTGTACTCCCTTGGTTATATTATAGAATTTTTATATAACCAAATTAAAAAATAATCTATCTAATAAGATGTTTTTACATTATTCTTTTTCATTACTTAACTGCAATAAAAGTTGAATAAATTTAACCAGTACACGCAAAATATTACATTTTTTAAAATAATTTGCAACACTTACGTAATATTTGTAATAATATACTTTAACAATATTCAATAATATTATATATATTTTAATCATTTGAATAGTTGCATGATTGGGAGCGAACGAAAATGCATATCAGACAAGAATCAGTCGATTCTAAAATGGCACTCAAAGATTTGCCAAGCGCATCACCGCTGAGTAACGCGAATTTAGTATTGGTATTTGGCTCTGTCAAAAGATTTAATGAAGGCAAATTACAAGGGTTCTTAAAATCGCGTTATCCCACTGCGCAAATTGTTGGCTGTACCACTTCTGGTGAAATTAGCGCAAATGGTGTGTTCGATGACAGTATTCAAATAACCGCGATCCAGTGGGAAAAAACCTTACAGCGCGTTGCACAAACTAAAATGTCTGGCGTACAGAACTCTTTTGAAGCAGGCGCCGGCTTAGCTAAGCAACTTAAAGCAGATGGCCTGCGCACCGTGATGATATTTGGCGACGGTCTTAACGTGAATGGCGAGGAACTAGTATTGGGTTTCCAAAGCGTTCTGGGCGATACAATTCCTTTATTTGGCGGCATGGCTGGTGATGGCGCCACTTTCACCAAAACATTGCAACTGATTAACGATACTATTTCAGATAATCTAGTCATTGCGGTTGGCCTATATGGCAGCAGCCTAATTGCGGCAACTGGCGCGTTGGGTGGTTGGAAACCTTATGGCCCGCCGCGCACAGTAACGCGTTCTGAAAAAAATGTGGTCTTTGAATTAGATGGCAAACCAGCACTGCCACTGTATCGCATGTATATTGGAGACCATTATTCTAAAGGGCTGCCTGGCACTGGCCTTAAATTTCCATTTGCAGTAATGGAACCTGGTAGCCGGGATGTTGAAAAAATCCGTACGCTGGGTTCTTTTGATGCCAAGGAAAATAGCGTGAGTTTTTTTGGCAATGTGCCAGAAGGTTCAACCATACGCATGTGCCAAACCAACCATGACAGGCTTGTAGAAGGTGCTGGTGCAGCAGCGCAATTAATCACGGGTAATTTAGCCGGCACTTCCACCAGTCAACCTGGTTTAGCGCTATGTGTGAGCTGTGTTGGCCGCAAAGGTGTGATGGCTGAACTAACATCAGATGAAGTCACGCAAGTTAAACAGATTCTCGGTTCACAGACATCGCTAACGGGCTTTTATTCCTATGGCGAAATTGCACCACGCCCCAACACCACTAGCAGCGTATTTCACAATCAAACCATGACGATTGGTTATTTAAGCGAAAATCTATTGGCTTAAACTTTCAGTTAGCTATTTTAAGTTAATCTTTTTAAGCCAATTTTTAGTGTTAACTTTTTAACTTAATTGCTTCAAATCGATAAGCACCTGTTCTAAACAGGTGCTTTTTGTTTTATGATAGCTAAATACCAATTATTGCATCATTATTTAGTTGCTTTAACTCATTAAAAAGGAAAAAATCATGTCTAGCTCCGTAACCCTTAAAGGCAATCCAGTAGATGTTGCAGGCAATTTGCCAAAAGTTGGCAGCACTGCGCCAAATTTTACGTTGGTTGATAAAGCGTTGGCAGATGTCACGTTAGAAACGTATGCAGGCAAACGCAAAGTGCTCAACATTTTTCCAAGTGTCGATACGCCAACCTGCGCCTCATCCGTGCGCGCTTTCAACAAACATGCGGCTAGTTTAACAAACACGGTGGTATTGAATGTTTCTGCCGATTTACCTTTTGCGCAAACACGTTTTTGCGCGGCAGAAGGTATTGAAAACGTGGTGAATCTGTCGACCATGCGCGGCCGCGATTTCTTGATGAATTATGGCGTATTGTTGTTTACCAGCAAGTTAGCTGGTTTAGCAGCGCGCGCAGTGATTATCCTTGATGAAAATAACGTCATTAAATACATTGAATTAGTGCCAGAAATCGCCAATGAACCGAACTACGATGCAGCCATCGCCGCATTGAAATAAGCCGTTTCTATTATAAAAAAGCCAGCCAGTTAATTCAATACTGAGCTGGCTTTTTAACGCCTATCATTTTTTAATGCTATTTTTGTGGTTAACTTTTAGTTCCGACATAAGCTAAAATTTAGTCTTCACTGAACCTTCAGGCTTACGCCTTCGTTTTCAAATATTCGGCATATTTTGCGTTACTGCCCTTCACTTTTTCAATTGGATATTTCAAGTCATTCAACTCAATTTTTTTATTGGCAGCATCAATTAAATCAATATCCAACACTTCAGCAATGCGCAATAAATACACGAAGGTATCTGCCAATTCATGGCTTACAGCTTCTAGCTTTTCAGATGTCAATCGTTGACTCTCATCTGGCGTATCCCATTGAAATTGCTCCACTAATTCAGCCGCTTCCACAATCATCGCCATCGCCAAATTTTTAGGCGTATGAAACTGCGCCCAATCCCGTTCATTCACAAATTGGTTAATGCGAAATCGTAATTGCTGCAAGGTATCTACATTATTCGTCATTATTTAACCTTAAGTTAACCCGTTTTTTTAGTCGATTTTTATTGCATTATGTTAATTTCGACATCACCTAAAGGTTGGTTTCCACCGAAACTTCGGACTAAAGTCCTTGTTTTCGATTACTGCCAGCCACCATTTTAATTTCAAATAAACGGCATTCCAGCGGCCCGTTAAATAACGGCGTGCGTTTGCTGGGCGTTAAGCGCATCATTTTTGGCAAACGCAGGTCGTTGGTTAAAAAGTAAGTATTCCAGCCCGCGAATTTACGTTTTAACGCTTCACCCATTTTTGGGTACAGCAAGGCCAACTCTTCGTCTTCGCCAATACGCACCCCGTAAGGCGGATTAGCAACCAATACGCCATTATCTGCAGGTGGAATCACTTCGGTAATATTAGTTTGGGCTAACTGCACCGCTTCTGCCAAACCTGCTTCGGTGAGATTTTGCTTAGCCACGCGCACTGCACGTAAATCGCTATCCGAGCCATATAACTTTTGAAAAGTAACCGACTTAACACTTTTTAGCGCGGTGTTTTTAATCTTTTTCCAGGTGTCACTTTCAAAATTTTTCAGTTTTTCAAAACCAAAATCGCGCTTTAAACCCGGTGCAATATTCAACGCCATCATGGCGGCTTCCAGCAAAAACGTGCCGCTGCCACACATTGGGTCTAACAAGGGTTGCCCTACTTGCCAGCCTGATAATTGCAAAATTCCTGCCGCCAGATTTTCGCGTAAAGGCGCTTCAATACTGGCTTTACGGTTGCCGCGCTGATACAAAGCATCGCCAGACGTATCGACATAATATACATAACTATCTGCGGTTAAATAGGCGTGAATGCGCACCGCTGGCGTTTTGGTGTCGATATACGGGCGCGAATTCACCACTTGCCTGAATTTATCGCAAACCGCATCTTTAATGCGCAAAGTGGCAAATTCCAAGCTTTTTAGCGGACATTTTACGCCAGTGACTTTCACCATAAAGTCGTGCTTTACATCGAACCAATTGGGCCAATTCAGTTTGTACGCAGCTTGATACAAATCATCTTCCGTCGCGTATTTTCCTTGCCCCGCTTGCATCAATATGCGTGTAGCAATACGCGAATGCAAATTAGCGTGGTAACACACGCTTAATTCACCTGCAAAACCTACGCCACCATCGGTCGGCTTAATGTCTTTTGCATTACTCGCTTTAAGCTCGTTTACCAGCAAAGCCTCTAAACCGCGCGGGCAAGTGGCAAAATATTGATTTATCATGGTGTTATCGTTTCGTAATTGATCTCATTATGCATTTTGATCTGATTTTTTGCACAGCTTTTCAACAAAACTTAAGAATTCGATTTGATGCAAATTTTCCAGTATTTTTGCGCGTTCTTTCAGTTTTTTTTGCGTTAACTTTAAGCCATTCAATTTAGAATCATGTTTAAAGCCAAATACCACAATATTGCCGGGTTTTCCTGTGGGCAATATTAAGGTTTGATTATTAAAACTTTGCTCAATGCGCTGCAAATAAATATCAAATTTTTTGTCACTGCCCCACAGATTAATGGCAAAAATGCCGTCATTTTTCAAGGCCATTTCGCAGCTATCAAAAAAATCCTGACTGCAAAAATCAGGCGGAATGCCAAAGCTGTCAAACGCATCAATCATCAAACAATCCGCGCTATTTTGATTAGCCGCCAAATAAGCAATGCCATCGCCTTCCAGCACATTCAACCTGGCGTCGTTATTTGGCACATAAAAATGGCTGCGCGCAACGCGAATGATTTGTGGGTTAATTTCAACGATAGTTTGGCTGATATCGGGACAATTGGCGTAGATATATTTAGGCACAGAGCCGCCGCCTAAACCGATTGTCAGCACATTTTTGACAGCATCGGAAAACAATAAAAAACCCATCATACCGCGTGTATAAGCTAACTCCAAATCAAAAGGCGCTTTCACTTTCATGCTGCTTTGAATGGTCACCGAGCCCAAATAAAGCGAGCGAATACCGCCAATTTCTGACACTTCAACAATATTGTCATCCACCACGCTTTTATGGATTTTTCGATTGAATCTCAACATGGCATGTTTCTGTTGAATCTCAGCATAAGATGCTTTTGTTAAATCTCAACATTTTCTGCAACCACTTCAACGACTTCTGTGCCAGTTGTTTCTAAAGTCATGACTGCCTTAAATTTACAAGTTAATTCCATTAATAAAGTGTCAATATGTTTTATGTCTAAACTTACTTTTGTGCCTACTTTTAACGCTGGCAAGCTAGGCACTTTGGTGATGTAAAACATGCCATCAAGTCGCACCAAATTTTCGCGCCAAACAGTGGCGGTTACTTCCGTCAGTTTTTCTTGAATCAAATATTGCAAGCACCAGTAACGCTCCATCCGCGTTTGAAATTCGCTGTAGGCTTGATAAGTTTGGTCAAAATTGCGCATAATTACGTTCAATTTGCCATCCGCCGCGTTATAAGGCGCAGCCTCATTTTTCAATAGTGCAATCAATTGTCGCTGATTAATTAAATCCACCGCGCGGCGCAATGGCGAAGTTGACCATGCATATTGCGCCACACCCAAGCCCTGATGCGGCTCAGCAGAGGATGTCATAAATACTTTGCCACCAGTTTGTGCGCGATAAATACCGGCCAAACCTGCACCTTTCAGCAAACCGCCCCAATGACTATTGGCATAAATCATCAACTCTGCTACTAATTTATCCATTGGGCTACCACGCTCACGCGCGACAATTTGTACTTTGCCATCGTTAACATAAAAATTGTAATCGATCTGCGGGGCGCGATTTGGGTCGGCTTTGCCACGCGCGATTTCCAATTGTTCAGCTAAATTAAACAGCAATTTAAGCTTTGTCCAATATGGGTGACCGCTATCGGTTTCTAATGTGTTTGCATTAAAAAATGGCTCTATCGCGTCATGGCGCAAATTAGCGGCAATCTTGATTTGTTCTAACTTTGTTTCATGCGCCACAATCTCAAAAGCTGGTGTGATTTCCAGATACAAACTTAAGGCAGGTTTTATTTCGCCCGCATCCAAACTAAACGGCTTAACGACACTTTCGGGCAACATGGTGATTTTGTTGCCTGGCATATATACCGTGGATAATCGTGATAAAACGATTGCGTCTAAACTGGAATCAGCTGGTACACCTAAACTAGGCGCGGCGATATGAATGCCAACACGTGTATTGGCGTTTGCCAAGTGTTCTAAACTGAAAGCATCATCAATTTCAGTGGTTGTGGCATCATCGATACTGAAACATTCGACCGTGCTTAAGGCTAAATTTTCCTCAATTTTTGACAATTCAAATGGTGGAAACGCAACGCCTGATTTGCCATCTTTATCTGGAAACATCTCGCGCAAAAACGCCCCCAAATGGTAATCGTGTGCATTTTGAATCAAGCCGCAATCGGCCATCACCGTTAAGGCTAGTCTGCCAGAGCTTTGCGCGGCTTCATCAATCGCTTTCCATTCCAAACTATTTTTGTCTGGGTTATAAATGAGTGTATCTGCTTTGGCGGCAAAGCCTTCTGGCAACTGTTTAGTGTTCAGTTGCGTTACCCAAGCCGCCATTTGCTCTGCCTGTAATTTTTTACGCTCAACCGCGGCCAACGCCAATTTCAGTGTTTCTGCTGGCGCGGCTTTATAGCGGCCTTTTCCTTTGCGGTAAAAATACATCGGCGCGCTGTGCAGTTTAATCGCGGTGGCAGCGGCTTCAAATTGTGTAGGCTTTTTGCCATAATAATCGCTGGCCAAATCCTCAAAGGCAAACTCTGGCTCGCCGCAGCATTCCCACAAAAAATCAATGTCCAGGTTTTCAGCTTCAATAAGCGCCGCATCCATAAAGCCTGCCAATGGCGATTCAAACTGCATTAATACGTTGCTGGTTTTAATTTTTGAGCGTTTGCCAGAAACCGATTCTACCTGCAATGCAGTGGGCGATTCTGACATGATGGCGGCTACTTTAAAGCTGCCTTCTTCTTCGTAAAACACATTCATTTAGCTGGTTTTTTCTGTATTAGGAATGGATGCGTGACCAAAGTTAACCATTATTTTGAGGCAAATATTTTAAAAACAACATTTTAATGTGTTCTACTTAATTAAGCTTGTTTAATTCTGTTTCAAGTCGAATAATCGGCAGAATTTATTGTTGATGCCCTGATTGAAAATACGGTATATTCGTGCCCATGAGCAAAGCCTTCGACTTAATACAAGCGCAATCCCAAACGCCGACCAGCGCGCGGGTGTTGGTGTTAGATACTTTATTAAACGCACCATTACCGCTATCGCATCCCGAAATTCAAAAGCAAATTACCGAACCGATTGACCGCGTGACTATTTATCGCGTGCTAGACTGGTTAAGTACGCAAGGTTTTGTGCACAGCGTGATTAGCCCGGATAAAACGCGCCGCTTTAAGGCCAATACACATCATACCCAACATCAACACGCGCATTTTGAGTGTACGGTTTGTGGACAAGTGTATTGCCTGGATGAAGCGAATGACGCGATTACACAAAGCTTGCCCAAGCAATTTGTGGCCACAGCTATTCACTTAACTATCAGTGGCATTTGTGCCGCCTGTCAGCATTAATTTTATTGATCAGAAAACAAATGGATAAACGCATTCCCGTTACTTTATTAACCGGTTTTTTAGGCTCTGGCAAAACCACGCTGTTAAATCAATTACTAGCCAACCCCGCCATGCACGACTCGGCGGTGATTATTAATGAGTTGGGCGAAACAGGGCTAGATCATATTTTAGCCACGCATATTGAGAGTGAGCATATTGCGGATAACACGGTTTTATTAAGCTCTGGTTGCTTATGTTGCACGCTTAAAAATGAGCTAGCCGACACTATGCGCGATTTATTTTTTAAGCGCGCGTTGCAGGCGATTCCACCATTTAACCGTTTAGTCATCGAAACCACCGGCATGGCAGACCCTGGCCCGATTTTGGGCAACTTGATGAATGAGCCAGTGATTGAATCCACCTTTAGATTGGACGCGGTGATCGTCACCATCGATAGCCAATATGGCTTAGCGCAAATAGCTCAGCATGAAGAAGCGCGCAAACAAGTGGCTGTGGCCGATGTGTTATTGCTGACTAAAACCGATTTAGCCACGCCAGAGCAGTTAAGTCAGCTAAAAGAGAAGCTTATTTTAATAAACCCTGGCGCAACGCAGCACATGGTTTTAAATGGCAAATTAGATCCGCAACTTATTATTGATGTCGGCTTGTTTGACCACACAACCAATCAGCCAGAACCGCAACGCTGGCTGCGCGCACCGCTTAAACCTGCAAAACCAAATGGCAGACTACCGCAGAAAACGCATAGCGATGATATCGTCAGCTTTACCGTATTTATGCCAAAACCGCTAAATTGGCGCGATCTGAAACCAGTGATTTTAAAATTTTGCCAAATGCATGGCAAAAATCTATTGCGTTTAAAAGGTATTATCCATGCCGAAGATCAACCCGCGCCGCTGGCGATTCACGCCGTGCACTTTACGCCTTATCCGCCCACGCTGCTTGAAGGTTGGGATGAACAAGAACCGATTTCGCGCATTGTGATTATTGGCAAAGGCATTGACGAATTAATGATTAGAAAAGCATTGATGCAGGTATAAACTAATTTTTTTATTGCTAAAAATCAGTTCATGCAAACTAAAAAAATAAGAGTTTTCGTAGCTCTATTTATCTGCGTCGCCACAAGCATTATCGGTGCCTGCGCGACTACTCCCGCGAGTCCAAAAATCGTGCGTTATCAATGCGATCGTGGCACAGAATTTAGCGTTACATTGATAGAAAAAGGCTTTACCACGATGCGCGGCGGCAGAAATAGTATGCCTCAATATGAAGTAAAAAATGTTGCTGCCAATATTTTGCTGTTAGATGGCGAAACAAAGTCTGTCATCACATTGCCTGTGCAAAAAACTGGCTCTGGTTTTATGTATAGCAACGGTCGTTATACATTAAGAGGTAATGGTGATGAGGCATTATGGTCTTTGGGTAAAATGCCTGCAGAACATTGCTTGGTAAACCCTTAAAGCCATTTTATTTAATATCGCGCTTTTTTAATGTTTGCAAGTGGTTAAGTTAACACTTAAATTAGCCTCAATTATCCATTTTCAGGCTATTAATGCTTTAAAATAAATCTTAAAAAGCCGTTTTATAATTTTGCCCAAAAAACTCGATCATCATAAAATCTTCCAGGCCAGCGCTATCTTCTGGTCTTGCTGACATGACAATGGTGCGATTTAATCGATGCGATTCCCAATTAAAATCGCCTTGATAATGCTGCCGTATCAAGCTAATCATTTTTCTAATCATCACTAAGCGTACATCTTGCCCAGATTGCGCTTGCACTTCAAAAAATTGGCGCTTTGCAGTGCTAAAATCGCCTGTCCAGCCATTAAATGAAAAACTGGCGCTGCGTGCATCCAAATTGGTGATTGCAAAAATACCATTCACGCCTGTTTGAAAGTTGCGCTTGATATTTTCATCGCGAATCTGCTCCGCACTTGGGCCTAATTCGCGCGCAGTGGCTTCCGCATTCATACGCGCCGCATCCGATTCCTGCGCAGAACGGCGCGCACGCTGTTGATTTACATAAGCCATCATATCCACTGGCGCTTCTACTGGCTTAGGCTCTGTTGGGGCAGATTCTTTCGGAATGGTTAAATTCGGCTCTACTTTCTCTGGCGCAGGTTTTGTGGTGGCCAACACATCTGGCACTTTAAATACTGGTTTTTTGGGTGGCGCTTGGGTTTGCTGGGTAATCACTTTTGGCTTGGGCTTAATTAGCTTGGGTTTATTTATTTCGGGTTTAACTGGCTCAGCTATTTTTTCGACTGGTGCTGCGGGCTGCTCTACTGGCATTTCCGCCAGTTTTTTCTCTGGCGTTGGTGGCGCTAAACTGACTTCTAGTTCACGCGCGGGCAATTCAGATTGTTGTTCCTGCTCAAGTTTTGGCAGGGCAAAAAACAGAATCAACGCATGAATCACTAGCGAAACAATAATCGCAATCAGCGTATTGCGGCTGATTTGCAGGCGAAAAACCCTGTCACCGCGCGGCTTTAATAAAAACGCATCAAAATTGTTATCTGTATTTAGCATCAAACTACAAACGCATTTCTGCCCAAATTTTATCTAATCGTTTAGTGGAAATCGGCATGGGCGTTTTGAGTTCTTGCGCAAATAATGACACGCGCAACTCTTCTATTAACCAACGAAAATCCTGTAAATCCTGAGGTACTTCACGCTGAGATTGCTGCAAATTACTAACCTTATCCTGCCATTTTTGCCATATTAATCCGACACTTGCTGCATTTTTTCCATCGCGCTCCGGGTTAGCGGGCTGTTTTTCAATGCGCAATCTTAATGCTTTTAAATAGCGCGGCACATGCTGCAAATATTGCCACGGCGTTTGGGTGAAGCAATTTTTGTAGATCAACAAACCAAGCTGCTGTTCAATATCGCGCTTTAATCGATTAACCGTTGCAGGCATTTTGCTTTGCTGCACGGTCAACAGTTGATATTCAGTCGCGACTTGCCCCACTTGCCTTACAATAGCCTGCGTCACAGCGGGCAAGCGCGTACGCGCTCTGGCTTTTAGCTTCATAAAATCTGCGTTATTTTGCGGCAAATCATCTTCGCCAATAAACGCGCGGTCGACAATCGCTGTCACCATGTCTTCGCGCAAATCCTCTGGCGAAAAAATGCTTCGCAACGTAAGCGCATATTGATTAAAATTGGGCAGGCTTTTTTCCAACTGTTTAATCTGTTCTTTTAACTCAAAACGCATTAATCGACAAACGCCTTTGCGATGATTGTCGATTGCTTCGCGCTCAGTATCAAATAATTTAACCGAGACGCTTTCAATATCATCTTCCAGCGCCGGATAGCCTGTCACCTTTAAGCCATCGCGTTCAAAACTTAAGGTCTGCGGCAAATCACCAAAATCCCACTGCTTCAAACCTGCTTTTTCAATGTCGGGAGAGGCGTTTCTAAAAGTTAATTGTGCGGCTTGCCCTAGTTGCTTTTGTAAGGCGCGCCAATCCCGCCCCATCGCCAGCTCGCGCCCAGCTTCATCTATTACACTAAAATTCATCAGCAAGTGCGCAGGTGTTTCGCCCTGCCAATCTTCTTTGCCGATTTTTAAGGTAGTTTTAGACGTAATATATTTTTCTAGTGACGCAATCAAACCCATATTTTCCAGTCCGTCATTCTCGCGCAGGTGTGCATCCATCTGGTTTTCTGTAATAGCACTGAATTCCTGCCTACGTGAGAATGACGACGTAGGATTTTGCTGCATGTATTCTAAAAATCCCGTCACAAATTCTGGCACTGGTACGCATACGCGTCTAAAATTTTTGGGTAATGCTTTGATTAAATGAGTTAATTTTTCGCGTAGCATGCCTGGTACCAGCCATTCGGTGGGCGTTGAGTCAAGCTGATTCAACAATGCCAGCGGCACCGTTGCAGTAACGCCATCCAAAATATGACCTGGCTCAAAGCGATATTTAAGCGGAATTTCAACTGTTTGTTTGTCTCCTAAAGCACCAAGCAACATTTTCTCTGGAAACTGCACCGCCGTAATCGCATCTGCACCGTGGCGCATCAAATCATCGCGGGTTAAATATAATAGTCTAGGGTTTAGCTTTTCAGCACCTTCGCGCCACTTTTCAAAACTGGCCGCGTTAATAATATCGGCAGGTATTTTGCTGTCATAAAACATAAATAGTTGATGTTCATCCACCAGTACATCTTGGCGCCGCGCTTTATGTTCTAATTGCTCAACTTCCGCGATTAAGCGTTCATTTGCAGTGAAAAATGCAGATTTTGTATCGAAATCACCATTGGCTAATGCTTCGCGAATAAATATTTCGCGTGATTCCTGACTGTTAATTGGCCCATAATGCACACGCCGTTTGGGGATAATGGTTAAGCCATACAAGGAAACGCGTTCCCATGCGTTAACCATGCCCATTTTCCTATCCCAACGCGGATCTGAATACTGGCTTTCGGTCAGGCCGCGCGCTAATGGTTCTATCCAATCTGGCTCAATTTTCGCCACACAGCGCGCAAACAGCTTAGTTGTATCCACCAACTCAGCGGCAATCACCCATTTAGGGCGCACTTTTTTAAGTGTGCTGCCAGGTGCTACAAAAAAGCGAATGCCGCGTGCACCGGCGTAACTGTCATTGTCGCCATCTTTAAAGCCGATATTGCCCAATAATCCCGCCAGCAAGGCTTTGTGGATTTGCTCATAACTGGCTGGTTCGGCGTTAAATTTAAGCTCTAATTCTTGTGCAATCTGCTTAATTTGCCCATACAATTCGCGCCATTCTTTAAGCCGTAAAAACGATAGAAAATTCGCATGGCATTGACTCAGCAAATCTTTATTACTTTTTTTGCTTTTTAACGCGTTATCGTAAAAGTCCCAAATTTTCAGATAGCTCATAAAATCCGAACCTTCCGCTGCGAATTTACTATGCGCATTATCGGCCGCTTCGCGTTTATCCATTGGCCGCTCACGCGGATCTTGCATACTTAACACACTGGCGATGATTAAAATTTCACTCAGGCAATTCTCACGTTTTGCCGCCAGAATCATGCGGCCAACGCGCGGATCTAGAGGCAATTTGGCCAGTTGCAAACCCGTTTCGGTAATCTGGCGTTTCGTATCCACCGCGCCTAACTCTTGCAGCAATAAATAACCATCGGCAATCAATCGCGAGCTGGGCGGCTCAATAAATGGAAAATCCGCAACATCGCCCAGCCGTAACGCCGCCATGCGCAAAATGACACTGGCCAGCGAGCTACGCAAAATTTCTGGCTCGGTAAATTCGGGTCTGCCAACAAAATCCGTTTCTGAGTAAAGTCTTACGCAAATACCATTTGAAACGCGTCCGCAACGGCCTGCACGTTGTTTTGCTGCCGCCTGACTAATTTTTTCAATCTGCAATTGTTCCACTTTTGCGCGCGTACTGTAGCGATTCATGCGCGCTAACCCAGCATCAATCACATATTTAATGCCAGGCACAGTTAGCGAGGTTTCTGCCACATTAGTCGCTAAAATAATGCGGCGCATGCTGTGCGGTTTGAATATTTTTTGCTGATCTTCAATACTTAACCGTGCAAATAGGGGCAAAACTTCAATATGTTTAAGCTTGGTTGACCGACCTTGATACTTTCTTAAGTGTTCAGCGGTATCGCGAATTTCGCGCTCGCCTGGCAAAAATACCAAAATATCGCCATCGCCTTGCCGCAGCAAATCGTCCGCAGCGTCTAAAATGGCCTCTTCAATCGCTTCCTCTTCGTCATCTTCTTCCAGCCAGCGCGCTTCTGTTTTGGCTTTTCTAGCAATGCCCAAAATATTTCCACTAGAAATATTTTCAAAGGCAAGATCGGTTTCGCTATCAATATCAAATTGCGCATTTTCAGGTTCAGTGGTTTCTATACTTCTATACCCACCTTTGCCTAAAGGTCTGTAACGAATTTCTACAGGGAATGTGCGCCCAGAAACCTCAATCACTGGTGCAGCTTTTATAACGCCAACACTGGTTTGCGCTGAAAAATGCTGTGAAAATCGCTCAGCATCGATGGTGGCAGAAGTGACAATCACTTTTAAATCGGGGCGTTTAGGCAACAATTGCTTTAAATAACCCAGCAGAAAATCAATATTTAGGCTACGTTCGTGCGCTTCATCAATAATAATGGTGTCGTATGCGTTTAAAAATTTATCGCCTTGCGTTTCTGCCAGCAAAATGCCGTCTGTCATCAGCTTAATATAGCTAGATTCTGATAATTTATCGCTAAAACGCACTTTAAAACCCACCACTTCGCCCAGCGGGCTTTTCAACTCTTGTGCGATACGCGAAGCAACCGATCGCGCGGCAATGCGGCGCGGTTGCGTGTGGCCGATTAAACCAGAAACGCCGCGCCCTAACTCTAAACAGATTTTAGGAATCTGGGTGGTTTTACCAGAACCGGTTTCGCCGCAAATAATTACTACTTGATTATTCTCAATTGCTTTCGCAATCTCTGATTTTTTTCCACTAACTGGTAGTTCTGGCGGATATTCTGGCTTGGGTAAGTTGGCTAAACGCTGTTGATATCTGGTTTGCGACTGCTGAATTTTGCGTGCGATTTCACTTAACGCTTTTTCACCAATAACATTTGAGCCAGCTTTATTTTGATTGGCTAGTATTTGTGCTTGATTCAGTTGGCTGCGTAATTTAAATCGATCAATCAACATACAGCTTGATAGCGATTTTAATAATGGCGTAATACTTAAATGGGATGTTTGCATGCGTGGCGTATTTTAACATGTGCCTCTATCGATAGCACGGGTGATAGTACCGTTGCGCTAATCAATCTGTGCTTTTGTACTCATTTTTGATGCGGCTTAAGCTGTTGGCATTTTCAATATTATTCATTGCGCACGCGTAAAAAACTGGCGAATCTGGGCTTGCCGCTGGCCGTTTTATCACGATAATTATAGGTGATAATACTGCCGATTTTAGGCGGATTTTCGCGTTCTGCATCACTTAAACCCGTGCCAAGCTTAAAACGCATGCCTTCTGGCGTTTCAACCACTAGCGCGCCCAGTTTGCCTTTATATTTGCCGCGCCCAGCGGTGTGCGCAATCACAACCGCCTCCGCGTCATGCAGCGGTTTTAATTTGAGTAAAGCCGCGTTTCTGCCTGAAATATACAGCGCATCGGCCCTATGCAACATTAAGCCTTCGCCACCATGCGCCACGACCGATTTAAGCTTTAGATTAAGCGCTGATGCATCTTTCACCCGAAACTGATTAACGGCTTTTAAATGCGCAATATTGGCCTGCTTTACTATTTTTGCGATGCGCGCTGCACGCATTTGAAACGTGCCTGGCGCATCCGGCAATTCAAACACTAAATAAGAAATACCGCGCCACTCGGCGTCTACCGGCACATTTTTTCTCACCGCGCCAGAAACCGCATCAAACTTGCCACGCGCAATCCATAATTCACCATCTAACGCAATTGCAGGCAAACCTTTAGTAAACCAATCTGGCGTGGCAATCGTGCCGCCTTTGCGTGTATAAAATTGTTTTCCATCCCAGATGGCACGCACGCCATCAAATTTTTCGCTGATTAAGTATTGCTGTACATCAATACCCGCTTGATAATCTTGCGCAAGCAATATATCTGGTGACGTTTGATTAGCGGTTTTGGGCTGTGCGTGCAATTGCGCAAAAGGTGCACAGGCGATAGCGATTAAAAATAAACAGCCAATAAACTTCATGCTATTAACTGGATAAAAAACGCGACTGCATTTCTTGCAGATTAAATTCAGTTAAAATCGCCTCAATTCTTTGTTTGGCATTTTTGCGCGGCTGGCCAGTAAATTTAGCAATAATCAGCTCGTTTTTCATCGAATGTTCCCATCCAATCAACTCGGTCACCGTTACTTGATAACCCGCCGCTTCCAGCTGCAAACAGCGCAATACATTGGTAATCTGGCTGCCAAATTCGCGTGTGTGAATCGGGTGTCGCCAAATCTCGCTCAGTGGCGTTTTTGAAAAGCTTTCATTTTTATGCTTGCGCAAAACTTCAGCCACCTCGGCCTGACAGCACGGCACTAAAACCATATATTCAGCTTGCTTTTTCAAACCAAATTGAATCGCGTCATCGGTGGCGGTATTACACGCATGCAAAGCAGTCACTATATCCACTTTTTCAGGTAATTCAGTTGAAGTGATGGATTCTTCTACGGTTAAATGCTGAAAGCGCATGCGTTCAAAGCCACACTCCAGCGCTAATTGCTGCGATTTTTCCACCAATTCAGCACGTACTTCAATACTGATGACTTGCGCGGCGAGGCAATTTTTAATCAACAAATCATACAAAATAAAGCCCAGATAAGATTTACCTGCGCCATGATCAACAATGGTTGGGTTGGCGTTTTCAGCCAGCACTTGGTTAAATAGTGGCTCAATAAAATTGACTAAGTGATACACCTGCTTTAGTTTACGCCGGCTATCTTGATTCAACTTGCCATCTAGCGTGAGTATGTGCAGAGCCTTAAGCAAGGCGATAGATTGATTCGGCTTTAAAATAGATTGTAAATTGTCATGATTTTGCATGAGCTTATTTTAAGACAAAACTTAACCTGAGCCATTGTTTATTTTTTAGGGTGTTTTGACTATTAAGTACGTTTTTTATCAAGCAAAAAACACATACTTAACACTTAAAAACGAGTAAAAAATGTACGTTAAAGATAAAAAATGCGATTGTTCACCTCAATGTTAAAATAGCCTTCTGCAAAATATGCTGACATAACTACTACACTCTTTTGTGCCTAGAAAAATTAAAAGGCCTAAGCAAGACGCGGCGTGCAATAATTTTGCATGCGCGGCGTATGGTTTATACGTAAGCGATCAAAATTATTGCGCAACAAATTATTGCGACGGACTTTTAATTTTTAAGGCATAAAATGGCAATTCAGTGGTATCCGGGACACATGACCCAAGCCCGCAAAAAAGCGGAAGAAACCATGGAATTTACTGACATGGTGATTGAGGTGCTAGATGCGCGCGTGCCAGAAGCTTCGCATAATCCGGTGATTAACGAAATGCGTTTATTTCGTCAGCGGCCCAATCTTAAAATTTTGAATAAAGCCGATTTAGCCGACCCAAAAGCCACCGAAGCTTGGCTGAATTACTTTAACAATTTACCCAACACCAAGGCGGTAGCGCTAAGCTGTAAGAAAGCTGGCGATGTCAAAAAGATACCCGCTATTTGCCGCAAACTCACCCCGCATCGCGGTACGCATTTAAAACCGTTACGCGCATTAATCATGGGTATTCCCAATGTAGGGAAATCCACATTAATGAACGCGTTGTTAAATCGCCGTGTGGCGAAAGTGGGTGATGAACCAGCCGTTACTAAAAGCCAGCAGCGTTTTGAACTGGATGCCACGTTTAGCATCACCGATACGCCGGGCATGATGTGGCCAAAAATCGCGTTTGAAAGTGACGGCTATATGCTAGCTGCCAGCCATGCGATTGGCCGTAATGCGGTGATTGATGAAGATGTGGCGATTTTTTTAGCGGACAATTTACTGAAAAACTATCCGGATTTAATTAATGCACGCTACAAAATAGATAGCATGAAATCGGGCGCGAAATCCGATGGCCAATTTCTGGATGTTAACGCGATGGATGGCGTGGATTTACTGGAAGCGATTGCCAGGCGCCGCAGCTACAAGCGCCACGATGGTTTATGGGATACCGAAAAAACCGCTGTGGCTTTTTTAACCGATTATCGCAGTGGAGCAATTGGTCGAATTAGCTTAGAAACGCCGCAAAGTAGGCTATTGATGATGCAGGCAAATTTGCCAGTTGCGGCAGAAACAGACTTAGAACTGAAAGCTGCACCAGAAACATTACACAATTTAAATTTTGAATCTAAAGCTTAACTCATAACTTAACTCTAAGCTTGAATTTAAAAAAACTCAGTTACTACTTTACCATTTGCAGTAGTAACTGAGTCAAAACCCGTATTCAAACCAAGTGCTCAAATTTAAGTGTTAATGATACTTACTGCTGACATTGATTCATCGAAATCTGCACTTGGGTGCAACTGCCTTGCTGTCCTTTTTTCACGCTATCGGTAAAAGATTGCCAACCCGATTTTGCTTTGGTCTCTTCGGTTTTAGCAACTGGCTTCATCGATAAGTCTGGCGTATTAGCTGCAGTTTTGGTTGCATATACATTGTTAGAAACAGGCGCACTAAATTCTGGTGGTAAATCAGTTAATACATTTTTTTCCATTTTTTTGCTGACTTTTTTACTGTCTTTTTTATTGTTGACTTTAGCTGTAGCAGGCGCTTCTTTCCCCTCGTTTTGTTCGGCCGTATTTTCTGGCACATTGATAAGGTTAACTTGCGTAACTTGCGCCGTTTTTTTAGCCGTATCTGCAACTGCGCGCAATTCAGGCGTTGGGTTTAATAACGCCGCTTGCTCCTGATGTGGAGTTGCATTTAAACTATTGGCGACATCCAGCGTTGCTGGTACTGCCTCCGCGTTTTGGATAAATGAAATGACTGGCTCTTGCGGCATAGCAGCTGTTTTTATCACCATCACAAATGTGACAAAAGCGGGCAAGGCTAAGGCGGTATATTTCCAATTAATGGCTGTAAGCCAATTGATGGGATTAAATAATGTCTTGGTAGGCTGCACAAGCGCATTCACTTGATTCGAATTTGTTTCTGCTGGACTAGAATCTTTGAGCAAGCGCACTGCATAAATCTCATGTTCTCTCACATGTTTATCGTGTTTAATGCCTGAATAATCAAACATTTGCGAGATTTCTTGTGTTAAGCGCGAGGTGACATCGTAATACGAACGCGACACCACAATCTGATTCGGCTTGGCAAAACTCATGATGCGCTGCGCCGTATTAATACCGTCGCCGATAATATTACGCTGCCCATTAATATCACTGACCAGGCGCACAGGGCCTAGGTTAATGCCAAATCGTACATACAAAGGCATGGAACTTAAAATATTGCTTTTTAAAATCTCATCACGAATGCTAAGCGAGACAAATAGCGCGTCTTCTGGCGAACCCATGTGCGCGATTGCCGCACCATCGCCGGTGTCCAGAATAATACGATCATCTTGCTCCACATCTTTTAAGGAATAATTAATTAGCAGATTAAACTGATTTTTAATGTCAATTTGTTCAGAAACCGATTTTTTAGAGTAGTCGATAATATCTAAAAAAACGATGCTGCAAATGGTAGTTTTGTTTAATTTTTCGTTCATGGCAATTTTTAGTCATCAATGTTGAGTCAATGATCTATCCTGTATTTAGGCATGCAAATCTAAAAGGCGATGCACGCATTTTATTTACCTAGGGTGCCGCTAAGCTTTATGCTCATCCAGCAGCAACCGCACTATTATCATTCTGTATTAATTCGTGATCTAGGCTCCAGTTAATATTAAGCAAGCTTTAAGCCACTTAATTTAAATATGCCTGTTTTGCAGAAAATCAATGGCTTATTGCTAACTTACTTGCAGGTTAGAATACAAAATGACTTTGTTTCTGCCCGCATTTTTAGCGGCATATAGCGCTTGATCGGCGGCAGAAAACATACTTTTAAAGTCTTTACCCGCTTGGCTCGAATCGCAAACCCCTACACTGACCGTGCAATAAACGGGCGTTTCGTTGAACGATATGGGCAGACTTTCGAATCTATGTCGTATGCGCTCCGCCACCAGCAAGGCTTCTTGCTCATTGGTAATCGGCATTACAATACAAAATTCTTCGCCACCGTATCGGCCAAGCAAATCGATTTCGCGCATATTACTTTTTGCCAGTTTGGCAAAAGACTGAATGACCTGATCACCAAATAGATGACCATAAGTGTCATTGATGTTTTTAAAATTGTCCAAATCCATGAGCAACATGGCTTGTGATTTTTTAGATTTAAGCGATTTTTGTGTCAGCTTTTCCGCTACTTGTTCTAAATTTCTGCGATTCATCACGCCGGTCAACCAATCCAGTCCAGCAGTTTGCGCCAATAATTCAATTAACCGCTGATTCACCATTAAAATAAAGCCAAAATTAATGGCTAAAACGCTTACCATGCAAGCTAAAAAGGTTATTTCATTCAATGTCCATTCGTTGAGATGCACCACAGGCGCTGCTGTGTTCGTGTCAAGCACATACAATCGATAAAGCGTAAGCCCGGTAAAAATCAAAAAAAATGTACCAGTAAAGCGATACTCTAAAGAGCGCTTGTAACGGGAATAGCACAATAGATGCAACGCGCAGGCAAAGGTGATTGCCACACATAATGCGGTGTTAAAAATCACCGAGATATATTCGTTACTGGATAACAAAGTCACCACTATATTGCTGACAATAAGTGCCAATAAACAGTGTTGAATGATTTTTTTGCTTAATGGACGTTGTTCAAAAATACGAATGGAAATGAAATACAGAGCTAAACCACAAACCATGAATAAGCCGCCGATTAACGCCCTAATGGGGATAGAAATATTTTGCAGGATAAAAACAATAATGGCAGCGCCAATGCATAAATTGGCACAAACCCAATGTTTTAAACCGCTGATAACTGCCGTGCGCGAATGTATGGCCAGCAGCAATAACGACAGTGCAACGGCGAGTAACCCAGACATGAACAACAGGGTTTTGAATTCGAGTGATGCCAACATAAGCGTTACTTAGCCCTCTTGCCAATCAATTAATCAATGGTCATTTAAACAAAAAATAAACCACATGCTATTTATTGATTGCTTTCGTCTTAACATAAATGCAACTAGCATTTTTAATGCCAAATGCGCATTAACACTGCTACGTTTTTAATTTTTGCAGATTTATGTCTTATTGATTCTAAGTTTTATTGATTCTAAGTCTTATTGATTTTACTTTTCGCCAATTGCGCGCTAAAAGCAATATCGAGTTTGCTCACTCTTTTAGGTATTTGCGGGCCATAAGCATTAACGAAAGCCACGAATTCATCCATTGGCATTGGCTCACATAAACGTTGTGGTTTTGCCATTTGATGACCAGAATCGCCGTCATCCGTTACTGCTGGAATCTGTGGCAATACTAAGCTGAATAAGCCATTGCTGGTCATTGTCATCGAATAACTGGGGTCGCCGCTTCGACGTATTAATCGGTCAATGGCTGCACTGGCTTTTGTGGATCGCATATTTGGCTTGTATGAGTGTTAATACATATAAAGAATAAAGAAGTTAAATAGGGAGTAAATTAAGTACATTGGCCAAAAACAGCGTCTAAGCACCAAGCTGACTGTCTCGAGTAATATTGGTGTAACTGATGACACGATTTCTGCCGCTGTTTTTTGCCACGTAAAGCGCACTATCTGCAGCCGCCACCAAGCCTTTAAAATCGTAACCTGCGCGCACTGAATCTGCCACGCCCACGCTGACGGTTGCTTTGATGGTTTTTTCATTTACCTGATGCAAAGCGGTTTCAACGCCCAATCGAATGCGCTCGGCTAATGCGGTAGCGTCTTTTTCGGTGGTGTTGGGCAAAAATACGCAAAACTCTTCGCCGCCATATCGACCTAACACATCGCCAGAGCGCAAAATTTCCGCAATCGCTTTAGCCAGCTGACGCAATACGTCATCGCCAAACAAATGTCCGTATTGATCATTCACTTTTTTAAAGTAATCTACATCAATCACTAAAATCGCCATACTTAGATTAATGCGTTTGCAAATACCCTGCATTTTTGACGCGGCATCTTCTAAACCGCGGCGATTTAAGATGCCCGTTAAACCATCAATCGTCGCAATCGATTCTAAATTTTGATTCAGGCGATAACTTAACATCAGCACAAATAAGCTGGAAATAAAAAACTGTGAAACCGCACCCAGCATAAAGGTATACGCATTAACAGGCCAGTTTGCAAACGAATCAAACACCGTCGCATCGGCTTTAAGCGCAGTAAACGCGCGGCCTAACATGAACACCGCCATTAACAGATATAAACTGGATGCAACCCAAAATAAAGTGCCAACGATGCCTTCATCACGCGAAAAAGTAAGTCGCGCACAAACAAAATAAAGCACTGCAAACACAATCGCCCCCAATGCAACTGCGGTACGCAAATCATGCTGCAGCAGCATAAAACACACATCGATTAATGCCAGTAAAAAAAATACTGCAACAGGAATGCGATGATCGGGCGTTTTACCGTTAAAAGCTTGAATACCGTTTAAATAAAGACTTAAGCCTGCCCCGATTACAGCCACTCCCGGTAAAAAAAGTAATTTTGGGGTGTCTAATTGAATTAACACCAGCACCATACCCAAACCAACCACCAGATTACCAACCGCCCAATAACCCGGCCCGCGCACTTCCTTATGATGTACGCGGGTAATTGCCAACAGCATTGACAGCATAAAGGTCAATAACATGGACATGAAAATAATGGTTTTTAGATCAAATTTTGGCATCAATTGAATGCGGTACTATTAAAATTTATAAAAACAGCCATAGTTAAAAAATTAGTCAGTTGTAAAAACAGCTAAAATTAAATAAACAAGAATGCGATAAAAGCGTCTTTGATTATGCATTTAACAGTTAAAATAGTCTTGCAGTTCACATGGTCGAGTATACCTCGCCCAACGCTTTTTTGAGCATGCAAGCCTTCTAAAATCCTATTAAACCCAGCAAATTCATGTTAAATAGTCTTAACTCGCCACAGCGCGAAGCCGTTAAATATCTCGATGGTCCTTTGCTGGTTTTGGCAGGTGCGGGCAGTGGAAAAACACGCGTCATCACACAAAAAATTAGCTATCTAATTGACGAAGCGGGCTATAACCCCAAAGAAATTGCGGCAATCACCTTTACCAATAAAGCCGCACGCGAAATGCAAGAACGTGTGAGCAAGCTGATGCAAGGCAAATCCACCAAAGGTTTAACTATTGCCACTTTTCATTCGCTTGGGTTGCAAATGCTGCGCGCAGAAGCTAACTTAATCGGTTACAAACCGCAATTTTCTATCTTGGACTCATCGGATAGCTTTAAGATTGTGGCGGATATTTTAGCCACCACAGATAAACAATTATTACGCAAAACGCAGTGGCAGATCTCGGCCTGGAAAAACGCGTTTATCAATGCGGACCAAGCCAAAGCGCAAGCGGATGAAGAGCTGACGCACGCTGCCGCCAAAGTTTATCAACTATATCAGCAAACACTTAAAGCGTATCAGGCAGTGGATTTTGATGACTTAATCAAGCTGCCGGTTGAGTTATTTGAACAGCACGAAGAAGCTCTAAATAAATGGCAACGCAAGCTGCAATATTTGCTGGTGGATGAATATCAGGACACCAACGCCTGTCAATACAAACTGATTAAAATGCTCACTGGCGTGCGCGGCCAATTTACCGCGGTGGGCGATGATGACCAGGCGATTTATGGCTGGCGTGGCGCGGATGTGGAAAATTTGCGCCAGCTGACGACCGATTTTTCACGTTTAAAAGTGGTTAAGTTAGAGCAAAATTATCGTTCCACGGTGCGCATTTTGCGTGCGGCAAATCAGGTCATTTCAAATAATCCCAAGCTATTCGAAAAGAAATTGTGGAGTGATTTGGGCACTGGCGATTTGATTCAAGTTGCAGCCGCCATCAGTGAAGAGCATGAAGCCGAATCGGTGCTGATGAAATTACAAGCGCATAAATTTGAACACCGTACCAAGTTTTTGGATTACGCCATTTTGTATCGCGGCAATCACCAGGCGCGCGTATTTGAGCAGCAACTGCGCAATCAAAAAATCCCTTACACCATTTCTGGCGGGCAATCTTTTTTTGATAAAGCCGAGATTAAAGATTTGGTGAGTTATTTGCGTTTAGTGGCGAATGAAGATGACGACCCAGCGTTTATCCGCGCGGCAACCACGCCCAAAAAAGGCATTGGCAATACCACGTTGGAACGCTTAGGCGAATATGCCAGCGCGCACAAAATTTCATTATTTTCCGCCGCGTTTGAAGGGGATTTTCAACGTCAGGTGGGCAATAAACAGCTAGAAGATTTGCTGAATTTTTGTCAATATATTCAAAAAATTCAAAGCCGCGCGGTACGCGATCCAGCCGGTGAAGTGCTGAACGATTTCTTGAACACCATTCAATACGAAGCTTTTTTGTACGACTCTGAAGAACCGCGCGCGGCAGAAAGTAAATGGGCAAATGTGCTGGAATTTGTTGCCTGGTTAAGCAAAAAAGGTGAATCGAGCACCGAATTTGGCAATGAAACGGATGGTAAAAACCTGCTGGAGCTTACGCAAATGGTTTCATTAATTAGCATGCTGGAAGGCCGCGAAGACGGCGAGCCCGATGCGGTTAAGTTATCTACTTTGCATGCTGCAAAAGGCTTAGAGTTTGGCCATGTATTTTTAATCGGTGTAGAAGAAGGTATTTTGCCGCATCGCGAAAGTATTGATTTGAGTGTGGTTGACCCGACAAAAATTGAAGAAGAAAGACGATTAATGTACGTGGGCATTACCCGCGCACAAAAATCGTTGAATATCTCGTGGTGCAAAAAACGTAAACGCGCAGGTGAAATGCAAATGTGTGAACCGAGCCGCTTTATTAGCGAACTTCCAACTGCCGACGTGCGGCATTTTGGTAACCCGTTTAATGATCCCGAAGTAAGCAAAGACTTTGGTAAAGCACGCATGGCAAATATTCGTGCCATGCTCAACAAAAGCAATTGAGCATTTAGTTAATGTTGTTTATCAAATAAATGCTCGTTTAAGCTAAATCATTACTGACCTAGGCGTCTGCCATAGCTCACCGCATATGCTGCTGGGCGCGCTAACAATATTGGATCTTCTGAAGCTGCTATGCCATCCACCAAAATAAGCGGATTGAACATCGTCGCTTGTTCAAACATCACACCTTGAGCATCCACATTGTTTAGTGTAAGTGTACCTAGTTCTACTTGTTTTCTGGTTTCTGGCCATACAACAGTTGCGTCATTCACTGCATCACTTTTATCAGCCAATTGGACTGATATTTTGAATTTGGCTGGCGATTTGCTTAAACGCACGGGCAGTTCATCCATCAAATAGTTTGGCGTTGTTTTAGCTGCTGCTTCTTTTGTTAAAAACTCTGTGCCGTTAATTGGCGTAATGCGATAACGGCCATACTGCGTTTCACCTTTTGCGTTGGTAAATTTAAAGGCGTTTACACCATAAAAGGCTTCTGTCGCAAAACTAACTGGGGCGGGCTTTGGCATTTGTACAAAAGCAAGTGCGGCAGGATGTGTACCCAAAAATTGTTCAACTGGCGTTGGTTTTGCAACATCAGCACCACTCGCTGCAATCGCGTTGAGTAGCCCTAAAAAGTCTTCAGGTTTGGCGGCGGGAAAGCCATTGGTTGAAATACTCACAATATCCGTATACGCACCTTCTGCTAGCTGGAAACGAATGGCAATGCCCTTTGGAAAGGCATTGCCATCTGCATCTGGAATCGTTGGTACACCTGTTGCATCCGAAAAACGCACAATCACAGAGCTGGGTTTTGCTTGCAAATGCTCGGCTTTGGTGATGCTAGCCGCAGATTTTGCAGGCACAAACTCACCCTGCACCACAATACCTTTTGCATGATTAGCGCGATAGCCTTTGTGCGGTCCACCTGATAGTTTTGTGAGTGTATTCACTATTTGCTCAACTACCGGTTTCTCAACTTCAGGTTTACTGCTTTGAGTGACTCCTTCTGCGTTAGCGCTAGCGATACTGAACACTAGCGTAGTAATGGCTAGACTTTGAATTAATGCATGTTTTGTTTTCATAATGTTTTCCTTTTTAAAAAAATGTGCGCTAAGTTGAATATGTCGGCAAGTTGAATAAAACTGTTTAAGTTAAATTTTAGTTAAATTTTTGATTAAATTGGCTCTCAGCAAAATGAGTTGATTATTTAATGCTAGCAACTCTGTTATTGCACAGCCTGTGTTACAAGTCACCTGCGTTTGCACATCAACCGCCTGCAGTTTTAACAAGCTGCCCTGTTCTGTGAGTGTAATCATGACTTTGCGCTCATCCTCAACAGCACGTTGACGCTGAATTAAGCCCAACTTTTCTAAGCGCTTAAGCAGCGGTGTTAGCGTGCCTGAGTCAGAAAACAACTTTTTACCAATGTTATTTACGGTTATGTCATCTTTCTCCCATAACACTAATAAAACTAAATACTGTGGATATGTCAGCTTGAGCTTAGTTAGCAGAGGTTTATACAACTTGGTCATGCTCAAAGAAGTAGAGTAAAGCGCAAAGCACAACTGTAAATCTACACCTAAGATTTGGCTCGAAACTTGGGCTGCCGAAGAACTATTAGCAGGTGTGTTTTTATTTTGCGTCATTTTATATTCCATCCACATATAATATATCACAATTAAATTGTGTACAATACAATTGTACAATGCTTTGTAAGATTGAATTTATAACCACTACCTAGCAATGTATAATACGTCTGTTTAGAAACATATACCGCATCTCTTGTACTCATCATTCATTTCATCAAGTAACTCTGAATCGTTATATACAGGTTTGCGCACCTAGAGAAAATAATAGAATCATGCCTTTCATCACCTTAGATAACGCCAGCCTCGCTTTTGGCCATTACGCGCTGCTCGACCATGCCGCTTTTCAATTAGACGCGGGTGAGCGCGTTGGCTTAATTGGGCGCAATGGCGCGGGCAAATCCAGTTTGCTTAAAGCCATTGCGGGTACCATCAAACTAGACGACGGCACAATCTGGCGCGCGCCAAATGCGCGTGTGGTGTATGTGCCGCAAGAGCCTGAGCTGGATACCACGCATACTGTATTTGAAGCGGTGGCAGAAGGCTTAGGCGCGTTGCAACAAACCATTATTGAGTATCATGCGGTTACGCATGATATGGGCATGCCGGATGCCGACATTGAAGCATTGATGGAAAAAATGCAGCATTTGCAGCATGACTTAGACATGCAAAATGGCTGGGCGGCACAATCTCGCGTTGAAACGGTTTTAACGCGCCTTAAATTAGATGCCGACGCCTTGGTTTCGACGCTTTCTGGCGGATGGCGCAAGCGCGTTGCATTGGGTCGCGCGCTGGTCGCAGAACCTGAAGTACTGTTACTGGACGAACCCACCAACCATCTAGATTTAGAAGCAATTGAATGGCTGGAAGACTTACTGTTGAGTTTTCAAGGCAGTGTGCTTTTTATTACGCATGACAGACGTTTTTTAGATCGATTAGCCACGCGCATTACCGAGTTAGACCGCGGCAAGTTAACCGATTTTGCAGGCAACTTTTCAAACTATCAAATCAAAAAAGAAGAGCTGATTGCAGTAGAAGAAACGCATGCGGCCAAATTCGATAAATTTTTAGCGCAAGAAGAAGTGTGGATTCGCCAAGGCATTAAGGCGCGACGCACGCGCAACGAAGGCCGCGTGCGCCGATTGGAAGCATTGCGTTTAGACCGCGCTGCACGACGTCAACGGCAAGGCAATGTGAAATTGAATTTAGATGCAGGCGAACGTAGCGGTAAGCTAGTGGCAGAATTAGATAATGTAGTAAAAGCGTATGGCGATAAAACGTTAATTAACGGTTTTAGCACGCGCATTTTACGTGGCGACAAAATCGGCTTATTAGGGCCAAACGGTATCGGAAAAACAACATTATTGAAATTAATATTAGGCGATATTGAAGCAGATAGCGGTTCGGTTGAGCGCGGCACAAAAATTAACGTGGCGTATTTTGACCAAATGCGCGAGCAATTAAATGAAGAAGCAACGCTAGCCGACACGATCAGCCCGGGTTCTGATTTTGTGGAAATTGGCAATGAACGCAAACACGTTATCAGTTATTTAGAAGACTTTTTATTTCCACCACAACGTTCACGATCACCTGTCAAATCTTTGTCTGGCGGCGAGCGTAATCGCTTATTATTGGCGCGTCTTTTTGCGCGCCCTGCCAATGTGCTGGTGCTGGATGAGCCAACTAATGATTTAGATATCGATACGCTAGAATTGTTAGAAAGTTTATTGCAGGAGTTTAACGGCACACTATTTTTAGTCAGTCACGACCGCGCATTTTTAGAAAATACCGTCACGCAAGTGATTGCATTTGAAGGTAATGGTGTATTAACCGAATTTGGTGGTGGTTATGACGATTGGCAGCGCTTCACGCAGCAACGCCAAATGGAAGCGACACAACATGCAAAAATCAATGAAGCAAAATCTAAACAAAATGCGGTTAACAGCACAGGCAATGCTAGTAAAAACGCTTCAAAACTTAGCTTTAAAGAGCAAAAAGAGTTGGAAAGTATTCCATCAGAAATACAAAAGCTGGAATTAGAACAAACAGCGATTAATCAGCAACTTGCAGATGGTCAACTGTATAAATCGCAAGCTCAACAATTAAAATTATTGCAATTACGGATAATTGAAATCGAACGCTTGTTAGAAAAACTGCTGGCGCGCTGGGAAGCGCTAGATTCAAACTTATAAATATTCAATTATCTTTTTTATAATATATTCCGTTAAAATTTTAATTAAAAAACATTTTAAATTTTGTTTCAATTTATGATTGTCTTTTTGCATATTAGCCTTAAATAAAAAGTGATTTATCACCTAATATTTCTAAACTAATAGACCCCATCTGTGATTAAACTAAAATTTAATCAATAATTTATATGTATTAAAACGTTGGAATAGGTTTTTGTGTCCTTGTGGTGAAACGGATATCACCGGCCCCTCCTAAGGGTCAGTTTCAGGTTCGAGTCCTGACGGGGACACCATTTTTATAAAACCCTAGCACAAAATTTTAGCGTCTAAAAATTTAAGGTCTAAACTTTTAGCGATTTTTGCACTCTTAAAAGTGAGTAAATAACCATGTTAATGAAAATACTTTTTTACGGTTTTATTCTGCTAATCGCTTTTCTGGGCTACCGACATTTCAATATGGCGCAAACAACACTTAACATTAACGATGCAGCGCCCAATTTTAATTTGCCCAATGCTAATGGCGAGAGGATGAGTTTAGCCAATTTTAAAGGCAGCTGGCTGGTGCTTTATTTTTACCCCAAAGATGACACGCCAGGCTGCACAAAAGAAGCCTGCGATTTTAGAGACGACTTGCACAAACTGGAAAAATTAGGCGCTAAGGTTGTAGGCATCAGCGTAGATGATGGTTCTAGCCACGCTGCCTTCACCAAAAAATATAATCTGCCGTTTCCGCTACTCAGTGATAAAGATGGCGCAGTCGCCCAACAATACAATGCACTCACAAACTTAGGTTTGATTAAAATCGCCAAACGGCATACTTTTTTAATTGACGCAGAAGGCAAACTGCGAAAAATTTACTTAAGCGTTGATACTTCTAAACATTCGCAACAGATTATTGAAGACTTAACGCAACTAAAGTAGCTTTTTCAACGTATATATCTTCATGTCTTACTAAAATATTAACTTGGAATTCAATATGAAAAAACCACTTCTACTGCAATTAACCATAGTGGCCACAATATTGCTGCTTTCGGGTTGCGCGCAAAACGCTAAGCTTGCCAAACTGCAGCCGTATGACTTTACAACATTGACTTGCAGTGGATTTTTGACTTGGGGAGACTGCAGAAACGAAGCACATACGCTATGCCCAAACGGATTTTATACAGCTGATTATCTAGAAAATTATACGATTCAGCGCCGCGAAATCAGTATTGCTTGCAAAGCGTAGTCAAACGTTAATCATGTCAGTTTAACAAAAATAACGTAAATTTACTAAAGATTTTATGCTGGTGCGCGAGATTTTATGCTGGTGCCCGGGGCCGGAATCGAACCGGCACGACCGTAAAGTCGAGAGATTTTAAGTCTCTTGTGTCTACCAATTTCACCACCCGGGCAGGTGATTACTGCTGAATTTGTTGCGGAGCGTATTCTAACATTGTCTGACTGTTTTTGACTAAAATTTGTCAAAAAAATTAAACAATTTTATTTGACAAATTTTAATGTGGAAATGATGTGGAAATGACTTAGTTTAAAAAGTTAACCCTTAAAAGCTAGTCATAATCTGTAACCAAACTTGATGTTTATTATCTTCACCTTCTGAATCGTTACCGTTGCTATCCAAACCACGATTGCCCGAAATTTGGCGGCCATAGCTTAATTTCGCATCTAGATATTGATTGGTGTAACCCAAACCCAAACCCACGCTAGCTAATTGATAGCAATTTTTTGATCTAGGATTCCCCGCGTTAAAACCCGTAAAAGTGTTTTTCAGTTGGCACACGCCGCCTGCATCACCCAACACACTGGCACTCCATTGCTGTGAAAGTGAATATTTACCTTCTAAATTCAGCATCCAGCCTTGATCTGCCGCACCCTCACCTACTGTAAAGCCACCTAATCCCGCAGGTCCGCCCAGCGAGAATTTTTCATATGCGCCTAAATTTTCATCCGCAAGCTGACCAGAAAACAGCCCTTTTGCCGTGAGTCTATCGCCTAAGATTTGTTGGCGACCTAGGTAGAAATTAATTTTATTGTAACGGCCATCGGTCTGTCTAGTGGTTCGATCAACAGCCAAATCATCCCGATTACCCGATAAATCTAAATCGCCAGCAGTTAAACTAGCGCCGCCCCAAAACGTACCACCTAAGCCAAAGCGATCACTATGATCGCCTTTTAAACCTAACGTCAGCGCGCGATATTCTTTATCTGAAAATTCTAAACCCAGCAGTTCGTCTTTACTGTTTATCGATTCTGCACCGACCTGAAAAGCCAGATTACTATAACGACTGCGTACAATTGGGTGTTTAACGCCAACGCGATAGGAATAAGCTTCACCTTGTGGATTAAGCGCACTTAAATCGCCACTATTGATTTGATAATTGGATACCGAGCCGCCAAAATTGATGCGTGTGCCTGCACTACCCACAGGAAATTCATAGCCAGCTTGCACATATTCAACACCACGGCTGACCAATGCATTTACCATTAATTGGTCGCCCCAACCGGTTAAGTTGTTAAAGCTAAGCAATCCATTTAATCGCGCTTTACCTAACAGGCGTGAACCGTAATTATCGGCCCATACGCGACCATTAAAAATGGGCGTGTCAGCCAAATTAAGTGTGACTTCAGTTTCACCCGTTTGAGCGCCTTGCGACAAAGTCGCTTGGCCGTTAAAGCCTGGTGTATCGTTGATTAGTAACATGGCGCGCTCTAGTGCTTGACTACTTAACGGTGCGGCTTTTTGCTGCGCATTAGCCAATATATTTTTGGCAAGTGTTGGATTTAATCTAGCATTAGCAGCTTTATTTGTGCGCACTTCGCCCAGTTTCGCTTCGTTAATTTCAATGGTCACCACACCGTTTTGAATATCTTGTGGCGGTAAAAACACCTTGGCCAGCCAGCCATTTTGTTGATATAACTGACTGATTTTTAAAGTGACCTTGTTTAAACCATCGTAATCTAAAGTTTGACCAATGTATGGCTGCACTTCTGCTTGTAATAACGCATCTGTTAACAAAGTAGCGCCCACAAACTGGAAGGCAGTCACTTTAACTGCAATATTACCTTCAGCTTTAGGTATGGCTTGCTCAGTTGGTATGGGCTGCGGTACAGGTGGAAGATTGGGTGAATTTAAATTTTCAATATCACGCTGTATGCTGCCAGAATCGATGACTGCGGCCGCATACAGGTAACTTGAATTAAAGCTTGTTAAAAATAAAATGCTCAGTGTGAACGGGTTAAGTTTGCTTATATTTTTCATCGAATATTATAATGTTGAGCATGATGCCCCCGCTAACGCATTGGCTATCACGCCACCCACTTGAGGTTGGCTGATGGATGACCGATAGTCTACATCATCTACGCCAAATTCATCAAGTCCGTTAATCATGGCCTGATTGCCGCTTTGCGAATTGCAGCTTTGCACTGCTTGTTCTGGCCGAGTGGTTGCGTTATTAAAAGTGCTAATTTCAGTGCCTGCGTTGGCAGAATCTAGCACGGGAACCACAGTAACGCTCAAAGTGCCGTCATTAAACGCAATAGCATAATTGCCCGCGCTCACCCCAAACGGGGTAATTTCGTAATTTCCCGCGGGTGAGTTTGTATCGGCTAACGTGTTGTAATCCAATGTGCCAATTAATACAGCATCGGTTTCTCCGCTCACAAAACCGGTAATCGTGCTGCTAAACGCAGGGTTAACATTGCCTGCTACTTTAGTCGCATTGTTAGCGGTAATACTTAAGTTGGCTGGATTAATACTGCCCATTGCGCTATTCGTGTTAACACGATAATTATTGCCACTATTACCATCATTAACATTGTAACCAGCGTTAACATTTAATGTGCTGCCGTCTGAACCCATGACATTTTTTGTGGCATAACTTTGGGTTAAGTTTGTGACCGTATTGCCATTTACCAAGCCTGATGTAGTCACAATGCCATCTGAATCTGTATTGCCATCATAAATTTTAGTGTCAGTTACCGCGTTAAAATTAAGTGTAGCGGCAGTCACGCTTAAATTGCCTGCGTTGGATTTGTTCAGTGCGTAGCCATTTGTTGGCGTAATCGGTGCTACGTCAATTGCATAACTGCCTACATTGACTGTCGCGGCCGAGCCCGCAGAAGTGGCTGAACCTGTCAGTGAATTTGCAACTGTATCTTGCGTAAACACATCGCCGTAAGCGCTTGCATCGACAAAAGTTGTGGCCGTATAAGCATTGGCAACTGCTGCTGTCGCAATTTGACCATACGTTTTAGTTTGATTGGTTGACGTAACATTTAAAGTTGGGCTTTGTACAAACACATAGCGATTGCCCGTTTCGGTTGTGGCTGTACCCAGCGCGCGTGCATAAATCGCCTGATTGCCACTTGCTAAACCACCGTAAGTGCTGCCTGCAAGATTAGCGGTGTGCACAACCCAGCGGCCTGCGCTGGCTGTTAATGCATTTGCACCCGTATTATTCACGAATGCATTGCTGCTTAATAAAATATTTGCTGTTGTGCTGGTAACTGTACCATCCAAGGTAATATTATCAGTCGCATTGACTGTTAAGTTGCCGCTTAATGTTGAGGCTGCTGTTGCAAAACGTATGCTGTCTACGTCGCGCAAATTCACATTACCTGCATTGGTAATTTTGACAATATCCACATTATTTAAAGCATTGATGGCAACCACACTACCCGCACCGATAATTTCTAAAGTATCGCCAGTAGCGGAGCTTAAAACGCCACCAATCGTTAAAGTCGATGTAAATGATGTTGTGCCGATTTTACTATTATTGCCAGTACTCACATCGCCTGTTACAGTTGCAGCATCGGTGCCATTCAATACGGCATTATTTTCCAGAGTGATGGTTTCAGCAGCCAATGTGGCATTATTAATATTAAGCGTTTTACCATTAGCAACAACAGTGCTACCAGCAATATCGCCTAGCGCATTTGCACTTGCAGCAGATAAAGTGCCATCTTGCACAGTGGTCACACCAGTGTAAGTGTTATTACCACTGAGAGTTAGCGTGCCAGTACCAGCTTTATTAAAATTTCCGCCTGTGCCACTGATATTGCCGGAAAATATGGTTGAGGTATTATCGCCGCCAGAGGTTAAATTAGCAGTGCCCATTATAATTTGGCCACCACCTGCGATTGAGCCGACAATTTCGTTTCGATTATTTAAATCTAGCGTTGCGCCAGCTAAAATACTCACTGCGCTAGCGTTTGTGATAGCGCTGTTACTTTTAAATATACCCGCTTTGATATTGGTCGCGCCAGTATAGGTTTTGCCGCCGCCAGTAAATGTAAACTCACCAGCACCATCTTTTTCTACAGCACCTGCACCACTAACAGCGCCACCATAGCTATGCGCGCCTGATTGATTAAAAATAATAGTACCGCTATTTGCGATACCCCCAGCAATGTCAATAGAGCCATTTATAGTGCCATCGCCAATTTGTAATGTGCTATTGGTTGCAATACTGGTAAGGCCTGTATATGTATTCGTACCCGCCAGTATTGTTTTACCCAAACCAGATTGCGCCAAAGTGGTGTTAGCCCCTGCAATAATGCCAGTCACAGTAAGTGTATCAGCCACATTTAAGTTAATCGCACCAGAATTAGCCGCGTTAATAGAGGTGATGCTGGATGTGCCAGCAATGTCCGTGGTGGTTATATTGACATTGCCACCTAACCCATTAACACCAGCTGAAGTATCAATGGCAGTTGAATCAACATGGCGGCCACTTAGTGTAACGCTACCAGCCAAGCCTCCCGCACCAGTTCCAGTTGCATTGCCTGTTTTTACATTAATTGCTGCCGTGGTGAGCGTTCCAGAACCCTTAATAGAAACCACACCAGCATTTCCGCCTGCTAGATTTGTACCGTTACCTGCACTACCATTTGCAGTAATTGTGCCTGTAATATTGCGGGTTGCGCCTATAATCGTAATATTGCCAGCATTGCGACCTGCGTTGCCAGCAGTACTTGAGCCACCGCTAGTGCCAATATTGCTAGTAACACTAACCCCCGCTTTGGAAGTAATCAGCACATTACCGCCATTACTGTTTATCCGATCGCCTGTTGAAATTACCACTGCATTTACGTTTCCCGCATCGGCTTCATTGTTAATTGTTATTGCCCCAGCTATCCCTCCATTACCAGAACCCGAAACATTACCCGCGCGCGAAACAAGATTGCTTCTAACTTCAATATCGCCACTGACTTGATTACTAATCGTAATATTTCCGCCATTACCACTATTGCCAGTTACACCAGAAGAAACCCCTCCACTTGCCTGTACTGAGAATATATTAATGCCAGTGTTTGCAGCCAACGACACGGAGCCCGCATTACCTCCATTTAGATTTCCACCACCACTACCAGCATCACCGCCACCTGCTGCAAATGCAGCAGTTCCAGTAGCGTTAATTGATTTACCTGCTATTAAGCTGATATTGCCTGCATTTTGGCCATTATTGCCAGCAGATGAAGCACCCGAAGTAATAACATTTGCCGCCAGATTAATAGAATCTGAGGCGGTAATATTAACGTTTCCGCTACCTGTGTTGGCAGTTCCTGTTGTGTTGATGACACCTGCTGTGGTGCTGGTGACATTGGCACCAAAAAGATTAGCACCACCAATATCAGTGGTAATAGCGGCACCAATCGCTAAAGCCCCTACACCATTGTTATCCGCATCCGCTCTTAAAGTTAATGCGCCTGTACCATCCAAAGTTAACGTATTATTAATATTAATATTATTGTTGGCCTCCAGCGTTAAGCTATTATTGGCTGTGCCTGTTGCCGTTGCGACATTAAAAGCATCTGCCACAGTAATATCATTGGTCGCCTGCAAGGTAATGGTACTGCCTGCGGCTATGCCCGAAAAGCTACTAGCTGCGCCGACATTAAAAATACTATCCATGCCAGCATCATCAGCAAATGCTTCTGTGTTGTCTGTATTAGCAGTAAATCCTGAAGTATTTGCAGCCGCACCATTACTTAATATAATATTGGTTGGGTCAAGCAACAAATTACCGCCTGCGCCATTGCTTGCACTTAAATCAACGCTGCCAAAAAAGTTAAGTAAGCGTTTGCCAGAAACCTCAACAAAACCGCCATTGCCAGCAACTGCACCGCCTTTTGCCGACACGCTGCCGTAATAGCGTGTAATATCGTCTGCCCACACAATCACTGTGCCGCCGTCACCATTTTCTGTGGCATCGGCGATTAATTTTGCATCTTGATGTACAAAGGTTTTGCTGGCATTTTGAAGGTTAACATTTTTGCCTTGATAATCCCCCCCAACTAAAATCGTACCACCACCGGTTTTGCCCGAAACGTTGATGCTGCTTGCGCTGAACATGCCGACATTGTCGCCCAGCAGATGCACCGTGCCGCCTTTTAGGCTGGCTGAAGTTGCTGAAATTTCGCCACTATTGAGGACGGTTTTAGCGCCGGTTAAGCGAATCACGCCGCCATCGTTAACCATGCTATTGGCTTCAATTTTTCCCGTATTATTAATGACCGAAGTGATTAAGCCATTGGCCGCTTTGGTGCTCATCAGCACTTGGCCGTTGCCTACTTGAATTAGATGTCTATTCTCAACCAGCGTATTCACACTTGCGCTATCAACCTGCACGTTAATCAAACCATTGCCGTTAAAATCTAGCGTCATGGTGTTGCCTGCCGCCATTGCCACTGTGCCTTGCATGGCAGAAATCACGCCTTCGTTACGTACTTCTGCTGCCAACATGGCCACATAACCGCCTTGGTTTGTGCTAATCGCGCCCATATTTACCACACTACCGTTACTGCCAGTAAACTGATACTTGCCACTTATAAAGTCATCGTCCGCAATATTCAGCGTAGACGCTAGCAGCCCGCCCACATTTACCTGCGCGCCTTTGCCAAATAAGATACCATTTGGGTTAATTAGCCATACTTGTCCATTGGCGTTCAGCTTGCCAAAAATCGCACTCGGGTCGCCTGTCGTCACGCGGTTTAATGAGATAGCACTGGCATTATTCTGCACATAGTTCACTTCGGCATTGCTACCAATATTGTAGTTTTGCCAATTAATAATCGCTTTTTGTGACGATTGCACAATATTCAATTGATTACCGCTTTGCGTAATCACCGATTGCCCAGAAATTACCTGCCCGCCTGTTGGCAAGGCATTGGTTACTGGTTCTGCCCAAGCGTACGAACTACTTAATAAACTCAACAGTGGCAACAACACAACCGCGGCCGATTTGCTGTGCGATTTAGCCATTTCACACGCCACTTGCCAAACCTGAGTGGATTTATTAAACACCAAGCGATAACAATGATTCATGGTAAAAATTCCAGTTAATACAAATTTAAATTGATTAAGCCAGCAGTTTATTCGTAGCTAAACCGTCACATTAATGCAATGTATGCAAATAACATGCCATTAATATTTCCGATCAACAAAAAAGCACATTTCCTTAATGAGTAATGTGCTTTTTTTGTATTTATTACTAATAAAGTATTAATTTATTGGTTTACCAGTTCTTTCACAATTTGATATTGGCTGCCCAGTTTTTCAAACTGTAACTGTTTATTCACTTTATCGGCAAAACCTTTAGTCGCAATGCGTTTAGCGTCGCACACTTGGCAACCTGCATCATTTTTTGCTTTTTGCAGCTTGTAAGTGGTCACTGAGTAATCTTGATCAAACGTTGCAAGCGCTTTATCGCCATCGCAAGTCACTTGTATATGACTTAACTCAAGATTAATTTTGCCAGGAATCAACAAACTTTTTTTACGCTGTTTTGCCCATTCCTCGCGACTTAACCGTGATTCTGGCTCAAATTTATCGGCATAAAACTGGCTATAAGTATCGTAATCTTTTTGGCGCCACGATTTTGCCCAATCGTTAACGCGACCAGTGATTAACTCGGTATTACACGTGGTCAATGGTTTAGAAATAGGCTTAATAATTTGCTGCGTCATCTCTAAAGGCTTGGCATTGGCTAACAACGCCGCTTTATCAACGGTCACTTGCGCTGGCGCCACCGCTTCACACACAGTTGCTGCATCCATATAGGTTTCGCGCGTCACTTCGGGCAAGCCTTGGCGCGCCGAGCCGATTTTATTCAGCAATTCGCCTTGGCTGGCGTATAGCCGCGCATAAGCGGTTTGCGTATCATAATCAGTGTTGCTATAACTGCGTCTGGCCTGAAAATATTCGTTTTCGGTATCTAATAAATCCAGCAAAGTACGCTGCCCAATATCAAACTGTTTGCGATACGCTTCGCGCGCACTTTCTATCGATTTTTGATGCAAATCACGATACGTTAATTGTTGTTTTAATTGGTTAATATCGTTATACGCAATTATGACCAACTGGCGCGTATCCACGCAGGCTTTATCGCGAAAATCATTTGCCGTGTTTAGTTTCTCAATGGCTTGGCTCACTAAGGCTTTATCTGAAAAACCATTAAATAGATTAAAATTCATGGTTAACTCCAGCACATCCGCCGCATTGGTGCTATTGCGCCCATCCGAGCTGGTGCCTAGATTTTTGCGTGCTTGCAAATCCAGGCGCGGCAAGTATGCGGCTTCTCTGGTTTTGACTTCATCTTTAGTGGCTTGAATATCTTCAATGGTGGACAGCAGATTAGGATTTTGCAAATAAGCTAAATGCAGCGCTTCCACTGGTGTTGATTGCACGCCAGTGCTAAAAAAATCGGGTTGCTCCAAAGTTGCAGGGGGCAACTCGCCCAGCAAACGCTGCATACGCGCAGTCACGTCATGTAAATTCGTCATTTCTGTCAATAAATTGGCTTCTGCCAATGCCAAACGACCCGTCGCCTGCTCTAAATCCACACGGCGCGCAACGCCCGCATCCACGCGTTCTTTTATTTTGTCAAACAACTGTTTATGCGTGATGTAATTGGTTTTTGCGTATTCAGATAGCTGGCGAAAACGCAAAGTGTCGATATAACTACGCATAAATTCCAGCGTCGTATCTTGCATCGAGGCCTGTAATTCGTAATAGCGTACACGCTTGGCGTGGCCTAAACGGTTCACTTCATTGGGCGTAGCAAAGCCATCAAAAATCATTTGCCGTAACACTAACTCATTGTTCCAGCGCGGGATTTGTGTGCCGCTGGCATTACGAATCGTATTAATATCTTCTTGTTTACGATAAGTGGATTGAATATCCAGTTGCGGCAAAAAACCGCCTTTTACCACATCTTGCTCGTAACCTGCGCCAAGATAAGCGTGATACTTAGCCTGCACTTCCGGGTTAGACGAAATGGTTTTTTCAACCATTTGTTTTAAGCTGACTATCGATTCGGCGTATACCGTATTAATCATCAATAAACCCAGCATAACCAGTATATGCAGAGCTATTTTTTTTGTGCCTGAAAAATGTGACATATCAAAAAACACTCAGAACATCAAAAAATTGGAAATATTCAAAGCATTCAATCCCTTATATGAATTTGTTATTATTTTACCTATAAATATAGTGTTAACTCGCGAAATTTTAGCAGAAATGTCTATCTGCATGTACTTAACGCCAAAATTTGTTGCATTTTGGTAACATTGTGTGCAAAAAAAACAGGCCAAATCTTACAATTTGGCCTGTTTTAAGGGTTAGGTTTACAATTTTCTACATTTGAAACAGGTTAATCCGTGATCAATTTTTGATTTGCCAGCAAATCCGCAATAATGGCTTGGTCGTTAGCAAATGTTTGCACTAAATCGACATTGTTTAAGGTGATGACTTGCACATCTTTTGTTGTGCTAAATCCAGTTACATAGTCGCCAGTACTACTTATATGCACAACCGTATTTAAACCTGATTTTTCAAAGTGCAAGTAATTTTCCAAACCGCCTGCACCACTGTTTTCGCCTACTAAAATGTCACGCAAATCTAATACGTCACCGCCAGCGGCTCTTGATGCAACATTAAAATCGGTAACAATATCGGTGGCTGGCGTGCCTATCGGGCCTCTATCAGCCAGATTCCACTTAAATACATCTACCCCAGCACCAAATGCATCGCCGCCTGTTAAAGTATCATTGCCTGCGCCACCAACCAATACATCATTGCCTGCGCCACCATTTAAAGTATCATTACCAGCGCCACCGTATAACGTATCATTACCAGCATCCCCATTTAAAGTATCATTGCCGGCATCTCCATAAACAATATCATTACCATTGCCTGCATTAATCGTATCGTTGCCTGCAAAGCCTTCCAGCAAATCATTACCAGTCGTACCTGTTAATGTGTTTATGCCTTCAGTGCCAAACTGGCTTGCCGTTGTAGAATCAACTGTCACTGCCACCACTTGAGTTGAGCTTGCAGTAACGCCGTTACTAGCTTCAGTTGATGTGGCTGTCACCGTTAAGTTAAATGTACCAACATAGCCAAACGCAGGCAGCAACTCAAGCCCGCTAAGTTGAGCAGCAGTGAATCTCCAAATACCTCCGCCTAAATCAGTGCCCGCACTAAAAGCCGCGCCCACAGGCACGCCAGAAATAGCAAAGCTTAAACTTTCGGAACCATCCTTATCGACTAGACTAGTCGCAATTGGAAAAGAAATTGGCGCCGCATAATTATTAGCCCCTACCACCCATTTAGGGCCGCTCACAGAAATCGAAGAGTCTTTCCCACCGTCTCTAGCATTAAGTGACAACCATGCAAATTGGTAATCACCAGTTGCAGTACTGGTGTAAGTATAGGTTCCAGTAGCGTCAACCGCAGCGCCATTGGTATTTGGGCCTATCTGTTCCGATGAAGTAACTTGAATATATTGCTTTACCCCTGCTGAATCTGTCACCACAAGCACCACGATGTCGTTATACCCGTTATTTATTTCTGATGTGAGATCTTCTGCATTAAAAAAGCTCCAGTCAAATGCAATCTGTGTACCCGCCTTCAGTGACAAGTTGTAATTAGTTAGGCCGCCATCAAATACATCAACTTTGCCTGGATCGTTTGCGACCCCTGGTGGTGGATCAAAACTATCAAGAATACCCGCTGCAAGCCCTAATCTTGTTTCAATATTAGCTTGCGTAATACCTGCAGTATTGTTTGCAGTGGTGGTACCCACATTTAAACTAAACAGCTGACTAGGCGCGACTAAGATTGGCGCATCTGCTACCGCGGCGATATTGATGGTGCTCGTGTCGGTGTCACTCAATGCCCCGCCACTGCCGGTGTTGCCGGCATCATTGGTGACCA
>JBKJRC010000012.1:0-64366 GCA_046594915.1 Methylotenera sp. | reverse complement strand
CTCAGCTGAAGCGCGTACTCAAGGTACGGTAATTTCAGTAACCGATGGTATCGTACGTATTCACGGTCTTTCAAACGTGATGGCCGGCGAGATGATCGAATTCCCAGGCAACACATTCGGTTTGGCGCTTAACTTAGAGCGTGATTCAGTGGGTGCGGTTGTGTTGGGTGACTACGAGCACATTACTGAAGGTGACATCTGTAAATGTACAGGTCGTATTTTAGAAGTGCCAGTCGGTCCAGAATTAATCGGTCGCGTTGTGAATGCACTAGGTCAACCAATTGATGGTAAAGGCCCAGTTAATGCAAAAATGACTGATAAAATTGAAAAAGTTGCACCAGGCGTGATTGCCCGTAAATCAGTTTCACAACCAGTGCAAACAGGTTTGAAGTCAGTTGACTCTATGGTGCCAGTTGGTCGTGGTCAACGTGAGTTGATTATTGGTGACCGTCAAACAGGTAAAACTGCGGTTGCGATTGATGCGATTATTAATCAAAAAGGTCAAAACATGACCTGTATCTACGTGGCGATTGGCCAAAAGGCTTCTACTGTAGCGAATGTGGTACGTAAACTGGAAGAAAACGGCGCGATGGCTTATACCATTGTCGTGGCCGCAACCGCTTCTGACTCAGCTGCTCTACAATTCTTAGCACCCTATGCAGGTTGCACAATGGGTGAGTACTTCCGTGACCGCGGTGAAGATGCATTGATTGTGTATGATGATTTGACCAAACAAGCGATTGCTTACCGTCAAATTTCATTGTTATTACGCCGTCCACCAGGACGTGAAGCGTATCCAGGTGACGTGTTCTACATTCACTCACGTTTATTAGAGCGCGCAGCTCGGGTGAATGAAGATTATGTAGAAAAATTCACTAACGGTGCGGTTAAAGGCAAAACAGGCTCACTCACAGCATTACCAGTGATTGAAACAGCCGCAGGTGACGTTTCAGCATTCGTACCAACCAACGTGATTTCAATTACCGATGGTCAGATTTTCTTAGAAACGGATTTGTTCAACGCGGGTATTCGACCAGCCATTAACGCGGGTATTTCAGTGTCTCGAGTGGGCGGTGCTGCTCAAACTAAAGTCATTAAGAAATTGGGTGGCGGTGTACGTTTAGCATTAGCGCAATATCGCGAGTTGGCTGCATTTGCGCAATTTGCTTCTGATTTGGATGAAGCAACCCGTAAACAATTAGACCGCGGTCGGATGTTTACTGAGTTGATGAAGCAAGCCCAATACGCACCACTAAGTATTTCAAAAATGGCAATTAGTTTGCTTGCTGCAAACAAAGGTTATTTTGATGATGTGCCAACCAATAAAGTATTAGCTTTTGAAGGCGCATTGCACGGCTTTATGGCTTCTAAATACGCTAAATTGATGGATGGTATTGAATCTAGCAAAGACTTGAGCGGCGACAGCGAAAAAGCGGTTGAAGCGGCCATTCAAGACTTTAAAGCAACGAACGCTTATTAATTCTCTGACTATTTAGGACATGCTTTTTTAGGAAAATCTATGGCTGGTAGTAAAGAGATTAGAACCAAGATCAAGAGTGTAGAAAATACACGCAAGATCACCAAGGCGATGGAGATGGTGGCTGCTTCTAAAATGCGTAAAGCGCAAGAGAGAATGCGTGCATCACGCCCCTATGCTGAGAAAATTCGTAACGTTGCGGCGCATTTGTCATTTGCAAACCCAGAATACAAACACCCTTATTTGATTAAACGTGATGTTGTTAAAAACATTGGCTTGATTGTGGTGAGTTCAGATAAAGGTTTATGTGGCGGTTTAAACACCAATATGTTGCGTTTATCGGTTAACCAGATGAAAAACTGGGAAACTGAAGGCAAAGCAATCACGGTGAGCGCGATTGGTAACAAAGGCTTTAGTTTTATGAACCGTGTCGGTGCGAATGTTAAATCGCACATCACAGGTTTGGGCGATGTGCCGCATTTAGAAACGTTAATTGGCACCATCAAAGTGATGTTGGATGCCTATGAAGCGGGTGAAATTGATCAACTTTATATTAGCTACACCAAGTTTATTAACACCATGAAGCAAGAGCCAGTGATGCAACAATTATTACCATTGAGTGATGAGCATTTAGGCGCGCATCCTCATCATGACAAAGTCGAGCCACTCTCAGCTAGTGGAGTTATTAAAAGTGCGGTTCAAGTTGGCATTGCTAAAGGTCATTGGGATTACATCTATGAGCCAGAAGCGAAACCAGTGGTTGATCAGTTGATGGTGCGCTATGTCGAGTCGTTGGTATACAACGCGGTGGCAGAGAACATGGCGTCAGAGCAGTCATCCCGTATGGTAGCGATGAAATCAGCCTCTGATAATGCAAAAGAAGTGATTGGTGATTTGAAACTGATTTACAACAAAGCACGTCAGGCTGCCATTACCAAAGAGATCTCAGAGATCGTCGGCGGTGCGGCAGCGGTAGCCTAAGTTAATCAATACACATTAAAGAATTTAATTAAATCTGACTAAAAGAAGTTAGGAATAGAAAATGGTAAAAGCAAATCAAGCAAACGAGAGTAAAGCAGGTAAAGCTCAATTAAAAATTGGTAAAGTAGTTCAATGTATTGGCGCGGTGGTAGACGTTGAGTTTCCACGTGACCAAATGCCGAATGTATTTGAAGCATTGATTATTGATGATGAATCTAGCCAAGCCGAAGCGGGTTTGACTTTAGAAGTGCAACAACAATTAGGTGATGGCATTGTGCGTACCATTGCGATGGGTTCATCTGATGGTCTTGCGCGCGGTACGGCATTTAAATCAACTGGCTCACAAATTACGGTGCCAGTTGGTGTTGGTACGCTGGGCCGCATTATGGATGTATTGGGTCGCCCGATTGATGAGGCTGGCCCTATCGAATGTGACGAGCGTCGTGCGATTCACCAAAAAGCGCCAACTTTTGAAGAGCTTTCTCCTTCAGTAGACTTGCTAGAAACAGGTATTAAGGTGATTGACTTGGTTTGCCCGTTTGCTAAAGGCGGTAAAGTGGGTTTGTTCGGCGGTGCGGGTGTAGGTAAAACCGTTAATATGTTGGAGTTGATTAACAACATTGCAAAACAACACTCCGGTTTATCCGTGTTTGCAGGTGTGGGTGAGCGTACGCGTGAGGGTAACGACTTCTATCACGAGATGGCAGAAGCTGGTGTGATTAAACTAGATAACATGAAAGAATCAAAAGTAGCGATGGTGTTCGGTCAAATGAACGAACCACCAGGCAACCGTTTACGTGTCGCGTTATCAGGTTTGACGATGGCTGAAAAATTCCGTGACGAAGGCCGTGACGTGTTGTTCTTCGTTGATAATATCTACCGCTACACATTAGCCGGTACTGAAGTATCTGCATTGTTAGGCCGTATGCCTTCAGCTGTAGGTTACCAACCAACATTGGCCGATGAAATGGGCCGTTTACAAGAGCGTATTACTTCAACTAAAACAGGCTCTATTACCTCTATTCAAGCGGTTTATGTACCTGCGGATGACTTGACCGATCCATCCCCTGCTACAACGTTCCAGCATTTGGACTCAACCGTGGTGTTGTCACGTGACATTGCATCTTTAGGTATCTACCCAGCGGTTGATCCATTGGATTCAAGCTCACGTCAATTAGACCCATTGGTCGTTGGTGAAGAGCATTACAATGTAGCACGTTCAGTGCAACAAACTTTGCAGCGTTATAAAGAGTTACGCGACATTATTGCGATTTTGGGTATGGACGAGTTGTCTCCAGAAGATAAATTGGCCGTTGGTCGCGCTCGTAAAATTCAACGTTTCTTGTCACAACCGTTCCACGTGGCGGAGGTTTTCACAGGTGCGCCAGGCAAATACGTACCATTGAAAGAAACCATCAAAGGCTTTAAAGCCATTGTTGCTGGCGAATATGATCACTTGCCTGAGCAAGCGTTCTATATGGTTGGCGGTATTGAAGAAGCGGTTGAAAAAGCCAAAACTTTAAACTAATAAGTTTTTAGAACATTAAACTTTAAAAGTTAAGAGAAAATTTATGGCAAATACCGTTCATATCGATGTAGTAAGCGCAGAAGCAAGCATATTCTCTGGCGAAGCCGAGTTTGTGGTTGCGCCTGCGGGTGCTGGTGAAGTGGGTATTTACCCCAATCACGCGCCAATGATTACCACCATTAAGCCAGGTGCATTACGCATTCAATTAGCAGATGTCGCTGAAGAAGTGGTGATTTTTATCTCTGGCGGCTTATTAGAAGTGCAACCGGGCATGATTACTGTGCTGGCCGATACGGCAGTGCGTGGACATGATTTAGATGAAGCAAAAGCCATTGCAGCCAAAGAAGCGGCGATGGAAGCGATGAAAAATCGTACTTCAGACATGGATTATGCCAAAGCGCAGGCGGAATTATCGGAAGCAATGGCGCAAATTCAAGCCATTGAACGTTTACGCAAAAAACATTAATTGCAATAAAAAAGTGGTTAATAAGGCAGCTTAGGCTGCCTTTTTTGTTTGCGTCATCTTTATACTTTACAATGCTGATTATCAATATTTTTTTAACAGTTTCTATACACTAATGCCCACAAAAACACTCAATATCGTTATTCTCGCTGCCGGCAAAGGTACACGCATGCATTCAAACAAACCAAAGGTGCTGCACGAAATAGGTGGAAAACCGATTTTGGCGCATGTTATCGATTGTGCAAAAGCGTTGAATCCGCAAAAAATCATTGTTGTATATGGCTATGGCGGCGAAATTGTGCGTCAAGCATTTGCGCATGAGAATATCGTTTGGGTGAATCAGGCAGAGCAATTAGGCACAGGGCATGCGGTACAACAAGCCGCGCCACATTTGGATGATGATGCAAATACCTTGATTATGCTGGGCGATGTGCCTTTAGTCGATATACATACCTGTGAAAAACTGATTAAAAATGCCAATAATCAACTGGCGATTTTGTCGTTTAATAAAGCAGATCCAACTGGTTACGGCCGAATCGTACGCAATAACCAATCAGTCAGCGCAATCGTGGAACATAAAGACGCGACAGAAATACAACGCAAAATTAGCGAGGTGAATACTGGCATTATGGCGATGCCAAATATTCAGCTTAGAAACTGGTTAAGTCGCTTAAGCAACAATAATGCGCAAGGTGAGTATTACCTAACCGATATTGTGGAATATGCAGTTAAAGACAAAACTAATGTGATTGCAGAAATCACCGTAGATGAATGGTCGGTGACAGGCATTAACTCTAAAGTAGATTTAAGCCAAATCGAGCGTGTATATCAAACCCGCATCGCGCAACAATTGTTACAGCAAGGCGTTACGCTAAAAGACGCTGCTAGATTAGATATTCGCGGCATACTTAGCTGCGGCCGCGATGTAGAAATCGATGTGAATTGCGTGTTTGAAGGCGATGTCAAGCTAGGCGATAACGTCAAAATCGCTGCCAACTGCGTCATTAAAAACGCAAGCATTGCCGCCAACACACAAATCGCCGCTTTTACGCATATCGATAACGCTGAAATCGGCGCAAATAGTCGCATCGGGCCATATGCACGCTTACGGCCAGGCACTACACTAGCGGAAGATACGCATATTGGTAATTTTGTTGAGCTTAAAAATGCGCAAGTAGATATCGGCAGTAAAATCAATCACTTGAGCTATATCGGTGATGCTATTATAGGCAAAAACGTTAATATTGGTGCAGGTACGATTACTTGCAATTACGATGGCGCCAACAAATTTAGAACCATAATTGAAGATGGCGCGTTTATTGGCTCCGATTCACAGTTAATTGCGCCAGTGACAATTGGTAAAAATGCAACGATTGCCGCAGGTTCCACCATTACAAAAAATGCGCCTGCCGATGCGTTAACTTTTTGTCGAGCCAAAGAGCAAAAAAGCATTGCGGGCTGGCAACGTCCTGTCAAAATAAAAAAGACCGATTAAAACACGGATTCAAAGTAACGCCATTTGAATTAAACCGCAAAAATTAAAAAGCAGAAAGAATCACTATGTGTGGAATTGTAGGCGCAGTGGCGAAAAGAAACGTCGTATCAACGCTGATAGAAGGCTTAAGTCGCCTAGAATATCGCGGCTACGATTCGGCAGGCGTTGCGGTACTTAATAGCAATGGCATTGAGCGTGTACGCGCTGTGGGTCGCGTGGCGGCGATGACAGAAAAAGCACTTGACGCTAATTTAACTGGCTTGGTTGGCATCGGCCACACGCGCTGGGCAACGCATGGCGGCGTCACCGAAAACAATGCGCATCCACATGTTTCTCCCACGCAAATCAACCCAACAATTGCGGTTGTGCATAATGGCATTATTGAAAACCACGACGAACAACGCGCAAAATTAAAAGCGCTTGGTTACCAATTTAATTCGCAAACCGACACCGAAGTGATTGCGCACTTAATTCACCATTACTATGCAAAAACAGCCGATTTGCTAACAGCTACTAAAGAAGCAATTGCTGAATTGACAGGCGCGTTTGCGATTAGCGTGATTGCGGTGAACGAACCCGATTTAATGGTGTGCGCGCGCTTAGGCTGTCCTTTATTAATTGGTTTGGCTGAAGGTGAAAACTTTATTGCATCCGATGTTTCTGCGGTGCTTTCAGTCACGCGCAGAGTGATTTATTTAGAAGATGGCGATGTCGCCACACTGACAACCGATGCCGTCAACATTTACGGCAAAGATGGCAAATTAGCCGTGCGTAAAGTACATACCAGTGATGTTTCACTGGCCAGCTTAGAGCTTGGCCCTTACAGCCACTTTATGCAAAAAGAGATTTACGAACAACCTGTTGCATTGAATGACACGATTGAAGCGCTAATTGATGATGGCGCTTTTAGGCCAGAGCTGTTTGGCACAGACGCGGCACAAGTATTTAATCAGCTGGATAGTATATTGATTTTAGCCGCAGGTACTAGTTATTATGCCGCCTTAACCGCCAAATATTGGTTGGAAGGCATTGCAAAAGTGCCGTGCAATGTCGAAATCGCCAGCGAATATCGCTATCGCGAATCGGTGCCCAATCCGAATCAACTTATCGTGACTATTTCGCAATCGGGCGAAACGTTAGACACGATGGAAGCCTTAAAACACGCCAAATCGCTGGGTCAACAATTAAGCTTAAGTATTTGCAACGTGCAAGAAAGTGCGATTCCTCGTGCATCGCAGTTGGTTTTCTACACGCGCGCAGGCGCAGAGATTGGCGTGGCATCTACCAAAGCGTTTACCACACAATTAGTGGCTTTGTTTGTTTTGGCCGCCACTTTGGCCAAACAAAAAGGCCTACTTAACCCTCAAAAAGAGCAAGAATACTTAGGCGCATTACGCCAGCTAGCTGGCAGCGTGCAGTTTGCCTTGAATTTAGAGCCGCAGATACGCGAATGGGCAAAACGCTTTGGTGACAAAGAACACGCGCTATTTTTAGGCCGCGGCGTGCACTACCCAATCGCCATGGAAGGCGCGCTTAAACTCAAAGAAATCTCTTATATCCACGCAGAAGCGTATCCCGCAGGCGAGTTAAAACATGGCCCTTTGGCATTAGTAGATAGCAATATGCCAGTGGTGGTGATTGCGCCCAATGATGCCTTACTAGAAAAAGTGAAATCCAATATGCAAGAAGTAAAAGCACGGGGCGGCGAGCTATTTGTATTTGCCGATGCTGATAGCCACTTTACCGAATCCGATGGCGTGCACGTGATTCGAACCCCGCGCCATGTAGGCGTACTCTCCCCTATTCTGCATACTATTCCGGTGCAATTGCTGGCGTATCACGCGGCTTTGTTAAAAGGAACGGATGTGGATAAGCCTAGGAATTTGGCTAAGAGTGTGACGGTGGAGTGATAGCGTAAATCTGTACTTAATTTTTCACTAATAAAATGTCTTAGAATTGGAATTAAATTCTGAATTGAAGGGAATCTTATGAAGTTATGTATTAAAAAATTGGGCATACTAATTGGTCATGTCATTGCTCCAAGGTTGCCTTCACGCAAGCTGAGAAGTTTTTTTTACACTAAAGTCACACCCTTCTTGATGGATCGACGAATATTGCCGTCAGAGCTTGTCTCAAGACCCGCCCGCCTTGTGGGGGTAAATGTACTTTGTGATCCATATATTTATGTCCATCAAAGTTATTATTGGTGCGGAGTTTTTTATGAAGAAGAGGTTGAAAATTACTTAGTAAGAGAGTTAAAAGTTGGCGACACACTTATAGATGTAGGAATGAATGTTGGACATGTTTCAATTCCTGCCGCTAAATTAGTGGGTCCAGCTGGAAGAGTTATAGCATTTGAGCCAAACATAGATCTTGTAAAGCGAGTTGAAGCGTTAGCATTTCAGCAAAAACTTAAAAACTTAAAGATTTTTCCAATTGGTTTGGGGAATTCGAAAGGGACTTTTTTGTTGAATATGGATTCCAATCATAGTGGTGGAGCTACACTACGTACCCCGTCGCCAAAAGATGCCTTCAACACATCTATGGAAGTAAAAGTTGAAATTGGAGATGAAATCTTAGCTAAAGAAAACCTTTTTGGTAAGATATTTTTGAAAATGGACGTAGAAGGTTGCGAAATAGATGCATTAAAAGGCCTCACAAAAACGCTTAAAGTTGTTGATCACGCAATTATTGAAATTAGTCCAGAGTGGCTTGATTCAGATGACTTAATTGAACTGTCAACAATGATGGAAGCTGCTGGTTTAAATTCTTTTTATATGACCGATGATGGAAGAGCTGGTGCATCAGTTCATCTAAGCAAGATTGTTAGCCAAACTAATGTATTGTTTATACGCTAATCCAATAGGTTATACTAAGTAATCAATTTTGAGGGTAAAAATGAAAAAATTGGTTACTTAATTGGGCATTTTCCAAGTTCATCATACAAACAAGTAAACAGAAAAATCAACACTTATTTTAACCGCACTTACTCTCACCACAATTCAAACAAGTTAAACAACCATCCATCACAATCGCGGCTTTGGTTTGGCATTTGTGGCAAAGTTGCGCACTTTTAGGAAAGCCTTCTGCATTCATTTCTTCATTTGGTTTAGCATGTTTTGTATGGTATTCAACACGTTTTTCATCCACCAATTTTTGCTGATGCTCATCTAAGCCTATTTTTTTAAGCATGCCAATTGATTGAAGATGCTGTTCAACCACTTCGCCAATCTCTGCCACCAAACTCGGCACAAATTTGCCGCCTTTTTTAAAGTAGCCGCCACTTGGTTCAAATACACTTTTCAGTTCCTCAACTAGGAAAGTAACGTCGCCACCTTTACGGAACACAGCGGACATAACGCGGGTTAGCGCCACAATCCATTGAAAGTGATCCATGTTTTTAGAGTTGATAAAAATCTCAAATGGGCGGCGATGCTCTTGTGGAGTACCTTCGTTCATTACTACATCGTTAATGGTGATATAAAGCGCATGCTCAGTGACTGGCGTTTTTACTTTGTATGTGCTGCCTGTGATTTTTTCTGGGCGGTCTAGCGGTTCGCCAATCTGTACGATTTTTGCATTTAAGTCTTTTAATTCAGTGGCTTTTGCTGCTGCATCAATTTTGTCTTGTTCATTTACTAGCGCGTAGCCTGTAATTTTCTTTTCAATTTTCACTGCCATTTTATTTCTCCTGTGGGCTTTTGCCCTCACAATTTTTCATATTAATTTAGCTAAATTAAAACCCTACAAGCGATGCAAGTGCAAGGCGAAAAACGGTTTTGAACCGGAATGTACAAGTAGTACATGAGGATTTAAAACCATTTTTTAACAACGCAATCGTGAGTGCAGTCGTTTTAATCAGTTAAATTTAAAACTTTCCGTAATAGCCTTCTTTTAGTGCATCATACAAATTCGCTGCTGAGTGAATCTCACCATCATACTCAATCTCTTCGTTACCTTTTACTTCCAATTCAGTGCCGTCATCCAGCGTAAATTTGTAGGTGGTATTTTCCAAATCTTTTTCAGTCACCAACACGCCCTGGAAAGCTTCTGGGTTAAATCTAAACGTTGTGCAACCTTTTAAGCCTTTGTCGTACGCGTAAAGATAAATGTTTTTAAAATCTTCAAAATCGTAATCGGTTGGCACGTTAATGGTTTTTGAAATTGAGCTATCAATCCATTTTTGTGATGCGGCTTGAATATCCACATGCGCTTTTGCCATAATGGTGGAAGAATCCAAGAAATAATCGGGCAATTTTTCATCTTCTTTTTCAGAAAATGGCATTGCTTTTGGGTTAATTAACTCGCGATATGCCAATAATTCGTAAGAGAATACATCGACTTTCTCTTTGGATTTTTTGCCTTCGCGAATCACATTCCGCGCGTAATGATGCGCAAAACTTGGCTCAATACCATTGCTGGCGTTGTTAGCCAAACTCAATGAAATAGTGCCAGTTGGCGCGATTGAGCTATGGTGCGTAAAACGCACGCCTTTTGTAGCGATTTGATTACGCAAGCCTTCTGGAAATTGCTGCATGTAGCGGCTATATTTACCCAGCAACACTTTGCCAGTCACTTTGCTACCCACTTTAATGCCATCTGCCGCCATTTCGGGGCGTTTTGCCAACATATCGGCGGTGACTTCAAACTTCTCTTCCATAATAGGCGCAGCGCCTTTTTCATCCGCCAGTTGCACGCCGATTTCCCAGCCTACTTCTGCCATCACGCGTGTCACTTCATCGGTAAACTTAATCGATTCTTCTTCGCCATATTTCATTTTCATCATGGTTAAACTTGAACCTAAACCCAAATAACCCATACCGTGACGGCGTTTGCGGGCGATTTCATCGCGTTGTTGTTGCAACGGTAAGCCATTGATTTCAACCACGTTATCTAACATGCGGGTGAAAATCGCCACCACTTCGCGGTATTCCGTCCAGTCAAAATAGGCTTCGTCGGTGAATGGTTTTTTAACGAATTTGGTTAGGTTAACTGAGCCCAACAAACAAGCGCCATAAGGCGGCAATGGTTGCTCGCCGCATGGATTGGTTGCGCGGATATTTTCGCAGAACCAGTTATTGTTCATTTCATTCACGCGGTCAATCAGGATAAAACCTGGCTCGGCAAAATCGTAAGTGCTGCTCATAATCACATCCCACAAACGGCGCGCTTTGATGGTTTTGTATACGCGACAAGCGACTTTTCCTGCATCTAAACCTGTAGTGTGAGTTAAATACTTACCTTTCACTGGCCACTCGCGCCACACTACTTGCGTCACGTCATTAGTGTTTAAGCCATCCACAATCGCTTCTTTTTCAGTCACGGGGAAAGCTAATTTCCATTCTGCATCGGCTTTTACCGCCTCCATGAATTCTTTGGTGATTAAGCAACTTAAGTTGAATTGGCGTAAACGGCCATTTTCGCGTTTGGCTTTAATAAAATCGGTCACATCAGGATGAGAAATATCAAACGTGGCCATTTGCGCCCCGCGGCGGCCACCCGCGCTAGATACGGTAAAGCACATCTTGTCGTAGATATCCATAAAGCTTAGCGGACCGCTAGTGTAAGCACCCGCGCCTGCAACAAATGCACCTTTTGGACGCAAGGTAGAAAACTCGTAACCAATGCCGCAACCAGCTTTTAGGGTTAATCCTGCCTCGTGCACTTTGCCTAAAATATTATCCATACTGTCTTCTACCACGCCAGAAACCGTGCAGTTAATGGTTGAAGTGGCTGGTTTATGCTCTAGCGCACCTGCGTTAGAAGTAATGCGACCTGCTGGAATTGCGCCGCGGCGCAGCGCCCATAGGAATTTTTCATGCCATTCTTCACGCTGCGGCTCTTTTTCAACGTCCGCCAACGCACGCGCAACACGCGAGTAAGAATCATCCATATTTTGATCAACATAGTCGCCATTTTTTGCTTTAAGCCGATATTTTTTATCCCAAATATCCAATGACACTGATTGAAGTGGAATTTCAATGGCAGTATTTTCTTGTAATTTGGTTGCTGGCTCTACGACTTTTAGCATGGTTTACCCCTTAATTTTTTAACCTGAATTGCTACATTTTTAGTGAGTTTACTTAACTCTTTGATTTGATTAATTAAGCGCTTATTTTTACAAATTTTTAATGAAAAATATTCTGCTTAAACACAATATATTGTGCATTAAATGCAATTTAAGCCTTTATTTTGTGTTCGTCAACCCTAGTTTTTACCTAATTTATACCGTATTTTGGTGCGCTTTTTGCACAAATGAGGCCAGTATTTGCATTGGGTTAAGGTTGGCGGACACTGACCAAATTGTAAAATTAAAAAAATAAATAGGTCGCATAAAAAGCTGACCTGTGCGTGCTTAAATAAAGTCAAACAACATGGCAGTTAAATTGTGAGAAAATACAGTATGAACCGTTTTTTATATTCCATATTGTTGTCTATGGTGCTGCTTTTTGTGCCATTTAAATTATGGTGGCGCGGCATTAAACAGCCCGCTTATCGGCAACACTGGCCTGAGCGATTTGGCTTTTATCAATTAAAACCTACTAAACCTGTTATTTGGTTACATTGCGTTTCGGTGGGCGAAACCAGAGCGGCAGAACCACTTATTAAAGCGTTACAAACGCAATATCCCAATTATCAAATTTTACTCACGCACACCACACCGACTGGGCGAGAAACCAGCGAGCAATTATTTGGCGAGGATGTACAGCGCGTTTATTTGCCGTACGATGTGCCGTTTGCGGTACAGCGTTTTTTACAGCACTTTCAACCCAAAATTGGCTTATTAATGGAAACTGAGCTTTGGTTTAATTTGATTGCGGCCTGCAAAAAAAGTGCGATTCCTTTGCTTTTATTGAACGCACGCCTTTCAGAAAAATCCGCCAAAGGCTATGGCAAATTAGGCAACTTGGTTAAACAAGGCTTGCAAAGTTTGAGCGTGATTGCAGCGCAAACAACGGATGATGCAGCGCGATTGCAAAGGCTGGGCGCGCACAACATAAAGGTTTCGGGCAATTTAAAATTTGACGTAAAGCCACCAGCCGATGCGACTGAACAAGGTTTAAAACTACGTCAGTTACTGGGAAACGAACGCATAATTTTTTTAGCCGCCAGCACGCGCGAAGGCGAAGAAGCCTTAATACTAGAAGCAATTAAGACATTAGACGTGCTAACAGTGATTGTGCCGCGCCATCCACAACGCTTTGACGAGGTAGAAAATCTAATGATAAACGCAGGCATCAATTATGTGATTCGTAGCCAGCTAAATGTCCCTATCGATAAAAACGTGCAAGTAGTTTTGGGCGATAGCATGGGCGAATTATTTAGCTATTATGCCGCTTGTGACTTCACTTTTGTTGGCGGCAGCTTACTGAAATTTGGCGGACAAAATTTGATTGAAGCCGCAACCATGGGCAAACCGATTTTGATCGGTCGATATACCTATAATTTCGCTGAAGCCAGCAAAAACGCCGTGCGCGCGGGTGCAGCGATTCAAGTGAGCAATGTTGCAATTTTGCGCGAAAAGATACAATATTTGCGTGATGATCCCGAAAAAAGAGTCAAAATGCAGCAAGCCAGCTTGCGATTTAGCGAAGCATCAACTGGTGCAACGATCAGAATAATGCAGCTTATCGCCCATTATTTAAAACGTTAAATTTGCAAAGTTAAATTTGTAAGTGTCAGTTTAAATACATTGCTAGTTGACCTGCTTGACACGATTTAAAAGCGGCAGTTAACGAATAAGCTTAGAAATTTCTTTAAATAATGGATGATTCGCGTTACTTAACCACTCAAATAGCACAGATTCTGTATTAGTGATGATGCAACCCGCGTCACGCATACGTGCGATAGCGTTGGCTTTGTTGTTTGCGCTACGCGAAATGATGGCATCTTCCACCACAAAAACTTGCTTGGCTGGTTTATTGTCAGCACAAGTGGCTCCAGTAGTAAGCGCAGTTAAAGCAAGTGCCGTTTGCAAAACACAAATATGCGCTTCCATGCCGGTCAGCACGATTTGCGATTGATCGCGGTGCAATTGCTGATTAAATTTAGGCTCACCTAAAGCTGAAAAAACCGTTTTTACGATAGGTTTTAAGGTTGGTGCAGATTGTTTAATTTCTGGCAGTGTATCGCCCAAGCCTTGCGGATATTGCTCAGTCACAATAATAGGCACGCCCAAAAAACTGGCCGCTTGCGCCAGTGCGCTACAATTTTTGCTCACTAGTTGCATGGTATCTTGCGGCATCACGTTTGCCAGTTTAATTTGCATGTCGATAATGATTAGCTGGCTTAAGTTAGCATTCGCGCTTGCGGTCAAATGGTGCATATTATTTAGCCAATACCAATTGTTGATTAATGTCTTGTAAATCAGCCTCAGCCACCAGGCCTGTCGCCGACTTTAAGCGGATAATGTTCACCAGATAATTGTAGCGCGCTTGCAATAAATCGCGCTTGGCAGCAAACAATTGCTGTTGTGCATTTAATACATCTACGCTGATACGCACGCCCACTTCGTAGCCAAGCTTGGTTGAATCTAACTGGCTTTGACTGCTGATTAACGCTTGTTCCAGCGCCTTAATTTGCGCGATGCTAGTGCTTAAGTTTAAAAAAGCGCGTTGCGTTTCTAAATCGGCTTGACGCCGCGCGATTTCAACGTCATCCTGCGCTTTTTGTTTGTTTAACCCCGCCTGCCTAGCACGCGAGCTTATCACGCCACCTTGGTATAGCGGAATTTGTAATTCAATTCCCAATACTGCATTTTTGAATCGACTATTTTCGGTGTTGATACCCCCGTTAGCGTAGTTATCGCTGTAATTGGCCACTGCGTCCAGAGTTGGCAAATGACCTGCCTTTGCAAAATCCATCGCTTGCTCGGCCAGCTGTAGCGCATCTTGCTGAATTAGAATATTGAGATTGTTAATACTGGCGAGTTGCTGCCACTCTTTCATATTTTTTGTCAGATGATTTACCCGAATATCTGCTCTGACTGTTGCCAATTTTTCTGGTAGCTCGCCTGTAATCGCCTCAACCGTGTGCTTGGCTATTGCATACTCATTTATCGCCGCAATTTCTTGCGCTAAAATCAAATCGTAACGCGCCTGCGCCTCGTTTACATCTGTGATGGTAGCCGTGCCTACTTCAAAGTTAGCATTGGCTTGTTCCAGTTGGCTGATAATCGCTACTTTTTGTGCGCTGATGAGGTCTATTCTGTCCTGCGCAAGTAGCACGTTAAAATAAGCTTCTGTCGTACGCAATATTAAATTCTGCTGAGTTAACAAAAGCTGTTTATTGGCTTGGCTAACTTGCGTTTCAGTTTGCTCCATCTGCACCCAGTTTTGCTTACGAAATATAGGCTGCCGCGCTTGTATGCCAAAACTGCGTTGCTCAAATTTTTCCACACCACTCTGTTGATTTTGGAAAGTAATTAAAGGATTGGTCGGACTTGGCCTCGAAGTACCTGTAAACGCAAAATCTTGATTGTTGGTATTGGCACCAGCGACAAAATTAACAGTTGGCCGATATAAAGCTTTGCCTTGCTCAATGATTTCTTGCGCCGCCTGGTTTGCACTTAAAGCAGAGGCCAACACAGGATCGCGTGCCAAAGCCTGATGATAAATATCTAATAAACTTAGAGTTTTTTCTTGCGCTTGCAGGCTGGCCGGTACAAGCATACTTAGCAAAAACAAACGAAATATTAGCATTTTAAGTGGCATATTTAAATTAACTGGCATTTTAAAATAAGTGGCATTTTAAAATTGAAAACTAACAGCTTGCGGCGCATTAACTAATTCAGGAATACAGGTTTCAAACAGCACATCCTGTTTAAACCCTGACTCGGATAATCGCTGAATCAAGGTTGCCTGCATGGCTGGGCCTGTCCCTAAAACGATAAAAAGCGCGCCGCCAATCGCTAGCTGCTGACGCACGCCAGCAGGTTCTACAGGCGAGGAGCCGGTATAAACAATCACATCAAACGGGGCTTGGTCGGGCATGCCTAATGCGCCGTCTGCCATCAATAAACTAACATTTTGAATGTTTTGTTGTGTTAAGTTTTTGGCAGCTTTTGCGCTGATTCCTGCATTAATCTCGATAGAAATTACCTGCTTCGCCAAACTGGCCAAAAGCGCTGTCATGTAGCCGCTACCTGTGCCTACATGCAACACATGATGATTTTTTTGTACGCTTAACGCCTGCAAAATACGGCCTTCTAGCTTAGGGCTTAACATCGTTTGCCCTGCACCTATCGGTATTTCAATATCCGCAAAAGCCAATCCAAGATACTCTGTTGGCACAAAATGCTCGCGCGGTATATCATTCAGCAGAGCCAGCACGACGGGGTCTAACACTTCCCATGTGCGCACTTGCTGTTCTATCATGTTAAATCTCGCGATTTCGCGTTGCGTATCAAATTCGGCAACTTCATTTGCTGTGTAAATAGGTGCTGTTTGTATCATGTCAAAGCTTTCGTTAATTTAATTGCATTATAACTGAACTGTTTAGCGCGTTTCAGGTACTTTAGTCCTAAAAAATGCGGCTAAAAACAGCAATGCAGTTGTGACCTTGATTCATCCTAATGGTGCGTTAAGCAACGCCAAAAATAAACGGCGCATGTAGCGCCGTTAAGTATTTAGATCAGGTTAAATAGTTAACCACTTATTTGGCTAAAATAATTATAGGTAAAGCACCGCAGGAAACACCGTCACTGCAAATACAAATACGAGCCATTCCATATTCCAGCGCTCCAAATGACCGGTAAAATGTAGTGTAAGTACGCCAATGGCTAGCGCGTAGTAAAGTGCAATAAGTACCATGATTAGACCTGCATTATATTGATGTTGAACCCAAATATATTTATAACATTTTTTGCAAAAAAAACCTAAAAAATTATTGCCAAACAATCGAGTAGGTTAATCTATTTAAAATGCATTTCTTGCCTTTTTAAGCAATTTAACGTACATTTCAACCATTGCTAGGGGTCTGGTTTTTTAATTATTAAATCAGTGAGAATCACCCTTTGAACCTGATGCGGGTAATGCCGCCGTAGGAAAGCAGCTTTAGTGGCTTTCCTACCAATTTAATACGGGGAAAGCAGCTTTACAGGCTTTCCCGCAAAATTACAGTGGGCAAAGCATCAAGACGCTTTCCTGCCAATTAAAAACCCAACAAAGTAATACTTACTTTTGCGCTTGCTTAAATGAATAGGAAAGCTCCATGAACGCCACCGATAAAAATCTGCATAAAAATCTAGCCAAATTTTCGGGCGAAACTGCCGAAATCGACCCAGACACTAAAAAATCTTTCGCCAATTCGCGCAAGGTTTATATTCAAGGTTCACGCCCTGATATTCAAGTACCTTTCCGCGAAATTTCACTGAGTGATACGCCATCTATGTTTGGCGCAGAAAAAAATCCACCGGTGATGGTGTACGATACTTCTGGCGTGTATACCGACCCAAATGTCAACGTAGATATTCGTAACGGTTTGCCAGCTTTACGCGCCGGTTGGATTGAAGAGCGTCACGATACGGAACAATTAGATGGCCCAAGTTCAGCTTTTGGTCAAGAACGTAAAACTGACCCAGAATTGAGCGAAATGCGTTTTAACTTAACGCGTTTACCGCGCCGCGCAAAAGCGGGCGCAAACGTTAGCCAAATGCATTACGCACGTAAAGGTATTATTACGCCGGAGATGGAATATATTGCGATTCGCGAAAATCAGCGCCGCGAGAACATGAGTGATTTGCTACAGAAACAGCATAAAGGTCACGATTTCGGTGCGAGTATTCCAAAAGTTATCACGCCAGAATTTGTGCGTTCCGAAGTTGCATTAGGCCGCGCAATTATCCCGCTAAACATTAACCATCCAGAAATCGAGCCAATGATTATTGGCCGTAATTTCTTGGTTAAGATTAACGCCAACATTGGTAACTCTGCGCTTGGCTCTTCTATTTCAGAAGAGGTGGAAAAAATGGTGTGGGGCACGCGTTGGGGTGGCGATACTGTGATGGATTTATCCACTGGTAAGAACATCCATGAAACGCGCGAGTGGATTATCCGCAACTCTCCCGTGCCAATTGGCACGGTGCCAATTTACCAAGCGCTGGAAAAAGTGAACGGCAAAGCCGAAGATTTAACCTGGGAAATCTTCCGCGATACGCTGATTGAGCAAGCAGAACAAGGTGTGGATTACTTTACCATTCATGCAGGTGTACGTTTAGCCTACATTCCAATGACCGCAAAACGCATGACCGGTATCGTGTCACGCGGTGGTTCGATTATGGCGAAATGGTGTTTAGCGCATCATAAAGAATCTTTCTTGTATGAGCATTTTGAAGACATCTGCGAAATCATGAAAGCTTACGACGTGAGCTTCTCATTAGGCGATGGCTTACGCCCAGGTTCCATCTACGATGCAAACGATGAAGCGCAATTTGCTGAATTGAAAACACTAGGCGAGTTAACGCAAATCGCCTGGAAACATGACGTGCAATGCATGATTGAAGGCCCAGGTCATGTGCCGATGCATTTAATTAAAGAAAATATGGAGCTGCAATTAGAGCATTGCGGCGAAGCGCCTTTCTACACATTAGGCCCATTAACCACGGATATCGCGCCAGGTTATGATCATATTACTTCTGGCATTGGCGCGGCAATGATTGGCTGGTACGGCTGTGCAATGCTTTGCTACGTGACGCCAAAAGAACATTTAGGCTTGCCAGATAAAGAAGATGTGCGCGTTGGCATCATCACCTACAAAATCGCGGCACATGCTGCTGATTTGGCAAAAGGCCATCCGGGCGCGCAGATTCGTGACAACGCGTTATCAAAAGCGCGTTTCGAATTCCGTTGGGATGATCAATTTAATTTGGGTCTTGATCCTGAAAAAGCCAAGGAATTTCACGACGAAACATTGCCGCAAGAAGGCGCAAAACAAGCGCATTTCTGCTCAATGTGCGGCCCACATTTCTGCAGTATGAAAATTACGCAAGATGTACGTGACTACGCAGCCACTTTGAATATCTCAGAAGAAGAAGCGCTGAAACAAGGCATGCAAGAGAAGTCGATTGAGTTTGTGAAAAAAGGCTCTGAGGTTTATCAAAAAGTTTAGTCATTTTTTGTGTTAACTAAAGTCATTTCTAAATAAAAAAGCCAGCGTATGCTGGCTTTTTTATTTATTTGGATTCCAAAAAGCTAAACAAATTATTTTGCTGTTTCGTGTGTATTTGTGAAATCTAATAATGTAGGAACTCTTATAATTTCTGACTGAACTAGCGCCACTAAAGCTAAAATAAAAGTTAACAAAACAAGTTTTCCTTGTGTTGAGGTAAGTTCTTTGTGCTTTCTCTGCTCTATTTCGAAGTCAGAAAGAGCTTTAAACGCAAATCCAGTGATTTGATAATGATGATTTATTTTTCTTAATTCTTGTGTATCAATAAAGCTTTCCAAAATGCTGATTAATCTCCTTGATTCAACTTCATAATTTGGATGTGAAAAAATTCGAAACGTATACAAACTGTTTATAAATTCAATTTCACTAAATTCTTTATTTGGAATTCCGTAAGTTTCTACTAAATGTTTCAAATACTCATATCGTTTTTTTACTTTGATACTTTTTCTATTAAATAATATTTGAGTTGCCGAATCTAAATGAGATTTAACTTTCAACTTAATATATAAAATTGGAAAAAATTTCCTCCACAAAAAATCATAAAACGAATCAAATTTTACATGAGCGTATCCATAAAAATGATGGATAACGACTTTACTTTCAATTACTTGGTTTAAAGTGTACTCAATAAATGTTAAATCTTCGTTGCCTTCACGAAATTTTACGAATGTACATCTATCATTCTCATATTTTACTAAATTTGCAATTGGCAAATTTCCGTCACAAATATTAATCCAATAAAAATTATTATTCTTAGCCTCATCTGAGCTTAATGAAAAACTCTCTGGCGCTAATTTTTTTACTATATTTAATAGTGCCCATTTGTATAATTTCTTTTTTAAATTCATGGTCGCAAGCCTGCCTTTTAATTGATTCACTAATTAATATGCTATTTAATTCCTCTGTGTATTTATTCAATACACTAATAATTTTAAATTTTGTTTCGTACTTAATTTTTAAACTCTACATTTAATGCTCAGACGTGAGATGAGAAGTACAAATTTACCAATAAATAAGAACACTAGCAGGCAAGTTTGAACTAATCAATTCAAAACTCTTTACATGTAATAAATAAAATTTGCCGCATTAATTTGTTAAAATAGCCTTATAAATTAAACAACTGCAGACTATTTTGGCCACTATTAAAATCATTAAAAAACCTAGCGAAACGTCATCGACTAGCAAAACGCCTGTGCGTCGCGTTGACCCTGCTAAGCGCGATAGAACGCAAGCGCCAGCAAAACCTGTTATTAGAGATAATGATGACGCAGTTAACACATTAAAATCACCAAAAACGGAAGGTGCGCGTCAGCGTAATCATCGCTTTGATGGTAAAGCGCATGGTGAACCTTTTGCAGATCAGGCTGGTTCAGCTAAAGCTAATGAGAATAAAGCGAATTACAGTAAGCCAACTGAAAATAGACCTGCTTACAATAAACCGAATGAAAATAGACCGCTAAGAAGTGAGTTAAGGGCTGAAACGCCGAATGATTTTGAAAAAAGTGATTCTAAAAACACTGATTCTAAATCACCAGATTTAAATCAAGCGCCGCCAAAACAACATAAACCCACAGGCACTGATACGCGCATCACCCCGCGCCCTGATAAAAACGAGCCGCAATATCGTCAAGCACCGCGACGTGGTGGTAAAATGCGTGACGGATACGATGGCGCAAGCAAGCCACAATATGGCGCGGCGGCAAAAGCGGCTTATAAATCATCACCAGTCAATGTAGACATGCCGCGCTTATCTAAAGTGATGGCGGAGCGTGGTATTTGTTCGCGCCGCGAAGCAGATGAATGGATTGTGAATGGCTGGGTGAAAGTGGATGGCGAGATTTTGGAAACGCTGGGCACGCGCATTAAACCTGACGCAGAAATTATTATTAGTGGTTACGCTTATGAGCAACAAGCCGAGCAAGTGACGATATTGCTGCACAAGCCTGTAGGTTATGTAAGCGGGCAAGCGGAAGATGGTTATCAACCTGCGATTGTGCTGGTTCACCCAGATAACGAATGGATGGATGACCCCGACTTAACCACTTATAATGCCAAAGAATTCCAACGTGGTTTTTTGCATGGCTTAGCACCAGCAGGTCGCTTAGATATTGATTCGACAGGTTTGTTAGTGCTTACTCAAGATGGCCGAATTGCGCGCCATTTGATTGGTGAAGATTCCAGTGTAGAGAAAGAATATCTGGTGCGGGTGGAAGGCGAATTAAGTGATGCAGATTTGCAGCGCTTGAATCACGGTTTAAGTTTAGATGGCGAAAAACTCAAGCCTGCGAAAGTCAGTTGGCAAAATGAAGACCAGTTAAGATTCGTTTTACGTGAAGGCAAAAAGCGCCAAATTCGTCGCATGTGTGAAATGGTTGGCTTATTTGTTGTGGGCTTAAAACGCGTGCGCATTGGTAGCGTTAATTTAGGTAAATTGCCGCAAGGGCAATGGCGTTATTTAAGAGAGAACGAAAAATTCTAACGCTGTTTAAGTCTGATTTTTAAGTCAATTAATGTTTAGCGCCCACATTTAGTGCGCTTTACATCAAAATAGCCGCATAAGTTAACCCATTTTTTAGTGCAAATATTGGGTTAACTTTGCGGTTAACTTTTTATTAATAAGTCTTGTAAGACAGAAACTTACCATTTAATACGATTTTCACGCGATCGCCTGCTGGATTCGGTTCGCGCTGAATATCCATCGAAAAATCAATCGCGCTCATAATGCCGTCGCCAAACTCTTCATGAATCAGCGATTTTATCGTGGTGCCATACACGTTAATTAGCTCATAAAAACGGTATAACAATGGGTCAGTTGGCACTGCGGTGGGCAAGCTGCCTTTATAAGGCACGGTTTGCAACAACGCTACTGCTTCTGCTGGTAAATCTAATGTTGTACCGATAATATCGGCTTGCGCTTTGGTTAAGGTCATTTGGCCTAATAGCGCGGCGGTTGTCCATTCTTTTGATAGGCCGATTTTACTGGCAATGTCAGACCATTTTAAACCTTTGGTGTTTTTAGCCACCACAATCATTTCGGTTACATCATGACGATTCATATTTTCTCTCCATTAACAAATAGTTTTATTTACTGCCTTTAAGCGGCAATATTTTCTAAGCCTGGCTGTACCATAGGCGGATATTTCGGGTCAAAATTTAGCGCATCTGGGTCGGTTAAATGCATTTTTGAGCGATTAACCAAAAAATCCACTAAGTGATTTCTTATTTTATAAAACTGTGGATCATGGTGCAAAGTAGCGCGGCTACGTGGTTTTGGCATGGTGTTTTCTACAATTTCGGCAATGCGCGCTTGTGGGCCGCTGGTCATTAACACCACTTTATCTGCCAATAAACAAGCTTCATCGACATCGTGCGTAATCATAAAAACCGTTTGTTTGGTTTCGGCACAAATGCGCAATACTTCCTCTTGCAGCACGCCGCGTGTTAACGCGTCTAAAGCTGAAAAAGGCTCATCCATCAACAATATTTTTGGCGCAATGGATAATGCGCGTGCAATGCCAACACGTTGCTTCATGCCGCCCGATAATTCAGCAGGGCGTTTGTTTTCGGCACCAGTTAAATTGACGAGCTGAATATATTTTAAGCAATGTGCATCAATTTGCGCTTTAGTCCAATTGGGCCAGCGCGATTTAACCGCAAACGCAATATTGCCTTTTACCGATAACCAGGGCATGAGCGCATGGCTTTGAAAAATCACCGCGCGGTCTAGGCTAGTGCCGCTTATTTCGCGACCATCAACAAATACGTAGCCCTCAGAAGTACTATCTAAACCAGCGAGTACATTTAAAATAGTGGTTTTACCACAACCAGAATGGCCGATTAAACAGACAAACTCACCTTTTTGAATATTTAAATGAAGGTTTTCAAATACGGTATTCGTGCCGCCCTCGCGTGATGGGTAGCGCTGGGCAATGCCTTGAATTTTAATAATTGGGTCTAATTCGCTCATGGATATTCACTTAAAAAATTGGCTTAATTTAGGCATTAACATTACTCTTTAAAACTAACTAGTTTGGTCACTTTTCCTAATAACAAATCTAATATCATACCAATGACGCCAATCACTAAAATGGCCACAATCACACTGGTAATCGATAAATTATTCCATTCGTTCCATACAAAATAACCAATACCCGTGCCGCCAACTAACATTTCAGCAGCAACAATCACTAACCATGCAATACCAAGTGAAATGCGCATGCCTGTCATAATGGTGGGCGCAGCAGCGGGCAATATGACTCTAAAAGCCATGCGTAGCGGCTTAACTTCTAAAGTGCGTGCAACGTTAATCCACTCGCGCCGAACCGTTGAAACACCAAATGCCGTATTAATGAGCATGGGCCAGATAGAACAAATAAAGATAACAAAAATGGCCGATATGCCTGAATCTTTAATGGTATAGAGCGCAAGCGGCATCCAAGCGAGAGGTGAAATTGGTTTAAGTACTTGAATAAAAGGATCTAAAGCTTTGTATAAAAGTGGTGACATGCCAATGGCAAATCCAAGTGGAATGGCGATTAAAGCGGCTAAACTATAACCTAATCCAACACGCGCCAAAGAATAGGCGATTTGAACGCCAATGCCTTTATCATTCGTTCCATGATCGTAAAACGGGTCTTTGGCACTTTCCCACAGTTTATCAAATACATCTTTGGGTGTTGGCACGGTCGATTTTTCACCTGTGGCAGCGGACGCACCCAGCAATTTAGCGTACTCTGGATCCATGTTGGGATCTACAGTGCCTTGCGTTGGTAGCGTGGCTAAATGCCAAGCCCCTAAAAATATCAGCAAGATTATTAAGGACAGCATGGCGGGTAACCACTGTTTGGAATTTTTCATATCAGTTTCTTATAAAAGCAATTAACTTTGCGCAGACACACAACGATTTATCGCCAAGCAATGCCAGTTTTAAGTGGCATTGCTAAATGGTTGAATTAAACTTTACGGATTGGAAAACTCGCAATATATTCTTCTGGCTTGGCAGGATTAAACTCTTTTTTCATGACAAAGAATTTCTTAGTGTTCGATTTTGGCGGCACTAAACCAGCCTCTTTCATTAATTTCATCGCATCGGTTGCTAAAAACACTTCACTCGCAATTTTTTGGTAATTAACATCACCTTTAATCTGTCCCCAACGCTTCATCTGCGTCAATATCCAAATAGCAAACGATTCATAGGGGAAAGGCTCAAAATCGACACGTGTCGGTACTTTTTGAATACCACCCAAGCCATCTGCATAGGTGCCTGTAAGCACTTGTTCTAATACGGTGACTGGCTGATTTAAATAGTTAGCAGGCGCAATGACACTGGCGATGGATTTACGATTTTCGTCTTTATTGGCATATGCCGTGGCTTCAATAATACTTTTCACTAAAGCTTGATAAGTATTGGGCATGGTTGTCACAAACTCTTTGCTGGCGGAGAACGCGCAACAAGGATGACCATCCCAAATTTCTTTAGAAAGAATATGGATAAAGCCTACGCCATCATAAACCGCGCGTTGATTGACAGGATCTGGCGCTAAAAAACCATCAATATTGCCAGCACGCAAGTTAGCCACCATTTCTGGGGGTGGTATTGAACGAATCTGTACGTCCATGTCTGGATCTAAACCAAACTCTGCCAAATAGTAACGCAGCAAATAATTGTGCATTGAAAAATCAAACGGTACACCAAATTTAAAACCTTTCCACGATTTGGGATCACGCTTATCTTTGTGCTTAATTGCCAAGGTAATGGCTTGGCCATTGATATTTTCAACCGCCGGCATTGTCCATGGAATAGGTGTTGAGCCAACACCCATGCTGATTGCCAGCGGCATAGGGGCCAGCATATGCGCCGCATCGTATTCTTTATTAATGGCTTTATCGCGCACCACAGCCCAACCTGCCGTTTTCACCACCTCAACATCTAAGCCATGTTTAGCATAAAAGCCCATCGGCGCTGCCATAATAATCGGCGTAGCACAGGTGATAGGAATAAAACCGACTTTGAGTTTGGTTTTTTCTAACGCGCCACCGGTTTCAGCAAACGCTTCTTGCATAAAGTTAATCGGCAAAAACTGTGAGATTGCGGCAAAAGCGGTGCCTGCGCCCACGGTACGTAGAAAATTTCGACGCGTTTCATCATGCGGAAAGAGTGCGCGCATAATTGCACCTTCAACGGCTCTATCTCCCAATTGCTGGGTATTCATCGCCTCTGCTTCGTCATGCGCTGCTTGGCTATTATGCTGGCCACAATTACAGCCTTTACCTAATTTATTATTGGGATCAAACGGATTAGAAAACGAAGCCATGGCAATTTCCTATAAAAAATAAATTAATTAACTTACAAATAATTATAAAAAGAATCGTAAAATTTAAGTATCAATGTAGCGCTACACTTTTTGTAGTAGCACTACTACAAAAAAGACTCCGCTAGAATTACCCGATAAAATTTGCTTGCAAAACAGGGTTAAGTTGCCCAGTTTATGCTGGCTTGCAGCGCGTTTTTAACTGCATACAATGCAATTTCAACATCATTTTTCGTATGGGTTTTACTTAAAATACGTGCGCGATAGGTACTAATCGTATTTAGCGATAACGATAGCTTTTGTGCTATCTGCGTCAAACTTTGCCCTGCCGCTATTTGGCAAAACACTTGATATTCGCGGTGCGATAAATCTTCATGCGGCAATTTTCTTTCTGGGCTAGCCAGCGACATTGCTAATGTTTCTGCCATTGCAGGATTAATATAAATGCCGCCACTGGCTACCTTGCGAATTGCATGTGTTAACTCGGTTGGGTTAGTGCTTTTATTCAAATAGCCATTTGCACCCAGTTTTAAGCAGCGCACTGCGTATTGTTTTTCTGGGTAGGTGCTAAGCATTAATACGGGCAGCTTAGGAAATTCATGCCGTAATTGCTTCAGCACATCTAGGCCATCTTTGTTAGGCATTGCAATATCGAGTAATACAATCTCAAAAGCTTGTTGGCGCGCTAGTTGAATAGCAGTCACGCCATCTTCTGCTTCTGCAGCAACGCTTATACCAATCGCATCTGCAATTAGTTGGCGCAAGCCTTGGCGCACAATAAAATGATCATCACACAGCAAAACGCGTATCATCACTAACCCTTTTTTAACACGAATTGATGCCATATTTTGATGGCGATATTTGTCATACTATTCATTCAACACAAACTCAGCATTTGCTAATGGCATAATCAATCGCAATTGTGTGCCCTTGTTTGGTGCGCTACGCACCATAATCTCACCACCAAAATGCCCAGCACGCTCGCGCATGCCGATAATGCCGTACGCTTGCGGATGTGAAAATGTGTTTATCTCTGCACCGCAACCGTCATCATTCACTTCAATAATTAAAAAATGCTTTTGAGTGTGCAACAAAATTTCTACCTGTTGTGCTTTCGCGTGCCGCGCGACATTACTCAGCATTTCTTGAAAAATACGAAAAATAGCAGTCGCTTTTGCGCCATCGGGTGCGGCAGTTTGGCCTAGCTGCACTTGTAAATCGCAGGTTAATTCGCTGCTATCAATAAACTCTTCTACCTGCCATTCCAAGGCTGCCCATAGGCCTTCATGGTCTAAAATACTTGGGCGTAAATCGGTCATAATGCGCCCTACATTTTCAACAGCTGTATCGATTAACCGCGCCATACTTTGGGATTTTTGCATCAACGCAGGCTGTTCTTGCAATCGATTTGATAGCCAGCCTACGTCTAACTTTAATGCAATTAATAAGCTACCAAACTCATCATGAATTTCTCGCGCAATGCGTGTGCGCTCTTCTTCACGAATACTGTGCAAATGCGCTGATAAATTGCGTACATTAAGTAAGGCCTCGCTTAAATCTTGTGTGCGATCGGCCACTTGTTTTTCTAGCCGCAGTCGCGCTTGGCGCAAAATATCTTCGTGATATTTGCGCTCAGAAATATCCACAAAAGTGACCACCGCCCCTAAAATAACGCCATTTTCAAGCATCGGATTTGAAGAGTATTCCACCGCGAAACGTGTACCATTGGCGCGCCACAACACGTCTTGATCGATGCGGCAGGATTTTCCCTGCAAAAACGCTTGAAAAATAGGGCAATCGTGCTCTGCATAATGGCTACCATCAGGCTTGGCATGATGAATTAAATTATGCATATTTTTGCCTAACACCTGCTTAGGCTCGTAGCCTAAAAGTGCTGCACCCGCACGATTAATAAACGTGCACTGCCCAGTGGTATTAATGCCGTAAATACCCTCACTAGTCGATTCTAGTAAAAGCTTTAGTGGATCGTGCCACGATAATTTATTGGCACTATCAACCATTATTTGCACTTTCATAAAATTTTTATGAATAAACATGCAATTAGCGTACCAATATCAATAAACCAAGTTTCGTCTGTCAATTTATATATTTCTTAAGCATAAAAATGATGCTCAATTACTGTAAATCTTTGTTAATCCATATCAATGCAGGTTTACTTCAAGTTATATTGCTTTACACTATGCTAAAGTCAATTATTGGTGATGGGAATAAGTATGGGTTTATTTGATAGCATCGCAGGGGCAGTTTTGGGCAAAGTTGGTGGTGAGCAAGGCAATATGGCGCAAGTGGCGATTGATCTATTCAACCAAAATGGTGGCTTAAACGGCATTTTAGATAAATTTAAAGAAGGTGGCTTAGGCGAAGCGGCTGCCTCTTGGGTTGGCACAGGCGAAAATTTAGCTATCTCTCCCGAACAAGTTTCGAATGTTTTGGGTGATGGCGCGATTGCAGATTTAGCAGCTAAGTTTGGCATTAGTCCTGAAACAATCAGCGCACAAATTGCCGAACATTTACCCAGAATGGTCGATAAATTAACCCCCGACGGCGAAGTGCCTGCAGAATCTGGTGGCTTATTATCGACTATTTTGGGTATGTTGAAGTAACCAACTCACACCATTTAAACATTCATCAACTTTAAAGGGTGCTAGCGCACCCTTTAAAGTTTTATAAACCTGATAAAATTAGCTTAACACTTAAAAAGCATCAATTATGGATTTAATACTACTATTTAAAGCATTTATATTAGGCATTGTAGAAGGCGTCACCGAATTTTTACCGATTAGCAGCACTGGGCATTTAATTATTGCGGGCGATTTGCTGGATTTTAATGACGACAAAGGTAAGATTTTTGAAATCTTCATTCAAATGGGCGCGATTTTGGCGGTTTGTTTTGAGTTTAGGCAACGCTTAATCAATACCGTTACAAATATGACAAAGGAAGCGTCCGCTCAAAATTTTGTCATTAATTTAATCATTGCATTTATCCCCGCCGCTGTTTTAGGTTTACTATTGCATGGCTATATTAAAGAATATTTATTCTCACCTATTACTGTCGCCATTGCTTTAATTATTGGTGGATTTGCCATTTTGATCATTGAAAAGTATGCTAAAAATGCAACCACCGAACAGATTGAAACGATTACCAAAGCCCAAGCGTTGAAAATTGGTTTAGCGCAAGCGCTTGCTTTAGTGCCAGGCGTTTCGCGTTCTGGCGCAACAATTTTGGGCGGCATGGTTTTTGGCTTAACGCGCCAAACCGCCACCGAGTTTTCGTTCTTTTTAGCCATACCGATTATGTTTGCCGCCACGGGTTACGATTTACTCAAAAGCTGGCAATTATTAAGCGTGGCGGATTTACCGATGTTTGCTGTGGGTTTTGTCACCGCATTTTTATCGGCGTTGTTAGTGATTAAGATATTGATTCGATTTGTCGCCAATCACGATTTCACCGTATTTGCATGGTATCGCATTATTTTTGGCTTGCTGGTATTAACGTATTTTTGGTAAACGATTTAATTGTTCCCTTATATCAAATTGATTAATATAAACGACACCCTTAAACAGCATGCTTTTCATTTAGCTTAAAAAGAGAAACAAAATGAATAAATTCATTAAGTATGGCCTCTACGGCATCGGTGGCATTGTTTTATTGGCTTTGCTGATTGCAGGCTATTTTGCGGCAACTTTTAATCCCAACGATTATAAAGACGACATTATCAAGCTGGTGAAAGAAAAAAAAGACCGCACGCTGATTATTGAAGGTGATATTGCACTGAGTTTTTGGCCAAAAATCGGTGCCGATTTAGGTAAGCTGTCACTTTCAGAACATCAATCCGATAAAGAATTTGCCTCTGTTAATAGTGTTAAGGTGGCGCTGGCTGTGCTGCCTTTACTTAAAAAACAAATGGTGGTTGATACGGTTTATGTAGATGGCGCAACAGCCAATATCATTAAATACAAAGATGGCAGCACCAATTTTGATGATTTATTAAGCAAAGATGAACAATCAGAAACCATCAAATTTGATATCGATGGCGTGCATGTCACCAATTCTGCATTGACTTACAGCGAGGAAGCCTCTGGCGCAAAATACAGCGTGTCTAAACTCAACTTAACATCTGGCCATATTGCTTTAGCAGAGCCCGTGGACTTAGAAACCGATTTTGTTTTAAGCGCCAATCAACCTGCTATTGCCGCCAACGTTGCATTAAAAGGTAATTTCTTAATCGATCCAGAAACTAAACATTTTAAGGTAAAAGGGTTAGATAGCCACATGACAGGCAATATGCTTGGCGGCACCGATATGGATATCAAGTTGAATGGTAATGTCGATGCGAAGCCTAAGCAAATGGAATTTTTGGTCGATGGCCTGCAATTGGTTGCTTCTGGCAAATTTGATGGCAGTATACAAACTATCGATGCAAACGCGCCTGCGATGAGCATTTTAAAAGACGAAGTGAATAGCAAAAAAGTCACTATTAGTTTCAGCCAAGAAAAAACCGACGGCAATCTGAAAGCCAATATGGTGCTGGCGGATATGCAAGGATCACCCAAAGCCATTCAAAGTAGCGGTGTCACTGGCGATTTATCCATGGTGCAAGGCAAACGCACGGTGACAGGCACGTTTGCATCGCCATTTAGCGGCAATATCGAAAACTTGATATTCGAGTTGCCAAAACTGGTTGGTAAGCTGGATGTAAAAGACCCCAGCCTGCCAAACGGCAACATGAGCGGAACGTTCAATTTAGGCGCGCATATTGATGTTAAAAAAGAGTTAGTTAACAGTAAATTTAATCTGAATATTGCGGAAACCAATCTGGTAGGCGATGTGAATGTGGCCAGTTTTAAAACGCCTAATATCAAATTTAACCTGAATGCAGATAAACTGGATTTAAATAAACTGCTGCCGAAATCTAGCACAACCGCAAAAAGTAGCAGCAAACCAACCCAAGCAAATAAAAACGGGCTTTCTGCACTTAAAAACTTGTTGTTAGATGGCAAACTTAACGTTGGTAACATTTTGTATGACAAATACCGTATTTCTGGTTTAAATGTAGGCATTAAAGCCGATGGCCAAAAACTCACCTTAAGCGGCCTGAATGTTAAGGTTGACGATAGCCAGATCAAAGGCAGCTTGGGCATTAGCCAATTTGCCAAGCCTTTATATACCTTCGATTTGGATATCGATCAAGTAGATGTTGACCGTTATGTGGCCGCCGATACTGGCGCCAAAAAAGAAAGCAACAATAAACCGCTCGATTTAAGCGCATTAAAAGCCTTGAATGCAAACGGTTCGATTCGCGTTGGCAATCTTAAATACGGCAAAACCAAAGCCAGCAATATCAACATTAAATTAAAAGCAGATGGCGAAAAACTCAGCTTAAACCCACTCAGCGCAAAAGTTGACGATAGCCAGATCAACGCCAATTTAGGCATCAGCCAGTTTAGTAATCCAGCGTTTAATTTTGCCATTAATATCGACCAATTAGACGCCGATCGATACATCACCAAAAATGAAACTGCCAGCAAAAGCAACGCCGACACGCCAATTGATTTGAGCGCGCTAAAAAAGCTTAATGCCTCGGGCGAGGCCAAAATTGGCAAATTAAAACTGGCTAATGTAAAAACCCAGAACGTGAATATTGGCCTTAAAGCCAATGACGGCGTGGCTACTTTTTCGCCATTTTCTGCTAATTTATATCAAGGTAGCATGAACGGTCTGTTAAAAGTAGATGCGCGTGCGACGCCCGTGATTACGTTTCAGCAAGACATGAAAAATATTGCGATTGGCCCATTACTGGTGGATGCAATTAATAACGATATGTTGAGCGGCACGGGCAATGTGAATGTGAATGTGACCACGCAAGGCGCCAGCGTGAACGCATTGAAAAAAGCGTTGGCGGGCAACGCTGCGCTTAACTTGGCAGATGGTGCGCTAAAAGGTATGGATATTGCCGGCAGCATTCGTGACATTAAAAGCAAAGTGAATTTTTTAAAAAGCAAAGATGCCAATGCGGATAAAACTAAAAAAACTGATTTTAGTGAATTAACCGCCACATTTAGCATTAAAAATGGCGTGGCACATAATGAAGATTTGGCCATGAAAGCGCCCGTGTTGCGGCTGGCAAAAGGCGACAGCCGCGGCGATATTGATATTGGCAACCAGACCATTAATTATCTTGCCAAACCGACTATCGTTAAATCGCTAAAAGGTCAGGGCGGGGCAGAGCTAGACGATTTAAGCGGCATTGCAATCCCTGTTAAAATCACTGGCACATTTACTAGCCCAAAATATGGCATGGATTTCGCTGCGATTGCGACGGCTTTAGCGCAATCTAAATTGCTGGAAAAAGTAGGTGGCGAAAAAGGCGCTGCTATAAAAGAGCTGATCAACGGTGGAGATAAAGCAGAAGCACTTAAAGATTTATTGAACAAGAAAAAACCTGCCGATGCTGCAGCTGCAGGCACCGATGCAGCGCCTGCTCAACCCGCACCTGAACAATCAACCAAGGAACCTAAATCGCTAAAAGAAGAAGTGAAAGAAAAAGCCTTAAAAAAATTGCTTAATTTTTAGTGTTAACTATTCTAAAAAATAAGCCTAACGCTTGTCGCGGTTAACAAATTAGCTACTTTTAATACTTTTTCTGCTGGCCTGGCGCATTTTCACTATTGCCGGGGCCATCGCCGTGCTTATTATGTCCTGGTGCGTTCTCGCTGTTTCCAGGCCCGTGCGGGTCGTGTCCTGGCGGTATCGCCTTACATGCGGCCACTAAACACACACAAAATAACAGCATTAATACTTGTTTCATTGTTCCATCCTTATCGAGTTATCCCATCAGGTATGATGTTGCAAGATTAACAGCAAAATAGCAAAGCAATCCTTGATTAAAAATTCCATGACCGCATTCTCGCAACGCATCATCGACTGGCAAAAACTGCACGGTCGCCACGATTTGCCTTGGCAAAATACGGTTGAGCCTTATGCTATTTGGGTATCAGAAATCATGTTGCAGCAAACCCAAGTGACCGCAGTGATTAGCTATTATGCTAAATTTATGCAGCGATTTCCAAGCATTGCAGCGCTGGCAGCGGCAACGCAAGAAGAGGTTTTACAATATTGGAGCGGCTTGGGATATTACTCGCGCGCGCGCAATTTACATGCGGCTGCGCAAACAATTATGGATGATTTTGATGGCATTTTCCCCAGTCAATTTGAAGATATTCAAAGCCTTGCCGGCATTGGTCGCTCTACCGCAGCGGCCATTTCAACCTTTGCGCTACATTTGCCACAACCGATTTTAGATGGCAATGTTAAACGCGTTTTTGCACGGCATTTTAAAATTGCTGGCTATACAGGTTTGCCAAAAGTGGCGCAGCAATTATGGAAAATTGCAGAACGCGAAAATCCGCCAAGCTTGGAAAATAGTAATGATGCAATCAGCTATACGCAAGGCTTGATGGATTTAGGCGCAACAGTTTGCACGCGCACCAAGCCAAAATGCCCTATTTGCCCAGTTAACCAGAGTTGTGAAGCGCTGATGCTTAATCTTGTTAAAAATCTGCCAACACCAAAACCGCGCAAAACCATCCCCGAAAAAAGTGTCACTATGCTGGTGTTAATCCATCAAAATAAAATGACGCTTGAAAATACAGTGATGCTAGAAAAACGTCCGCCCAGCGGCATTTGGGGCGGATTGTGGAGTTTGCCAGAAGTGACAGCGCTGGCGGACATTGGCGGATTAGCTTTGCAAAATTCAACCACATTAAGGCCAATAACGCATGCATTTAGCCATTTTAAGCTGCATATTACGCCGCAACTTATTTACGTTGACACGCACACACCACAGGTCAATCAAGCTGTAAAAATTTGGCTGCCAATTGAAGAGGCGATTGCGGCAGCGATTCCCACGCCTATCCGTAAAATTTTGATGTCAATTAATGGGTTAAGTCACTAGCATATTCAATAAAAATAGCCAATATTAACGCCCAATAAAAAAGCCGAAACAATCGGCTTTTTTATTTAACTACATTTTAATGAGGGCGCGATTCTAAAATTCTATCTGCCAACATTTGAAATCGCGGCGAAACGAATTGTCGCGATTGCGAGCCCGCGTCGGCAATCGATAGCAGTTCTTCAATCGCCGACCTGAATCCCAATTCAAATAGCCAATAATCCGACTCATCGATTGCCGATTTTTTATCGGTATTGACGTCTGCGCAAAGTCGGTCAAATGCTTCTTTGCATACGTTAAGTTCAGCCATAATAGTGCCTCCGAATCTCGTTTTTACTCATGGTTACAAATTTAATGGTACAAATTTAATCCTATTTTGGCATTTGCGCTATTGTTTTATGCGCAATGCAAAATTTTAGCCTGATTATTTTTGGCCCCTTATTTTTGATCCCAGGACTCTTCCCACATGCAATGTTTGATTTTGTGGCGATTGGCTATTAATTCATCAATCGTCGGCTCATCGTTCAGCGCGCGTTTTATCGCCAATTTAGTCGCATCGTAGTTATTTTTGTACATATCGGCTTTGTCTAATTTGCCTTCTTTTTCCAGCGCAATACAACCCGGATCAACCCACACCAAGCTGATAATGCACAAATCGTTCACGCTATCTTTCGGGATTATGCCTTCAATTACACAATCTAAAATCGCGTCGGCCGTTGCCGCCTGTACCACGCCGCCAAACAAGCCCACATCGGTGCTGCCTTTTAGCGTTACCTTTGGCACCATCATGCAAGCTGGGCGCACCAGTTGGTTGATATCGCGTACGGCAAACATGGCGGTGTGGCCTTTGCTTTGCGCCATCAAATTGGCAAATGCCTGGCCAACTGGGCCATCAACAGCGCCGATTAAGATTTCTGGCATGGCCGCGGTAACGTCTTTGCCTTCGGTATAAACAGTGGCTTCACCTGCTTTTAAAATAATTTTTGACATAAATTTCTCTCTAGGAATTGGATAATAAAAGATTTAAACCTGTATTTTAACAAATGCTTGGCATTGCGATCAATTTATCTTCTTGGCAATTCATTTTGCATTTGCTTATTTAAATGGTATTTAATCTAAACAAGTTAATCTAACGCAAGCTGCATATCTACATGCGGAATTTGTACATCGGTGTATTCTGCGCTGGTGATTTTAAAACCCGCTTGCTGATAAAAATGAATGGCATGTGTTTGTGCCGATAAATAAACGCTTTTGCTGCCGTGCAAACGGCAAACATCAATCGCTTCTGTTAATAGCTTATTGCCAACACCAAGTCTTCGCCACGGCCTTAACACCGCCATACGACCAATTTTTTCATAGTGAATAATACGCAAACAGCCGACTGCCTGATTTTCATGCATCGCCAATAAATGCACTGCGTTGCTGTCAATGTTATCCCACTCAAACTCTGGCGTCACCAATTGCTCTTGAACAAATACCATTGTTCTGATTTCGCGCAAATGGCTTTCTGCTTGTTGCCAAGTGACTTGCTTAATAGCCACTTGTTCTATATCGACTTGTGTAATCATATCAATTTTAAGCCAGATTTTTTCTAAATCTGGCATCGATTTTATCCTTAGATATTCGCTACAGCTTGCGTGTTAAGCGCGTTCAGTGCATCATTCAGTTTATTTTGAACTGTCCAATTTTTTAAAGGTTACTCATGCAACGCTATTTATCTACTCTTGCCCGCATTTTACTTGCACAGGTTTTTTTGTTGCAAATTGTCATGTTAATTATTGGTTTTTTCAGCAATCCAGATGGTTATCAACAATATCAGGCAGGTTTGGCGAGTTTAGGTTTACCTGGCATTTTTGCACCATTGATTATTTTGTTACAGTTAATCGGCGGTTTAGCGTTGTTAATCGGCTTTAAAACTAAATTTTTTGCACTGTTTATGGCCATTTATGCAATCGTTATCTCAATATTATTACATTTGCCGGTGCTGCATTACTGGGCGATTGCTGGCGGTTTATTGATGCTTCACCTCAACCCGATAACCGCTTTTAGTGTAGATAACATTAAAAAAGCTTAGTCTCAAATTTAATAAGTAAAAGCGGCCATTTTTAAATAAAAGTAAAAGCGGCCGTTTTTTATTCCCATTCCAGGCCTGGGTAAAGCGTATTTACATTGCGCCGATTGGCAATGTCGAATAATAGCCATTTATCCTTTTCGCCCGCTGCTGCCGTGTCCATCGCCTTGCCCATATCGCCACCGTTTTTAATGATGGCACGCATATCTGCCAGCAACACATTTAAATAGCGTAATTCGTTATTTAAAGCGGTTAACCAATCCTTGGTAAATGGGCCGTGACCAGGAACAACTTGTTTAACTGGGTAAGCTTTAAGTGACTCGATTACCGCAATCAAGCCTTTAATATCGCCCTCAATCACTGGCGTGCGCTCAATAAATAACAAATCGCCGGTAAATAACGTACTGGTTTTACTGTCAATAACTGAAATGTCGGTATTGGTATGTGCGTTGGGGTAGGGCGTGATTTTTAAGGTTCTGCCGCCTAAATCCAAATCCATTGGCGCTTTCACTAACAACGTTGGTTTTACAATTTCACTGCCTTTGGCATCGGCACCTAAGTATTTAACATTTAATTTTTCGTACGCTTCTTGGCGCAATTGCATTGCATCACCCAATTTGGCATGGCCTACAAACTGCGGTTTATCTTGAACAAAAGCGGCGTTGCCAAAAATATGATCAGGGTGCACATGGGTGTTAATCACATATAAAATAGGCTTGTCGGTTATTTTTTTAATCGCATGGCGCAATAGATTACCCACTTTTAAACTGCCGCCAGTATCAATCACCGCCACGCCGCGTTCCCCCACCACAAAACTGATATTGCAAATATCGCCTTGATAGCCGTTATCGATATCCAAATGCTGGCCGTGATGCACGTAAATACCGTTGCCTACATCTTCAATGGCGAAATTATCAGGCTTAACATCTGCCTGCGCGCACCCGATTAAAGCCAGAAAAGTAAAAGTTAACAGCAAAAACTGATTCAAACTTAACGCTTTATTTACCCGCATTTTGGTTGCTTTCTGAAAGTGTTGCAGTAAGGATTTTTTCCCATGATAATAGCCCTATATAACCTTTGCGTGTGATACTTGTCACACATGCTAAATTAATTAAACGGATGATTTTTATGCAGAATAATGCTTCAAGCTACACCAAAACCGCAATCGTACTGCACTGGTTAATCGCCATCGGTATTTTCGGCATGTTTGCTTTGGGTTGGTTTATGACAGATTTACCAAAAGAAGGCCCCAAACAAATGGCGTACGATGTATTTAATTGGGGCATTTACACCTGGCAATTAGCTGAAGAAGCAAGCCCGCGCACATTTTATTTTAATCTGCATAAATCCATCGGTATTACGTTATTTGGCTTAATTGTACTGCGTATTTTGTGGCGCGTTACGCACAAACCGCCTCAATTATTAACAAGTTATAAAGCTTGGGAGCGCAAATTGGCCAATAGTACGCACCATTTTTTATATTTACTCATGCTCGCCATGCCAGTGAGCGGCTTGATTATGGCGGTTTCCAGCAAATATGGTGTGAAATGGTTTGGCATGCCGTTTATTAAAGGCATAGACAATGAAAGTTTGCGCGATATTTTCAAAGAGACGCACGAAGTAATTGCCGTTATTATTTTGGTGATGCTGGTTTTGCATATCGGCGGCGCGCTGAAACATAAGTTTATTGATAAAGACGATACCTTAAAACGCATGTCACTTTAGTTTTAAATATTCAAGTTTTAAATATTCATGTTTCTTAGTTTTTAATATTAAAGAGTTTTAACATTAAAGTTAATTTTTGACATCAGAGTTAACACTAATTTAACACTAAAAAAGCCCGCATAATACGGGCTTTTGTTTATTGATGATATTGCCTACTATGTTCGCGCACAGCGGCAAGCATCGCCGCCGCGTTCTCGGGTGGTGTCCACTGCGTAATGCCGTGGCCTAGATTAAACACATGACCGCTTCCGTGACCATAGCTCGCTAAAATATTAGTCACTTCTTTTTCGATTGCGACTGGCGTTGAGAGCAAAATCGCTGGGTCCAGATTGCCTTGTAACGCCACTTGTTGCCCCGCTCTTTTTCTTGCCTGGCCGATATCCACCGTCCAATCTAAACCTAAACAATCGCTACCAATCTCCGCTTGCGCTTCTAACCACAATGCGCCGCCTTTGGTAAATACAATGCTGGGGACTTTGCGGCCTTCATTATTTTTGGTTAAACCTGCCACGATTTTTTGCATATAATTGAGTGAAAATTCCTTGTAGGCATTGTGTGCCAGCGCGCCACCCCAGGAGTCAAATAGCATCACCGCTTGCGCGCCTGCGGCGATTTGGGCGTTAAGATATTGAATAACCGTTTGCGCGGTTGTGTCTAGAATATGATGCAATAAATCGGGGCGCGCATAGGCCATTTTTTTGATATTGAGGAAATCTGTGCCGCCTTTGCCTTCCACCATGTAAGTCGCCAATGTCCACGGGCTGCCAGAAAAACCAATCAGCGGCACGCGGCCATTGATGGTTTTGCGAATCTGGCTGACGGCATCAAAAACGTACTGCAGTTTTGCCATATCAGGCACGGTTAACTTCTGTATATCGGCTTCTTCGCGCAAAGTACGCTCAAATTTTGGGCCTTCGCCTTCTTCAAAATACAAGCCTAAACCCATCGCATCGGGCACGGTGAGAATATCTGAAAATAGAATCGAAGCATCTAATAATGGATAGCGATCCAGCGGTTGCATCGTCACTTCTGTCGCAAAATCTGGGCTTTTGCATAACTGCAAAAAACTGCCCGCTGTTTTACGACTTTGCTTATACTCTGGTAAATAGCGGCCAGCTTGACGCATCATCCACACTGGCGTGTAATCTGTGGGTTGGCGCATGAGCGCTTTTAAAAATGTATCGTTTTGCAAGTTAACCATAGTTGACTACCTAATTTTGGCGCGAATAAAAAAGGACACAAAGCAGTTTTACTTTGCATCCTTTGTTTTTATTGTTGATTCTTAACCCTATTATCTAGGTAAAGTAGATGACCCCATTAAAAACTCATCTACCGCTTTTGCGGCTTGGCGACCTTCGCGAATCGCCCAAACAACCAGTGATTGACCACGGCGCACATCGCCCGCGGCAAACACTTTTGCTTTGCTGGTTTTATAGCTTTCAGCACCTTCGGTATTCGCTTTGGCATTGCCACGATTGTCTTTTTCTATACCAAACGCATCCAATAATTTTTGCACCGGCGATACAAAACCCATCGCTAACAAGACTAAATCGGCTTTAATGGTGAATTCAGTACCAGCCACCTCTACCATCTTGCCATCTTTCCATTCTACTTTGCAGCCTTTTAAATGGGTGACTTTACCATTTTCGCCGATTAGTTCTTTAGTGGTGATAGACCAGTCGCGGTTTGCACCTTCTTCATGCGAGCTTGAAGTGCGCATTTTTAACGGCCAGTTCGGCCAAATTAACTCTTTATTTTCATGCATAGGCGGTTGCGGCATCAACTCAAATTGTGTAATGCTTAACGCGCCATGGCGATTGGATGTGCCTACACAGTCAGAACCGGTATCACCACCGCCAATCACCACTACGTTTTTATTGGTTGCCATCACCTGATTCTGCACAATATCGCCTGCAACCACTTTGTTTTGCGGTGTTAAAAAGTCCATCGCGTACATCACGCCATCCAATTCACGACCGGTAACTGGCAAATCGCGCGGATGCTCGGCACCGCCAGCTAAAACCACTGCGTCGAATTCAGCCAGCAAATCATCCGCCTTCACGCCATCTAATCCTTCTGCGCCTACATGTTGATTCACGCGAAATTCCACGCCTTCAGTTTGCATCTGCGCCATGCGACGATCAATATGGAATTTTTCCATTTTAAAATCGGGAATACCGTAGCGTAATAAGCCACCGATACGGCTACTTTTTTCCAGCACCACCACATCATGACCAACTCTTGCCAACTGCTGTGCAGCCGCCAAACCTGCAGGGCCAGAGCCGACAATGGCGATTTTTTTACCTGTTTTTATTGGGTTAACTTGTGGTGTAACCCAACCGTTTTCCCATGCTTTATCAATAATTGCATGCTCAATCGATTTAATACCGACTGGATCTGCATTAATATTTAAAGTGCAAGCGGCTTCGCAAGGGGCTGGACAAATACGGCCCGTAAATTCTGGAAAATTATTAGTGGAATGCAATACATCAATCGCACCGCGCCAATCCTGGCTATAAACCAAGTCATTCCAATCGGGAATAATATTATTGACAGGGCAACCAGTGGTACAAAATGGAATACCGCAATCCATGCAACGCGCGCCTTGCTGCTTGGCTTGGTCATCGGTTAAATGTAGCACAAATTCTTTGTAATTTTTAACACGTTCCACCACGGGCAGATTTGCTTCTGCCAGTCGCTCAAATTCCATAAAACCTGTTACTTTGCCCATACTAATAAGCCCTTACTCATATTTAATTTTTTGCCCTATTTTAAGTGTTAACTTTTAACGGACAAGTTTGTCGCCAGCGTTGTTGATACAATATTATGCAGCTACTAGCGCTTTATCTTCTGCCAGTTCGATTAACGCACGCTTATATTCGTTTGGCATTACTTTTACAAATTTTGCTCTGACATTTGCCCAATCAGCCAACATATCGTTAGCACGCAAGCTACCTGTATATTTGGCGTGATTTTCAATTAGCATTTTCAATGTGATTTCATCTGGTTGATCTAAATGATGGATTTTTCCAACACAAGATTCTGCCGTTTCCACTTTTTCTAACGACACCATGCTCATATTGCAACGTCTGGCGAATAAGCCATCTTCATCGTAAACATAAGCCACGCCGCCGCTCATTCCTGCCGCAAAGTTTTGGCCTGTGACTCCTAAAACGACTACTGTTCCGCCTGTCATATATTCACAGCCATGGTTGCCTACACCCTCAACTACTGCAGATGCGCCTGAGTTACGTACACAGAAACGCTCACCTGCAATGCCTCTAAAGTAGCTTTCACCCGTGGTTGCGCCATACATCACCGTGTTGCCGACGATAATATTTTCATGCGCAATGCCGCGGAATGCAACTGGCGGTTTAATGATGATGCGTCCACCACACAGGCCTTTGCCTACGTAATCATTGCCTTCACCAGTCAATTCAAACGTAATGCCTTTAGCCAAAAATGCTGCAAAACTTTGGCCAGAAGTGCCTGTGAAATTCACATGAATCGTGTCATCGGGTAAACCTGTGTTGCCGTAGCGCGTCGCCACTTGATTCGACAACATAGTGCCAACAGTGCGATTCGTATTGGCAATAGGCATATCCAACACCACTTTTTTGCCTGTTTCCAGCGCGTTGTTGGCAAGCGCTATTAACTTGTTATCCAATGCATTAATCAGACCATGATCTTGTACGTCATTATTTTTACGTGAAACGCTAGCTGGCATTTCTGGTAAATGGAACACTTTGCTAAAGTCTAAACCATTGATTTTCCAGTGGTCAATCCCCGCTTGCATATCCAGTAAATCGGCACGGCCAATCAAATCGTCAAACTTGGCGATTCCGATTGAAGCCATTAACTCACGCACTTCTTCAGCCACAAAGAAGAAGTAATTCACCACATGTTCAGGCTGACCAGTAAAGCGTTTACGCAATTCTGGGTCTTGCGTCGCCACACCAACTGGGCAAGTGTTCAGATGACATTTACGCATCATAATACAGCCCTCAACCACAAGCGGCGCCGTTGCAAAGCCAAATTCATCTGCGCCTAATAATGCGCCGATTAGCACATCGCGGCCTGTTTTCATTTGGCCGTCCACTTGCACAATGACGCGTCCGCGCAATTGATTAAGCACTAAAGTTTGCTGCGTTTCAGCCAAGCCTAATTCCCATGGCGTGCCCGCATGTTTCACAGATGAAATTGGCGATGCGCCAGTGCCGCCGTCATGACCAGCGACGACAATATGATCTGACTTGGCTTTTGCTACACCAGCGGCAACGGTACCGATGCCCGTTTCAGACACCAGCTTTACCGAAATGGATGCTTTTGGATTAGCATTTTTAAGATCATGAATCAGCTGCGCTAAATCTTCAATTGAATAAATATCATGATGTGGTGGTGGCGAAATCAAACCCACGCCTGGCACTGAAAAACGCAATTTCGCAATATATTCTGACACTTTATGTCCGGGCAATTGACCACCTTCGCCTGGCTTAGCGCCTTGTGCCATTTTGATTTGAATTTGATCGGCAGAAGCTAAATATTCCGCTGTTACACCAAAACGACCAGATGCCACCTGTTTAATGCGTGAACGCATAGAGTCACCCGCTTTTAGCGGAATATCGCGCTCAATATTTTTTGCACCAATTACTTTAGCCATGGTGGTGTCATGTGATACAGCAATAAAACGCCTAGCGTCTTCACCACCTTCGCCCGTATTCGATTTACCGCCAATACGATTCATTGCAATGGCTAATGTTGCATGCGCTTCGGTTGAAATAGAGCCTAAAGACATCGCGCCTGTCGCAAAGCGTTTGACGATTTCTTTAGCTGGTTCAACCGAATCTAACGAAATTGCTGTTCCCGCTGGCTTAATTTCAAACAAACCACGCAAGGTCATATGACGGCGAGTTTGATCATTGATTAAGGCTGCATATTCTTTATATGTCGTTGCAGAGTTAGTGCGGGTTGCATGCTGCAATTTTGCAATCGAATCTGGCGTCCACATGTGTTCTTCGCCACGCACACGGAAAGCATATTCGCCGCCCGCGTCCAAGTTATTCGCCAAAACCGGGTCATCGCCATAAGCGCTGTCATGTAAGCGCACCGCTTCTTCGGCAACTTGGTCTAAGCCAATACCTTCAATATTAGTCGCCGTACCGGTAAAATATTTATCCACAAACGCGGTATTTAAACCAATGGCTTCAAAAATCTGCGCGCCGCAATAAGATTGGTAAGTTGAAATACCCATTTTCGACATGACTTTATATAAGCCTTTGCCGATGGCTTTGACGAATTTCTTAGCCGCTTCGACATTATCTTTGTTACCCATATGATTAATGGTTTCAAAGGCTAACCACGGACAAACCGCTTCAGCGCCATAACCGGCTAGCAAAGCAAAGTGATGTACTTCGCGCGCAGAGCCAGTATCTATTACCAAGCCCGTGCTTGTTCTTAAGCCGTTTTTAACCAAATGTCCGTGTGTTGCTGAACAGGCCAACAGTGCTGGTATCGCCAAGCGTTCTTCGCTGACATTTCTATCGGAAAGAATCAGTATATTAAAACCATTCTGCACAGCTTTCTCTGCGGCACTGGCAATATTCGCCAGCGCATCCGCCATGCCATTTTTGCCAAGCGCGGCAGGATAGGTCATATCCAATACCCGTGATTTATATTGATTTTGCGTAAGCGTTGCAATGGCTTTTAATTGCTCCAACTCATCGAGCATTAATACTGGCTGGCTGGCTTCCAAACGCATAGGCGGCGTCGTTTCATCAACGCCTAGCAAGTTAGGTTTAGGCCCAATAAAAGTGACTAATGACATGACCAACTCTTCGCGAATCGGATCGATTGGTGGATTCGTCACTTGCGCGAATAACTGCTTGAAATAGTTGTATAGCAGTTTTGGCCTGGCGGATAACACAGGCAATGCAGCATCGTTGCCCATTGAGCCAGCGCCTTCTTCGCCGTTTGCCACCATCGGTGCCATTACAAACTTGACGTCTTCTTGCGTATAACCAAACGCTTGTTGTGTATCTAATAGGTTGCCCAAATTTGCTTCAATTTGAGCGTTAACTTTGGGTAAATCGCTCAGAAAATAGCGTGTTTTTTCAATCCATTGTTTGTAAGGCTTGGCATTTGCCAGCATATTTTTCACTTCTGCATCGCCAATAATCCGGCCTTGTTCCATGTCGATTAGCAGCATTTTTCCTGGCTCAAGCCGCCATTTTTTAACGATTTTTTCCTGTGGAAAAGTTAACACACCCATTTCAGATGCCATCATCACGATGTCATCATCGGTCACTAAATAGCGGGCAGGGCGCAAACCATTACGGTCTAAGGTCGCGCCAATCATGCGGCCATCAGTAAAAGCTACCGCGGCTGGGCCATCCCAGGGTTCCATCAACGCTGCGTGATACTCATAGAAAGCGCGACGCTCTTCATCCATTAACGGTTTGCCGGCGCCATCTTTCGCGCCCCAGGCCTCAGGAATCAGCATCATCATGGCGTGCGGCAAGCTGTAACCGCCAGCCACCAGCAACTCTAAACAATTGTCAAAACAGGCTGAGTCAGATTGCCCTTCGGCAATTAACGGCCAAAGCTTATCTAAATCCTCACCAATCACGCTGGATTTCATGGTTTCGTGACGCGCCGCCATCCAGTTTATGTTACCTTGCACGGTGTTAATTTCACCGTTGTGCGCAATCATGCGGAATGGATGCGCTAAATCCCAAGCGGGGAATGTATTGGTTGAAAAACGCTGATGCACTAGCGCTAACGCAGAAACGACACTTTCGTCATTTAAATCTTGATAGTAGACGCCCACTTCATTCGCTAACAACATGCCTTTATAAACAATGGTGCGTGATGATAATGAAGGGATGTAAAAAGCCGCTTTATCTTGTAAGTTAAGCGCGCGAACCGCGTGTTCAATTCGTTTGCGGATCACAAACAATTTGCGTTCAAATATATTTTGATCTGCTGGACTTTGATGTATTTGTACAGCTTGATTGCCGCTAGCAACAATAACTTGCCGCATAATGGGTTCAACATCGCGCGCTGACTGCGCGATATTGCTGTTATCAACGGGCACATCGCGCCAACCAAGAAAAGTTTGATTTTCTTCTGCAATTATTGTGGTGATGAGTGCCTCACAAATTTCGCGACTTTTTGCAATTTGCGGCAAAAATACATTACCAACTGCGTATTGACCCGCTGCTGGCAAACTAATATTCAACTTAGTAGCTTCTTTGCGCATAAATGCATCTGGCATTTGCATTAACAAACCAGCGCCATCGCCGAGTTTTGGGTCATAGCCCGTTGCGCCGCGATGCGTTAAATTGGTTAGTAACTCCAAACCTTTTTGCACAATTTGATGGCTTTTTTTGCCTTTAATATGCGCAACAAAGCCTACACCGCAAGCGTCTTTTTCATTCGCCGAATTGTATAAACCTTGGCTTTGCGGTGCCAAGCTATTTGTAGCTAAACTTTTAACTTCTTGAACTGCTTTTTTTGTGTCCAGAGCTTCAATTTTAAATGTCGTTACGGATTGCATATTCTTTGCCTAATAATTCTCTATCAAAACATTTAGCGGAACCTTCAATAATACCGTTTAATGCTTTCAAGTTCAATCGCTTAAGTGCAAATTGACCATAGTTTTAATACAAAAATCACATTACAAACCAAAATAATTTGACAATATAAATGAGAATGATTATCATTTAATTAAATAGTATTATTTATTAAGGAGCAAAATAATGAAAGAAAGTTTTTGCGAAAAAATTACGCTAGCCAATAGCATGGGCATTCGCTTAACTTATTGCGCAGATTGCAACGTAGTGGAGCTTGAAATTGGCGCTATTTCATTGCGCTTAAACCCAGACGTGATTCAGCAAGTTGCCAATATGATGATGAAGGCGAGCTTGCAACTTGAGCACATTGAAGCAGTTAAATCGAATGAAATAGCGCAAAATACTAGGCTAAGAATGACGCATTAAGCAAAAATATCTGTAAAAAAATATCTATAAAGTTGTAAAGGCTTTTTGTGCAGCTTCAATTGTGTAGGCAATATCCGTGTCAGAATGTGCTGCTGACACAAAACCCGCTTCAAAAGCAGATGGCCCTAAATAAATGCCACTATCTAGCATGCTGTGGAAAAAGCGATTGAAATGCTCTTTATTGTTGTTTTGCATGATTTCGGCATAGCTGCTTGGGCAATTTTCGCTAAAATATAAGCCAAACATACCACCGACATTTTGCGCATTAAAAGGTATGCCCACCTGCTGTGCGGCCAGTTTCAATCCATCCATCAACTTTTTGGTTTGCGCACTTAATTTAGCGTGAAAATCTGGCGCTTGAATCAACTTAAGCGTCGCTAAACCTGCACTTACCGCGACAGGATTACCAGACAGCGTGCCTGCTTGATACACCTTGCCCAGCGGCGCTAATACACTCATAATATCTTTACGACCACCAAATGCGCCCACAGGCAGACCGCCGCCAATCACTTTACCTAAAGTAGTCATATCTGGCTTGATACCATACAAAGCCTGCGCGCCGCCTAAATGCACCCTGAAACCAGTCATCACTTCGTCAAAAATAAGGATTGCGCCATGTTTAGTACAAAGCGCACGCAAGGTTTGCAAAAATTCGATGTTTGGCACGATTAAGTTCATATTGCCAACCACAGGTTCAATAATCACACAGGCAATTTCATCGCCACTCTTGGCAAATAGCGCTTGTAATTGTTGGGTGTTATTGTATTCCAGCGTCAAAGTGTGAGCGGCCACACTCGCTGGCACACCGCCAGAATCTGGCTCACCAAATGTTAACAAACCAGAGCCTGCTTTTACCAGCAAACCATCGGAATGGCCGTGATAACAACCTTCAAATTTCACAATGGTATCGCGGCCTGTAAAGCCACGCGCCACGCGGATTGCACTCATTGTTGCCTCTGTGCCACTACTATTTAAACGCACCTGCTCCATGCTAGGTACTAGCTTATTAATCAGCATAGCCATTTCCAGCTCAAGCCCTGTTGGCGCGCCAAATGAAAGACTATTGGCCGCCGCCGCTTGCACTGCAGCAACCACATCTGGATGCGCATGCCCAACAATCATTGGGCCCCAAGAATTGATGTAATCGATATATTCTTTACCATCAACATCCCACAACTTAGAACCCAAGCCTTTTTTAAAGAAAACTGGCGTGCCGCCCACAGAGCGAAAAGCGCGCACAGGCGAATTAACGCCACCTGGGATTAATTGCTGAGATTTTTCGAATAAGCTTTTATTTTGAGATATTTTTGGGTTGGGTGATGTCATGACTTAACACTTAAAAAGTTGTGAAAATTGTTGAGCCGCTAATTTTACGTCATCTGCCATAAAAATAGCTTGAATAACCGCGATTGCATCTGCGCCAGATTGTATAACTTGTGATGCGTTTTGCAGATTGATGCCACCGATGGCGACACTTGGACTAGTTAACTCTGTGCGCGCTTGGTTAAATAAGCTCAAATCCGCAACGGGTGCATTAGGCTTAGTGCTTGAAGCAAAACAGGCACCAAATGCTACATAATCTACACCATTTTTTTGTGCTGACAAAGCCAGATCAAAACGGTTATAGCATGAAGCGCCTACTATTTTATCTAAGCCTATTCTAGCTCTAACTTCTGCTAAATTGCCGTCATCTGCACCTAAATGCACACCATCTGCATTCAAAGTTAAACACAGCTTAACCGAATCATTAATGATCAGCGGCACATTATATTGCCTGCATAAAGGCAATAAAGACCGCGCTTGTTGGGTTTGTAACTTGTGATTGGCTTGCTTGTTGCGATATTGCAAAATGTTAACGCCACCTTGTAATGCAGCCTCTACTTTTTTTACCAATAAATCCGTATCGGCAATATCTGGTGTAACGGCATACAAGCCTTTGATATTAAAACCTTTAATGCTGGATAAAGGGAACTTTTTCATTTACTTCTGCTTCTTCATCGCGCGCCCAAAAAAAGCGGTCGGGTATAAATTGCCCCATGCCCGGCCGGAAAGCATTTTTCAGTGTTTGCCAGGTGTATTCTTGTGCTTCTTGAATCGCTTCTTCCATGCTTAAACCGTGCGCTAAACAAGCCGCAATCGCGCTGGTTAATGTGCAGCCAGAACCGTGATAGCTGCCTGCAAGACGCTCCCAATGGTAAGCTTTGATTAAGCCGCTAGCGCCCGACGGGCTTGAGCCATACAGCGAATTGACCACATCGCTACTGCGCTCATGCGTGCCGGTAATTAACACATATTCTGTGCCCAATTCTAACAAACGCTGTGCGGCCTCTTCTAACGAAGTATGCTGAATTTCATCGCCTTCTTCATTAAATGCCAAACGACGGGCTTCCAAGCTATTGGGTGTAATGATGGTTGCCTGCGGAAACAATAGCTCAGTCATCGCTGCTTGCATGTCTTCATTGGCTAATTCGTCGCCGCGGCCAGAGGTTAAAATAGGGTCAATTAACAACGGCACATCTGGATAATCCGCCATAATTTCTGCAATGACTGCAATATTTTCGACGCTGCCCATCAAACCCAATTTAAAAGCTGAAACCTGGATATCTTCTAATATGGTGCGCGCTTGCTCATTAATCCAATCCGAATCCAGCGCCATCACACTTTCAACACCGACGGTATCTTGCACGGTAATGCCGGTTACTACCGATAACGGATGGCAACCAATGCTGGCCAAAGCCAAAATATCGGCCTGCAAACCCGCGCCACCACTGGGATCGGTGGCTGCAAAAGTCAATACGGTTGGTGGGGTTGGTGTCATGATATAAATCGTTTAAAAGAATGCTATTATTTTAACGTAATTAATGCCACATAGCTCTCAACATACAACTCTCTTTTAAAGATTAAGCCAATTTTTTGAATTTTTTCCGCTATTGAGTTAAGGGCAAAATCTACATCATATTTAAAACTCCAGTGGATCAATATCCAAACTCCAGCGCACTTTTGTGGTGATTGGCAATGCGCGAACTTGTGGCATCCAATCTTTTAACAACCGCTGTAGTGCCAAGCGGCTATTTGCTTGCAGCAACACTTGCGCGCGCTCCATGCTTTTAAGGCGTTCCATTTGCGGACGAATTGGGTCGTACAATATCACCTCAGTTTTTAAGGCGCGCGCATGGTTAACTGCTTGGCTTAAAAACTGCTGCGCAAAACTAAAATCGTTAGCCTCCGCGCGCAACAATGCAAAAAAACGCGTGGGTGGAAACTGCATGATTTGTCGTTCTTGCAGCAGTTCATCCGCATAACTGGCATAATCTTGCGCGCGCAAAGCTTGAAACAACGCATGCTGCGGAAAAGCCGTTTGTATTAATACCTGCCCAGCCTTGTCAGCCCGCCCAGCCCGCCCAGCCACTTGCATCAGTTGTGCAAACAAGCGTTCACTGGCGCGAAAATCTGGGCTGTACAAGGCGCTATCGGTATCAATCACGCCCACCAAAGTTAGGTTAGGAAAATCATGACCTTTAGCCAACATCTGCGTGCCCACTAAAATATCAATTTCTTGATTATGTACCTGCGTTAACAAATCCGTCAGCGCATTTTTGTTACGCATGCTATCGCGGTCCACTCGCGCAATTCTGGCGTTTGGCAACAGCGTTTGCAGAGTTTGTTCTAGTCGCTGCGTAGCTTGCCCAATTGGGCGCATATCGGCATTGCCGCAGCTTGGACATTGCAAAGGGATTTTTTGCTCATGACCGCAATGATGGCATTTCAATCTTTTTTGGCTTAAATGCACCACCAAGCGTGCAGAACAGCGCGTGCATGGCGCAACCCACTGACAAGCATTGCAGTGCAAAACCGGTGCATAACCGCGGCGATTAATAAATAATAAACTTTGTTCGCCTTTAGCTAAACGTTCACGCAAAGCTTTAATAAGCAAAGGCGATAAGCCATTCTCAGTAGGTGATTTTGCAGTATCAATACAAAAAATATCGGGTAAAACAGCATTTTCTACCGCGCGTTTACTAAGACTTAACAAACCATACTGCGGTTTTTGGCCATTTTTTTGGGTTAACTCTGGCAAGGTTTTAGCATTAAACCAAGTTTCTAAAGAAGGCGTGGCGCTACCTAAAATAATCGGGATATTCAGCTGCTTAGCCCGCACCATCGCCACATCGCGCGCATGATAACGCATGCCATCTTGTTGCTTGTAAGAGCCATCGTGCTCTTCATCCATCACAATCATTTTTAAATGCGGCATGGGCGTAAATACGCTTAAGCGCGTGCCAATCACAATTTTAGCCTCGCCAGAACTGGCCGCTAGCCAATTTTGTAAACGTTCACTTTCGCTTAAATTACTATGCAATGTGACTAATGGGAATTGACTTAAGCGGCTTCTAAACCGCGCTTCCAGTTGCGGTGTCAAATTGATTTCTGGCACCAAAACCAAAACTTGCGCACCAATTTTTGCTGGTTTTTTGTGGTTAAGTATCTGCTGCAAAATCTGGATATACACTTCTGTTTTACCGCTGCCAGTTACGCCATATAATAACCAAGGCTTAAAATTGTGAGTGAGTGCTAACACACATTTAACCGCATTTTTTTGCTGTTCATTTAATGCTGGCTCAACCGCCGAAGTTGGCAGGCAGGCTTTTACTGCGGTTACTTCATGCGCTGTTACAATGTTTAAAACTTTTAAATCAGCAATTGCTTTGCGCCAACTGGACGAAATTAACGCAAGCTCTGACTCAGTTATATCACCTTTTGCCTGCAATGCGGTCAATATACGTTGCATCACCACTTTTTTCGGTGGAACTAATGCAAGCGCTGCGTTTGCTGTAAATCGATACGCAAACATTTTGCGTGAAACGGCAGGTTTAATCTGCCGCAATCGCAGTGGCAAGGTAGAAATTAAAGCCTGACCAAGCGGATAATGATAATAATCTGCGCAAAAATTTAATAATTTAAAGCTTTGGCTATCTAAAATCACCTCATCAAATACGTAGCTAACTGGTTTTAGTTTTTCAATCGGGTAATCCGATTGATTATTGATGGCAACGACAACGCCAATTAAATTGCGTCCTGCAAACGGCACCACAACGCGGTTGCCTACCGTTGCGTTAAACCCGCCGCTTAGGTAATTGAATAAACAATTAAGCGGCACATCCAATGCAATATTAAGAATAATCGGTGGCATTTTTAATCACGCATAATGCATGGGGTTTCAATTTAAATGGCATGTCTGATATTAAGTTGTTTGATGACTGTTGTTTTCGGGTTTAATAGCGACTCAAATTTAAACACTAGCTTAGATTTAAAATCTTGCTTGAGTTAAAATACTGTTTTTGCAACATTTAACCATTATTTAAGAAGGCATGCGTTTTTTTGAAAGCTCACTTAACCACTTTATTAACACAAGCTGCGGCAAGCATCGATGCAGATATCTCACAGATTAACCTGATACTTGAGCGCCCAAAATCGGCTGAACATGGCGATTTTTCTAGCAATTTGGCCATGGTGCTTGCAAAATCGCTACGTCAAAACCCGCGCATGGTTGCACAACAGCTAATAGCCGCCTTGCCCACAAGCGAGTATATCGCCAAAGTGGAAATTGCAGGCGCAGGTTTTATCAATTTCTTTCTTAATGCGCAATCAAAACAAAGCGTCATTAGCGAAATTTTGCTGCAAGGCGCGCAATTTGGCCGCAATGATTCCGGTAAAAATGCAAAAGTACAAGTGGAATTTGTGTCGGCAAACCCAACGGGGCCTTTGCATGTTGGGCATGGCCGAGGTGCGGCGGTAGGGGATTGCTTGGCACGTTTGCTGGATGCTAACGGCTGGGATGTGACGCGCGAATTTTATTACAACGATGCAGGTGCGCAGATTGATCATTTAGTGATCTCGGTGTTGGCGCGCGCAAAAGGCATTGCAACCGACGACGCGAATTTTCCTGAAAACGGTTATCGTGGCGACTATATTGTGGATATTGCCAATGCATTTTTAAGCAAAAAAACAGTGGTGGCGGATGATAGGCAAGTGACTGCCAGCGGCGATTTAAATGATGCGGAATCAGTGCGTGCTTTTGCGGTGGCTTATTTGCGGCATGAGCAAGATTTGGATTTAAAAGCCTTTCAAATTAAATTTAATGTTTTCTCTTTGGAAAGTGCGTTGTATAGCACAGGAAAAGTAGAAAATACCGTGCAAAATTTAATCAAAAGCGGTCACACTTATGAGCAAGAAAATGCACTTTGGCTAAAAACCACCGATTTTGGTGATGACAAAGACCGTGTGATGCGAAAGAGCGATGGCGGCTATACCTATTTTGTGCCAGATGTGGCTTATCATTTAGATAAATGGAATCGTGGTTTTGTTCGGGTAATTAACGAGCAGGGCGCCGATCACCACAGCACGATTACCCGCGTGCGTGCGGGTTTGCAAGCGCTAAATATGGGTATTCCAGCCGCTTGGCCCGATTATGTATTACACCAAATGGTCACTGTAATGCGCGGTGGCGAAGAAGTTAAATTAAGTAAGCGTGCTGGCAGTTACGTCACTTTGCGCGATTTGATTGATGAAGTGGGTTGCGATGCAACGCGCTACTTTTTGGCGGCACGTCGCGCCGATTCGCAATTGATCTTCGATATCGATTTAGCGCGTGCGCAAACCAACGATAATCCTGTGTATTACATTCAATATGCGCATGCGCGCATTTGCAGCGTGTTAACACAATGGAATGGCGAAATTTCAGGTTTAAAAGGTGTTAACTTAAGCCCACTTAACATGCCAAATGAGGCAAAATTAATGCAACGTTTGAGTGAATATTCTGAAGTAGTGAGCAATGCCGCAACTGAATTGGCACCACATACGATTGCAAATTACTTAAAAGAGTGTGCAGCCGATTTGCATAGTTATTATAATGATACCAAATTTTTGGTGGACGATGAGCCAACTAAACTAGCGCGCTTGGCGCTAATAACGGCAACGCAGCAAGTGTTAAAAAATGGGCTGGATTTGCTGGGTGTAAGTGCACCCAACAAAATGTAGACCAAAAACCTGAAGAATATAAGCAATATTAAGCGTTAAGTCATTTTAAGGAAGCAACATGAGTAAAGATTACAAGCCTGCGGCACAAAAAAACCGAAGAACAGGCAGTCCGTTTATCTCTGGTTTACTGGTTGGCTTGCTGCTAGGTGTTGGCTTATCGCTTGGCTTAACCATGTATATCAAAGGTACCGATAGCCCGTTTAATGACAAAAAATCCAGTTTGAACACTGGCGAAACGCTGTCGAAAAAATTGGCAAAACAAAAATCAGTTACAGAAAGTGCGTTGCCAGCGGATGAAAACTCTGATGCATCAGCCCAAAACAAAAGTGATAATCAGTTTGATTTTTATACGATTTTGCCTGAAACTGAAAGTACCATAACCGAAAAAGAAATAAAAGATAACTCCTTAACGGTTAAAAAAGACAACTACTTTTTGCAAGTTGGTGCGTTTCAAAATGAAGCCGATGCCGACAACATGAAAGCAAAGCTGGCCTTGCAAGGCTTTGAAGCGGTGGTGCAAACTGCAACTATTCCCGAAAAAGGGGTGTGGCATCGCGTGCGAGTTGGGCCTTTAAACGATATAGATCAAATCAATAAAATCAGGGGCGATTTAACTACTGGCGGTTTTAACACCGATCTAATTAAAGTGCACACTGAAACTAAAACAGAATAACTTGTCCTACGGTTTGTCATCTTTTAATGCTATTAACCGTTGTTAGTACTGGTTTGTTGTGTTGAAAAACCAATTTTTAAAGTCAATATTTCAAAGTAAATTAGGAATCATCAATGAAAAAGTTTTTAAGTATTATCATGTTGCTGTTAAGCACTTCTGTTGCGGCGGAACCTAAGCCAGGTGCAGAGTTTGATGCGGTTGCACAACCAATTACCACCGATATTGCGGGCAAAATTGAAGTGATGGAAGTATTTTGGTATGGCTGTATTCATTGCTACCAAATGGAAGCGCCGCTTAACGCCTGGGTAAAAAAATTGCCTGCTGACGTTTATTTTAAACGCATGCCCGCGTTGCCGCGTGCCGATTGGGCGCCAATGGCCAAGGCTTTTTTTGCGATGGAAACTTTAGGTGTGCAAGAAAAATTGCATACGCAACTGTTTGAAGCAGTACACAAGCAAAAAGTGTTGAATCCAACCGATGAAAAAGCGACGATTGACTGGATAACCAGAGCCAGCGGCTTAGATAAAATCAAAGTAGAACAAGCGTTTAAATCGTTTACGATTAACACCAATTTAAACCGCGCTGCACAGATTTTCCGTGCCTCTGGTGCGACGGGCGTGCCAAGCTTGGTAATTGATGGCAAATACATCACATCTAGCACCATGAGCGGCGGTAATGTTGAGGCGCTTAAAGTGGCCGATTATATTATTGAAAATGTGCGTAAAGCTAGAGCCACCCAAACCACAAAAGCGCCTGCTTCAAAGATGCCTGTGGCAAAAAAGTAGTTCAGGCAACGAATCAAGCCAAAATATTGGTAAATAAAACCTTGTTGAAACAAAGCGTTAAGTAAAAAATAGCACGGTTTATGCATTAACTAACCCGCTGATGTTTACACACGGCGGGTTTTTAATGCGCTACACTTATTGCTATGCAAAAAATATTTATAACAGGCGCATCCAGCGGCATTGGTTCAGCTTTGGCACATGAATACGCCAAGCGTTATGCGAATGATGCGTGTATTATTGGCTTGGCAGCCAGACGTAGTGAGCACTTACAAGAGTTAGCTGATAATCTACAAAATCAATACAATATTACCTGTGCCATTTATCCCTTGGATGTACGCGATAGCTTGGCGTGCCAATTGGCCGCACAGCATTTTATACAACAGCATGGCGTACCGAATATTGTGATTGCCAATGCAGGTGTTAGCCGTGGCACACTGACTGAATACAGAGATGACATACCTGCTTTTCAAGCGGTGATGGATATTAATGTGATGGGTATGGTGCATACTTTTCAACCTTTTATCGCAGCGATGAAGCAAGCCGCAGAACAAGGCCAAAACACACAATTGGTTGGGGTTGCAAGTGTTGCAGGTATTCGCGGCATACCTGGCAGTGCTGCGTACAGTGCAAGCAAATCTGCGGTCATTACCTACTGCGAAAGCCTGCGCATTGAAATGCAGCATTACAATATTGCAGTGAGCACGATTGCGCCGGGTTACGTTCGCACGCCGATGACCGAAATTAATCAGTACAAAATGCCTTTTTTAATGGATACCGATATTTTTGCGCACAAATTCGTTGATGCTGTTGAAAAGCGCGTGCGTTATCGGGTCATTCCGTGGCAGATGGGCATGATTGCCAAACTCATGCGCTTAATACCGTCTTGTTTGTGGGATAAAGCCATGAAAAACGCACCGCATAAAAAGCGCATTGAATGGGATTGGCTATAATCGCAGCCTGATTTCAGCATGCCATTAAGCTGTGTGTTGATAACACTGCAGCCACTTTAAAGCATAGACTCCTATAACAAATACAAAACAACTGGCTATTGAAAATAAAAATTCAGTCAGTACTGGTGGTGCAATCAAGATAAAACCATGGCCTTTAATGAGCGAGGAAAAACTGGACACACCAAACGGCATCATAAATAATCTAAACGTTTGCCAATTGTCTGGTTCTGCTGTGTTTTTACCTACGCTAAGTAATAAGGCATAACCAATCACCACACTAAGCCCTAAAGAATTAAGCCACATTGTCGGACTAGGGTCAAAATAGTTAAACATAGTCACCAAATACCAGATTAAGTAACACCACAGCACTATTTTGCCGGTTTTTAAACCCGCAAAATAGCTAAAAGGAAACCGATTTTCTAGCATTGGATAAACCCCTTAACGTGTCATCGGTTTATAACGTATGCGTTTTGGTTTTGCGCCTTCTTCGCCTAAACGTTTACGTTTGTCTTCTTCATACTCTTGATAATTGCCGTTAAAAAATGTCCATTGTGATTCACCTTCCGCCGCCAGAATATGCGTGGCAATACGGTCTAAAAACCAGCGATCATGCGAAATCACTAATACGCAGCCTGCAAATTCTAGCAAAGCGTCTTCCAGCGCACGCAAAGTTTCCACGTCCAAGTCATTTGACGGTTCATCTAATAGCAACACATTGCCGCCAGAGATCAGCGTTTTAGCTAAATGCAAACGTCCGCGTTCACCGCCAGAAAGGTTACCAACGATTTTTTGCTGATCACCGCCCTTAAAGTTGAAGCGCCCAATATAAGCACGGCTTGGCGTTTCATAGCGGCCCACCGTTAAAATATCTGAGCCGTTGGCGATTTCTTCAAAGACCGTTTTAGTATTCGCTAAATCGTCGCGGCTTTGGTCTACATAAGCCAATTTAACCGTTTGGCCGATATTCACCTCGCCGGTGTCTGGCGAATCTAGCCCCATAATCATTTTAAATAGCGTTGATTTACCTGCCCCGTTGGGGCCGATAATACCGACAATTGCGCCAGCTGGCACGCTAAAGCTCAAATTATCAATTAACAATCGGTCTTTAAACGCTTTGGATACATGATTGAATTCAATCACTTGATCGCCCAAACGCTCACCTGCGGGGATAAAAATTTCCTGCGTTTCGTTACGTTTTTGGTATTCTGCACTGGCTAGTTCTTCGTAACGTGCAATACGCGATTTACTTTTGGCTTGACGCGCTTTCGGGTTTTGGCGCACCCATTCCAACTCGGTAGTTAACGCTTTTCTACGGGCAGATTCTTGCGATTCTTCCAGTGCCAATCGCGCTTGTTTTTGATCTAGCCAGCTTGAATAATTGCCTTTCCAAGGAATGCCGTGCCCACGGTCTAGTTCTAAAATCCATTCCGCGGCGTTATCTAAAAAGTATCTGTCATGCGTTACCGCTACCACCGTGCCGGTAAAACGTACTAAAAACTGCTCTAACCATTCCACCGATTCTGCATCCAGATGGTTGGTTGGCTCATCTAGCAATAGCATGTCGGGCTTAGATAATAGCAATTTGCACAAAGCCACGCGGCGTTTTTCGCCACCCGATAATGGGCCAATTTTCGCATCCCATGGTGGTAAACGCAGCGCGTCAGCGGCAATCTCTAATTGAGTAGTTAAATCTGAACCACTGGCCGCGATAATGTTTTCCCACTTGGCTTGTTCTTCTGCCAGCTTGTCAAAATCCGCATCTGGCTCTGCATAAGCGGCATAAACCGCCTCCAGCATCGCCTGCGCTTGCATTACTTCACCCATGCCGCTTTCCACCTCTTCGCGCACGGTTTTTTCAGCATCCAATTGCGGCTCTTGCGGCAAATAGCCGATTGTCATATTGGGCTGCCATTGCACTTCGCCCTCAAACTCTTTATCGGCATTGGCCATAATACGCAATACGGTTGATTTACCCGAGCCATTTAATCCCAGCAAACCGATTTTTGCACCTGGGAAAAAAGACAACGAAATATCTTTGATGATTTGCCGTTTAGGTGGCACGATTTTGCTCACGCGGAGCATAGACATTACATATTGAGCCATGGAATTGATTATGTTGATTATTAAAAAACGTTAGCTTACTGGAAATGGCTATGGTTTGATACGCCAGCGTTCCACTTTGTAATTTTAGGCGATAAAAAGGAGGCGTTGCAGCACCTCCTTTCTTTATATGTCGCTGGTAACACACTTACCGAATTTAGCTAGCCAGCGACTGAACCGGGCCTTTATGCGGCCTTTTTTTCTAGCAATTGCCTGTCATTAGACGCCTCAATCTGTACTTTACGTGGCTTTAAGGCTTCTGGCACTTCTCTTACTAACTCAATATTCAGTAGCCCGTTCTCCAGTTTAGCTTTAGTCACTTTAACGTGATCTGCCAACTGGAACTTGTGTTCAAAATCGCGTGCGGCAATACCATGATGCAGATAGGTCACCTCCTGATTATTTTCAGTACGATTTTCCTTGCGACCAGCAACCCTTAATGATTGGTGTTCGGATTCAATTTCCAGTTCGGATTCATTAAATCCAGCCACCGCCATCACAATTCGATAACTGTCTTCACTCAATAACTCAATGTTATAAGGCGGATAGCTCGTTTCAACATCGGTTCGTTGTGCATCGTTCAATAGTCTTGCTAAACGGTCGAAGCCGATTGCTGAACGGTAAAGTGGACTCAAATCATAAGTACGCATTTTATATCCTTTCAAAAATAAGCGATAAAGTTAGCGGCAAACCTCAATCGAGCATTTGCCTAAAAATAAAATATGGCCTGTTTTTTTATTTTTCAAGACCTTTTTTACATCTTTTTTGGGCATCGCGTATATTGTGACTTTCTTAAATATTCACACTGATATGGCGCTTAAATCCATCATCTATAAAATAGACCTGAATATTGCCGATATGGACAGGCAGTATTACGCGCAACATAACCTAACGCTTGCGAAACATCCATCGGAAACCGATGAGCGCGTGATGGTGCGCCTAATTGGTTTTGCGCTTTATGCCACTGAAACACTTATTTTCGGCAAAGGCTTATCTGACGACGAAGAGCCTGACTTATGGCAAAAGGATTTAACGGGTGCGATTGAGTTATGGATGGATGTTGGTTTACCCACAGAAAAAGATATTCGCAGAGCGGCAGGCCGGGCAAAGCAAGTGGTGGTGGTTTTATACGGTGGACGTATTGCCGATATGTGGTGGACGCAAAACAGCAAAGCCGTATTAAAAATCCACAACTTAACGGTGATTAATTTGCCAGAAACGCAAGAACTTGCCAGTATCGCCAACAGAAGCATGCAAATGAGCTTAACGATTCAAGATAGCCAAATATTAGTGAGCTACAACGGCGGCAGCTTTGCAATGTCACCGGTTCTTTTAAAAGAACCCAGCACTAAATGACGCTTATTAAGTTAACGCTTATTTAGCGTGTTATCTGACAAATTTATAGGACATATACCGATAATTTGAGCCAATGGATTCTTGTTTAATAACGCTTAGGATATTTTTCCTTAACAGTATTGGAGAAGAAACCATGATTAACTCAAGCACGATTAAACCTGATATGCCAGTTGTGTGTTCACAGGATGGCCAATTCGCTGAAGTAGACCATTTAGAGGGCGCAAACACCATTAAATTGAAAAGAGATGATGCTGGTCAACATCATTACATTCCTGTCAGTTGGGTTGTTTCAACCGATGATGGACAAGTAAAGATCGACCGCCCTGGTGAAGAAGCCATGCAAGAATGGTCAACAAAACCGAACTAAGTTAACCATTATTTTTATACATTGATTCGTATTGCTATATTATTTATAGCAGATTCTGCGGTCACTAAAGATGTTTATTGCGAAAGCGCGCTACATTGACCGTTCGGGTTAGTCACTAATGGCTTGCTTACTGAGGATATGGCGAGCAAGCCAATTAGAAATAACAGGATAAATAAAGCGGGGCCACAGTCGATTAACCCACCGTTGCTCAATTTAACACGATGCGGGCGACTTCAGCCTAATTAATAATCTCTTTTACCGCATGCATTGCATGCGGTTTAACGCCATTAGCTTCTCTTATCGATGGGCACAAACTCTCGCCTAGCTTCGCCTGTGTACAACTGTCTGGGCCGCCCAATTTTATGTTCTGCGTCAGCATTCATTTCAGACCATTGTGCTATCCAGCCTGCGGTACGGGCTAGGGCGAAGATGGCGGTGAACATGGAATTAGGTATTCCCATGGCGCGCATTACGATACCGCTGTAAAAGTCGACGTTTGGATATAGTTTGCGTGAAACGAAATACTCGTCTTCTAATGCGATTTTTTCCAGTTCCATTGCTAATTTAAACAAAGGGTCGGCTTGTAAGCCTAGTTCATTTAAAACTTCATGACAAGTTGTGCGCATAATGGCGGCACGTGGATCCATATTACGATAAACTCTGTGGCCAAAGCCCATCAGACGGAAGCTATCGGTTTTATCCTTTGCACGTTTAATAAATTCGCCAATGCGTGAAATGTCGCCCATTTCTTCTAGCATTTTTAAGGTGGCCTCATTTGCGCCGCCGTGCGCAGGGCCCCAAAGCGATGCGATGCCAGCAGCTACGCTGGCGAAAGGATTGGCGCCGCTGGAGCCTACTAAGCGCACAGTGCTGGTTGATGCATTTTGTTCGTGATCAGCATGCAAAATCAGTATTTTTTCAAACGCTTTGGCTAATATAGGGTTTGGCACGTATTCTTCACATGGCGTGGCAAACATCATGTGCATAAAATTTTCAGCGTAATTGAGTTTATTGTTGGGGTACATAAACGGCTGACCTTGATTGTACTTATAGCTCCAAGCCGCAATGGTCGGCACTTTTGCCAATAAACGGTAAGCAGAAGCAATGCGATGCTGAGGATTGTATACATCCATTGAGTCGAAATAAAACGCCGACATAGAGCCAACCACACCCACCATGACTGCCATTGGGTGTGCATCTCGCCGAAAGCCACGGAATACGTTGCTAAGCTGGTCGTGCAACATGGTATGACCGCTGATTAAATTGGTGAACTCAGTTTTTTGCGTGGTATTTGGTAGTTCGCCATGCATTAATAGGTAAGATACTTCTAAAAAATTGCAATGCTCGGCCAATTGTTCGATTGGGTAGCCGCGATGATACAACAAGCCTTTTTCACCATCAATATAGGTAATGTTAGATTGACAAGCGGCGGTCGACATAAAGCCAGGATCATAAGTAAATACGCCATGTTTACCAAGATTGCGAATATCGATGACATCATTGCCCAGTGTGCCTGATAACATAGGCAATTCGATAGGAGCAGCGCCGTTGTCAAATGTGATGGTGGCTTTAGTTGGTTTTGTCGTCATAATCAATCTTTATTAGGCATTTTGGTTCATGTAATCAGGCAACAATGATACCAAATGTATCAAGACCTTAGGCAGAATAAATCGCGCCCAACACACGCAAACCTTTAGCACCTGTCACGGCAGGTAAGTTGCTGGGATTATGTTCAATGGTCTGTTTGGCAAGCCAGGCAAAGGCAGTAGCTTCAACCCAATCAACGCCTACACCTAATTCTGCTGTAGTGCTGAGAATAGTATTTCCCAGTAATTCTGTTAAATGCCTAATCAGCAAGCTGTTATGCGCGCCGCCGCCACATAAATAAACCGCATCTACATTACCGCAATACCGGGTGAGCGCATCATGAATCGTGCGTGCAGTTAGCACAACCAATGTGCGTGCTACGTCTTGTGGCCGATAATCTGCTAAATATTGTATAAGCCAAGCATCGTTAAATAAATCGCGCCCCGTACTTTTGGGCGGCGGTAATGCAAAATAAGGTTCAGCCAGCATTTTCGTTAATAATGGCTGAACGATTTTACCAGTAGCTGCCCAAGAGCCGTTTGCGTCGTAATCTTTACCCAAATGCTGTTTTGTCCAGGCATCCAGCAGCATATTGCCAGGGCCTGAATCGAAGCCTAGAACTTTTCCAGAATTCAAGATTGTTTTAGAATTTAAGTCATCAGCATTTTTGGCCAGATGAGTAATATTGGCAATGCCGCCGATGTTCACGATTGCACGATTGCTTTGCTTGGAGCCAAATATCGCTTGATGAAAAGCCGGCACTAATGGCGCGCCCTGGCCGCCTGCTGCAATGTCGCGACTTCTAAAATCAGAAACTACCGTGATATTGGTCAGTTCAGCAAGCAGCGCTGCATTGCCAATTTGTAAAGTAAATCCAAGTTCTGGCCTATGCCGAATGGTTTGACCATGACAACCAATCGCGGTAATTGCACTTGCTGGCAAGTTTTGCTTTGCCAGCAAAGTATTAATCGCATCCGCATATAAAAATGCAAGTTTATTTGCGGTTAAGGTGACTATTTCTAACTCATTGTCAGTGGCGGAATGTAACTGTAATAATTGCGTTTTTAATGCTTGTGGATACGCCAGAAAATGTGTTGCAAGAACTTGGCATTTAGCAGCATTTAAATCGCAAAGTGCAACGTCAATACCATCTAAACTCGTGCCAGACATCACGCCAATAAACAATTGCATTTTAGCCATACTTAGTCGATGAGTGCCACTTGTCTGCGGTTTAACATTTCAATCCTAGCCATCAAGTTAAGGCTGTTTGCATCAAATTCTTTTTTGTACTGAGCGTCAATTGGTACGCTTAGTGGCAAAGCTACAGTCATTGGATTGTGATGCACTTTATCGACTAAAAATTCGTAGTGCAAGTGCGGGCCTGTGGCTAAACCAGTCATGCCTACATAGCCAATAATGTCACTTTGCGACACGTGCAAGCCTCTACGCAAACCAGCAGCAAATCGCGATAAATGGCCGTATAAGGTATTAATGCCGTTAGCATGCTTGAGTACAATTACGTTGCCATAGCCGCCTTTACGTCCTACAAATTCCACTATACCATCGCCAGAAGCTTTAACCCGCGTGCCTGTTGGCGCGGCCATATCGACGCCTTTGTGCGCTTTAATGCGTTGCAAAATAGGATGATAACGACCAGTATTAAAGCTAGAACTAATGCGCGTAAACTCTAGCGGAGAACGTAGAAACGATTTATGCAAGCTTTTGCCCTCTGGCGTGTAATAGGCAAATTTACCTTCTGCGTTGCCAAAATGCACGGCTTGGTATTTTTTGCCTTTATTCACAAATTCAACCGCCAATACATTCCCTATTTTCATCATCTCGCCAGCATTATAAAACGCTTCATACACCACACTAAACCTATCGCCAGGCCTTAAATCATCATGAAAATCAATGTCGCTGGAAAAGATATCAGCGATTTGTAAGGCGATCTGGTCAGGAATGCCAGCGTCATCCGTCGCGCCAAATAAAGAATCAACAATAACGGCGGATTTTAAAACTTGGTTATTTTGCAGGATTAACTTTTGTGTTGCCAATTGATAACCACTAGGCGTTAGCCCGGCCACTAAAATGGTTTCATGGTCAATTTCATACTCTAAATGCAATAATTTTCCGTCTAAATTGGTTTTAATTTCAAGGCTATGACCAGGGATCAATTGGTTATTCATGGCGCGCGCATCAGGCGCCAGCATCAAAAACTTCATCGCATCTTCATCACGTATCGTCATGCGCCTAAATAAACTCGCCAAAGTGTCGTCGCGGTGCACCTGATCAATTTGCCAAAACTCTTCATCGCGATTAACGTTATGCACCGCCAAAGGCAACGTGACTTCTTCTGTAATCGTTTCAGTTTTAACGTAACGTGGTTGTTCGGAAGAAACCGTGCCAAAGGCGGCGATAATCACAAAAAAAGGCAACACTAAAATTAGCGAAACCCAGCGTAACCTTATTTTGTGTAAGAATTCCATATCACGCAGGCTCGATAATGCGTTTTGCGTTAAAATAGCAAACTTAGATTTTGGCCTGTTTCTGTTAAAAAATTGCGTCATTAAAAATCGCTTAAATGCTTGAATTAAAAAGCCTGGCACTATGAATAGAAAACTATAGTAACAGAATTTTTATCGCAATAAAAAGTAACAATTTGTAAAAATACACTCTTTTAGCCATTGGAAAAAGCCGTGAATACCAGTAGCAATGTAAATTTTAATCAATCATTAGCCATCATCAAACGCGGCTGCGAAGAATTGTTAATCGAGCAAGAGCTCATCGAAAAATTACGCTCGTGTATAAAGTCGGGCATCCCTTTGCGGATTAAAGCAGGCTTCGATCCTACCGCGCCCGATTTGCATCTGGGGCATACGGTATTAATCAATAAATTACGCCATTTTCAAGATTTAGGCCATCGAGTGTTATTTTTAATTGGTGACTTTACAGGAATGATTGGCGACCCGACGGGCAAAAGTACCACGCGTCCGCCATTAACCAAACAGCAAGTGGCTGAAAATGCGCAATCGTATGCAAGCCAAGTATTTAAGATTTTAGACAAAGATAAAACTGACATTGTGTTTAATTCAAGCTGGTTATCTGATTTGGGCGCGGCGGGTATGCTCAAATTAGCCTCTAGTTTAACGGTTGCGCGCATGTTAGAACGAGATGATTTTTCTAAGCGCTTTAAAGGTAATCAGCCGATTGCGATACACGAATTTATGTACCCATTATTGCAAGGTTACGATTCGGTTGCATTAAAGGCAGACGTAGAATTAGGCGGCACTGACCAAAAATTCAATCTATTAATGGGCCGCGAGCTACAAAAACAAGCAGGCCAAAGCCAACAGTGCGTGTTGACCATGCCGTTATTAGAAGGCTTGGATGGCGTGAATAAAATGTCCAAATCGCTCAACAACTATATTGGTATTAATGAAGCGCCCGAAATTATCTTTGCCAAACTGATGTCAATTAGCGATGAATTAATGTGGCGCTATATAGAGTTGCTGTCGTTCGAACCGTTAGAAACCGTTCAACAATGGAAGGCGGTAGTGGCTGCAGGCGAAAATCCGCGCAATATCAAGGTTAAGTTCGCGCAGGAGATTGTGGCGCGTTTTCACAGCCAGCTTGACGCTGAAAAAGCGCTGCATGATTTTCAAACGCGTGCCAAAGGCGGCGTGCCAGATGAGGTGCCTGAAGTGACTCTTAATATTGATGGCGCAACTATCGGTATCGCACAATTACTTAAACTGGCTGGCTTGGTAGAAAGCACTAGTGAAGCGATAAGAGCGATTCAGCAAGGCGGTGTGAAACTAAATAGTCAAAAAATAGAGGACAAAAACCTGCAATTAAGCAAAGGCGTTGCGGTAATTGCGCAAGTGGGTAAGCGCAAATTTGCAAAAGTTAACCTAATTTAATGCTTAACTTTTTCGCCATTTGCATTTAATTGTAATAATTTTGTAATTAACCACAAATAGGACTTGACCAAAGTTTAAGCCTCTGTAAAATGCGCACCTCGTTACAGACAACCGTTAACGAAAAGCAACAAAAAAGACGCACCAAGCTGACCCGTTAATATTAATTAAAATGTTTCACAAATTAGTATTGACGCGGCTTAAAAGCTCTGTATAATGCGCACCTCGTTAACGCAAAGCGTGAAACGAAATACTCAAAAGTGATTCACTTCTTGCAGTAAATAAAAAGCTCTTTAACAAACTGAACGACTGATAAGTGTGGGTGTTTGTGGTCAAGACAATTGACTTAGACGCAACAAATGCTTTGTTTCGCAAGAGATAAAGAATGTTTTGTTGTTTGGTTTA